>NZ_LMOE01000006.1:0-373481 GCF_001423205.1 Acinetobacter sp. Leaf130
AAGCAACCAACTCAAAAGCAACCAACTCAATTCCAAGTAACTGTTTTTCAACAAGTTTCTATCTGCATCACCGCCGATGGATGTGCATTATAGAGGATTAAGATCCCTTTGCAATACCTTTTTCAAATTAATCATATCGTATGGCTATTTTTTAACCTTTTTAGCATATTATCTATATTATTTGATCAATTTTACATTGATAATAGGTTATCGATTTTGTATTAAAACATATCTCCACCCAACTGCACATTAAGTATTAGCCTGGCTGGCGGTTAAGGAATTATATGAATTATTCTAATTTAATTTTATTAAGCGTGTTATCTGTAGGTGTTTGCACCTCTATATATGCTCAAGAAAGTACTATAAGTGAATCTCCTAATGCTAACTCATCAGCAGAAGTTGGACCTCATCATGTTCGATCACAAATTATTAATGATTTAAAAAATATTAAGGTTAAAGATTTAAAAATAAATGCAAATGCAGCACAACCAGATCCTGTAAAAGATCCTTTGCAATCTCTGAACCGTCCAATTTATTCTTTTAATGACATGTTGGACCGAAACTTTTTGCGTCCTGTTGCAGTTCAATATAAAGAAAAAACACCAGAAGACGTACGCGGTTCTTATCGCCAGTTCCGTAAAAACCTAGGAGAACCATGGAATGCTGTTAACCAGCTTATTCAAGGCCGTCCAGCTCGTGCAGCAAAAACTTTAGGTCGATTTACAATTAACACCTTAACTACTCTTGGTTTGGCAGACCCAGCCAGCCGCTTAGGTTTACCAACTGAGGAAGAGAATTTTGGTGTAACTCTTGGTTACTATGGTGTGCCTTCTGGTCCATTCCTTATGCTACCTTTCTTTGGGCCAAGTACTTTACGTGATGGTTTTGGTTTAGCAGTAGATGCTCAAGCTCGTCCACAGAAATATATTCTTGATGATCAAGATGGTGTTTATTGGTCGAGTAACTTATTACAAGCTGTTGATACACGTGCTCAATATCTAGACTTAGATCAGACCTTACAGGGTGATCAATATGCCATGATTCGAGACTTGTATCTCCAACGTAAAGCATTCCAAATTGCTGAGAAAAAAGGTGATTCAGCTGATGTGTCTTTCATTGATGATGATTCAGAAGATACATCAGATGAGAATCAAAACCCTTAAAAGATGAAATAAAGGTATTGCTCGGATTGAGAGTTCGGCAATACCTTGATTTTGATCATACATACTCTATGATGAATAAAGTGATCATATAAAAGGACTACCATATCTTCTATGTATTTTATTAAACCGACACGCTCTATTCCTTATTTAGAGCAAGCTTTGGATAAACTACCAGGCTTACAAGTCATTAACATAGATGATTTAGACTTATATGATCCAACCATCATTGCAATTGCAGATGTACAAGATTTCTTAACTTATAAGTGGAATTTACCGACTATTGTAATTGCTTTTGAAAATGAAGGTAGCGCTTTAGCTCATGCATGGGAAGCAGGTGCTCTTGCAGGTTGGGTATGGAATCAACTACCTAACGATTTAAACAAAGCCTTATCAAGAATTGATGCTCAATATAAGCGTAATCAAGATAGCCGTGACTTACCTTCGGCTGCTGAATTACAAAAACGCTTATTACCAAACCCAATCGATTTATTAAATTATGAAGTCGAAACTTTCTTTCAGCCTTCCGCTTATCTTTCCGGTGATTGGTATGACTATTGGAAATTAAACGATAAAGAAGTTTTATTTTATCTTGCAGATGTTTCAGGTCATGGTGTAACGAGTAGTTTGCTAACATCATGGATGGCAGCTTTCCATGGTCGATCTAAAACCCCAAGACAATTAATTAAAAAATTAAACGGGATGTTGGTTCAAGAAAATATTGAAAAGCATATTACGATTGTTGTGGGTATTTTAAATCTTGAAACGCACACTCTTCGTTGGTCAAGTGCCGGCCATTACCCTCCTCCTATCATTTTTGAGCCCAATCAAGCACCTAAAATTCTAACAACGAGCAGTTTTCCATTAGGTTTAACTGATGAACTCGAAGTTGAAGAGCATATTTGTACATTAAATCGCCATGCGCGCTTCATTGTTTGCTCTGATGGAGCCCTCGAACCCTTTGATGGTGGTTTGAATGATCAGTTCCAACAATTGGTCCATCATTTGCAAAATCAATCATTTCAAGCACCCGATCATGTGGCCGATGATATTGCCATCTTCAGTCTTTGTCGAATGAATTAATTTACGAATCAATTAATTACATAATATACGACCTAAGGACTCTTGAGTCTGAGATGGCACTATGTGATAATTTTTCTATCCTTCTCTGAAAATGGCATTTATATGTCAACAGGTCATGTTGAATATGCAAGTTTAAATGGAACGCATATTTTCAAACTTATTGGTGAAGTGCGAGCCCATTCTTGTATAAGTCTAGACAAACTTTTAAACAGAATTGAACAGCAAGAGAATGTTGTTGGTGCAATCGTTGATTTAACCCAAACAACATTTATTGATAGTACTGTATTAGGTATCTTAGCCAAGCTAGGTTTAAAGCTGAAACAGACTCATCATATTCAAGCTGTGATGCTATCTACCAATCCAGATATCACAACCTTAGCCAACAGTATGGGGCTAGGGCAGGTTTTTGTCATTTTGAATTATTGTGGTGATCCTAATGTTTGTACGTTAACATTAACAGATGAACAAATCACTCATAATGCAATGCTAAGAACTGTTCTGGATGCACATAAGACATTGATGAAACTCAATGCAAACAATCAGAATATGTTTGAACCACTTGTGAAGCAGTTACAGAAAGAACAAGATACGCTTGAACAGGTATCGGATAAGCAAAATGCCTGATTTTCACGATTAAGCCGGATTAGAATATGACTCTTGTTTCTGTTGCTCAAATGAACTCTCAAGATGATATTGAAAATAATTTTCAAGTCATCGAGTCTTTGATTCAACAAAGCAAGGCGCAAAATGCTAGCCTAATTGTTTTCCCTGAAAACTTTGTATGTTTTGCTGCTGGAAAACAACGTGAAACTGCTGAGCAATTTGAATCTATTCAACAAAGGCTTGAGCAACTAGCACATCAATATCAAATCTGGATTGTAGCTGGAACCTTACCATGTCCATTCCGTCCAGATGGATCTACGATTCAAGATGGTCGCGTCCGAACCGTTAGCCTCTGTATCAGTCCTGAGCGTACAGAAGCACGTTATGACAAGATCCATTTATTTGATGTACAAGTTGGTGATGCGGTCGGTGGTTATCAAGAGTCTCGTTTCTTTGAACCAGGCACAGACGTAGTAGTCACATCAGCCCCTTTTGGCAATATTGGCTTAATGGTATGTTATGACTTACGTTTTCCAGAGCTTGCTCTAACACTAAGACAACAAGGCGCTCATCTTCTTACTGCTCCTGCTGCATTTACTTACACAACTGGGCAAATGCATTGGCAACTTTTGCTACAGGCTCGGGCAATGGATAGCCAATGTTATGTTTTAGGTGCAGCACAACAGGGCTGGCATGGTGAAAAACGACAAACCTGGGGACACTCGGGGGCAACAGATAGTCGTGGTCAAATTTTAAGTATGATTGGATATGAAGGGAATGGTTTAATCACTGTACCTTTTGATTTAACAGCACAAGATCTCGTCCGCTCTTCAATGCCTCTAATGACACACCGTAAATTGATTCACTATTAAAAGTTTAATTATTCATGTGGAAATACTTATTTAGCTTTTTTTGCTTGGGGGCAAATATTCATTGTTATGCAGAGTTTGGCACAACGAATCATTTCGCTTCACCAACCGCACAACTCAAATCAGATATTCTTCCCTCTACTCCTAAAGATATTCCTTTGCCTGCATTTGGCCAAAGAATAATTGGATGGGGAACTGGCGCAGAAGGCGCAAGACAACGTTTAGAAAATATTCAACCAGCAGATGTTTCTATGATTAAAAAACAAGGAACAACACTTGAAATGATTACTGCTTGGAAAGATTTTTATGAACAAGAGCAACAACGTAGTGTAAATAATCCTACCGCTAAATATCGTGCGCGTTTAATGAAAAAAATTGCAGATCTATGGTAGACAATTTTATCTAAAAGATTTTTATCTTATGGAATAATTGATTTAATTATTCCATTTTTTATGTGCCCTAATTTACTTTATTCATAACCTATTCTTATGAACATTTAAGAAACTGAATAGAACGCGATATACTACAAAAGCAATATTAGTTTCTTTGAGGAATATATGGACCAAGACTGTAAAAACTTAAAGCTTGAGAATCAACTATGTTTCCTCGTCTATTCAACAAATTTAGCTCTTAATCAGCTCTACCGAAAACTCCTAACGCCTTTGGGTATTACTTATCCTCAATATTTGGTGATGTTGGTTTTATGGGAACAGGATGAAGTTACTGTTTCAGAAATTGGTGCCAAGCTTTTTTTAGAATCATCAACTCTCACCCCTATTCTGAAAAAATTAGAAGCCCTACATTTTCTTCATCGCACTCGCTCAACGCAAGATGAACGCCAAGTTATTATTACGCTAAGCGATGAAGGAAAAAAATTAAAAGATCAGGCAATGAATGTTCCAGCCGAAGTATTAGATGCAAGTTCATGTGATATGACAACGCTACTGGACCTAAAAGATCAACTTACTAAACTCCGTACAAACCTAGTCAAATAAACAGCAATTTTTTCAAAAAATATACTTGTCAAAATAATTAAGTCGTGTACGATATATTTGTATTCAATTTATTTTAGGAATAAAAACGATGTCATTAGAAAAAGTTGTTTATCGCGCAAAAGCTAAAGCAACCGGTGGTCGTGATGGCCGCGCAACCTCATCAGACGGTGTATTAGATGTACAACTTGGCGTACCTAAAGAAATGGGTGGCGCTGGTGGTGCTGTAACAAATCCTGAGCAATTATTTGCAGCTGGTTATTCAGCATGCTTTTTAGGCGCTTTAAAATTTGTTGCAAACCGCGATAAATTTAATATTAGCAAAGATGCGTATGTAGAAGGCGAAGTAGGTATTGGTCCAATTCCTACAGGTTTTAGTATTGAAGTAACTTTAAATGTTTACTTAGTTGGCATGGACCGTGAAGAAGCTGAAAAGTTAGTTGCAGCAGCTCATATCGTTTGCCCATATTCAAATGCAACTCGCAATAATATTGATGTGAACTTTAATATTGTGACTGAGTAATTTTTCAAGTTTCAAAAATGCCCGAATCTTATCGGGCATTTTTATTGCACGTTACAAATTATGCTTCACTTGCTTCATTGGTTACTCGAAGCACTTCTTCGAGTGTAGTTTTACCTGTAAGTACTTTGCGTAAACCATCATCACGAATAGAGCCAGAGTACTGACGAGCATGATTTTCTAATTCATATTCAGCCGCATTTCCGTGAATCTGACGGCGCATAGAATCATCAACAGGCACGATTTCATAAATAGCCGTACGCCCATTAAAACCTAAATGTGAACAATGATCACATCCTTGAGCCTGTGGTAACTTCAAAATAGACTCACTATGAATATGCTGAAATACCTGTCTTTCGAAAGTATCTGCTTCACGCCATGTCATACAATGTTGACATAAGGTACGAACCAAGCGTTGAGCAATCACTCCAATTAAAGAACTCGATAATAAGAATGGTTCAATCCCCATATCTTTAAGTCGGGTGACCGCGCCAATAGCTGTATTGGTGTGCAGTGTAGATAAAACCAAATGACCTGTTAATGATGCCTGTACTGCAATTTCAGCAGTTTCCAGATCACGAATCTCCCCCACCATGACCACATCTGGATCTTGACGTAGCATTGCCTTTAGAGCGCGGGCAAAAGTCATATCCACTTTAGTATTGACTTGTGTCTGCCCAATACCTTCAAGTTGATATTCAATCGGATCTTCGGCTGTCAAAATGTTACGCGTATTGTCGTTTAGATCCGATAAGGCTGCATACAAGGTCGTCGTTTTCCCCGAGCCTGTAGGACCTGTTACCAAAATAATCCCGTGCGGACGATGTACGAGCTGAGTTAAACGCTCATAGTCATTTGCCATCAGCCCCAGATGGATCATATTAAGACGACCAGCTTGTTTATCAAGCAAACGCATTACAACCCTTTCACCATGCGATGAAGGTAAAGTCGAAACACGTACATCTACTTCACGTCCAGCAAGACGTAAAGAAATACGCCCATCTTGCGGCACCCGTTTTTCCGCAATATCGAGTTTTGCCATGACTTTAATACGTGAAACCAGCAAAGGCGCCAACTCACGGCGTGGTTGTACAATTTCACGTAATTGACCATCTACACGTAATCGTACAGATAGTTTCTTTTCAAAAGCTTCAATATGAATATCAGAAGCTCCTACCCGTATTGCTTCTGAAAGTAGCGCATTAATAAGACGGACAATAGGTGCATCATCTTCTTGATCCATCAGATCTTCTGTTTCTGGAACCTGATCAGCCAAACTTAATAAATCAGGATGATCTTCTAAACCTGCTGCAACTTCTTGTGACTCCCCTGTATCTCGCGCATAACTTGTACTAAGCAGTGCATTAAATTCATGTTCAGTACATAATTGGTAGTGAGCTGGCTTACCTAGAATTCGTCTTGCTTCCTGCAATGCAATTTTTTCAGTATTTTGACGTCTAATAATAAATACTTGATCACCGTCATAACGAAATAAAACACCATGACGCTTGGCAAAACTATATGGAACTTGTATTTGTTTCAATATTTGCATCACAATTTATAATGATGAGTAAGATGATTTTGAGTGTACTCTAAGCAGATTACAGCGTGAAGTCTGTTTAACAACTCGGTAGAGGAATTTTACGTCTTGTTTGAAAATAATGAATATCAGCCTCGTCCCCAGAATTCTTTAAAATGGTGGGGCGAACAGCACTTTGAAATTAATCAGGCTAAAGCATGGCAATTCGGTTCAATGCTTTTTCGTCTAACGCGCGGCATCAAAGAATGGCGTATCGAATATTATCGCCCATCTCTTCAAGACGATAATGAGCAAGATTGGCACCCAATCGCAGATCCGAATTTTGCCTTTCCGCATACTGTTCAAGTAGAACGCTACATGTTCCGGAAAACTAATCCAGAATTTCTACTGATGCCACGTCTGGCAGACCGTTCCGTAGTAATTAAACCTGTTGACCCTATCTACATTCCAGCGGGACAACGCGGAACTCTTTATATTAGTACACCGCTATGGATTGCCGGTTTAGTTGAAAGTCAGCATGAGCCTTTGTTTGAAATTCCTCTAATTCAGCCTAAAGATACATGGTTTGGTCCAAATGCCCAGCAAGGCGAAATCTGTTATGCCACTTCCGTAGATGGGCGTACCGATTTGAACCTGTTAACACCCCGTGCTTTTCGTGCTGTAACTCCAATTGATTTTCACAATACCAGTAATCATCAATTGCGTTTTGACCGCATGAATGTACCTGTTACCGCTCTGCCTCTTTTTTATAGTGAAAGTACTGGGCGCTTATGGACTTCTCAAATTAAAGTTTTCTATGAAGGCTCTGATCGTCCTGCACGCATTCGTATTGAAAACCGCACTCCACCACTTGCGGGTGAAGTGACCTATGTTCATCCACCACGTTCACCTGGTGGAGCATTATTCAATATGTTTGATTCATTCTTTTAAGAGGTTTATATGGCTGATTCAAATATTCCTAAGGATATCGCTGATAGCCTCACCAGTATATTTACCAATATCAATACCGAACGTATTAGTGAAATTTTAGTCGGTGTTGTACTGTGTTTTATTGGTTTTGTGCTTGCCCGTATTATTTCCAATACATTTATTAGAACCATTGGCTCACGTTTTAATGCTCATCAACGTTTGGTTTGGCGGCGCGGTATTTTTTATTTTATTTTCTTACTCTTCATTATGACGAGTTTAAAAGAAGCTGGTTTTAAACTCAGTGTATTCCTTGGCGCGGCAGGGATTCTAACCGTAGCACTTGGTTTCGCATCGCAAACGTCTGCCAGTAACTTAATCAGTGGTTTATTTTTAATTGGTGAAGGTTCGTTTGAAGTCGGTGATACGATCCAGATTACTCTCATTCGTGGAAATACGATTGAAGGTGAAGTGATCTCAATCGACCTGCTCTCTGTAAAATTACTTACACTCGACAATGTTTATATTCGTTTACCAAACGAACAGCTTATTCGTGCCCCTGTACACAACTTATCTAAATACCCAATACGGCGTATTCCAATTACACTAGCAATTAACTTTCACGAAGACATTATTAAGGTGCGTGAGGTTCTACTGAATGTCGCAGCTCATTATCCACTTGTGTTAGATGATCCTAAACCCGCTGTTACAGTTACTGCATTCAGAGAATCATCGATTGAGCTTTTATTCACAATGTGGTGTCGACAAGAAAACTCTTTAAAAGTTCGGGATGAAATGCAAGAAAGAATTCGAAATGGATTTTTAGATAACCGAATTGAAATTCCTGTTCCTAAAATGGGTTTGATTGATCGACCATCTACTGTTTTTGCTGAAGATGATATCGATCAATATACTAATCAAAATGAGTTAAAACGAGAGCCTAAAGCTTAGGCTCTTCACTTTTCTGTACAGCGGATGACGGTGGTAATGGTGCAATATAAGCAATAATTAGCATTACCCCACCTGCTCCAATAAATGAAATGACCCGAGTTAAAGTCGCACTTTGCGATAGATCAAGCAAAATTAGTTTTAATACTACAATTCCTAAAAGCGCAGCACCCACGAACCACAATTGACGAATCATTTTTCGACTTGAGAATGTGGTTAAAATGAACGCTAATACAACCCAAAGTAATGTCAAACTTAGCTGTACTACGCCATTTGTCCAAATTGCAGCGCTCCATAGTGGTGTCGCCCAGTAATGGTGCAAACCTCTGACCACCACACTACTAAATACTAATAATCCCACTAGAATTGTTGTAATTTTAAAAGTCCACTCAAGCGATTTATCTTGATCAAAAGCATGTTGATAGATAATAAAGAGAAGACCTGCAAATACTGCAATTGAAAGGAAATCAGTTAAGTTAAACAAAGGAACAAAATAAAAGTACTCGGCAGAATGGATATCGACACTCACCGCAAGCAACCAAAGTAAACTTAAACACCATACCGGAATTTGATGTAACAAAGCAGTTTTATAGGACTTATACGCCCAGAGTGAATAAACTACGGGTACAAAAGCCAAAGCAACTATTGGCATTTGTGGAAAGATCGCCAACCCCACTGTTGCTAATGCTAAGCAACTTAAACCAGACCAGACCTTTAAATATCCAGACGGACCTAACTGCGGTTGAGCCATAATGAATAAAGCACTAAGAAGCGTTGCTGCGATGAGGAAAGTACTCTGCTGTAATATACTCGGCCATTTAAACATGCTGAATACTTGACTGGTAAATGCCTCACCCAAAATTAACAATAATAACAGGCCAATTAAACTTAACTGTAGACTCTGCCATTGGACCCTTAGTTTGTAGTGAACCACTACACTAAATATTGATAATAATAGTATCGCAATCATCAAATATGGGCTTAAGCCATGATGTTGCCATGCCATTATTTCTACACCCGCTACAGCACCTGCATACATCCCTAAACATAAGAAAATACCGCTAAACATGCTGGCACTAAAATAGTGTTGCTCTTTAGTGTTGTATTGCAATAAATAATAGGCCGAAATGAATTGGGCAATTGCATAAATGCTTGTGCTTAGAGTCGGGAACTCTGCATTCGCCCAAAATTGATAAAACAATGCAACTGAACTGAGTAAAACTAAAACGACACCAATATATCGGCTCAAACGGTAGCGCTCAGTTACTCCCCATACAATGAGGGCCGTACCTTGAGCAACCCAACCAATTGCAGTCCAATGCGCCCCTTTCGCAAGTGGAAATATTAAAGCAAAGAATGCAACGGCAAGAATGAAAAAGCTTTTTGCTAGTACTGAAAGTTGAGGATGACTCTTTTTGATCCAGAAAGTTAATAGTGCATAAGTTCCCGCTAATACTGCGGCGCCAATCGTCAACGCTTGTGTAGACTCATGAACTAAATAAGCGTGTAATGTAAAGCCTAATACTGGAACACTAAAAATAAGACCCACATCCAACAAAGGGGGTAAACGAATCCCTTCTTGTTTTTCATGCTCTGAAACCCGCGCTATATTTTGGCTATAACGCACACTTAACCAAATAAATAATCCTATATGCAGCCATAAAATCCAGTCCAATGTGTCAAATTTTGCAGGTTCTGCATAAAATGCGATTGCAGTACCACCAATAAACATCGTGGCAAAGAAAGCGATTTGATTTAAGATTTTCCAAGGCTGAATAAAATTAACGGCGGCAACCGCAAGATTAATAACCAAATAGTAGCTGAATAAGAAAACCACATCAGGGCGATATTGCGGAATCACCAATGGGGCAGCATAAGCCATGCCGAGTGCTAAAATCGCTAAATAAATCGCCTGTTGCTTTAAACTTAAAAATACAGTGATTGCTAATAAAATAGTAAATAAGATGCTAGCTGTAGTTAGATTGGCAATCACACCAAAATGATGTGAGAACACGAGTGTTAGGAATATAACAGCCAGTCCAACACCTTGTAATGCCACAGCAAAAAGTTGATTTTTCTTTTGCAAGGTATATCCAAATCCGGTTAATACGCCTCCAGCAATAGCGATAAATCCAAGTTTCACACCTAAACTCAGCTGCCAATGTTCACTTGCAAAACGCAGTAATAACACTACCCCAACCATGAGCACAGCAACAGCAACTCTTAAAATTGGATTGCCATGTATCATCCAATCTATTGCTGGTTGCCACCATGCAGTTTGTACAGGAGCTAGATTTTCTTTTTTATCTAAAGTGTTCGTTTCAGGTAGAGCTGGTTTGATCATATTGTTTGGATCAATTGGCTCTAGTACGGGTGTTACAGCATCTGTATTTACAACTTCATTCACATGAACAGTTTGTTTTACTGTCTCGAGGTACAACAGTCGAGTATGAAATGCACTAATCGTTTGGACTAAACATAACAATAAAACCAGTAATGCACCGCCAGCAATCCACATCCAGTGATTCATATAAGCAACTAATGCAACCAAAGTAGCCGCATAAATCACTGTTGTTTGCATACGAATAGAATAAAGAGGAGTTGCTTGATGAGAAAACTGTTGTTCTAAATGGGTCAGACGCTGATGCAGATTTGACAATAACTGAACCAGTATTACGATAAATGCAATAGATAAAACAACAACGGCACTATGAAATTTAAAACCAATTGACATGGCTAAAAACAAAGTCAAAGCGATCAAAACAATGATCATTCCCTGTTTGTCTTTTTTATACATGGGCTTAGCAATATGACACCTTCATTACATGTCATCTTACTTTAAGCAAATACAAGCGTATATTTATACATACAAAATACTGCAAAAATCATAAATCTGCATTCATATCCGTTTTCACGTAAAATACCCGTAATTCAGATTAAGGAATTGTTCAATGCCACCATTTGTCTTGGTTGATGGGTCCTATTTTTTATTTCGTGCATATCATGCATTACCACCATTGACGACCTCTACAGGGTTACATACCAATGCAATACGTGGAGCAATTTCTGCGATTCAAAAATTGATGCGTCGTATGCAACCAACGCATATGGCCGTAATTTTTGATACCCCCGAACCAACCTTCCGTCATAAGCTTTCACCGATCTATAAAGGTGACCGCCCGAGCATGCCCGAAGAGTTGTCTCAACAAATTCCATATTTACATGCATTGATTAAAGCTCAAGGTATTCCTTTATATAGTCTCCCTGGCGCAGAAGCAGATGACATTATCGGTACACTTGCTAAACGTGCCGTACTCGAAGGACACCATGTTCTTATCTCGACTGGAGATAAAGACATGGCTCAATTAGTTAATGATCATGTAAAGTTAGAAGATAGCTTTAAAGATCGCGTAATGGACACCGACGGTGTATTTGAAAAATTTGGCGTTTGGCCAAATCAGATTATCGACTACTTGACTCTGATGGGTGATGCATCTGACGGTATTATGGGTGTACCGGGTGTAGGCGCAAAGACAGCAGCCAAATTACTAACTGAATATGGCACGTTGGACAATATCATTGCCAATGCAGACCAACTTAAAGGCAAGATTAGCCAGAATATCAAAGATAATTTAGACAATATTAAGCTTGATCATCAGTTAGCAAGCATTGTGTGCGATCTTCCTTTAGAACTCGATTGGCATGAATTAAAGCTTATCGACCCAAATGTTGATGCTTTGCGCAACCTATATACTGAGCTTGAATTTAGAAATCAGTTACAGTCGCTTGATCATCCAAATAATCCGAACAGCTCTAGCTATAAACAACAAGTTTCACAGGTCGTAGTTCAAGATGAAGTTAAACCGGCTGATTCTATAGAAACTGAAGATCAGGCAAGCTTAACCAGTCAAGATGACCAACTTGGAACCGCCAATTACCACACTATTTTAACTCAAGAAGCATGGGATCAACTCTGGCAACGCATGCAAAATGCCGATCATTTTGCCATTGATACAGAAACCACGAGTCTTGACTATCGTATTGCGGAGATGGTCGGTTTTTCAATCGCATTTGATGCGCAAGATGCCTACTATGTTCCTTTGGCGCATAACTATGAAAATGCTCCACAGCAACTGAACCGTGAGCAAATTCTGGCTCAAATTAAGCCTGTATTAGAAAATGAAGCGGTTAAAAAAATTGGCCATCATCTTAAATATGATGCACACATTTTTGCAAACCACGGTATTGAGCTAAAAGGCTGGTATTTCGATACCATGTTGGCATCTTACGTATTGAATGCGGCAGCGACTCGTCATGGAATGGATGATGTTGCTCGTGTCTACTTAAGTCACTTAACAACAACTTTTGAGCAAATTGCCGGCAAAGGTGCAAAGCAGAAAACATTTAATCAAATTGAGATTGAAGTGGCTGCCCACTATGCAGCAGAAGATGCGCATGTCACCTATCGTTTGTATGAAGTGCTTTCAAATAAACTTAAGCCATTCCCTGAGTTAGAAAATATTTTATATAACATCGAAATGCCAGTTGCCCGAATTTTATCAGGCATGGAAGAAGATGGCATTCGTTTAGATCATGCATTCCTCGATAACTTAAGTGTTGAATTTGCAAAAACTATGGAAGGTCTTGAAAATCAGGCCATGGAAATTGCAGATGAAACTTTTAATATTGCCTCACCTAAACAAGTAGGCGAAATTCTATTTGATAAATTAGGAATCAAAGGTGGTAAAAAAACCGCAACTGGGCAATACAGTACAAGCGAAAGTGTTTTAGAAAAAATTGAACATCCTTTAGCGGAAATTATCTTAGAACATCGCGGATTGGCAAAGCTAAAAAGTACTTATACGGACCGTTTGGTTGAGCAGTCTCATAATGATACGCATCGTGTACATACGAGCTATCATCAAGCTTTAACAGCAACAGGTCGCCTATCCTCTTCTGATCCTAACTTACAAAATATTCCAATTCGTAGACAAATTGGTCGTCAGATTCGTAAAGCATTCATTGCACCAGAAGGCCGAGTTCTATTGGCTGCCGATTACTCGCAAATTGAACTACGCTTAATGGCACATTTTTCTCAAGATGATGCGTTAGTACATGCGTTCCAGCACGGACAGGATGTTCACCGTCGTACTGCTGCCGAAGTATTGGGTATTGCAATTGAAGATGTGACTAATGACCAGCGCCGTCAAGCCAAAGCAGTAAACTTTGGTCTACTTTATGGTATGTCTGAGTTTGGCTTAATTCGTCAATTAGGCTTCACACGTCAAGAATCACAAAACTATATTAAGCAATATTTCCAACGTTATCCTGGCATTTATGAGTATATGCAACGCACGCGTCAAGTTGCATCAGAGCAAGGATTTGTTGAAACCATTTTAGGCCGTCGTCTATATACACCAGATATTGATGCACGAAATGTGATGGTACGTAAGGCTGCCGAACGTGCTGCGATCAATGCACCTTTACAAGGTAGTGCAGCTGATATTATTAAACTTGCGATGATTGAAGTAGATAAAATTCTGCCAAAAGATCAGGCAAAATTACTTCTTCAAGTACACGATGAATTAGTTTTTGAAGTAGATCAAAACATTGCTGAAGAACTTTCCAAACAAATTGCAAATGTCATGGAATCAGTTCTAAAAATTTCCGTGCCTTTAGTGGTTGAGGTAGGACAAGGACTAAACTGGGATGATGCTCATTAATTAACAGAAATAAAAAAAGGGCTGTGAAATACAGCCCTTTTTTATTGAGTCAGCTTAAAGTCCTGTTAATAGAACTTTCGCTACTTCATTCATTAATATCTCGGCAATATAGAGTGCCAAAAATGCCAAAATTGGAGATAAGTCAATCATTCCCATATTAGGCAATAAACGACGGAATGGTGCGAGTAATGGTTCAGCTAAATCTTGAATCACCTCAATATAAGGTGAACGCGATTGAATAAACATGACCACCCAACTCAAAATGATTGTTGCGAAAATTAAATAACGGCAGAAACGAATCAAGTCCTGAATCATAGTTACAAATGTCAAAATCAGTAAATGAATCGGACTATTTGGCATAGAGCCAGAAAGATACATCACACCGAAAATTTTCAGCAAATACAAAGTAATTAAAAGAACCAACGCAGCCAAATTAAATCGGCCTTTTGCGACCGTCGGAAAAATTCGGCCAAAAATATCAACAATCTTAGTCGCTTTTACGGTCGATAAAACCACAGGATTATAAGGACTTACTGCCGCTAATTGCATTAAAAAACGGAAAAAGACCAATAAAATCGCGACATTAATTAAAATTCCAAAAATTAGCGCAGAATTTGCACCCATAGTTGTCTTATCCTATTTAAGCTATTTCGCACTGTCACTCAATTCTTGAGCCAATTCTTGGCTACGCTTCTGTGCAGCAGCCAATGCAGATTGAATATTTTGGGAGATTTGTGCACGGTCAAAAACTTCAAGTGCAGCTTGTGTTGTACCATTTGGCGATGTCACATTTTTACGAAGTTCAGATGGAGTATTTGAACTGGTAATTGCCATTTGAGCTGCACCTAAAGCCGTTTGAAGAGTCAACGCGGTTGCAACTTTTTCATCTAGTCCTAAATTTTTACCCGCACGGATCATACTTTCCATGAGATAGAAAAAATATGCAGGACCTGAGCCAGAAACTGCTGTTACCGCATCAATTTGAGCTTCGGAGTTTACCCAAATTGTTAAGCCTGTGGCTGCTAAAATCTGACTTGTTAATTCACGATCCGAAGTACCCACTACATCATTTGCATAGATACCATGAGCGCCAGTTTGAACCAGAGCTGGTGTATTTGGCATAACTCGCACAATTCGATCGCTATCAATTAAATTTGATATTGTTTGAATTTCAGCACCAGCAATAATTGAAATGACCAATTTATCTGATAACAGACCTTTTAAGGGACGTAAAACAGTCGCCAGAACTTGAGGCTTTACCGCCAATACGACAACATCAGCATTTTGAATTGCAGCCACGTTATCTTGTGTTACGTGGACTTCTTTCTCTTGTAATAATTGACGGATCTGTTCAACAGGATCTGAAACTGTAATACGTGTCGGTGGTAAACCTCTTGAAACCAGCCCGCCAATTAAAGCTTGGGCCATATTACCGCCACCAATAAAACAGATATTACAATTTACTGCACTTGCCATAACCATATTCGCCATTTACCAGATTACAAGAATGAGAAATTAAATCTGGTTGCCATCCTCCTTGCTCACAATACGGAGACTGAGCCAACCAAAATCCTTTCGGTGTAAAAACCCCAAGCATAACATTATCTATGACTAATATTTGAATTGTATGACGAAGCCAAGGCAAAATATGTGCTTCTTGAATTGCTTTTTTTAATGGCCATTGACCAATACGGCCATATAAATGGACTTTTTCCCCACCTTGACGTCGAATTATTCTCAATTTTTCATTTAATAAAGATGAAGCCAAACCGATTTTTTTTTGTTTAATCTGAAAATTTCCTGAAGCGTAATGCACTATTTCTCCCATTTGGAAGTGATGCTCCGATTCAGCTTCAACTGGACTTAATGTTTCAGCAAGAAAAGCCTGCTTACTCAATCTATAAAGATGATGTTGATAACGGACATAGTAAAACTGATTCCAGTGTAATGCAGCTTGTGCATCAGACTTTGAATCAATCACTTCATTTTTTAAGCGCTCGACCATTTCAAATGCAGGTCGATATTGCCCATCACCTTTCATCCAAACCGAAAGCAACTGGCGCTGACGGGCAGCCGATAAATCTAACAATTTAGTTAAGTCTAAACACTCAGCAGTGCCACAATGCTTTAAATCGACTATCAAAACTTCTTCTAAAATTTCAGAAGCATCTTGCATCAAATGACTGGTTCGACTAAGTGCTTTCTGCATTTTAGGAAAGCGGTTTTGTAAAAAAGGCCAAAGTTCCTCACGTGACCACGCCCTATCATAATGAATATCGTAATTTGTAGGGTCATTTACATACTCAATTTCAAGTTGAGTAGTCCAATCGGCAATTTGCTCCCGAGTTAAATCTAAAAAAGGACGCCAAATTGTCATGTCTACACGGTAATCAATGGACTGCATTGCAGCCAATCCATCAACACCTGCACCCGACAACAACCTCAACATTACTGTTTCAGCCTGATCTTGTTGATGATGAGCAAGCACTAAAATTTCGTTGGCTTGCAAATGCTGTTGATAAGCTTGATACCGTGCTTGACGTGCTTGAGCTTCCAAATTACCTTCGGTAACTTGAACTTTTTGAATAATATAAGGAATATCTAAGTGAGTAGCTTGTTTAGCAACGAGTTTCCCCCATTCTGCACTTTGTAATTGCAGTTGATGATCGATATAAATTACTCGGATCTTTTGAGGAAAAATTTGAGACATCAAATGTAGTAGCAGCATTGAATCCATGCCGCCACTACATCCAATAAGAAAAGAACTATTTTCTGAAAACAGTTGAGCCTGCTTTAAGACATTATGCCTAAATTTGCGCTGCCAAACTTCATTAAACGTTGATAACGTGCTTCGCATCGTTCATTTGCATCCAGTGGTAGCAATTCATCCAAAGCTTGCTTCAAAACTACTTTTAGGTTTTGCATGACTTGCTCAGGGTCTAAATGTGCCCCTTCGCCTTCATCTACTACATATTCAACAATACCTAGAGATTGTAATTTGTCTGCTGTCAAACCTAAAGCTTCACTCGCTTGAGCCGCTTTTTCAGCAGTTTTCCATAAAATAGATGCGCAGCCTTCTGGTGAAATCACAGAATAAATACTGTGGGACAACATAATTACTCTGTCAGCCACACCAATACCTAAAGCACCACCAGAACCACCTTCACCCAGTACTGTTGCAACAACAGGAACTTTCAAACGTGAAAGTTGAGCAAGGCTAGTTGCAATTGCTTCGGCTTGTCCACGCTCTTCAGCACCAACACCTGGGTAAGCACCCATAGTATCAATAAACGTGAAAACCGGAAGATTAAAACGTTCAGCCATATCTAATAGACGCTGAGATTTACGATAACCTTCAGGGTTAGCCATACCGAAGTTATGCTTTAATTTTTCACGGGTACTACGACCACGGTGTTGTCCAATGACCATCACAGGTTGACCGTCAAAACGAGCAAGACCACCTACCATCGCACCATCGTCACCAAACAAACGATCACCATGCAAGGCGTCAAACTCTGTAAAGATTTCACCGACATAATCTAGAAACTGCGGACGTTCAGGATGACGTGCAATTTGAACCGTTGTCCAAGCTTTGGACTGAGTAGATTTTTTCATAGGTCGAATATTATCCCTTTAATCGATAAATTTTTCCGACTGAATATTCAATTCAATGTCCCAATGCTTAAACTGCTCTTGCTCATCATGCAAGTCGGCAACTAACAATGGCCATTGTTTGGCATCACCAGAAACACTAAGCTGCCATTGTTGATCATTTATGATGGTCAGTTCAATGGCAGGAAGCATCTGATCACTTCGACTATGGTTGAGTAAAACTGCTAGGCGAAGCAATAAACTTAAGTAAAGTAATTTATGACCACCAGCCTTCAAAATTTCGTTTTTTACATCATTTCGTAATTTACGACGATGATGAGCAACTAAATGTGAAAGATGATTTTGATCAATTTGCGAGAAACCCGGAATATCAGAATGCTGTAATAAATAAGCACCATGGCGATGATAACCACCATGACTAATTGCTAAACCAATTTCATGTAAATAAGCTGACCGACGCAGTAAGTCACTGTCTTCACTCGTTAAATTAAGAGATTTAGCAACACCATCAAATAATTGTTGTGCTGTCTTGACAACACGTTCTGCTTGTTTAGGGTCGGCATTATAACGGCCCATTAGAGCTTGTACACTGCGGTCGCGGATATCTTCATGTTTAAATCGACCTAATAGGTCATACATAACACCTTCGCGTAATGCACCATCAGAATATGCCAAACGATCAATTTCTAGAACTTCAAAAACTGCGTACAAAATTGCCAATCCGGCTGGCAAAACTGCTCGTCGATCTTCTCTTAATCCTTCAAAATCAATTTCAGAAACATTTTTAAACTTAAGTAATTTATCTTTAAGTTTGTATAACCCTTCTCGAGTGACATTTTCTTGTTCATCACTTAAGCCCATATTAACCATAATTTGGCGGCAGGCTTTAATCGTTCCACTCGAACCAACGACAGTATCCCACCCTTCCATTTTATAAGTCGTTGCAATAGCAGAAAGTTCTTTACGGGCAGCGACTACCGCCTTATCAAATGATTTCTGAGTAATTTCCCCATCAGCAAAATAAGCTGTTGTATAGGCCACACAACCCATTTGTAATGATTCGGTGTAAATCGGTTCAAACTCTTCACCGATAATGAATTCAGTAGAACCCCCACCAATATCAACAACTAAGCGACGTCCACCATTAGCCATGGTATGCGATACGCCCAAATAGATCAGACGAGCTTCTTCTCGCCCTGCAATAATTTCAATAGGTTTAGGTAAAATTTCTGCAGCTTTTTGGATAAATTCATGACCATTTTTTGCCTGACGCAAGGCATTAGTAGCCACAATTCGTAAACGATTAGGTTGAACAGAACTCAATCTTCCAACAAAACGCGCTAGACATGCCAAACCACGTTGCTGAGCTGCTTCTGTTAAATTTTTATTCTCATCTAAACCAGCTGCAAGCTGTACTTTTTCTGACATCGAAGCAACTTTTTTAACTTCACCATGATCTACCCGTGCAATTGCAAGGTGAAAACTGTTCGACCCCATGTCTATGGCGGCAAGTAATTCTTCATCAATCAGAAAGTCAGACATTATTGAACTAAACCCATAACAATTCACGCCTAGAGTAATTCACAAGAATGCAATTGAAAAGCCATTTTCATCAACAATTAACTGTCATTTATATTTTTCTATTTATGAGTTGATTGTACAAGTCGATGATGAATATCGTGAGCATCCATTAGACAAATTTAGTTAAGCCTTGAATAATAGCATCAAACCCTTACATTGAACTAAGTAGCTATGTAATACTGATAGAGATAATTTTCTCCTGTAGTAATAGCACTTTTTTCTAAAAATTGGAGCCGTACCATGTCTGCGACTATTGTAAATACAACTGATGATAACTTCCAAGCAGATGTTCTAGACGCTGAAACACCTGTACTTGTTGACTTCTGGGCAGGTTGGTGTGCACCTTGTAAAGCAATTGCACCTGTTCTTGAAGACTTATCAAGTGAATATGCTGGTAAAGTAAAAATTGTTAAAGTTGATGTGACTTCTTGCGAAGATATTGCGGTGAAATACAATATCCGTAATATTCCTGCTTTATTACTTTTCAAAAATGGTGAAGTCGTAGCTCAACAAATTGGCGCTGTACCTCGCTCTAAACTTGTTAGCTTTATTGATGAAAATGTTTAAGCCAAAATGCTAAGAATGAAAATACGCTATACTTTTTTATAGCGTATTTTTTTCGGCTATAAATTGACAAATTAACTAAGCTGGCTTATATTACATGCTCAAGAGGCACTGAAGGGAATCATCTTCGTCCGGCTTCTTACAAGACACAAACATAAAGATCGCCACTCGGCAACAGAAATTGTTTTTTCACATTTTTCTTCGAAACAATCAATCAGACTTCTGAATTGTTATTGTGTAAATACAATTGCGATAATCTTTTTTGTATGCGAGCGATTTTTCTTCTTTTTAAACCACACTCTACTCTTTCCTAATTCTGACCCTTATGAATTTAACTGAACTCAAGAAAAAACCAATTGGTGAATTAATTAAAATTGCTGAATTTATGGGCCTGGAAGGTATGGCTCGTAACCGAAAGCAAGATATTATCTTTGCCATTTTGAAACGCCATGCAATGAATGGCGAAGAAATTTTTGGTGATGGCGTTCTTGAAATTCTCTCTGATGGTTTTGGTTTTTTGCGCTCTGCCGCAGGTTCGTATTTAGCAGGTCCGGATGATATTTATGTGAGTCCCTCACAAATCCGACGCTTTAACTTGCGTACAGGCGATACCATCACAGGTACTATTCGCCCTCCAAAAGAAGGTGAGCGTTATTTTGCGTTGCTCAAAGTTAACCAGATTAACTATGACACGCCAGAAAATTCTCGAAATAAAATTCTATTTGAAAACTTAACCCCCCTTTTCCCAACCGAACAATTGGTTATGGAACTAGGTAATGGTACGACAGAAGACTTAACTTCTCGTGTGGTTGACTTAGTTGCACCAATTGGTAAAGGTCAACGTTCTATTATTGTTGCACCGCCAAAAGCGGGTAAAACAATGTTACTTCAAAATATTGCTCAATCTATTGTTAGAAACAATCCTGAAGTATTCCTGATTGTTCTATTAATTGACGAGCGTCCAGAAGAAGTAACCGAAATGGAACGTACTGTTCGCGGTGAAGTCATTGCTTCAACTTTTGATGAAGCTCCTGCTCGCCACGTACAAGTTGCAGAAATGGTGATTGAAAAAGCAAAACGTCTTGTTGAACATAAAAAAGACGTTGTGATTTTGCTTGACTCTATTACCCGTTTAGCGCGTGCATATAACACTGTCATTCCTTCATCAGGTAAAGTATTAACTGGTGGTGTAGATGCTCACGCATTAGAGCGCCCTAAACGCTTCTTCGGTGCTGCACGTAATATTGAAGAAGGCGGATCTCTTACGATCATCTCAACTGCTTTGATTGAAACAGGCAGTAAAATGGATGACGTAATTTATGAAGAATTCAAAGGTACAGGTAACCAAGAGATTACTCTTGATCGCCGTATTGCTGAAAAACGCGTCTTCCCTGCTATGAATATTAAGAAATCTGGTACCCGTCGTGAAGAACGCTTAATGGATGACGATAACTTACGTAAAGTATGGATTCTCCGCAAGCTTCTTCATCCTATGGATGAGTTAGCGGCAATGGAATTCTTACTTGATCGCATGAAAGAAACTAAAACAAATGATGATTTCTTCGATCAAATGAAACGTAAAGCTTCAACTTAATCGATTAATCTTCAATAAAAAGCCACTCTTTTGAGTGGCTTTTTATTTGGTTGACAAGCTTTACACAAAAATACATTTTGCAGTTTTTTATGTAAAATTATTTATAAGATTTTGATAATAAATATTTTTGAATTAAAAAAATTAAGTTTTTTTAGTGGCTTACCTCCACCTTTTCCAATGTACTCGGGCTGATTGATTGTTTTTTTCTGTTAAAAAACAGACTGTTTTTCTCTTTTTTATACGTTTTTTTGACAGACGGCAGTAGTATTTCAGCATTTGCAGTGATAGCATAGCGGCAGACCAGTTAGACTGCTCCATGCGTTGTTACCTAGCTACGTTTTAGGAATAATAAAAGCAAAACAGTCCAACTTAGGTTTTTTTAATCTCAAATCTTTTTTGTGAGAGTGATGCCATGTTATTCAAAAAATTTGCTGTTGCTGCTGCTGTAGCTGCTACTTTAGCTTTCGTTGGTTGTTCTAAGAAAGAAGAAGCTCCTGCTGCTGCTTCTGAAGCTGTAGCTGCTGCTTCTGAAGCTACTACTGCTGCTTCTGAAGCTGCTGTAGCTGTTGACGCTGCTGCTTCTGACGTTGCTGCTGCTGCTTCTGACGTTGCTGCTGCTGCTTCTGACGTTGCTGCTTCTGCTGCACACTAATCTATAATCTAGATTAGATAAAAAAGAGGACATTTTGTCCTCTTTTTTTATGCCTAAATTTTAAGTTCTAACAATCCCTTCACTCACAACAACCTAAAGCGGGACATCATTAAAGTTAAATAAGATTATATAAAACCATTTAAAATATAAATAAAAAAAAGCAGATCAATCGATCTGCTCATTTCCAACGCGTTGTCTAAATTTCTGACCTGCTCTGAAGGTTACTACACGACGAGCAGAAATCGGAATTTCTTCGCCTGTCTTCGGATTACGTCCTGGACGTTCGCGTTTATCTCTTAATTCAAAATTACCGAAACCAGAGAGCTTAACCTGCTCCCCTGCAATAAGTGCTTGGCTAATTTCGTCGAAGAACAACTCGACCATTTGTTTTGCTTCACGGCGATTTAAGCTGGTTAACTCACTTAAATGATCAGCCATGTCTGCTTTAGTTAATGCTGTCATGAGGCCCTCAATGTCGCTTGATAAGTGTTTTCTAACACTTGGATAATATTGTCCATACCAGATTTAATTTCAGCATCTTCAAGCGTACGTGAAGGATGTTGCCACAATAGTGCAAACGCTAATGAGCGCTTACCATCTTCGACACCCTGCCCCGTATACACATCGAATAACCATGTAGAGTCTAAAAGCTCTCCACCAGTTTGTTCGATTAACTGCTGAATATCTCTAACATTTATATTATCAGAGATTAAAAGCGCAATATCACGTCTAACCGAAGGAAAACGTGATAATTCTGTAAAATTAGATACATAAGATTGCAAAACAGCTGTTTGATCGAGTTCAGCAACCCAAGTAGTGCTTAAATCAAGCTCATTTTCTAGAGATGGATGCAAACGGCCCAAATAACCAATTAACTTACCATCTACTAAAATGTCAGCCGATTGCCCTGGGTGCAACCACGCACGTTCTGAACGAACGTATTCAACACTTACACGCCCAGCAGCTAAAATCTCCTCTACTTCACCTTTGAAATCAAAGAAATCCATTGGTTGCGGTTTAGCATGCCAAGATTCTGGTGCTTGCGAGCCTACTGCCACTAGAGCCAAGGTAGGAGTCTGTTGCAAGTCTTCAATACTCTTAGCATTTTGATAATCAAAACGCAGTCCGAATTCGAAGAAGCGAACACGGCTTTGCTGACGATTGAGATTATATTGTACGCAAGGAATTAAACTAGAAAGTAAAGTACTACGCATTGCGGCCAAATCACTTGAAATTGGATTTGCGAGCATCAACGGTTTAACTTCGGGATTTAATTGCTTTTCAAGTTTGGCATCAGCAAAGCTAAAGCTAATTGCTTCTTGATAACCTAATGTCACGATCGTTTGACGTAGCTCAGCGAGCTCAAAGCGATCTTGGTATTTAGCAAATTTAACATCCATGCTTGGTAAGCTAATCTGGATATTGTCATAGCCATCAATACGCGCAACTTCTTCAATTAAGTCTTGATAAATTGCCATATCATAGCGATGTGATGGTGGAACTACACTCCATTCACCTTCAGCTTTAACTGTTACCTTACACCCTAGTCGGGTTAAAGCATCTGCAATGAACTCACCCGACACTTGATATCCCAATAATTGATCTACCTGAGCTTGTTTCAGTTCAATGGCTTCACGTTTTGGAAGTAAGTCAGTTTTTTCAGCTACAGTAATTGGGCCAAATTCACCGCCCGCTAACTCTTGAATAAGCTGCGAAGCACGGTTCATCGCTATTAACGGCAATTCAAAATCCACACCACGTTCATAACGCTGTGAAGAGTCTGTATGTAAACCAAAACGACGAGCACGACCAGCAATCACGAGTGGCGCGAAGAATGCACTTTCTAGGAAGATATCGGTAGTGTCATCGGTTACACTTGATGCTAAACCGCCCATAATTCCAGCAATTGCTAAAGCTTTTTGGTCATCAGCAATCACCATAATATCTTCTTGCAACTCAACTTCTTGATCATTCAGTAGTTGTAACTTTTCTTGTTGTGTTGCTTGACGAACATGTACAGTCCCTTCGATTTTAGACAAATCGAATGCATGCATTGGTTGACCCAATTCCATTAAGACATAGTTGGTCACATCAACCAAAATACTATGAGTACGGATTCCTGAACGTGATAAAGCCTGTTGCATCCACTCAGGAGTAGCAGCTTTTACATTAACGTTTTTAACTACACGCCCTAAATAACGCGGAGCGCCTTCAGTACTGATAACTACTTTTTTCTCATCAGAAATGGTGGCAGCAACCGTATTAATTACAGGCTCAATCATTTCTAGCTTATTAATAACTGAGATTTCACGGGCAATACCACGAATACTAAAACAGTCACCACGGTTTGGCGTAATACTGATATCAATGACATTGTCATCAAGTTTGAGGTATTCACGGACATTTACTCCTACTGGAGCATCCACTGGCAGTTCGAGCAAACCATCGATTTTATCTTCAAGATCAATCTCAGAAGCACCACAAAGCATCCCTTGTGACTCAACTCCACGAAGCTTACCTTTTTTGATTTTAAAATCGCCAGGCAATACAGCTCCAATGGTTGCAACTGGAGCTTTCATTCCAACGCGAACGTTAGGTGCGCCACATACAATTTGCAGAGGTTCACCTGAACCAATATTAACAGTTGTTACGCGCAGACGGTCTGCATCAGGATGCTGCTCAACAGTTAACACTTCACCGATTACAACGCCTGTAAATGGTTTAGCCACAGGTGCTAATTCATCAACTTCAAGACCAAGCATCGTCAACTGATCAGACAATGTATCACTATCAATTGCTGGGTTAACCCATGTGCGTAGCCAATTTTCGCTAATCTTCATCTTTATAAACCTTTTTTAATCCTGAAAAACTGTTAGGCAAATTGGCGTAAGAAACGCACATCATTTTGATAGAACATACGCAAGTCATTAATGCCATAACGCAACATTGCAAAACGCTCTACCCCTAAACCAAAAGCAAAGCCTTTGTATTTATCAGGATCAATACCAGCAGCACGTAATACATTTGGATGTACCATGCCACAGCCTAAAACTTCTAACCAACGGCCACGTTCATCCATAATATCTACTTCCGCACTTGGTTCAGTAAACGGGAAATATGATGGACGGAAACGTACCTTTAAATCTTTTTCAAAAAATTCATTAAGCAGATTAATCAATAAACCTTTTAACTCAGCAAAGCTGGTGTTCTCGGCAACGTATAGACCTTCGATCTGATGGAACATAGGTGAATGCGTTTGGTCTGAGTCACATCGATAAACACGCCCAGGACATACGATACGAATTGGTGGCTCACTTGTTTCCATTGTACGAATCTGCACACCTGAAGTATGCGTACGCAGTAAATGAGTGGCATCAAAATAGAAAGTATCGTGCATAGCACGCGCTGGATGGTGACCAGGAATATTTAATGCTTCAAAATTATGATAGTCATCTTCAACTTCTGGACCAGTCGCGACTGTAAAACCAGCTTTAGTGAAGAACTGACAAATTCTTTCTTGTACTTGGGTAACAGGGTGGACTGTACCAACACGCTGACCGCGGCCCGGCAAAGTAATATCAATCGTTTCACTTGCTAGCTTTTGCTCAAGTGCTGCCTGCTGTAATGCTGCTTGACGTTCTGTTAAAGCAGTATTAATTGTTTCTCGAACAGCATGAATCGCAGCACCTTGTACTTTGCGTTCTTCAGGGTCCATTTTCCCTAATGCTTTCGATTGTTCTGCAAGCTGGCTTTTTTTCCCTGTAAATTGCACACGTACCTGATCAAGTGCAACAAGGTCTTGAGCTGCTGCAATGGCAGCAAGCGCTTCTGTGGTCAGGGCTTCCAGTGACATATTAACTCTCAAAGCAACAAATTAAAAAAATATAATAAAACACTGCATTCTAACAGTTTTTCATCGAATTGATGAAGTTTATCCATCATGAAAAATGTATTAGGCAACAAAAAGATAAAACGTATAAGATAATAGCATCGTCAATGAGATCAACTATTATGGCGCTCAATCAGATTTGGAAACAACAACTTACGCTTGTGACGTATGGTAATGAATACCTCCGCCAAAATTTAAGCTTTACCCAATGGCGACAACATCATATTTTTGACCACCATAGTTTTCAGTTTCGTGACTTAACTTCTCAGCATTTACTTGCTCAACACTTTCAAGTTTGGTTAGAAGCTTTAAAAAAACAAGGTACCACTCAGCTTAGCTTACATCTATCAAGCCTTCTTAATGAAGAGCAAAATCCAAACAGTAATGTTGAGCTTTTACCTTATACTCATTTTATTGTGAGCCATGAAAATAATAAGAAATTTGCATGGATTTTCGGCCATGAACTTGCTGAATGGTATAACAATGATAATGAGTTTGAAGCCCCTCCTTCACAAACCTGCAAACTTCGTTTAGAAACTTTCTGGCGTTTTGAACTAACTGAAAAATTATCAAAAAAAATTGAAGCAGATTTAAAAAATCCGCCATGGCAAGAAATAGCGGACTTTATGGATAGTGAATTATTCCGTAGTAAATATGCAGTAGGTTTTGAAGAGCCAGAGTTTCAAAAAGCTTATTTTGATGGTACCAACATTACGAGCCAAGAACCAAAACTTGCTTTAATTCCAGAGAATTATCCTGCAGATTATGCTCACCAGCTTTTATCTCGTACTCAAGCATTAACCAACTATTTAGAACAAAAGAAGCGACTTGCAAATGATCCTTTAGGAGAAGAGCTAGACCAAGAACAACTCATTAATTTAAGAAATTTTACGCAAAAAACTGATGATTTGTTTGCCAAGCTTATTGTTAAGACTGCTAATCACTACCAAACAGCTCAAATAATTCCAGTCGTTAAGGCTTCTCCGTTCGAGCAATCAAATGAAAATCCACAACATTTGAAATCTCACCACCATAAAGGCACTGGTTCGGGCGTTATTAAGCTGATTGTTTTAACGATTATTATTTGTGCCTTGGCCTATTATTTTGGCCTTTAATCAAGATTACAGTTCCCATTGATAAAGTAATTCTGTTATTTCGAAGCCGAACTCAGGTAGTTCGGTTTCGCTAATTATTTTGGCCCCCATTTTTTCATAGAAGAAACGGCTTGGATTTTTATTAAAAACTTCTAAACGAATAAAAGTGTAACCTTGATTTAATGCACATTGATAGAACTTTTGAAATAACTCACGACCTATACCTTGCATTTGAATTTCTTCCAAAAGATAAAAGGCAAGAATTTCAGCAGTATTATTCTCTGGGCTCAGATAACCATCGAGAAAGCCTTTTACCATTCCATGTTCAGTATAAATAACTTATGATCAGGGCTTTTGGTGATTTCTTTCCATAGTAGCTCCTTATCTAGTACTTTAAGCTCATCCAATATTTCCTGCTTAAGCATCCCTGTATAGGTTTCTTTCCAGCACTGCACATGTACTTCTGCAATAGATAATACATCCTTAAAAGTAGCTATACGAATTTCTCTTTCATTTAATGATTTCAATTCTTTCCCCATACATCACTACTTTTAAAGTTAAGTATCATTTTTTAGTACAAATTTATTGAGCTAAAAGCTGATCTCGAACACGCATTAAAGCAAAGCCCAACAAATTTAAACCTTGCCATTGAGATGGGTCTTGAATATGTAAATGATCTTGCGCCATACCAATCCCCCAAATTTTATCTACTGGAGATGCTTCAACTAAAATATGGTCTTTCGTTGCTAATAAGAATTCTTTCAATTCAGGATGCTGAGAGAATTTAGCAAAGTTCGCCTGCACCACGATATCAAAACGTTTTTCTTGCCATATCTTTTCATCATAATTGCGCACTTTACGACCTAGTTGTTTTGCTTCATTCGGATGTTTAACTTGCAAGATCTGTGCAAAGATTTCTTCATCATTAAATAATTTTGCTTTTTGCGCCATCATATAGTGCTCAGCAGTAAAGTATTCAATACCTTCATCTTTAAATTGCACTGGATACCACTGACTAAAACAACTCTTATCAATAAGATCAGCTTGCTTAGGAGTATGCCCCCAAAAATATAAATATTTAAACTGATCACCTTTTTGCACTTTTTGAATTAAGTCATCTAAAAATTTTTCATCTTTCATAATTTATCTCTGGTTATTATCTTTTTTAAAACAGAACCACTAAAAATAAAAAAGACCGCTAAAAAGCGGCCTCTTTTTGAATCTCTAAGCTTATGCAGCTAATGCGCCTTTAGCTTTTTCAGCTAAAGCAGCAAATGCTACTGCATCATGCATAGCGATGTCAGCTAATACGCGACGGTCGATGATCACTTGAGCTTTTTTCAAGCCATCGATCATACGGCTGTAAGACAAACCGTTTTGACGAGCACCAGCATTGATACGCGCAATCCATAGAGCACGGAATTGACGTTTCTTTTGACGGCGGTCACGATAAGCGTATTGACCAGCTTTGATTACCGCTTGGAACGCTACGCGGTAAACGCGTGAACGAGCACCATAGTAACCTTTAGCGCGAGCAAGAATTTTTTTGTGACGACGATGAGCCACTACACCACGTTTTACACGAGCCATTTATAATCTCCTTAGATGTATGGGCACATACGACGAACTGAGTTCACGTCAGAAACATGAACCATTACACAGCCGCGTAATTGACGGATACGTTTAGCAGATTTTTTGGTCAAAATGTGGCGCTTAAATGCTTGTTTGCGCTTAAAACCGTGTGCAGTCGCCTTGAAGCGTTTAGCAGCACCGCGGCGAGTTTTCATCTTAGGCATAACAACCTCTTTTGAACACCTGTTCGGAACGTTTGCACCATTGCAAAAACGACCTGCAGGTAAGGGAGCCGATATTCTAAAGCATCCCAACTTAAAACAAAAGTAAAATGCTCATTTTTTGATATTAAATTGTCTATTTTATATCAACGTTATTTTCTATAATCAATTATCAAATTACGAGAAAATCCATAAAATCATCCCCTATAATAAGTACAATCGCTTAAATTCAAAAGAATATGAATATACAAAATGATGCTTTCGCTGCATTACGGTATCGAGATTTCTCTATCGTTACGATCAATCAATTTTGCTTAACGCTCGCAATTTTGATTCAAGAAATTATTGTTGCCTACTCATTATATCAAATCACCAAAGATCCACTGACCTTAGGTTTAATCGGACTTGCAGAAGCAATTCCATTTATTGCCCTTTCTCTTTGGGGAGGTTATTTCGCAGATAGGTTTAATAAACAGCTTATTATGAAAATCTGTTTATTTTTCTCGGTTCCTCTTCCCTTGGTTTTATGGTTACTTTTCCACTTACATGGTTTAGAACACATCAGTGTTAACTTCCTTTCTTGGGGTATTTATGCAGTCATTTTTGGCTTGGGAACAATCCGTGGTTTCTACAATCCTTCTGCAACATCATTAAAACCATTTTTAATTCCGCGCGAACTCTATGCAAATGGTGCGACATGGACAACGATAGGCTGGCAAAGTGGTGTAATTATCGGCCCAATGCTTGGTGGTTTTATGCTTGCTTATTTAGGCAGAGAAACCAGTCTATTTAGCGTTGCTGTTTTACTTGGTATGTGCTTTATTTTAATTAACTTATTGCATAAACGTAGTTTCCCTAAAATTGAAACTAACAACATTTTAGAAAGTCTAGGAGACGGTTTCCGTTTTATCTGGAAAACCAAAATTGTTCTTTGGGCAATTTCTCTTGATCTAGCTTCTGTTTTATTTGGGGGTGTAATCGCGTTATTACCCATTTTTGCAGAAGATATATTAAAAGTCGGTCCTGAAGGGCTTGGATATTTACGTGCGGCTCCATCTATTGGCGCACTCATTACCATGATTGCTTTGACTCGCTTTCCGCCAACTCAACATGCATGGCGTAACATGTTACTTGCTGTAGCAGGTTTTGGAATATTCACCATCCTATTCGCCTTCTCGAATAATATGTGGTTATCTCTCTTTGCGCTTGCTATGACAGGTGCATGTGACAGTATTTCTGTTGTTGTAAGACAAACCATTTTGCAAATTTTCCCACCAGAAAATATGCGGGGACGCGTAGCCGCTGTAAATGGCATGTTTGTGTCTTCGAGTAATGAATTAGGAGCTTTTGAGTCAGGCTTAGCAGCTAAATATTTGGGAACTATTACAGCGACTATTTTTGGAGGCTGTATGACTCTAGTTGTTGTGACTTTCTGTTGGCTCAAAACGAATGATCTATTTAAAGTAGACATTACCAAAAGCTCAGAAGACTAAATACATATTTATAATTTAAGCATCTTCGGATGCTTTTTTATTTTAAATAAAACCCATTACTACCCAGTAAATAAACAGATAACGCCCTGCTTTAGCAATAATGACTATACCAAGGAAGCGCCAAAAATTTTCTTTGAATAACCCAGCAACTAAAGTAATGGGATCACCAATAATAGGCGTCCAACTTAACAGTAAAGAGTAAAATCCATATTTATGGTAAAAGCTCTGCGCTTGTTGTAAACGCTTTTCAGAAACTGGAAACCACTTACGATGTTTAAATTGTTCTATCTTTAGGCCTAGCCACCAATTAACGCAAGAACCCAATACATTACCCAAAGTAGCTATGCTAATTAAAAGCAAAGCTGAATATTGCCCCTTTAATAATAAGGTTACCAATACCGCTTCAGACTGTAGAGGTAGTAATGTCGCCGCGCCAAAAGCACTTATAAAAAGCAAAAAGTAGCTCAGCATAATCAATCACACCAAACGACTTTTTGCTTTAAGTATTCACTAAATCCAAGCAAGAAATTAGGCCACTTTAATTGATAGTGCTTTCTGAACTGCGGGGCGTGCTGTTAAACGTACAATATATTCTTGTACGTATGGATAGTCTTCAATCTGAATACCTTGCCATTCATAACGTAAAATCCAAGGCAAAATTGCCATGTCAGCAATAGAGTATTCACCAGCGACAAATTTCTGACCAATGAGTTGTTTGTTAAGTACACTATATAAACGTTTAGTTTCATTAATATAGCGGTCTATCGCATAGGGGATTTTTTCTGGGGCAAAACGGTTGAAATGATGATTTTGCCCAAGCATAGGCCCTAAACCACCCATTTGCCACATCAGCCATTGCTCAACCTCAACTCGCTCTTGCTCATCTGTTGGATAAAACAATCCAGTTTTTCTACCTAAATATTGCAAGATAGCGCCTGACTCAAATATAGAAATTGGCTCACCACGGGGTCCATCTTGATCAACAATCGCAGGAATTTTATTATTCGGAGAAATTCTCAAGAAGTCTGGTTGAAATTGATCATTTTCTAAAATATTGATTGGGTAAAGAGTGTAATCCAATCCCATTTCTTCTAAGGCAATTGTGATTTTATGTCCATTGGGAGTTCCCCAATAATATAGATCAATCATTCTATTTTCCTATTCATCATTATCATGACTGCGTCTTGGTTTATATCATGTTTTAAGAAAGACTATGAGATTTCCAACACCAAAAAACACATAAAATTCGAGAATTGAATTTCATAGAAAAATATATTAATTGTCTTAAATGAAACTGAATAGAGAAAAATTAAATCATCTTTTTTATTTGTATTTAGTTATAAAAAAGCACTGCTTTTGCAGTGCTTTTTTTGAGTATTACTTTTTCTTTTTCGGTCCAAGTAACATACCCATTTGACGGCCTTCCATTTTTGGTGCTTGTTCCACAACCCCAAACTCAGCTACATCTACTTCAATTTTTTGCAATTGAGCTAAGCCAAGCTGTTGGTGAGCCATTTCACGACCACGGAAACGTAAAGTAATCTTTACTTTGTTTCCTTCTTCAAGGAATTTCAAAATAGCACGAAGCTTAACTTGATAATCACCAACATCAGTTGCAGGGCGCAGTTTGATTTCCTTCACTTGCACTTGATGCTGTTTTTTCTTCGCATCTTTTTGCTTCTGCTTCAGGTCAAACAAGTGCTTGTTGTAATCCATAATTTTACAAACAGGCGGCTCGGCGTTTGCAACGATCTCAACAAGATCAAGTTCAACCTCTTCAGCAGCACGCAGTGCTTCACTTAATGAAACAATTCCTTTTTGCTCACCTTCAGCACCGACGAGGCGTACTTCTTTTGCACGGATCTCATCATTAATTGCTGGACGGTTGCTTTTTGCACCTTGTTGTTGGTTACGGTCAGGCTGTTTAATCTTTCTTACTCCACAATATACCGGCCACGTTCGGCGACGGCAGACTTCACTAAGTCAATGAATGCATCTACTGACATAGTACCTAAATTTTTTCCTGAGCGGGTACGTACATTCACTGTACCTTCTTCAACTTCTCGATCACCAAGAACTAACAAGTAAGGAATACGCTCTAGAGTACGCTCACGAATCTTAAATCCGATTTTTTCATTTCTCAAGTCAGAAATGGCACGAAGACCATTTTCTTTGAGTTTTGCTACGACTTTCTCACAAGCTTCAGCTTGAGAGTCCGTGATATTCATGACACATGCTTGTAACGGTGACAACCAAGGTGGCATGAAACCAGCGTAGTGTTCAATTAGTATACCAATAAAACGCTCAAAACTGCCAAGAATTGCACGATGCAACATAACAGGCTGATCACGATCATTGTCTTCAGTCACATAAGACGCATCTAAACGCTCTGGTAAGTTGAAGTCACACTGAATAGTACCACATTGCCATACACGTCCGAGACAGTCTTTCAATGAGAATTCAATTTTTGGACCGTAGAATGCACCTTCACCAGGTTGTAATTCCCATTCCAACCCTGCTGCATCTAAAGCATCTGCTAAAGATTTCTCAGCCATATCCCAAAGTGCATCATCACCCACACGTTTTTCTGGACGTGTAGAAAGTTTCATTTGCACTTCTTCAAAGCCAAAATCTTTATAAACATCAAGCGTCAGTTTAATAAAATCTGCAACTTCTTGACCGATTTGTTCTTTAGTACAGAAGATATGTGCATCATCTTGTGTAAAGCCACGTACACGCATAATGCCATGTAAAGAACCAGATGGTTCGTTACGATGACAAGAACCGAACTCTGCTAAGCGAATTGGCAAATCACGGTAAGACTTCAAACCTTGGTTGAAAACTTGCACGTGACATGGGCAGTTCATTGGTTTAACCGCATAATTACGACTTTCAGAATGAGTCGTAAACATGTTGTCTGCATAGTTCGCTGCATGGCCGGATTTTTCCCAAAGCGTAAAGTCTACGATTTGTGGTGTTTTAATCTCAAGGTAACCATTGTCTTGCTGAACTTTACGCATGTATTGTTCAAGAACTTGGTAAATCGTCCAACCGTTTGGATGCCAGAACACCATACCCGGTGCTTCTTCTTGCATATGGAACAAGTCTAGAGCTTTACCAATTTTACGGTGGTCACGCTTTTCAGCTTCTTCAATACGTTTGATGTATGCAGCAAGCTGTTTCTTATCAGCCCATGCAGTACCATAAATACGTTGAAGCTGTTCGTTCTTCGCATCACCACGCCAGTAAGCGCCAGAGATTTTTGTCAGCTTAAACGATTTTAAAAATTTAGTGTTCGGTACGTGTGGACCACGACACATATCTAAATAATCTTGGTGGTAGTACAAGCCCATTTGTGTTTCTTCAGGCATGTCTGCAATCAAGCGTAATTTGTATTCTTCGCCACGTGCAGTAAATTCAGCAATTACTTCATCACGTGGTGTCATTTTTTTAACAACATCGTAATCTTGATCGATGAGCTTTTTCATGCGCTCTTCGACAGCTGCCATATCGTCTAATGTAAAAGGACGTGGCATCCAGATGTCGTAGTAAAAACCTTCTTCAATGACTGGACCAATCACCATCTTGGCTTCAGGGAAAAGCTGTTTAACAGCATGTCCGACAAGGTGTGCACAAGAATGGCGAATAATTTCAAGACCTTCTTCATCTTTTGGAGTGATAATTTGTAAGGTCGAATCTTCGGTAATTAAGTCACATGCATCAACTAAGCGATCATTCACACGTCCAGCAACAGTATTCTTTGCTAGACCAGGCCCGATACTTTGGGCAACTTCCATAACAGATACAGCGTGATCAAAATTCTTTTGATCGCCATTTGGCAATGTGATAATTGGCATAAAAAAATCCTTAAGGAGTGATGCCCTATACGAAGGAGCATTTCACCGCGAGATTATGATCGAGGCGAACCTCAAAATATAAAAACGGTGTAAATCAAAATTAAAAACCTGAAAGATTTTACACTTGTTCAAGCAAAGTGAAAACCTTTGAGCCCATAAAATCATAAATACATTTTGCTTATCAGGTAAACAGCATTAAATGACTTAAAAAACATATTGAGATGATTTTTTAAACATGTTCAACACAAGTGGTTTAAGATGAAGAAAATAGCATTTCTGCTCATTTTCTGACTGGAGGGTATTTCCCTTTAAGACTAAAGCATAGATGCTTTGATGAGTATTAAGTCATATTTTCAAAGAATGAATTAAAAATAGAACACGGAGTTGTTTCACATGGTTAGTGCTTATGATGAATTGCCACGCACACCCGCAAACTTTGTTGCGTTATCGCCTCTACGCTACCTAGAGCGTGCAGCTTATATTTATCCAAATCACGCTTCGATTATTCACGGTAAACGCCAAATTTCATGGAAAGAAACTTACCAACGTTGTTGCCAGTTTGCTTCTCAGCTCAAACAACTGGGAATTGGTAAAAATGATACGGTATCAGTTTTATTGCCGAATGTGGCAGCGATGATCGAAGCACATTTTGCAGTACCGATGACCGGAGCTGTGCTCAATACGCTCAATACACGCTTAGATGCAAAAACAATAGCTTTCATGTTAGAACATGCTGAAAGCAAAGTGCTTTTGGTTGACCCTGAATTTGTTAATCTGGCAAGAGAAGCCCTTTCACTTATTCCCGACCAACACATTATTGTGATTGATGTGGCTGATGATGAATATGAGGGCGAGAATCAGTTTATTGGCTCTTTTGAATATGAAGAATGGATAGCCCAAGGCGACATTAATTTCGTATGGCATTTACCAGAAGATGAATGGGATGCAATTAGCTTAAGCTACACTTCAGGCACAACAGGTAATCCTAAAGGCGTTGTTTACCATCATCGAGGAGCTTATTTAAACGCTGCAAGTAATATATTAGCCTGCGGAATGAAACCTCGTGCTGTATATTTGTGGACATTACCGCTTTTCCATTGTAATGGCTGGTGTTTTGCATGGAGTATTGCAGCTAGTGGTGGAACCAATATTTGTTTGCGCAAGGTCGACCCAGAATTAGTCATGCAACTCATTGCAAAACATAAAGTTGATTATTTCTGTGGTGCCCCTATTGTTCTTTCAATGATTATTAACTTACCTAAAGAAAAACAAACTGACTTTGATCACCATGTTGAAGTAATGGTTGCCGGAGCCGCTCCTCCAGTTGCTATTATTGAAGGTATGCGCAATATGGGGATTAACGTAAACCATGTGTATGGTTTAACTGAAACTTATGGACCTTCTGCCTTGTGCGCTTCCCAATCGGGATGGAATGAGCTTTCAATTGCCGAACAAGCTCAACTTCATTCTCGCCAAGGCGTGCCCTACCCATTACAAGACAGTATGCGCGTATTAGACCCAGAAACCATGCAACCCGTACCAAACGATGGACAAACCATGGGAGAAATCATGTTCCGTGGCAATATTGTCATGAAAGGCTATTTAAAGAATCCTAAAGCGACTCAAGAAGCTTTTGCTGGTGGATGGTTCCATACGGGAGACTTAGCAGTTTGCCATCCCGATGGTTATGCAAAAATTACTGATCGCTCGAAAGACATTATTATTTCAGGTGGAGAAAATATTTCCTCTCTAGAAATAGAGGATGTGTTGTACCGGCATCCAGCTGTTTTAACTGCTGCGGTCGTTGCTAAACCCGATGCTCGCTGGCAAGAAGTACCCTGCGCATTTATTGAATTAAAAATGGGTGCTACCGCAACGCCTGAAGAAATTATTGCACATTGCCAAAAAGAGTTAGCACGCTTTAAAGTTCCTAAAGATGTGATTATTACTGAAATTCCAAAAACATCGACCGGCAAATTACAGAAATTCATTTTGCGTGAATGGGCAAAAGAACGTGCTGAAAATATATAAATAAAAAAAGCGACGCCTTGAGCGTCGCTTTTTTTATTTAAGTGCATTTAGCCTTGATCAGACAATAATGCAATTTGCTGCACATAGTTAACAAATTTAACTTTTGATGCCTCAATATCTGCTTCACTCGCCTGTTGAGTTTTATCACGGTTGATTCTCAACACATGCTGACGCAAGGTGTGACGTTCCGATGCATTATAAATTTTACTAAATTCAGTAATTGCAGGATCACCCTGTTCAATCATGCGGTCAACCCAACGCATTAATTGAGCCTGTCTTTTTGCGCCTTGCTGTGGGGTTAAATAAGACAAAATAACGGTCTCATCTTCATTGCGCAATAACTTACCAATACGTTGAAATTGGCGACGACGTGCTTCAAAAGAACTAATGTTCTGCACTTCCATTAAAGCATCAATTAAACGCTCATCAACTGGAAGTTTCTGAATTTGTTTAATAGAAAGTTGTGCGAGTTGCTCACCTAAAGCAGCCATGCGTTGCACTGCTTTTTTCTGTTCGGTTTTGCTTGCACGTCCTTCTAAAGAACCGAAATCTTCTTCAGTATAACGTTGGGAACCACGTGCCACGATTAATCTGCCTCATAAAATTTTGCTGCGAATAACGCCAGTACTTCATTTAATGCCTGTTCTTCGTCGGTACCATCAATGACCAATCGTAAAGTGGTCCCTTTACCTGCACCTAACATCAGCAAAGACATAATATTTTTTGCATCTACCAAATGATCGCCTTTCCCAATCTGGATCGACGAACGAAACTTTGTAGTGACCTCTATCAGTTTTCCTGATGCACGAGCATGTAAACCGAGTTTATTAATTACATCAACAGTTGTGTCTATCATGACCAGTGCTTCATTTCTCTGTGTAAGACCTGAACAGACCATTCTGCCTCAAGTGCTTGTTTTAGTCTATCTACGATATAAACCGAACGATGTTGACCTCCAGTGCAACCAATAGAAATCGTCATATAGTGACGATGTCCTTCAGCAAATGCTGGAAGCCATTTTTTTAAGAAGTGAAGAATATCATCAAACATTTCGTTTGCTTGTGGACTTGCTTCTAAAAATTGTCTTACTGGCTCATCCAAACCAGAAAAACGTCTTAATTCTAAATCCCAATGCGGATTTGGTAAATGCCGTACATCAAAAACATAATCGGCATCTAAAGGAATGCCATGTTTATATCCAAAAGACTGCAATATGACAATAAGCTTATCTGACTGCCCCAATTTAGACAGTAAAATATGCTTTAAATCATGAACGCTTTTATCTGTTGTATCAATATGAACCGTCGCACGGAACTGAATTGGAAGCAGCAACTGCTTTTCTTCATGAATACATTGCAACAGACTTTTAAAACGGTTGGCTAATGGATGTGGACGACGCGATGCACTAAAACGTGCAATCAGATCCTGATCTTGCGTAGTAAGGTAAATAACATCAACCGTCCCATGTCTTTGTAATTGCTCAAAAACATGATCGAACTCTTGCATATCTGCCCGAGTACTTCTTACATCCACACCTAAAGCCAATTGCTCTAGGTTATTTTCATGATCTAGCTTTGCCACAATTTCAGGCAGCAATGCCAAAGGCAAATTATCAATACAGTAATAGCCCAAATCTTCTAATACTTGAAGGGCTGAAGATTTTCCTGAACCAGACTGTCCTGTCACGATAAGTATACGCTTCATGGCATGGCTGTCCTTTGATCTCTTTATTGGGGTGTAAAGGCAACTTCTAAATTGTCAATCAAACGGGTTACACCCAGTTTTGCCGCGACAAATAACACAATATCACGATCAAATTGAGTAGCAGGTAACAGATTTGTCTGACGAGCTTCGACATAATCAACAACAAAACCATTATCTGTCAACTGAGTTTTGATATCTTCTACAACTTGTTGCAAATCTTTGCCTTGATGTAACTGTTGCTCAGCCTGCTTCAAACTTTGATAAATAACCGGAGCCACCTGACGGTGCTCATCACTTAAATAACCATTTCTTGAGCTAAGTGCTAAGCCATCTGCTGCACGAACGATTGGCACACCAATCACTTCTAAAGGAATATTTAAATCTTGTACAAACTGGCGAATAACTGCTAACTGCTGGTAATCTTTTTGTCCAAAGAAAGCGTAGTTAGGTTGCACAATATTAAAGAGCTTAGTTACCACCAAAGCTACACCATCAAAGTGTCCCGGACGTGAACTACCACATAAAGCATCTGTAATCTGGTTTACACTTATATTCGTTAAACGCGGTTGTGTACCGTACATTTGCTCAACTGATGGTGCAAAAATAATGTCACAGCCTACATCGGCAAGTAGGCGACTATCTTGTTCTAAAGTACGAGGATAGTTGTCAAAATCTTCACCCGGTCCAAATTGAGTCGGATTTACGAAGATGCTCACAACCACAACATCACATAGCTTTTTCGCTTCACGAACAAGTGTGAGATGTCCTTCATGTAGATTTCCCATTGTTGGGACAAAACCAATAATTTTACGTGCAGCTCTAGCAGGATTTAAAGAAGCTGCAAGACCTTGTATGGTGGTTTCTGTTTTCATGAATTACAGCTCAACGTGAAAAGTATGTTCTTTAGCAGGGAATGACTGATCAAGTACCGCAGCATGATAAGCTTTAAACGCATCTAAAATAGCAGTTTCACCTGATTGCTCTTTCATAAAGTTACGTACAAAACGTGCAACTCGACCAAAAGTTAAACCTAACATATCTTGTACAACCAATACCTGACCATCAGTTGCATTACCTGCACCAATACCAATTACAGGTGTATTTGGGAATAATTCAGCAATTTCTTGTCCCAACTGAGCAGGTACACATTCAAGTAATAACACCGACGCACCCGCCTCAACTACTGCTGTACAATCAGCAATGAGTTGATCTGCCGCTTCACGTGTTCTCGCTTGTAATTTATAACCACCAAATACATGTACAGATTGAGGTGTTAAGCCTAAATGTACACAAACAGGTACGCCATTACGGGTTAAAACCTGCACGATTTCACTTAACCATGCACCGCCTTCGATTTTCACCATTTGAGCGCCAGCCTGCATGACTGTTCTTGAGTTCTGCAAAGCATCATTTAAGGTTGCATAACTCATGAATGGTAAGTCGGTCATAATCAATGCATGCTGATTACCACGACGAACCGCTGCCGTATGATAAGCCATATCTTCAACGGTTACTGGTAAAGTTGAATCTCGCCCTTGAATTGCCATTCCAAGAGAATCACCAATTAAGATTGTATCAACTTCAGCAAGTTCCATTGCTTTTGCCATGCTTGCATCGTAACAAGTCAGGCAAGAGAACTTGCGTCCTTCGGTTTTAAATTTTCTTAAGTCACTTAGACTAATCATGATGATATCCTCTACAGGAGTTCGCAGAACATAATGAATCGAGAGCTTAAGCCCAAGACTCATCAGCAAGTACAGTCAGTGTCGGCTGCTGTATCAGCTCTAAATCTTTGAGTGGCTGACCATTCAGTTGTAAATCTGCATCTAAATCTAATAAGGGAATTACAACAAAATCTCGTTGTAGAATTCCTATGTGCGGCACAGTTAAGCGCTCATTTTGGATTTTTTCATTGCCATATATAAGCAAATCCAGATCTAAGGTTCGCTCACCCCAACGACGAAGTCGTACACGACCAGCCTCTTGCTCAAAACGTTGTAAATGATCGAGCAAATCTAAAGGCGCAAGATCCGTATTTAATTCTGCAACTGCATTTAAATAATTTGGCTGGTCTTGAGGCCCCATAGGTGGACTTTGATAAAGTCTAGAAACTTTAACCATTCCTAAGGTTTTAAGCTTGGTAATGGCTTCAGATAAAATTTGACGTGAATCGCCTAAATTACTTCCTAAACCAATATAAGTGGTTATTGTCATTGCGTTGGCCCAAAAACAACTTGGCTTAAATCGCGTTGTACCCGCTTACGTTTTAAAATTGGATGATCGCCCATCACGCCTGCGTCCAAAGCAGTCGCTTTTTCAACAAATCGGCTTACTGCCTGATCTTGTCTAGTACGTTCTTTTTTCCCACGGCGAGTGCGTAGTTCCGGAATATCAACCAAAGGTTCAATTTCCGTCTCAACTTTATTATTTTCAATAGGCTCAGCAGCAGCTTTACGACGGTTTCTAGCTTTCTGACGATTATATTGGCTAATAGCAGCTTCTTTTTCGTCATTTGACATTTCTTGGTACGATTCCCACCAGCTTCCCATTCCTTGTGTTGTGTCATCACCTGACTTTTCACGGAGTAATAAGAAGTCAAAACCAGCGCGGAAGCGAGCATGCCCTGCCAATGCTTCTATTTGCTGTGGTTTTGGATTGAGCAAACGAGTCTGCATTTCCCAAACTTCACGGATAAAAGTTTCTGCAAAACGTGGAATAACTGTACGTGTCGCTTGGCGTTTTAAGACATCTAAACCAGCCTGTGCACGAGCTTCGGTCGGCACAATACCTTTAGATAAATAAAATTCACAACGCTCTAAAAACGGCTGCCACAATAAAACTGCATAGAAAAACGCAGGATTAATTGTCTTACCCACTTGTATACGTTGATCTGTATTCTTTGCTGCTCTTAAAATAAATGCAGTGAGATTAGGCTGAATATCGGCAAAAAGTTGCTTCCAGACACCGAACTCAATCAACATTGGCAGAACACGCGCCAAATGTCCCATTGTGAACAGCTTCTGAGATTCATCATATAAACGATGCGGCGAGACATCACGCAATAATTGCGTCATTTCAGCATCAAATATATCGAGAATATTTGAATCAATTTTGAAATTTAACTTGGCTGCAAAGCGTAGAGTTCGCAGCATACGCACAGGGTCTTCTTCAAAACGCTGTGTTGGATCACCCAATAAACGCAAAGTTTTGTTTTTAACATCGTCAATTGCTTTGCAAAAATCGAGCACAATAGCCTTACGCGGTTGGTAATATAAGGTATTGATAGAAAAGTCACGTCGAGCAAAGTCTTGTTCGATGGTACCCCAGTTATTGTCACGTAAAATCATGCCTGAGGCACTCGTAACTGCTTTTTTAGGAGGGGCACGGAATGTTGCAACTTCAATCAGCTCACGTCCTGAATAGACATGTGCCAATTCAAATCGACGACCAATGATTCGGCAACGTCGGCCAAAAACTTCTTTAATTTGAGAAGGTGTCGCATTGGTGACTGCATCGAAATCTTTAGGATTAAACCCTAGCATTAAATCACGGACACCACCCCCAACAATATAAGCTTCATAGCCAGCTTTAGTCAGGCTATCGATCACATCTAAAATCGAAGAAGGAAGTTGGGCTGTGGACAAACCACATTTTGACGCTCGCAAGGTTTGCAAAAGACGCTGTCTCCTACGTCAGGACGTAAATAACAAGTTGTCGCTAATCATAGCTCTAACGCACACAAAGGGCAATTTGATTCTCTGTAGTTTGCGCATGAAATGACAATTGACAAACACATGATTTATAAACTCAACCGCGTTTTATTCTTTTCAAAAATGGCTGGACCAATGCCCTTTACGTTTTTAAATTCATCAATATTTTTAAAACCACCATTCTTTTGGCGGTATTCTACAATCGCCTGAGCCTTTTTCTCACCAATCCCTTTTAGCTTTTGAAGCTCATCAATATTGGCTTGATTCAAGTGAACTTGCCCTGAAGAATCAGTCATTGTTGAACTTTTTGGGGCATTAGAGAGAGAGGAATGCTGCGTGCTTAACTTCTGATCATACATCTGCTGTTTAGCTTTCCACTCCTTAAAATTTTGATCAAAAGACTGGGCCTGAATCAGTGTTGATGAAATCAGGCTCCAAAATAAAACAATAAAAATATAATACTTACTCTTCCAAAGATTGATGCTGAGCTGCATGTGTTTTTTCCCCTGATTTTAACTGCCGCTTTGCCTGATCCCACAATTCATCCATTTCAGACAAGGTCATGTCATCTAATGTTCTTTGCTGTTTTTTCGCTTGATCTTCAATAAAAGCAAAACGGCTTCTAAATTTATGTATTGTTGATAAAAGTGATGTTTCACTTGAAATCGCAAGTTTACGTCCTACATTGACTAATGAAAACAGGCAATCTCCAAACTCATCTTGGATTTCATCCATATTTTGATTTTTTAGTGCCTGTTTGAACTCATCCAGCTCTTCTTCTAGTTTTGTATAAGCATCTTCTACGGTTTCAAAGTCGAACCCAACTTTTGCTACATTTTCTTGAATCTCTTGTGCCTGTAATAGTGCTGGTCCATGCTTTAGCTCATCTAATCGTGATTGAATCTTTCCTTGTTTTTCTTGTTGTTTAATTTGTTTCCAGAGTTCACTTACTTGTTCAGAACTTAAGTTATTAAATTGATCTGCCTGAAAAACATGTGGATGGCGGCGAATTAACTTTTCACTTATTGCCTCAACAACATCTTGAAAATTAAAAGCATCTTGCTCACTAAACATTTGTGATTGAAACACGACTTGTAATAACAAATCGCCTAGCTCATTTCTGATTTCATTAATATCGCCCTGACGAATGGCCGCCTCGACTTCATAGGCCTCTTCAATGGCATATTTCGTAAGAGTCATGGGTGTTTGCGCCTGATCCCACGGACATTTCTCACGTAACTCTTGCATAATTTTAAGCAACTTATCCATGGTAACCCTCAAGTTCAAAAAGTCGGTCAGTAAAACTAAGATCTTAATTTGTTATGATCAAAATCAAAGCGATTAAATCAGTCGCACTATTGTACTGACAAAGAGAAAAAAGATGAGACACAGTATTCTGATTAGTGGCGCCGCTCAAGGTATTGGGGCAGAAATTGCACGTGTATTTTACCAACAGGGATATAAAGTAGGCATTTATGATATTAATGAGTCGCTTGCTCAAAAACTGGCAAGTGACTTAGGGCCAAATGCATATGCTGGCTATCTAGATGTAAGTGATTACAACCAATGGCAACACATATTAAAAGAGTTTACTGACTGGGCTGGCGAACTTAACATCTTGGTAAATAACGCCGGTATTTTATATTCTGGCGCATTTGAAACGACTGATATTAAAGCTCATCAAAGAACAATAAATATTAATGTAAACGGTGTCATCAATGGCTGTCACGCTGCCCTACCTTATTTAAAGCAAGCGTCTTTTGCACGTGTTATCAATCTTTCGTCAGCTTCTGCAATTTATGGACAAGCCGATTTGATTTCTTATTCAGCCAGTAAGTTTGCTGTTCGCGGAATTACAGAAGGTTTAGATGTGGAATGGAAAAAATATGGTATTCGCGTTTTAGATGTGATGCCGCTGTTTGTGCAAACTGCAATGGTTAACAATATGGATGCAGGCACTATTCAAAATATGGGGATAGATTTAACTCCAAATGATATTGCTCAGCAGGTGCTTACGCTTGTAGAGAAAAAGGCTCATTTCTGGACTCCGACTCACACTCCTGTTGGCATAAAAACCAAACTACTTTATCAGCTCTCGACTTTAAGCCCTCAGTTTTTAAATCGACTCACCAACATTTATTTATCGAGAAAATAATCCAATATAAAAAAAAGGCTGTCATTTGACAGCCTTTTTTTTAAAAATATATTCATAATACAATAATTAAAAATACTAAAATTTAAGTTATTCTAAATCTAAAGCTCAAATAAAAATAAATAAAAGCAGCAACTGATTAAAAAATCTAAAAAAACAAAACATAAATATTAGCAAAAACCAACTACTTCAATTATTTAAACTTACAAATTCATTTAAATCTAAATAAAATTTCAAATACACGTCAATAGTTAAGATTCAAATTATTATAAAAATTTAATTAGATGATTTATCAAACAAATAAACACTTAAAATATAAAACTTCAAAAACATTCAATGCTATATTACATAAGCCTTTGCGGTTATTTTTCAATAGAATACATAAAACTAATAATAAATAAAATTATTGAAATACTCATCTTATAAAATTATAGTTCGTTTATTTTTGTAAACTTATGGGTGTTTTTTGTGACAAATTCTCTAATAAATAAACAATCACAACTACACAAAAAATTTCTTATCACTGCTCTATTCAGCAGTCTTTTTCCTATCGCTCACGCTGGTTTTTTTGATGATTACAATCAAACAGCTCAAAGCTTCCGTGCAAATATCAACCAACCCATTCCAGAAGAAACTCATAAGTTTTTAGATAAAAAAGTCAAAAGCAGTGATGCAGCACTCTACCTACTTGAAAAAGCTCGTTTGCAACAAGCTAATCATCAGTATGAAGAAAGTAAACAATCCTTCGAAGCTGCGTTTGCTCTGTTAGAACAAAGGAATAATAAAGCAAAGATCAGTGCTTCAGAACTTGGATTTAAAGCTTTTTCACTTGTAAGTAATGACAGCATTATTCCCTATAAGATCCCTGAGTATGAGCAAGTTTTGGCTCATGTATATCAAGCAATTAATTTTATAGCTCTTAACAATGTAGAAAGTGCTGGTGTAGAAATGCGTATTGCCCAACGCATTCAGCGTGAAATTGAACTCGCTCATACAAAAGAAGCGGAGAAAGCTAAAGAAAAAGCTGGCTCCGATAACGATCAAAACTTTGATGAAGCTTTTGCTGGCTTAGATACAATCGCTGGGAAAGTTAAAAATACATATCAAAATGCTTATGCATTTTATATGGCAGCTACTCTTTGGGAGGCTCTTGGGGAAGAAAATGATGCCCTAGTTGATTTCAAAAAAGCTTACGAATTACAACCTAATGATTTTATTAAAAATGATGTCAAACGTTTAGACACTTCCTCTAATAAGAAATCTCAACAATATCCAGTTGTAATTTTTTTAGAACAAGGTTTAGTACCGCAAAAAATTCCTAACACGCTAGCCTTGCCTACTCCAAATGGCTTAGTCAATATTTCTTTTGCTAGCTATAATCCTGCGACCTACACAAGCCCCTCCAATCTTCAGGTGTTTGTAAATGGCAGACCGGTAACAAATACTTCGACCTTAACTGATATAGGTGCATTAGCTGTAAAAACACTAAAAGAAAATGTAGCAGCTAATATGGCCTCACAAATTGCACGTACGACAGCAAAATATATGGTGCAAAAAGAACTTGGGAACAGACTCGGCGCTATTGGTCAAATCGCTGGAAATATTTATAACACAGCTTCTGAAAAAGCTGATGTTCGTGCGTGGAATACTTTACCAAGTAACGCTCAAGTTGCTCGTCTCACTTTACCAACAGGCACTCATACGATCCAACTAAAGAATGGCTATATGACTCAAGAACTCAATATTAATGTAAAACCAAATCAAACAGTGTTCATTCACGGCATTGAAGCAAATCAAGAAATTTTAACCGATAGTTTTGCTATTACTCATTAATGATTAAAGGATCTTCAAAATGAAAAAGGCCGTAATTTATTTAAGCCTATTCTCAATTACATCCGTATTTTTTACGGGTTGTACAGCTCCAAATGCTATGCAAACAAAAACAGATATCGTAACAGGTAAAAGTACTGTCCGAACTCAGACAAGCAACCCTGTTTTAGCTACTCGCATTGGTGTTAGTAGAGTCAACATGACTACTTTAGGTGATATCAAACGTGCCTCTCTTGCATTAAAGAATGGTTGGTTCTATGCCCAAGACTTTCAATACAAAGTTGTATGGTTTGATGCAGAAGGAACTGAAATTAATCCAGAAGGCGCTATTTGGAAGCCCATTAGTTTACAAGGTCGTGAAGTTAAAACCATTCAATCTGTTGCTCCCAACCCTAGTGCGGTCGATGTATTGATTTACATGAAAAAAGATTAAGTTTTTAAACCTAAATTCACAACATTATTTAAAGATAGATACAGGACATTTTAATGAAAATTAAATCACTATTCATGATTACAGCAATGAGTAGCGCTGCACTTTTTTCTGGCTGTGCTTCACAAACTGTTAGCTATGGTGATGCACAATCTGTTGAAACTTTAACAAAAGATTTTGGTTCGACGGACTTGCAGCAAATTGCAACAAAAATGGTGGATGACATGCTCGCCTTTCCACCAATTATTGACATGACAAAAAATCGTCGTCCTGTTTTATTTGTTGACAAAATTAAGAACAAATCTCAAGAGCATATCGATACAGAGTCTATTACAGATACGATTCAAAACCGTTTAATCAATTCAGGAAAATTCCGCTTTGTAGACATGACTTCTGTAGGTGCAGTAGCAGACCAGATGGCGTATCAACAACGTAGCGGAATGGTAGATAAACGTACTGCCGTACAGTCTGGCTCACAGATTGGTGCTGAGTATATGCTGAATGGTAACTTATCTAGCATCGTTAAAAACTCAGGCGGCAAAAGTGATGTTTACTATAAATTCACTTTAAAACTACTGAATTTAAAAACTGGAATCGTTGAGTGGACCAGTGAAAAAGAAATCCGCAAATCTGCAAAAAAATCAACTTTCGGCTTATAAGCTTTTCTAGTTAATTCCTTTATAGCATGGCACTTATCGGTTGCTATGCTATATAAATAAAAAGAGCCTTTATGAGAAAAATATTTTGTGCAGTACTATTAAGTCTTACTGCCACCTCTAGTTTTGCCGCGTTACAAGAAGTGATGAAAGAAGCTTCAGGTAGTGGGCCAACCCAGCAACAAGCTATTGCAGAAGCTTTACTTACTGCGGCTCAATCTGTGAATGGAACAAAAGTAAGTTCACAAATGGGGATGGCTGAAGAAGTTAATATGGTTATGACAGATCACCACTGGTCATATCAAGGCAAAAGCTCGCCTATGTTTAGTGTCCAAACCGAATCATCAGGTGCCATTAATCGCTTTCAAGTTCTTAGTGTTTCTGGTTCAGGCAAAAATTATAAAGCTCGGGTTCGAGCCTATATTAGTAAATATCAATCAAATGTAGCTGATCAACATTTACGAAGAATGGCGGTTTTTCCTTTTCAAGTTGTTGAGTCAAAATTTAACTTAGCATCGGGTGAAGACCCATATGAGTTTGTGCAAGAAGTCGCGGACCTAATTGGTACACAAATGGCAAATTCACGACAACTAAGCTTAGTAAGTCGAGATTATATTGAAGAAATGGCAAGTGAAAATGCATTCCTCGCTTGGGATGGTGCGCCATCAGAAATGGCAAGAATTGCCCAAAAAGTAGGTGCAGACTATATTCTCGTCGGTAGAATTAATGAAGCACGTACTGTTCAGGGTCAATCTTTTTACGGTACAGTTCCTGCTGAACGTGATGCAATTAAACTTAACTGGCGTGTGATCGAAGTAAATACAGGCAAAATTGCAGCCGCTGGTTCTATTAAGCAACCACCGCAAGCAAATGTTGGTAATTTAGTCACACAAGATACTCCACCTTCTAGTACCGAAATTTTCGCAGATCAAGTGGTCAATGATGTATTACGTGGTTTATCTTTGAAATCAAATCACTATTCTCAAAACCAAGATAGTTTTGAGAATCAGATAAATTCTTCGCCATTATCAGATGCAGATCTTCCTTCAGGTTCTAGCGAAAAACCAATTCACTGGTAAATAAAAAAGGCTGTCAAATGACAGCCTTTTTTATTACTAAATTTAATTAAACACCTTGGATCATGCGTCGCGCACTAATGATTCCAGGTTGCTGCTCTAACCGAGCCAACAAACGAGAAAGCTGTGCTAAACCCTTAACCTCAATTAACAACTTCATATTGGCAATACCATCTGCTTCAGAAATTGTATTAACCTGACGAATATTGATTTGGTCAGAGAAAATCACTTGAGTTAAGTCTTTAAGCAGACCACGACGATCATAAGCTTCAACCACAATTTGAACGCTTTGACCACGTGTTGGCTGCATTTCCCAATCGGCTTCAACAGCACGCTCTGGTTCCTGCTTAATCATACGCTGATAATCTGAACAAATGACTTTGTGGATACTGACACCACGGTTCAAAGTAATATATCCAGCGATTGATTCACCATGCACGGGCTGACAGCACTGAGCAATGTGCAGCTCTACATTGTCTAAACCATCAATTAAAATTCCATGAGCCGACAATGTATGGCTAGCACGTGGATTTAATGCTGGTTTAAGCACTAGTTCAGGTTCATCCTGATCTAGATGCATTTGGCGGTTCACCTGATTAATCAAGGCATGTAAGCTAATATCACCGCTTACCAGACTCACCAAAATGTCATCACCTGTTTTTACATTAAAATGTGATGAATAATCATTTAGGTCGATACTTTTTGGGTGAATCGCTAGACGAGCTAACTCTTTATTAAGAAGTTCACGGCCAACTTCAAGATTTTTACTACGATCTTGCTGTCTAAACCAATGACGTAGCTTGTCACGAGCACGAGAGGTTTTAATATAACCTAAAGAATTGACCAACCAATCTCGGTTTGGATCACGATCTTTTTTAGTTAAAATCTCAACCTGCTCACCAGTTTTTAAAGTATAGGTTAATGGCACATAACGCTGGTTAACTCGCGCTGCGTAACACTTGTTCCCTACTTCTGTATGCACATGATAAGCAAAATCTAAAACTGTCGAGCCACGAGGCAATTCCTTAATATCACCATCACGACTAAAAACATAAATCTTCTCAAAACCTTCAAAATCTTGTAGTTGATCAAAGCCTTCTGTTTCATCTTCGTTTTGATGTACTGTCGTTTCATTGCGTTCTTGGTAGTGCTCTAGAACAGCACGCAATGAATGCAAACGATGGTTAAAGGAATGGTCGGTATTCTTTGAACCTTCTTTATAGTTAAAGTGCGAACATACCCCCAACTCTGCTTCGTCATGCATCTCATGAGTACGAATTTGTACTTCAAGCGATTTATTTTCGGCAATTACAGCGGTATGCAAAGAGCGATAACCATTTGCTTTTGGGTTGGTAATATAGTCATCAAACTGATGCGGAATATGACGCCAGATTTGATGAACAATACCCAATGAGTGGTAACACTCAGGGACACTATTGACTAATACACGCAGAGCACGAATATCATAGAGCTGATCAAAACTCAGGTTTTTGCTTTTCATTTTTCGATAAATCGAATAAATGTGCTTTGCCCGACCTGTGATTTCTGACTCGATTCCGTAAGACGCCAACTCATTTTTTAAACGATCAATCACGAACTGAATATAATGTTCACGCTCTAAACGTTTTTCATTCAGTAATGACGCAATTTCTTTATAACGATCTGGAGCTAAATAGCGAAAAGCGAGATCTTCAAGTTCCCATTTAAGCTGAGCAATACCGAGTCGATGTGCCAATGGCGAATAAATAGTAAGAATTTCACGTGCTACGCGTTCTTGACGTTCACGAGAGGAATTTGCAAGCTCTCGTAAAGAATAGGTACGTTCAGCAAGTTTAATTAAAACAACACGAACATCTTCGGTGACCGAAATCAGCATTTTATAAATGCCACTTAAATGTTCTCGTTGATTGTTATTGAAGTGGTCTTCTAACCGCTTATTTTTTTCAATGAGTTCAGATAGTTTACCCATTGCCAAAGCGCCTTTGACAAGGTTATAGACCTGATCTCCAAATTTCTTTTTTACTTCTTCTATATCAGTAATGTCTTCACGCACACTACGATAGAGCATGGCTGCCGATAGAGTATCTTCATCTACATGGAGATGTGCCAAAATGTCGGCCATTCCAACGCCAGTAGCGAAAGTATTGGACCGATGATTAACCGTTGATTCTAACTCTTTTTGCAGGGTTTCATTCGCAACCTTTTCAAGCTGTTCAAGCTTCGCCCCATCTAATATTTCACGCACTCGATCCAACCATGAGGCTAAACCGATTTGCGTTTCGGCGGCATGCTCTACAGTCGTTTCCTCGGACAACTCAGTTAGTTGTTCAGGTAACTGTTCACGTACTGTGACCATACCATTCTCCTCAATATGTAACTCATGTTTTTAATCGTTTATCTCTTGAATTTTTTCAAATAGTGCAATGGATTCAACATGTTCTGTGTGCGTAAACATGTCCATCACCGCTGCTTTTTTTAACTGGTAACCATATTGGACCAAAACACCTGCATCCCTTGCCAGTGTAGCTGGATTACATGATACATAAACGATTCTTTTTGCTCCAAAATTTGATACATACTGCATAATTTCATATGCACCAGCACGAGGAGGATCAATCAATAATGCATCAAATCCTTGATTTGCCCAAGAATGATGCGAAAAATCTTTTGTTAAATCTTGTGAAAAGAAGGTTGCCTGCACCAAACTATTGCATTTTGCATTAGCTGTTGCCCGTTGAACCATTTCTTCACTCCCTTCCACACCAACAACCTGCCCACTCTCACCAACACATCGTGCTAACGGGAGTGAGAAATTGCCTAAACCACAAAATAGATCAAGTACTTTTTCACTTGGTTGCAATTGAAGCAATTCACATGCCAATTGAACCATTTGTTCATTTACTGTGGCATTGACCTGCGTAAAATCCAATGGCGAAAAAGCAAAATTTACATTAAACCTCTCTAAAGCATAATGTAAACGTAAAGCACCTTTTTCATCATCAATACGATGAATACTTTCAGGACCCTTAGGTTGCAAATACAACTGCCACCCTTTGTCTAACGCAAATTGCTTTAATTGGTTGACATCAGAATTGTTTAATTTTTCTACATGACGAACCAATAAAGAAATTTCATGATCACCTTTTGCTAATTCTACATGACCAATATGCGCTTTGCCTTTTAGACTTTGGAGTAAAATACGCAACTCAGGCAAACTATTTGATAAATTTTTATCCAAAACGCTACAGCTATGGATAGAAGTTAAGCGATTACTATGATGTTCACGAAACCCCATAATTAAGCGATCTGGCTTCGGCAAATAGCGCACACCAATTCGTGCTCGACGGCGATAATCACTTTGTAAAGATCGAATCGGCTCTAGCCACTGTTCAGGTTGAATACCTGCAAAATGCTGTAAATGTGATTGGAGCACACTTTGTTTTAAACGGATTTGTTCATCAGGATGGATATGCTGCATGCTACAGCCGCCGCAAATACCATAATGAGGACAAATTGCATCTATACGATGAGTTGACGGTTCTCCTAACAACTGCACCATCTCAGCTTCTTCAAGACGCTTTGCTTGATGGGTAATCTTGGCCTTTACAGTTTCTCCGGGAAATGCATAACGAATAAAAACTTTCTTGCCATGCTTATCTGCGGGATGATCAGGATGAGAACCATAATGCGCAATTCCCCGCCCTTCATGAGAAAGTGTTTCAACCTGAAAAATATATTCAGGTTGTTGGGGCTTGCGAGATTTGGCTTGTTGTTTCAAAGGATGAACCTAAAAATCTAAAGGATTAAAATAATGTGAAGTAAATTCAGTATGTTTTGAGGTACGTTCCCATACTTCAAGAAAATCTGCTTGCTGAGGAATATTTTTTAAATAATCAATACTAGAGTTTACCCAATCATTATGCTCATCTACAGTTAATTGTCCTTTTAATAACAACCAACGTACATAGACGAACCATGTATTAAGTACATCTCCTTCACAATAGCTGGTCAGTTTTAACCACTGCTGCGTACGGACATATTCCGGCACATGATAACCCGACTCACCGCGCTTACCCGGCAAACCTAAAATGCAGGCAATATCATCAAGCTTTTGAAAATTACGCCCGTTAAACATTGCCATCACGTCCATTAAATCAATGTGGCGATGGTGATAACGGTTTTGGTAATTATTAAAACGCTTCTGGCTATCAATCTCACCTTGATCAAACAAGCCCGGTGCAGAAAGCCCATGATACATGGCACGGAATAGAATGACGGGTAAATCAAATTGCGAGCCGTTCCAACTCACTAAAGTCGGATGACGCTTATCAAAAATTGACAAGAATTTCTGTAAAATTTCGGCTTCAGAATATTGTTCACGACTAAAAGAAAACAATCTAAAACCTGATTCATCAATCCATAGACCAGAAATACAAACAATTTCGTGCAAAGGTAAGCGCTGAAAATCCATGCCTGATTCTTGACGGCGCAGTTTAGTCAACGCTTGCTCTACATCAGCCTCTGGCAAATCAAGATGATATAAATGCGCTCCCGCTTTTAAATCAGTTAAAGTTTCAATATCAAAAACTAAGGTTGGGAAACGCATTATTTCTCTCAATTATGAGTTATCGTCCTGTACTGAAAACAGTCCTGTAGACAAGTAGCGATCGCCACGGTCACAGATAATGCAAACAATAACAGCATCTGGATTTTCTTCTGCAATCTTGATGGATGCCCATACTGCACCGCCTGAAGATGTACCCGCACTGATGCCTTCCATGCGTGCTAATTTACGCATGGTTTTTTCAGCATCAATTTGTGGGATATCAATGGTACGATCCACACGGCTACTATCAAAAATAGTAGGTAAATATTCTTTTGGCCAACGGCGAATACCGGCAATACTTGATCCATCTGCTGGTTGTAAACCAACAATCTGAATATCTGGGTTTTGTTCTTTTAAATATTTAGAAACACCCATAATAGTACCGGTTGTACCCATTGAGCTTACAAAATGGGTAATTTTCCCACCTGTTTGTTTCCAAATTTCAGGGCCTGTCGTTAAGTAATGAGCTTCAACATTATCAGGATTACCAAACTGATTTAAAACGTGCCCTTTACCGTCTTTTTCCATTTGCAAGGCTAAATCACGTGCACCTTCCATCCCTTGCTGTGGCGTTACTTCAATCAGCTCTGCACCATAAGCCAGCATCGCATCTTTACGCTCCTGACTCATATTGTTTGGCATAATAAGTTTCATTTTATAGCCGCGCATTGCAGCAACCATTGCCAAAGCAATACCCGTGTTCCCACTGGTTGCCTCAATCAAAGTGTCACCTGGCTTAATTTGACCACGTTTTTCTGCCTGCATAATCATGTTATATGCAGGACGGTCTTTTACAGAACCTGCTGGATTATTACCTTCCAATTTTGCTAAAACCGTCGCTTGCGTATGAGAAGCTAATCGCTGCAAACGAACTAGAGGTGTCTTACCTACATAGTGATCTAACAAAAATTCGTCGGCTAAAAAGTCAGGTTGTGTATTACTCATGATCAATACCTATATCGAGGTGGGCCTATTGTATGAAAAAATGCTCGGTACTGCACCCATTTCAATATGCTTTTTCATGAAAGCGATTAAAGCTCGGTCATTTATAAAATGCCGTCTGTTTTAAAATAAAGCGTGATAAGATGCCGTACAGAGAGATAAATCTGATGTAGCCATGTCTAATTTCAATAAAACCTTATCGAAACGCTTACGTCTGAATCATGCATATGGGCAATTGATTGCTCTAATTTTTGTGCCGATTATGATTTTAACAGGGGTCGGTGCTTTTCTGGTTTTAACTGAAACGTCACATTCGGTAAAAAAACAACAGCTACATCACGCCTCAGCAATTTTAGCTCGCTATAATCAAATTGCGAAAGATTTGTATACGCTGGTCGAACTACAGCCCGATGAATACGATCATGCTCAGCACATCATGCAAAGCATGTTTAGCGAAAAAAATCTTAAACGCGCGGTACTTATCGATAACAACGGACAGACTTATTTAAGTATTGGTTATCGTGATAATCGTTATTGGCCTAGCTTTCCCAGTAGTAATAATTTTTTTGGTCCAATCTCTTATAACCACAACAATATTTATGGACTACAGATTAGTAATAAAGCTGGAAAAGCGCCAGTCTGGTTAGTGATTGAAATGGATAACCAGCCTCTAGAGTTGGCACGTTATCGCATTATGATTGCTCTCGTCATTACTGGATTAATGACCTTATTGTTACTTTTACTATGCTTGAATTTTTATTCTCGTCGCTGGATTGCGCCGATGTATGAAATTCGCATGCAGTTACAACGTCTAAATGCAGATACTCTAGACCAGCACCTAGTCATTAACAGTACTGGGGAGCTACGTTTACTACAGCGCGATATTGCAAATGTTGTTAAGCGATTGCACTTTAGCTTTTTAGAATTAAAAGAGCACACCGAACAAACAGAAGAAGACTTACGCAGAACACTAGATACCTTAGAAGTCCAAAACATTACCTATCGTCAAGCACGTGACCAAGCGATTTCATCAAACCAAGCAAAGTCAGTTTTCCTTGCCAATATTAGTCATGAGCTTCGCACACCTCTCAACAGTATCGATGGCTTTATTCATTTATTGCTTCGTCAACAAAATTTAAATAACGAACAAAATCTTTATTTACAAACCATTCGCAAGTCATCTGCCCATTTATTGGCATTAATTAACGATGTATTAGATTTCTCAAAAATTGATGCAGGTAAGTTAGAGCTTGAAACAGCGCCCTTTGATTTGGAAGAAGCCATTTTTGATGTTATGGATATGCTGTCTCCTTTGGCCGCTCAAAAACATATCGCCATGGCTTTTTACTATGCGGACAACATTCCACAACAAGTTATTGGTGATGCGTTACGCTTCAAGCAAATTCTGACCAACTTGATTTCTAATGCAATCAAGTTCACTCCAGATGGTGAAATTATTGTTCGTGTTCGTATGGAACATGATGATATTGGACAATGTCTGCTTCATTTTAGTGTTCAAGATAGTGGTATTGGCTTAAGTGGTACAGATCGTAAAAAATTATTTGAATCATTCTCGCAAGGTGATGCATCAGTTACACGTCAATTTGGCGGTACAGGTTTAGGCCTTGCTATCTCTAAACAGCTTGTTCATCTCATGCATGGTCAAATTGGCTTTGAGGATAATCAGGAACGTGCGCCAACAGAAAAAGGCTCTACGTTCTGGTTTACCGCACAATTTGTGGTAGATGAAGATTACGAAATCGAACATCCGCACTTTGAGCATTTACAAGTGGTGTCTTACCTTGCTCATCCTGCTACAGCAAGTGTTTTACGTTATTACCTTGAAAACTACCATGTTCCTCATATCGAAACACAATCAATTCTGGACTTGTTTAGTCGTTTAAAACATCTTGATCAGAAAGATAATACATGGCTTATCGTTGACCATAGCGGTGATACAGAAGCGCTATTAAAAGAAATCCGCAGCCGTTATCAAGGTAATTTAGCCGTCTATGGCTATCAAATGACGCTTGAGCCAAACATGCTCAGTGAATATCGTGCTCGTCCTTTATATCAACCATTAAGCCGTAGTGGACTCATTCAACTATTAAGCAACCAGCCTATTTTTGAAGAAGAACAACAAGATTTTAATGGTCAGGGTTTACACATTCTTGCAGTAGATGACCATTTACCAAACTTAATTGTTTTAGAAGCTTTGTTGGGTGAATTAAACGTTAAAACAACCAAAGCGTTAAGTGGTCAAGAAGCGCTTAACCTTATTCAAGAACGAATTGACCAAAAACTTAAACCATTTGATTTGGTGTTTATGGATATCCAAATGCCAGTTATGTCGGGCATTGATACCACACGTGCCATCCGTTCTTTAGAGTCAACGCTCGATGGAGAAATGCAGCTTCCAATTATTGCGTTAACGGCCCACGCCCTTGCCGATGAAAAGCAAAAGCTTCTTAAAGTAGGCATGAATGACTATGTCACCAAGCCAATTCAAATGGAGCAAATCATCCAGATCTTAACGCAATGGACTAAAAACAACTTTACAGCAAAAGCCATAGATAAAGATCACCACGTAGTTGCAGAAGCTTTAGACCCGCAAATTTTAAACTGGCAACAAAGTTTGCAACTTGCAGCAAATAAAGAAGACTTAGCACAAGATCTACTCAAAATGTTAGTTGATAGTTTTCCAACTGAGCTAGACGAAATGCAGCAGCTCATTGAGCTTGAAGACTTCCCTCAACTTGAGCATGTTTTACATCGCCTGTATGGTGCCACTCGCTATGTAGGTGCCCCGAAACTACAGCAAGTTACAGGTGACTTTGAACAATTTATTTCAACGCTACGTAAAGAACGCCGTATAGCAGATGAAGGCTTCATTGAAGAAGTTATACAGCGCTTTGATGAATTAGGTCTTGTCGTTAAAGAAGTAGAAAGTGCTGCTCACCAGATCTTGGTGATACCTGACTAACATATCTACCAAATAGGCATGACTGAGCTGTCATGTTTCCAGATTACAGCCATGTTATGCTCCGTTCATCTATAAAAAAAGAAGCGGGAATCTCATGGCACTCTTACGTATTGAAAAAAATAATGGCATTGCAACGGTATATTTAAACCGTCCAGACAAACGCAATGCGATGAGTTTTGCCTTATTAAAAGAGTTAGTTTCAACTGCAAAAGCAATTAAAAAGGATAGAGATATTCGCTGTGTTATTTTGACAGGCGAAGGAAATGTGTTTAGTGCTGGTATTGATTTATCTGACCTCAACAATCCTAAAAACTCTGCTTTTGCAATTTGGGAACTTGTAAAACCAGGACAAAGTCTTTTTCAAAAAGCATTTCTGACTTGGCAGAATTTACCTGTACCTGTTATTGCAGCATTAGAAGGATATTGTTTCGGCGCTGGCATGCAACTCGCCTTGGCTGCTGACATCCGAATTTCTCATCCAGAAACAAAAATGTCGATTATGGAAAGCCGCTGGGGTTTAGTTCCTGATATGGGACTTACTCGCTCATTAAAAGGTTTAATTAGCGTTGACCTTGCAAAAGAACTCACCTTAACTGCCCGCGTTTTTGATGGGAATTATGCAAAAGAAATTGGTCTTGTAACTCATTTAAGTGACACTCCTTTAGAGAGAGCAAATGAGATTGCATCTGAAATGTTGCAGCGCTCACCTGATGCCCTCACTGCGGCAAAACGCGTACTTGATGCAATGGAACATCAACCAGAAAAATCATTACGTCTAGAAAAAATCTGGCAACTTAAATTATTACTTGGTAAAAATAGCAAACTTGCTCGTAAAAAAGACAAACATCCGGAAGTTAATTTTTTACCACGCCAATATAAATAAGAGCTTAGATTATGAATTTTGATCGCAACACCCCTATTGCTTTTTTAGGCATAGGGCTTATGGGAAGTCGGATGGCAACCCGCCTTATTCAAGCTGGCTTTCAAGTTGCTGTTTGGAATCGAACCACCTCTGCATGTGACGAACTTATTGATATCGGTGCACAAGCTTTAGAACTTTCAAATATTGGTGAATATCCGGTTATTTTAATCTGTCTGGCAGATGACAAAGCAGTACAAGCTGTATTTGAGCAAATTCAGCCTAACTTAAAAGCCAAACAGGTTATTGTTGATTTCTCGAGTTTATCTGTTGCTGCAACGAAAACGCTTGCTCAAGCAGCTGCTACCCATGACGCCATATGGATTGACTCACCTGTATCAGGTGGAACAGCAGGTGCAGAACAAGGCACACTTGTCATTTTTGCAGGCGGTGATGCTCAAACCATTACAGAATTAACTCCTATTTATAATGTTCTATCCCAACGTGTGACTCGCATGGGAGATACAGGAACTGGCCAAGCCACCAAAATTTGTAATCAACTTATTGTTGCAGCCAACAGCGCTCTTATTGCAGAGGCTGTCGCACTTGCAGATCGAGCTGGTGTAGATACAACTTTGCTTGCCCCTGCCTTAGCCGGTGGATTTGCTGACTCCAAACCTTTTCAAATTCTAACTCCACGCATGGCAACTCATACTTTTGAACCAGTTCAGTGGAAAGTTCAAACATTATCTAAGGATCTTAACAACGCAGTAACATTGGCTAACAATGTTAATTTAGACATCCCAGTTGCACAAAAAGCTCTACTACAGCTACAAACTCACCAAAAAAATGGCTTTGCTGAGAAAGATTTAGCTACTATGATTCAATTAATAGAGCAAAAATAAACGGAGTTTGAGTATGGGTCGTCTTGCAGTCAATTTATCCATGATTTTTACCGAAGTTCCTTTAATTGAACGCTTTGCTCTGGCGCATGCACAGGGCTTTGAATATGTAGAAATTCAATTTCCTTATGAATTGGCTATTTCCGATATTCAAACTCAACTCGAACGCTACAAACTTAGCCTCTGTCTAATCAATGTGCCTGCGGGTGATCTTATGCAAGGTGGCAATGGTTTAGCTGGTGTACCCGGTCAAGAAACAGCTTTTCGTGAAGCGTTAGAATTAGCGATTAGCTATGCCACTGCTTTAAAAGTTCCCCGTGTTAACATTTTGGCAGGAAAACAGCCTCTAGATGCCGACCTACTTCCTTGTTTGAAAACACTAGCAGCTAATTTAAAACTTGCCTGTAACTTACTTAGTGAACACGGTATAGAACCCGTTTTTGAAATGATTAACGGTACAGATATGCCACGCTTTTTGGTGCAGAACATTGCGCAGGGACAAGAAATGCTAGAAGCGGTTAATCACCCTGCCCTAAAAATGCAATATGACTGCTATCACATGGCGATGATGGGCGAAGATGTACTTGAGGGTTTGCAAGAAAATATTAACTTAATTGGACATATTCAATTTGCGGACTGTCCGGGCCGTCATGAACCAGATACAGCCCAAATCCCTTATGAACAAATATTTTCTTGGTTAAAGCAAAGCTCTTATCAAAACTATATTGCAGCAGAATATAAGCCTGAAAATACTTCAAATCAGTCATTTACTTGGAAGAAAAAGTATTTTTCGGATGATGTAAATATATAAACTGTTACGACTTCTGATTGAAATTTAGCGCGAAAACCACTATATTAGATAGTGAGTAATTGTCAGGAAAATATACCCTATATGAATTTAGAACCATCGCCCAGCGTGTCTAATTCTCACGATTTCGCAATGAACACCTCAAATAAAGACGTACAGACTTGTCTCAAAGTTGTTCATGACGCTTTAGTTGATGTAAAAGCAAAAGATATTCTCCAGTTAGATGTTAGCTCAATTAGCAATGTCTCTGATGCTATTGTAATTGCAAGTGGTACTTCTACTCGCCATGTCAAAGCACTCGCTGACAATGTTGCAGAAGAAGCTCGAAAAGCCGGTTTCCGCCCGATTGGCGTTGAAGGTGAACGAGATGCAGAATGGATCTTGATTGATCTCGGCTTTGTTGTAGTACATGTGATGCTACCAACAGCTCGTAAATTCTATGATTTAGAAAGCTTATGGCGTACCGCTCCAGAGTCGGTTGCTTAAAATTTTGCTTTTAAAAAAAGCGGCTCTTTTGAGCCGCTTTTTTAATTCTTTATAAAAAGCATCCCCCTTCATAAAGTGGTATTTATATTTTTTAAATAACAAAATCTTTAAATTTCATCGAATGCTTTATTGGCCATTAAAAGCCAATCATCGTGCACCTTTAAATTTGACATGACAAATTGTCAGATTTGCAGCAATATACAAACTCTTGAAGTCCCCACCAATAAATAGCATAACCGGAGTACAGAAAGTGAGAATATTAATTACGGGCGCCAACACAGGGATTGGCTTTGCTACAGCAGAACAACTCGTTAAACAAGGGCAACATGTTATTTTAGCGTGTCGAAATCCAGAAAAAGCTCAAGCTGCACAAAATAAATTACGCTCACTCAACCAAGGACAAGTCGATTTAGTTTCTCTCGATCTAAACAGTCTTGAATTAACTCGAAAGACAGCCGACGAGATTGCTGACCGCTATGGCAGCCTTGATGTACTCATTAACAATGCAGGGTTATTTGCCAAAACCAAACAACTGACTGTCGATGGTTTCGAGCAGCAATTTGGTGTTAATTATTTAGGCCATTTTTTACTAACTCAAAAATTACTTCCAGTTTTACAACAATCTCCGCAAGCACGGATTATTCATCTCGCATCTATTGCTCATTGGGTGGGATCCATTAAACCCAACAAGTTTCGTGCCGAAGGTTTTTACAACCCCCTGTTCTATTATGGGCAATCGAAGCTTGCGAATTTACTATTCAGCAATGCTTTAGCAGAACAACTAGCTGGAAGCTCAATTACCAATAATGCATTGCATCCGGGTGGTGTCGCTTCTGATATTTATCGTGACTTACCAAAACCAGTTTATGCAGCGATGAAATTAGGCTTAGTTCCAACCTCAGTTCCAGCAAATCTCATTACAGAAATGGCAACTGGAGAGGCATGGCAGAATCGTAATGGTGAATATGTCAGTGCGCACATGCCAGACTGGAAATCTTCACACGCAAAAAATCAGCAACTTGCACGTGACCTCTATCAACAGTCAATGGACCTTGTAGAAAAATTTCTTTAAACAAATAGACCAAATAAAAAAAGCCACCCGAGGGTGGCTTTTACAATCCTGATTGAGGGCAGATTAGTGACCGCCACCATTGATTGCTTTTGTCATATCTTCAACAACTTTCTTGGCATCACCAAAAATCATCATTGTTTTTTCGTTATAGAACAAATCGTTGTCCAGACCCGCATAACCTGTTGCCATAGAACGCTTAATCACCATGATCGTACGCGCTTTATGTGCTTCAAGAATCGGCATGCCATAAATTGGTGAAGTTGGATCATCTTTCGCAGCAGGGTTTACTACGTCGTTTGCACCAATTACAAGCACCACATCAGTTGCTGGGAAGTCTGAGTTAATCTCATCCATTTCCAAGATGTCTTCATATGCTACGTCTGCTTCAGCAAGCAATACGTTCATATGACCAGGCATACGACCAGCAACTGGATGGATTGCAAAACGAACGCGAACACCTTGCTCTTTTAGAATTTCACACAATTCTTTTACAGCATTTTGTGCGCGACCTTGCGCCATACCATAACCAGGCACAATCACAACGCTGTCTGCATTTGACATCAAGAAGCCCGCATCATCAGCAGAACCAGAACGATGGTTACGCTGAACTTGCTCACCTTTAGCAGCTGTAGCAACTGCCGCGCCACCCATTGCACCACCAAACAATACATTGATGATTGAACGGTTCATTGCTTTACACATGATGTACGACAGAATCGCACCAGATGAACCCACGAGAGAACCCGCAACGATCAACATATTGTTTTCAAGTGTAAAACCAATACCTGCCGCAGCCCAACCCGAGAATGAGTTAAGAAGCGATACCACTACAGGCATATCACCACCACCAACTGGTGCAATCCATACCCAGCCAAATGCAAGTGCAAGTGCTGTCATTGCCCAGAATGCAGTCATATTGCCAGTGGTAAAGAAGTAGAAACCACAAGCCAACATCGCAATAAAGATAAGCGCTTGAACAGGTTTAACCCATGCACCAGAAATTGTTTTCGCCCATTTTTTTGCAGCCAATTTACCGTATGCAAAGACAGATGCAGTAAAGGTAATCGCACCAACAAAACAACCTACGAACAATTCAAATAAGTGAACACTGCTCATGTGCACATGTTGCACCCCAGCCGCAGTTAAAGCCGCCTCATTTTGAGCAAACAATTCAGTGAGTTGGTTGTTGTGCAAAATTGCAGCAATTGCGATTAGGACAGCAGCCAAACCAACTAACGAGTGCATCAACGCCACAGTTTCAGGCATTTGAGTCATTGGCACAGTACGAGCACGAGCAATACCAACGATTGCACCCAACACCATTGCACCAACAATCATCCAGATGACTGGGTTATTCGCAACAAAGAAGGTGGTTACAACTGCAATCGCCATCGCGATCATACCGTAACGGTTACCTTGAATTGCTGTTTTAGGGCCAGACAAACCACGAAGCGTCAAGATAAAGAGAATTGCGCCTACAAGGTACAACCAATTTGCATTTGCTTGAATAAATTCCATGTCAAAGCCCTCTTATTTCTTTTGCTTAGGCTTGAACATTTCCAACATGCGTGCAGTTACTGCAAAGCCGCCGAAAATATTAATGCTTGCCAAAAATACCGCAATCGCACCCAGTACGCTCACCACATTCACACTTTGAAATGCAACGTTAGCATCTACACCCAAAATAGGCAGACCCACAGTTTGCAACATTGCACCCACTACAATAATAGATGACAACGCATTGGTTACAGCCATAAGTGGTGTATGTAAAGCTGGTGTAACACCCCAAACTACGTAATAACCTACGAAGATGGCAAGGACGAAAATTGTAATAGTTTCAACCATGAGAAATCTCCTTAACCACGCTTAAGCAGTACTTGACCGCCATGAGTGACCAATAGGGCTTTTTGGATTTCGTCTTCTTGATTAATCGCAAAGTTTTTCTCTTTGTCGAATAAAGTTTCTACGAAATTGAATACGTTACGCGCATATAGTGCGGAAGCTTCTGTCGCTACAGTTGCCGGAATATTTGGAACACCCAAAATTTTCACGCCATTTTCTGTAAACACAGTCTCGCCAACTTTAGAGCCTTCAACGTTACCACCAGTTTCAACAGCCATATCTAAAATGACAGAGCCTGGTTTCATCTTGGCAACAGTTTCAGCCTTAATCAGACGCGGTGCATCACGACCCGGCAACAATGCAGTTGTAATCACGATGTCAGCGTTAGATACAGCCTTGTCAACAATCGCGGCTTGGTCTTTGATGTATTGCTCACCCGGCATCCATCCATAACCATTTTTAGCGGCGTCAGCTGCACGTTGTTGCTCTTCTTCAGACATTGGTACGTCTAACCACTTACCGCCTAAAGATTCAACTTGATCTTTTGCGGTAGGACGTAAATCAGTTGCTTCAACAATTGCACCTAAACGTTTTGCCGTTGCAATTGCCTGAAGACCTGCAACGCCCACACCCATAATCACAACACGTGCTGGTTTTACAGTACCAGCAGCAGTCATAAGCATTGGGAACATACGTTGATATTCAGCGGCAGCAAGCAAAACTGATTTATAACCAGAAAGGTTTGCCTGAGAAGACAATACGTCCATGTTCTGCGCACGAGAAAGCGTACGAGGAAGCAATTCCAATGCAAAAGCAGAAACTTGCTGATTCGCAAACTGATCTAGCTCGGTATTACGATAAGGATCAAACATTGCTACAACAGCAGTATTTGCTGGAAGTTTTTGAATTTCCCCGCCTTGTGGCGCACGAACTTTCAAAATAATTTGACTACCCGTATAGGCATCATCCGTAATGGTTGCACCGACCTGTTCATAAGCACTGTCAATGTACGCAGCCTTTACACCGGCACCACGTTCAATCACAACGCTATGACCAGCGCTAATCAACTTCTTTACTGTCTCTGGCGTAGCAGCTACACGATTTTCACCGACGACAGTTTCGGTTGGGATTCCGATTTGCATGAGCGTTCCTCAAGCTAATTTCTCATTGTCAAAAACATTGCAACCTGCAATGTTTCCCCCATGTGTATTCTTTGTACAGAATTTGGATTCTAATTGAACTTTTTTAAAATACCACCCAATATTTATTTAATAAATACCCATATTTTGAACTGATGATTCACGATATTTGATTTGAGGTGTAACATAGGAAGCTTTTTCTTTTTTTGCAGACAACAGTCTCTCTTATACAGTCTTGTATATGAAAATTTCTTTATCTTCGTTTCAAATCGGGTCTTTTTTTGCTCTTTGCTCTGCTTTTCTATTCAGTACAAAAGCAATCTTTATTAAACAGACTTATGCCCTTTCTCCATTAGTAGACGCTACAGTCCTGATGGCTTTACGCATGTTAAGCGCTTTACCGTTCTTTCTATTAATTTGCTGGTTTAACAGGCATCATAATCAGGGCATAAAAAAGAAGGATTGGCTAATTTTAATTTTTGCTGGTCTATTAGGCTACTACTTTGCCAGCTGGCTCGATTTTATGGGTCTGATGTTTATTAGTGCTTCACTCGAACGAATTATTCTATTTTTATATCCTACTCTCACCGTCATAGTCTCAAGCTTGCTCTACAAACAAAAATTAGATGCAAAAAGTTTATTTGCCATTTTTCTTAGTTATGGTGGAACTGTATTGGTCATGCTTCAAGAGCACAGCAATGCACCAATTCAGGGCAACTTCTGGTTGGGCACAAGTCTCGTGTTTGCGAGTGCTGTGGCTTTTGCAGGCTATTTACTACTGACCCCGCCATTAATTAAAAAATTTGGTTCTTGGAATTTCACAGGTTTAGCTTTAACAGTCGCTTGTATCGGTACATTAACGCACTATGTATTAAGCACTCCTCAGCCTATTCAACTTCTATTACAACTTCCATCCAGTGTAATTTGGTACGGCGTCGGACTTGGCTTTTTGGTCACTGTTTTACCTACCGTTATGCTCATGCAAAGTATTGAGCGACTTGGCGCCTCTCAATCTGCCATGATTGCTTCGATAGGACCGGTTTTAACTATTTTGCTCGCGGTTACTTTTTTAAATGAACATCTCAATATGTGGCAATGGGTAGGCTGTATTTTAAATATTGCAGGTGTCATGATAATTACCCTCAGAAAGAAAAGATTAAAATACTAATTTCTCTTGACCTCAACTTAAGTTGAGGTTGGATACTCATCTAAATTTTACTGAACGGTTGAGTCTCATGAATAAAGAAACTTTTAAAATAATAAATCCATCAACTTTATACGACCCTACTCCAAATGCTTATAGTCATGTTGCTGTGGTAGAAAACTTTAAAAAGATTATTCATATTGCAGGTCAAGGAGGCGAAAACTCAAAAGGTGAATTAAGCCCAAACTTTGAAGAACAAGTTTCCCAAGCTATTGATAATATTAAGCATGCTTTAATTGCTGCCAATGCAGAGCTTAGCAACATTGCCGTATTAAGAGTTTTAGTTGTTGACCACTCGGTCGAAAAACATGAAATTTTAATTAAAGTTATGCAAAATTTATGGAAAAATCATCCTTTTCCAGCCTGTACACTCATTCCTGTACCACGCCTTGCATTAGAGCATATGCTCATTGAAGTCGAAGCAACCGCATACACCTAATAAAATCGAGAGAACATCATGTCTACCCCTGAAGATATCAGTCAAAATAAACCTTTACTTTGGTTGATGGCAGCAGCATGTGGCTTATGTGCAGGTGTGAATTATTATTGCCAGCCTCTTATTCACTCCATTCAACAAGACTTTGCTGTTACTCAAGCACAAGCCGCATTGACCGTTACATTTGCTCAGGTGTCTTATGCCCTCGGACTACTCTTTATTGTTCCGATGGGTGATATCGTCAATAAAGCCAAGGCTATTCCGTTTTTGATGGTGCTTTGTGCAGTTGGCCTATTTACTTCTGCTTTTGCTGTTAACTTACCCATGCTATGGATTGGTACAATTTTAGCGGGCTTATTTTCTGTGGCAGCTCAAGTGCTTATTCCACTTGCTACAATGACTGTAAAACCTGAAAAAACTGGCGAGATCATTGGTTTTTTAATGAGTGGCCTATTGGTTGGTATTTTACTCTCTACCAGTCTGGCTGGCCTATTTTCTAACTTATTCCACTGGAAAGTGGTTTATGTGGTAAGTGGCATATTAATGTTACTACTGGCGTATACCTTAAAAAGTCGCTTGCCTTATGTTTTACGCATGAAAATGAACTATGGACAGATCTTTGGTTCCATGGGTCAGCTTTTAAAACAAGAGAAAAGACTATTATTAAGAGCGCTTACAGGTGCTTTCGCCTTCGCATCTGTGAGTATTTTATATTCCACCATCGCATTACTCCTCACCTCAGCACATCATTTACCTGATCTGTTTATTGGACTAGTACCTTTAGTCGGTATCTTTGGTGCCTTATCAACCCGTTATATTGGTAAATATGCCGATCAGGGACGTACCACTCTACTCACATGGATGGGCTGTGGTTTATTCCTGTTAAGCTGGCTCTGCTTTTATTATGGACAAACTTTGCTTGCGAGTTATATTGCTGGATTTGCTTTAATTCAGTTAGCACTAGCACTCGTACACACAAGCAACCAGAGTATTATTTTCCGTTTACGACCAGATGCTAAATCTCGTATTAATGCCATCTATATGACCACTTACTTTATTGGAGGCGCAGGAGGTTCAGCATTAGGAATTTTTGCGTGGAACCGTGGTGGATGGACCATGACTTGCCTTGCTGGTATTGGGCTAGTTGTACTTTGTATTTTGTTTAGCTTGTTTGATGCTATCTTACAAAAAAAGAAAATGATTTCCCAATAAGGTAACTTGTTATAAATCATCTCCCTATATTCAACACAAGGGTGGTTATAAATTACTCGGCTAAATGCCTCTGTCGATTCAAGCATAAACCTCGTATAATGCTGCCCTTTCATTAATTTAGCGACTTTTGGGCTATTGGTTATGCAATCACTTCAATCGTTACAACCTCGTATTTCTGTCGCACCTATGATGGATTGGACAACGAAGGATTATCGATTCTTTGCGCGCTTGTTTAACCCAAATGTTGTGCTATACACCGAAATGGTCACCACAGGTGCGATTCTATTTGGTGATGCTAAACGCCATTTAGACTACAGTGCACAAGAGCATCCTATCGTATTACAGTTAGGCGGTTCAAACCCACAAGAGCTTGCGACCTGCACAAAAATGGCTGAAGACTGGGGTTACGATGAAGTTAACCTCAATGTAGGCTGCCCAAGTGACCGTGTACAGAACAATAAAATCGGTGCTTGCTTAATGGCAGAACCAGATTTGGTTGCTGAATGCATTCACACTATGCAAAAAGCAGTAAACATTCCGGTAACGGTGAAACACCGTATCGGGATTGATGACATGCACTCTTATGAAGAGATGCTTCATTTTGTAGATACAGTTGCAGCAACAGGTTGCACTCATTTTGTAGTGCATGCCCGTATTGCTATTTTGAAAGGCCTGTCACCAAAAGAAAACCGTGAAGTTCCACCTTTACGCTATGAAGATGTCTATCGTTTAAAACAAGAGCGCCCACATCTCACCATTGAAATTAACGGCGGGATTAAAACGTTTGCTGAAACTCAAACACATTTACAGCATGTTGATGGCGTCATGATTGGCCGTGAAGCCTACCATAATCCGTACTTACTCGCAGAAATGGGTCAGCTTTGGAATTTGGAAGCTCCAGATCGATTCGAGATTATGGAACAAATGCTACCTTATATTGAACAGCGTATGGCTGAAGGTGCTCCACTCTCCATCATTACACGTCATATTTTGGGTTTATTCCAAAATTTACCTGGTGCGCGTAAATGGCGTCAGGCGCTAAGTGGCGGAAATGCAAAAACTTTAGGTGATGTAGAACAGGCTATTTGCAACATGCAAGCAGCTTTAATTCGTACTGAGGAATATTTAAAAGAACATCAGGCTTAAGCATGTGATGGCTTCTTAAATTGTAAGAAAATGTGGCATTTTAAATCAGGGACTTAGATTTTGAGTATATTCGCAATGACTGAATTAAAATATTCAAATTTAAGCTCTGATTAATTATTTTTAAATAAAAATATCAACAACTTAGGTTAAATTATTTTTGTGTTTCATTTTAATAAATATCTTTTGATCTCTAAGTAGCAATATTTGGAAAAAAGATACGTTATTACATAACGCAAACAAAACTTTTAAGGTACGCCTATTAGTATCTCTGAACGCCGCAGGTAGGTGGTGATTTTTTTAATATGGATATAGATAGTACGGTAGAGATTTCACGATGATTATTTATGACGGACAAGTAGCTGATAATTATATGTATCAGGATTCAAATCAGGCAGCCATTGTTGTATCCCACAGCACTCCAAGTCTCCCTTATCCTTTCACCATGAAACCTAGTAATCATCAAACTGAAACTTCCGATACTCCAGCAATAGATGTTGATAGATTCGTAGCTAAATTAGAAAGTATTACCTCAAGACGCAGTAAAGCTCGTTGTGCACGTAGTATCCGCCTTGCTCTCGAATCTGCTGGTGCAGATATTCGGAATCACCCCATTGCAGCTTCAGACTGGGGAGACACTCTCAAAAAGATTGGCTACAAAGAGATAGATCCATCATTTGATGAGCCACAAGAAGGCGATATTTACATCATTCACAGAACTCGCAATCACGTTTATGGACATATTGCTGGATACACAGGAAGTGAATGGGTCTCTGACTTCAAACAAAACAGCTATGATGTCTATAAAGATGATAGCGTCACTTATACTTACTATCGTTTAGGGCAACCTACCTAAGCATCGGGTTTTTCAATCCTTTTTAAATATGCCAAACAGTTGATCAGACAGACTTTTTTAAATCAGGTTTGGCTTCTTTTTTGCATGATTTTCATATTGTACTTGTCAAAAATGATGATGTAACTTTATGAAAAAAATACTCTTAGGCGGTTACTTACTGACATCGTTTAGTTTGGCGCATGCCATTCCCGATACAAACGTTATAGAAGTTTTCAAAAAAGTACCGGAAAAAAGGATTTATCAACCACAATATTTATTGAAAGGAACGGCTCCTCAAGCTCGGATCCATGTCATACGAAAGCAATATTTAAATGGATTACTAGATTGTCCTTCCGTAATTTTTCACGATAAGAAAAAAATTCTATCTCTGCACTCATTTGAAGAAGCAACAATTTTTCTAGAGCCAGATAATTACTATATTCGCTATGCAATTAATAATAGTGGTTGCATCAATTTAGAATTCTATCAACATAAACGCCCTAAAATAGACATTATGTCTCAGGAGCGTCAGTTAGACGGTGATAGCGAATATACGTTTCTTATTAGCGAGCACACCGGGCTACAATAATTATTTCAGCATATGGTTATTAAAGATATCTCCTACTCACGCTTGTAGCAGTTCGTAGATATGTGCAGCATAAGATTGAATCAGATCACTTTGGTCTGTTCTATAAGCTAAAACCACTTCAGAGAAAAGGTTCTTATTTTCCAGCGGAATCAGTTTTACATTTTTGGGTAGTATTTGTTCAAATTCTTGAGGGACAATACTAATACCCAAATTTGCAGCGACTAATTGTAATTGGGTTATCTTACGAGATTGGACTACCGCTGTTTTAGGCAAGAAACTAGCTCCTACACACAAATTTGAGACTAGATAGCTCAAACCTCCCCGCTTTGGATGTGGAGTTGAAACAAAATATTCATCTACTAAATCTCTTATCTGGATACTTTGTTTTTGTTTAAATTTAGGGTGATCAATATAGACAGCGACAAATAAGGGCTGTTCATATAATTTCAAAATCGTTATTTCTTCAAGGCTATGCAATACTGGTGGCCTTATCAAACCAATATCAATTTCTCCACTCATTAAAGCTAAAATTTGCTGCTCCGATGACAGGGTATTCACCTCAAAATTTATCTGCTTAGCTAAGCTAATTTCTTTTAATATCTGAATCTTTTTATCATCCATGACAATACTACTTGAGTGAGCAATTTTAATCTGGCGATTTTTCCCTTCCGAAATACTTTTAGAAAGATCAATAATTTCATTTAAGTAGAGCAGGTTATCTTTTATTTTTTTATAGAAGACTTCTCCTGCCGCTGTAAGTTTTACTTTCTTGTCAGTACGATCAAATAGTTGAAAGTTAATTTCTTCCTCTAATAATTTTATCTGCCTACTCAAAGCTGATTGAGCAATAAAGAGCTTTTCTGAAGCAGCCGTAAAACTGCCTTCTTCAACAATTTTTATAAAATATTGAAATTGTTTTAAAGTGAGCATTCCCATCTCAAAATTAGATCATTAAGCCTATTTTCTATATTAGATTAGATAGATTTGCTTCGCTAGAATTTTATTAAGACCATTCACTTGATTGAATTACTCATGAAGTATTTAAAAGGTTTCGCCATATTCACTGTCGTTATTCTAATTTTATGGTGCTTTAAATTTTATGATCAGCAGCTTCCAACACAGCCCAAACACGACACGATAGAGTTATATGACTAAAAAAAGAAAAAGGCATGCTCAATCATAAGAGCACGCCTTTTTAATATTTAAACTAAGCTTTCTTTAACTCAAGTTTCTTTAAAACTTCAGCTACTGCAATCATGGCAAAACTTGAAGTCACAACCACCGCTGAACCATAGCCACCACAGCGTAAACCAGCCGATGGACACACATCTGCACTTGAGAATGGATTATCGATAGAATAAATACAGGTAATTCCAAATTTCTCTTTTGGTTTTTTACAAATACCACGAGCGCGAAGTTGGCTACGTAACTTCGCCAACATCGGGTCTTGTTCGGTTTTTGATAAATCCGCGACACGAATTTTAAGTGGGTCGAGCTTACCGCCTGCTCCACCAGAAACAATCAAAGGAATTTTGTTAAAACGGCAATGCAGCATTAAAGCCAGCTTCGCTTTAACGTCATCAATACAGTCTAAGATAATATTGGGTACAGGATTTAAAAGCTCTGTGACATTCTCAGGTGTAAGGAAGTCGTCAATAATATTTACTTTAATACGTGGGTTAATCTGACGACAGCGCTCTGCCATAATCTCAACTTTTTCACAGCCTAATGTAGAGGTCATCGCTGGTAGCTGACGGTTCACATTTGATGCCGCGACAACATCCATATCCACTAATGTGATTTCACCAATTCCGGTACGAGCCAAAGCCTCTACAGCCCAACTGCCCACACCACCAATACCAATCACCATCACATGACTTTGCTCGTAATGTTGAAACGAGGAATCACCATAAACTTTGGCTACACCTGCAAAACGACGTTCATATTCATCTTGTTGGAGATCGGTCATTGTTACTCTTTTGGGGGGATATAAAACACGGTGGCTATTTTACTGCTTTTCAGAAGAAAGTGTATTTCATATCAAAGAAAACTTGAGATCGTGATATTTGAATTCACGGTAAGTCTTGTCATTATAAGTCAAATTATATTATTTAAGATTTAAGTCATCATTTACTAGCGTGACAGGCGGCTGGATGCCGCCCAGTTGGGCTGCGGTATAAGGACATACGGTCAGCCCGACAAAGGATTTTTGCCTTGCGCTGTTTAGTCACAGCTCATTATCCTTAAAAAGTAAAGATACGCCTATAAATCCAATATTGGCTAATGCACAGTCATTATAAGGCCGTGCTAACTTTATCGATTTATGAAGCAATCAAATTTCGAAGTACATAATGCAAAATACCACCGGCCTTAAAGTACTCTACCTCATTTAACGTATCAATTCGGCACAACACATTAAAATGACTCGCTATCCCATTGGGCCGTTTTACATCAACTTCAAGAATTTGATGAGGTTGAATTCCGTCCAGTAAACCACGGATTGATATCACTTCATGACCCGTTAAATTAAGAGATTGACGAGTTTGCCCATCAACAAACTGTAATGGCAACACTCCCATACCGACTAGGTTTGAACGATGGATACGCTCAAAACTCTCTGCAATCACTGCTTTCACGCCTAATAAATTTGTTCCTTTTGCAGCCCAGTCCCGTGAAGAACCTGTTCCATATTCCTTACCAGCAATAATCACAAGAGGTGTGTTTTCTTGTTGATAAAGCATCGCTGCATCATATATGGCAAGCTTTTCACCACTTGGAATGTAAATAGTATTACCACCCTCTTCACCACCAAGCATTTCGTTCTTAATACGAATATTGGCAAAGGTACCTCGCATCATCACTTCATGATTACCACGTCGAGAACCATACGAGTTAAAGTCTTTTGGATCGACCCCTTGCTCTTGCAGATACCGACCCGCAGGACTATCTTTTTTGATATTCCCCGCTGGTGAAATATGGTCAGTTGTGACCGAGTCACCTAAAACTGCCAAAATACGCGCCTGTTCAATATTTTTAATTGGCTTTGGTGGCTCTCCAATTCCTTCAAAGAAAGGAGGATGTCGGATATACGTCGAGTCATCGGCCCATTCATAGGTCTTGCTCTTTGGAATCTGAATCGCTTGCCAACTCGCGTCACCATCAAAGACCGCTGCATATTCTTTGTGGAACATCTCTGTATTTACTTTCTGCAAGACAACATCAATTTCTGCCTGACTTGGCCAGATATCTTTTAAATAGACAGGTTGTCCATCTTTGCCTAGCCCAAGAGGCTGTGTGGTCAAATCGGTTCGAATATTCCCAACCAAACCATAAGCAACCACGAGAGGCGGTGAAGCTAACCAATTGGTTTTAACTAATGGATGTACTCGACCTTCAAAGTTACGGTTACCAGAAAGTACAGATGCAACATTCAAATCATGACATTGGATTGCATCTTCGACTGGCTCTGGTAATGGGCCTGAGTTACCAATACAGGTTGTACAGCCATATCCCACCAAGTTATAACCCAACTCATCTAAATACGGCGTAAGCCCAGCAGCCAACAAATAATCAGTCACGACCTTAGAACCAGGTGCAAGAGAGCTTTTCACCCATGGTTTTCGTTGTAAGCCTTTTTCAATGGCTTTTTTGGCAAGCAGACCCGCCGCTAACATCACGCTTGGGTTAGAGGTATTGGTACAAGAGGTAATGGCTGAAATTACGACATCACCATGATTTAACGGATATTCTTGCCCTTCAATCACACAAGATGGACTTTCATGTTGAATATTTGCTTTTTTTGCCTCTACAGCAGTACCACCACCTTCATTTTCTAGACGTTCTTTTGCTTCTTTTGCTGGTTTTAGTGTTAACTCCATGAGTGCATTAAACGTTTTAGGCACTTCAGACAACAGCACTCGGTCTTGCGGGCGTTTTGGTCCAGCCAAACTTGCTTGCACCGTGGTCATATCTAAACTTAAAGTATCTGTAAAAACAGGTTCATCACCAGCATTTCGCCATAAACCTTGAGCTTTACTATAGGCTTCAACGAGCTCAATACGGTCTTCATGACGTCCTGTCAGTTTCAGATATCCTATCGTCACTTCATCTATTGGAAAGAAACCACAGGTTGCACCATATTCTGGTGCCATATTGGCAATGGTTGCACGGTCAGCAAGAGGCAAATCTGCCAGACCATCTCCATAGAACTCTACAAATTTACCCACCACACCTTTTTGGCGAAGCATTTGAGTAATGGTGAGTACCAAGTCTGTTGCTGTAATACCTTCTGGTAATTTTCCTGTAAGTTTAAAACCGATGACTTCAGGAATAAGCATAGAGATGGGTTGGCCCAACATTGCAGCTTCAGCCTCAATACCACCTACGCCCCAACCTAAAACACCCAAGCCATTAATCATGGTCGTATGTGAGTCTGTTCCCACTAAGGTATCAGGAAATGCAAAAGTTTTGCCTTCATCTTCCCCCAACCACACTGCTTGGGCCAAATATTCTAAATTGACCTGATGGCAAATCCCCGTACCTGGCGGCACTACACTAAAATTATTAAATGCCGACTGTCCCCAACGTAGAAATTGATATCGTTCGCCATTACGCTGCATTTCAATATGTACGTTTTCTTCAAAAGCCTGATCATCGGCAAAATAGTCAACCATCACCGAGTGGTCGATCACCAAATCGACAGGAGATAAGGGGTTAATCTTCTCTGGGTCTCCACCAGCTTGAGCCATGGCTGCTCGCATTGCTGCCAAATCGACTACAGCGGGTACCCCTGTAAAATCCTGCATTAAAACTCGAGCAGGTCGATATTGAATTTCCTGTTCAGAACCTTTGGTTTTTAACCATTCTGCTAAGGCATAGATGTGTTCAGTTTTAACACTAAGTTGGTCTTCGAACCGTAATAAGTTTTCCAATAATACTTTTAAAGATTTCGGTAGTTTGGCAATATCCCCTAGCGTTTTCTCTGCTTGGGCTAAGCTAAAAATCTGATAATTGCTGGAACCTACTGTTAGCGTCTGTAAAGCATTAAAACTATTGATATTGCTATACTTAGCCATTGGGTTATCCTCCCATGTCTGGCAATGTTATTTTTCACGTTTTTACATGTTGTTTTCTTACTTTAAGCTTCTTTTCTAATCGCTGTGTTTTGTTTTAGTTACTATTTCTAATCTTTGATTTTTATTACGATAATTTCAACGCCGAGAGCGAGTTTTCCCAAAGCTGTACGGCCAAATCTGACGCTGATATGTTTAGGTTTTCTGCCAAACTTTGCAAAACATAAGGCAAATTAACTGGGGTATTACGGGTACGCTCTTCAGTTGAGGTTTGGCAACAAAGTGGGGTCATATCGGGACAATCTGTTTCAATCACCAAGTGCTCTGCACCTATAGCCTGCACAACCGTATGAAGTTTTTTTGCATTCGGATTAGTAATTTGCCCTGTCACACCAATTTTAAATCCAAGTTTAATTAAGCCTTTCGCTTCTTCTATGCCACCACTAAAAGCATGGGCAATTCCACCCAGTTTAAATTTCTGAGCTTTTAATATTGCGAGTACATCGCCATGGGCTTTTCTAATATGGAGAAGTACTGGCTTTTGATATTGGGTTGCAAGCTCTAACTGATCGGCAAAATATTGTTTTTGCTTCGCATAGATATCAGGGTGCTTATGCTCTTTTAAGAAAGTATCTAAACCAATTTCACCGACTGCCACGCATTCTTCTTTCTGCAAAATTTGCTCGAGATGAGAAAGATGTTCTGGTTGATGTTGCTCAATATAAAATGGATGTAAGCCGGGTGCTAGATATGAAGTCGGTACATTTTCCCAGCTATTTAACTGATGATGGGTTTGTAGCAATTCATCAAAACGTGACTGCACAAAACCAATTAAAACCAGTGCATCAACCCCAGCTTTTTTGGCATTAAGCGCTAACTGTTGCCGATCTTCATCAAAATCGGCAACATCAAAATGCGTATGCGTATCAAACAGACGCATTAGCTTCCACTTTTTGCAACAGGTGTTGAAGCTGGTTGCGCTTTAGGCTGCGGCAAATACTCTTTTTTCAAGACTTCCTGTAATTGATCATACGGAATGACTAATCGAGGTAATCCCACCACATATGGTCCAATTTCATATTCACCATATTGAAGGATTAAACCTTGTTCACCCAATAAGAAATTATCGGATAATTTAAATGGCCAAGCTTGTTCATAATCAGCAACATTATCAGCCAGTTTAGAGTCTGTAACCCAAGTCTTAAAGGCTTCATGCGCCAACTTCTCTAACGCTGCTTTTTGCTGTGGACGTAACAAGTCTTCAAGCTTGATCTGCTTTTGTTCTTTTAAATCAAAATTATAATAATGCTGTGCAGCAGAACCATGAGCACCACCTAAATAGCTACTGCTATTAAGTACAACAGTGACCACTTTACCTTGAGCCTGCAAAATCTTAGGTTTAACTAAAAGATTAATTTGATGACTACTACTTAAAGCTTTTAATTCATTGTCCAAACCAATAAATGAATTTGCATAACGTTGAACCTGGGCATCAAAGCTATTTTTTTGCTCTGCACCCGCAACCGCTGAAGCTTCTGTTTTTTGATCTGGTTGCTTCACTTTAGTATCGGGTTCAGCAATCTCTAAAATTTGATCTAGAGCCTTTAAGATTTGCTGATCTACAATTTTATCAATAAATGGAAAATTACTCTGTAAACGCTCAACTGTAAATTCGGGACAAGTTTTACCATCACAATCAGGTAAAGCAACCTTACTCGGAATTGTTTCACCCTTCAAAGTCAGCTCTACTGGCTTTTGTTCTTCGACTGCTTGTTTCTGCTGTTCTTGAGAATCCTTAGGATCGGCTTTAGGTTGGCATGCCACCAAAAATATAGCCGAAGCAAGCAAAGTTAATCGCAGTGAAACTTTAGAAGATAACATCATATTTTGCCTTTTATTCTAAGGAGATTACGCAGTGCCTTTTCTAAGAAATTAGCGCATATAAATAGAGGTTGCAAATTCTGCTACCATCTTAAAACATTTGTTCATAAACCTCGGGTTGTAATATTTTTTTTGTTTGTTCTGTAGATAAATAAATATCGAGCTGAGGTGCCTCTTTTGTAATTTGGTTTGCCTGATAATGCAGTCCAATACCTTCACCATCAAAGAACCAATCCGCTTGCCCCCAATATAAAGTTTTTGGTGCTTCTTTTTTTATTTCAACAGTCTGCTTTTTTAACCAGTCTTGATAGGCTACCTGCACCATTTGATGCATAGCTGTTTGCTGATCTTTTTTTAAAACATCTAACAAACTTAAACTTTTATGCAATTTTCGGTCAGCCACGAAAAAGTAATAACGATCTTTAATCGTGAGCTCTTCTTGCTTAGTATCAAGCCCCAATTGCAATAAAACATATTGATTACGCTGCGAAGCAATACGTGTATGAAGATGCAATTCATAAGCCCGATTCTTTGAATATTTATCTTGCCATTCATCAGACTTTTTTACATAAGCATTAATCGCCTGCTGCAAGCTCAAGTCTTTTTTCAAATCAATTTGATCTTGAATCACTTTAGCCTGACTTTTGGCGATCCATTCATTTAACCATGCGTCTTGAGTCTTTATCGTTTGAATATCAACATCAATACAATTTTTCTTCTCACAAAATGGCAAAGCATAATCGGCTTTTACTTGTTGTAAGTTGAGAAATGGCAGTACTTCAGCTTTTTCAATATTTTGAGTTTGGGTACCTGCTAGTTTCGTTTGCGAAGAGGATGAAGACTGAGAGCTTTTCCAGACAAAAATAGAAATAGCAGAAATTAATGTTATGACTGCAACCACCAGCGCAATAATTGTCTTTTTACTCAAGTTCATTTCATCATCCTTTTTTATTTTTCAAAACAAAACAGCTTCTATTCGAAGCTGTTTGTCACATTAAAATGATCAGTGTTCACGTGTGTTACGGAACTGAATATCAGGCCAACGCTCTTGCATAATCTGCAAGTTCACTCGGCTTGGAGCAAGATAAGTTAAATGTCCGCCGCCATCGATAGAAAGTTGGTCATGTGCTTTTTTCTTAAATTCATTCAGAATTTTTTCATCATCACAGTGAATCCAGCGAACTGTATTAACGCTTACAGGCTCATAAACACAGTCAACCTTATATTCTTCTTTCAAACGATACGCAACCACGTCAAACTGGAGCACACCTACCGCCCCAACAATCAAGTCATTGCTGATTTGTGGCATAAATACCTGAGTCGCCCCTTCTTCAGACAACTCTTTCAAACCTTTTTGCAATTGTTTTGACTTTAATGGATCTCTTAAACGCACACGACGGAACATCTCTGGCGCAAAGTGAGGAATACCTGTGAAGTGCAGATTTTCACCACTTGTGAAAGTATCACCAATTTGAATCGTGCCATGGTTGTGTAAACCAATAATATCGCCAGGCCATGCTTCTTCTAAATGTTCACGCTCACCAGCAAGGAATGTCAAAGCATCACTAATGCGGACATCTTTACCAAGACGCACGTGGTTCATCTTTAAACCTTTTTCATATTTACCAGAGCAAATACGCATGAAGGCAATACGGTCACGGTGTTTCGGGTCCATGTTGGCTTGAATTTTAAATACAAAACCAGAAAAACCTTCTTCTTTCGCGTCAACCACACGCTCTTGTGCAGGGTGCGCTTTAGGTTCAGGTGCCCAGCCCATGAAAGCATCTAGTACATGGTCAACACCAAAGTTACCTAATGCCGTACCAAATAGAACCGGAGTTTGTTTACCTTGTAAAAATAATTCGCGGTCTAATGGCTCATTCGCCATTTGTACGAGCTCAAGCGACTCTTCAAAAGATGCCCAAGCCAAATCACCTACTTTTTCACGGATATCAGCATGATCATAACCATCACGTACTTCAATATCTGTAATGGTTGAACCAAAACCTGCTTTATAGACATACAATTTATTTTCAATAATGTTGTATACACCAGCAAAATCACGGCCCATTCCTAATGGCCATGTAATAGGTACACAGCGGATATTGAGGACATTTTCAATTTCATCAAGTAACTCAAGTGGCTCACGAATCTCACGGTCCATCTTGTTTACGAATGAAATGATAGGCGTGTCACGCATACGACACACTTCCATCAATTTGATAGTACGTTCTTCGACACCCTTTGCACCATCAATCACCATTAACGCTGAGTCAACTGCGGTGAGGGTACGATACGTATCTTCCGAGAAATCTTCATGTCCCGGTGTATCGAGTAAGTTAATGGTATGACCTTTATATGGGAACTGCATAACAGACGTGGTAATAGAAATTCCACGCTCTTTTTCCATTTCCATCCAGTCAGATGTAGCTGCGCGGTCAGATTTACGGCTTTTTACCATCCCTGCAACCTGAATTGCTTTACCCCATAACAGTAATTTCTCTGTCATGGTAGTTTTACCGGCATCGGGGTGGGAAATGATGGCAAATGTGCGGCGTTGAGCAACCTGTGCCGCTAACTCATCTTTAAAACTCATGAAATACACCTACTGCGGAGATTGCAGTGCCAAAGATCTAAAGTCGATCAAAATAAAAATTGGCGTAATTGTAGCAGATTTATAGAACTGTTTAATGATTGTTGATATGCCATCAGTCACTCATAAGATTTTTGAACATTTTTTGAGAATACGACTTCGCTCATTACAGATTTTACAATCAAAAAAGCCCATCCGATTGTGGATGGGCTTCCTTAGGACTTAGCAGAATATCTTATGCCAGTTTCTTTTCTTCAATAAATTGCACATCGGCAATTTGTACATTCCAGAACTCATTCCATAAAGCACAATAATCAATACATAGCTTGGTTAAGCCTTCATAATCATCTTTTGTAATTGCTTGCGCTAAGGTAAACCAAAGGTCATCCTGATGGTCATCATCAGCGGCCTCAGACGTTTCATCGGTAGATACACCATGCACATGGTAATATCCGCCACCTTCAACATCGATATTCACAAATTTGGTCGCTTGACGTAATGGAGGGCTAAAAAGAATAACCTCTTCTTCGGCAACTGCTAACAATGCAACTACATTGATATAACTATCATAAGAAGATTCTAAGAATGAACGGACCTGATCTGCTGCTTGTGAAGCTTTATAATTACGGCGATCATCTTCCGTTAGACCATAATCATTAAGTAAATCTTCATACAATGGATAATGAGCATATTCAGGATTCCCCAAATAATAATCATCTTTACCTAATCCTGGTCTAAAACCGAATTCATCAAGTACATTTAAACTTAATAATACACGTGGAAACATTTTAGCTCCAGAATGGAGTTTTGGTTCCAGTTGTTTTGTTTGGAACTGCGCTTGTAATAAAGCATCAGTAAAAATCTGTACAATTGCATGACGATATTCTAAATGAATATGAGTTAAAGTATCCTTATCTAGATAACCATGATTTAACATTTCAATTGCAGGATGTTTACAAACTGGTAATTCTGCAATTTTATTTCTTAACTGTTTGAGAAAATTTAAATTTTCATCCCATTGTTTTGCAGGAATACTATTTCTCATCCCCTGCAATGCTTTTTCTCGTGGATTATTAAAATCTTCAAATTTTTTTGACATAATCATTCTCAATAAAAAGTTTTTTCTTATAGTTAAGTGGGGTATTCCCTTATTTCAATTTGCATTCAATTGCTAAAATAAAATCCATATACCCATCCTTAACAACCTGATATTATGTCTATTAACTCAACAAATCAATGGATTAATTAATAATATTTAAAAAAGTAAATTATTGCCAACCAAATATATAAAATATTATTTTTTAAGATTAACCAAACTATTGAATAAATATAGTTTTTTAAATATTATAAAATAAGTTTTATTTAAGCTTTAACACTTACAATAGCAAAGTTAATCAAAAATATTCGCAACGGTGAACACGATGACAAAAAGAGAAAATATTATAACAACAGCAACATCCCTTTTTAACCAGAAAAGCTATACATCTGTTGGTGTTGATAGGATTATTGCTGAGTCCAATGTGGCAAAAATGACTTTTTATAAGTACTTTTCTTCTAAAGAAAACTTAATTGAAGAGTGCCTTCATGAAAGAAATTTAGAAATTCAATCTTCAATATCAGAAAAAATTAATAATATTAACAATCCTTTAATTAGACTTAAAACCATTTTCAACTGGTATATCGACTGGATTAATGCAGATGATTTCAATGGTTGTTTATTTAAAAAAGCCACCATTGAAGTTCTACAATTGTACCCGTCTATTAAAGATCAGGTTAATAAATATCGAGAATGGATTTACAAATTAGTTTTCTCAACATGTGTAGAATTAGAAATCAAAGATGCCCATACGCTTACCAGTCTTTTCCTTAATATTATTGATGGCATCATTATTGATGGCACAATAAATAAATCAAAAATTAATTCTGAACAAACATGGTCTTATATAACAAAGCTTATTAATTTTGAGGAAACTCAAGCGTGCTCCGCCGCTTAATATATCAATTTAATAGTTTTAGATGTTTTGTAGAAGAATTAAAATATCATTAAAAAAATGAGTAGAGCATGAATTACAGCTCTACTGATAAAATCTATCTAAATTATTGTCACACCCCTATAAAAGCAAAGCCCCTGCTATTTTAAACACAGGAGCCACTCTCATTTTCTTTATTTTAATTTTATAATTTATATCAATTTAAGGCGTTAAAATAAGAGTTTTATTAAGAATAACTAAACCTTTACTAATTATAACTATGCACATTTATATATTATTAATCCACCATGATATTCCGTAAGAAATACTCCAATAATGCATCTCTATCATCCACACTGTTTTCACCTAAAAGCTGAACCATAGCCCCGTCCACCACAAATAAAAACATGTGTGCATCTTCTTTTGAGGCCTCTGAGTTCTTTGTTAAAAGCAGTCTATAAATCTCGCTAATGAGCCAGTTTCTGTACTCAACCACTATTTGATAAGCCTTTGGGTAAAGCTTTTCAATTTCAAAAATAGCTTTAAATAGCAGATGATAAAGGCTTTCTAAATCTGCATGTAAGAAGTAAATTTTACGAAGTTTTTCAATTACGGTTAAGCCTTTCTGAACATAAATGATTGAAAGCACCTCTTCTTTTAAACGATCCTTTTGGAAAGTTAAGCTCATTTCAATGAGTCTTTCTTTTGAGTGAAAGTAATTATAAAAAGTAGCTTTGGGGAGTTTTGCTGCTTCAATAATTCGGTCCACCCCGACTTTGTGAAAACCATAATTATTAAAGAGATATCTTGCAGAATGAAGCACGCTTAAAGCACGAAATGGAAGATCTAAATGTTGCATAGTTTTACCGTTATAAAAATAAGTTCTTGTTGTGTCTCAATGAGATAAAACTGCCTAGGCTCTTGTTTTAAGCAAAAAAAGGCATGCAAAGGCCCTCTAAAGACTGCCTCAGCGCATCTCAAGTTTTATTGTTGATATGATTTTTTGGTCGTGACGAGCTAATGCTTGAAAACCCAAAGGTCATCAAACCGCGCTATAGACTAGTCTGGAGGTATAAAAATAGAATGCATAGCCAACTCCTTTATATGGGGAGTTCTGCCAAAGCATTAATCAAGAATTATGGTGGCAGAACGAAAGAGGGTTGACAGACTGGTACGACGCCAGCACACCCGAGGGTGTCCCTCTCCCGTCCTACCGCTACGGGAGGGAACGAGGAGCTTACACACAGAACTATCCCTCAGACGGAATAACTCTGATGCGGTCGTATGTGGTCTGTCAAAACCACCTGGCAATGTAGGCCAGCTTGCAAAGGATAATCTGAGAGTTTACAGGTGTCAATGTAGCTTTTATGACAAGATTTTAAATTTCTTATTGTTTTTCATTAGATTAAATTAATTATTAGTTTAAATATTATATACAATCAAATAATTTTAATTGAAAATTTATTGAGAACTCAGTCATCAGTCGTTTAAAAATTGGAGTAACCTAATCTATCTATTAATACTAAGCAAAATGAGCGCCTTGAGACTCAATGAGCTGATCAACCTGAACTGGCATCCCCAATAAATAACCTTGGAATTGCTGACAGCCTAAACGGGTTAAAATCTCAACCTGCTGCTGAGTTTCCACGCCTTCTGCCGTTACGGTTAAACCTAACTTTTTAGCTAAATGAATAATACTTTCTAGAATAACTTCTTCTTTTGAACCTGGTTTTAAATCAACAATAAAGCCACGGTCAATTTTCAGCTCATCTACAGGTAAATCTTTTAAATATAAGAAGCTCGAATGCCCTGTTCCAAAATCATCAATGGCAACACGAATTCCCATGTCACGTAAGCGCTCACAAGCTCGGATACTCAAATCAATATGCCGCATTGCAGTTGATTCAGTAATCTCAACAATTAAGTGGTGAGGTTGAATTTGATATTTTTTTAATAATGCTTCGAGCGTACTAAATAACTTTTTATTTTCAAATTGTAGTGCCGATAAGTTCACAGCGACTGGATAAAATGGTGTGTTACTGCGCTCCCACTCCTGAATTTGCAGGCAAGCTTGCTCAAGCGCCCAATATCCCATTGGAATGATCAAACCAGTTTTTTCCGCACCTTCAATGAACATATGCGGTGTAAGTATTCCTAAGGCTGGGTGATTCCAGCGGATTAATGCCTCAACCCCACAAACTTCAAGATTGGTATTAAATTTTGGTTGGTAATATAAGATGAACTGTTTTTCTTCTACGGCTTTATAAAGATCATTGATCAGTTTTGACTGACTTCTCGTTTCTTGCTGATGGGTTGAATAACTAAAGATGGTATACGTATTTCGGCCTTGTTCTTTAGACATGAGCATGGCGGCATCAGCGTTCATGAGTAAGTCCTGAACATTCTGTCCATGCTCAGGAAAGAGTGCCACACCCAAACTTGCAGAAATATTAATTTCCTTGCCAGAAATTTGATAGCTTTCCTGAATCAGTTGTAAAACCTTCTCGGCTAAAACAACCGCTTCGTCTGCATTTGTATTTTCTGCAATAAGCAAAAACTCATCACCACCGATTCTAAGCAGTTTACATTTTTCATTGAGTTGCCAATGCAAACGGTTCGCCATTTGAATGAGTAATTGATCACCGACATGATGCCCAAAAGCATCGTTAACCGATTTAAACCGATCTAAATCAATATATAAAAAAGCAATTTTCTGGTCTTTATATCGATGATCCGAGAGTAATACTTCTGCATAATCAACCAAGTAAAGACGGTTTGGTAGTTTAGTTAAATTATCTTGTATAGAAAGATTAGCTAATTCTTTATTTGCCTTACGCAACTCTAAATTTTGTTGAGTGAGGCGCTGCTCCAACATCGCAACAATAAAACTTGCGACCAGTACCAGACACGTGACCAAGATAATCGTAAATAATAATAGGTCATGTTCAGCCTGATATTGGCTAATAAATTTATCAGTAATATTCGTCGCAATGAGCGCTGTATAGTGCATTCCCATAATACTTAAGGTCATCATTACCGAAAATGCGATTTTCAAAGTTAGACGATGACGTTCGGTATCTTTTAATTTATAGGCTAATAAAAATGCCAGCCCTGAACCGCTCATCGCAATTAATACAGAAAATAATAGCAAGAAAGAGGTGTAATCTTTTTTGTAGATATTAATATTCCAGCCCAACATACTAATGTAATATGAAGCTGAAATTCCGATTCCCATAATAATAGAACTTAAAATGAGCCGGAATAAAGGTAGTGTAAAACGTGAAGTCAACCACATGGCGAGGCACGATAGCAAAGCACTAATGGCAAATGAAACAGTAATTAAAGGAATATTCGAGTTGACTGTTTCAAACAGATGATAAGCTTGTATACCAATAATATGAACAATGCTAATTGCTGATGCCAGCAATAATCCATTGATAAATAAAATTAAAAACTCAAACTTTTTATAGATTTGCTTGAATATTAATTGTTCCATGGAAATTACAAGAAAGCAAATGATGCCAGCTGCAATAAAAGAGCCGACGATCAATGTGCTATCGTAATCAACATGACCCATATTGGACTTCCATGATTATTCAATACTTTTTTTTATTTTGTTCAACTCATTGCCCAAAATACAATTAAACATGTTAAAAAATTTAGTAAATTTGACTTATTCAGTCAGTTATAAACAATAACATTATCTATCTTTTGGTCAAGTATTTTTTACTTTATAAATCAATAGAGTAACCAAAAATTAAGCAGCCAATTATATGAAAAATATAGAATTTCTTTAATCCAGTTGAGTTGTCTCAATGGCTCTTTTCATATTCAAACAAAAATAGTATAAAAAAAGAACCCTGCTTAGCGCAGGGTTCTTTTGAAGCTTTAGAAAAAGAAAATTAGTTCTTTTCTTTGTCTACGATTTTGTTTGCTTGAATCCAAGGCATCATCGCGCGTAACTTATTACCAGTTACTTCAATACCATGCGCAGCATTTTGACGACGACGAGCAGTCATAGATGGGTAGTTTAATGCACCCTCTTGAATGAACATCTTCGCGTATTCGCCAGATTGAATACGTTTCAATGCATTACGCATTGCTTCACGAGACTGTTCGTTAATTACTTCAGTACCAGTTACATATTCGCCATACTCAGCATTGTTAGATACTGAGTAGTTCATGTCAGCGATACCGCCTTCGAACATCAAGTCAACGATCAATTTAAGTTCGTGTAAACATTCGAAGTAAGCCATTTCTGGTGCATAACCAGCTTCAACTAAAGTTTCGAAGCCCATTTTCACGAGTTCAACCGCACCACCACAAAGAACTGCTTGCTCACCGAATAAGTCAGTTTCAGTTTCTTCACGGAATGAAGTTTCGATAATACCAGTACGACCGCCACCTACACCTGAAGCATAAGAAAGAGCAACGTTACGTGCATTACCAGAAGCATCTTGGTGAATTGCGATTAAGTCAGGAACACCTGAACCACGTTGGTATTCTGAACGAACTGTGTGACCAGGTGCTTTCGGAGCAACCATGATTACGTCTAAGTCTTTACGTGGAACAACTTGGTTATAAAGAATTGAGAAACCATGAGCAAATGCTAAAGTTGCGCCTTCTTTGATGTTTGGCTCAATCACGTCACGGTAAAGTTGTGATTGGAATTCATCTGGAGTCAAAATCATTACGAGGTCAGCTTGCTTAACAGCAGCAGGAACTTCTGCAACTTTAAGACCAGCATTTTCAGCTTTCTTCCAAGAAGCTGAATCTGCGCGTAAACCTACAGTTACGTCTACGCCTGAGTCTTTAAGGTTAAGTGCATGAGCATGACCTTGAGAGCCGTAACCAACAATCGCTACTTTCTTGCCTTGGATGATTGATAAGTCACAGTCTTTATCGTAAAAAATTTGCATTTGTGTTCTCCGCTAAAATACTTTTAAAAAATTAAATGGCTAATACTTTTTCGCCACGGGCGATACCAGATACACCTGAACGAACGACTTCTAGAATAGTGTTTTCTGCAAGCGCATCGATAAAACCATCTAATTTTTCAGTTGTCCCTGCTATTTGAATGGTATAGGTAGTTGGTGTCACGTCTACAATTTGCGCACGGAAAATATCCGCTGTTCGCTTAATTTCAGCACGTGAAGCACCTAACGCTTTTACTTTAATCAACATCAGTTCACGCTCAATGTGTGAACCTTCTGATAAATCTACTACTTTTACAACTTCAACAAGTTTGTTGAGCTGCTTTGTAATCTGTTCAATCTTATGGTCATCGCCATAAGTAGTTAACGTCAGACGTGATAAAGTTGGGTCTTCGGTTGGAGCTACATTCAACGTTTCAATGTTGTAGTTACGTTGACTGAATAAACCCACCAAACGAGAAAGCGCACCAGCTTCGTTTTCAACGAGTACAGAAATAATATGTCTCATTATGTACGCTCCCCTTTACCTAACCACATATCCTTCATTGACTGACCTGCGATCAGCATTGGATAAACATGTTCTGTACGATCAACCATGACATTAATGAATACACATTTATCATTAATTGCCATTGCTTCAGCAAGCTTCGACTCTAGTTCATCAGCATGATCAATTTGGATACCAACATGACCATATGCTTCCATTAACTTGCCAAAATCAGGTAATGATTCAACATATGAGCTTGAGTGACGGCCTTCATAGTTCATATCTTGCCATTGTTTAACCATACCTAAAGCACGGTTATTCAAGCACAAGATCTTCACATTCATACCGTATTGCTTACAAGTTGAAAGCTCCTGAATACACATCTGAATTGAAGCTTCACCGGTAATACAAACTACCTGTTGATCTGGGAAAGCCAACTTGGCTGCCATTGCATAAGGTAAACCTACGCCCATGGTGCCTAATCCGCCTGAGTTAATCCATTGACGTGGACGTTTGTACTTGTAATACAACGCACCAAACATTTGGTGTTGACCCACATCCGAAGTAATGATGGCATCACCATTGGTCGCTTTATATAAAGCTTCAACAACTTGCTGTGGCTTCATTGTGCCATCAGCCAGTGTTTCATACTTCAAGCCATGAACTTTACGCCATTCATTAATCTGATCCCACCATGCCGCAATTGCTTCAGGGTTAGGTTTAGACACATTCAATTGTTTCAATTGCGTCAACATTTCCTGAAGTACAGGCTCAACCGCCCCTACAATCGGAATATGCGCCATGATCGTTTTTGAAATGCTCGCCGGATCAATATCAATATGAATAACTTTGGCATTCACACAGAATTTTGCAGGGTTATTGGTTACTCGGTCATCAAAACGTGCACCAATTGCAAGAATGACATCAGCATTATGCATCGCCATGTTTGCTTCATAAGTACCGTGCATACCCAACATGCCCACAAACTGTGGATCATCGCCAGGGAAGCCACCAAGACCCATAAGTGTATTTGTCACTGGGTAGCCCAACAAATGAGCCAACTCAGTCAATAATGCAGATGCATTACCTTGAACAACACCGCCACCAGTATAAATTACAGGGCGTTTAGCACTTAAAAGCTCATCAATCGCTTTGCGAATTTGACCAGAATGACCACGTGAAGGTGGCTGATAAGAACGCATCTTCACTTTTTCAGGATATTCGTACGCAAATTTTTCTGCAGGATTTGTCGCATCTTTTGGAATATCGACTACAACTGGGCCAGGACGGCCACTTGATGCAATATAAAATGCTTTTTTGATAATTGCAGGAATTTCACTTGCGTGACGAACTTGGAAGCTGTGTTTCACGATAGGACGTGAAATACCCACCATATCAGTTTCCTGGAAAGCGTCTTCACCAATAAGATGTGATGCAACCTGGCCAGACAAAATCACCATTGGGATTGAGTCCATATAAGCTGTTGCAATTGGAGTCACAGTATTAGTTGCGCCAGGTCCAGAAGTGACCAGTACTACGCCAGTCTTACCTGTCGCACGCGAGTAAGCATCTGCCATATGACCAGCAGCTTGTTCATGACGTACGAGGTAATGATTAATTTTGTCTTGTTGAAATAGCGCATCATAAATATGTAATACAGCGCCGCCTGGATAACCAAAAACATGTTCAACGCCTTCGTCCGCAAGAGCACGAACGAGCATTTCACCACCAGATAAAAGTTCCAACGTGATTCACCCTAAAATCTTTATCACTATTTATGGAAGGCACAAATAGTGTTTCATTCATTGAATTGTCTGCACTGTTATAGCACACATATTGTCTAGTTTTCGTTGCAATAGAAAAATTTCTGTTTTTCAGCCGTATAAGCTTTTTTAACATTAATAAAGCATGTCTGGATATACATACTTTAAGTAAAATCAATCTCTCGGCTAGAGAGAATGTCTATTACAAAACATGACGGTTATTCGAAGGGTGATCAAATAATCGCATATAAAACTAAAGGAAGCATTTTTGTTGTTTAATTCACTAAAGTCAAGATTAAAGAAAAGGTTTTTCCATAAAAAATTTTAGCTGCTTCTTTTTTAATCTAAAATTAAATCGTAAATTTGGTAGTCCTACCCTCTATTTATTAAAAATAATTATTCTTTTTTATATAAAACCATACATTGTAAATTGCTTATTTATAAACTTTATTTAAATATAGTCAGCTTTTTTGGGGAAGATCTGACATGAATTTATCTTATTTAAAAACAAGCTTATATACAGCGGTAACAACAGTAATTTTAATTTGCTCAAGTCAAAGTCAGGCACAGCAATATTATAAATGGATGGATAAAAGTGGCTCTACACATTACACCACAACTCCGCCACCTAAGAGTGCAAAAAACTTGAACAAAGTTTCAACTTACGGCAGTCAACCATCCGTACAAAATTCGACACCCACCTCAGAACAACAACCTCAAGATAAAACAGATAAAGTAGTGCAAGAAACAGCGAACGTAGAACAGGACAAAGGTATACCCGCTGTACCAGTTCCGCCCGCCCCATCCGCAGCAGCACGATAACCAAAATGAGAGTGGTGAATATTTTCACCACTCTTCTATTATTTAAAATAAAGAAGAATAGATTGAGAAATGTTTATTGCTCATATTAAAAGATAAAATCCTGATCTAAAAACTGACATTTCCCCTTATTTTGCGCTATGCTGTGCAGCAATCTTTCATTTCAATTTTCGTTGTATAGCTTACGTCTATGACTATTTCTCACATTGACCCCGAATATCAAGCAAACACGATTGAACCATCAGTTCAACAAGATTGGGAAAATCGTAAAGTCTTTAAAGTTGCCGACACTGTCGAAGGTAAACATCGCTACATCCTGTCAATGTTTCCTTACCCAAGCGGCAAGCTGCATATGGGGCATGTGCGTAACTATACAATTGGCGATGTTATTAGCCGTTTTTACCGTTTAAAAGGCGAAACCGTGCTACAACCTATGGGTTGGGATGCATTCGGTCTACCTGCTGAAAATGCAGCAATTGCCCATAAAGTTGCTCCGGCAAAATGGACATTTGAAAACATTGCCTACATGCGTGACCAATTAAAAAAATTGGGTCTATCTGTAGACTGGGATCGCGAGTTCGCAACTTGTACACCAGAGTATTATCACTGGGAACAATGGTTATTTGTTCAGCTTTATAAAAAAGGTCTGATCTACCGTAAACTTTCAACAGTAAACTGGGATCCGGTTGACCAAACAGTTTTGGCAAACGAACAAGTTGAAAATGGTCGTGGCTGGCGCTCAGGCGCATTGGTTGAAAAACGCGACATTCCAATGTACTACTTCCGTATTACGGATTATGCACAAGAATTATTAGACGATCTTGACACTTTACAAGATGGCTGGCCTCAACAAGTGTTGACCATGCAACGTAACTGGATCGGTCGCTCTACTGGCATGGAAATTACGTTCCCATCTGCCAATACTGAAATTTATGCTGACGGTTTAACTGTTTATACAACTCGTGCCGACACGCTTATGGGTGTAACTTATGTTGCTGTTGCAGCAGAGCACCCTCTTGCGCTTAAAGCTGCTGAAACTAACCCTGAATTGGCTGAATTCATTGAAGAGTGCCGTATGGGTTCAGTTGCAGAAGCGGACTTGGCAACAGCCGAGAAAAAAGGCATGGCAACAGGCTTGTTTGTAAAACATCCTGTAACTGGTGAAGAGCTTCCTGTTTGGATTGCAAACTACGTATTAATGTCTTATGGCTCTGGCGCTGTTATGGCGGTGCCTGCACATGACGAACGTGATTTTGAATTTGCTAACAAGTTTAATTTATCAATCAAACAAGTGATTGATGCTAAAGGCGCTGACGATGCAGACTACTCTGCAACCCAGTGGCAAGAATGGTACGGTTCTAAAGAAGGTAAACTTGTTAATTCTGGCGAGTTTGACGGCTTAGAATTCCAAGCTGCTTTTGATGCATTCCTTGCAAAATTAGAGCCACAAAATTTAGCAAATTCTAAAGTTCAATTCCGTTTACGTGACTGGGGTGTATCTCGTCAACGTTACTGGGGTTGTCCAATTCCAATGATTAACTGTGATACTTGTGGTCAAGTTACAGTGCCTGAAGATCAACTTCCTGTTGTATTACCAACAGATGTTGTACCAGATGGTTCAGGCAATCCGCTTAATAAAATGCCTGAATTCTATGAAACTAAATGTCCTTGTTGTGGCGGCGATGCACGCCGTGAGACAGATACTTTAGATACTTTCGTAGAGTCATCTTGGTACTATGCACGTTATGCTTCTCCAGACTTCACCGGTGGTATGGTTAAACCTGAAGCTGCTCAAAACTGGCTTCCTGTGAACCAATACATTGGTGGTGTTGAGCACGCAATTCTTCACTTACTTTATGCACGTTTCTTCCACAAATTAATGCGTGATGAAGGCGTTGTACAAGGTAATGAACCATTTACCAACTTGTTAACTCAAGGCATGGTGCTTGCAGACACGTTCTACCGTGAAGCAGAAAATGGTAAGAAAACTTGGTTTAACCCAGCTGATATTGAGTTAGAGCGCGATGAAAAAGGTCGTATTCTTTCTGCAAAATATTCAGGTGATGGCCAAGAAGTTGTCATCGGCGGACAAGAAAAAATGTCTAAGTCGAAAAACAACGGTATCGACCCGCAAGCGATTATTGATCAATACGGTGCAGATACTGCTCGTGTATTCATGATGTTTGCTGCTCCACCAGATCAATCTTTAGAATGGTCTGATGCAGGTGTTGAAGGTGCAAACCGTTTCTTGAAACGTGTATGGCGTCTTGTGGCAGGCTTCCTTGAAAAAGGAAACTCAACTTCTACAATCGATACTGCAAACTTGTCTAAAGATGCTCAAGATTTACGTCGTAAAACACACGAAACCATTCAAAAGGTAAGTGATGATATTGAACGTCGTCATGCATTCAATACTGCTATTGCTGCTTTAATGGAGTTGTTAAACGCAAGCAACAAGTTTGAAGCAAAAGATGACAACGACATTGCGGTAGAACGTGAAGCGATCACTACACTTTTAACTTTGCTCGAACCGTTTGCACCACATTTAAGCCAAACTTTATTGGCTCAATTTGGTACAGATGTTACAGCAGCAACGTTCCCTGAAGTGGATGCTTCTGCGTTAACACGTAATACACAAACGATTGTTGTACAGGTTAACGGTAAACTTCGCGGTAAACTTGAAGTTTCTGTTGATATTTCTAAAGAAGATCTATTAGCTCAGGCTAAAGCTCTACCAGAAGTTCAACAATTCTTAACCGGACCAACAAAAAAAGAAATTGTGGTTCCAAATAAACTAGTTAACCTCGTGGTTTAATTAAAGTTATTAATGAGAGGATCAAGCATGCACTTAGCCAAACGTTTAGCCGCTGTTGTTTTAACCTTAGGCCTTAGTGCAGGCTTAGTCGGGTGTGGATTTCATTTAAAAGGAACCAACCCGACTGCGACTCCGCTTGTTTATAAAAAGTTAAGCCTTGAGTTACCAGCTAAAACTGATGATTTGGAAACGCAGTTAAAAGTATATTTGGCTGCCAATGGTGTTCAATTCAGTAATGATAGTGATGCCTATGTACTCCGTGTTTTGGAATACACACCACGTCGTCAACTTTTAAATGGAAAACTGACAGAAGTATTATTACGCTTAACTGTAACCTTCCAGATTGAAGATCGTCAGGGTAATAAAATTACTGAACCACGCTCATTAACTGCATCTCGTAGTTACCAATATGACTTGGCAACAGTCAACACTGAAAATCAGCAAGAAACTTACTTACAACGTATCGTGATTGATGATATTGCACAACAAATTACTCGTCAGATTTCAGCAAATCGTTTACCAAAAGCTCAGCCTTAATCTGTATTTTTGCCTGCAATGAAAATTGACTATTTACAAGCCTTAAAACGTACTCCGGAAGCTCGGGGTGCGTGGATTTTGCATGGGCAAGAACCCTTATTAGAACAAAATTTATTAGATGCCTTTCGCAAAAGCTGGCAACAACAAGAAGTTGAAAGACAACGCTATGATATTAGTAGCGTGAGCGACTGGAAAAATGTCTTTAACGCACTTAATAGCTTATCTTTATTTTCTCAGCAGCTTGCTATTGAAGTACACGGCAATATAAAACCTGATGCGAATGGCTTAAAACAACTTAAAAGTTATATACAACATAATGAACATAACCTGTTATTAATTGTTTTACCCAAACAAGATAGTAGCAGCTTAAAATCTGCTTTTTTTCAAGTTGTTGAAGCAAATGGGGTTGTAGTTGCTCTCACGGCAAATTACCCACAAGATCGTCAACGTATTTTAAACGTAGAAGCAGAAAAGCTTGAGATCCAACTTGACAATGATGCTTGGCAGTGGTTAATGCAACATCATGAGCACAATTTGCTTGCAGCTAAAAACAGCTTGATGCGTGTAAGAGACACATTTCCAGACCAAAAACTGATTTTGATTGAGCATTTATATGCTTGTTTACAAGATCAATCACGCTATACCACCTATGATTTAAGTGATGCGTTATTAGAAGGCAACCTTGGCCAATCTATTAAGATTTTTCAATATCTAATTGCAGCAGGCGAACCAGATAGTCTGATTTTATGGACTTTAAGTAAAGAAATGCGCTTGTTAATGCAATTGTTTGAGCAACCTCATAATGCCCTACAACTTGGTATATGGAAAACAAAGGTTGGTCTATATCAACAAGCCTTAAGAAGACTAAATCCACAACAGTTTTTAGGCTGGTCTACCCTTCTATTGCAAATTGATGCAGCAATTAAAGGAATGTCGAACGAAAATGCAGAACATTTAATGCAGCAAGCGATTGCTGAATTATGTGGAAAAACACTATTTATACAATAATTCGGCTCAATCATTTTTCATCATTCCGGAAATATCATAAAAATTCACGTTTTATCCTCATTTCGCTTTTATACTAAATTAAATTTTAAACTTTTCGACCTCTCGCCATGCCAAAAATAAAGCCAATCAAACTTGTTATTATCATCGTCTGTATAGTCATTATTGCTCTTTTAGCCTGGAAGTTTTTCAAGCCAAAACAGCAGCAGCCACAATATATTACTGCCGAGGTAACACGCGGGGATATTGAAAATAATGTACTTGCAACGGGTACACTTGATGCAACCAAACTGATTAGTGTCGGTGCACAGGTATCTGGTCAGGTTAAAAAGATGTATGTACAACTAGGCGATCAGGTTAAGCAAGGTCAACTTATTGCGCAAATTGATTCAACCACACAAGAAAATAGTTTAAAAACCTCTGATGCGAATATTAAAAATTTAGAAGCACAGCGCCTTCAACAAGTTGCTTCTTTGAATGAAAAACAACTTGAGTACCGCCGTCAGCAACAAATGTATGCACAAGATGCAACACCACGCGCAGATTTAGAATCAGCTGAAGCAAGCTATAAAACAGCTCAGGCGCAAATCAAAGCGTTAGATGCGCAAATTGAATCTGCAAAAGTGACTAGATCTACGGCGCAAACCAATATTGGTTATACACGTATTCTTGCTCCAACTGATGGTACGGTTGTCGCAATTGTGACTGAAGAAGGTCAAACGGTAAACGCAAACCAAAGTGCGCCAACAATTGTCAAAATTGCAAAATTACAAAATATGACGATCAAGGCTCAAGTCAGTGAAGCTGACATTATGAAAGTTGAGAAAGGACAACAGGTTTATTTCACTACCTTAGGCGAAGACACTAAGCGTTACGCAACCTTACGACAAATTGAACCAGCTCCTGATTCAATTTCTAGCGAATCAACGAATACCACTAGTTCAACTACAAGCTCAGCCGTTTACTATAATGCCCTATTCGATGTGCCAAATACCGATGGTAAATTGCGTATTGATATGACTGCACAAGTTTATATTGTTTTAAACTCAGCTAAAAATGCCCTACTGGTTCCTTCATCAGCACTTAGCTCTAAACAATTTTCAGGTCAAAGAAAATCAGGTCAATCATCTGATAAAGCAAGCTCTACACCTGAAGCAGCTAAAAAATCTCAAGGAAATGGGGCTCGTTTGGAGCGTCTTAACCTGACTGCCGAGCAAAAACAGCTAGTTGAACAAGGCAAGTTAACTTTAAGTGTTGTACGCATATTACAAGCCGATGGCACAGCTAAACCAACTCAGATTTTGGTTGGCATCAACAACCGTGTAAATGCGCAAGTTCTTGCGGGCTTAAAACAAGGTGATCAAGTTGTCATTGCCGATAGCGCAGATACTTCTGCTGCATCAGCAAATAGTAGTAATAACCGTCGCCGTAGTGGCCCAATGGGAATGTAAGCATGACAAAACAAGCTTTGCTTGAAGTCAGCAATCTGGTCCGGGAATTCCCTGCTGGCGAAAGCACAATACAAATTTTAAAAGGGATTGACCTTACCATTTACGAAGGCGAACTGGTTGCCATTGTCGGCCAGTCTGGTTCGGGTAAGTCAACGCTCATGAACATTTTGGGCTGCTTAGACCGCCCTACCAGTGGTAGTTACAAAGTTAGTGGGCAAGAGACTGGTAAGTTAGAGCCAGATCAGCTCGCTCGACTACGTCGTGAATATTTTGGTTTTATTTTCCAGCGCTACCATTTACTGGGTGACTTATCGGCTGAAGGGAACGTTGAGGTTCCAGCAGTTTATGCAGGTGTTACGCCTTCTGAGCGTAAACAACGCGCAACAGCTCTACTTACCGAATTAGGGTTAGGCACTAAAACACTTAATAGACCAAGTCAGCTTTCTGGTGGTCAGCAGCAACGTGTTTCTATTGCCCGTGCCCTCATGAATGGTGGAGATGTCATCCTTGCGGATGAACCAACAGGAGCACTCGACTCACATAGTGGCGTTGAAGTTATGCGTATTTTGCGTGAACTCAATGCTGCTGGTCACACTATTATTCTGGTGACACACGATATGCAAGTTGCAAAAAATGCGACTCGTATTATCGAGATTAGTGACGGAGAAATTATTAGTGACCGTCCTAATGTTCCAGATCAAGCAGCCGAACCAATCAAGCCTGATCCTGATGCCGCTCCAGCTTTACAAGGTAAACAGAAGAAAGGCAAAAGTATTTCCGCATGGCGTTCAACTTTAGACCGTTTATCTGAAGCCTTCCAAATGGCTTTACTGTCTATGAATGCCCATCGCATGCGTACTTTTTTAACCATGCTTGGCATCATTATTGGTATTGCATCTGTTGTTACCGTGGTCGCTCTAGGTAAAGGGTCTCAACAGCAAATTTTAAGCAATATTAGTAGTCTGGGAACCAATACGATTACAGTGTTTCAGGGCCGTGGTTTTGGTGACAACTCCAAAACTGCAAGCTTTAAGACCTTGGTTCCTGCCGATGCCGATGCGTTAATGACTCAACCTTATGTTAGCGCAGTCAGTCCGATGGTCAGTACATCCAAGACTATGCGCTATCAACAGAATGAAGCAAACGCCACCATTAATGGTGTGAGTAATGATTATTTCGATGTAAAAGGTTTGGTCTTTAAAGATGGGCAAACTTTTGATCAACGTAGTGTTCGTGATCGTTCACAAGATGTAGTGATTGATACCAATACGCAAAAACAATTCTTTGGCGATGGTAGCAATCCAATTGGCCAAGTAGTACTACTCGGTAGTGTACCAGCGCGCATCATTGGGGTTGTAGAACCGCAAACAAGCGGCATGGGCTCAGACGACACATTAAATGTCTATATGCCTTATACAACCGTAATGAGCCGTATGTTAGGTCAGTCTAATGTACGTAATATTGTGGTTCGTATTAATGACAAATATTCAACTACTGCCGCAGAAAATGCGATTGTAAACTTATTAACCCAGCGCCATGGTGCACAAGATATTTTCACTATGAACAGTGACAGTATCCGTCAAACCATTGAGAAAACAACCAGCACGATGACCCTTCTGGTTTCAGCAATTGCCGTAATTTCATTGGTCGTTGGTGGTATCGGAGTTATGAATATTATGCTGGTTTCTGTGACTGAACGTACTCAGGAAATTGGTGTACGTATGGCTGTAGGCGCACGTCAAAGTGATATTTTGCAGCAATTTCTTATTGAAGCAATTTTAGTCTGTTTAATTGGTGGTGTGCTTGGTGTCTTACTGTCACTTGGCCTTGGACAACTCATTAATAAATTTGCTGGCGGTAACTTTAGCGTGGCTTATTCAAGCACTTCTATTATTGCAGCATTTGTGTGTTCAACACTGATTGGTGTCGTTTTTGGTTTCTTACCAGCCAAGAATGCGGCAAAACTCGACCCAGTTGCAGCACTATCACGAGAATAAGGAAAATTGCATGTCTTTCTCTATGACTAAACTCAGCACAGCACTTCTCCTCACAAGCTCTCTTGTTGGATGTGCTGCTGTGGTAAAAACACCTTACGAAACACCTGCGGTACAAGTTCCGGGTAGTTTTCAATATGACGCCACAAAAGCAAAAACCATGTCTGCCGATCAATATTCTGACCGTTGGTGGACACTTTTTGGTGATGCACAGCTTAATCAGCTCGTAAGCAATGTATTAGAACGTAACAGTGACTTAGCTGTCGCAGGGATTACCTTAAAACAAGCACGTTTACAAGCTGACCTAACCGAAAATAAGCAAGGCTTACGTACCAGCTCTAGTGTTTCTACTGGACATTCTTTTGATTTAAATTCGGGAGATGACAGCGCTAAAGGTCTATCAATGAGTGCGGGCGTAAGCTATGAGGTTGATTTGTTTGGTAAGCTTGCACGCCAAACTGAAGCAAGTAAATGGGAAGCTTTAGCGACTGAACAAGACCTACAAGCCACTGGACAAAGTTTAATTGCAACCACGGCTAAATTGTATTGGCAACTCGGTTATTTAAATGAACGTTATGCGACTGCTCAGCAGAGTCTGGCGACCTCACAAAAGCTATATCAACTGGTGCAGATTCAGTATAAAGCTGGTGCTGTTTCAGGTGTAGATCTTACTCAAGCAGAACAATCTGTACAAAGCCAAAAAGCGAGCCTAAGCCAGATCGAGCAACAACTCGTTGAAACACGTACTGCCATTGCCGTGCTCTTACATGAACCATTGCAACAGTTAAACATTCAAGAGCCCAAACGTTTGCCACGCAATGCACTACCAGCAATTGGTGCGGGCTTACCTGCCGATATTTTATCGCGCCGTCCCGATTTACAAGCCTCTGAGCTTCGTTTGAAAAAGGCGCTCGCGACTAAAGATGCTACTAAGGCGAGCTACTATCCATCGATTAGTTTGACCAGTAGTTTGGGATCAAGTAGTACATCGTTGACAGAACTGTTACGCAACCCTGCCCTAACTTTAGGTGCAAGTTTAAGTTTACCGTTTTTGCAATATAACGATATGAAGAAAGATATTGCGATTAGCAATCTGGATTATGAAAAAGCGATTATTCAATATCGCCAAACGCTTTATCAGGCTTTTGCTGATGTCGAAAATGCTTTATCAAGTCGTACAGAGCTCGATAAACAAGTAGCGTTACAAGAACGTAATGTCGAACTTGCAGAAAAGACCGAACGGCTAACTGAAGTCCGTTATCGTTATGGTGCTGTCGCATTAAAAACACTTCTTGATGCTCAGCAAACTACACGTACTGCACGCTTAAGCCTTGTTGAAACTAAACAAAGCCAATACAACGCGTATGTCACCCTCATGCAAGCTTTAGGTGGTTCCCCTGTAAAAGAACTTCCTCAATAACTTGCGCCCAGCAAAAAAGCCGTAGTCCTTCAACTACGGCTTTTTTTATGTCTAAATAAATTTTAAAACTTATTCATCATCCATCATAGATTGGCTCATACCAACAGTATTGAAACCAGCATCTACATATAGAATTTCACCTGTGATACCTGAAGCCCAAGGTGAACAAAGGAACAATGCTGCATTACCCACTTCGTCAATGGTTACGTTGCGTTTTAATGGTGCAACTTTTTCATTAGCATCTAACATTTTACGGAAAGATTTAATACCAGAAGCAGCCAAAGTACGGATTGGACCCGCAGAAATCGCGTTTACACGAATACCGTCAACACCTAAGCTTGATGCTAAGTAACGAACACCAGCTTCTAAAGAAGCTTTTGCCATACCCATAACATTATAGTTAGGCATAACGCGCTCAGAACCTTGGTAAGTCAAAGTCAATAAACAACCTTGGCGAGCTTGTAATAATGGTTTTGCAGCACGTGCCATCGCAATAAAGCTGTATGCACTGATGTCATGAGCAACTTTAAAACCGTCACGGTCAGTCACGTCAGTAAAATCACCATCAAGTGTATGTGCAGGAGCAAAGCCGATAGAGTGAACTACGCCATCTAGACCATCCCAATGTTTTGCAAGTTCTGCAAATGCATTGTCAATTTCGCTATCAACTGCAACATCACATGGGAACACAAGCTTAGAACCGAATTGCTCAGCAAATTCATCCACACGTTTTTTTAATTTTTCGTTTGGATAAGTAAACGCAAGCTCTGCACCTTCGCGGTGTAATGCTTGGGCAATACCAAAAGCAATTGATAATTTACTAGCAACGCCTGCAATCAAAAAGCGTTTACCTGCTAAAAGTCCTTGTGTCATGCCGATCTCACTCAAAACAATTTAAAGCATAATGCCAATATTCAACGGTTTTCGAAATTGCATAATGCATCTTTTTTCAAAAATCGCACGAAAAAAAATCGCCCCTTATGAGGAGCGACTTCTAGATGAATATAATTTTAGTCGTCAGATAACAAACCAATCAAACGTAAAAAAGAGATATACATCCAAACTAAAGTTGAGAGTAATGCAATTCCACATAACCACTCCATAAATTTTGGAGCACGATAAGCTGCGTTGGTTTCAATTAAATCGAAATCTAAAATCAGGTTTAGTGACGCAATCACAGCAATAAATGCAGCAAAGCCAATGCCTAACCAGTTACTTTCAAAAATATAAGGAATGCTTGAACCAAAGGCTAAACGCATGATCATCTGCACGATAAACACAAGAAAAATAGCCAGAGATGCAGATATCACAACTGACTTAAATTTTTCTGTCGCACGTACAATCTGAAATTTATATAGACCAAACATCACCAATGTTGTCACGAACGTGGCAAGTAATGCTTGTAAAGGCACACCTGGGTACTTCATTTGAAAAGTAAAAGAAATACCGCCTAAAAATGCACCTTCAAATAAAGCATATGGAATTGCTAAGGTTGGTGCAGTTGTCGGTTTAAATGTGGCAATCAAAGCTAAAACCAAGCCACCAATTGCACCGACAATTGAAGCGGCGTAAGCAATACCAACATTTGCAGTAAAAGCTGCGTAGAAAAATAAAGCAATGCCCACAGCCGCTGCAATGACCGTCAACATAACAGATTTTTGAATCGCACCTTGCACAGTCATTGGTTGACTATAGTCACTGACCGTTTCAACACGTGTCAGTATCGGGTTATTACTTTGCATAAATGCTCTCTTTTTATAATAAAAATTTAAAACATCATTTTAAGCAAAATGAATATGAAAGCCAAATCAGCCGATTGGCATTATTGTAACAATGTCCTTTAAGCAATAAAAAAAGGGGCAGCAGCCCCCTTTCATATTACGTATACAACGTAATCAATCTTTACCGTCAGTGTTCATAATAAAGAAGTATTCACGGTAATATTTCAATTCAGAAATTGAGTCACGAATATCATCCATTGCTAAATGCGATGCATTCTTTTTCAGACCGCTCATGATTTCAGGGCGCCAGCGTTTTGAAAGTTCTTTTACGGTAGACACGTCAAGATTACGATAATGGAAATATTGCTCAAGCTCAGGCATAAGACGATGTAAGAAGCGGCGATCCTGACAAATCGAGTTACCGCACATCGGTGAAACTTTTGGATTGACCCATTTTTTTAGGAATTCTAAAGTCTGTAGCTCAGCATCACGAGCTGTCAATTTGCTACGACGAACTCGCTCAACTAACCCAGATTGTCCATGTTGGCGGGTATTCCACTCATCCATTGCATTTAAAATACGATCAGGTTGATGGATAGCCAAGACCGGACCTTCGGCAAGTACATTTAAATTATCATCTGTAATAATTGTTGCGATTTCAATAATTTGGTCATTATCGGTATCTAAACCGGTCATTTCCAGATCAATCCAAATTAATCGTGTATTTAAAGTACTGCTCATGTATGTACGTTCTAAAATGCCGTAAAAACATCAATAGTAGCAAATTTCTTGCATCTGCGCTGTAATTCTATAGCCGCTTCATGCTATTTTTGCCATCTTCAAACAGTGGTTTTTTTGGGATATGAATGGCTTTAATTCGTAAGCGTCGTTTAACTGAACAGCAGCAACGTCGTATTGAAAAACAGCACAAAACTCGCCAAGAAGAGGCCGATACTTCACAAGATCTGGACGGACTCGTTGTACAACATTATGGCCGCCAACTCGAAGTACAGGCACTCTCTGTACCTGAGCATCACCCAGAAAAACCTCAAGTTGCCGAAGGAGAGCCAGAACCATTCTGGAAACCTATCGAACTCAAAAGCGTATGGCGCTGTCACACTCGAACTAACCTTGAGTTACTTGTGACTGGTGACAGAGTTAAATGGCAGGCTGACCCAAACACGGGTTTAGGCATTATTACTGCCATTCATCCACGCAACTCGTTACTTACTCGTCCAGATCGTTATCACAAGGTTAAACCAGTTGCAGCAAATATCAGTTTGATTGTAATTGTATTTTCTCCCCTTCCTGAACCAGCTCCGACATTAATCGACCGTTATTTAGTGGCTTGCGCAGACGCTAACATTCCTGCACTTTTAGTCTTAAATAAATCAGATTTACTCACTGAAAATGACCCAATTCTCACGCTATTAGAAGAATATAAAACTTTGGGTTATGAGGTGATGATTTGTCAGTCTAAAAAGGGAGATATCTCTGCTTTATCTGAACGTTTAGATGGCGAAACGGTAGCTTTCGTTGGTCAATCGGGTGTAGGGAAAAGTTCTTTAATTAATGTATTAATTCCAGATGCAGAGCAAAAAACAAATATTATTTCTGAAAACTCTGCACTTGGTCAGCACACAACAACCTCTACACGTTTAATGAATTTCGGTAAAAATGGCGCATTAATCGACTCACCGGGAATTCGTGAATTTGGGCTTTGGCATCTTGATTTAGAAAAAATTCGTATGGGCTTTCCAGAAATTGAAGCACATTTGGGTTCTTGCCAATTCCGTAATTGCACCCATACTCATGAAAAGAACTGTGGGTTAAAACACGCTGTAGAATCTGGTGAAATTTTACCACGGCGCCTAGATAGCTTTTTGCGTTTAAATGATGAGATTCAAGAAGCACAGCAAAAAAACTAATTTTCTGTCCGCTTTGCACTTGAAGTGGTGATTTTGATCACCATCTATATACGCTATACTCTAGGTCAATTTTGTTTTTAATTTTTTTTAGGTGACTTGTGGAACGCTGGTTAGAGTTTATGGGGAATCACCCCATTTTGTTTGGTACGCTCGGAGTCTTGGTCGTGTTGTTCTTCATTTTTGAAGGTCAACGTAACGGTCGTAAAATTTCACCACAGTCGCTTGGTATTTTAGTGAAAGCGAAAAATGCCATACTGATCGACTTGCGCGATAGTAAAGACTTCCGTGAAGGTCATATTAGTGGCAGCCGCAATATTCCTTTCAGCCAAATTGCAAGTCATGCTGATGAATTAAAAGCAAGTGAGCGTCCATTGGTATTTATTTGCAACCTCGGGCAAGTTGCTGGTAGTGCTTTGCAAAAAGTTGCTCACCATGACAGCTATCGTCTTGATGGTGGTATTAGTAACTGGAAAGCACAAGGCTTACCTCTTGTAAAAAGCAAACCAAAAGCTTAAGGAGAATTATTATGACTGCAAATGTCATTGTTTACTCAACTTCTGTATGCCCGTATTGCGTTCGAGCTAAACAGTTACTTGAGCGTAAAGGTATTGCTTACAAAGAAGTAAATCTTTCTGTTGAAGCACCGGAAGTACGTGTTGAATTAATGCAACGCACGAATCATCGTACTGTCCCACAAATTTTTATTAACGATCAGTTTATTGGCGGTTTTGACCAACTTTATGCTTTAGAGCGTGAAGGTAAACTCGACGAATTATTGGCTTAACATCGCATCCATATTAAGGAAAAAACAATGAGCGAAGAACAACAAGTTCAACCACAATTAGCTTTAGAGCGTATTTATACAAAAGATATTTCTTTTGAGGTTCCAGGGGCGCAGGTTTTTACTAAACAATGGCAACCTGAACTCAATATCAATCTTTCTTCTGCTGCAGAAAAAATTGATCCAACTCATTTTGAAGTTTCTTTAAAAGTTGTGGTACAAGCCGATAACGACAACGAAACAGCGTTCATTGTAGATATCACTCAATCAGGTATTTTCTTGATTGATAATATCGAAGAAGATCGTTTACCTTATATTTTAGGCGCTTATTGCCCAAATATTTTGTTCCCGTTCTTACGTGAAGCGGTAAATGATTTAGTGACTAAAGGTAGCTTCCCACAGTTACTTCTTACTCCAATCAACTTTGATGCAGAGTTCGAAGCAAATATGCAACGTGCTCAAGCTGTTGAAGGTCAAGCTTAATTTTTTAGCTTTTCCTTTAGTAAAAAACCGCGTTTATCGCGGTTTTTTTATGTCTACTATTTCACTTATTAAGAATCAAGTGAATGAAGCTGAATAGTTGGAAACTGAAAACCGCGGCAAGATAATTCTGAGCGCCATGCCACTGTTAGCATCATATTGCCTAAAACAAAATTTTGATAAGCAAATGTCCCAATAAGTGGATGAGAACATATTCCGCCATTGTCTGTAAGATGTGCTTGAGTATTTAAAGTATTTAAATCTAACCTTATGCCGAGGCCCGATGCTTTTAGAACAGCTTCTTTAGTCGTCCAGACTTTAAACCAGTATTCTCTGTCTTGTTCTAAGCTTAGCCACGTTTCATATTCATCAGGATGAAATGCATGCTGGGCTAAAGCTTCCAAACGAACTTTACGGTCTAGTTCTTCAACATCTACACCGATATCTTTAACATGCGGGCTCATCGCTAAAGCATAATACTGTTGGCTATGAGAGTGATTGAAATCTAAATCGTGATTCAATAAATATGGCTTGCCATGCTCATGCTTTGCAAACACTAAATCCGTTATTGTAATTTGCAATTTCTGTGCTATCAGCTCGTTTCTAATGTTATGTATTTGCTGTTTTTTATAATGATTAAATGTACGAAAGTCAGGGAAGTCTTGTTTAGATTTTAAAAGAAGCTGGGACAATGTCTGTGTGTAGACTTCAATATTACGCTTAGACATTATCCCGACCTTATTTAAAATTAATTAGAATTTAACCACGTCGCCTTTTAAGGTAACCCCCGCCATCATGGCACCTTTATAGCAATCGTAAGTTGTCGTACTTGTGGTTTCATTGGCTTTAAAATAGCTCACAATATTGGTAACCGCGTTTGCACCTTGTGCTTTAGCATTGTTTTGCATTTGGATGAGTGCTGAACGTAAAACCCAATCACAAGACGTTGCTGCTGACTTACCAAAACCATTGGTCTTTTTATTGGTCACCGCATCTTTTTGAATGACTTTACCACCAGATTTTGTACCCTTTAAATAAAACTTTACTGAACCATCTAAAGTGCCATCCGCAACTGCACGGTCTACAGCTTCTTTAAAATTTAACTGATGTACTTCATCTCCAGCCTGAACAGTGGCAGTAAAACCCGCACTTAGCATTGCTACAAATAAAAGTTTTTTATTTAACATTGTTGTGTTCCTTATTGTTTAACACGTTTAAAAATAAGCGAAGTATTAATTCCGCCAAAAGCAAAGTTATTGCTCATAATAATGTCAGCATCCAGAGTTCTTGGCTGCTGAACGATATAATCCAGATCGCCGCACAGTGGATCGACTTCATCTAGATTTAAAGTTGGAATAAAGCGACTACGATTCATCATTTCAATGCTCAGCCAAGCTTCAATAGCTCCACATGCCCCCAGCGTATGTCCAAAGTAGCTTTTTAAAGAGCTGATCGGCTTACGTCCCAAAACTGCTGCTGTCGCCTGACTTTCTGCTACATCGCCCTGATCAGTTGAGGTGCCATGCGCATTTACATAAGCAATGTCTTTAGCTTCTACAGATGCATCTTTAAGTGCCAATTGCATACAGCGACCCATCATTTCTGCCTCGGGGCGAGTGACATGTTGACCATCAGTATTGCTACCGTAGCCAATCACTTCTGCATAGATATGAGCACCTCGAGCTTTGGCATGTTCGTATTCTTCTAAAATTAAACAGCCTGCTCCTTCACCAATCACCAATCCATCCCGCTTAGCATCAAATGGGCGTGGTGTTTTTTCTGGTTGGTCATTCATTCCACTGGTCGCGAACAATACATCAAAAACCGCAGCACCTGCTGCACTGAGTTCTTCTGCACCACCCGCAATCATGACCTGTTGTTTGCCATATTTAATCGCTTCATAGGCCTGACCAATGGCCATAGAACCAGAGGTACATGCACTTGATGTGGGTAAAGTTAAGCCTTTTAGACCAAAATATACGGTCATGTTCACCGCACTTGTATGGGCCATCATACGAATATAAGTGGTGGCATTGATCTTACTCATGCTCTGATGAAGCAACATGCTGGCAAACTCACCCACGGCCTCTACGCTACCCGCAGAAGAACCAAAGGCAACACCCGCTTCGCCACTAGATAAAATTTCGTGTCCAAGCAAGCCAGCATTTTGCAAAGCAGTTTCGGCACAAACCACAGACATGAGCGCAACACGCCCCATACCACGGGTGACTTTACGGTTAAAATGTTTTGGAACATGAAAAGTTTCAACAGGTCCAGCAAGCTTGGTCCGAAGGTCAACATATTGCTCCCATTCTGGCATGTAGCGAATACCACTTTTAGCCGCTTCAAATTGGGCAAAAATCTCATCAGAGGTTTCACCTAAAGAAGTAATCCCTGCCATTCCTGTCACAACAACACGTTTCATCAGATGAGTCCCCCATTCACAGAAATAACCTGTCGGGTCACATAAGAAGCTTCATCTGAACACAAGAATTTCACCACGCTAGCAACTTCATCGACTTGTCCCATGCGTTGTAACGGAATCATTTTAAGTGCATGCTCTTTGACTTCATCGGTAACCATTTCAGTTTCAATCAGGCCAGGTGCTACACAGTTCACGGTAATTTTTCGCTTGGCCAATTCGAGTGCCAAGGCCTTGGTCGCACCAATCAACCCTGCTTTTGCAGCACTGTAGTTGACCTGTCCACGGTTACCCATAATGCCAGAAACCGAAGATAGAGTGACTATACGACCGCCTTTACGCAAATGAATCATTGGCATAACTAATGGTTTTAATACGTTATAAAAACCATCTAAGGAAGTCGAAATAACTTCATCCCAGTCTTGATCTGTTAAAGCTGGGAAAGCACCATCATGGGTAAGACCTGCATTCAATACAACACCATAGAATCCACCATGCTGTTCTACATCTTGTTCTAAAATCTGTTGAACGGTTTGGCGTTCAGTGACATCAAACATTAAATAATGGCTATTTTGTCCTAGCGCTTGAATCTCTTGTACGACTTGTTCTGCATCTGCCTGACGCGAACGTGCATGCACAGTTACATCAAAACCCGCCTTTGCAAGTTGTAATGCAATCGCTTTCCCAATTCCTCGACTTGAACCCGTTACTAAAATTCGTCTTGTCACAATATATTCCTAATTCTTTGTGGTTATTCAAATGGTGTTTCTGTTGGCTCAAATACACTTAACGTTGCCTGAATGCAGTGTTCAGCATATTGGATTTCACAGGAAAATTGCCCAAGTCCTTCATGAAAATATTGTTGTTCTATTTGAATGATCAATCGTGAACCTAAAGCGAAATAAGGGATCGGTAAATTTAATTTACGTGTTCCCAATAAAAAACCGACTTTTGGCGCTTGTTTTGACTGCTGACCTTGCCAGCCTGAGTAAGCACTAATCGTTTGTGCCATAATTTCAATACTTGCCCATGTCGGCAAGCCTTCTGCTTCACAAAACATGAGCTCGGGTGTAATCGTGAGTTCAGCTTGTGCCCGCCCTTCTGCAACATCAGTTAAATGGTCAATAAAAACCATAGGCTGCTCATGAGGAATATATTGAATTGCATCAAGTTTCATTAGGGCTTCACTCCAAAAACAAGACTAATATTACTTCCCCCAAAAGCAAAAGAATTACTCATGACATAGCGAATGGGCTGTTTTAGTTCGGCATCTTGCACATAGTTTTGGTCAGCCAAATCCGGATCAATCTCAACATTTTGATGCAATGGCAACCAACTTTGATCTTTTAGAACTTGTTCACAAATAAAAGCTTCTATAGCGCCAGCTGCACCAAGGCAATGTCCAGTTTTGTGTTTGGTGCTACTTAAAGCAACCTGATAATCACCAAAAACTTGTCGTACGGCCTTAATTTCCATTGCGTCATTTTGTGGAGTTGCTGTGCCGTGCAAGTTGATATAGCCCACCTCTTGAGCTGAAATATGAGCCATATCTAGCGCACGTTGCATAGCTAATGCTGCACCTTTGCCTTCAGGATGTGGAGCCGAAATATGCCATGCATCCATAGATTCACCAGCACCCATTAACATCACAGGAGCAGTGGCTTTACTTAATACAAAAAATGCAGCAGCTTCACCAATATTAATGCCATCACGTTTCACACCGCAGGGTTGGCAAGTCTGTTCAGATAAACTTTCTAGGCTATTAAATCCATTTAGTGTCAACTGGCATAAGGTATCGACGCCACCCACCAGTACAACATCGGCTAAATCTGCATGAAGTAAACGCTGCCCCGCAGCTAATGCTTTCGCGCTTGAAGAGCAAGCGGTCGAAATAGTATATGCAGGCCCTTCCCATCCTAAGTACTGCTGCAATGCTTTTGCTAAACAGCTCATTTCTTGTGGATAGTGAGATATTGAAAGAGCAGTTTCCCCTTGAAAATATTGCTTAAGTAATAATTCATTATCTGCAATACCTGAAGTGGATGTACCCACCACAATGGCCAAACGTTTATTTTCAAAGGATGCCGTATAGTCTCTTAACGCCGCTTCGATTTCAGATAATGCAGTTAATGCAAAACGTAGATTACGTGAATCTACAAAATGTAAGGTGTCTGGTACATTCGAGCATAATGGATGTGTATATTGCCCCACCCAAACATTACGATCAGCGATTAAATCATCTCGCAAACTTAAGGTTTGCTGTGGCTGTTGTAATGCCTGTTTGATTTGATTAAGTTCGCAACCTAATGCAGATAAACCGACACTTAATTGTATGCCTACTGCCATTGTGGCTGCATTTTCTGAAGGTAAATGTTTCATGGTGTAGGACTTTCTTCTGTTTGCAACGTATTTTCAATCGAACTCAGCGTCATGGTATAAGGGACTTGTTGATTAATCAATTCAATGCTTCCTTGTCCCTGTTTAAGCTGCAACACAGGCTGCTTTTCAATATAAACAACTTGCATGCCTGCTTGTTGTTTCATCTCTATAGCTTGCTGCCCTAAATGTGAAAATTGAGGGTATGTCGCAAATAAAAGGTCACGTACCACAAACTCAAAAGGCAATAAACGCATTTGTTCAATACGTTGTTCAACATGAACACGATGCCCATCAAACTGTAACTTAAATAATTGTTGGCCTGTCAGGCTCAAAGCCACCATATCCAGTACAGCACCCTTTTGCTGTTGGTATAACAAGAAGCTAAAACTTTGCTGCTTCCACTGAACTTCAACCTGATCTTGCCGTTGATAAGCTTGTGCCTGCCATAGTGGGCTTTGCAGCCCTTTGGCGTGTGGCATGACCTGACAACCATTTAAAAATATAAAGCTACTGAGTAATATCGTTGCCCATTTGCGTTGCATGATTAGCCCTCAAGTGCCTGTTCTTGTGCCAAGCCCTCACGACAATATTCCGCCAAAGTAGTAAGTCGACGTTTGGCATTTTTATGGATTGGATTTTTTTCATCCCACGCATAACCAGCCAGTAAGGAAGAAATCATACGGCGAATGCCTTCATTCTGATTTTGCGAGAACACTACATCTTGAAACTCGCCTTCATACCATGACTCAACATAGGCACGAAACACCTGAATACCACGGCGTAATGGTTTTTCATATTCTTGCAACCAGTCTACCTGCTCACCTTGCAAGACACGCTCAACCAAAGGTGCAGCTAAGCTGGAAGATTTTAAAGCGATCGTCACACCCGATGAAAAGACGGGATCGAGAAACTCACCGGCATTACCCAATAGTGCATAGTTGTGGCCTGCCAAGTGTTTTACATTCGCTGAGTAACCCACCAAGGTGCGTACTGGTGTATCAACTCTTGCACGGCGCAATACATGTGACAAGCTTGGCTCATCGGCTAAAATACGCTTAAACATTGCCTCAGGTTCATTATCTTCAGCATTTTCGACCGTATATTTGTCAAAAAAATCTTGTTCTGCAACCACACCTAAAGAAGCACGACCATCTGCAAATGGAATGAGCCAATACCATGCGCGATGATCTTTTTCGTGCACAGTAATTAAAATTTTATTGCGGTCAAACTCAGGGTCGTCTGTAATACCATCTTCAATATGAGTAAACAGTGCACGACGTACCGGAAAGTTTGATGGGCTCTCTAAATCTAAAAGCTTTGGCAAAATTCGCCCAAAACCACTCGCATCTAACAAAAACTTGGTTTGAATCTGATAACGCTGTTGTTCTTCATTTAATATAGTAAGTACAGGTTGTTCAGATGCAACATCAACATCTAAAACCTCATGTCCAAAGCGTATGTCAGCACCATAAACTTGTGCCTGCTTTGCTAATAAATTGTCAAAATCTGCACGGCGAACTTGCCAAGTCGTCCCCGGCCCATCCGTAAATTTTTCTGTAAAGTCATAAAAACTACGTTGTTCACCGCGTAAAAAAGCCGCGCCATTTTTAAATTGAAAAGCGTATTGATCAACATGCTCACGGACCGTTTCTAATAAACCAGCCTCTTCTAAAAATGCCATAGATTGCGGTAACAATGACTCACCAATCGAAAAACGTGGGAAATGCTGTTTTTCAATGACCGTAACGGTATAACCCTTTTTTCGAAGAAGTGCCGCAGCAGAACTACCTGATGGTCCAGCCCCAATAATTACGACGTCAATTTTTTCTATAGTGCTCATAGCACAACTTCCTTTTTAATTTATTCAAATTATGAATGGTCTTGTAAATTCACGATATGTTTTTCATCTGCGGGGGTTAATAAAGTCGCATAGATAAACGAGAAAATAACCCCGAATAAAACCGTTAAACCAAAACAATGAATTGCATAAGTATGGCTAAATGAAAGTAATCCAAAGCCCAGTAAGGTGGACATCATACATAAAAATAACGCCATTCCAACCACTTGTGGGTGATCATGTCCATGTCGGTAAAAAATTGCATAGTCGACTCCAATTCCGATAATCAGGAAAGTTGCCATAATGCTAAACAGGTTAATCTCGACACCTAACCATGCCTGAACAGCAAAAGTGCTCAGTAATGCCAAACTTACTGGCAGAACCAATGGCACAATCGAACTTAGTCCATAAATAAGCGCTAAACCAACCGCCAGACCAATTAAGGCATAAATCAGAAGATGTTGAGCCTGAACTCGATGTTCAGCAAACATTTGTGACATTTCGGTAATAGGTTGCTGGAAATGTATGTGATCATTCTGAAGCTGCTTTAACACTTCAGGCTGTTTCACTCCTGTCACCATCACTAACCGTTCACTGACTTGAGGCTGTAAAAAAGCTAAAGGATGATCTTTAAATACAGCAAAATCTAATAGTGGTTGTGTTGCCAGTTGCTGTTGCCACTGTAAAACATCAGTGACATTTAGCCCCATACTTTGCGCATATTGCTGCAAAGTCGCTGTTGGAATATTTCTTAATAGTTGTACATTGTTTTGCTGCTCTGCCAATGGTGGAATCCATTGCCCCAGAGCTTGAAATGCACTGATTTTTCCTTGTGACTGTAACTGTTGCAAGTGTCCAATCAGTTGCTGCTCTTGTTGCTGCATTTCATTTACAGATGCTGCTCGTACTACAAAATAATCACTGCTTTGTTGTTGGCCAAATTGCTCACGAACCGCTTGGTCTTGCTGTTTTAAGCTCGCGTCCATACCTTGTAGATTACGAATATCATCGTTACTTTTGAGATAGAAAAGACTCGCTGTACCTACTGCTAAAATGACTGCAATCAAGGCATAACGTATCTTAGCTCGCTGTTGAAACCATAACCGAGCTTGTCCAATCCACGACAGTGCTTTTATTGCTGGTTGGGCATTGAGTGCAGGTAACCTTGGTAATAGCAGTACACTACTGATCCACGCCGCGGTTAATCCTACAATTGAAAAGACTGCAATCTGCTTGAACCCAGGAAATGGAGTAAAACTCAAAAAGATGTAAGCAACCAATGTGGTCATTAAGCCCATAAACAAACTTGGTAATAGCGGTTTTAAAATTTGAAAACCACCAAGCTTTCTATGCTGCGATTGCATCGCCATAAAATAAAATGAAAAGTCGACACAAACACCAATGAGACTCGCGCCGAATACTAATGTCATGAGGTGAATTTCACCAAACACCCAATGGGTGATCGCAAATGCTACAAAGCTTCCGGTCGAAACAGCAATAAATTCGGTTGCCAAAGGTCGCAATGAACGAAAGCCAAACCAAACCAGAAAAATTAAGCCCAATGTAGAGCCAACACCAATGGTTGAAATTTCCTGTTTAGCTGATTGCGTCCCAAAATTTGAAAATAAAATAGTTCCAGTCCAATGAGAATTTAATCCCATTGCAGTTAACTTTTGCTTAGTTTGCTCAATCCAGTTCGATACTTGTTCTTGATAATCAATATTGTATGGGCTTTGCGTTAACTGTAATACGAAAAGCCGAGAGATACCTTGCTCATGGTGAATGGTCGCAAAGCCCTGCTCCATTTCAATATCTTGTTGTGACGGATTCGCCAACTGCATGGCATAACGAGGGAACAACAATAGCGGGTCTTGCTTAAGTGACTCAGCAGTGACAGGCATGCCGGGACTCATCATCTGCATCAGACTTTGTTCCGTCAGTGCCTCGTAATCCAGCTTTTGTAATAAGGCTTGATCTTGAGCACTCAATAAACCTGCTCGATGTTGATACAACTGTTTTGCAAATTGATCAAAATCAAGTTGTGGCTTGAGTGGCTGCCACAACTGGCTTTGCTTGGCCTGCGCTGTTAAGAAATGAGTCGCTTGTTGTATCGCAGCTTCATCTTTGGCATCTACCACCACAAATACTTTATTGTTGAGTTGCTCATTCATGTACTGCTGAGTACGTGCAAGTTCTGGGTCTTGCTGAACTTTAGGCAATAACGCAAAAATATTGGTTTGAATATGAATATCTTTATTCAACCACGTCACGCCAAGCCCCACTGCAATAAACAGCAGAGCAATTAACCAAAGCGCGGTGAACTTATTTTGCCAGTTGGAAAAGCGCATGCTCAGCAGCCGTTAGAGTCGTCGGTTGAGAAGTCTGGTGACTAAAACGAATGGTCGTCAAATTATTGGCTTTTTCGGTAATCACAATTTGGTTAACGTACTGTTGACCTTGCGCATCAACACGCACAAACAGCTTTTTAAACAGGCTACTTTTCGGAGTTAAGCTCATGCTCCAACCCGCTGGACTATAGTTCGCACTTACTACATTAAAATTCTTTGCCAAGGCCTGTTCATTACCTGACATTAACTGCAAAAATAAGGTGGCTACAGAGCTATAAGGTGATTGATCCACTTGAATTTGGCTAAATGTACGCTGCGTTTTTTGCACTAGCTTCGTTGGGGTAACAATCAAATCTGCTTGTACTGGGCGTTTGATTTGCCATGCCACGCCATAAGATTTTGCGAACAATAACGAGCCGTTCGACACAAAGGTTTTATTCAACGACGGCAGTTTTTTTTGCTGTTCAAAATCAGCACGAACAGTAGGAGACTGTGACAATTGCTGAAAAATTTGAGTAATCTGTGCCGGTGCTGCATAGACAGCACTTAAACTACCCATCCAGATAGTAGTACCTAAACCTAAAGTTTTGATGAATTGAGACATCACGTATTCCTCTTCGGTTGAAACTCAGACCACGCATTTAAACGATCAAACAAAACTTGAGGTGACTGAAAACACATTTCACGAGCTTCAATATTCACCGCCACTTGAGTGGTATAACCTTTGGTTAAGCGTTTCCCAGACTCAGCATCAAAAATTAGATAATCAATTTTCAAACGGTTTTCCCATTCTTTTAAAATGGCGCGAACCCGAATCTTTTGTTCAAACTCAATCCCATATGCATAGCGAACATGGCTTTCAATCACAGGCCATGCATAGCCTGATTCTTTCATCTGCATATAGTTGTAATGAAATTGATCGAGCAATTTACAGCGCGCAATCTCAAAGTATTTTAAATAGTGTCCATGCCAAACCACATTCATGGTATCGACATCATGAAATGGAATTTCAATGATTACATCTGCATGCATTGGCTCACCTTATCCCATAAATTCTGGTTGATTAAACAATTCAAGTTGGTCTAAACGATCAACAATCTGTTGTAATTCGGTTTGTAATGGTCGGTCTTCTTCGACAAATGCAAAGCTTTGTAAGGTCCATTGCATAAATGCCTGCAATGTTGGGCTTAACTGTGCTGTTAAACCTTTCAGATGAATCGCCTGCACACTAGCGCAGCAGAGGGCTGCAATTACTTGCTGGGTTAAAGTAATCACACGGCTTGCATCACGTGCTGCAATGGTTCCCATACTGACTTTATCTTGGTTATGACATTCGGTTGAACGTGAAAAAATTGAAGCTGCCAAAGTGTTTTTTAAGGCTTCAGCTGTCCACGCCGACACCCCGATTTGCACAGCTTTAAAACCATGATTCAGTGGTAAACGTTCAGCCGTTGCCCCTGTTAAATTACGTGGCAAACCATGATTCATTTTATGATCGACCAATTGTGCAATCTGTCTATCCATCAAGTCAGCAATATTGGCAATCATAATTTTTAAGCTATCCATTGCTTGTGCAATGTGCCCACCGTAAAAATGCCCGCCATGCAACACACGCATACCTACCGGATCAATCAGGGGATTATCATTACTTGAGTTCAGCTCATTTTCAATAAACTGACGTAACCATACTTTTGAATCTTCAAACACACCAATAATATGCGGCGCACAGCGCAATGAATAACGATCTTGCAAACGCGGACTTTGATGTGCTGTTTGTACTTCACTATTAAGCCAATCACGTAATTGCTTTGCAATTTGCTGCTGCCCCGGATGTGGCTTTTGTGCAAACAGTACTTCATCAAAATGACTTGGATTACCTTCCAAGGCCAGCACATTTAGAGCTGTAATCAAAGTACTTGCGAGTGCAATCTGCTCTGCTTTTTTATAGTTTAAACAAGCAATTGCCGTCATCACGGCAGTGCCGTTCATAAGCGCCAAACCTTCTTTAGGTCTGAGCGTTAATGGCTGCAAGCCTTTTTCAGCATACACCTGAGCAACAGGGGTAATTTGTCCATCAATATAGACATCACGCTCCCCGATTAACGTTCCAGCAATGTAAGACAACGGCGTTAAATCACCGCTTGCCCCCACCGAACCTTCAGATGGAATGACTGGAATCACATTTTCATTCAACAACCAAACCAAGCGTTCAAGCAATGCCAAAGACACACCTGAATAACCGCGAGCCAACGAACATAAACGCGTCACCACTACTGCACGTGCAGTGATCACATCTAAATTTTCACCTAAACCACAACCATGAAAACGTGAAAGATGCAGCGGTAGTTCATTGACCTGATGTAATGGCACTTCAACTAAACATGAGTCACCATACCCCGTGGTTACACCGTAAATGACACCTTCTTCTTCAAGTAACTGATCGAGAAAATCAGCACCTTTTTGAATTAGGTCACGCCATGAAGATGACTCAGGTAACGCAACCAGACATTCGCCTCTTGCGACCGAAACGACATCTTCAATACTCAGTGGCTGTTCACCTACGGTTAACACACGCATGTTATTTCGTCCAAAAATTATAAAAATTAAACCATTGATAAGGGGCACGCAGACAATGCTGTTCTAATACGGCAACATACGTTTTAGTTATGGTTTGCATACTTTCAATACGGTTAGCGCGGGGTAAATTTACCTGCTCGGCAATTGAATGAATATGAACTTGGAACTGTTGTTGCACACGGTAGCAAAACACTGCAATAACAGGTACTTTCAGTAAATTTGCCAAGATCCATGCACCTTGTGGAAAGGCTGCTGATCCCCCTAAAAAGTCGATATGCTGGACACGATCTGACTGCACGGGTACACGGTCCGCAGCAACAATCACCCACTCACCCTGTTGCATTTTGTCTTGTAAAATCATAGCAGTTTCAATACCCAACTCATCGACGGGCAATAAGCAAACATCGGCCTTATCATTTAGCTTTTTCAAAAACTCATTAAACTTGGTCGCATGTTTTTGATAAACCAGCACGTTAATTTTCTGGGGATGTTCTGACTTAATTGCCCGAAGCAATTCAATATTGCCAAAATGGGAAACCACAATCAGCGCCCCTTTTTGGTAGTGCCGAGAAAAATTTTCATGCCCAAAAACTTCAAGATTCTGCTCTGAGATATGACCTAGCCAGCCCTCGATCTTATCTAAAATACATTCACCAAATTGCATAAAATGCGTATAGCTATTTGCCCAAGTTGGTTCGTGGGTAAAGGGAGACTGTGTTCCAGCAAAATGATGCAGTTTTTGTAAATAAATTAAGGAAGCTTGTCGTGCTGTGGCAGCAAACAGCCAATACCACATAATGACAAAGTACATCACCAACTTGCATAACCAACGTCCACCAAAACGGTAAAACCACAACATAAGCATGAGGGGCACCATGCCTCCTCGCTCTTTAATGTCATTCCATTTTGGAGAAGCTGAATCTGACATAATTAACCTTGCAGCCTCTGTTTTAACAGCTTCGGTAAGCGAATCAGCATGCCCATAAACAAAGTTGCGTGTGCTTTACTCAGTCCTAAGTTATCTCGCCAAGCATGAAAATGGGAGATGCCTTGTTCTGGATAAACAACAGGTGTCGGCACATTAATAAATGAGGTATTTTCCCATTTTAAACGCACCAAAATTTCGCTATCAAAGCCCATACGTGGCTGAAATTTAGCACTGTTCAAAACTTTAATGGTGCTCTCGAGCGGATACACGCGAAACCCACACATACTGTCTTTAATTTCAAAAGACAAACTATTAAGCCACACCCAAAAATGAGTAATGTAACGACCATACAACCGTTTTTTAGGAATAGATTCATCAAAGTACGGCTGACCAATCACCATAGCTTTGGGATGTTGCTGGGACTGCTCAATAAATTTAGGAATGTCATCCCAGTGGTGTTGACCATCAGAATCGAGTTGCAAAGCATGGCTTAAACCCAACTCATGTGCAGCACGCAATCCTGTAATCACAGCTTGCCCTTTGCCCTTATTCACTTCATGTTCAATTAAATGAATTTGGGAATATTGATCGGCCAATGCCCGTAAAATCTGGCTACAAGCATCATCACTCCCATCATTCACCAATACAATCGGCAAATGAAAGCGATCAAGATAGGCAATCAAGTCAGCTAAATAATGGGGATGGTTATAAACTGGGATAACAAAGCCATAGTTGGTCTGCATTTTTAACCCTCGACTTTCGTTTGCAAAGCGAATAATAAACGCCCAGAAGCCAAAATCTGTTCTGAATCGCGTAGCTCAAAACCCACTTTATGCTCTTTTCGAGAAAGCTTAAGTTGTACAATTGCATAAGGACGGATCAGATTTTGAAATTTTAGCTGTTCATAACCCTGACACCAATTTAAGTCCGACCAAATTGATTTAGCAAAATGTTGTAAAAAACCTATTTGCCCGACCCCAGGATAAATCGGTTGTGTTGGGAAATGCCCTTTAAAACACGCTAACTCTGGTGGAAACTCAAGGCTCAAAATATAGTCATCTGAACTTTGAGACTGCGACAAAACCACAGGTTGTAACATAGGCTTAAATAGAGTCTGCAAATAGCTTTTATTGAGTTTAGACTGCGAGTTTTGCGGTAGCTGACTGAGGAAACGCCATTGACGTGGAATCGCTATAGTTTCCAAGCGGTCTTTCAACTGTTGTTTTAAATGACCAACAAAAGCCGACTTACCTAGTTGCTGTAACTGTTCCCGTGCATCTTCTTTTAAAACAACAATACATCCCAATATTTGACGATGCTCATGTTCAAGTACCAGTACATGACATTGCTGTACTGCATCTAAAACTTGAATGCTTTGCTCGGTCGCATCTAGACTCAGACGCTTTTCTTCAAGTTTAATAATTCGATCTGTACGCCCCATCAGCTTAAAAGTCTGACACGTTGCATCTGACCATGCTGCACCATCACCTGTGGTAATCCAATCATCCTCAAAGGCATGATTACTCTTGACCATAAGCTGTTGGTCTTCAATACGAATAGCCACATTACTAAAAGCAGTCCAAGCATCTTCATCTTTAGCACGATGGGCAATACCACCAGTTTCTGAACTTCCCAAAACTTCAATAATCGGACGGTTTAAAAAAGGGCGAACACCACTTTCTAGCTTGCCACCAGAACTAAAGACCATTTGACAGTGTTGCAAAACGACATCGGTTGTCCAACGTTTTAATAATGCAGGACTTGAGATCAAATAATTGCTTAATCCCAACATTTCTAATTGTTTTTGAGCCTGTACTACATCTTCAGGAAATGCCATTTGAGGGGAATAAAAACTTCGACCCGCCGCTAGTGGTAGCAATAATTTAAATAATAATCCATAAATATGCTGATGACTGACCGTTGCGATCGCAATTGCATGCTCATCGAAAGTAAAGCTCTGGCTTAATCCTTGAACTTCGTTGAGTAATTGTTTTAATGTTCTTGGGATTTTTTTAGGTTCCCCCGTTGAACCTGATGTATAAAAATAGAGTTGCGCATGTTCTAGAAAAGCATCATCTAAGGTTAAAGATAAAGGAATAACTTTTTCAACATCTTGGCGCTTTAAAAAATAAATCTGCTGCGCTGCGAAATCTTGCTCTAATTCGCGTACTCGATTTGGTGGTAAAAGTACCTGTTTTTCCGCTAACAAAGCGGCAAATAATAAAACCAGAAATTCATAGCTGTCTGCTTCCCATAATGCCCAAGTTAAATTTTCCATTTGAGCAATTGCAGCAGCTTGCAAAGCAACATCCTGCCAAAATTGAGTAAAACTGGTCGAATGTAGAGCAGCATCTATACAAAGTGGATGAGCTGAATCGATAAATTTTTGAAAATGACAGTGCATAATTTTTAATTAATGATTTGTAGAATGTAAACGCTGATGTCGCTTACGCAAAATAAATTCACCAACGAACAAAATGCCCATTAGTACATACGAAATAAAGCCATTATAAATGACCCAAACCTGAGTCGATGTAAAAAGTACGGTGCTTAAAGCAATCAATGCATTACAGAAAAAGAAAATGCACCATACCTTAGTCACCTGTCTGGTCCACTGCACACCAGAAGGAGGTAAATCAGGTTCAACGAGTCGGGCAAAGCGTTCAATCATAGACGGTGGTTTTATCAGTGTCAGTGCAAAAATAACCAATGCACCCAAACTCATGCCAACCGGATATAACTTTAACCAAGCATGATTATGTGACAGCAAGCTAAGACTGCCACAAACAATGGCAAAACCAGTTAAAGGCCATAATAATGAGTTGCCTTTACTAAAAAGTCTGACCACACCTAATCCGATGAGTAACATACTCACCCAAACAAATTGACCGTGTGTCAAACTCCAACCCACAATAAAGGGATACAACACAAAAAGTGCTGTAATCATCCCTTTAATCACGAGCTTCATTCAGCAGTCATATTCCGAATAACCGTCACAACATCAAGTACGGTTCGCACATTTTTAAAATCTTCAGGTTTTACTTGCTTACCCGTTAACTCTTTAATTTTTACAACTAAATCAACTGCATCAATACTGTCTACATCAAGATCTGAATATAAGTTTGAATCGAGTTGAACAGACTCAGGTTCAATTTCAAACAAATCTTCCATCCATTCGCGGAGTTTAGTTAATACTTGCTCTTGAGATAACATCATCACACTCCTTATGACTTCTGCTGTGCTTCAACTAAAGCAACTAAACTTTGGATTGATTTAAAATGCTGTTTGGTTTCATCCGACTCTGCATTTAAATGAATGTTGTAACGCTTTTTCAAAGCTAGTCCCAACTCCAGTGCATCAATCGAGTCTAATCCTAAACCTTCTCCAAATAATGGAGCTTCTGTATCAATATCTGCAATAGTGATATCTTCTAGTGCCAAAACATCAATAATCATTTGCTTTAGTTCATCAGCAAGATTGCTCATTTCACGATAACTCTTCATCAAAAATTTTATAAAAACTACGACTTAACTGACGAACTTGTTTAGGTCCTACTGTTAAATCATCTAACAAATCTGAAACTTGTACAGCATCGAGTACTTTCACTTCGATATGAAATGGTCGAGATGGTACGTGGTACCATTTTTCATTCTTGGTTAATGTCGATGGTGTACAGGTAATAACTACTGGGCGAATTGGTACATTTGCACGAATGGCAATGTTGGCTGCACCGCGCTGAAATTCGTTTAGGGTCATCCCTTTTTCAGTACGCGTTCCTTCCGGAAAAATTAAAAGAGAAGCTGCATTATTTTCTTTCAGACGCGTCACGCAGTCTTCAACAAATTGCTGAGATCCTGCGTTCAAAATATAACCCGCGCTTTGTACAGGTCCTTTGGTAAAGGGGTTCGACCAAAGAGACTGCTTCACCACACAATTAGCCTGCTGCATCATACCAATTAGTACTACAACATCAATCAAACTCGGATGATTGGCAATGACTAGTTCTTGGCGACTATTCTGTAGCTTTTCCAAACCGTCTACCGAATAAGTCATGATGCCCAGTTTAACCATCATTTCGGTAAAGCCTTTAAAGCTATACTTAATCACATTTTGTGCACGCTGCTGGCGCTTTTCAGAATCAGAGGTTGTGACATTCAGCACGGGTGCAATGACGGTGGCAATTGCCATACCACCCAGCCCGAAACTAGCAAAACTAAAACCAGTTGCAGCTACACGCCAGCAATAATTACCCTTTTGTTTCAGATTTTTAAGATTTAGCATTTGTTCCACCCAAATGCAGATATTAACTGGTCAGCATCCTGCCAAAAATGAGCAAAAGTAGGACCATCTGCTTCATCTGTATGCGTCCATGCAGTAATTTGTAAATTAGGTTGCTCTAAAGTAACGACAGCAGCCATCGCATAGGCAGGGAAATCGACCGCCTCAGCATAAATTTGGGGTAAGGGTTCATCATAGGCAACGACCAATACCCGCTGGATATCTTTCATTGACTTTAAAAGAGCATAGGCCTCAATCAAACTTTCAGTCCATGAACAGCTTAAGCTGGTAGATGGCGTGTCATCCTGGCATAAAATAGAATAAAGCCCAGAAATTGCATTATGAACAGACGTTGAGAATTGTGTAGGTGATGGAGTTTGCTCACTTAAAACATCTTGCAAAATATTCAACGTTTTAGACTCGTCACCATATCGTGATACCCAAACTATATAATCAGCTTTACTGCCATCTAATGCACCAAGTGCACTATTTAAAGCAAGTTTAGCTAATGGCGATAACCGTCTACGCTGCATAGCTGGAATACAGTCAAGGGCTGTATATGAGGGCTGAGCATGTGTAAATGTGAGCTGAGCAAGATGTAATGTTACCATGCTAAAAGTGAACCCTAAGCAGCATTATTCTGTGGAAATATAAATTATTTTATAAAGATGCTGATTATAGCATTCGTTATGAAATTTACAAAAAATTACGTTTATCATTCACACTTTTTCATAACTCTTGGCACATGCTCATTTATTTGCAATAAAAAACCCAAAGAAGACTTTGGGTTTTTGAACTTTAAAAAGCTTAACGTTTAAACTTTTTCTCAGCTTTTTTGAATTTCTGTACATAACGACGTTTACGTGCCGCAACGCGCTCATCCACTTGTGACTTACGTCCTTCAAATGGGTTTTCCGACGTTTTAAAATCGACACGCACTGGCGTTCCTTCCAGTTTGTAAACTTTGCGGAACACATTCTCAAGGTAACGACGATAATCCGCTGGGGTTTTGTCGACCTTATTACCGTGAATTACGATCGTTGGTGGATTTTGTCCACCCATATGTGCATAACGCATTTTTATACGCTTACCACCAATCATTGGTGGTTGATGCGCTTCAGTCGCATCATTTAAGATTTGGGTTAATTTCGCAGGAGAAACTTTTAAGTGCGATGAATCATAAGCACGATGGATGGTTGGGTACATTTCCCCTACGCCAGTGCCATGCAATGCCGAGATTAAATGGACTTTCGCCCAAGGAATAAAGTCAAAACGGCGATCAACATCCAATTTACACTGTTTACGATCGTATTCGGTCATGTTGTCCCATTTGTTAATGGCGATCACCATGGCACGACCAGCTTCAAGTGCATAACCAATCAAATGTAAATCTTGTTCAACTACACCTTCACGAGCATCCAACACCACCACAATCACATGTGCATCTTTAATGGCTTGTAGCGTTTTCACGATTGAGAATTTCTCAATCATTTCATCAACTTTACCTTTACGACGCACACCCGCTGTATCAATTAATGTGTACTGACGACCATCACGTTCAAATGGGATATAAATAGAATCGCGAGTTGTACCAGGTTGATCAAATGCTACTACACGATCTTCGCCAAGCAATCGATTGACCAAAGTCGATTTACCCACATTTGGACGACCAATAATCGCTAAACGCAAACCTGTTGCTTTGTCATGCTCTTCTGGATTTTCATCTTCAGGTACGTCTACCAAGACATCCTCAAGCATTTGCTGTACACCACGTCCATGGCTTGCAGCAACTTGTAAGGGTTCACCCATACCAAGTTTGTAGAATTCAACCAACGCAGCTTCTGCATGAACACCATCAACTTTATTGGCAACCAAGTAAACTTTTTTACCCAAAGTACGCAGTTCACGGGCAATTTGTTCGTCCGAAGCCAATAAGCCAGCACGCGCATCAACCACAAAGATAATGATATCTGCTTCATTGATGGCTGTTTTTGACTGCTCGGCCATGTAGTTATCAATACCGCCTTCATTTTCACCAATACCGCCAGTATCAACAACAATGAAAGACTTATTCTGATAAGTCGCATCACCATATTTACGGTCACGAGTCAGGCCCGCGAAGTCGGCTACAAGTGCATCACGACTCTTGGTAATCTGGTTAAATAACGTTGATTTTCCGACATTCGGACGACCAATGAGCGCAATAACGGGTTTCATACAATAACCTTAATTCAAGACCAGCCATATCTCATGGCATGAGCATTAAAAACAGTACAGGAGATATATTTTAAGGTCAGAGATGACCATAATAAAAGACGGGGCTTTGAACTGATTTAATTCAAACACCCCGATATTTTTAACAGCGTAATTTGTTAAGCGCTTATTTTAGCACAAGCGAACGAAATTAACGATTCTGCCAAATACTTAAATCACCTTTTCTGGTCGAAACATAAAGTTGGTTCTCGATAACACGTAATGTATTAACTTCACCACTTGTTTTTGAACGACCAATTAATTTACCTGTTGTTGGTTCAACAAGATGTAATACGCCATCTAAATCACCTACAACAAGATCTTGTCCTAGCACAACCGGATTACTTAAATGACGGTTTAACAAACTATCATTTTCCCAGATTTTTTCGCCAGACGCCAAATCGTAAGCTGTTAACTTACCATCTGCTGAAGAGACAAATACTTTGTTGTCATAAACTTCTGGACGTTTAATACTGCTCGAATCTTCACTCCAAACTACACGTTGAGAAGCAAGATCGGTTACAGTTACTTGACCTTGGAAACTGGTCGTTACCATAAACTGTCCAGCTACAGTAGGATCACCATCGATATCAATTAAACGTTGAATATCAGAACGACCTTCGCTTACTGCAACACGACGTTGGAAACGTGGAATACCACTAATCGTATCAATTGCATAAACATACGCATTCGCAGATGCAATTAATACAGTACGAGGATCAAGGCTCACCGGTGATGCCTGACCACGCAAACTAAATTGGACATTTGGTAATTTATAAGCCCAAACTTGTTGGCCCGAAGTAGCATCATGCGCAAATACAGTACCATCATTTGCAATGGTAATAACGCGTCCAGATTGAACCAATGACGGGCTTAACAATGCGCCAGATAACTGTGCAGTCCACTTCTGTTCGCCTGTTGCCTGATCTAGTGCAAAGAGTTGCCCTTTACTATTACCAACAACAACAATTCCTTCAGCAGCTTCAACACCCGAGCTCAAGCCTAATTTGCTGACTTTCTTCTCCCAAATGCGTTGTTTACCACGATATGCAGCTACTTCGCCTTTTGGATCAAGCGTGAAAACCACACCATCGCTTGCATCAAGTTGCAAACGTAATGGATCAGCCTTATCAGTAGAAGAAACACTACGCGAAAACACTGGCGTTAAAGTCTTTTTCGACTCGGTCAATTTCGGTAGAGGATTAGGTTTAACTTCTTTTACTTTATTACTCGAACATCCCACCAGTACAGCCGATGCGATTGCAATTGCCAAAGGCAGTTTGAATTTCTGATTCATTAAGACTCTTCCACCTGTGTTTCCAAAATTGGGCGCTCAATCTGTGGATCTTCAACTAAAACGCCAACACTTTCGAGTTTAATTTGTAAAATTTGTCGCTCTTGTTTACGTTCTAGTAACGAATTCCAGGCTGCCTGATACGCTTTTTTAGCAGAATCAACATCTTTCTTAGCAACAAAGATATCACCACGTAACTCTTCTACCGTTGCTTTAAATGCTGGATCGACGTTACCAGACAAGGTTTTTAGTGCTTCATCATATTTGTTTTGCGCTAATTGTGCATCTGCTAAACGCAATTTTACAACCTGAATCAAACCTTCATCTTTTACTTTTGAATTTTCAACTTTCTTTAATGCTTTTTCGGCAGCAGCATAGTCCTGTTTTTCATAGGCTAATTTTGCTAATACAAACTGAGTCTGTATTGCCTGAACAGAGTCGATATCATCTTTTACAATTTTATCTGCCGATGCAGTTACCGAACTTAAGGCATTAGGATTATCGGCACTTGCATTTGTCTCATCCATTAACTGCTGTACTTTTGCAGTTTCTACTTGGCTAGTTGCCAGATTCTTTTTTTGCCAGTATGTCCACCCAAAAAAGGCAATCAACGCAATGAGAATTCCGCTAATCATGGCAGAACCATATTTTTTGGCGAACGACTTTAAGCTGTCGAATTGTTCTTCATCACTTACGCTCATGTGATTGTCCTTTTCCAGATGTTTCAGTTTATTTTGTAAATTTTTGGATTAAAAATGGTACGAGGTCAGCAATTGCTACTTGTGACTGTTCAGCTGTTGCTAGTTCTTTTACTGCAAGCTGCTGTGCATCCCACTCTCGTTCCCCTAAAATCAAAGCAAAGATTGCTCCAGCCTGATCAGCTTTTTTCATCTGGCTTTTCATGCTGCCTTGAGAACCTGTTTTGATTCGAATACTGCTATTTGCAGCTTCTAACTGGTCACGTAATTGTTCCGCTAAAATCAAAGCTTTAGTTTGATAAGCAGGTTCTGCAACCAAGAAGACTTCACAATCACGAATAACTTCGACCTGTTCAACTTGCTCAACTAGAAGCAATAAACGCTCCATACCCATGCCAAAGCCAACAGCAGGTACAGATTGATCTGGTTTACCTTTTAGCTGACCAACCAGACCATCATAACGACCACCTCCACACACAGTACCTTGCGAACCAAGTGCAGTTGTTGTCCATTCAAAAACGGTCTTGTTGTAATAATCTAGACCACGTACCAATTTTTGGTTAATTACAAATTTAACGCCCGCAGCTGTCAAATAATCTTGCAATTGTTGGAAGTGACTTAAACTGTCTTCTTTTAAAAAGTCATATAATTTCGGCGCATTTTCCAGAATTTTCTGAGTAGATTCAATTTTAGAATCTAAAATACGTAATGGGTTAGTCGTTAAACGGCGCTGTGAATCTTCATCCAAAGCTTCTTTATGTTCATTTAAGAACGCAACTAAAGCATTACGGTATTCTGTACGTTCATCTTTTTCACCTAAAGTATTCAACTCAAGTTGAACCATGTGATCAACGCCCATACGCTTCCATAACCGAGCTGTCATCAAAATAACTTCAGCTTCAATATCAGGAGTTGCGACACCGAAAGTTTCAACACCAAACTGGTGGAACTGGCGGTAACGTCCTTTTTGTGGCTTTTCATAACGGAACATAGGTCCCATATACCACACGCGTGGCGTAGCACCGCGCAACAAGTTATGTTCGAGCATCGCGCGAACACAACCTGCTGTACCTTCCGGACGTAAGGTTAACGACTCAGGTGGATTACCTTTATCGAAAAAGGTATACATTTCTTTTTCAACAATATCGGTTGCATCACCAATAGCACGTTTAAACAAGCCCGTTTGTTCAACGATCGGCAAACGAATTTGTTGATAACCATAAGCATCCATTAAAGACGCTAAATGTTGCTCGATACGTCTCCACGCTACTGTTTGCGTTGGCAGGACGTCATTAAAACCTTTGATTGCGACTATTGAACTCATGATGAACTACGAATAATTTCTTTAGATTTAGCTTCTTCAAGCTCTTGGACACGTTGACGAACCATAGTTTCGATTTCATCAACCAATTGATCGGTATCGATTAAATGGCTTTTCTCACCATTACGATAAACCAGTGAGCGAGGCGCCGCCCCAACAACCCCGATATCGGCTTCTTTTGCTTCACCCGGGCCATTTACCTTACAACCAATCACTGACACATCCATTGGAGTACGAATATCTTCTAAACGCTCCTCCAAAGCTTGCATCACTTGAATAACATTAAATTCTTGGCGTGAACAACTCGGACAAGCAATAAAGTTAATCCCGTTAGAGCGAAGTCCCAATGATTTTAAGATATCAAAACCAATCTTGATTTCATCTTCTGGTTCGGCAGCAAGCGAAATACGCATCGTATCGCCAATACCTTCCATCAATAATCCGCCAAGGGCAATCGCTGATTTCACAGTACCGGTACGGTAAATACCCGCTTCAGTTACACCAAGATGTAAGGGATTATCGATTTGTTTTGAAAGTAAACGATAAGCATCCATGGTTAAAAATACATTAGATGCTTTTACACTGACTTTAAATTCATGGAAATTGAGTCGATCTAAAATATCAATATGGCGTAATGCAGACTCAAGCAATGCTTCGCCTGTAGGCTCGCCATATTTTTTTTGTAAATCTTTTTCTAGAGAACCACCATTGACACCAATACGCATTGAAATGCCATGATGACGTGCAGCAGCAACGACTTCACGAACTTTCTGGTCGGACCCGATATTCCCTGGATTAATGCGTAAACAGTCTGCACCATAATCTGCAACTGCTAAGGCAATTCTATGGTCAAAATGAATATCGGCAACTAATGGTACTGAAACGCGCTTACGAATTGCGCCAAATGCTTCAGCAGCCTCCATAGATGGGACCGAAACACGCATAATATCAGCACCTGCTTCAGCGCAACGTTCAATCTGAGCAACGGTTGCATCAACATCGCAAGTTTCAGTGTTTGTCATACTTTGCACGCTAATAGGTGCATCGCCACCGACATACACCGACCCAACACGGATTTTACGTGTTGGTCGACGTTTAATTGGGTTCTCTATCATTGTATCGCTCAACTCATGGTATTAGCGGGATAAACGGAATTCAGCTTTACCGTTTACCGTATATGGAGACAATGAAATCTGTTCTTGGTTTAAACTTAATGACACAGCAGTTGCATCATCAAGACGAATCTGAAATGGAGACTCACCATTTAAATTTAAAGTTGATGACTGACGACCTGTCGCCAAAACTTTACCTGTTGCATCAACAATATGAACAGAAGTTGGTCGGTTAAAGTTTAGCACCAATTGATCACCCACTGTTGAAGTGGCATTTCCTTTCATAGGTAAAACTTCAACATTAGATTGATTTACTTTAGATAAATCAGCATCTTCTTTCTTTGAAGTCCATTTTTGAATACCCATAACAATCAATGACACAACAGCAATAACCAAAATTGCAAGAAGTGCGCGCTTTAACCATTTCTTATTACGGTCACTATTAGAACCAGGGAGTTTACCCATGATTTTAATTGGTGAGTTATTTAAAGCATGGTTCGGTAAAAGCCCGGTATCATTTGCATAAATCTCATCAAAGCGCTGAATAATTGCCGTCGCATCTGTATTTAGATATTTTGCATATGAACGGTAATAACCCTTGATAAAAGTCGCTTCTGGCAATGACTTATAATCATCTTGCTCTAAAGCGGTTAGAGTTTTAACCGGCATGTTTAGATCTGAAGAAACTTGCCCTAACTCTTTATTCTGAGCAACTCGAATTTGACGTAAATACTCACCAGGACGTTGAATATTTCCTAAAGCAGAAGTCGGTAAGCTTGAGCCAGTTGGCTGCTGTGAATTAGGATTTATTTCCATACGGCCTCAGTACTATACTGTAATTGCAAATAACGTTGATATTCTGGACTTTCTGGGAACAAGGCACGTAATTGGTTTACTAACACTTGCATTCCCATTTTATCCGCATTGGCTCGAGCCACTCTTACACCAATCCAAAGTGCTCTTGCACCCTGATTTTTCTGCCCCACTTTACGAGCATATTGCTCATACATTTGTGTAGCAGCCGGAATCTGCTGCTGCAAATAAAAAATTTCCGCTAACTCTAACATTGAAATATAAGAGTCGCGGTTAGCAAGGAGTGATTGCTTGAATGTTTTTTCAGCATTCGCAACATCACCCAATTTTAAATAAATACGCCCCAGATTTTCTAACGCCTGATAGCGTTGGTCATACCCTAATGTTGTGCCAGCAATACGAAATTGCTCGATCGCATCATTATAGCGTTCCATTTGGTATAAATAAGTACCATAGTTATTATGTGCTTGAGCATTATCTGGTTCAGATGAAATTGCTCGTTTAAAATAATGTTCTGCTTTTTCTAAGTTCGGCTTACTACCTTCTTGTTGTAGTAAAATACCCATCATCATATTTGCCGTTGCATCACGGCTATCTACACTTAAAGCTTGATCAAGAGCTCGCTTTGCCGAATCCAAGTCACCTGAACGGATATGTTCAGCAGCAAGTTGTGTACGCACCTTTACCGCTTTTTCTGGGTCTTTTTTTTGCGTATGCGTTGTCTGGCAACCACTTGCCAAAAGCGCAACTGCAACCCCCATACAAAATACCGTTTTTAACTTTGGAGTACTCAAAGCCTGCCCTCAATTTATCCTTGTGTCCGCAAAATCTCTTGACGCTGTGTGACTTTTTTCTGCCACTGTTCAGCACGACGAGTTCTATCAGCCACTTGACCGACTAACTGTCCACATGCAGCATCAATATCATCACCACGTGTTTGACGAATCGTACACACAAATCCAGCATCAGACAAAGTTTTTTGGAACGAGATAATTCGATTTCGGCTTGAGCGACCATATGGTGCATGCGGGAACGGATTAAATGGAATTAAATTAATTTTACTTGGTAAATTTTTTAATAATTTAATCATTTGCTGTGCATGTTCAGGCTGATCATTTACGCCCTCTAACATCACATATTCAATGGTCACATGTTTACGCGTACTTTCATTACCATCTTTGGCAATATAACGCTGACATGCTGCAATTAGCTGAGCCAATGGATATTTTTTATTAATTGGCACTAATTCGTTACGCAATTCATCGTTTGGCGCATGTAAAGAAATTGCTAAAGCAACATCAATATCTTTTGCAAGTTGGTCAATTTTTGGTACAACACCTGATGTTGATAAAGTCACACGGCGCTTAGACATGCCATAGGCAAAGTCATCAAGCATAATCTGCATGGAGCTTAATACGGCATCATAGTTGAGCAATGGCTCCCCCATACCCATCATCACAACATTAGTCACTGAACGCTCGCGCTCGGCAACAGGCACTTCTTCCATATAAGAATAGTTTGCCATCCAGAGTTGTCCAATAATTTCATCTGGCGTTAAATCACGTTGGAAACCTTGTTTACCTGTTGAACAAAATGAACAGTCCAATGCACAACCCACTTGTGACGAAATACACAAAGTTTTGCGCAAGCCTGTTTTATCTTCAGCAGGAATTAATACAGTTTCAACCAAAGACCCTGCACCATCACCCACACGAAAAACCCATTTACGTGTGCCATCTTTTGAATAATGACGGTGAACAACTTCAGGCGCCTTGATTTCACAAATCTGTTCAAGCTTCTCACGTAATTTGCCTGAAATATTGGTCATTTCAGCAAAATCAGTAATGAAGTATTGATGAATCCATTTCATGACTTGTCCAGCACGAAACTTTTTCTCACCAATGTCTTCAAAGAATTTTTCTAATTCAGTACGAGACATGCCGAGTAAATTCACTTTATTTTCGGCAGCAGGAATTACCAGCGTGGACGAAGATTGCTGCTGTCCATCAAGATTTTCAGATGAAATGACCTCTGCAGAACTCATGTGTATTTACCTAAACCATGTCAAAAAACTGAAGATATTGTTCAAGAATCAAACAATATTCTCTTGAGAGAATAAAAAAACCAGATAAGTAGTATACCACTTATCTGGTTTGAATGCTTTCGATTAACGAGTGCGTGGGCAGATCTCGTTGTCAGCAAAGAAGTAAGCAATTTCACGCTCTGCAGAAGCAACTGAGTCAGAACCGTGAGCAGCGTTTTCATCGATGCTTACAGCAAAGTCAGCACGGATAGTGCCAGGAGCTGCTTCTTTAGGGTTTGTAGCGCCTAAGATTTCACGGTGTGCAAGAACTGCATTTTCGCCTTCAAGAACAGATACTACAACTGGACCAGAAGTCATGAATGCAACTAAGTCACCAAAGAAACCACGTTCTTTATGCTCAGCATAGAAACCTTCAGCATCAGCTTGAGAAAGGTGTTTCATTTTAGTCGCAACAATTTTTAAACCCGCTTTTTCAAAACGAGCAAAAATATCACCGATGTGGTTTTTAGACACTGCATCAGGTTTTACGATAGACAAAGTACGTTCAATAGCCATGAGTGGCTCCTTTATTTTAAGATTTAAACTTTAAAAAATTTGCCGCATTATACCGATGTCATAGGCAATAATCAGCTTTGTATGTGTAAAAGTTGCGATTTTTTCTACTGTTTTTAGCGAACTTCGTCTATCCAGGCCATTTGGATCCCTTCTAGCAAACCTTCTGTCGATTTATTGGGGTCATCATTAAAATCTGGTAAAGCACATACCCATGCATGTAAATCGGTAAAACGAATCCATTGCGGATCAACTTCTGGATGTGCTTCTGACAATTCAATGGCAATATCAATCGTATCTGTCCAACGTAAGCCCATAGCGGCTCCTATCTGTTTAATCTGCTAAATCAAGAACTGTGTACTTTAGCAAATCCACAAACCTAATCGTTAGCTTAAGCTGATAAAAATTAACGATGCTTATAAAGCGATGTTCAATAAAGGTGCAGCAAAAATAATTAAACTTGCCACAGCAGCACCAATTAAAGCCCCTACAATCACATCACTTGGGTAATGTAGACCAAGCACCATACGAGACAATGCCACAAGCACCATGAAAGGAAACATCGCAGCAAGCAGGACTGGCTGGATATAGCCCAAGACAATTGTCACCATCACGGCATGAAGCGTATGACCAGATGGAAAGCTGAAATGATCGAGTGGTCTCTCACCGAGCACAATCACCTGATGCACCTGATAAGGACGAGGTCGCGTTGTTTTATGTTTTAAGAATTTATAGATTGCCGTTCCAAGGGAACCACCCAGTAACAAGTAGATGATTTGCAGGCTATAGGTGATGCCTTGCATCCCCCATACGATTGCCAGCATTAGATACCAAAATGGTCCATCACCCACACGACTGATGATTTTGAAAAAAAGGGCAACACGTTGTGAGTGAGAGAAATTGTTCAAATATAAACAGCCTCTCAAATCTAAATCGAGTATTTTTATTTTTGCATTCTTAAATTTCATGGTCATTCTCCTATGTTAGGATACTTAGGTGAAGTCCAACGAGGGCTCCTTCACTACCTGATAAAATGCCTGCTCCAATTGCTGAACCGGAAGTTGCCAACCGCTTTGCTGTACTTTATGACAGGCTTGTACGCCCATTTCTCTAAGTTGTTGTACTGAAGGAAGCTGATAAATTTGTTGTATAAAGTGGCTTTTTTGTCCAAGTGGGCTTAACCAGCCATTCACACCATGTGTTAAGTATTGATGTGCACATGCATAATCATACGCGATAACTGGCAAACCGCTTGCCATTGCCTCTAAAACTACGTTACCAAACGTTTCAACTTGACTCGCAAATACGAATACATCTGCACTCGCATAGGCAGCCGCCAAATCTTGACCTCTCAGACTTCCGGTAAAGATAACGCCCTTCGCTTCAGGTAATGACTTTAAGCGAGCAAAATCTGGGCCATCTCCCACAATAACTAACTTAGTTTTATTTGGCTGAACAGTTTGTAAGTTCGCATAACTTTCAATAAGCACTTGCACTTCTTTCTCAGGCGACAAACGTCCCACATAAAGCATAATGCGAGTATTCTCATCGGCGTCCCATTGCTTTCGTAAATTTTCAGAGCGATGCTTCGGTGAAAACCTTGTCGTATCTACGCCACGCCCAACAACAACTAGTGGACACGTAATACCGAAGCCTCGTAATGCTTCTTGTGTATCTTTACTCGGCACACAGGTCACTTGAGTATTGTTGTGAAACCAGCACAGGTATTTTTGAATCGGTTTGACTAAAAAAGCCAAATCAAAGAATCGGCTAAAATCTTGAAATGGTGAGTGAAAGCCGCTAGAAACCGGAATAGCTTTTGCTTTTGCAGCCTGCATGGCAGTTAAGCCTAAAGGACCTTCTGTCACAATGTGGACTACATCTGGCACAAACTTTTCAAAAGCTTTCGATACTTTTAAATATTGTGGCCAGCCAAACTGTAAAGTCGGATATTTTGGAATCGCTTGTGACATGACCAGACATTCTTGCTCTGGTGTAAAGTCATGGCATTTTGCTTTTTGTTCTGGGCGAATCAATAAAATCTTATGCCCCTGCTTTTGTAAGCCTTGGCATAATTGTAATAATGAAAGTGCCACACCATTAATTTCAGGTGGCCATGTTTCGGTAACAATCGCAATTTTTAAACGCGGGCGAACCAACTCATGTAATGAGTGGGTATTAGACAACTGCTGCTTTTGTTTAAAATAGAATTGGAAGCTTTCAGGAAGTTGCTGTTGTTTTAATAGTGCTGTCGCGTATGAGCTTTGCATAGCGCCATCCATCAATGTATTTATTTTCATGCTTAAAGATTAAGCAGTTTTTTTGACACTTTGATGATAAATGCATGACAGTTTACTGACATGAAAAATAAAAAAGCACACTGATGACAGTATGCTTTTCTCTTAAAACTTAATAACGCTTAGCGATTTTGCAATTTTGCATAATCCATGAGTACATTTGCAGCTTCAGTCACAAAAGTTTCTTCTTCTGGCAATGCAGGACGTTGCGATGCTTTCATTTTAGCGCGAGATTCAGCTAGAGCATCTAATGAAGCTTGATAGCTTTCCCAATTTGCAAAAGGCTTTTGGCCACTTGCTGCACGGCGTTCATTTTCTGCATCTAGAGTCTGTTTCTCTAAACCAAGCAATTCTGCACGGCGTTTATCAATATCAAGTACGACTTGCTTTTGCTCACTTGTAACCTTAGCAATCGCAGTACGTTTATTTAAATATTTAAACTGAGGATCGACAGCAACACGTTGTTCAGAAGACTGAGATAACTTAGCGACATATGGCTGAACAGAACCTTCACGTTTAAACGGTGCAGTCGGAATCGTATCCCACTTCAACGCATTCTTCGATTTACGTTCACCAAACTCTTCATTATAGATATCGACGAGTTTAATATCTGGCACTACACCTTTATTTTGTGTACTACCACCGGTAATACGGTAGAACTTACGCTGAGTTAAAGTCGCTTGACCGTATGCCAGAGTATCAAGTTGTACCTGAGCTGTACCCTTACCAGTTGTTGTACTACCAATAATAATACCGCGCTCATAATCTTGAATTGCAGCAGAGTAAATCTCACTCGCTGACGCTGACGCCAAGTTCACCATTACAGCAAGGGGGCCAGTGTAAATTTGCTGACCACCATCGTTATCTTCAAAAACACTAACATTGCCATTACCATCACGAATTTGGACAACTGGACCTGACTTAATCACTTGACCCAGCATACGTGCAACTTCTTCTAATGAACCACCTGGGTCATTACGTAAGTCAATAATAATACCTTCTACTTTCTTCGCTTTTAACGCTTCAAAAGCATTGGCAGTATCTTCTGAAACTGAACGGTACTGTTGACCAGCACGACGTGAACGATAGTCAAAATAGAATGATGGAATTTCAATTACACCCAACAGGTGCTTTTTACCATCACGTGTCACTTCAACTGTGCGTGAACGAACACCAGCATCTTCTTCTTGAATGACATCACGCACTAAGGTCACATTACGTGCCTGACTCATTGATGCACCAGCACCAAGAAGTTTTAATGTTACTTTCGTTCCGCGTTTACCACGAATAAGCCCAACAATTTCAGAACTTGACCAACCAACCACATCAATCATTTTCTCGCCTTCTTGGGCGACACCAACGATTCGATCTCCTGATTTCACTTGGCCAGATTTACTAGCAGGACCACCTTCTACAATGGTTTCAATCTTGGTGTAATCTTCATTGCCACGCTCTGGACGAATCGACACCCCAATGCCTTCTAGTTGCAAGGTCGTTTGGCGATTAAGTTCTATCGCATCAATTGGCGGGTAATAGTTACTATGTGGATCATAGGTCGCCAACATGGCATTTAATGTTTTATCCAACACATCATCGCTTTTCACACGACTAATTCTTTCAAGCTGACGTGTATAACGTTTAGTTAAGGTCTGAGCTGGTGTTAAATCTTCTGGGCCAGTTAAGTCTTGACCATCAGCAAGTGAAGGGTTTTCTTTAAGCGCTTTTTGTTTTGCCTGCTCTTCTTCACGACTAATAGTTAAGTTGATTAACTGCGAAACCAGCATTTTACGCCAGTGGTTTTGTTGCTCAGCTGTCGTTTTAAAATACGGTGCTTTTTCACGATCAACTTCAATATAGCTATTTGGCTGTTTTAAATTTTGCTGTTGTTTCAACTCAGCCAACATGAACTCATAAAATTGTTTTAAGCGTTCACGATATTGCTGATGAATTGCAAATGGCCCTGTTAAGTTCCCCGCCTTTAATGAAGCACCAAAATTTGAACCATATAGTTTTTTATAATTTTGAACTTCAGCGTCTAAAAATAGTGAGTGATCTGGGTCAAGATTATCTAAATACATATCGAGAATACGATTTGATGTTGTTGCATCCAGACGCATATTCAAATAATGTTGGCGATCAACTAAAGTTGCCAGTTGGCGGGCTACCAAAGCCTGCTCTTGCGTTGGCTGGATCGATTGAGAAACCACAGCAGTATTCGTTGCTGCTCTCGCTTCATTCATCGTATGAGAGAAGAATAAACCGCCAGTCGCGATCGCTACTGCACAAGCTATAGTTTGAAGTTTCATAAATTTTTAATACTTCCTTGGGTGTTCCTATCTTACATGCTCTGTTTTCGATATGAACTAAGCAGATTCAAAATCTTAACCAACTAAATTGTTTATACCGTGTAGTTTTATCATATTCTGTACTGACAAAATGTAGCAAAACATTGCAAAATTCGCTTATTGTTTTTCAATCAAAATTCAAATGGAACCAATATGATTGGCGCATTGATGCTGGATATCGCCGGCACAGAACTTACTCAAGAAGATATTGAACTATTACGCGCTCCGCAAGTCGGTGGCATGATTTTATTTGCACGAAATATTGAATCTCCGCAACAAGTCCGTGCTTTAACAGACCACATGCGTCAAATTCGTCCAGATATTTTAATTGCTGTCGACCAAGAAGGTGGTCGAGTTCAGCGCCTAAGATCTGGTTTTACCTTATTACCGGCCATGGGCCGTTTTGGTGAACTCTATATTACCCAACCTCAAAAAGCACTTGAGCTAGCTGAACAGTGTGGTTGGCTCATGGCAACCGAAGTCCTTGCAGTCGGCATCGATTTTAGTTTTGCACCAGTTTTAGACCTTAATGCAATTAGTGACGTGATTGGTGACCGAGGTTTCTCTAAAAATATTGAAGATATCGCACCTCTTGCTGGCGCATTTATGCAAGGCATGAAAAAAGCTGGAATGGCAAATACGGGCAAGCACTTCCCTGGCCATGGCTCGGTAAAAGCAGACTCTCATGTTGCAGCTGCAATTGACAGCCGTAGCTATGACGAAATCTATAATCATGACATGCAAAGCTTTATCAAGCTCATGCCTCAGCTTGATGCACTCATGCCAGCACATGTGATTTATGATCAGATTGACCCAAATCCAGCTGGTTTTTCACCTTTTTGGATTCAAGAAGTTCTACGCAACCGTTTGAAGTTTGATGGTGTACTTTTCTCTGACGACTTAAGTATGCAGGCCGCATGTGTAGCAGGTGGTGCAGATGCACGTATTCAAGCCGCGCTTTCTGCGGGTTGTGATATGGGACTTGTGTGTAATGACCGTGATGCGGCATGCACAGCACTAGAAGGTATCGAAAAACTTGCTCTTCCAAATCAAGAACGCTTAGAACGTATGCGCGGTCAAATTCCACAAATTCAGATTGGTGAAACATTATCGCTTGGAGATGAGTGGCAAGCTGTCAAAACAGCCATTGAAGAGTTTAAAAATTCGTTTTAAATTGACTTAAGCACATATTTGACTGATGGTTCACATCATCAGTCAAATCACACAAAAACAATAAACCGAGTTCAGGACGAATGACACAACAACTTTCTAAACACCGCCATATTTCTTTTACTGCACACTATACTGGCTATATCTGGTACCAAATGGGGATCTCTCACGAAGCACTTGCTACAGCTAAAGGAAAATCACTAGCGTATTTGGTTCACCCAATAGAATCTTGGGCCGAGAAATATGTGGGTGGCAGCATGCGTACTACGCTCAAACAACGCCATACGATGCTTGATCATCATTTAGAGAAGTTAATTCAAGAAAATCCTGATCTACAAGTCCTTGAAATAGCATGTGGCCTGTCCCCTCGCGGATGGTGGTTTAGACAGCATTACCCTTCAATTACCTATCGGGAGCTTGATTTACCCGATATGGCACAAACCAAACAAAATGCACTTCAGCAAATTGAAAAAAATGCGCCTGAAATTCTCTCAGTTGATTTATTTACGGAAGCTTTTGCGCAAGCATTTGAAGTATTTGACCCTAAACACCCATTGGTTGTGATTAGTGAAGGTTTAATTAACTATTTTGATAAAGATTTATTAAAACAACTCATTCAATCGATCGCTCACTATGGTGCTGCTTTTAAAACATTCCATTATTTAACGGATCTGTACCCTGAGCCAGTTAAAAATAAACTTGCCAGTATTATCTGGAACAGTAGTAAGCTACTTAAATTAATGTCCCGCAGTTCCTTTAGTTTTCATTTTAAAAGTCCTCAAGAAGTGCAGGATTTTTTTAAAGATGCGGGGTTTCAACAAGTCACAGTTGAACAGCCACAAATATTTTTTGGACAAGTTTCTTCCGATGGTCATGAGCAACATTTAGGTGATCTTGTCTGGATAATCCACAGCCAAACAAAATAATAAGCATAAAAAATTGGAAGCTCGAAAATTACGAGCTTCCAACTCCAACTATAAGGAATAGATTAAACAGTTTGTTTTTGACGAGCAATAAAACGGCTTAAACGATCAGCAAGTTCGAAACTACCATGTTTAAATAGAGCTCGAATACCCTGCTCTGTACTTTCAAAAATTAAGCACTCAATTGCAAAGCTACCTTCTTCATCTTCTAAATGTAGTGCCAAATCACGTGGATGATCATTCACAAAATCAAGCTGCGAAACATCATCCATTTTTAAATACATACCAAAGAATGTGACATCAACAATTGTCACTGGCACCTGTACATCAAACTCTCGGTGAGTAAGTTGAGTTTTTGGCTGTAAAACCCGAACCCGTTCTTCACCACGACGTTCCATATTCGCTATTTGTTCACGTGTCATAGGAATAATTCCATCCAGATTTTGGATAGATTCCCCTTTCAAGAAAGTGGTGAACAAACTCATGGTTTCTTTACGGCGTTGCAACTGAGGTACATGGTCAGCATTTGCAATAAGTGCAAATTCCATATCTGGACATTGCAAAGCAAAATTTGCATTTTCATGTGGCAGAGTAAAGCTATCGTATTGCCCTGCAGCAACCAGAGTTTTACACGCCGGAATTGGCACGTCAGTTAAACGCAAAAGACGATTACAGTTAATTTCATAACGCTCTCGTTCAGTGCCCGTAAACTCAGCCATTTGCCTAAAAAATAATTTTTTGGCTGTAGGTGACATGCGGGTTTTATCTAATTTTGCATGATTCACTAAATACAAAATCACAGCTTGCCCAAACTCTTCCATGCGGTTTTCTTGCATGAGCTTAAGAGACTCTTCCAAAATCATTCGCCAACTTTTTCGGGTCTTTTGCATGACACCCATCAAGATCATGCGATCCATTAATTCTGGACGATGGTAAGCAAAGCAAGATGCTATTACCGACCCCAAAGACATTCCCATAACGGAAACTTTTTGTAGTCCAACAATATCCAGCCAGCGTCCCAACATTTTAGATAGATCAGGTAATTCTAAAGTACCCGCAGATACTCCTGTATCCCGATTGGTAATTTGCTGATTTGCGCCCATAGAAGGTAAATCAATTAAAATGACCGGACCGCTTTCAAACAATTGTTCAACACAATATTTATAAGAATTAAAATTCTGGAAAGCACCACCCACAATCACAATTGGCGTATTGTGAATCGTTTTTGGATCGGCAATTGCCATATATTCAATCTTCCAGCCGTCAATCCATGTTGTACGAGCAGGTTGTTTAAAACTATCTCTATGGTAGATATCGAAAAAGCCAAAACCGGCATAAGCTTGGTTTATCTCCGAATCCATTTGAATAATGGAATTCATATCCTTGCTTCCTCCTTGCTGTAATTTTTTTATGCTGCAAGAGTTCCTTCTTGAACACGTAATCTTTTATGCACAAAACTTTAAAATTTGTATTAGTTTGTATTGCACAATAACATTCTAAACAATTGTGTGAAATATACGCAATCGCTCAAATGACCGCTCATCTTGTTTAAGTCGCTAATAGTTTGCAAAATATTTAAATGTTTTTTTATAGCGGTCACATTTTTCAAAAAAAGCCATTCATTGTTCCGCATTTGACTGCTACTATCGTAGTCATTGGTAAACGATTAAAAACGGCTATGCAAGATTCAATTGAACAATATATGCAAAAAGTCGGGCAACAAGCACGTGACGCCTCACGCGTCTTAACAAGTGCTTCTACCTCGCTTAAAAATCATGCACTCTCTGCTATTTATACTGCTTTGGAAAATAATCAGGCAGCAATCTTGGCAGCGAATCAAGTGGACATGGATAAAGGTCGTAGCAATCAGCTCGATAGCGCATTGCTTGATCGTCTTGAACTTACGCCCGCACGTTTTAAAGGAATGTTGCAAGGTTTAAAAGATGTGATCGCGCTTGTCGATCCTATTGGGGAAATTACTGATCTTGCATACCGCCCAACTGGTATTCAAATTGGCAAAATGCGTGTACCTCTAGGGGTCGTTGGGATGATTTACGAATCGCGCCCAAATGTCACGCTAGAAGCAGCATCTTTAGCCATCAAATCGGGCAATGCCATTATTTTGCGTGGTGGTTCAGAGGCGCTTGAGTCAAATAAAGCAATTGCAGAAGCAATTAAGCATGGCTTAAAAGTAGCTGGTTTACCTGAACATTCAGTGCAAGTTATTGATACGCCTGATCGTGCGGCAGTCGGCCATCTTATTACTATGGCTGAATATGTGGATGTCATTGTTCCACGTGGTGGCAAAAGCTTAATTGAGCGTGTGACGAATGAAGCACGTATTCCTGTTATTAAGCATCTTGATGGTAACTGTCATGTATTTGTCGAAGCACAAGCAGACCTTCACAAAGCCTTACCTATTACATTGAATGCAAAAACTCATCGCTATGGTGTTTGTAATGCGATGGAAACTCTGCTTGTTGATGAAAAGATTGCAGACGTTTTCTTACCACGCATTGCCGAACTATATGCTGAAAAACAAGTTGAGCTTCGTGGCTGCCCAGAAACACGCCGCATTTTAGGCCCATCTGTTAAAGCTGCAACGGAAGAAGATTGGTATACCGAATATTTAGGGCCAATTCTTGCAATTAAAGTTGTTAGTGGTTTAGACGAAGCAATTGACCATATCAACAAATATGGTTCACATCACACCGATGCGATTGTGACAGAAAATTATAGTTTGGCGCGTCAATTCTTGGCTCGTGTAGATTCGAGTTCAGTGGTTGTCAATGCCTCGACTCGTTTTGCTGATGGTTTTGAATATGGCTTAGGTGCAGAAATTGGTATCTCTACAGATAAAATCCATGCACGTGGTCCGGTTGGTTTAGAAGGTTTAACTTCTCAAAAATGGATTGTGTTAGGTGACGGTCAGATTCGTCAATAATCGATCTATTATTCCAAATAAAAACGCCTGATATTAATCAGGCGTTTTTATTTATTTTATTATTCAAATTTTACAATCAAAAAAAACCAGCCCGATGGCTGGTTTTTTTAACTACATACCACTTAGAAAATAAAGTCGGTATTCACAAATTTAGAATAGTGCTCAGACACCATAGAGGCCAGCATGCCTTTACTGTCATCAGTCTGTTTAGCAGCAATCATAGAACGAATAGAGAATGCACGCAGCGCATCATGCACAGACAGTGTACCTTCCGCAGAATCTTTACGACCACCGAATGGAAACACATCTGGACCACGTTGGCACTGACAATTAATGTTCACACGACAAACCTGATTGACCAGCGGATCAACCAAATGACCAATTTGCTCAGGGTCACTACCAAAAATACTCACCTGCTGACCATGATCAGAAGTAGTAACATATTCCAGCACAGTTTCAATGTCATCATAAACAGAGACTGGTACCACTGGACCAAACTGTTCTTCACGATACAGTCTCATGCCTTCAGTCACTGGATAAACTACGGCTGGATAGAACATAGTTTTGCAGAATTCACCACCTTCTACATTAACCACTTTTGCCCCTTTAGCCACGGCATCTTCAATGACTTCAGTCATATAGGCCGTACGGTGCATGCCTGGCAGCGGAGTAATAAACACACCTTTTTCCCACGGCATACCCACTTTCAGTTTGGCCAGTTCAGCCGTTAAGCGGTTAACAAATTCATCGGCTATCGAGCGATGTACTATCAGCATCTTGAGCGCAGTACAACGCTGACCATTGAATGACAATGCACCCAGCAGACACTCTTTCACTGTCAGATCCAAGTCGGCATCTGGCAGAATAATGGCTGCATTCTTCGCATCCAGCCCCAAAATCGCACGCAGACGGTGAGATTTAGGATGTTGCTTTTTCAAGTAATCGGCCACTTTGCTAGAACCAATCAGCGCCAATACGTTGATTTTTCCAGATGCCAACAGATGCGGCACCACCAGTGAGCCTGGCGCATAGATGGTATTGATCACACCTTTCGGGAATGATTCACGGAATGCTTCCAGCAATGGTTCAAACAACAAGGTTCCAAATTGAGGTGGTTTGAAGACGATGGTGTTGCCCATTAGCATAGCCGGAATCAAGGTAGCAAAGGTTTCATTCAGCGGATAGTTATATGGCCCCATACATAACACTACGCCCAACGGGGTACGACGGATTTGACCAATGGTACCTTCAGCAATCACAAAGCGGGAGTTGGCATTATCTAGGTCTTTCAGGGCATCAATGGTTTGACGCATGTAGGTGACAGTACGGTCAAACTCTTTCTCAGAGTCAGCCAAGCTCTTGCCAATTTCCCACATGATCAGTTTAACAATCAGGTCTCGTCGCTCCACCATACGCTGAATGAAATTCTGCATACAGGCGATGCGCTCACCAACTTTCATCATTGGCCATTCACCACGACCATTGTTGTAGGCCCGTACTGCTGCTTCTAGTGCTTCGTCGCTTTCCTTCTCACCCATGATTGGATAACTGCCAAGCTCAACTTGCTGCAAACTACCATCAGACTGCTGAGTCCAGATTGGGGACAATGTTTTCTTGGTTGCACCAGCCCACAACTTCAGCTCACCATCTACTAATGAGACACGCTGATGAATCTGGGATGGCAGACGCACGTTCTCAGGAATACTATCTACTACGGGAAATTTCTGCTGCAAATTATTTGAATGACTCATTCTTGTTATCTCCAAGTTTTATATATTTATGTATTTATATATTCGAACCTAGCCCGCTATGATCAGACCTTGTTCCTGTGAATACCAGTACCATTACTGGTATTCACCTTGCTTGAGCCGCACCACAAATCAATCAAGACTTTGCAATGTTTCTAAATGAGGTTACCCCCTACACACGCTGTCAGTTACCCCTAGTTTTTGCATGACCTGCACAACTATTTGTTCAGGTGTCAATGCGATATCAATCGTAATTGCCTCATGAACATCAGGCTCTTCTAAAGTATCAAGCTGAGTCTGCAATAAAGAAGGGTCAAAAAAATGGCCTGCTCGCTCAGCAAGACGCTGTTTTAACAACTCATATGACCCTTTTAAATATACAAACTGCACATTTTGGTCATGGCCACGTAAAATATCTCGGTAGACCCGCTTGAGTGAAGAACAAGTAAACACTGCGGTCTCACCCGCCTGCTGCTTCTCTTCAATAGCTTTACGAATCGCGTGTAACCAAGGCATGCGATCTTCATCAGTTAGAGGAATACCCTGACTCATCTTGCTTTTATTTGCAGTCGAATGCAGTGTATCTCCATCGAGAAACTCACAAGCCAAATGCTCCGACAGCAACTCACCAATCAGTGTTTTGCCTGTTCCACAGACACCCATTGCAATCACAATCATGGATTAATTACCTCTAATTATAAAATAGTGCTAAGAAGTAGCGTGAAAGACAAACCCAACACCGAAATAATGGTTTCTAATACTGACCAAGTTTTGAGTGTCTGCCCTACTGTCATACCAAAATATTCTTTGATTAACCAAAATCCTGCATCATTTACATGAGAGAAAACTAATGAACCTGAACCTGTGGCAAGTACTAAAAGTTCCGGTCTAACGGTAACACCAGCTGTAGCAGCAATCGGAGCGACAATACTACAAGCAGTAGCCATAGCGACTGTTGCCGATCCTGTTGCCAAACGAATCAATGCTGCAACTAACCAGCCTAACAATAAAGGTGACAAATTTGCCTTCAAGGCTGTAGAAACGATCTCATTAGAAATACCACTGTCACGCAAAATACCGCCAAAACCGCCACCAGCACCGACAATCAACATGATTCCGGCAATAGAAGCCAAACAACCGCCACAGAATTTTTCGATCTGTTCACGGTTAAAGCCCTGCATCGTACCAAAGGTGATAAAGCTGACCAGTACGGCGATAAGCAATGCGATATCAGAAGTACCAATGAAACGTAGTAAGTCATTTGCGAAAGTTTGTGGTGCAAAGAAAAGATCAGCCCAACTTCCGATTAACATTAATACGACAGGCAACATAATCGTAAATAAGGTAATCCCAAAGCTTGGGAGCTCACGAGTTTCTTTCTTATCTACCTCAACAAATTGCTTAAACAATGGATTGTTCTCAGGCAATTTGACATATTTGTTGATCCATAATGCATACAACGGCCCTGCAACAATCGCCGTTGGTACGCCCACTAACAAACTGTAGGCAATTGTTTTACCAATATCAGCGTGATATGCCTGTACTGCCAACAACGCTGCCGGATGTGGTGGAATCAAACCATGCACAACGGACAACCCTGCAACCATAGGCAAACCTACGACCAATAACGACTTGCCCGTTCTTTTGGCAATGTTAAAAGCAATTGGAATAAGGAGTACGAAGCCAACTTCGAAAAATACGGGCAGCCCCACAATAAGGGCAATGAACATCATGGCCCAGTGAATATTTTTCTCACCGAACCATTTAATTAAAGTAATTGCTATTCGCTCTGCACCACCCGACTCGGCCATCATTTTACCGAGCATCGTTCCGAGTGCGATTACAATCGCAAGGTGACCTAAGGTTTTACCGGTACCGGCTTCATATGACTTAACAATATCGCCCATTGGCATGCCAACTGCTAAAGCTAAACCGAGTGAAACAATAATAAGAACTAGAAATGGATAAATTCTGAACTTCGCGATCATGACAACTAAAGCAATAATCGCGATTACAGTATAGATAAGCAACATGCCACCCTGAACCGTCTCCATGTGACATTTCTCCTTGGAGTAACTATCTAGGCTAAGCCTAAATAAAGGTCTTCAACCAGGATAATTCCTACTGTTGAGACACTAATTTTTTATATTTAGGTATGACCAGTATCACTACTGGTCATATCGACATAAGCTCTAAAGCACATCAAATGCGCTTCATTTTTTATAAATATTGATTACATTTACAATGTTCTCAACTGACTAGCCAATTGTGCCAAGCGAGTAATTTCCGCCCAATCTTGTGAAGCAACTGCCGCTTTCGGTGTTAACCACGAACCACCCACACACACCACATTTGGTTGCTTCAAGAAATCCGGAGCTGTCTCTGCGGTAATGCCACCTGTAGGGCAAAAACGTAGGTTTGGAAATGGACCATAGAATGCTTTTAGCATCTCGACTCCACCCGCTTGCTGAGCTGGAAAGAACTTCACAATCTCATAACCTAATTCAATTGCCTGAATCAGGTCACTTGGCGTCATCACACCCGGCAACAAAGGCAAACCGGCATCTTGCGCAGCCAAATGTAAATCTTTAGTCAAACCCGGCGACACACCAAATTGAGCACCAGCTTTTTTTGCTTGAGCACAATGTTCTGGCTTGGTAATCGTACCTACACCGACCACAATGTCATCTGCCAACTGGCTCGCACGCTCAATAGCAGCCAGTCCTGCCGCAGTACGTAACGTAATTTCCAATACTTTCACGCCACCAGTGTGCAGCGCGCGTGATACATGTTCACCTTGCTCGGCAGACTCAAATGCCAGTACCGGAATCACTGGCCCTAATTGAACAACATCTTCAATCTTAATCATTACTTTTCTATTCCTATTATTATTAAAGTCTAAGGTTGAACGATTTCACCAACCAAAGCACCAAACACAGAAGCACCATGCTCAGCTGGTGCAGCAGCGGCACGGAACACACCGAATAATTCACGACCAAAGCCGACTTCGTTTTCTGCCTGATGCTCAGGTTGTGCAACAGGGCGTGACTGCCAAACAGCTTCATCTAACTCAATATCGAGTACACCAGCTTCAGCATCAATCACCAACATATCTCCCGTTTGCACTTTAGCAATCGGACCGTTCAGCAAAGCCTCTGGAGATAAATGAATTACTGCTGGAACTTTGCCTGAAGCACCTGACATACGACCATCAGTTACTAATGCCACATGGAAACCTTGATCTTGTAAAACACCTAATACAGGGGTTAAACGGTGTAGCTCTGGCATACCATTCGCACGTGCACCTTGGAAGCGAACAACAGCAATGAAATCACGGTGTAACTCACCACGATCAAATGCAGCTTGCACTGCTTCTTGAGAATCAAACACGATTGCAGGTGCTTTAACTTTACGATGTCCTGGAGCAACGGCAGAGATCTTGATCACACCACGTCCTAAACGCCCTTGCATTAAACGTAAACCACCATCTGGTTGGAATGGCTCATCGAAACTACGCAAAACTTTGTCATCAAGGCTTTGAACCACGCCATCAACCCAAGTGAGCTTACCGTCGATCAGTTTTGGTTCTTTGGTGTAATGGTATAAACCCTTACCTGCAACGGTAGTCACATCGTTATGCAACAAACCAGCTTCAAGCAAATTACGAATGAGGAAAGCAACCCCACCCGCAGCCTGGAAATGGTTTACATCGGCCTTACCATTTGGATAAATTTTGGCTAACAATGGAACAACGGCAGACAATTCATCAAAGTCATCCCAGTCAATCAAGATGCCAGCAGCACGGGCAATCGCAATAAGATGCAAAGTATGGTTAGTTGATCCACCTGTGGCTAATAACGCCACAATGCCGTTTATAATTGCTTTTTCATCAACAACATGACCAATAGGCGTGTAGTTTCCGCGCTCAACGGTTAAATCAAGTACACGAATCGCAGCTTCTGCGGTGAGTGCGTCACGCAATGGTGTGTGAGGATGAACAAATGCAGCACTTGGAAGGTGTAAACCCATCACTTCCATCAGCATTTGATTACTGTTGGCAGTACCGTAAAACGTACAGGTACCTTGTCCGTGATAGGCTGCTGATTCAGCTTCAAGCAAAGCATCGCGCCCAACTTCACCTGTTGCGAACTGCTGACGGATTTTGGCTTTATCGTCATTAGATAAACCACTTGTCATTGGGCCCGCAGGCACAAAAATGGTAGGCAAATAACCAAATTGCAAAGCACCAATCAATAATCCCGGCACAATCTTGTCGCAAACACCTAAACATAACGCTGCATCAAACATGTTATGAGACAATGCAATCGCTGTGCTCATCGCAATGGTTTCACGAGAGAACAATGATAGTTCCATGCCAGCATTACCTTGAGTAATACCGTCACACATCGCTGGCACACCGCCAGCAAATTGCGCTACACCACCATTTTCACGAGCGGCTGTTTTAATTAGATCTGGAAATGTTTTATAGGGTGCATGTGCCGAGAGCATTTCGTTATATGAAGATACAATGCCAATATTTGGCTCACGGCCTACTTTAATAATTAATTTTTCATTATCTTCCATGCTGGCAAAACCATGAGCCAGATTGGCACATGAGAGTGCACCACGAGCAGGAAATTTGCCTTGTGCATGTTCAATACGTTGTAAATATGCAGAACGAGTTTTTTGACTACGCGCAATTACGCGCTCGGTAACTTTTGCCAGTATGGGGTTCGGCAAGTCCATGCAGGACGCTCCTGTACAACCGGATAAGCCGGAAAATAAAAATAAACCAAATGATATATTTTTCTGATCATTTGAAAAAGGATGAATAATATTATTCAGGCGAAAAGCGACATGCAACCCTAGGCAATGCTGTTTTAATGACCTCCTCATAGACCTTAAAGGTATAGCAAGCTTAGGTTTTAGACCAAAAACCTATTTAAAAACTCGATTATTTATGCTTAAACTGAACTTCAGAAATTATGGTAAAATTATTGTAATATCAATATTATGAAACACATTGAACAATATCTAGATAATAAGCTTTTCATACTACTTTTTAGTTCTAATAAGCCTATGTTTTATTCTTTATAATTCTCATTCCTACTATTAATTCTTAATTTCAATTACGTATATTATTTGTAATATATTTTTCAAATTTAATTAAAGAGACTTCTGCCCTCTTAATAAAGAATCACTACCCACCATTTAAAATAAAATTTGATTCAAGCTTATTTTTCATAAATGTATACAAAAAAACCGAGCTATCTCCGCATAAAAAAACAAGGAATACAGTGATTAAGCTTTATACTGAATAAATATTAGTTACAAATAATTTGATGGTCGATAGTGCTTAAGTCTAATGGGCTAAAGTCTATCTTGGACAGAAAAACAACACATGTTAAAACATGACAACCCGTTCAACCTGTATCTGAAAATAATACATTTTGAACAGGAAGTTAGGAAAACTATTTTAAATCAGGACGTGGGTATTTCAACGTGGCTACATCAGTATTAGTTATCAATTGCGGCTCTTCATCTATTAAATATGCTCTAGTTTCAGAACGTCGTGAAGATCGTATTTACGGTTTAGCAGAAAACTTGGGGGCAGCCGATGCTCGCATTAAGGGAGTGACAGTTGGTGGTGAACCACTTGAACTTTCAATTCCCTATGCTGACCATGCCAAAGCTTTAGAAACTCTACTTGCACGTCTTGCCAACTATAAACCACAAGCAATCGGACATCGTGTTGTACACGGCGGTAGTTTAACTAAAGCCGAATTACTCACTCCTGAAATTATTGAACGTATTCGCGCTGCGACCCCTTTAGCTCCTCTTCACAACCCAGCACATTTAATCGGTATTGACGCAACCGTACGCCTATTTCCTGAATTACCTCAAGTTGCAGTCTTCGACACAGCATTCCATCAAACCATGCCACCGCATGCCTACCGTTATGCAATTCCTAAGTTCTTATATACCGAACATAATGTCCGTCGTTATGGCTTCCATGGTACAAGCCATGCCTATGTGTCTGACCGAGCAACTGAACTTGCAGGCAATCTGAAAAAAGGTGGTTGGTTAACAGCACATCTAGGAAACGGCAGTTCAACTTGTGCAGTATGGAACGGACAAAGTGTTGATACTTCTATGGGCCTTACTCCACTTGAAGGTGTGGTGATGGGAACTCGTAGTGGTGACGTTGACCCAAGCTTACATAGCTTCCTTGCGAAAAACCTCGGTTGGGACCTCGCTAAAATTGATAAAGTTTTAAATAACGAAAGTGGCTTACTTGGCTTGTCGCAATTGTCTAATGACATGCGCACAGTCATTGAAGCTGCAGAAATTGGCAATGAAGATGCTTGCCTTGCAATTGAAGTGTTTAGTTATCGCCTTGCAAAATCACTTGCTGCCTTAAGCTGTGGTTTACCAACTTTAGACGGCCTCATTTTCACAGGCGGTATTGGTGAAAACTCGGCATATATTCGTGAGAAAACTTTAGCGTATTTACCTCATTTTGGTTTGCAGCTCGACAAAGATCAAAACAACAACTTAAAACGTGGCACTGAAGGCCGAATTGATAATGGAACAGGTCCGCAAATTTGGGTCATTCCAACAGATGAAGAAGGCCGTATTGCCAAAGAAACCCGTCAAGTTGTTGAAGCGGCAGGAACTACAGCATCTGTAGCAAGCCTTGCTTAATCAGATCTTAGCGAAAACTCGATATTCATTTATTTATAGGTTTATATGAATACAATTTTATTGATTCCTACAGGTGAAGGGGTTGGTTTAACCTCTGCCTGCCTAGGCATGATTTACGCACTTGATTGTAACGGGATTAAAGCAGGCTTTTTAAAACCATTTTCTCAAGAAGACCAAGAGCATCTTGACCGAACAACTTCTTTATTTGGTCACTTATTTCAAGGTAAAACAGTTCAATCTATTTCGCATGAAAAATTAACTCAGCTTATTGCCGCTGGAGAAGTAGATGAATTACTTGAAGAGGCTGTAAGCCTACATCGCAGTGTGGCAGCAGACCATGATGTCATTATTGTGGAAGGTTTATTACCAAACGGACAAGACCACTTCGCAAGCGAACTCAACGCAAGTCTTGCACAAGCACTTGATGCAGAAGTCGTATTGGTCAGTACAGCAGATATTCAAAATCCGAAAAAAGCCGCAGAAAAAGTAGATGCTCATTTACGTCAGTTTGGCGGTGCAGCGTCAAATCGTACTGCGGGTGTACTCTTTATGCGTACCCGTGGATTAACCGAAGAAACAGCACAAATTCCTGTTGCGTTTGATCCATCATTACGACCAACCGAAGACATCGCAAAATTTACGACCGAATTGCAAAAATATAATCGTTATTTTGGCTCTAGCGATTTACCGATTATTGGTTTAGTTCCATTTAGTAACACCTTAAGCGTACCGAGAACCCTCGATATTGCGAATGTGATTGATGGGCAATGGGTACATCAAGGTGAAGCTAAAACACGCCGTATTTTGCATTCAAGTTTAATTGCGTCAAGCATTGAATATGAACTCAATAAATTTATTGCAGGTGAACTAATTATTAGTGCGTCTGAGCGTACAGACGTATTACTGGCAAGTAGTTTGGCGACCAGTAATGGTATTCCACTCGCTGGCTTGGTTCTGACTGAACGTGAAGCACCAGCTCCAGAGCTTTTAGAGTTTTGCCAAAATGCGATCAAGCAAGGCTTACCAATTTTACATACACGTCTCAATACATTAGAAACTGCTCAGCGTTTATCTGACTTTGGCAATGAAATTCCCGTCGATGATACTGAACGTGCGGAACAAGTGACTCGTTTTGTTTCAAGTCATATTGATGTCGAATGGCTTAAGCAGCACAGTAACAATGCAGCTACCCCTCGCCTGTCACCATCGGCTTTTCGTCATGAACTGGTGCAAAAATCGATTGCAGCGAAAAAACGAATTGTACTGCCTGAAGGCGATGAGCCACGTACCATTCAAGCTGCGGCAATTTGTCAGGCACGTGGCATTGCTGACTGTATTTTACTGGCAAAACCAGAGGCTGTTCAGGATGTTGCAAAAGCCCGTGGTATTGAATTACCAGCCGGATTAGCAATTGTTGATCCAGATAGCATTCGCGACCAATATGTAGCGCCAATGGTCGAGCTGCGTAAAGGTAAGCTCAACGAGCTTCAGGCCAAAGAACAACTTCAAGACACCGTAGTGCTCGGTACAATGATGTTAGCTTTAGACGAAGTAGATGGCCTAGTTTCCGGTGCAGTACACACCACAGCAAATACGGTCCGCCCAGCTTTCCAGCTCATCAAAACAGCGCCAGATTATTCACTGGTTTCATCCATCTTCTTCATGCTTTTACCAGATGAAGTTTATGTGTACGGTGACTGTGCAATTAACCCAGACCCTACAGCCGAACAACTGGCTGAAATTGCGATTCAGTCTGCTGACTCGGCTAAAGCATTTGGAATTGACCCACGTATTGCCATGATCAGCTACTCAACCGGTACTTCTGGAACAGGTGCAGATGTTGAGAAGGTACAACAAGCAACTCAAATTGCTCAGCAACGCCGACCTGATTTACTTATTGATGGTCCACTTCAATATGATGCAGCTTCAGTTGAAAGCGTTGGACGCCAAAAAGCACCAGACTCGCGAGTTGCAGGTCGTGCAAATGTATTTATTTTCCCTGACTTAAATACGGGTAACACGACTTATAAAGCAGTACAACGTGCTGCAAATGTAGTGAGCGTTGGACCAATGTTGCAAGGTCTAAACAAACCTGTAAATGACTTGTCTCGCGGAGCATTGGTAGATGACATCGTGTTTACCATTGCATTAACAGCAATTCAAGCTGAACAGCAAGCTGCTGCTAAATAACTAATAATTTGATCTGCTTCTACCTCTCGCCATTTGATGTCCGCTCAAATGGCTTTTTTTATTTTAATCGTTTCAAAATAAATAATTTTCCTATCTCTGACGTTTAAATGCCCCCTATATAGTCTTATGCGACTTTCGGTCAAAAGATCAACCAATCTCCCACAAAACTATCTTTTTGTCATATAATTTAGCCCGCTAGCTAACAGCCCGCTCAAGAGATTTTTTGGTATGACAACGATTATCAAACAAGATGACTTGATTACATCAATCAAGGACGCCCTACAGTTTATTTCGTACTATCACCCGCAAGACTTCATCCAAGCGATGAGTCGTGCTTATGATCGCGAAGAAAACCAAGCTGCAAAGGATGCAATTGCACAGATTTTAATTAACTCTCGCATGTGTGCGGAAGGTCATCGTCCAATTTGCCAAGATACTGGTATTGTTAACGTTTTCCTTGAAGTGGGCTTAGATGTTAAATTTGATTTAACAATGAGCTTAGACGATGCAGTAAATGAAGGTGTTCGCCAAGGTTACCTTGAAAATAGCAACGTTCTTCGTGCATCTGTACTTGCTGACCCTGCATTTGGTCGCAAAAACACAAAAGATAATACCCCTGCTGTAATTCACTACAAACTCGTTCCGGGTAACAAAGTAGATATTACTGTTGCTGCTAAAGGTGGCGGTTCAGAAAACAAATCTAAACTTGCGATGCTTAACCCATCTGACTCGATTGTTGATTGGGTACTTAAAACTGTACCAACAATGGGTGCAGGCTGGTGTCCTCCAGGTATGCTCGGTATTGGTATTGGTGGTACTGCTGAAAAAGCCATGATGCTTGCTAAAGAAGCGCTCATGGAAGAAATCAACATGGACGAATTACTTCGCCGTGGACCAGAAAACAAAATCGAAGAACTTCGTATCGAAATCTTTGAAAAAGTAAACGCACTTGGTATTGGTGCTCAAGGTCTTGGCGGTTTAACCACTGTTCTTGATATTAAAATTAAAGATTACCCATGTCACGCTGCTGGTAAACCAGTAGGTATGATTCCTAACTGTGCTGCTACTCGTCATGCTCACTTCCAGCTTGATGGTTCAGGTGTAGCTCATATTCACGCACCAAAACTTGAAGATTACCCATCTGTAACTTGGGATTCTTCAAAATCTAAACGTGTAAACCTTGATACCATTACTCAAGAAGAAATGGATTCTTGGAAACCAGGTGACACATTACTTCTTAGCGGAACAATGTACACAGGTCGTGACGCTGCGCACAAACGTATGGTTGAAATGATCGACAACGGTGAAGAATTACCAGTTGATCTTAAAGGTAAGTTTATTTACTACGTTGGCCCTGTTGATCCAGTGGGTGATGAAGTTGTTGGCCCTGCTGGTCCTACAACTGCAACACGTATGGATAAATTCACACGTAAAGTACTTGAGCATACTGGCTTGTTTGGCATGATCGGTAAGGCTGATCGTGGTCCTACAGCAATTGAAGCAATCAAAGACAACAAAGCAACTTACTTAATGGCAGTTGGTGGTGCAGCTTACCTTGTATCTAAAGCTGTTCGCGAAGCTGAAGTTGTTGCGTTTGCAGACTTAGGTATGGAAGCAATCTACAAATTCGTAGTTGAAGATATGCCTGTTTCTGTTGCAGTTGATGTAAACGGTACATCAATTCATGCAATTGCTCCAAAAATCTGGCAAGCGAAAATTGGAAAAATTCCAGTAGTCGACGCTGCGGCAGGCTAATCAAGAAAAGCACCGAATTCGGTGCTTTTTTTATGCATTCTTTTTTATTTTAAAATCTGAAAAGAATTGTAACAATTACTTCTTCAATCTGTGCTATTAATAAATGCACTCTCTCGCCATATATTGAATATAGGTCATTTCATGACTATTCGCCCTATTCTTAAAAATCTTTCAATTAGCCTCTGTCTAAGCTGTATTACGACAAGCTTATTTGCTTCTCCTGCCAAATTAAGTTCAGTAAAAGAACTCATGCAAATGAGCCAAATTGATTACTTACTTAAAGAATCAATTAATGAATTAACGCCTTATTATGATCAACAGGCAGAACAGATCGTTAGTAATATCACGGGTATCAAAACTTTAGGTCCCAAAGAAAAAGAAGCTGCTAAAAAGCTCGGCTTACTATTGAAAGATTCAAGCAATCAACTGATCAGCAACCCAAAAACCACTCAAGCCTTACAAGATATTTATTTAAAGACATATTCTGAAGAAGAGATTCAAGCGAATCTTAAATTTTTAAAAACCCCAGAAGGCCAATCGATCACACGTAAAAACGTGCAAATTATGGGGCAAATTTCAGAATATATGATGGAGTTAGGACAGCAGACATTTAATGATCCTAAAGCAAGGGATCATATGCAAGAAGAGATGCTTAAAATTATTGCTCCACTCATGAAAGATAAAGAAAAGTCTTAACTTTTCTTTATCTTTTGCAAGTCATTACCAAGTTAAAGGATTCCATAATTTAAAGGGTTTAATCAGATGTACATCTGATTTTTCATCATATTTGGCAGGTTTTAATTCTTGTGGTTTATGTCGAATCTTGCCTGAAGCATCTTCTGCTACAAAGTTGTAGCTTGAAGATTTCAACTCGGTAAAGGCAATTTCTCTACGGCCAATATTATCTTGCATTAACATAAATGGGCCAGTGTGTTCATCTCGGTCCATTTTATTTTCTTCATCATATTTCAAATAATAAGACGTTCCAGCCTCAACAGTTATATCCATATATTTTGGCTCTTGAAAATGAATCCCCAATAAAGGGCGGCTCGCAGAAAGGCGATAAGTCCCTGCTGGCAATTCAATCCAATAATAATGGTTATGTAGTAGGCTCGGAATTCGCTTGCCATTTACAAACAGGTTAATCGCCGCGATTTCCTGACGATTCCATTTTGTATCTGGTCGATAGAGATAAACAACAGCAGCTTGTGCGTTTTGTGGTTTGATCGGAACAAATGTCTGACCCAATTTTTGATTAACCCAACCACCCACGGCAAAACCACCTACGTGATATTGATCTAATAGTCCGGGTTCTTTTTCAACATCGACTTTAGGTAAGGTTGCAGTCAATTCACCTGTATTTTTTTCTAAATGAGATGAACTTTGACAGCCCACAAACAGTCCGGCACAGCACAAAGATACGATTAAATAACGCATGGCATCCCTCAAAGCGTTTTGTTTTTGATTTATTTTTTACAACGCAAAACTATGCGTATTTTGTATTTTTAAGATTAACACCACGCACATAAATTGAAAACAAAAAAAGCATGAATCACTAACGCGATTCATGCTTTTTAGATGAATGAAATCTATGCAGACTTCGAATCAATAACCTTTAAATCTGCCTTAGCAACACTTTCATGCGTTGCAGCTTCTTTAGGTTGACGCTCTGCTTTATAAACAGGTTCTGCTTCACCATTGATCACTGCTTCATTAATGATGACTGTCCCAACGTCAGTACGACTTGGTAAATCGTACATGGTTTCAAGCAGTACGTTCTCCATAATAGAACGTAAACCACGCGCACCCGTATTGCGTTCAAGTGCTTTCTTCGCGATAGCACGCAATGCAGAATCTTCAAAGATCAGATCAACATTTTCCATAGTGAAAAGATATTGATACTGGCGAGTTAATGCATTTTTTGGCTCAGTCAAAATTTGCATTAATGCTTCTTCATCCAACTCTTCAAGTGTAGCAATCACTGGTAAACGACCAATGAATTCTGGAATCAAACCAAATTTCACTAAGTCGGTTGGCTCAACCTGACGGAACAATTCAGCAAGTTTTTTGGTTTCATCTTTGTTTTTAACATCAGCTGTAAAACCAATACCGCCTTTCTCTTGACGCTGCTGTACAATTTTTTCCAAACCAGAAAATGCACCACCACAAATAAACAAGATATTCGAGGTGTCAATTTGGATAAACTCTTGCTGCGGATGCTTACGTCCACCTTGCGGAGGAATAGAAGCCACTGTACCTTCAATCATTTTTAACAATGCTTGTTGTACACCTTCACCAGAAACATCACGCGTAATTGACGGGTTTTCAGATTTACGAGTAATCTTGTCAATTTCGTCAATATAGATAATGCCCTTCTGAGCTTTTTCTACATCGTAGTCTGCTTTTTGCAAAAGTTTTTGTACAATATTTTCAACATCTTCGCCCACATAACCAGCTTCGGTTAATGTTGTTGCATCTGCCATTGCAAATGGAACATCTAAAAGGCGAGCTAATGTTTGCGCAAGTAAAGTTTTACCCGAACCTGTAGGTCCAATCAGTAGAATGTTACTTTTAGCAATTTCTACTTCTTTGGACACATGGCCATTATGACCAACTTTTAGGCGTTTATAATGGTTATAAACCGCAACAGATAACGTCTTTTTGGCAAGATCTTGACCAATCACATATTGATCAAGCGCAGCACGTATTTCATGTGGTTTTGGCAATGCCTTACTCGCCCAGTCCCCTGCTTCAACCTGTTGGCTGGTTTGTACAAGGTCTAAGCAGACATCCACACATTCATTACAAATATATGCGTCCTCACCTGCAATCAGTTTCCCGACTTCAGACTGCGTTTTACCGCAAAATGAACAATGTTTTTGTCCTTGAGGATGTTCGGACATATTCACTCCACAAATAGAATCTTAAATATTAGGGCAAGATGCACTGCATAAATAACTAAATGGAGATCTTTTTCAACATCTCAAGTTATTTACATCAGAAGGTCCTTATGGACGCTTACTTAACACCTGATCAACCAAACCATATTCTTTAGCAGACTGTGCTGTCATAAAGTTATCACGGTCAGTATCACGAGCAACGGTTTCGTAGTCTTGACCACTGTGCTCTGCCATTAAGCGGTTTAAACGTTCTTTAATAAATAGAATTTCACGCGCATGAATTTCAATATCCGATGCTTGACCGCGGAAACCACCTAATGGTTGATGGATCATGACACGGGCATTTTCTAGACAATAGCGTTTGCCTTTAGCACCAGCATTTAACAAGAATGCACCCATTGAAGCAGCTTGACCCATACAATATGTCACGACATCAGGTTTAATAAACTGCATCGTGTCATAAATAGCCATGCCCGCTGTCACAGAACCACCTGGAGAATTGATATAAAGGTGGATATCTTTATCAGGGTTTTCAGCTTCTAAAAACAACATTTGGGCAACAATCAGATTTGCCATGTTGTCTTCAACTTCACCTGTTAAGAAAATGACGCGCTCACGTAAAAGTCGTGAATAAATATCAAAAGAACGTTCGCCGCGAGAAGATTGTTCAACCACAACAGGAACTAAAGCATTTTCAATTGTTGGAACATACATACGTTATTTATTCCTAAATTTTTTGTGACTTAACCTATGGCAACAATATGCGGGATAATTTCTCAAATTGCAAAAGGTTCGCACTGAAATATTATATTATTTATACCTAAGTACTTAATGTCGCACTCAAATTAACCACATAGTGAAAAACAAAAAAGGCGCCTAAAGCGCCTTTTTCTGACTTCTTAAAAGATTAGCCCATACGGCGAGCTTGTTGTTCTTTTAACAAATCATCGTAAGATACAGCTTTGTCAGTCACTTTAGCAGCAGCTAAGATGTGATCAACAACTTGATCTTCTAATACAACTGCTTCAATTTGAGCACGTTGTTGAGCATCATTTTTGAAGTATTCAATCACTTCAGTTGGATCTTCGTAAGAAGATGCCATGTCGTCAATGTAAGCATCAACGCGAGCTTGATCAACTTCAAGTTTAGCGTCAGCTAAAACTTTGCTCACCAATACGCCAAGCTTAACAGAACGCTCTGCTTGCTCTTTAAACAATTCGTCAGGAAGCATGCTCTTGTCAAAAGATTGCGCGCCTGCACCACCGAACTGTTGAGTGAACTGTTGAACCATTTGTTGACGTTGACGGTCAATTTCTTGAGCAACCATTGCAGTTGGAACTTCAACTTCGTTCGCAGCAACAAGTGCATCAAAAGCAGCTTGTTTAACTTGGTTACGTAAACCATTGCGAACTTCACGTTCCATATTCTTGCGAACGTCAGCTTTTAACTTCTCAACGCCTTCTTCTTCAGTTACACCGAAGATTTTCAAGAATTCAGCATCAATTTCTGGAAGTTTTGATTTTTCAACTTGCTTCACAGTGATTTTGAACTGAGCTGCTTTACCAGCCAAGTTTTCAGCTTGGTAATCTTCTGGGAAAGTAACATCGATTACTTTCTCTTCGCCAGCTTTCATGCCAATGATGCCGTCTTCGAAGCCAGGAATCATACGACCTGAACCTAACACAAGTTTAAAGTCTTCAGCAGAACCGCCTTCAAACTTCTCACCGTCGATAGTGCCTTCAAAGTCAAAAGTCACTTGCATGTCTTTTTTCGCCATGCCCTTGGTAACAGCCCAAGTTTGACGTTGTTTTTGCAAGTTTTCGATCATAGCGTCAACGTCAGCATCTTTAATTTCAGCTGTTTTACGTTCAACTTCTAAACCGTCAAATGCTTGTACTGTAACTTCTGGATAAACTTCTACAGTCGCTTCAAAAACTAAAGCATCTTCTTTATGTTCAACTTTATCAATGTTCGGCATTCCTACCGCATTGATTTTTTCTTGTTGAATTGCTTCAAAAACGCTATCACGAATGATGTCATTTACAACTTCTTGATAAATGCCCGCACCGTATTCGCGACGAACAACGTTTTCAGGTACTTTACCTGGACGGAAGCCGTTGATCTTCACAGTTTTGGCAGTGCGCTTCAAACGAGCTTCAAATTGCTCGTTAATACGGCTCGTCGGTACAGAAACATTTAAACGACGGGCAACGCCCGAAACCGCTTCAGTCGTTACTTGCATGGCTTCCTCGATAAAAATTAGTGAGTAGGAACAGTTTTTTTAAAAGTGCTGTATTATATGACAACTTTCAAGATATACAAAATTAACCGACCACTTCATTTAAATGAAGGTCGTTATTCTCGTAAATTTCACAGTAATTTTATGATTCTTTAAATATTTTTCATAAAGCCTTAAGCAAAACTAATTTTTTAGTTATTCTTCATAAATCTAAAATTACAATCAAAATCTAATTTTAATCGTTTTTACAAACAATTACTAAGAATCAGTAGATTAGCTACATAAAAGTACAATTACCTATTCAATCATTCACTTCATCTTCACAATCCAATTGACAAATCCAATTAACACAAACTGTACATATAAATAAGAATTATTATTATTCGCATAACCTTTTAGTTTTAGAGTCCTGAAGTCATGTCTTTGATTAGAACACGTAAAAAAATTGTTTCTTCTGCGATAGCTTCATCGCTATCAATGATTGCAACAACAGCCATGGCACAAGAAGCAATTTCACAATTACCAACGATTCATACTCAAGCGACTCAAGAAGAATCTTTAAAAGTAGACCAGTCTGCAAACTCTAAATTCGTGGCTCCCCTCAAAGACACGCCAAAATCGGTCTCTATTCTTTCTCAAAAATTAATTAAAGATACAAACTCGAATACCCTACTCGAAGCTTTACGTTATGAACCAGGCATTACTTTAGGTGCAGGTGAAGGCGGTACACCATTTACAGATATGCCTTACATTCGTGGTTATAGCGGACAGTCTTCTATTTATGTTGATGGTGTTCGCAATACAACGTCACAAAGCCGCGATATGTTTGCTATTGAGCAAGTTGAAGTGATTAAGGGCTCGTCTTCTGCTCTTGGTGGCGGTGGTAGCGTTGGTGGAAGTATCAACTTAATCCCTAAAGTTGCTCATGAAGGTGACGTTTACCAAGGTAGTGTTCAAGGTGGTACTGACAACTATCGCCATATCCAACTTGATGCCAACAAAGACTTTGGTAACGGAATTGCTGGTCGTGTTGTTATCATGGGCCATGAAAATGAAAAAGCTGGTCAGAGTAACGGCGCTGAATATGCTCGTGCTGGTATTGCCTCAAGCCTTGCATTTGGCCTAGATACAGCAACTCGTGGAACACTTAGCTACTACTATTTACGCAGTAATGATGAACCAGATGCGGGTATTCCATTTAACAATGCAAACCCGACTACTCCTCCTGCTGGAGTTACTGTGACTCCTGGTAACGGTAAGCCTGTTGATGTAAAAGCGGGTACTTACTATGGCTGGAAAGCTCGTGACTTTGATAAACGTGAAAACCATATTGGTACGTTTAAATTAGAACATGACTTTAATGAAAATCTTACCTTGTCTAATGTAGCGACTTACAACAAATCTAAATCTGACTATGTTTACACCAATGCGGATGACTCGAAGGGCAACATTTACAGAGGCACAATCGCTCGCCGTGCTTTAAGTCGTATCTTAGATAGCGATGCTTATAGTGATCAACTTTCTTTGAGAGGTAAATTCAATACTGGTTCATTAAAACATTCTTTTAATGTCGGTACTGAATGGAGCTTCCAAGAAACTGACCAGGGCGTATATACCTTTACCAATGCTGCTGGTGAAACTACATCGACTATTTTAGACAGCAATATTCAAAACTGTACTTCAGCTGCTGCTGTAGCAAATGGCTGGTGTACGAGTTTAAATAATCCAGGAAACGGTGCATTCACAGATAAACGTGGATCTATTACAGCACAATCGACCACTCGTAGTCATAATGTAGGAATCTACGCTTTAGACAGTATTGAATTTAATCCACAATGGTTACTTAACCTAGGTGTTCGTTGGGATAAATTTGAAACTGAGAAAAAATACAATAAGGACGTAGGTGGACGTACACCTCATAAAGCTGGCGATAAATTAGAAAGTGATACAGATTACTTCTCTTACCAAGCTGGTTTAGTTTTTAAACCAACAGAAGATGGTAGTATCTATTTAAGCTATGCTACGTCAGCAAACCCTGTAGGTGTGCTCGCTGAAGGTGATACAGGTTCAGATTCTATTAGCGACTCAGGTAGCGCAAGTGCGAGTGCAAATGATCTAAAACCTGAAGAAGCACGTACTTTTGAACTTGGAACAAAATGGGACCTGTTTAATAATCGTGCGAACTTAACTGCAGCAATTTTCCGTACTGAAAAGCAAAATACACGTATCCAAATCGACCCTACTACAACTGCTAACGCCGGTAAAAGTAAAGTTGATGGATTTGAAATTAGCTTGAACGGAAAGATTACTGACAAATGGGATGTATCGACAGGTTATAGCTATTTAGATAGCGAAATCACGGAAGCGGCATATAATGCGGTTGCTCAAGAAGGTAAACCTCTTCCATTCGTAGCTAAAAATAGCGCGACTTTATGGTCTACTTACAGAGTGATGCCTCAATTGACTTTAGGTGCTGGTGTTGAATACCGCGATCAAGTTTTTGTGAACACAACTGCGCCTAAATATTTGCCAACCTATACTATTTATAATGCGATGGCTAAATATGATGTGAACAAGAATGTGAATTTACAGCTTAATATTAATAATATCTCTGATAAGCGCTATTTCACGAGTGCACATGCAGCCCACTATGCATTTGAAGGTAATGGCCGTAACGCAGTGTTAGCAATTAACTTTAAGTACTAAGTTTAAATTCCATAATCTATTTATGGAATTAATTAAAGTTCATATAAGATAGCCTCATCACGAGGCTATTTTTATAAATGAAATATCTATTTAAAGGTGTTTGCTGTGATTCATCATATCCCTAATGTTTTAAGCAAAGAGCAAGTTGCCGAGTTTCGTAAACTCATGAAAGAAGCGAATTGGGTGGGAGGAAAAGTTACTGCTGGCACTCTATCGGCTTCAGTTAAAAGAAATCAGCAACTCTCTGAACAAGATCCACTTACACACAATTTAAGTGATATTGTGATTAAAGCAATTTGGCAAAATCCTGTGTTTCAGGCCGCAGCCCTACCCCACAAAATTATTCCACCACTTTTTAATCGATATGATGAACATGAAAGCTTTGGTTTCCATGTAGATAACTCGATTCGTCTTATCCGTGGCACTTCTGAGCAAATTCGTACCGATTTATCTTGTACATTATTTTTAAGTGAACCTGATGAATATGAAGGTGGTGATCTGGTTATTGAAGATACTTATGGTTATCACGAAGTCAAATTACCAGCAGGTGATGTCGTACTCTATCCCTCTACTAGCTTACATGAGGTAAGTAGTATTACATCAGGTACTCGATTTGCTTCTTTTTTCTGGGTTCAAAGTCTGGTCCGCGATGATAGTAAGCGACACCTTCTATTTAATTTAGATGAAAGTATCAGAGCACTGCGTAAGACACACGGTGATAGTTATTCTGAAGTTATGAAACTCACCAACATTTATCACAACTTAATTCGCATGTGGTCAGAACTGTAACTACATTTATTTTTGCCTTATTGAGACGATGTAATCTTTTTTCCCTTAATAAGGCGAAATATCGAAAAATATTTCCCACAAATTAGAAAGTAGCGCAAAATTAGAAAATTATTTTCTAATTTCCGAGATTAAAATTATTATAAGAATTTTGCACAACGTGTAATCATTGTTTAGATGTGATATATCTAAATGATAAACATATTAGCAAACCACCAAACTTATTATTTCACGGTCTAGAGATGAAAACGAATTACTTGTTTGCCCAGCCTACTCAAGCAAGACATCATCTGCAACTCCTGATGCTGCGCCATGCGCGCGTATAAATATTTTGTCTGCTTTTTAAAGCAGCACTTCGAAATTACCTTTAATTTTTCTCAATTAGATACCATATATAACCGTAGAGACGTTGCCTTTTAAATATATCCAGAGCAACCGCGCTACGAGACAAGGAGTTTTCTCATGATGTTGGCTGACCCAAGCAAAAAATACCGCCGTATGTACCAACGAGTGGATTTACCAGATCGCCAATGGCCAAATAACGAAATTACAAAAGCGCCAATCTGGATGAGCACCGATTTACGTGACGGTAACCAAGCAATTTTTGAACCAATGGACATGGAACAAAAATTCAAAATGTTCAAAATGCTTGTAAAAATCGGTTTCAAACATATTGAAATCGGCTTCCCTTCTGCATCTCAAATCGACTTCGATTTTACCCGTATGTTGATTGAAGAAAATCATATTCCGGATGACGTATACATTGAAGTTTTAGTTCAGGCACGTGATCATTTAATTGAACGTACTTTTGAATCTTTAGCAGGTGCTAAACGTGCGATTGTGCATATTTATAACTCTAATTCTCCAACCTTCCGTCAAAAGGTGTTGAATGTAGATGTTAATGGCGCAAAACAGTTAGCAATTAATGCGGCTCAAAAAGTTAAAGAGTATGCTGCGCAATATCCTCAAACTGACTGGATTTTTCAGTACAGCCCAGAGTGTTTCTCTGCAACAGAATTAGAAGTCGCTAAAGATGTCTGTGATGCCGTCACAGAAATCTGGGATGCACGTCCAGATCATAAAGTTATTTTAAACTTACCTGCGACTGTAGAAGTTTCTACGCCAAATGTTTATGCAGACCAAATTGAATGGATGCATCGTAATTTGGCACGTCGTGATGGTGTAATCATTTCTGTTCACTGCCACAATGACCGCGGCTGTGGTATTGCTGCATCAGAACTTGCAATTATGGCAGGTGCTGACCGTGTTGAAGGATGTGTGTTCGGTAACGGCGAACGTACAGGTAACGTTGACGTTGCAGCGATTGCATTGAACATGTACACCCAAGGTGTAGCGCCAGAGTTAGATTTCTCTAACATTAATGAAGTGATTGCAACGGTTGAAGAATGTACTGGTTTACCGGTACACCCTCGTCACCCATATGCAGGCGACTTGGTATTTACTGCATTCTCTGGTTCACATCAGGATGCAATCAAAAAAGGCTTTGAGTACCAGAAAAATGAAGAAATCTGGGATATGCCTTACTTACCAATCGACCCGAAAGACTTGGGCCGCGACTACGATGCAGTTATTCGTGTAAACAGCCAGTCTGGTAAAGGCGGTATCGCTTACTTATTAGAAGCGAACTACAACGTTGTGTTACCTCGTCGTTTACAAATTGAGTTCAGTCAGGTTGTTCAACAATATGCTGATGATAATGGTACAGAAATTAACGCAAAAGAAATCTGGACCTTATTTAAAGACACGTATGTTGATGTGAAAAACCATCATTACACAGTCAAAAACTACAGATTATCTGACATTAATGGTACTCAAATCATCGAACTTGATGTTGATGTCGAAGGTGAAACGCAACAACTTCGTGGTGAAGGTAACGGACCAATTTCTGCATTCTTAAATGCGCTTCAGTTACCAATTGACGTATTGAACTATGAAGAACGCAGTATTAGTTCAGGTGCAAATGCGAAAGCGTTAACCTTAATTGAGCTTCAAGTCAAAGGTACAGGTAGAGGTTCATTTGGTGCTGGTGTTCATGACAATACTGTCACCTCATCAATTGAAGCAATTATTGCATGTACTAACCGTTTGATTGATCAAGGCGTTTTAAGTACAGATCAGGTTGTTGCCGCCGCTGTTTAATTAAAAAAAAGACTTTGGAAAGGATACCTAGCTTGGTATCCTTTCTTTTTATTCCTGAAAGATTTAAAAGGCGAAATGTTCCCGTGTCTTTTCCAGCTGATTCAGTGGGGTTAGTCACTCCGCAAAAGTTCCAATTTGAAGAACCATTACATCTTGAATGTGACCGTGTTTTGCCACGTTTTGAATTAATGGTCGAAACTTACGGCACTTTAAATGCAGATAAATCAAATGCTATTTTAATCTGTCATGCCTTATCTGGACATCATCATGCAGCGGGCTATCACCACGAAGATGATAAAAAAGCTGGCTGGTGGGATAGTTGTATTGGCCCGGGTAAAGCAATCGACACGAATAAGTTTTTTGTAGTTTCGCTAAATAATATTGGTGGGTGTAATGGCTCAACTGGCCCAACGTCACCAAATCCTGAAAATGATAATCGCCCTTATGGCCCAGATTTCCCATTAGTAACAGTACGTGACTGGGTAAAAACTCAGGCCATGCTTTCTGACCGGTTGGGTGTAAATATTTGGTATGCCGTTATTGGTGGCTCTTTAGGGGGCATGCAGGCACTACAATGGTCGGTTGACTATCCTGACCGCTTACAAAAATGTGTCATCATTGCCAGTGCGCCAAAGCTTTCAGCACAAAATATTGCCTTTAATGAGGTTGCTCGCCAGTCAATCTTGTCTGATCCAGACTTCCATCATGGTCGTTATTTGGAAAATGATAGCTACCCGAAACGCGGCCTGATTTTGGCACGAATGGTAGGTCATATTACCTATCTCTCTGAAGAAGCCATGAAACAAAAATTTGGTCGTGATTTAAAATCTGGCAAATTTATGTACGGTTTTGATGTTGAGTTTCAGGTTGAAAGCTACCTTCGTTATCAAGGCGAACAGTTTAGCCGTAACTTTGATGCCAATACTTATCTCATTATGACCAAAGCATTGGATTATTTTGATCCATCACGTGAATACAACCACTCATTAACAGACGCGATGGGTAAAACAAAATGTCAGTTCCTGATCGTTTCTTTTACAACAGACTGGCGTTTTACACCAAGTCGCTCTCAAGAGATTGTTGATGCACTCATTACCAATCATAAGCCAGTAAGTTACCTCGATATTGATGCGGAACAAGGACATGACTCGTTCTTATTCCCGATTCCATTGTATGTAAAAACAATGCGCGCTTTCTTAGGCGGTGAAGAACTCTTAAAATCGACGTCACTGGAGGCAAGCTAATGCGTATTGATCAACAACTGGCAGAAAAGTGGATTAAACCAGGCTCAAGCGTACTCGATTTGGGGTGTGGTGATGGTGAATTACTCGCTCATATGAGCCAAAAGCATCAAATTCGTGCTTATGGCTTAGAAATTGATCAAGAAAAGATTGCAATTGCCGTCAGTCGCGGGTTAAATATTATTCAACAAGATTTGAATCTCGGTTTGAGCCGTTTTGCTGACCAGTCTTTTGACTATGTGGTTATGGCACAGGCTTTGCAAGCTGTAGATGCACCGGATGTTTTATTAAGAGACATGGTGCGTGTGGGTAAACAGGCAATTATTACTTTTCCAAACTTTGCGCATTGGAAGACTCGTTCTTTTCTTGCATTAAAAGGTATGATGCCTGTATCGGATGCTCTACCATATATGTGGTATAACACCCCCAATATTCATTTATGTACATTTAAAGATTTCGAAGCACTTTGTGCGGAAAATCAGATACAAATTATTAATCGACTCGCCGTCAATGGAAATCAGCAGGGAAGCCTGTTAAGCAAACATGTTCCTAATTTGTTTGGTGAAGTCGCTATTTATCGAGTGAGTGCACTATGAAAAAGACATTATTTAGCACACTATTTGCAGGACTGCTAAGTATGCAGGCTCATGCAGATTATATCGCCCAGCCACAATCGGTTGCGAGTCAGGCTGCACGCTTTTCAACAATGGGGGTGAGTGACCTTCAGAAAGCTGCAAAAGCTGGTCAAGCAGGCGCACAATTTTACCTTGGTACACACTACCAATATGGTAAAGATGTAGAAAAAGATGAAAAGCAAGCTTTCACATGGTTTAAAGCAGCAGCTGATCAAGGTTTATCGCCAGCACAATTAAACGTAGGCCGTATGTATGCCGACGGTATTGGTGTTAGAAAAGATGAGTCAATGGCTCGTAAATACTTCGAGAAAGCGGCAAGCAATGGTGATAACCGTGCAAGCTATAACCTCGCGATGATGGAAGAGCAAAAGAAAAACTACGTAGGTGCTTACCAGTGGTATGAGCTTTCAACTCGTGATGGCATGCTCGACAATAAAGTAATTAGCCTATCAGAAGGTAAGAAAACTGCTCTAGCTGCTAACTTGACTCAAGAACAAATCCGTACAGCACGTGACCGTGCAGACAAATGGATTCAAGCACAATAATCTTGCTTAAATCTATTGAAAGATTTAAAAACCGACTTATGAAAGTCGGTTTTTTATTGCGATAATCCTTGTCTGTATCACATAAAAAACCGTAAGGTTAATTTTGTTGTTAAATCAATATATATAGAGAAGAGAAAAGTAATGTTTAATAAGAATGAATTTAAAATATCAATTTATATCAGTATTTTTATTATAGTTAGTAGTCTTATTATATTCCAGATACTAAAGCCTTTCTTTTTCGATCATTCTCAAATGTTAAATTTCACGATTCAAATTACTTCTTATAAAAATGGCTATACACAAAACGATTTCATGAAAGAGTTAAAAGAAATAAATTCAGCAGCTTATGGGATATATGAATCTGATTACTTTTTCCCGTTTATCACAACCCATATACAACGTGAAACAATCTTGATGCTACCAAAACTCAGAAAAAATACAGATACAGAAGTCAGTGATATACCCATAAAGTCAAACAATAAATTTTATTTTCAGCTCCCTCTCTATTCCCAAGAGCATTTTTATCCCATCTCTTATATTAGCTTCAATCTCCCTTCAACTTTTGGAGGTGTAACTTTTGATTGCAAAAGTAAGTTCCCAGAACAAACATCTTTGATCGAGACAGAAAACTATACAGCCCGAATCATTTTTAATAGAAAAAAATGTTCTATTCAATCATATTCATAATTCAGCTATTTAATTTTTAAAATAGGTTAAAATACGCAAAATTTAGATCGGTTTAACTTATGTCTACCCAATCATGGCTCAACCAAAGCAGTCTTGTCCTTGCCAGCAATAACAAAGGTAAAGTCGCAGAGTTTGAAAAACTTTTTGAACAGCTTAAGTTACCTGTAGAAATTATTCCTCAAGGTCGCCTTAATATTCCTGATGCAATTGAAGATGGTTTAAGCTTTATTGAAAATGCCATTATTAAAGCTCGTCATGCATCTCAAATTTCAGGTAAACCTGCTATGGCTGACGACTCTGGTATTTGTATTCCTGTATTAGGCGGCGCACCTGGTATTTACTCAGCACGCTATGCTGGAGAACACGGTGACGACGCAGCAAATAATGCCAAGTTACTTAATGATTTATTACCATTTCGTAAAAATGGTGAAGTGATTGAAGGCATGTTTGTGTGTGTACTTGCTTTAGTAACGCATGCTGAAGATCCTTTGCCACAAATTTTCCAAGGCATTTGGCACGGCGAAATTTTAGAAGCTGCTCGTGGTGAAAATGGCTTTGGTTATGACCCACTGTTCTGGTTGCCTGAATTGCAAGTTTCTAGTGCTGAGCTGTCTAAAGAAGACAAAAATAAGATTAGTCATCGTGGACAAGCGATGCAGTTATTTAGAGAAAGCTTGCAGAAGTAAAACTTTATATAGCATTTATTTAGTTTAATTTTAAAGCCATTTGCCATCGTGCTAGGCGACATGGATGTCGCCACGTCACTGCCTTGCGCAGATTCCCAAAGCAGTGCTTCGGAAATCGCTCAGGATGTGTCGTCAGTTCAACAAATGGTTTTGTTACTTTTGACGAAACAAAAGTAAATATTGCCTATATACACAAAATAAGCATATAACCACTATTCAAAGGCAGTCTGATCTAATCATCTTACTTAGAAATAAAGATGCAAAAACACTGCATAAATGGCAATACACACACAACTCACAATCGTCCCTGAAGCAATATAAGCCGCAGATCTTCCTGTTCCTTGATAATGTGTTTCTAGCGCTACAATATTGGCTGCTGGTGGCAAACAGAACATTAAAAACATCACTCCAATTTGCTGGCTCATATTGGGAATCGGTAAAAATCTATACGTTAGTCCACAAAGAATAAAACCACACACCACCTTAAAAGCTTGAGCTTTGGTACTGTAGATTAAGTCTTTTAAATGCACTCGAGTACGACGCAACCACATTCCCAGTACACACATACCCGCAAAAGTCATTGCGAACTTAGCAACCTCATACACCCAATGTATGGCAGGATGTTCGATATGCTGAGCACCAAGAAGTCTAAGTAGAAGCGCAACGAATATTGAAATACATGGTGGAGAAGACAAAACTTTTTTTAATATATTGAGCTTACTTTGCGGTGCAGTCGTTACTGCTGTAACTGCCCATGCATTTCCGAACAGCGACATACCAATATATAACGCCACAATAGGCGCCGTGGCTTGGGGACCAAATAAAGCCATGGCAAAAGGAAAACCGAGCCACCCCATGTTGGTATAACTTGCACAAAGTGCTAATAATCTGTCTTTAAATAAAGCTAAATAAGCAAAGAAAATAAGAAATGCTGAACCAAAGCTAAACAGCATTAAACTTAAACTACCCGGTTGATAAAATACCATGTTGTAAATAATAACAACGGGAATAAGTAAGCGTGCGAGCCAAGCTGAAAGAACAGGTTTTATGGTTTCTGAAAGAGAAGTCTGGGCAAGTAAAAGTCCAGTGATAAACGCCAATATTGGCAGTAATAACGCCACGTTTGCTCCTCTCACCCCTCAAAATCAGTTTGTTATGCTACACCTTTTCAAAGTGAAATGTACTCTCCTTTTCAAGTAATTTAAGCTTCTCTTTTTTAACCCTTTCTAAAATAAAAAACCAAATACACCCTTTATAAAACTACCTTTTAGATTTTGACTAACGGCCATTGTCTTAAAAATGACATATAAATGTCACATTCCTGTCATGGCAACCTGTTGAGATAAAACAAACTGAAAAGAGGTATAAGATCATGGCCGGTTTATCTATTTGGCACGTCGTTATTTTTGCAATTGTCGTTATTTTATTATTCGGTACATCTAAATTAAAAAATATCGGTAAAGACGTAGGCGGTGCAGTAAAAGACTTTAAAAAATCAGTTCGTGAAGAAGACGAAACTGCTGCTCTTAATACTCCACGTACAATTGATGCCCAAGTCAAAACCCCTGACAGCACATCAGTGAAAAGCTAAAGGTTTTCCACCATGCTTGATGTAGGAATGACAGAGCTACTCTGTTTTGCAATTATTGCAATTTTAGTTTTAGGCCCAGATAAACTTCCAGAAGCCGCACGCTTTGCTGGTCGTTGGTATGTTCGCCTAAAACGTTATATTACCAATTTGCAAAATGAGATTGATCAAGAGTTGCGTCTTTCTGAATTTCGAAAAGAAATGCAAGAAGAACTCAACCGCATTGAAGCACTGGAACTGAAAGTACAACAACAACTCGAAGAAATACAAAAACAGAATATTTCCGAAAATGTAGATAAAACTGAGGCTTCTAAAATATTGCCAAAGCCTATTCGGATATGTCTGCCTATCTCGGGACAGTATAAAGTGCCATACATTGGAAAGTTTATTCCTTTGGTATCGACACCCGAAATTTCAGAGACATCTCCCGTTAACTTGAAGATTGCCGTATGAACCAACTGCCTTCAACCACTGTAAATTCTCAGGAAAATCTAGACCAAATGCCTATCATGAGCCATTTGGTTATTTTAAGACGTCATTTATTTAGAATTGTTGGGGTAACATTATTTTTATTCTTTTGTTTATTACCCTTTCGAAATAATACATACCAACTATTATCTGAACCTTTAAGGCTGCAACTTCCGGCATCATCTTCAATGATCGCTACAGATGTGACTGCAACCTTTATGGCTCCATTTAAATTAAATTTATTTGTCGCGCTCGTGTTAGCTATGCCATTTATTCTTTATGAAATATGGTCTTTTGTTCGCCCTGCGTTGTATCAAAAAGAACGACATTTAGCGATTCCGTTACTCATTGGCAGTATTGTTTTGTTCTATGCCGGCGTTGCTTTCGCATACTACATTACCCTTCCTGCAATTTTACATTTCTTTATTAGTGTATCACCTGAAACCGTCGCACCTATGACAGATATTAATAGCTATTTAAGCTTTTGCTTAAAGCTATTTTTAGTTTTTGGTCTCACTTTTGAAATTCCAATTGCAACCCTACTACTCATTTTAATAGGCGTAGTAGACACAAAAAGTCTTGCTGAAAAAAGACGCTTTATTATTGTGGGATGCTTTTTTGTAGCCATGTTCATTACACCGCCAGATGCAATTTCAATGGTGATGTTAGCAATCCCAATGTGGTTACTTTTTGAGCTCGGATTGCTCTTTGGTAAAATTCTTGAGAAAAGAAAAACTCATTCTACTGAATAAAATGATTTCTAAGAAAAAGCCTGAACCTTCAAGTTCAGGCTTTTTGTTTAGAACACTTTTTAATCTACAAAGCAATAAAGTGTCTTCAAAGTGACTTAAAAATGTAAGAAAAGTGTCATTTTCAGTCCATAGAATCAACTCAACAAATATACCCACAAAATTTACGGATTTCTTATGACAACTGCTTCTACTCAACCAACGCGTCGCGAAATTTTAAAATGGTTCTCGGGGATTCCTTTTCTACCATTAGGGGCGATGGCTACGGCAGCAACGTTAGCAGGTTGTAATGATAGTGATGACAGTTCTGTAGTCACTCCAACACCGCAACCAAGCAAATTAAAAAATGCAAAATTTACGGCAATGTCAGCTCCAACAGCAGCAGCAGACCGTGCAACAACTTTAGTAAATTCTAAATTAAAAATTGATTGGGAAAACTCAACCAGTACTGAGTACCAACTTGCTTATAAACCTTTCTTTAAAACTGGTGATAGCGTACCAAAGCATGGTGGTGGAACAATTATCGCTGGTGGTTATTTCGATGTTAACGGCAATCCAATTATGGATAAGTCTGTTGCGGGTAAAGAGCGTCAGTTCTTTTCAGACTGTCCAGATGGTTCATCATTAATTCAGTTAGAAGGTGCGAAAGTTGATGGTGTAGCAAATCCTGTATTCCATGTTGTTCAATTTGAGTACAACTCAAAGGACCAAGCAGGTGGAGATACTTATGGCCAACTACCATCGCCAATTGCAATTTTGACTTTAGATCAAGACCAAAAAACTGGTCATCTAGAACTTAAAAAATACTTCAATGTTGATACTGCTCCAGTCCACGGTCTATGGATTACTTGCGGTGCTAGCCTATCGCCTTGGAATACTCACTTATCAAGTGAAGAGTATGAACCTGATGCATTCAATCAAGGCATTGGTGGTACAGATCCAAAATATCTTGGTAAATACTTCTTTGGTGATGAAACTAAAGCAAACCCATATAACTACGGTCATTTGCCAGAAGTAACAGTTAACCTTGATGGTACTGGTAGCATTAAAAAGCATTACTGCTTAGGCCGTATTTCTCATGAACTTATTCATGTGATGCCAGACAATCGCACAGCACTTATGGGAGATGACTACACAAATGGTGGTTTCTTCATGTTCGTTGCTGACAAAGAAAAAGACTTATCGGCAGGTACGCTGTATGTCGCTAAATACATCAATACTTTAACTGAAACTTCAACTGCGAGTATTCAATGGATCAAACTTGGTCATGCGACAAGTAAAGAAATTGAAGATTTAGTTGCGGGTGGAATTAAGTCAACTGACATTATGGAAAGTTTAACAACGAACCCAAATGATGCCAGCTATACTGAAATTACTTTGGCAAAGAAAACACTTTGGGTCAAACTTAAACCCGGTATGGAAAAAGCAGCAGCTTTCTTGGAAACACATCGTTATGCAGCACTAAAAGGTGCAAGTATGGCGTTCACCAAGATGGAAGGAACAAACGTGAATATTAAAGATAAAGTGGCCTACTCTGCTTTAGCTAATATTCAAGATTCAATGGTTGTTGGCGGTAAGGGTTATGTTGCAGAACATAATGTAGGGTTCTCTAAAAAAATTACTGCTGGTGGGGTTCTTGCACACAAGTTGGGTAATAGCTTTACAGACAATGAAGGCAGCTCAATTAATAGTGAATGGGTCCCTCTTTACTCATATATGTTATTAATGGGTGAAGATCTTGCTGCGAAAGATAGTTTAGGTAATACAGCTCATCCAGACAAAATTGCCAGCCCAGACAACCTGAAATTTTCTGAAACTTTACGTACATTATTCATTGGTGAAGACTCAGGTAATCATGTTAATAACTTCTTGTGGGCATACAATGTAGATACCAAAGAGTTAATCCGACTACTTTCTACACCAGCAGGTGCAGAATCGACTGGCTTGCATGCGGTAGATTCAATCAATGGTTGGACTTATATCATGAGTAACTTCCAGCACCCAGGCGATAGCAGCAGTGTACCTGAGGATGTTAAGGCATTAATTAACCAAAATTATAACAATGGTTATAGCGCTAACGTGGGCTATATTACAGCAGACCCAATTGCACCATCAGTCACAACCAAATAATTTTTAATATGCTCCAAACATTATAGCTGGCTAAGGTCAGCTTTAATGTTTTTTAGATAAGCTCGCACTTTTTATAAAAATGAAAAATCACTGAAGTTTTAACTAACTTATCATCAAAACGTCAACGCCACGTCACATTCACAACCTAAGCTCATGAAGACTTTTAGAACAATCTCTTTATTATTTACTTAGGAATTTCCCATGACAGAGCTGACGCCATATCATGAAGACCAAGAACTGGATAACAATACTTCAGACAACATCCACTTCCGTGACATTTTAGAACAACATGTAAGCCGCCGTAGTTTAATCACCAAAGCAGCAAGCGGCGCTGTAGCATTAACTTTAGCTTCTACATTAACTGGCTGTAATGATAGTGATGATAACTCGGGTTCGAACAACGGTGGAACCCCGCCTGTAGACCCAAATAAAAGACCAGAAAAATTAACCTTTACAGCAGTTGCAAAAAACCACAACGATATCGTGACTGTACCTGAAGGCTATGAAGCCAATGTCATTTACGCTTTAGGTGATTCAATCAACCCTGCGTTTGGGGACTGGGATGATAATAATATTCCATCAGGTCCAAGCTTCCAGTTCCGTTCTGGTGACTGCCATGACGGCATGCATTTCTTTGGTTTAAATACATCGACAAGCCGCTTTGATGAAAGTGTTTCAGCTGAAGGTTTGTTAGTGATGAATCACGAATATATTAATCAGACCTTCCTTCATCCCAAAGGTCCAACAAAAGTTGATGGACGTCGCCCTGAAGATGAAGTGATTCGTGAAACCAATGCACACGGCGTATCTGTCGTTCATATCAAAAAAGATGCAGCAACTCAAAAAGTAGAAATTGTTAAAAAATCAATTTTTAACCGACGTATTACAGCATCAACAGAGATGGTTTTTGCGGGGGCAGCAGCTGGTTCTAGCCTACTTGCAACTCGTTTCTCGCCTGCTGGCCGTCAAACTCGCGGCACACATAATAACTGTGGTAATGGTTATACCCCTTGGGGCACATATTTAACTACCGAAGAAAACTTTATTGGTTATTTCCAACGTTCAGGTAGCGATGAATATGCACGTACAGATGCAGAAAAAATTGCATTAAAACGTTACGGTTTAGGCGTTAAAAAAGATGAACCATATCTTTACGAGAAAGATGAAAAAGGTGCGCCTAAAAAAGATAAAGATGGCAAGGTTATTTATTTAAAAGATAAAAATGGTGAGTTAATCCCTAACGTTGATGAACAAGGGCGACAAATTTATTTAGGCACAAGTTCACGTTATGGCTGGGAAACGGCAATTGGTCAAGTTGAATCACAAGACTTATATGATCGTTGGAATGCTGATGTAAAAGCTGCGCAGGCAACACAAGACTACCGCAATGGACCTAATACATTCGGTTGGATGGTCGAAATTGATCCGTTTGATGTTCGCCAAAATCCAGTTAAACGTACCTCATTAGGTCGCTTTGCACATGAAGATAGTGCTTGCCGTGCCGTTGTAGGTCAACCATTAGCATTTTATATGGGTGATGATTCTCGCGGAGAATACATCTATAAATTTGTCTCTACCGCTGTATGGGATGCCAAAGATGTAAACGGCGGCTATACGGTCGGTGACAAATATATGAACGCAGGTAAATTGTATGTTGCCAAATTTAATAACGATGGTTCAGGTCAATGGATTGAACTTGCCTATGGCAAAAATGGCTTAAATGAAAGCAACACCACTTACCCATTCAAATCTCAAGCAGATGTTGTAACATTTGCGCGTTTGGCTGGCGACGCTGTCGGTGCTACAAAAATGGACCGCCCAGAATGGTGTACGGTTAACCCAGTGAATGGCGAAATCTATGTAACTCTTACCAACAACTCAAATCGTGGTAAAGACTACCCAACAGATGCAGCCAACCCACGTAACTACACAGATTTATATAACGGCACCAAAGAGCAAAAAGGTAACGTTAACGGTCATATTATCCGTTTTAAAGAAACCGATGACAAAACCACTGCTGAAACCTTTAAATGGGATATCTACCTGTTCGGCGCAGAAGCATCTATGGCATCAAACATTAACCTATCTGGTTTAACTGACAATAACGATTTGTCTTCACCAGATGGTATGTGGTTCGACTCACGCGGTGTGCTTTGGATTCAAACAGACGATGGTGCATATACCGATGTCACCAACTGTATGATGCTTGCTGCACTACCGGGCCAGATTGGTGATGGTGCTGCTGCCACTACGTCAAATGGCCAACAAACGCTAGTCGGCGCTAAAGTTACAGACTCAACATTACGCCGTTTCTTGGTTGGACCAAAGCAGTGTGAAATTACAGGCATTGCCATGACACCAGACCACAAAGCTATTTTTATTAATGTTCAACATCCTGGTGAAGATTCTAAGAGTTATGCGACACCAGACAGTAACTGGCCTGCAACTCAAAAAGATCCAAGCAATAAAACTGCACGTCCACGTTCAGCAACTGTTGTGATTACCCGTAAAGATGGCGGCGTGATTGCAGGCTAATTTGTTTATGCTTATAAAAATGCCGGTCAATTGATCGGCATTTTTATTACTATCGATTTAAGAGAATCTGCTGCTGCACAATTTGACCGCTGTGCTCACCTTGTTGGGTCTTTTCTAACCAAAGCCATTCATTATTGGTCATTCTTAGAAAGTTCGAACAACGTGTGCCATACACAGGACTTTGAATAAAGGTGGATGATAATAACTCTTCCATTTCTGCTTGAATGCCAGTATTCGGCAATAATGCCGTTGTGACCTTGCGCTCATCTTCCAGAATATCCCACGCTGCATGTTGCAAGATTAATTCTTCTGTCTGGTGTTGAAGCATAGGCAAAAACTCTTGCGTAAACCGTGTTCGTAAATGTCTGGTTTTTTCCCAATGATCAGACATGAGGCCATTAGAAACCACATAGACTCCATTAGCTAAAACTTGAGGAGCTTCGCCGCGGTTACTCATATAGACAGCCTGATCAGCATTGCCCATAAACAAGTTAAAACCAGCAAAATTTTGTTGTTGCTGTTCTAATTGTTGTGCAAAACGAATAGGTAATAAATCAGATTCTAAAAAAGCCTGAACTAAATGCCCTCGAGAAGTTTCATAAGTTTTTTGGTCTCGCCCATCACGGAAGTTGGTTAAAACCGCCCATCGGCCTTGAGGTGTTACCCCCATCCAAGTACCACCGGACTGTAAGTCCTGCCCTGCAACAATTGGCGTATGTTCCCACTGATGCAACAAAGCTGTGGGGCGATGATAAAACTCGTCTCGATTTGACATAAGACACAAGGGCAGATCATCCAGAACATGCCATGCTAAAGCCACAATACACATTAATTCTTGTTCCCTATCTTTACACATTGAATGTACAACATTTTTCACATCATTCCGCTACAATCTGTCAAAACGTAAGATCAAGGAGCAGCAATGCTGACCTATCCTAATATCGATCCGGTCGCAATACACTTAGGACCTCTTCAAGTCCATTGGTATGGACTCATGTATTTATTAGCATTTTTATGTGCTTGGGGGCTTGCTTCCTACCGTGCCAAACAGCGTGATGGCTGGACATCGGACATGGTTTCCGATCTGGTATTTTACGGTGCTCTAGGTGTCGTTCTGGGCGGTCGTGTCGGCTATGTCCTTTTCTATGAGTTTGATAAATTCCTCGAAAACCCAATCTGGCTATTTCAAGTCTGGACAGGCGGTATGAGTTTCCATGGCGGCTTTTTAGGCGTCATGATTGCTATGCTATTTTGGTGTAAAAAATACCAAAAAACATGGTTTCAAACCCTCGACTTTATTGCTCCTTGTGTACCGACTGGCTTAATGTTCGGACGCATTGGTAACTTTATTGGTGGAGAGTTATATGGTCGTGCGGTAACTGACCCAAATTATCCATTTGGTATGATTTTCCCGACAGATCCGTTACACCTAGTTCGCCATCCATCACAAATCTATCAAGCGCTTTGTGAAGGTTTAATTCTATTTATTATCTTGTGGTGGTTTAGTTCAAAACCGCGTCCACGTATGGCTGTTTCTGCCCTATTCTTAATGGGATATGGCGTTGCCCGCTTTGTGATGGAATTCTTCCGTCAGCCAGATGCCGACCAAGGTTTTATTCTATTAGGCTGGATGACAAAAGGACAAATTCTAACAATTCCAATGTTGCTGATTGGGCTTTGGATGATGTGGTACGCCTACCAAAAGAAAATTTACGACTGGGGTCCACAAAAGAATAGTTAATATCTAAATTAGAGGAGTTTCGGCTCCTCTTTTCTTTTTTTATGCTACAGTTTTTACTCTCCCAAGATGAAGATATACCATGCTGGAATTCTGGTTTAACACGCAAGTCCCGACATTTAAAAAACTAGTGATTTTAATTATTACGCTGCTTATTTGTATTGCGCTATATCAATACCAACCACTGCCTTTAGATACGATTCTGATGTTTACTGGAACTGGGGTAATTTTTTTAATCTGTCGTTACTTTAAATTGCACTTTGCTCAAAAAAACCCGACGGGGTTATTTTACCGCCTGTTGACTTGGATCCCTATAGCCCTTTTGTTTGCTCTTATTTTTGTTAAAGCAATGCCTAATTTACTTATATGGGGCGTGCAAGGAATTGCTTTTATGGCGCTTGCAGCTTTTATTTTTTCGCCTCAATCGCTTTTTAAGAAATAGGTTTAGTTTTCATGTTGGCTTATTGGTACAACGCTCCGCGCCATATCAAACTCATCTTCATTATTGCCGTTTGTGTGGCAGTTTACATAGCTAATCAAGTTCAGCCCTTGTCTCCTATTTATACTGTGCTCAGCCTTATTTTCGGTTTTGGTTTACATGTTGGACATTACTTAAATAGCAAAATTTCAAATAACAAATCATATAAATCGAGCTTTAGAATTTTAAGCAGCATCTATCCTATTTTTATCGTTGTTATTTTGATGTATCTGCTTCCTGCTCAGCATAAATGGATTCTTGCGCTACAAGCTTTAGGCTTTGTACTGGTTGGCTTTTTTCTTGTTTCGATTTATCAAAATCGCGCCAAGCGATTTGACTAATTACGTCCATTGAAATGCCATAGAACCATTTTTAGATTTTCATCTTGAGCTACAACAGGTATCATCTTCAATGGTTCATGATGAAGCAGCTCTATTGCGTAATTATTTATCGTTGAGCTATCTCCCCCTTTATTTTATGGAATTAATCCGAACTCGAGAGTGTTATGCGTGCATATTTAGACCTTCTACAACATATCCTTGATAATGGCGGTGACAAAGGCGACCGTACAGGCACAGGAACCCGTTCTGTATTTGGTCATCAAATGCGTTTTGATCTCTCTAAAGGTTTTCCTTTACTCACCACAAAAAAAGTTCACTTCCGTTCTATTGTGATTGAGTTACTTTGGTTTTTAAAAGGCGACACCAACGTCCAATATCTAAAAGACAATAAAGTTTCAATTTGGGATGAGTGGGCTACAGCAGAACAAACTGCCCGTTTTGGCCGCCCAGAGCATGAACTTGGACCGGTATATGGTCATCAATGGCGTAATTTCGGCGCAACCAAAAATGCGGATGGCACTTATAACCAAGATGGTTTTGACCAAATTAAATGGTTAATTAATGAAATCAAAACCAATCCGAATTCACGCCGTTTAATTATTTCAGGCTGGAATCCAAATGAAGCTGGACAAGTGGCTTTACCACCTTGCCACACGCTTTTTCAATTTTTCGTACAAGATAACAAATTGTCATGCCAGCTTTATCAACGTAGTGCAGACGTGTTTTTAGGCGTGCCTTTTAACATTGCCAGTTATGCTCTACTCACCCATATGATTGCTCAAGTGTGCGGTTTAGGAGTCGGTGATTTTGTATGGACAGGCGGTGATACGCATCTTTATGTCAATCATTTTGAACAAGCACAACTTCAATTGACACGTGAACCTTTACCCCTATGCCAATTGAAACTGAATCCAGAAGTAAAAGACTTATTTGATTTCAAATTTGAAGATGTTGAAATTGTAGGGTATGAATCACATCCTGCAATTAAAGCACCAGTTGCAGTATAACGACGACTCAAATTTCATTAGGTTACGGTTTAGAGAATAAGATTATGGCATGGCAAAATGTAGAAGTTGTTCACGTTGTGGCAATGGACAAAAACCACTGTATTGGTAAAGGCAATGCGTTGCCATGGCATATTTCTGCCGACTTAAAGCATTTTAAAGAAATCACTCAAGGCGGCGTGGTCGTGATGGGCCGTAAAACGCTTGAGTCTATGGGGCGTGCGCTACCCAATCGTGTGAACTGGGTCATTACCCGTGACATTAACTGGCAATTTGACGGCGTTAAAGTTGCCTATTCAATTGAAGATGCTTTAAACGCAGCTTTAGAAGATGTGAAAAATACCGAAAAGCAGGCACTGTTCATTATTGGTGGCGGTGAGATATTCAAGCAGACTTTGTCGATTGCAGACCGTCTTGAACTCACTCATGTTGACTTAGATGTGCAAGGTGATGCACATTATCCAACAATACCGAGTGAATTTCATAAAACTGCGAGTGAACAGCAAGTTGATGAAAAATCAGGAACTTCATTCGAGTTTGCTACTTATAAAAAATAATTCTATGGATGCCTATGCACAATATCGGAACACGTGAATTTATTACTGCCCTACTTTTGGGGCTTTTGCATAGTCTATTCACGCTGTTTATTGTGTTCTCTAGCATTTGGGTATGTGTAGCGCTCTGGGTTCAACAACCTTTTGGCTGGTTAGGCAGCCGCATACTCATTGGCATCTGGATTGCTTTTGCACTCAGTATGGCTGGCTTATATGTGGAAGGCCATATTATTAGCCGCCGTACAGACATCCTGATTTATCTTTTGGCATTTGCCTGCTCTCTCGTTTGGTATTTTTCGATTACTGCACGCCAAGACCGCGACTGGAACCCTGAAGTTGCCAATATGCTGAGCTACGAAAAGCATGGCGATGTGATTACCCTGCATAATGTTCGTAACTTCAACTGGCATCCCGATGGAACCTATGATGTTCGGTGGGAAACTCGAACTTTTGATCTTAACCAGTTGAATGGCATAAACATCATTGCCTCTTACTGGATGGGACCACAAATTGCTCATACATTGGTTAGCTTTGAATTTACCAATCAGCAACCTTTAGTGTTCTCAATCGAGATTCGCAAAGAAAAAACTGAAGAGTTTTCGGCAATTGGTGGATTTTTTAGAAAATATGAACTTAGCTTAATTGCTTCTGATGAAAAAGATATTGTGTACACACGCAGTAACATCCGCAAAGAGCAAGTTTATAATTTTCCTATCAACATGCCACGTCGCGAGCAAAAGGCTTTATTTTTAGAATATCTAAAGAAATCCGATGAGCTTCGTGCAGAACCAAAGTGGTACAACACCCTCACCAGTAACTGTACCACCTTAATTTTTGATATGGTTCAAGCGATTAACCCCTATCAACTTCCTAAAGATTATCGCCTAATCGCTTCAGGTTACTTACCTAATTATTTATATGATCTTAAAGCACTTAATCAAACTATCAGTTTAAAACAGTGGTATCAAATTGCACACATCAACCCACGTACTGAAAATTTTGAACAACTTTCAGATCAGAGTAGCGAACATTTCTCTCAAATCGTTCGACAAGGTTTACCAAAACCGAAATAAGTAATGCACTTTTCTTTACTTTTTTATACATGCTTTACTTTGTATTTTAAATACATAAACCCTATTGTAATAGGCAGGAAATAGAGGGAAAAACAATGCAACAGGCATTATTTGGCGGCGGCTGTTTTTGGTGCGTCGAAGCTGTATTTTTACAAATACGCGGTGTAGAAAAAGTAACTAGTGGTTACGCAGGTGGGCACACGACTAATCCTACCTACGAGCAAGTCTGCCAAGGAGATACTCAGCATGCTGAGGTGATCTTGGTAGATTTTGATGAAGAGCAAGTAACATACTCCCAGTTACTCGATGTATTCTTCGCGACTCACGATCCAACGACTTTAAATCGCCAAGGTAATGATATCGGCACGCAATATCGCTCTGTTATTTACTATTATAATGAAGAGCAAAAGCAGGCAGCAGAACATACGATTCAAACGCTAAAAGATGATGATCTTGATATTGTGACTGAGTTGTCTCCGGTTCCGACGTTCTATCCAGCCGAAGAATATCATCAGAATTACTATGCAAAGAATCCTTCACAAGGTTATTGCAACTTTGCGATTCCACCTAAGTTGCTCAAGCTCTATAGTAAATTCCAGCATCTTATGAAAGATCAATAAATTCGAGCAATAAAAAAGCAACCGATTTGGTTGCTTTTTTATTAGGTAAACTAAATTTTAGTTTTCACTGACAAAGGCAATATCGCTCAGTCCGGCTTCACTGGCGCGAGACATTACCTGTGCAACAGTATCGTACTTCGACTCTTTATCTGCACGAAGCTGAACTGTTGGTTTAACATCACCTTGACCTGCTTCTTGAAAACGTTTTTGAAGCTCATCAAGGCTAATTACTTGAGTATCCCAAGCCACTTCACCATTTGCATTAATACTAATCGTAATTGCTTTTGGTGGTGGATCAATAATTTCAGCAGTTGTTTTAGGAAGCGTTAATGGAATCGATGGGTTGGCAACTGTTGCTGTGACCAAAAAGATGATCATTAACACCAACATAATGTCGATTAGCGGAATGAGGTTCATCTCATTTATGCCACTATCGTGGTCTTCACCCAATTGAAAAGCCATTAAGCTTGACCTCCAACATAACTTTGCTGTGCAGTTTTAACATCAGACTTTACAGTTGAGTCTTGCTGCAACATCGTATCAATTAATAAGCTGTGTGCTTGATCTTGTAAATCATGAGCAAGACCACGGTTAGCACGTACACAGATGTTATAAGCCAATACCGCAGGAATCGCAACTGCAAGACCAAGGCCCGTCATAATAAGCGCTTCACCTACTGGTGTAGCCACTTGAGCCAAACCTGCTTGTCCACTTTTACCTACCGCAACAAGTGCATGGAAAATACCCCATACCGTACCAAACAAACCAACGAATGGTGCAATTGAAGCAATTGTTCCTAAAACAGAAATACCTTTTTCAGCATTGACTTTTTCAGCAGAAATTTGACGAAGTAGAGCCTGCTCCGCAACCGCTTTACGCTGCTCAAAACTTAAAGGTTGTAACTTTGCTTTTAGCGAAGTGATAGCCTGAGAAAGTTGAGCATAAGCTTGTTGTTTTAATTGGCGAGTCCCCATCAAACGTAAGATGAAAACTGTCCAAGTAGCAATCGACATTGCCAATAAGATGAAATACAGGGTTTTACTCACTGCATCTGCATGTTGCCAATAGATTGAAAAGTTCATATGAACTCCTACGTAATAAAGTTTAATCTGCTAATACAATTATTTTTTAACAACACTTGCATCAAATTGTTGTTTGATCACAAAAGGAGTCACCACACCATTAGGTTTATACGAATTAAACCTAGCACTATAAGTTTGCTTAACAACATAGGCATCAAATTTCTCATTACCAGTCGACTTAGTAATCTTTACACCCGTCACCTTACCCGTACCATCAGATGAAATTTCGACTTCTATGACTTTTACTCCATCTTCAGGCTTAAAGTAATAAGAAACTTTTTCCGCAGAGATTTTTGGAGATCTGCTCCAAGATACATCACCTGCGGCCACTCTTTGAGGTTTGCTACGATTTTCTTGATCACGAGCTTGTTGATCTCTTGCAGCTTGTTCACGTGCTTGTTGATCTCTTAAAGCTTGTTCACGTGCTTGCTGCTCTCTTAAAGCTTGTTCACGTTGAAGTTGCTCTAATCTCTGCTTTTCCAACTCTTGCTGCTTCTTTAATTTCTCTTGAGTATCATCTTGTTGAATAACCTTTGGCTCTACCTTCTGTACTTTCTGAGCAATAACTTTTGGCTTCTCAACAGGTTTAGGCTCTACCTTCTTCTCAACAGGTTTAGGCTTTACCTTGGGCTTGATCGGCTCTACTTTTGCAGGAGGAGGTGGCGGCACATCTTCTTTAATTGTTAAAAAACGTACCTGTAAAGGTTTCTTATCGATTGGCTTTAATTCAGCAGGCTTAATATGGCTAACTGCCCATAAGACCCCGATATGACCAATTGCAACTGCAATTAGTGCTGTGATGACTTTCTTTTTCATCGGATTGGGAGCATTTAAGGCTGCGGAAGATTGACTCATAAGAATCTAATTACCTAATGGATGATGATTTCAGATTTCTATTTATAGAAACGATTTCAAACATCGGATAGAACAATAAAGTGCCACAATAATAAATGAGAAGTGTTTTCATTTGCAACTATTTTTTGAGAAAAACATTTACTCTCTATCAGAGGTTGTTACCAGTTGAGTATCTTTGCTTTAGTTTTCTCATAGTTACATGAATAGACATCCCCTGCTCACGATTTGTTTAGCCAAACTTAAAATAGTTAGACTAATTACACTATGAACAGATCTATTCTTATGATAAACCCATTTGTTATTGATATGTTATATTATTTCAATTTTATTTTAAATATAAAAAAACACGCAAGAAGCGTGCTTTTTTAAAATAAGCGTTATTTAAAAAACAACGGTCTTATTACCATCAACAATAATACGGTCTTCTAAATGCCATTTCACTGCGCGAGCCAATACATTACGCTCTACATCTTCACCAAGCTCACGTAATTGCTCAACATTATAGTCATGACTCACACGCTCAACGTCTTGTTCAATAATTGGGCCTTGATCAAGGTCAGCAGTAACATAGTGAGCTGTCGCACCAATCAACTTCACACCTTTTTCATAAGCTTGCTTATATGGGTTAGCACCCACAAAAGCTGGCAAGAAAGAATGGTGAATATTGATGATTTTCATTTCCCATTTCGCAACAAAATCTTCGCTTAAAATCTGCATGTAACGTGCAAGAACCAATAAATCGTTACCTTGCATCATTTCATCAATTTGCGCATAAGCTTCAGCTTTATTGTCTTTGGTGACTTTAATTACAGTAAATGGAATCCCGAAGTTTTCGACAGATTCACGTAAATCTTCATGATTTGAAATAACATGAGTAATTTCACAAGGTAACGAACCACGTGCATGACGCCACAATAACTCAAGCAATGCATGGTCAACTTTAGAAACTAAAATACCAACTTTTTTAACATCGTTTACGAAAGCAAGACGCCATTGCATGCCATAACGCTCAGCAACGTTCGCAGCAAAAGTCTGAATCAAAGCATCTTTACGCGACTGTAAGTGGTCAAGTTCAAATTCAACACGCATGAAATAACGTCCGCCCTGAGCTTCCGTCGCATACTGATCAAGCGCGGTAATGTTTGCACCTTGGTGATACAAAAAGCTCGATACCGCTTGTACGATCCCTGGCTTGTCTTCACAAGTAATCAGTAAACGGGCTGTATTGGCAGTGGTCATATTCATTTGGTTAATATCACTTAATTGAGATAAATTTTTTAATAGGCCGAGTATTCTAGCGCCCTAAATAAACAAGCACAACTATTCGTCTTTTAAGGACGATAAGCTAGCAAATAGATCTGAAGGGCCAAGAGATTCAAGCAACTGCTCATAAGTTGCTCGGCTTTCACCCATAAGATAAGGCCCTTCAAGGAAAACCATTTGGCGTAATGCTTGCCAAACCCATTTTTCTTCTAAATGGTTATTGTCACTAATATGACCAGACATATACAAAAAGTTTGTCCAGTTTGTTAATACAATCCAGAGGTTAATAATGAGTGCTTCAATTTCCGATGGCGTCATTTTCATAAGACCTGCATCTACAAAGGCTTGATAAATTCTTTGCCCCTGCTGCATGACCTGCCCCGCAAAACGTGGATAAATCTTTTTAAAGTCTTCGTTACTTTCAACTAAATGATAAACATCACGATGAATAAAGCGGTAACTCCATAACTGACCACTGAGCACTTGAAAATAGTTGATTTTATCATTGGTCGTTAATGGTCTATCGTCAGGTAAAGAAAGTACTTCCAAAGTCTCCGCCTGATATTGATACATTAATTCCTTAATGATTTCATGCTTGTTCCGGAAATGATAATACAAGTTTCCGGGACTAATACCTAACTCCGCAGCAATATGATTGGTTGTAACCGACCGTTCACCTCGCTCGTTAAAAAGCTGCAAACTGATTTGTAAAATCCGGTCTTTTGTCTTCAGAGCTTTAGGTTGAGACATTTTAATAACCTTTAATAATTCAAATGGTTAAGACTTGAACACATAAACTGACTTGACTATTTAGAGTATTTACTCTAAAAAATAAACATATCAATGTATTTGGTAAGTACCGATGAACAGTCAAACAAAAACAAATCCAGAGACTCAGCTCCCTTATGATGTTAAGCATTTACATGATTTGCTTGAACAACAAAAGCTTGCTTATTTACGTCATCCGGTACCCACTGCTAAAGAGCGTATTGATCGTTTAGCTCGTCTTAAAAGAGTCTTGGTAAAATATCAAGATCAGATTGCGGACGCAATTAACCTTGATTATGGCAATCGTGCAGTTATGGAAACAAAAATTGGTGAGTTACTCACCAGTTTGGAACAAATCAAATATTACAGCAAACATCTGACAGCGTGGATGAAACCTTCAAAACGCCATATCAGTGTATTACATCAACCAGCAAAAGGTTGGGTACAATATCAACCTATGGGTGTAATTGGTATTATTACACCATGGAACTACCCATTGCTGCTTTCAGTTGGACCATTAATCTGTGCGTTGGCAGCAGGCAACCATGCCATGATCAAGATTTCTAGCGCCTCTCCAAATTTTGGGCGAGTCCTTGAAAGTGTATTAGCAGAAGCCTTTCCACAAGAATTAGTTGCTGTGGTAAATGGTGGTGGCGTTATTTCAGATGCTTTTAGTCATTTGCCTTTTGACAAAATGATTTTCACAGGCTCAACTTCTGTTGGTAAAACAGTGATGGCAGCCGCAGCTCAAAATCTGGTTCCTGTTATTCTTGAGTTAGGCGGAAAATCTCCTGCACTTGTGCATGCATCTATGGATATGAAAGATGTGGCTCAACGTATTGCTGTAGGGAAATTATGGAATGCAGGACAAACTTGTGTTGCACCTGACCATATTTTCTTACCGCGCGGGAAAACTGCCGAGTTCATCGAAAATTTTAAATTGATTGTGGCTGGCATGTATCCACACTTCCGCAATAATCAAGATTACACATCTATTATTAATGACAAACAATACAACCGTATTCAGGGCTACCTTGAAAATGCCCGCGATCAAGGTGCTCGTATTGTGGAAATTAACCCACAAAATGAAATTTTAGATGATGTCCGTAAAATTGCACCGACTTTAGTTACAGGCGTAACGACTGCAATGGATATTATGCAAAATGAAATTTTTGGTCCCGTTCTACCAATTTTAGAATATGATCAAATAGAAGAAGTCATCGAATTTATTAATAGTCGTCCACGTCCTTTAGCCATGTATTATTTCGACTATGATCAGGCGCGTGCTGATTATGTTGCGCAGCACACCCACTCAGGACATTTCGGAATCAACATGGTCATTACCCATGTGGCTCAGGATGATTTACCCTTTGGAGGAATTGGCGCATCAGGTATGGGTAAATATCACGGACCAGAGGGCTTTTTCAGTCTTTCTCATGAACGTTCGGTGATGTCAAATCCAAAACTTTATAGTCTTAAATACATTCTTCCACCGTTCAATAAGCCCATTCATCGTTTCATTTCGAAAACCTTGTTGCGCTAACTGATCAAGGCATGATCTGTTATACTAAATCATGCCTCGTTTTTACCAATTCCGCTTGTCTTTTAATCGTATTTTTGGTATAAAACGCCCCTTGAATGAATTCATCCGTTTACATTTAGTATGACTGGCCACAGATTTGCTGTTGGCTGAATCAATGGAGTTACACCATGTCTAAGGTTTGCCAAGTTACCGGCAAGCGTCCAGTCGTTGGTAACAACGTCTCACACGCCAACAACAAAACCAAGCGCCGGTTCGAGCCGAACCTGCACCACCACCGTTTCTGGTTAGAAAGCGAAAAACGTTTTGTACGTCTTCGTTTAACCACTAAAGGTATGCGTATTATTGACAAATTGGGTATCGAAAAGGTTGTTGCAGACCTTCGTGCTCAAGGTCAAAAGATCTAAGGAGTCTGAACAATGCGTGATAAGATTCGTCTCGTTTCTACAGCTGGTACAGGTTATTTCTATACCACGACTAAAAACAAACGTACTATGCCGGAAAAAATGGAAATCAAAAAATTTGATCCAAAAATCCGTCAACACGTGATTTTCAAAGAAGCTAAAATCAAATAATTTTAGCCTCGAAAAAAACGACTTCACAATGAGGTCGTTTTTTTTTGCATTTTTTTTATACCTGGCTTTTTTTTGTTAAACTTTCCACATATTTCGCCTTGGCATTTTTTATGCTTGTCTTTAGCCTAACTCACGTAAAAGGAGTTTTTAGTGCCGCATGACGTAGATTTAATTGTTTTACTTGCTGTTGGTTTCGGTGTTGCCCTCTTCTTTGGTTATCTTGCAGCCCGATTACGACTTCCCCCTCTTATCGGCTATTTAATTGCCGGAATTATTATTAGCCCAAATACACCTGGCATAGAAGCAGATATTCATCTTGCTAACCAGCTTGCAGAACTCGGGGTCATGTTTCTGATGTTTGGTGTAGGGATGCACTTTTCATTAAATGACCTATTGCTCGTTCGCCGTATTGCTGTACCAGGCGCGATTTTACAAATTGCGGTCGCCACTCTATTAGGAGTTGGCGTATCCATGCTATGGGGATGGAGCTTTGGTTCTGCACTCGTTTTTGGCTTAAGTCTGTCGTGTGCGAGTACTGTTGTATTATTAAAAGCTTTAGGAGACCGAGGTCTTTTAGATTCAGTTAACGGCAAAATTGCTGTGGGTTGGCTGTTAGTCGAAGATTTAGTCATGGTACTGGTTTTAGTACTCCTTCCAGCTACAGCAGTTTTACTCGGTGGGAAAGCACCAGAAGGTGCAGATAGTAATATCTGGCTAACCCTTGGGCTCACTTTATTAAAAGTAGTTGGCTTTATTGCCTTTATGCTGATTGTAGGTAAACGCGTTGTTCCTATCATCATGCAGTTTGTTGCTCGTTTAGGTTCAAGAGAGTTATTTACCCTGACCGTTGTTGCAGCCGCTGTTTCTATTGCCTATGGATCTTATGCCATTTTTGGAGTTTCCATGGCATTAGGGGCTTTCTTTGCGGGAATGGTTGTTAAAGAATCAGACTTTAGCCACCGCGCCGAAGAAGAAACGCTTCCATTACGCGAAATTTTCTCAATTCTGTTTTTTGTCTCTGTGGGAATGCTTTTTGACCCACATATTCTGGTTGAACGTCCGCTACATATTTTGGCCGTTATCGCCATTATTATGGTAGGTAAAACACTTGCTGCAATGGCTTTGGTTTTATTCTTTCGTTATCCCATCAATACAGCCCTTACAGTTGGCGCGAGTTTGGCCCAAATTGGTGAGTTCTCATTTATTTTAGCAACTCTCGGTGTCTCATTAGGTTTATTAACTTTAGAAGCACAAAACCTGATTCTAGCTGGTGCTTTATTTTCAATTACGCTGAACTCTTTTATATTCTCTGCAATTGAACCAGTACAACGCTGGATTCGTGAGCGCTCTCACTTAGCTCGTCTTCTTGAACGTAGTGGTGACCCATTAGCAATGTTACCTGATGAAGTCGATCAGGCTTACTTACGCGATCAGGTCGTCATTGTAGGATATGGCGGTGTGGGACGACGTATCACTGAAAATTTAATTAACGAGAATATTAAGGTCGTTATTGCAGAAGAAAATCGTGAAATCGTAGAAAAACTGCGTCATTCGAATATTGCAGCAGTCAGTGGTGTTGCGACTGAGCCAAGTGTTTTAATTCAAGCACATATCATGCATGCACGGCTCTTGGTGATTTCACCTATGGATATTTTAGATATTCACCGTATTGTGGCGATTGCTAAGCAATTAAACCCTCAAATTCAGGTGTTAATTTGCGCAGAAAGTAAAGAAGAAGCGGCTATCATTCGAGATGAGAATATTGGTGAAGTGTTCTATGCTAAAGAGGAAATGGCAAAGAACATGAGCCATCATATAGTAAATCAGATCGAGCTTGCCCATCAGTCAACTATTCATTAACTGATATAAAAAGCGTACTCAAGAGTACGCTTTTTATTAGCTCAAGAATTTAGGCTGTTCGTCTACTACCTCAGCCTGCCACTCATTTACCTGCTTCTCAAGCAGTCCAAACAATGCAGCCTGAATCATATGTTGGGCAACCACAGGTGTTTGTTCACCTAAAATTGCTTTTACTTCATCGCTAAATTGAATTTTGACCAAGGGTTCGTTCTCAGAACCGGCATTACGCAAGGCAAGTTCACCACCTTCGAGTTGGACTAATTCCAACACTGCTTCTTGATTTCCAAATAACTCTTTCAATTGCTGTATAGACATATACTTCCTCCATGTTTCAACATGGTGGCAAAGCACCCTTGCACTTTGCATCTCTTGTCTTATTTATATAGGCACATCCACACCAAATTTCAAGCACTAGGACAGTTTAATTTTAGAACTCGACCATTTCATTACGAAAACCATCAATTAAATGGGTTAATTCTCGATGCCATTCACGCAAAATTTTGACATCAGGTAACCAAGATTGAGGACCTTGAGTTACTTTGATAATCAGGTTAGATGATGTCTCTTCTTCAGGGGTCGGCTCTTTTGGTTCCGGCGCATATTGGCACATACGATAAGCTCGCTTTAACTCAGCAACGAAACCATCTTTTGCCAATTGCTGCAAAACAGAGACTTCAGGAGAAACCTGCCCTTTTGCCGCCATATGTTCCTCAATAGATTTTAAGGTAGGTTGTAAATCATTTAAACGATAATAACGTACCAATTCTTGCAAGAAAGCTAACATTGCACCATGTAGGTGAAATACAGCTGCTTCACGGTGAGCTTGTATCTGCTGCACATGATCGGTCTGTTCAGCCTGTTGACACGCTAAGCGCGCAAAATAGAGCTTCTGATTGGTACGATCGGCATGATAACGAGCAACACGTGACATAACTAAACTTTCCTGTTTTAAAATCGCTATTGCAACAGCTAATCTTTAGCTTAACGACTCCATTAATAAAATCAACGTTATTTATGGTAAATCCAGCTCAACTTGATAAATTTTACGTTTAGCTAAAGTTTTTAAAGGCTGGCTTATAGGACGAACATTACTTAAAACCCAAGCAAAATATCCCTCGCTCCAAGCAGTTGCACATGCTGGCTCAATTTCATCATTTCGCCAAGCATGAATAGAGTCGATATCAACCAAAGCGACAGCAACTCCCTCTTCTTCATCAGTATCTTTGACCAAAAAATTTTGGTTCTCGACAATTAATAGATCTTTGATTGGCAGTTTTGTAGGTACCCATGAACGCACTTCAAGTGTTTTTATACCTTCAGCGATACGAGTACCATTTGGCGCGACAATCGAAAGAGCTAAAAACTGTCTTTTCACACTGAAGACTTATTCTTCAGCTGCTTTAACGCGAATTCCATTGCCTTTAACTTTAAGCAGGTTTAAGCCTTTAATTGCCTTAATTGCTTCACGTGGGTTAGGCATTTCAACAAAACCAAAACCTTTCGATTTACCTGTGTCTTTATCAGTAACAAGAACACACGTTTCAACTTTACCAAATGCTTTGAATAACTCTAAAATTTCAGTTTCACTCACAGCACGATCTAAATTACGAACTAATATCTTCATTTTCTAACCTTAATTGGCAATAAAAGGGAGCAGCCAATATATTTAAGTAATCACAGTGTCTTATACAGTAGTTTAATCCAGATCGATACCAAAACCTAAATTTACTGCAGGTGAACGGTTCCATTGCTTTTTAGCAAATGGCTGAGGTACTTGCCTATGAATCTTTGCCTGAACCAAATGTGCAGGGAGATCATTTAGGAAATAACTTTCGATTTTACGACCTTGTTCGTCATAATTATCTTCTGACCATGTATTGAGGTTTTGCTTAGTCAAAATTAATTCATTTTCTGCACGTGTTAATGCAACATACAATACGCGGCGCTCTTCTTCGACATCATCAAAATCGCCCTGTGCCCTTACATAAGGATATTGATTTGGCGATACATGAGGTACATAGCAGACTTTCTGTTCAGCACCTTTAGCTGAATGGATCGTAATTAAAGTGACTAAATCCTGATCAGCTGCTTTTTCAATTTCAGAAACTGAAATAGGTTCAAGCACATATTCTTCAAGAAACTCACCTAAAGATGCATGTTTACGTGCAAGTTGTTTGACCAAATCAAAATCTTTTAACCGGCGTGACCAATCTTTAGTTTTATAATTTTGCTCGAGTTGTTCACCTAAAGCATCGAGTGCTAAGCCAATACTTGCTTCAACATGCTGCTGTAATACATCTAACTGCTTTAAAATTAAAATCGCTTGTAAAGGAACTTTTCCATGACGTTCCAGTCGCTGGCAGCGCTCCTCAACATCAGCAATTCCCATCAGCTCTTGAGCGAGCTTACTTGCACCAACATCACCAATACCATCCCACAAGGTTAAAAAACGCATCCACGCCAAATCATCGTGAGGATTACTCACAATACGTAGCAGGCTAAGCACGTCTTTCACATGAGCAGACTCAAGAAGTTTTACCCCACCAATAAAACGGTAAGGTAATTCAGCAGCAATAAAAGCCCCTTCCAGATATCGTGCACTATAGCCAGAACGCACTAAAATCATATGATCGTGCCAGCTTGCACCTTGCTGATGTCGCGTTATTAAGTCCTGTGCAATCCAGTTTGCTTCTTCATACTCATTACCAAATAGGTGTAGCTGAGGTTTTTGCCCTTGCCCACGATGTGCTTGCAGCTGTTTTTGATAATCAATTGGGCTATTTGCTAATAACCAGTTTGATAAATCTAAAATTTCTTGGGTCGAACGGTAATTTAAATCCAGTGTATGAATGACTGCGTCAGGAATTCGCTCTTTAAAAGAATGGATATTTTCAAAGTCAGCACCGCGAAAACCATAAATCGACTGGGCATCATCGCCAACACAAAACAACTTCACTTTGCCAATCAATGGTTGTAATAAGGCCCACTGCAAAGGATTGGTATCTTGCATTTCATCAACCAGCAGTGCCTGACAAAAACCTGCAACCCAGTTGGTGAGTGCTTCAGAATTTTGCAAATGGACAGCTACAATTGAGAGAATATCGTCATAATCTAAAAAATTACGTTCTCTTTTACGCTGCTCATAGGTTTTCATCAAATCTGCAATTTGAGTCTTATGCTCATAGGCTTCTGGAAGCTGTTTGATTAATGCTTCAGAAAGTTTTGTTTGAGTATTTCTTGCATATGAATATAAATCGCATAGCTCTGCGGCTTTAGGTAAGACGTTATCTTTGTCTTTGCCTCTTAATAAGCGAAACATGAGCAACTGATCATCACGATCAATAATACTAAATTGATTTAACCCAAAAGCTTGTGGATTACGGCGCAGTAAATACATACAAAAAGTATGAAAAGTTGAAGCTCTCAGACCCTTGGCCTGTGCTCCAACATGTTGCTCTACTCTTGCAACAATCTCACTCGCAGCACGTCGAGTAAACGTTAAAATCTGAATTTGGTTCGCTGGTAAGCCTTGATCAATTAAATAGGCAGCACGCGCAACAATCGTTTTCGTCTTGCCACAACCAGCACCCGCCAAAACTAAACAGTTCTGCGCAGACGTTGTTGCTGCTTTTTTTTGCTGAGCATTTAGTTCATTAATTAATTTTGCAAGACTCATAACACATATCGCTAACACACCAAGGCATAGTTTAACAGAGCCCAGCAAAGATGGGGCTGCCTGTCCTAAAAACAAAAAGAGCACTTAAAGTGCTCTTTGAGTCGATATTATTTTTAAGATACTGTTTTTGAACTAGATGGAAGATGTTTGATGGCTGAAGCTAAACCAAGGAAGTTAATTCCCTGAAATAAGATATCAACAGCAAGGAACATTCCCAGCACCCAAAAAGGTGAATCTTTAGAAACCAAAATTAAAATACCAGTAAATAAGGTGAGCAGTCCCGAAAACAAGGTCCAGCCCCATCCTGTAATGGGCTTAAGTAAAATTGCATTTATAGTACGTATAGCACCTGCAATGATAAGCGCTATAGATAATAGACTTGTCAAAACCACAGCTGTAGTGACTGGAGTAGAAAAAGCGTAATAGCCTGCCATGAGATAAAGCACACCAAACAGTGCCCATAACCATCGGCTTGCACCTTTAAAAACACTCATAGCCGCGACGAGATGTAACACACCGCCGACCATCATGAGTATTCCAAATAAAAAAACGACAGAAAAAGTCGCAAATGGCAATGAACTAAATAAAATCAGACCAAAACCAATAAGCACAAAGCCTAATATCAAATACCATTTACGGTCAGCATGTAACTGATTACGTACCAAATCATTACCTACAGTTTTCATCATGGCTACTCTTATTATCAGGTATTAGAATTTCATCTACCTAACAATAGTGATGTACTTCACACTTTTTGTCTGTATAAAATCTGCATCGTTTCTTAACAATTGATGTGGATAAAGCAGTATTTATCCACAGTTTTATTTCACCCAGCCAATTTCTCGGGCAGTAGGTAAACCTATGATCGTTTCTTGTAAATTATTAGGCATTTTACTACTCTGCTCAGATAAGGCAGTATGACCTCCCATAATTTCAGCTTGAATTTGCGGATAAAGGGGAATTTTTTCTGGATGAGCATAACCTATAGGATAAACCGGCTGTCCTGTTTTTAAATCATATTTGTCCTGTGCTCCAAAGCCATGTAAAAGCTCATGAACGATGACGACTTGATTTTGTGAAGCTTGTGTTTTGTTCGCAAATAAATTCACACTACCAATACGACCTCTTTCTAAAGCAGTCGAATGGATCAAGACTTTCTGATAATTCGGATCATAATAATTTAAGTAAAGTTTGAGTGAGGCTCCACTATCTTCAGGTTGTTGCTGGCGCCATGCATAAAAACGAAACTTTAGGCTCCACCACATAACATGCAAGATATTGGCATTTTCAGGAACCTCTGGTGGTCGTTGCTGTAACTGTTGTCCTAAACGAATTACAAAGTTTCCTGTTTGCCCACGATAATGCTGTGACCATTCATCCAGATAGTTTTTAATTGCCCAAAAATCTTCGTTTTTCAATTGATCAGTATAGGTCTGTGTTGTCTGTAAACCATCAGCATTCACTGGATGTAGAACGACTACAACTGTGTGATTCCAATCTTGATTCTGATCTCGCCATGCCTGAACAGCAACAATCAACAAAATAATTAATAAGCATAAGACCCGAATGTTTTTCCACATTCTTATTCCCCATAAAATTAAAATTTTCTTTTATTGTTTTAGATATAAAAAATGCTAGCTGAGCTAGCATTTTTTATCGTGGGCTTGTTTAACCCTCAACCCATTTACCATCTTGATAAATCAGGCTCCATTTGGTTTGTTTACCCTCTGGTGTTTCCGAGCCTACATATTGTGATTGATTCTTACGACTGAATTTCACAACTGCTGGATTACCTTCTGGGTCTACATCTGGTGCTTGCAAAATAAATTGATATTTTGGATCAAGCTGAGCTGCAACACTACGTAACTCAGCAACTTTTGGTGCGCGTGTTTCTCGAATTTTCGGGAATTTACTCGCTGCCAAGAACAATCCTGCTGCGCCATCACGTAACACAAAGAAGTCATCATGTTTCGTTGAACGTAGGTGCTCCATCTTGATTGGCTCTACACGTGGAGGTGCAGGTTGACCACTCTTCAAAACTTTACGTGTATTGTCACAGCTGGTACAAGCGAAATATGGACCAAAACGTCCCGTCTTAAGTTGCATTTCACCATCACATTTATCACATGGGATCGTTGGGCCATCATAACCCTTGATCTTGAACTCACCTTCTTCAAGCTCAAAACCATCACAGTCCGGGTTGTTACCACATACGTGCAGTTTACGACCACCATCAATCACATAGCTGTCCATGGCAGTGCCACATTTCTCACAGCGATGCTTAGACATCAAGTCCGCGGTTTCAGCACCATCATCATCAGATAGCGCAGCTAACGACTCAACAGGTGTTAAGTTCAGTGTACCTTTACAACGCTCTTTAGGTGGCAAGTTATAGCCAGAACATCCTAAGAATACACCAGTTGTACCCGTACGAATCTGCATTGGACGTGAGCATTCAGGGCAATGTACTGCTGGTACTTCAACCGGTTGGTTACGGCGCATTCCCTGCTCGCCCTGAGCATTCGTTAAACGTTTTTTAAAGTCGCCATAGAAAGTGTCTAGCAACTCTTTCCAGTTACGCTCACCCGTTGCAACTTTATCAAGCTGGCCTTCAAGATCTGCCGTAAAGGCATAATTCATCAAGTTATTAAAACTTTCATCCAGACGATCCGTCACAATCTCGCCCATTTTCTCGGCAAAAAGACGACGGTTTTCTAACTTAACGTAACCACGTTCCTGAATGGTAGAAATAATAGCAGCATAGGTCGAAGGACGGCCAATACTACGTTTTTCAAGCTCTTTAACTAAAGATGCTTCAGTAAAACGTGCAGGTGGTTTAGTAAAGTGCTGACTTGGATCTAACTTTTCTAATTTTAAAATTTCGCCTACTTTAATTGCAGGTAAAATAATATCGTCATCTGACTTATTCGCGCCACGTACTTTAGTGAAGCCTTCAAATACAAGCGTACGGCCTTTCGCCTTTAACTCAACATTCGCTGCTTCAACAATTAAAGTAGAAGATAAATATTCTGCTGGTGTCATTTGACACGCAACAAACTGACGCCAGATCAAATCATATAGGCGTTGAGCATCACGCTCTACACCTGCAAGTTGATCACCTGTAAGCGCAACATTTGACGGACGAATCGCCTCATGGGCTTCTTGAGCACCCGCTTTATTACCATAGCGGTTTGGCTTTGCCGGTAAATATTTTTCACCATATTGGCTTTCAATATGGGCACGTACCATGCTTACTGCATCATCACTCAAGAAAGTTGAGTCAGTACGCATATAGGTAATAAAACCTGCTTCATATAAACGCTGAGCTAACATCATGGTTTTCTTTACAGAAAAGCCTAAACGTGTACTCGCAGCCTGTTGCAAAGTTGAAGTAATGTAAGGTGCGCTTGGATTGACCTTAGTTGGTTTATCTTCACGCTGTGCAACTTTATATTCAGCACCTTTTAAAACATCTAATAAAGCATCAGTTTCAGCTTTATTTTTCAGTTTAAGGGTTTTACCAGCCTGTCTAAATGCTTCAAGACGAATATCATCTTTTTTGGACTGAGTATCTGCAAAAACTTGCCAATATTCTTCTGGAATAAACGCACGGATTTCACGCTCACGCTCTACAACCAGTTTCACCGCTACTGACTGCACACGTCCGGCAGATAAACCACGGGCAATTTTTTCCCAAAGTAATGGCGAAACCATAAAGCCCACTACACGGTCTAAGAAACGGCGTGCTTGCTGAGCATTCACACGATTTAGATCTAGACGTGTTGGCTGTTTAAATGCTTCTTGAATGGCATTTTTGGTAATTTCGTTGAACACCACGCGGTGATAACGACTGTCATCACCACCGATAACTTCTCTTAGGTGCCAAGCAATCGCTTCCCCTTCTCTATCCAAGTCCGTTGCGAGATAGATTGCATCGGCATCTTTGGCGAGTTTTTTGAGTTCAGCAACAACATTTTCTTTGCCAGGCAGAACTTCGTAATGAGCTTCCCAACCATGTTCAGGATCAACCCCCATACGATTAACTAAAGCCTGACTAGCTTTTTGTTCTTTTTCGGCTTCGGTGAGTTTAGTCCGGGCAGCCGGCTTTTTCTCTGTTGATTTACTGCCGCCTGTTGGCAAGTCACGTACGTGACCTACAGAAGACTTTACAATGAATTGCGAACCCAAATATTTATTGATGGTTTTCGCTTTGGCAGGCGACTCCACAATCACTAAGGCACGTTTAGGTGCAGCAGGTGCAGTAGATGCTGTGCTTTGAGATGCAGAGCGCGAGGTATTCGCCATATAAAATGTTATTCCTATACCAATAAATTTAAAAATCAGGCTTTAGCCAAGGCCAACAGATAAGCCTTCATCTCATCTAATTGTGTCGCTCTTAGGTCTGATTCCTCATCCCAATAAAGCCCTACACAGTTTGCCTGCATATCAATAGCATAAATCCCTTTTAATGCAATGGGAGAATCATTAAATTTCTCATCACCCTGAATTACTTTTAACTTGCCGTCTATAACGCGAGCACGCATTAAAGATAAACGGGCATCAGGAATCAATACACTATAATAAGCAACCATGCTGGCACGTTTTTCAGTGGCCATTGGGACATGTGTCCATTCAGGTGCAACAATTACACGTGGATGCAACCCTATTTTACGGGCTTTATCTCGCATAATACCAAGTGCCTTTTCACGTGGGCTCACTCTTAAACCAAAAATGGAGCCTAGTACGAAAAGAACAATGATAACGGTAACCCAAATTCCCATATTGTCCATAGCAAAACCTATTAATCTCTTTTATTAGAGTTGCATAAGCTGACCAGAAAACGCAAGTTACATCATAAAAATAATGCCCGATAAAATCGCAAGGCCCAAAATATCGGTATTTCAAGGTGCAAATTGCCGTGAGATTATTTAAATATGTTTAAGGGTTCTGATTGCTCGCAGCTAATGCCAATTTACCAAACCGATCAAGATGGACATCTCCCCACAGTTTTAAAGCAAACAAGATTTGCTCTAGACTTTGTCCTAAATCAGTTAGAGAGTACTCAACCTTAGGCGGAACTTGAGGATAAACTTCTCGATGAATAATCCCGTCTTGTTCTAACTCACGTAACTGATTTGTCAGCATTCTTTGGGTAATGCTTGGAACACGCTTTCGGATTTCATTAAACCTTAAGGTGCCTTCATTAAATAGATGCCAAAGAATGACGCATTTCCACTTTCCGTCAATCAAACTAATGGCTGCTTCAACAGAACAACCCGGAGAGCAATCAAAACTTGAATGCCGTGCTTTTGCCATTTTACAGTATCCTTTTTGACACTATGAGCGTTATTTGTCTGTAGTCACCAAATTTAAGCTTACGTTATGATCAAACTCCCAACAAGAGGAATTATTATTATGAAAGCTGTGGCATATCAAAAAGCAGGTCCCATTACATCACCAGAGGCACTGGTTGACGTCGAACTAGAGACACCTGTTGCAGAAGGTCATGATCTACTTGTCCGTGTCCAAGCGGTCTCTGTGAACCCTGTAGACACAAAAATTCGTAAGAATGTAAGCGCAGATAATAATCAGTGGAAGACTCTTGGTTGGGATGCGGTAGGTGTCGTTGAAGCGATTGGAGATCAAGTCTCACAATTTAAAATCGGAGATGAGGTTTGGTATGCGGGTGCACTCAATCGCCAAGGCAGTAATAGTGAATTGCAGTTGGTTGATGAACGCATTGTGGGTCATAAACCAAAAACCTTAGAACCAAGAGAGGCGGCGGCCCTTCCTTTAACCGCAATCACGGCATGGGAAATGTTATTTGATCGGTTACAGGTCCCAAAAGCTGCCCCAGAAAATACATGCATATTAGTGATTGGTGGGGCTGGCGGTGTTGGTTCAATCACAATTCAACTACTCAAGCAGTTAACCAATCTCACTATTATTTCCACCGCTTCACGCGTTGAAACTAAAGAATGGATTAAGCAACTCGGTGCCGACTATGTGTTAGATCATAGTCAACCTTTAACAACACAAATCAAGCAATTAGGTTTAAATGCACCTTTATATGTGTTCTCGACTACCCAAACTGATCAACATTTAGCAGACATCGTAGAGTTGATTGCACCACAAGGTCATTTTGGCTTAATTGATGATCCAGCACAGTTAGATATTAAACCTTTTAAATCTAAATCTGTATCAGTGCACTGGGAATTTATGTTCACTCGTTCCATGTATCAAACCCAAGACATGGTTAAACAAAGTGAGTTACTCAATGAGGTTTCAGAACTTGTTGACGCAGGTAAAATCAAGACGACTCTTTCGCAAGTTTTAAGCCCATTTAATGCTCAAAACCTAAAACTGGCTCACCAACAAATTGAAAGTGGTACAACAAAAGGGAAAATCGTATTACATGGTTTTTAAGCAAAATTCATAAATATCCCCTAATAAAATGGCAAGTATTGAACTTGCCATTTTATTAATAGTGAGGAGGTTTATTGGTTAATGGGTCAAAAGGTGCAATGCCATCTGATAAATCCGATGATTCCACACGTTGATAAAGAAATTGCATTTGTTTTTTTAAATCAGCTATTTCTTGAGTCTGAATAGCGAGTTGTTGATTTAATTGTTCAACTAAATCATCCAAAAATGTAATTCGCACTTGCAAATCTTCAATGGGTGCGGACAATGACGCTTGATCATCATGATATGGTGGTTTAGTCATTTAAATCCTCATTTGAGATTCTGGAAAACATTATGGCCTATATTACCCTAAGGGATGTCCAACTTGCTTTTGGCGGACCTGCCCTACTCGATGGCGCGAACTTTAATCTAGAACGTGGCGAACGAGTCTGTTTAATTGGGCGTAATGGTGAAGGTAAGTCTACTTTACTTAAACTGATCGAGGGAAGCCTATTACCAGATTCTGGTGAAGTTTCCATTCAAAATGGTCTAACTGTTTCAATGTTAGCCCAAGACGTTCCAATGGACTCTGGCAAAGTAGCCGACATTGTGGCAGATGGTGCAGGAGAAGCAGCAGAAGTACTCAGAGCTTATCATGAAGCGACTGACGCTTGTATGCTAGGAGATATGGAAGCCTGTGATCGTATGGGTAACCTTCAGCATAAGCTAGACCAATTAGACGGTTGGGCACTCGAAAATAAAGTAAATGCTCTTCTAAGCAAAATGGGTCTCGATCCAAATGCCGACTTGGCAGACCTATCTGGTGGACGTAAACGCCGTGTTTTATTAGCTCGCGCTCTATTGACGCAACCAGATGTATTACTTCTAGACGAACCAACGAACCATTTAGATGTTGAAAGTATTGAATGGTTAGAAAAATTTTTACTTGATCAAAATAATTTAACGCTTCTGTTTATCTCGCATGACCGTTCTTTTGTAGATAGCATTGCAACTCGAATTGTAGAACTCGATCGAGGCGTTTTACGCACTTATGAAGGTAACTATTCACGTTATTTAGAGCTTAAAGCTCAGCAAATGGAAGCAGAAGAAAAACAGAATGCTTTATTTGATAAAAAACTAGCTGAAGAAGAGGCTTGGATTCGCCAAGGTATTAAGGCACGTCGTACGCGTAATGAAGGCCGTGTTCGTGCCCTAAAAGCTTTACGAGAAGAATCTAAAGCACGCCGCTCACAACAAGGCAAAGTGAGTATGGCAACTCAAGATGCAAATCGTTCTGGTAAATTAGTATTCGATATCGAACATTTAAGCGTATCTTATGGTGACAATCTACTCATCAAAGATTTTTCTGCCCTTGTCATGCGCGGTGACCGTATTGGTTTAGTCGGCGATAACGGTGTTGGTAAAACAACCTTAATTAAAGCTATTTTAGGTACAATCGAACATGGCGGCTCAGTTAAAACAGGCACACAGTTAGAAGTTGCTTATTTTGACCAGTTGCGTAATGCCTTAGACCTTGAAAAAACGGTAATGGCAAACGTTTCAGAAGGCTCTGACTTCGTTGATGTGAATGGCAACCGTCGTCATATCTACAGCTATCTACAAGACTTCTTATTTTCACCTGAACGTGCACGTACTCCAGTAAAAGCACTTTCTGGTGGTGAACGAAATCGTATCTTACTGGCTAAATTGCTGCTCAAACCGTCGAATCTGATTGTGATGGATGAGCCAACCAATGACTTGGATATGGTAACCCTTGAGCTACTTGAAGAAATGTTAGCCGAATACAAAGGCACTTTGCTTCTCATTAGCCATGACCGTGCGTTTATGGATAACGTAGTAACATCGACGTGGGTATTTGATGGTAAAGGTAACATTGCAGAGTACATCGGTGGATATCAAGACTATTTGCAACAGCGTCCAGATGATAAAGTTGTAGACCAGAAATCTGATGTAAAAAAAGCTCAGGCAAAAGCTGAAGCTGAAAAAGCCGCAGCTCAGAACAGTGTTAAAAAAGTAAAACTTAGTTATAAAGATCAGCGTGAACTTGAACAATTACCCGCTGAAATTGAAAACTTAGAAAAGGAGCAAGCAGAACTTTCTGAGAAACTTGCAGATGGTTCATGGTTTGTTAAAGATGCTGATGCAGCAACAAAAGCAAGCCAACGTCTTACAGAAATTGACGAGTTATTACTTGAAAAATTGGAACGTTGGGACGTGCTTGAACAAATGAGCAAAGGAAACTAATCAGCTTTACTTTGCTAAAAAGAACGTAAAAAAGAGCCTCCTTAAATTAAGGGGGCTCTTTTTTTATATTAAGAATATAAGCTTTTTAAAAAGCAAAGCTTATACATCACATTCCTATAATGGATTATATCTTCGCTATTTTCAGTATTTTAAAAATAGCCTTGTGCTTGAATATAAGACTTCTAAAAATAATTATGTTATACCTAGCAACATAATAATATTGGAGTGTTTTCGCATGCTAGAGCTTTCTCAAATTTTGGCATTTGGACTAATTTGTTTGGCGATGGTACTCACTCCTGGTCCCAATATGATTTACCTTATTTCTCGTTCGATTTGCCAAGGGAAAACCGCTGGATTTATTTCTTTAGGTGGGGTAGCTGTAGGCTTTATCTTTTATATGCTTTGCGCATCTTTTGGTATTACGGCGTTAATTGTAGCTGTTCCCTACGCCTATGACACTATTCGTATTGCGGGTGCAATTTATTTACTCTGGCTTGCATGGAAAGCACTACGTCCCAATGCCTCCCCTATTTTTAATGTAAAAGATTTATCAGTAGACTCCCCAGCTAAACTCTTTTTAATGGGTTTTGCCACAAACTTGCTTAATCCTAAAATTGCCATTATGTATTTATCTTTACTGCCACAGTTTATTCACCCACAACAAGGCAGTATTTTATGGCAATCAATCCAACTTGGTACGATTCAAATTTTTGTAAGCGTTTCAGTAAATGCTCTTATTGTACTTTCTGCGGGTAGCATTGCGCTTTTTCTACAAGAAAAGCCTCTTTGGGCAAATATACAACGCTGGCTCATGGGAACTGTATTAGCCGGACTTGCTGTTAAAATTCTTTTAGAAAATCGCCGATAACCCAGCCTTCTTATTTCAAACTCTCTTAACACTCAATTGAACAGTGTATTACGACGATAAATTCAGTTCGTGATACACTTTTGCCAGTTTTAATTTTTTGAAATCTTTATATCGTTATGAGCCAAAAGCAGCCCTATACGCCCGGTGAATTTCAATGGTCCTTTTTACTGCCTAAATATTGGGGTGTTTGGATTACTATTGTTTTTTTAATGCTTTTGGCTATTTTACCATGGGCCATACAATGGCGTCTGGCGCATAGCGTAGCTCATCTGGCTTGGAAATATCTAAAATCACGCCGTAAAACCACTATTCGTAATTTAGAAGTCTGCTTTCCTGAATGGTCTGCCGATAAAGTTCAGCAACAAGCTCAACAAGTTTTTGTCGATATGATGCTTGGCGTGTTTGAAACCTTAAATGCATGGTACAACCCGCGCTGGTTTAAAAACCGAGTCACCATTGAAGGTTTAGAACACATTACCAATGCCCAAGCTCAAGGCAAAGGTGTTTTATTACTGGGGACTCATAGTACGCTTCTTGATGCAGGCGGCTATCTTTGTGCTCAATATTTTGAACCTGATGTTGTCTATCGCCCTCAAAATAATCCATTGCTCGATATGCTCATTTATCGTTGCCGTGGCACGATTTATAAAGCACAAATCGATCATGACGATATGCGTGGTTTAATTCGTCACCTTAAAGATGGCGATGCAATTTGGTATAGTCCCGATCAAGATTTTGGTTTAAAACAAGGTGTTATGGCACCTTTCTTTGGTGTACCTGCTGCCACAGTCACTGCACACCGCCGCTTATTGAAAATCTCAAAAGCAGTCGCGGTGCCTTTATATTTCTACCGTCATGGGGATATTAAGAATCCCAAATATCATGTTCTGATTGAACCCGCAGTCGACAATATGCCAAGTGATGATGAAGTTAATGATGCAACACGCGTCAATAAAATTATCGAAAATCAACTTCGAATCGCACCGACGCAATATATGTGGTTTCACCGTCGCTTTAAAACACGTCCTGAAGGATATGAAGAAATTTATTAAATAATCTTCCGTAATTAACGCATCATAGTTATAAACATCTAAATAATACCCAGTATGTACTATCGTGCGAAGGCGACATGGATGTCGCCTGTTGGACTACCTTGCGCTGATTCCTAAAGCAGTGCTTTGGGAATCGCTCAGGATGTGTCGTTAGTCCAACAAATAGTTTTGTTACTTTTGCCAAAACAAAAGTAAGGAGTAAACTCCACCTAATGAATAAACCGCAAGACCCCGCTTTGCTACTACCTAAAGGCAAAAAACAATGAAAGTGATGCAACTTCTCCCAGAACTCAATAGCGGTGGCGTAGAACGCGGCACACTTGAAATCGCACGTGCGCTTATTGCACAAGGACATCAGTCTCTTGTTGTATCCAACGGCGGGCGCTTAGTCTCACAGCTCGAAGCTGAAGGTTCTACTCACCTAACACTACCGATTCATAAAAAGTCACTTTCAAGCTTGTGGCAGATCCGGCCTTTACGCCAGCTTATTGAACAGCATCAACCCGATATTGTTCATGTACGTTCTCGTGTACCTGCATGGTTAACTCATTTTGCTTTAAGAAAAATACCTACACATAAACTTCCTCACCTTATTAGCACGGTGCATGGCTTCTACTCAGTCAATCGTTATAGCGCGATTATGACTCAGGCCGAGAAAGTCATTGCTGTTTCTGACAGCGTGGTTAAATACATTACTGACCATTATAAAAACTGCCCTCCCCAAGATATTGTTCGCATTTATCGAGGGATTGACCCAGCTGCTTTTCCGCATAACTATCAGCCCTCAGCACAATGGTTCAATCAAGTTTTTAATGATTTTCCTGAACTCGAAAATAAGTTTTTACTTTGCTTACCCGGCCGTATTACACGTTTAAAAGGCCATGAAAGCTTAATTGAACTTATGCAAAAACTAGCTGAACAATATCCTCAACTACATGCGGTTGTTGTCGGCGGTGCTGATACAAAAAAACAGGCCTATTTAAGTGAGCTGCAAAGCACCATTCAAAGTAAAGGACTCGCAAATAAAATTACCTTCGTAGGACATCGCTCAGATATACGTGAATGGCTCGCTTTTAGCGATATTGTGCTCTCTCTATCCAATCAGGCAGAAACATTTGGCAGAACAGCTTTAGAAGCGCTCTCAGTAGGTACGCCAGTCATTGGCTGGAACCGTGGAGGTGTTGCCGAGATTTTATCTAATGTGTATCCACAAGGTCTTGTTGAAGTGGGAAATGAAAAGGCTTTACTGGAAACAGTGGAAAAGCATATTGAACAGCCTCAAGTCGTTGCCCCAGTCACCATGTTTAGCTTGAAAGACATGTGTGATCAGACACTGGCACTATATGAATCTATACTGAAATAACTTCATAAAAAAACCCGCGATCAACGCGGGTTTTTACTACAATAACAAGGCAGATTATTTATAAGTTGCCTCATAAGCTGCTGCTTTCTCGCTGTCGTATTGTTTTTCCCATTTACTAATCACAAGTACTGCAAGTGCATTACCTACAACGTTCAATGCGGTACGCGCCATATCCATGATACGGTCAACACCAGCAATAAATGCTAAGCCTTCAAGTGGAATACCAACTGTATGTAACGTAGCTAATAACACCACGAATGATACACCAGGAACACCAGCAATACCTTTAGAAGTAATCATTAAGGTTACAACTAAAAGAACTTGTTGACCAATTGACATGTCAATACCATAAAGCTGCGCAATAAAGATAGCTGCAATACTTTGGTAAAGTGTTGAACCGTCAAGGTTAAATGAATAGCCCGTTGGAATTACAAAACTAGAAATTGCTTTTGGTGCACCGTAGTCTTCCATTTTTTGCATAATACGCGGTAGAACAGTTTCCGAGCTCGCTGTTGAGTAAGCTAAGATCAGTTCATCTTTCAATATTTTCATTAGAATAAGGATATTGATACCGAACATTTTTGCAGTGATTCCTAAAACCACAAAAGCAAAGAATAAGATAGCTACGTAAACTAATACCACTAATTTAGCTAATGGAATTAATGATGCGAAACCGAAGTTCGCAACAGTTACAGCGATCAAACCAAACACACCAAATGGTGCATATTTCATAATGATGTGTGTCACACGGAACATTGTTTCTGACACAGCATGAAATACGCTTAACAATGGATCTTTGGTCTTCTCTGGCAATGAAGATAAACCAATACCAAATAACACGGCGAAGAAAATCACTGGCAACATTTCGCCATGTGCCATTGAGTTAATAATATTGGTTGGAATCATTGACAAAACTGTCTGTACCAAACCATGCGATTGAGAACCAACTTCTTGAGCTGTACTCTTATATTGAGAAATATCGGTTTGAACCAGTTGAGACATATCAATGCCTGAACCAGGATGGAAGATATTTGCCGCAACCAAACCAACTAAAATGGCAATCGTGGTAATAATTTCAAAATAGAGAATGGTTTTAAAACCAAGACGCCCTAAACTTTTCGTACTGCCAACACCTGCAATACCTAAAATTAAGGTAGAGAAAACGATTGGAATAACAATCATTTTGATCAGGCTAATAAAGATCTTACCCATTGGCGTAAGAACATTATTCACAATACTATCTTTGATTTCAGGCTGGTTATGTAAAACAGCCCCTACAACTATCCCTAGGACTAAAGCAATTAAAATTTGCCAAGCAAGGCTAAATTTAAAATTCTTCATAAGACAATCCTTATGCACCGCAAAGTATCAAATATGAGAGGGAGAAGACCACTAACTAAGAGTGAAACCTCAATATGTACAATAATTTCCAAACAGAAATTTAAATGCACAAACAAATCACAACTCGCCGATCCGGCGAAATAAACAACAATGCCTGTTGACGATCCAACATGTCAACGATCGGCACATTCTATTGAGATTTGCCAATTAAACAACCCCAATTTATATCTAAATAGATCAAAGCTTATATTTAGTCATCAATAATCTATAAAAACAAAAACTTATCAAAAAAAATTTTTTATCTATTTTTCATTTAAAATTGCTCAGATATATAAAGAACTTATGAACTCTTACCTACAGTTAAATAGATTTTTAAATTAAGATTAACTTAACAATATTTCTTATATTCGCAATGAACTAAATAGGGTATATATAAAATATTAACCCGAGTTCTGCGTCCTGCAAAACTCGGGTAAATGAGGTTGTGCTTTCAGGTTAATCGTTATTTTTATCGTTTCCGTTCCAACATCTGATCCGTGATGCTTATTCCATATCAGCTTAGTGTATCCTTACGTGGGATCGTCCATTCCCGTTTCCGTGTGCCGATGAATGTAGAATAAGGTTTTTATACCCCTCTGCCTATTGGCCCTAGACTCAAATCTTTGTACGATATTGCTTACATCGATTTTTATATGCTTTTTATTTATAAGGCTGCGCAATTTCATCAGTCACAATTTTTTCTTCTTTTTCAGCCTTGGCAATTCCTTCTTGTATAGCGCTTTGGGCCTCTTCTTCATCATTTTGGGTTTGTTCCAATTCTTCTTGAATTTGTTCAAATACCCGACCGGTCTGTAAAACGACATATACTGGAAAATGATCCGATCCAATATGTGGCAACCGTTTCATTTTAACCAGACCAAAATCAGTACTATGAAAAATATGATCTAAAGACCAACGTAGTAATGGATAATCTGCATGGAAGGTATTAATGAAATGTCGACCAACCCGTGGATCAAGTAATCCGCTAATACGTTGAAATAAACGTGTAGTACGTGACCATGCTACATCGTTTAAATCCCCCATCACAATACAGCTTTCATCTAAGTCTTTAATCTGATCTCCAACAATCAATAGTTCTGCATCACGTAACGTTGAATCTTTCGCCTCAGTTGGACTCGGTGGCTTGGGGTGCAGGCAATATAGCTGAACTGGCATACCAGATCGTAAAGTTACAGTGGTGTGAATTGAAGGAATTTCATCACTCAAAATAAATTTAACTTCTGTATTTGATAGAGGTAAACGGCTATATAAATGCATTCCATATAAGTTATCTAAAGGCACAGGAACACGATGAGGATAATCTTCTTCAATTTCTTTTAAAGCATTTTCCCATGTCTTGTCACTTTCTAAGGTAAGCAATAAATCAGGTTGTAATTTCTGAATCTGCTCAAGAAGTAAATGATATTTATCATTAGGAGTTAGAACGTTAGATACAATCAATGAAATCTGCTTTTGAGGGTCTAATTGAGACCGCCTCACCTGCTTAACCTGTTTTTTCCAAAATAGGGTATAAGGCAAAACCATTTTAAGCTGATAGGCGATGGCAGCAATGAGCGCAGCAAGCAATATTTCACGCCATAGATTCCACTCGGTAGGCCAAAACAGCATACCCACAAAGGCTAATAGTCCAACAAATAGAATCTGTAAACGTGGGAAGTCGGCGCCACGAAACCACCACTCATCACGAGGAATAAGTGACCAGAAACTTAACCAAATCACCAGACCAGCTAGAACTTCGATATAAATCATTGAATTTTCTCTTTTAAGATGATTTGGTTTTTAAATTTTTTGTCATCTTTATCAATTTTGTATGTAACATAAACAAGATATTCTACTCAATAAACATGGTGTTTTGTTTCTGTAACGCTTGCAGTTGTGGACACTTTTGATACACTCAACTCCCCCTAATAATTTTAACGCACCGAGGCAAAATGACATGAAAGTAGGTCTGGTCGGTTGGCGCGGGATGGTCGGTTCCGTCCTTATGCAACGTATGGTTGAAGAGAATGATTTTGCTCATATTGAGCCATTTTATTTCTCTACCAGTAATGCAGGTGGTGAAGCTCCTTCATTTGGTGGTAAGACTGCCCCAGCACTTATGGAAGCTACAGACATTAATAGTCTGAAGCAAATGGATGTCATTATTACCTGTCAAGGTGGTGACTATACGTCTGAAGTTTTCCCACAGTTAAAAGCAACTGGTTGGAATGGCTACTGGATTGATGCAGCCTCTACTTTACGTATGTCAGATGATGCAATCATCGTTCTTGACCCAGTAAACCTTAACGTTATCAAAGATGGTTTGGCTAACGGCACCAAAACTTTCGTAGGCGGCAACTGTACTGTATCGCTTATGTTGATGGGCTTGGGTTCACTTTTCCAAAATAATTTGGTGGAGTGGATGACTGCTATGACTTATCAAGCAGCATCAGGCGCTGGCGCACAAAACATGCGTGAGCTAATTACTGGTATGGGCTACTTATATAACAATACCAAAACGTTGTTAGATGACCCTAAATCAGCAATTTTGGATATTGATCGTCAAGTTGCCGAGTTACAACGTGGCGAAGGTTTCCCATCTGCTAACTTTGGTGTGCCATTAGCTGGGTCGTTGATTCCTTACATTGATAAGCAACTTGAAAGTGGTCAATCAAAAGAAGAGTGGAAAGGTCAGGTTGAAACCAACAAGATCTTGGGTAATTCACAAATTATTCCAATCGATGGTCACTGTGTCCGTATTGGCGCGATGCGTTGTCACTCTCAAGCACTGACGATCAAGTTGAAAAAAGATGTCCCGCTTGATGAAATCGAAGATATGATTCGTACTTCAAACCAATGGGCGAAAGTTGTACCAAACACTCGTGAAGCGTCTATGACTGACCTTACACCTGTTGCTGTAACAGGCACCTTAACTGTACCTGTTGGCCGTTTGCGTAAACTTAACATGGGTAAAGAATATTTAGGCGCATTCACAGTAGGTGATCAGTTACTTTGGGGTGCTGCTGAACCTTTACGTCGTATGTTACGTATCTTAGTAGAATACAAAAGCTCATAATTTGGTCTGAATTATTCAGTCAAAACAAAAAGCCGATCACATTAGATCGGCTTTTTCGTAACTGGTTTGTGAAAAATTTACAATTTATTTACATTTCATTATTGTATAATTTTGAACGACTTTACGACTTATTAGGTCATGGATTGAGATGACTGTTTATAACAAATTAAAAATTGCCATTTTCACCATTATGTCTTCGCCATCTATTTATGCGATTACATTAGACCCTATACAAATTCAGTCCGCACCCGGCGATTTGTTATATGCAGAAATGAACTTCCAGCAAGCTGATCCCAATTCCACTTTGCAAGTCAGTTTAGCAACGCCAGAAGATTTAAGTGCTTTGGGTGTGACTCATCACCCTCCGGGAAATCTTAATTTTTATACACGCCAAAATGGTCAAGGCTCTGGGGTTATTGTCATTACCTCATCCCGTCCTGTTATTGATCCCGAGCTCAATATTGTTGTAAAAATCAGTGAAGGTTCTGCAACGCGTTTACAGCATATCAAAACTGTAATTAAGCCTTCTGCTATAAAAAAGACTGAAAATAACGAAAGTACTTTATCGCCTCAGATTATTGTGAATGAAAAAGATATTGCTCTAAATCTGCCAGAAAGCACCCAATATGCTTCATCAACTTCAGTCCCAACTACAACAAACGCGAATAGTGAAAAAAACCTGAATATCAATTCTGGGACTGTCCCATCGATAAATACGAATTCATCTACCTCACTTAGTGAAAACTCTTCGGCTCAACAAGTTGTAACAAGCACCATTCCTGATCAGGCAGCAACAAAAAATCAAATTACATCTGCTATTAATAAGTCAGATGCAAATAATTCGCCAAAAACACCAGTTAAAAAGTTAGCAGTACAAAAGAAATCTGTTCCATCCAAAAATCTCAGTCAAAATGCTGCAAAGAAACAAACCCTAAGTCCGTCTAGAGGACCAATAACTTCAGGTAAATATGTAGTACAACACAATGAGTCTCTATGGAGCATTGCTAATCGTATTGCAGCGAAAACCAAACAGCCAGTTGCGAAAGTCATGCACGATATCCAAAAACAAAACCAGCATGCTTTTATCCAAGGTGATGTAAACCGTTTACGTCAGGGAATTGCTCTAAAACTCGCCCATACTCCTGTCTCTAAAACTCAGCAAAATAAATCAAAAACAGAAATAACGCATACTGCAAAATCGCCTTCTGGCAAAGCTAAATACCGTTTGCAACAAGCAGAAATGAGTATCGTGGCTGAAAACAGCCAAAATTCTACACATGGAAGTGCTAAAAAGAGCACACAACAAAGTCAAAACAATACTGAGTTAGCAGTAAAAGTTATGACAAAAAGAGAAAAAAACGTTACATTACAAAGGAATGTAACCAAATTAAATCAAACTTTACGGTTGAAAGACCAACGTATTCAACTTTTGAATGCGCGTTTGGCAGAGTTACAACAGCAGTTACAAGCACAGCAAAACACTCACAAGCAAAAACATTAAGTTAAAACCAGAGTTGGCTCGCTTTATATTGCAAATATTTATTTTTTAAGGGGAAAGTAATGTTATATGTGATTCCGTTCATCATATTGCTCGTGGTCGCTGTTATTTTAAAAAAACGCGAAAATAGCCAGAAACAAGAGACCACCTCCCCTAAAACGATAAATAAAAAAAACAATAAAAAGGCAAACTCTAAATCGAGTAAAAACTCGCGTGAAAAAAGTAAAGTAAATGTGGTAGAAGAAACTCTTCCACCTATTCCACAAAGCAGCCCTGTTCCAGAAGCTGTACGTCAAAAAATCAAACAGCTCATTCAAGAAAAGCAATATTCAGCCGCTGAAGCTCAAGTAAATCAGGCGCTAAAAAAAGATAATACTCAACATGAGCTTTATTTATTATTGCTTGAAGTTCATATTGCACAGAAAGATGAATTTGCCATAACACAACTGATTAGTCATATTCGAAGTCTGGCATTACATGAAATAGTGACTCAAGCTGAAACTAGACAAAAAGAATATGAGTCATCAAGACAACCTGATGCTATCGATTTCCCTCAAGCTCAAACACACGAAGAGCCAAAAAATACACCAGACACAACAGCTCAGTTTGACCAGTTAACAACAAGTTCTTCTGAAGCTTCTTTTGATGACTTGCAGAAAGACTATACACCTGTAAAGCAAGAACCTGCTGTTGAAGTTGAACCTCTAGAATTTAATTTCTCATTTGAGCAAAAAACAACAGAAGTCGATTCTGCCAAACCTGAAGATAAAATTAGCACTGAAACAGCCAGTGAAACAAATGACTTAAATACTTTAGAGTTTTCATTTGATTTAGAGTCTATCCCACATAAAGCAGAAAAGTCTGTTGACCCTAGCTCTGAATTGTCTGTTGAAACACTCAAAGTTGATACAACCTCTACACCAGACATTGATTTTGATTTTAGTAATTTTTCGATAGACAAAGACTCTGCTTCACAAAGCAATAACTCTCAAGAAATCGTCTTAGAAGAAAATATTCAAACTCAGCCATTATCAGTTGAAACCCTTGAGTTTTCTTTAAATCCTATAGAGTCTGAAGATAATCAACCGAATTTAAATGAATCAGAACTTAGCCTTGAAAACAACGACCCACTTGTCCAAGCTTTTCCAGAATTAAAACAGTTAGATGAAAATGAACTCGACTTAAAACTTGCAGAGCAATATATCAGTTTAGGTGCTTACCCAGCAGCGCACGCCTTGTTGGCAAATAATGAGCAAAAATTCAACACAGAGCAACAACAACGCGCGAAAAATCTACTAAATCGCATAGCTTCTTAAGGCTGATCGTTTTACCATAAGCAGTCAAAGATGACTGCTTTTGTGCCTGAAAAAGATGAAAAAAATAGCCTTATTTTATATGGGTGGTACTTTTGGCTGTGTAGGTGAACCTTTAGCGCCTATGCCATATGACCAATTCTTACCTCAACTTGAAAAAGTTATACCACCTCATTTAACGGTCGACTGTTTTGCTGCCCCAAATATTGTAGATAGCAGTGCTTGTACAGCGCCCGACTGGCTATGTCTTATTCAACGCATACAACAACTACAACTTGAAGGCTATCAGCACTTCGTCGTTATTCATGGTACAGATACTCTCAGTTATGCTGCTGCGACTCTAGCTCGTTTTCTAGGACAGAGTTGCCATGTGGTTATTACTGGTAGTCAATATCCTCTCCTTAATATTCAAGGGAATGATACCCGTGAGTTTACTGATGCAATTGATAATTTATATCTTGCATTAGAACAGGCGATTAGCTTACCTGTGGGTGCTTACCTTGCGTTTCATCATCAAGTATTTCATGCTCAAACTGTGTTAAAGACACATACAACTGAACTTGACGCTTTTTCTGGTCTTAAAGCTGAATCTGAATTTACACCTCAGCAAAACGGGTTAATTCTGCAAGATACGCAAATCGAACGTGCAGCATCTTTTCAAATTTTGAATTGGATGATGCAACCTATCGCGACCACTCAGCTCGTTCAACAATTACGAAATTTACTGCCAGCCCCACCTCAATTTTTAGTATTGCAAGGTTTTGGTACTGGAAACATAGCTGTTAATCAGGAACTACTCGCAACATTAGATGAGCTCTATACACATGGCTGCGTTCCGATTCTTACGACTCAGGTGACGTTTGGGGGTATTGATCAACGCTATGCAATTAGTGAGTGGACAAAAACTGCAAAAATTGTCATTAGTGATGCACATAGTCATGCAGATCTCTATGCAAAAGCACTTCAAATCTATTTAAAATACTCAACCCCAGAACAGTGGCTCAGCCATTGGAACAAAAATTTGCATTAAATAGAGGTAAAGCCATGCAACGTTATGCAGTCGGTATTGAATTTAGCGGAGTTCAATATCGAGGTTGGCAAACTCAACAGCCAGGCGTTGCCAGCGTACAAGAAACCATTGAACGTGTGCTTAGCAAAGTCGCAAATGAGCCTATAGCACTTCATGGTGCTGGTCGTACCGATGCAGGAGTACATGCGACAAATATGGTGGCACACTTCGATACGCATGCCATTCGCCCAGAAACAGGGTGGTTAAGAGGGGCAAACAGCCAACTACCTAAAGATATTTCCATTCAGTGGATTAAACTGATGGATGAAAGTTTTCATGCTCGCTTTAAAGCGACGGCTCGACGTTACCGCTATATTATATATAACACGCCTCATCGCCCTGCACTATTGCATAAACAGGTTACTCACATTTACCAACAGTTAGATGTGAAAAAGATGATTGAAGCAGCTAGTAAATTTGAAGGTACTCATAACTTTGAAAGCTTCCGTGCAGCGGCCTGCCAATCAAATCAGCCTGTTCGACATGTAAAACATTGCCGTTTATTTGAACATGGACGTTATTTGGTTTTAGATATTCAAGCAGATGGTTTTTTACACCATATGGTTCGTAATATTGTTGGGTGCTTACTCGAAATTGGTCAAGGTATGTATGAAATTGATCATATCGATGCAATGTTTGCTGCACAAGATCGTAAGGCAGCAGGAGTCACTGCCCCGCCAGATGGTCTTTATTTTATTCAGTGTAACTATCCTGAGCAGTTTGATTTGCCACAGCCACCACTTGGACCACATTGGCTAAACTTACCTGAGTAAGCTTAGCCAGCTCTACATATACTTATTTAGCGATGTTGTTTACGTTTCCGATATTCAACTGGTGTCTCATTTGTCCAACGCTTAAATGCACGATAGAACGTACTTGGTTCAGAGAAACCTGTTAAATACACAATACGTTCAACACTCTCATTGGTATTGGCCAAAAGTTTTTTAGCTAATCGGCAACGATAGTCAGAAAGTATTTGCTGAAAACTAGTATTAGCTTCGCTTAACTGAGTACGTAAGCGACGTGGGGTAATATTCAACTGAGCAGCAACCGTTTCCAAGGTTGTTTCTCCGCTTTCTAACGTTGACCCAATTGCTCTACGAACTTCACCTACTAAATCATAGCGTGCTAATTCTTGCAATTTTTCAATCGCAAGCTGCTCATGCAATTGCAATAACTCGGGCTCTGCTTGCCAAAGCTGAAAATCCAGAATAGCGGGATCAAAATATAAACGTGTTTCTTTTTGACCTAAACTGACCGGACAGCCATATACGCGGAAATATTCATCCTCAGCTGCTCCTTCGCTGAAGTTAAAATCGATAAAAATCGGGTGAAATTGCCCTTCGGTAATAAATTTAAAAAATCTAAGGATGCCCGAAATTGCACATTCAGAGAAATGGCGATTAACAAGATTATCAGCACCGATCTGCTCGCCATTGGTTAAATAACAACGCCCTTCTTCAATCACTAGTTTTGCATCAAATGCGTCACTAATGAGGCGCTGATAAGCCAAAGCCCGCTTTAGGCCTTCACCAAAGGTATCACTACTAATAAATAGATGTTCAATGACCTGACCACGATATAAAGGCAAATGCTCGCCTAAATGCAGACCGATATCTGGATCTTTACTGACTTCCTGAGCGGCAGTCCAAAAGGCATACTGTGCACTTAACGGTGTACGTGCATTCGTATCAACCTGATTTAAAGCAACTCCCGCTTTGGTTAATATTTCTTCTGTTGGCAATCCCGCACGACGAATCGCTTGATAGCCAAAGCGTAATACAACTGATGCATCTGTTAGCTGACCCACGCAGTGCCCTTCCATGTAGATACTTCATTGATATTTAGGGCCGTTGACTTTTACGCAATTAACAGTCCCTAATAACTATGATTTTAGATTAGCGTTGATTGACCGAACTGACAACAGAATTAAACTTCTTTTGTGAAAAAAATTACATCTTTTTTTATTAGTCATACTTTAACCAGATGCTTGAGTAGAAGTATGTCTATCTTGTTTTTTTTAAATAAATTGACTATAATTTGCGCCTTTCCAATTTGATCATCAGGTAGGCTATGGCCAATAAAGAGGAACTCATTGAGTTCGAAGGCGTTGTCACCGAAACGCTTCCTAATACGATGTTCCGTGTACGTCTTGAAAACGGTCACGAAGTTATTGCACACATTTCTGGTAAAATGCGTAAACACTATATTCGTATTCTTACTGGCGACAGTGTAAAAGTCGAAATGACTCCATATGACCTCACTAAAGGTCGTATCACGTACCGTGCTCGCTAATTAGTGAATGCAAAAAAGCCACTTCATGATGTGGCTTTTTTATTGCGTTGTTTATTCACTTAAGCGACTGGTTTTACATCCCACCGTTTGGCATTCACGCAATCTTTCTTGCAGCCAATGGTTTCTTTCTTGCGTTGTCTGTAAACGACATTGCACGTCTACACTATTTCTATTTGAATCTGTACACTCAGCATCACGTTGACGTATCCATGCAAGCTGAGATTTCTTAAGAATATTTTTTTGCGCAGTATTTAACTTTACTCGCAATGCTTGATAATTCTTATTCAGATCTACATCTGCACTCGCATAAATTTTATTTGTACAGTAAATATCATCATAAGTATTGCGGGCACTATCACAGTTATCAGCATAGACGACAGTCATTCCTAAACTGCATAAAAATGCAAAAGCAATTTTTCTCATACTTTTCTTCCTTAAGTTTTCTATAAAATTATTATTAAAGCGATTTGAATGTAATGATAAATTTAAAGGTAAGTTCACCTTCCATTTATCATAATCTTCCTTTTTTACTTTACAAGCATTCAAATCCAACCTATTGTTCTTTAATAATAAATATAATTTTTTATTGAGATAAAAATGAATATAGATACCCGATGTAAAATTGGCCTACTTTGTTTGATCATAATGAATGTGAACGGTTGTACTAGCCATCCACGCCAATCTATAGATTTACAAGAGTATTTAAAGAGCTTTCTAGGTAAATCTTCTGCAACCATTCGGCAAGATATCAATCTACGTAGTCTTGGTTTTCAAGTCGCTAATGCTCCACAGAAAACACCCAATCAACTCATCTATACGATTTTACGTCCATTAAACATCCCAATCCCAATGGTGACTAATGTCGATATGAGAGGTAATTCTGTCGCTATACAGTCAGGTAATTTGGGTGGCAATTCTTACGATGTGAATTTCAACTGCAAGGTTATTTTCCAGCTTAAAAATGATATTGCCGAGTCTATTCAATATGAAGGTAAAGCCTGCTAAAACATAGGCATAAAAAAACGCAGCGTTGAGCTGCGTTTTTTATAAGAAGCTTTTAAGCAAGAGCAGCTACCACTGCCTCACCCATCTCGGCTGTACCCACTTTTGTCATACCTTCAGACATAATATCTGCTGTACGTAAGCCTTGATCAAGTACTTGACCTACAGCATCTTCAATTGCTTTTGCAGCAGCTTCTTCACGGAATGTATAACGAAGCATCATTGCAACAGAAAGAATAGTTGCTAATGGATTGGCAACATTTTGGCCAGCAATGTCAGGTGCAGAACCATGACAAGGTTCATACATACCTTTGCCATTTTCATCTAAAGAAGCTGATGGCAGCATGCCGATTGAGCCTGTAAGCATTGCCGCTTCATCAGATAAGATATCGCCAAACAAGTTACCTGTTACGATCACGTCAAACTGTTTTGGCGCACGTACAAGCTGCATTGCAGCATTATCTACATACATATGTGAAAGCTGAATGTTTGAATAACTCGCTTGCTGCAAATCAGTAACTGTTTGCTTCCAAAGTTCTGTTACTTCTAAAACGTTCGCTTTATCGACTGAACAGACTTTACCACCACGTAAACCTGCAAGTTCAAAAGCAACTTTTGCAATGCGCTTAATTTCACTTTCAGAATAAACGTCTGTGTTATAGCCTTGTTTTTCACCGTTTTCGAGTTCACGAATACCACGTGGCTGACCGAAATAGATACCGCCAGTAAGCTCACGAACAATCAGAATATCTAAACCAGCAACAATTTCAGGTTTTAAGCTAGAAGCATCTGCCAATTGCGGATATAAAATCGCTGGGCGTAAGTTAGCAAACAAGTTGAGTTCACTACGAATTTTTAAAAGACCACGTTCAGGACGGATAGAACGCTCGATCGCATCCCATTTTGGTCCGCCTACTGCACCCAGTAAAATTGCATCAGCTTTTTTTGCCTGTTCGCTCGTTACAGCTGGATACGGTTCGCCATGTGCATCAATTGCCGCACCACCCAATAGGCCATGTTCCCAAGTCAACGATAAATTAAATTTTTCATTTACTGTATTTAATACTTTTTCTGCTGCCCCAACAATTTCAGGACCAATACCATCACCAGCTAAAATTAAAATCTGTTTAGACATGAACTTTTTCCATTTTCCAAAAAACAAGCAGTGTTATGACGACCGCGGTGTTAGTTTTTTCTGTTCAAGGAACTCGCCTAGCCCTGTTGTTACATCAAATGGTCGACAAAAACGGCGAATAACACGCTCATCTTGCTCTAAATCGACACATAATGGATCTGGTACAGAAACATTCAGCAAACTACCCGAACGGTTAGTTTTGTCTCGGTACATTTTAAATGTATAGCGATGGTTGGCATTAAACTGGTGAATCACATGGATTGTTTCAGCCCGATCTGGAGAAATCGGATAGAAACGGATCACCACTTCATATTGTTTAGCAGGCACAGATAAATATAAACTGTTGGTTTGCCCGAGCACTGAACCGTGCAACCGTACAATTCCTTGATGAATTGCCTGATTACTAATTCTTCGTGTTTGCGCATCCACTACAGTAATATCATTTAGTCGTTCAAATTCACAACTCTTCGCACCCGAACAATATATTGCTGCATTCTGCCCCAAATTTTCTTGTTCAGCCTGCTTAATACGGACAGTATCCACTACATTGTACGTGCTCTGACAAGCACTGAGTGTTATTGCGCACAGGCTCAACAAAAAGCTATGAGTAACGTTCCTCTTCATTGTTCAAGCCCAATCCTCATCTAGTGCATAATTTTAAGGTGTTTTTATGCTTTAGCATGTTAGCAAGAGTTTGAACACTACGCCATGGCTATGTTTAAAATGTACCAAAAGGTTAATTTAACTCTTGGAATACCCAAGGACGAACCTGTTTAGTTTTTTCTTCATAAGCGCGAATTGCATCCGCATTTTGAAGCGTTAAACCAATATCATCCAAGCCATTTAACAAGCAATGCTTGCGAAATGGATCAACTTCAAATTTAAAAGCTTCACCTGTTGGGGTACGCACTTCCTGAGCCGCTAAATCAATTGTTAATTGATATCCTTCATTGGTAGCGCATTCTTTAAATAACTGATCAACAATTTCTTCTGACAAAATGACAGGTAACATGCCATTTTTGAAACAGTTATTAAAGAAAATATCAGCAAAGCTTGGCGCAATAACAGTACGGAAACCGTATTCATTCAATGCCCAAGGTGCATGCTCACGACTTGAACCACAACCAAAGTTAGTACGAGCAATTAAAACATTTGCGCCTTGATAACGTGGTTGATTCAAAACGAAATCCGGATTTTTTGGACGAACTGAATTATCTTGCCCCGGATAGCCTTCATCTAAATAACGAAGTTCATCAAATAAGTTATCGCCAAAACCAGTACGTTTGATTGATTTCAAAAACTGTTTTGGAATAATTAAATCTGTATCAACATTGGCACGATCTAATGGTGCAACGATACCTTGTTCAACTGTATACGCTTTCATGGTTTGCTCCAGACCGAATTAAAATGAACGAACATCAACAAAGTGACCTGCGATTGCAGCCGCTGCCGCCATTGCTGGGCTCACCAAGTGAGTACGACCACCATTGCCTTGACGACCTTCAAAGTTACGATTAGACGTTGATGCACAGTGTTCACCCGGTTGTAATTTATCTGCATTCATTGCTAAACACATTGAACAACCCGGTTCACGCCATTCAAAACCAGCTTCCAAGAAGATTTTATCTAAGCCTTCTTTCTCTGCCTGTTGCTTAACTAAACCTGACCCAGGAACAATCATGGCTTGCTTAATGCTAGACGCCACTTTACGGCCTTTAACCACCTCAGCCGCAGCACGGATATCCTCAATACGAGAGTTAGTACAAGAACCAATAAAGACACGGTCAAGTTGAATATCAGCTAATGCCTGACCTGCGTTTAAGCCCATATATTGATAAGCACGCGTCCAGTCATTACGTTGAACGTCATCTTTAGCTTGTTCTAAGGTTGGAACTGCTTCAGTTACCGGAATAACCATCTCAGGTGAAGTTCCCCAAGACACTTGTGGTTCAATCTCTGCGCCATTTAATTCAACTACAGCATCAAAGGCAGCATCTTCATCTGAATGCAAAGTGTCCCAGTAAGCAACTGCTTGTTCCCATTGCTCGCCTTTTGGTGCATAGCTACGGCCTTTCACGTATTCAACGGTTTTGTCATCGACAGCAACCATGCCTACACGAGCACCCGCTTCAATCGCCATGTTACATACCGTCATACGTCCTTCAATCGACATATCACGGAACACCTGACCACCAAATTCAATCGCGTAACCTGTACCACCTGCGGTACCAATTTTAGCAATAATTGCCAACACCACATCTTTTGGTGTCACACCTTTGCCTAATACGCCATCTACACGGATTAACATATTTTTAGATTTTTTCTGAATCAAACATTGTGTTGCTAACACATGTTCAACTTCAGAAGTTCCAATACCATGTGCCAAACAACCAAAAGCACCGTGTGTTGCTGTATGTGAATCACCACACACTACGGTCATGCCCGGTAAAGTTAAGCCTTGTTCTGGGCCAACGACATGCACAATACCCTGACGGATATCATTAATATTAAATTCAACAATATTAAAGGCTTTACAATTGTCATCTAAGGTTTGAACCTGAATACGAGACGTATCATCTTCAATACCCGCGATGCCTTGCTCACGTTCTTTTTTAGATGTTGGAACGTTATGGTCTGGTGTAGCAACATTTGCACTTAAACGCCATGGTTGACGACTCGCAAGTTGCAAACCTTCAAATGCTTGTGGACTAGTCACTTCATGCAATAAATGACGGTCAATATAAAGTAAACATGAGCCATCATCACGCTGTGAAACAACGTGGTCATCCCACAATTTGTCATATAAAGTTTTGCCTGCCATGTCGTCTTGCTCCATTGGACTGGGTAATTCTAATCTTTCTTCGATTATAGCCAGAGTTTCACATAAATCTAATTTATCATTTTTATAAATTAGAAAACTTTTTGGAATTAATCATAATCCCTTCTATACACATCAAATTTAACAAATCGTTTTTATTAATGATTATCATTTGCATAATCAATTTTTAATCTTATACTCTCATCTCTATACTAAAAATATCTAAAGTGGCTAAAGAGAATGATCATGGCTAATATTCAAAAATTCGTTGTAAATAATCAACGTACCTTAAAGAAAACCTTCAGCTATTACATTATGCATATTAGCGTAGCGATGATAGTTGCATACTTTGTAACAGGTAATATCTGGATGGCTTTAACCTTAAGTATGCTTGAGCCAACCGTACAAGCATTTGCTTTTTTCTTTCACGAAAAAGTATGGGCAGCTAAAGACCGCCGCATTTCAGCCTTAGCTGAGAAAGAGACAACGGCTTAGGCTAAGATTAGTGCGGTAATTCATAACTTTCTAACTCGTTTTGCTGCAAGCATGATACGATTTTGGCTTGGCAACTTTAGCCCCTCGATTTTTCTATTCCAAGTTGAGTTGTATTATGAATCTTGCAGCCTTTGAAGCTTTTGTAAAAGTTATGGAAACAGGGTCTATCTCTGTGGCAGCAGATCAATTATTTATTACTCAACCTGCTGTAACCAAACGGATTCACAGCTTAGAAGAGTATTTTGGTGTCAAACTATTTGAGTCCGCAGGCCGAGGCGTTCAAGCAACTCATGCTGCGCATTCATTATTACCCAAAGTTAAAAACTGGCTAAATGAGCTTGGAGACATCCATCACACCCTAAGCCATGAGCAAAATCAGGTACAAGGTCGTTTAAAAATTGGAACGAGTCATCATATTGGCTTACACCATTTACCTGCGCCCCTTAAACACTTTGTTCAGCAATTTCCTCAGGTCACTTTAGATGTGCATTTTGTTGACTCAGAGCAAGCGCATGAAAAAGTGCTTGCCGGTGATTTAGAGTTAGCATTTTTAACACTTCCCCCTTCAGGTGATGAGCGCCTTAACTACATTACCATCTGGAATGATCCTTTAGTTTTTGTTGCTGCCCCTTTTCATCCATTGGCACAAAAAAAGAATCTGACCTTACAAGATTTAATTGAATATCCGAGCTTGTTACCCGCTGCACAAACTTACACTGCTCAAATCACTTTAGCCGAGTTTGAAAAACAAGGGCTTAAACCAAAAATCACCATGAGCAATAACCCGCTTGAGTCTATTCGTATGTTGGTGTCTATTGGTTTAGGTTGGTCAGTTTTACCAAAAACTCTGTTGAATCAGGATATGCAACAACTTGATTTAGATGTAAAAATGAATCGCCAATTAGGCATGGTATGGCATCCTGCGCGCACTCAATCCAGAGCTATGCAGGAACTGATTAAAATGATGCAGGAGTAGTTGATTATTAGCGACTATATTTTTTAAAAAGGATATAAACTAGAACAGCAAAAGGTAATAGTAAAAATAATACGCCCCAACCAAAGAAAATAGCGGCAAAGATAATACCGAGTAAAGTACCTGAAAATAATAAAAAAATAATGTAAATGAAGAGTTCACCAATGAGTGTGATGAAACCGTCAATCAGTTGCCCACCAAATTCTTCAAGAAGATTGCCACTACGGGTCTTCTTTTCTTCGGTCTCGTTCTGATTATCCATCATATCCTCACACATCATCACGACCGCTTTAAATCGCCCTTACTCTCAATGCAGCAAAAGCGATTTAAATATAAGGCTCTTATCAAGTTGATAAAAAACTCTCATTTGATGCGCATAATTTAATTTATCAAAGCTGCAATAGGCTTCGAATTTGTTGCACAATTTGGTTTTCATCAAGCATATGATGCGGAATGGTCATCGTTAAGAGTTGATCTGATCGAAAATGACGGTCAACTTCAAGCATAACGTGAGTTTGATTAGGCTCAGCAATGAAAGAGACTTCAACCTCATTAAACCCACTAAACATATGTGAAGAGACAAATTCAAGCTCTTGGTAACAACCAATTGTTGATCTAAAATTTCGTGCAGTAAGTTGACCTTTTTCGACATCAACTGTTGATAAAATAAAGCTACATCGCTGCATGGCCTGCAAAAACACTTGCATAGCGGGAGTTGGCAGCACTTTTAAATAATCACGATCAGTTGCATCTAATCCCCAATCAACATCCATATGAGTTTGAATCCAAACACGTGTACCATTTCGTCGACAAGCGACTTCGGTAATCGGTGTCTCAAATGGTAATTGAATACTGAAAGGGAAAGAATGAGCTTGATGTGCTGGCAGTAAAAATCGAGAATTCACTAACCACTCTTGTAAGACCAAAGGTTGATTAAACTCATGGTCACCAGATTCAACTTCTGCCATTGTCATCAACTTCAAATAAAGGCCATTAATCTCTTTATCAGATGATCCCCCCTTGAAGCTAATTTCCCCATGCAGTGTCTCACCTGCTTGCAAGTTTGGATTGTGTAAAACAGTTTCTACCGTTACGCCTTGAAGACCCAAACCAGACATAATTTTATTAAACATTTTTTCTCTAACCTTTCGAATTATTTGATGTCATCTGTAGCAGCATACTTATTCTTAAAGCGCATCATCTCCAGCGAGCGGAATTTTACCTTCTGCAACTTCGTTCATAAATTGCTGATAGTCATTTAGATTACGTTCTGCATATTCCTCTGCATACGTTTGCAATACTTCTACGATCGTACGGCCCTCTCCAAGATATCCCATAAGTACATCAGCATTTCCAGACTTAGCATGGGCATGAGCTAAAGCCAAACCACAACTTTCAGCATACTCATTGAAATACTCATCATCCATATCACTAAGATCAACCGAGATTTTCATATCACGTAACTGACGTATATGAAAATGTTGATTAGGGGTTGAAGAGAATCCAAGGAAGATGTCACTGGCAGCTTGCATAAGTTGCTGACCATGTACCACGCGCTCGCCTTCATGTTTTACTTTTTCTACAAATAACGGACTAAGAATCGATGGATTCGCTTCTTTCATTTGTAAAATTAACGGTTCCCGATCTGCATCCTGAAATAATGCAATCGCGGATCGTGTACCCACACTTCCGACACCAACTACTTTCAAAGCCACATCGGTCCGTTGATAACGATCAAAAAGTACTTGGCGATCATATTTCAAAGAATCTCGATATTGCTGAAAGAATGCATCAACATCTTTACTGAACGGTTCATCTGCCTTTGGATGCCATAATAACGGCGCATCATCCACAAAATGACGAGATCCCGTATCTTGATCTTGCTGTGTGAGCTTCGGTAAAACAGAATATGCATTTCTCTTTTGTGCTGAATCAAGATGCTTCGCGCGTTTCTTTCTTAGCTTTCGGCATTCAGTGTTTTCTAATAAAGTACTGGCATCAACTTTTTCATACCAAACTTGTAGAGGCGAAAGTTTCGTATTTTCTAATAAGTGCTGACGATAACTATTCAACATCGTTTTAATTGCTTTTAAACCCACTTTATCCGCAAGATCAATATCACGAGCAGCAATCACAAAACTGGTTGCTAAACGCTTTAAATCCCATTCAAATGGGGCAACCAAAGTCTCATCAAAATCATTGATTCCAAACAACAAGTTTCGTTCCGGGCTAGCAAACCCACCAAAATTACTTAAATGACAATCGCCACAAATCTGTTGAAATAAACCTGAGTTCACCTGCTCCCAAGCTTGATCAAACAGCATCAAAGAAGGCATACCACGATAAAATGTAAATGGTGAAACGCTCATTCGTTTTGCACGAATCGGTTTGAGCTGCTCTAAACGTCCTTGATTACTCCAATCATAGATAGTTAAAGCAGTTATACCTTTTGGTCGTTCAGAAAGCTCTGACAGCTGTTCTCTCGGAACTTTTTTACGTTGAGCCTTACCTAATTTGAAGCCTTCGCTTTTATTAAGTAATTTCCCCTGATAGCTATGACGTGTTAAATCAATACTTTCATCATTCCAAAGTTGTTTTGGTAATTTAATTTGTGGTGTTTTTGGCATTATTCCCTCATTTTTAAATTAGAATTTTTTATATTCTTAAACCTTTACCAAGATAAAATTTATTTTTTATTAGACATATTCATATCTACTTTTGGAACAAGATTTATCAAAAACATTCAGAAAATGATTTTTAAATATAATTAATTAAGAGTTGGAAGACCTCAAAGCTTTGCAAGCTACTCTTCCAACTCCACAATCTTAAATCGACCAGTCCTGAGTTTCCCAGCGATTTTCTTGAGCCAGCTTTTCAAGGCGATCATCAGGATTTACTGCAATCGCATGAGTTGCATATTCAAGTAAAAAGCGATCGTTGATTGAGTCTGAATATGCCCAAGATTCAGATACGCTGCGTCCAGCCAACCAGTCGTCGAGACGTGCAAGTTTACCTTTTTGATAACACGCCAAGCCCGCAACTTTACCCGTATATTTCCCATCTGCAACTTCAGCATTGGTTGCCAAAATTTCGGTAATACCAAATTCACGGAAAATAGGCGCAGTAATAAAATCACTTGTTGCCGTAATACCCACAATTGTATGACCTAAATCTTGATGCTTTTTGATTGCATCAAAACCTTTTGGACGCATTTGTGGACGAATAACTTTTTGCATGAACAATTGGTGAAGCTCAGTTAAGTAGTTATTGTCGTGCTTTGTTAAAAATCCAAAGACAAATTCATTATAAGCATAGGGGTCAAGTTGCCCTGCTTTGTAATCTTCATAAAATTTATCATTCATCTGACGATGATGAACCGGATCAACCAAACCTTCATTGACTAAAAATTCACCCCACGAGTGGTCTGAATCGGTATTTAACAAGGTATGGTCTAAATCAAACAACGCCAGTTTCATGAAAATTCTCGTTTAAACTGAAATTTAAGAAAAAAAATGTAAATCTATCTCCGCTAGTCGATAGAAATTCGTTAAGATCGTAGCAATTTAAACATTTTACTTTGATCTTTTCGAGCTGGACATAAAAAAGTGTTTGTCCCCGCGATTAAAGTCAACGATATAGACAATATTTAGGTAGCCAAATGATCGATTCAGAAGGTTTCCGACCGAATGTCGGGATCATTTTGGCAAACGATGATGGACAGGTTTTATGGGCAAAGCGCATTGGTCACAATGCTTGGCAATTTCCACAAGGAGGCATTCAGTTTGGAGAAACCCCTGAACAGGCACTTTTTCGAGAACTGAGAGAAGAAATCGGCTTATTGCCCGAACATGTCCAGATTATTGCGCAAACCAAAGGATGGCTGCGTTATCGTTTGCCACATAGGTACATTCGGTCAGACTCTGACCCCGTATGTATCGGACAGAAACAAAAATGGTTTTTACTGAAATTGACTGCGCATGCAAGAAATATTCAGTTAGACCTCTCTGACCCACCCGAATTCGATGAATGGCAGTGGGTTAGCTATTGGTATCCTCTTGGACAAGTGGTGAACTTCAAGCGTGATGTTTATCGCAAAGCCATGGTGGAGTTGTGTACACAGTTGCCGATGCAACAATTACCCTAAAAATCATTTATCTAGCAAATGATTTTTATTGAAAGTGCTGTTATAAATACATTCATAGTCTAAAAAATACTGGAGTATACATCCATGTCAAACATGCAACTCGACACTCTACGGCGCATTGTCCAAGAAGTTAATGCGTCCGTCAGTTTGCATGAATCATTAGACACCATGGTCAATCAGGTTGCTGAGGCCATGAAAGTGGATGTTTGCTCTATTTATTTACTCGATGAACGCAATCAGCGCTATGTATTGATGGCCTCTAAAGGCTTAAATCCAGAATCTGTGGGCCATGTTTCACTGCAACTCGGTGAAGGCTTGGTCGGTCTGGTCGGGCAACGTGAAGAAATAGTTAACCTTGACAATGCACCAAAACATGAGCGTTTCATGTATTTACCTGAAACAGGTGAAGAAATTTACAACTCATTCCTCGGCGTACCTGTCATGTATCGCCGTAAGGTTATGGGTGTTTTGGTTGTACAAAACAAACTTCCTCAAGATTTTAGCGAAGCAGCCGAGTCATTTTTAGTTACTCTGTGTGCCCAGCTTTCTGGTGTTATTGCCCACGCTCACGCAGTTGGAAATATTGACGTATTTCGTAAACCAAGTAATGGCCCTGCCTATAAAACCTTTCAAGGTGCTTCAGGTGCAGGCGGTGTTGCTTTAGGTCGCGCTATTATTTTATATCCACCTGCCGATTTGGGTTCAGTACCTGACCGTGAAGCAGAAGATATTAGTCATGAACTTCGACTTCTAGATCAAGCCATTTCATCAGTGCGTTCAGAGATTCGCTCTTTAGATGAAAAAATGCATGATTCATTAATGGCAGAAGAACGCGCTTTATTTAGTGTTTTCTTAAGAATGCTAGATGAAAATGCATTGCCGGCAGAAATTAAAGAACTCATTCGTGACGGGCATTGGGCACAAGGTGCTGTGCGCCGTGTCATTGAAAAGCACACTGCCCTATTTGCACAAATGGAAGATGACTATCTTCGTGAGCGAGTTTCTGATCTTAAAGATTTAGGCCGACGTATTTTAGCCTCGTTGCAAGAAGAAGATTCTAGCCACCGTGAGCTCAGTCCAGACAGTATTTTAATTGGTGAAGAAATTAGTACTGCGGCACTAGTCGAACTACCAGTTGATAATATTGCAGCGATTGTTACATCCGAAGGCGCAGCAAATTCACACATGGTGATTGTGGCTCGAGCACTAGGAATTCCAACTGTGGTTGGCGTAACTGAACTGCCAGTTAACACACTTGATGATGCAGAAATGATTGTGGATGCCTATCAAGGGCGTATTTTTGTAAATCCTCCACGTCGTTTACGCCAACGTTATAAAGAAATTCAAAAAGAAGATGAGCAGATCGCAAAAGATCTCAAACAATACGAGACAAGAGAAGCGATTACTCCAGATGGTGTATCTGTTCCACTTTACGTAAATACAGGCCTTATGATTGATGTGGTTCGCGGTGTACAACGCGGAGCTCAAGGTGTGGGTCTATACCGAAGTGAAATTCCATTCATGTTACGGGAACGTTTCCCGGGTGAAGAAGAACAACGTGCAATCTATCGTCAACAATTGAGTCACTTCGCCAACAAACCTGTGGTAATGCGAACTCTGGATATTGGTGCCGATAAAGACTTACCTTACTTCAGTATTGAAGAAGAAAACTCGGCATTAGGATGGCGTGGTATTCGTTTCACGCTCGATCATCCCGAGATTTTTTCGTCACAAATTCGCGCAATGCTCAAAGCAAGTATTGGTTTAAATAATTTGCATATTTTATTGCCAATGGTGACTACAGTAAGTGAAGTCGAAGAAGTACTTTATTTACTTGAGCGTGACTGGATGGCGGTGCAAGAAGAAGAGCAAGTTAAAATTACCAAGCCAAAAATTGGAATTATGGTTGAGGTACCAAGCGTACTACTACAAATTGATGAGTTTGCTGAACTTGTCGATTTCTTCTCGGTCGGTTCAAATGACTTAACTCAGTATTTACTTGCAGTTGACCGTAATAATCCACATGTGGCAAACGTTTACTCGCACTTCCACCCATCCGTTCTACGTGCTTTAACTCGCTTAGTTAAAGAATGTCATGAATACAAAAAACCTATTAGTATTTGTGGTGAAATGGCAGGTGATCCATTATCTGCAATTTTGCTCATGGCGATGGGCTTTAATACCCTTTCAATGAGTTCGAGTAACATTTTGCGAGTACGAAAAGCAATTTGTCATGTACCTATGACAGATGCACAAAAACTACTTGATGATGTCATGAAAATGAATAATCCACTCATTGTGAAAAGCTGGCTTGAGTACTACTTTAAAACTCACGGTTTAGCAGATATGGTCAAATCAAATCGAATCGTAAATGTTTAATATATAAATAATAAAGGAGAGCGATGCTCTCCTTTATTTATTTTAGATAGCTTCTACGATCACTGAATATAAAAATTTCTTTTCACTCTCAGTTCTGCCCTACTTTTTAAATTAAACAAAAACATAATCGGTTTTTCAAATCAATACTGCCAGTTTAATCCATTTGAAAAATAAGAGTTCTACTTCTAGTATATTTAAAGAGCGTTATTAAAAGATCTTACGTTGTTCCAACAATTGAAGAGGTAATTCTATGCATCATTATTTACAGCCTTCAGCTTATTTTTCCTCTTGTTTTTTCACCTTCATACAGTAAATTGGAGGAATAACAATTAAAGGAATCTGATGCATTATTAAATAAAAAAATAATGAGCTAACATCTCAGTGAAAAGAATTTTTAAACGGTTTCTCTCACCATTTGTTCACTCATTTCTTTATTTGATAAACATGAGTTTTTAACCCAGAAGTCCAGGAAAATGAGCCCTATTACTTTATCAAGAGCTCAATAATTATTACCCAGAGAGAATATAGCCATGTCAGACGAATCAAAATGTCCTTTTTCAGGTCATAACTCAAAACCGGAAGTAACAGTCGGTGGTGGTACGCCTAGTTTACATTGGTGGCCAAAACAATTACGCGTTGACTTGCTCAACCAACATTCAGAACGTTCTAATCCACTTGGTAAGGATTTTGATTACCGCGAAGAATTTAAAAAAATTGACTACTACGCACTCAAAGCTGATATCAAAAATGTGTTAACCGATTCCCAAGATTGGTGGCCTGCCGATTGGGGAAATTATACAGGCTTATTTATTCGTTTAGCATGGCATGCCGCTGGTACATATCGTATGGGCGATGGCCGTGGTGGCGCTGGTCGCGGCCAACAACGTTTTGCACCATTAAATAGTTGGCCTGACAATGCGAGCTTAGATAAAGCACGCCGCTTGCTATGGCCAGTTAAACAAAAATATGGTCAAAAAATATCGTGGGCAGATTTATTTATTCTTGCGGGTAACATTGCGCTTGAATCTTCTGGCTTCCGCACCTTTGGGTTTGGTGCTGGTCGTGAAGATGTTTGGGAACCAGACAACGATGTAAACTGGGGCGATGAAAAAGAATGGTTAGCTCATCGTAACTCTGAAGCATTGGAAGGCAGCAACCTAGCTGCAACTGAAATGGGTCTAATTTATGTGAACCCTGAAGGTCCACAAGCCAGCGGTGACCCTAAATCGGCTGCACCATTTATTCGTGCGACTTTCGGCAACATGGCAATGGATGATGAAGAAATTGTTGCATTGATTGCTGGCGGTCATACCTTAGGTAAAACTCATGGTGCTGGCTCTGCTGACCATGTTCAGGCTGATCCTGAAGGAGCACCAATTGAACAAATGGGCTTTGGCTGGTCAAATAGCTTTGGCACAGGTGTTGGTAAAGATGCGATCACTTCTGGCTTAGAAGTTATTTGGTCGCAAACTCCAACCCAATGGAGCAATTACTTCTTTGAAAACCTATTCAAATACGAGTGGGTGCAAGAACGTTCACCTGCTGGTGCAATTCAATGGGTAGCAGCAGATGCTGAAGCGATCATCCCAGATCCATTCGACCCATCAATTAAACGTAAGCCAACAATGCTCACTACAGATTTGACCTTACGTTTTGATCCTGAGTTTGAAAAGATCTCTCGTCGCTTTCATAACGACCCACAAGCTTTCGCTAATGCTTTTGCCCGTGCATGGTTTAAATTAACTCACCGCGATATGGGTCCAAAAGCACGTTATTTAGGTCCAGAAATTCCTGCAGAGGACTTAATTTGGCAAGATCCATTACCGACTGCCAGCGCTATACCATCTTCTGCTAGCATTGCTGATGCTAAAGCAAAAATTGTTGCGCTGGGACTATCTGCTGGAGAGTTGGTTTCTCTTGGTTGGGCTTCAGCCTCAACTTTCCGTGGTGGAGACAAACGCGGTGGTGCAAACGGCGCCCGCATTGCTTTATCGCCACAACGTGATTGGGAAGTAAACCAAAAAGCGGTTGAGACTTTAACTAAAATTGAAGAAATCAAAGCATCAACTCAATTGTCATTAGCTGATTTAATTGTTCTCGCAGGTAACGTTGGTGTAGAGCAAGCTGCTCAAACGGCAGGTTTCAATATTAGCATTCCATTTGCCCCTGGTCGTGTTGATGCTTTACAAAGTCAAACTGATGTCGAATCTTTCCAATTACTCCTCGGCCTTGCTGATGGCTTTAGAAATTGGAAAAAAGAGGGAGTTAATGCAGCAACTGAAGCATTATTAATTGATAAAGCACAGCAACTAACTTTGACTGCACCAGAGTTAACTGCATTGGTTGGTGGTTTACGCGTACTGGGTACCAACTGGGATGGTTCGCAACACGGCGTATTCACTCATCAAGTTGGTGTACTCAGCACGGACTTCTTTACGAACTTACTCGACATGTCTACGGTATGGGCACCTGTTGACTCATCAAACGAAGTATTTGAAGGCAAAGATCGTAAAACAGGCGCAGTAAAATTTACTGCAACACGTAATGATTTAGTCTTCGGTTCAAATTCAATCTTGCGTGCCTTAGCAGAAGTTTATGCTCAGGCAGATGGTAAAGAAAAATTTGTTCAAGACTTTGTAGCTGCATGGACTAAAGTCATGAATCTTGACCGTTTTGACTTAGCTTAATTTAGATCAAAATAATAAAAAGCCAGTTCAATTTGAACTGGCTTTTTAAATTTAAATATAAAATTATCTAGTAGTTACACAGTTAATTTATGCCCTTCACGAATGCAATAAAAAGGATTCGCAAGCTTTGACGAAGCTTTGATCGCTTGTCCAAGAGCATGTTCTGGATCTTCACGACCTTCATCAGTCAACTGGAAAGTCCGATAATGAATCGCAATAGAACGATGGGCCTGTAAATCAAAATGTGCATGTAACGCATCTTGTGGATTCATGTGCACATAGCTCATCAAGGCACGTGGCTCATAAGCACCTATGGGAAGCAAAGCAACACGTGGCGCCCCATAACGTGCATGTATTTGTTTGAAATGCCCTGCATAACCGGTGTCCCCTGCAAAGAAACAATGACCTGTTTTAGCAACAACCGAAAAACCTCCCCAGAGTGCTTTATTTTGGTCACGTAGACCACGGCCCGATCCATGCTGTGCAGGTGTATAGATTATTCTTAATTCGTGATAGGGAATTTCTTGCCACCAATCCATCTCAATCACATGAAATTCTTTTGGTAGATAAAAACCATTTCCCAAACCCGTATAAATCGGCATTGCAAATTTTTTATGCAACCAATCGAGTGTAGCCAAATCCATATGGTCATAGTGATTATGGCTGAGTAAAACACCATGAATAGTCGGTAATTGCTCTAACGCAAAACCCGCAGGGCATACACGGCGTGGTCCACGCCCATGTAAAGGGCTTGCGTAATCACACCATACTGGATCAGTAATAAAGTTATAAGGTCCGATCTGAATTAAAACTGTAGCATGCCCAACAAACCAAACTTGCCAATCATCCAAATCTGCATGGGGTCGATTTTGAGGTAAAGCCACAGCTGTATTTATACGGGTTTCATATTCACTTTGAATATCAACATTCCATGTATAAGACTCACGAGTGGCTAACCAACGTAATAGCTCTTTTGAGCCTCTAGCCGGTAATTTAGGTTGCTGGTTATAAAAACGTGTATCTGATTCACGCCCTGACTCTGGATGATAAAAAGGAGGTTTTATCCATGTATGCGTCCAACAGGACTGAGTCGGCAATTGATATGTTAATGTCGGCTTGTCTTTCATGGGCTTTTCTATGCTTTAGCATCGGCAGAATGGATGTGTTCAGGTTTCTATCTTAACAATTAAAACAAATTAAGCTATGGCACTTACACTTATTTATCATATAAATATCCCTTTTATTGTAGTCACAACCAACATAAGTTGAATTAGCTTGCCATAAAAAATGCATAGATGTGTTGAGTTTATGCGTCGGTAATTACCATTCTTATTAAGAGCACTTGTATAACATAACAATAAGTAAGCTGTCGAAAGTAGCCATAGAACTACGGTGCTCCACTACCCTAGTCCTAATTTTTCAGCCTAAAGAGTCTTCAACATATAAAGAAAAAACATTTAGTAACAATTCCAAATTAATAGTTCTGAGAAAAGTACATTTATAAATTTATTTTATTACTCCCCACTTTTGCATAATATGAGAATCAATCATATTAATATTTAAAACATTTAAATATTTCTTTGATTAAGTAAAGATAATGCATTTAACATCTAACAATTAATATATTTTATGAATTATTAAAACCCAGCTTCCCATATTAAATCCTTAATGAAAATTTAAATTCCATTTATTTTATAAATACCTAAAGTATCTTCACGCTATATCCCTTTATGCTTTATACTTCACATAAATCATAGTAAGACATTTTTTGGATTAGTCTTATGGAACTACGCCACCTCCGATATTTCATTACCGTTGCTGAAGAATTAAATTTTAGTAAAGCCGCTCTTAAACTTTTTACCGCACAACCCTCCCTTAGCCAACAGATTAAAGATTTAGAAGAAGATGTTGGTGTACGACTTTTAAATCGAACTAAACGTAAAGTTGAATTAACCGAAGAAGGCGTAGTATTTTTAGAACATGCTCGCCTAACCCTTGCTCAGGCTGAAAAAGCAGTTGCCATGGCAAGACAAGTTTCTAAGGCTAAACAGCAACTGTTGCGTATCGGTTTTGTCCCCATTGCAGAAATGAAAATTTTCCCTTATGTTCTCCCTAATCTGCGATTACAACACCCCGATCTCACCATTGAATTATCTAACCTAAACAATACTGAACAACTTAAAGCCTTAAAAAAAGGTGAGTTGGACATTACCTTTACCCGAGAAAATACAGATAGTGATGATATCCAAAGCCAATTTGTTTTGACTGAACCCCTGATTTTTTTACTTCCTAAAAATCACCCACTTACTCAATATGACCGAATTCCTGTCCATGCCTTACAAGGCGTTGATTTTATTATTCCTGCTGCCGAGCAGTCACAAACACTACATAACACTATTCTAGACTTTGCCAAAACTCACAATATTAACCTCAATATTGTTCAAAAAGCAGATAGCATGTTGTTTAATATTAACTCTCTTGGTTCTGGATTAGGTTGTACTATTTTACCTGCCTACGTGGCACCTTTAGGAATCAAAAATACGGTAGTCCGCCCACTCGATATTGAGCTACCAACACTGGATTTATTCGTAAATTACCGTAAAAACTCACAGTCTTTAGGCGTCCAAAAGTTCATTGATCAACTCACTAAAGTATTTCATCTAGATAAAAACTTAACTCACACCTAATCAGAAAAGCTATATTTTATTTTTAAGTAGATGATTAATAAGAACACCTTTATAAAAAGTATGAGTAAATATTATTTTTATTTATTTTATACTTTTTATAAACATTTTAGCCCCTGCTTTTGTTCTATTTTATCTACTCGGTAAAGTAAATATCTCTTAAATACAATTGAAAATCTTGGAATAAAATCTATATAAAACTTGATATTATTTTCACCATTTAATAAAAAATAATATATTTACCATGTAGTAAAAGGAGATTAGGAAAATGGTTGCAGTATTTCAACATCTTGGACGTAGTGTACGAAACCGCCCTCACTTCTTTATTGCTTTATTCATTGGATTTATCACAGCAATGATTCTGACGTGGTTAACTTCATGGCAATGGTCAACGATTTTATTAGTCAGCTGGAATGCTTCTGTTAGCGTATATCTATTATATATTTTGCAACTTATGAAAAGTTGCGATCATTCAAAAATGCAACAGCAAGCCAAAAAACAAGATGAAAGCAAATGGGTCATTATGCTGATTGTTTTATTGGCCTTAGCCATGTGTTTAGTGGCTATTCTAATCCAACTCTCACAGCTTCCTTCTGAGAGTTCTGCAAAGCTAGGGCATGTAGCTTTAGCTTTATTAACAATTGTTTCTGCATGGCTATTTATGCATAGCGTTTTTGCCCTACATTACGCACATGATTTCTATATGGCTTTGTCTAGAAATGAAGAAAATGGCGGTTTAGATTTCCCCGGAACAGAACATCCAACTTATCCCGACTTTTTATACTTTAGTTATATTATTGGTACCTCTGCTCAAACTGCCGATGTTTCGATTACCACCAAACATATGCGGCTTTTAAATTTATTTCACGCCGTGTTGTCATTTGGTTTTAACACCACAATTTTAGCAATTTGTATTAACGTTGCTGCTGGCTTTCTTACCAACTAACTTCTTATTTATAAAAACAAAAAGTCATCCGTTTGGATGACTTTTTACTTAAAAGCTTAGCTGGAGAAAACCGCACCTAACGCTTGCAAACTTTCACGCTGCTTAATTACTTCAACATAACGTGTAATGGCTGGATGTGATTCAATCGCACCCATTTTCAATTGCCATAAAAGCATTGCTCCAACACTTACATCTGCTGCGGTAAATTGTTCGCCACACACATACGGATTTGCTTCACTCAAGCCTTGCACTAAAGCTTGGTAAGCATCGTTATAATCACCATAGCTAACAAACATTTTTTGCTCAGGAGATACCTCTATTCCAAGGGCTTTATCAACACCTGCAGCTTCCCATGGACCTGCCATCACAAATAACCAGCGATAGTACAAACCACGTTTAGGATCATCTAATGCCGGAGCCAGCCCCTTGTCGAAAAATTTATCAGCCAGATAAGCACAGATCGCGCCTAGCTCATAAATCACGACATCGCCATCCACCAATACGGGCACTTTTCCAAAAGGGTTAATTTTTAAATATTCCGGTGATTTCATTTCGGTCTTGTATGCAACTTCAATACGTTCACACTCAACACCTAATTCGGCTAAAAGCCAGTCGATCACAACACCACGCGACTCTTTGTTAGTATAAAGTTTAAGGCTCATTTTTATGGCTCCTTGTTTATCGTGGGTCCTAGTCTACAAAACCTCTTTGTCAGTTTTTGTCAGTAGTCTGCGATTCTTGTGCCCACCACTGCTGAAATAGTTGTTGCTTAAATGATGGGTATAATTCTTGGCTTAAACTCAGCTGTTGAATACGATCGAGTCGAAAATGTCGAAAATCCTGCCTGAGTTCACACCATGCAGCCAATACAATTTTGTCATTAAAATATCCCAAGGCAAAAGGCCACAAGGTTCGAACACTACTTCGTTGCTGCTCATCATGATAATGCATCGAAATTTTGACTTGCTGCCGAATAGCTAAACGCACCTGTTCAACTCGATTTTCATCTACAGGCAGCCATGTATTAAACGCTCTTAAGGTCGTTTGCTGTAATAAATATTGCCGATGTTCAGGTAAAACAGAATTCAATTTGGCTAATACTGATGTAGATGCCGATTGTAATGATTGATCTGGCACACTCTTCAACCAATACAATGCCAAAAAAATAGCTTCGACTTCGTTTTCATTGAGCGTCATTGGTGGTAATACAATATCTTCTTTAAGCTGAAAACCTATACCTGCCGATGCCTCAATTTCTACACCCTGCTCACGTAAGCTATCTATATCCCGATAGATACTTCGCACACTAATTCCCATACGCTCAGCGAGAACTTGCGCAGTGACTGGGTAACGGGCTTCACGGAGTTGTTGTAAAAGATTTAATAGGCGAATAGAACGACTCATATCTCTCTTCTTATTGTTTTATTTAACTTTAGTTCAGGGGGAATCAATTCCCCCTTTTTGTATTATTCTAAATTAAGCCACATCTATTGTAGGTAACTGAGCATAACCTTTTAAAAAGTTATGAAGTTCCTGAACATCCTTGGCAATCGTTAAAGGCTGGAATTGTTGCAGCACTTCAATCGAATGAACTCCATAACCAACACCAATTCGTGGCATGTTTAAACGCTGGGCCATCTCAAGGTCATAGCTACTATCACCAATCATGACCGCACGTTCAACACTCACCCCAGTGACTGTTAAGATTTCTTGCAACATAAGTGGATCTGGTTTTGATCGGGTTTCATTGGCTGCTCGAGTCACATCAAAAAGATGAGTACTTTGTGTTTTTGCGATTACACGATCTAACCCACGACGGTTTTTACCCGTTGCGACTGCAAGTTTTAAACCTTGAGCTTTTAAATCATGTAAGAGCTCAGCAACACCATCGAACCATGCATCATTTGTAGAGTTCGCAATATAGTGATCGCCATACGCTTTTAAAATTGAATCATGCAACTCAGGTGCTTCTGGGAATAAGGTTTGCATGACTTCAGGCAAGCCTAAACCAATAATACTTTTTGCGGCTTCATCGGTTAAAGGTAATTCATGCTGCTCTGCCGCATGCTGCAAGCTAGCAACAATCTGTCCAACAGAATTATATAAAGTCCCATCCCAATCAAAAATAACTAATTCGGTTTTTAGACTCATTTTGCCACTCTCAAAGCCTTTAATAACTGGGTCATATCTTCTGGTAACGGTGCTTCAATCGGTGGATAACCCGGAATATCTAAACGCATCGCATGTAAGCATAGACGACGGGCTTCAGGCCCAGTGTACGCAGTCGTGTGTCCATATTTATCATCACCAATCAACGGGTGTCCAATGCTTAAACCATGCACACGGATCTGATGAGTACGACCTGACAAAGGTGACGCATGGATTAATGTTGCATTTTTAAAGCGCTCTGCTACAACCCATTCAGTTTTACTTGGTTTGCCATCTTTAGTCACACGTACACGACGCTCGCCATTTGCCAGCTCATATCGCAATAAAGGCGCATCAATCAGTTGTTTATCTAGGCTCACTTGACCTTTAACAATCGCAGCATAGGTCTTACGAATTTTGTGCTCACGCAACATATCTTGTAGTAGTTTTAAAGTGCTACGTTTTTTACTAATCATGACCAGACCTGAAGTATCACGGTCAATACGATGAATAAGTTCTAAATATTTTTTGCCGGTCGCTGCGCGTAATGCCTCAATCAAACCATATGCCACACCACTGCCACCATGGACAGCAATACCTGAAGGCTTATTAACAACTAATAGACCTTCATCTTCATAGACAATACGGCTTAACAAGCTTTGTGCTACATTGTCACTAACAGGAGCGGTTGTTTCATCTTTTTGTTCATAACGAATGGGAGCAACACGAATCTGATCACCAATCTCAAGTTTAGTCTCAGCTTTAACACGTTTTTTATTTACTCGAACCTGACTTTCACGAATCAAACGATAAATACGACTTTTAGGTACACCTTTTAAACGCGAGAACAGGAAATTATCAATTCGCTGTCCTGCTTGATGTTCATCCACCTCAAACCAAGTGACACTTTGCCATTGCTGTGTAGAATTCATACTAATATTTAAACCTGAAATTTTGCTAAATTTGATTAATAAATGACCGTTTAGCTTAGTTTTTTCACAAGAAATCTAAGCTTAGCCCATAGGCAGATGCTGCAAGGTTTGATATAGTCAGCGCACGGATACCGCCGTAAGTGAACATCTAATAGGGAATTTCCCTGATTGAAACCTCAATCAAAATGATGCTTTCACCATCAGCTCGGATAGGTCCTAAAGAATTATGCCGACGCCGAAGGCTTATTATATCGGCAAAATGACAAACTGTTGCGTTTAATTCAGTTTGTTCAAAAAAATATGTTACCAACTCTAGTTGGTTATGGAACGTAAACTGATACACATCAGACAAATCGCTCCTTAATGTTGCCTTCAGGCTAAAGCGTTGATGCATTGGAACTGCCGAAAGCACCGATACGATGAACATTCCGTATCAAACTTCTAAAAAGAAGTCACTTCGCGCACAATGACAGTGAAAGTCATTAACCAATGTACCGCTCACCCGCCAGTGAAGCACTAAGGAAGTCCGATTTAAAGGTTGAAGCAGTATTGCCTACATCACAGACGAGAATCGAAGTTCAGGCTAAATGTAGCCGGTAACAGATGACTCAGACCACAAATATTTTGAGATCTGGGAAATGATCCGTCATGTTCGATGTTCGTTCAGAACCTTTAAGTTTGTGCGATATGTTTGTGTGGGTCACTATTAGGTGTCACACCCATGAAACGTATGTTGATTAATGCAACTCACGCAGAAGAAGTCCGCGTTGCACTTATCACTGGTAATCGTCTTTACGATTTTGATTTAGAAAATCGTACCCGAGAACAGAAAAAATCCAATATCTATAAAGGCCATGTAACCCGCGTAGAACCTTCTTTAGAAGCTGTGTTTGTTGAATATGGCGCAGGCCGTCAAGGCTTCTTGTCTATGCGTGAAATTGCGAACAGCTATTTCCAAGCAGACCCGCGACAAACTTCAAACATTCGTGAACTCATCACTGAAGGTACTGAATTACTTGTTCAGGTTGAAAAAGAAGAACGTGGTAACAAAGGCGCAGCCCTTTCTACATTCATTTCACTTGCAGGACGTTATTTGGTTCTTATGCCAAACAACCCGAAAGGCGGTGGTATTAGCCGTCAAATTTCAGGTTCTGTACGTGAAGAATTAAAAGAAATTTTAGCTTCTTTAAATTTACCTCGCGGTATGAGTGTTATTGTGCGTACCGCAGGTATTGGCCGCACCCAAGAAGAATTACAGTTAGATTTACAGCATTTGCTTGACCTTTGGGCACAAATCCAAGGCACAGCAAGTTCTGGTCCGTCTCCAATGCTTGTTCACCAAGAAGCTGGTGTAGTAACTCGTGCTATCCGCGATTACTTACGTGATGACGTTGCAGAAATTTTAATTGATAGCGAACAAGCCTATAACGAAGCTTATAACTTTGTTAAAGCAGTAATGCCTCGTCAATTAGACAAACTTAAAACTTATACTTTAAACGAGCCATTGTTTGCTCATTTTGGTATTGAAAGCCAAATTCAAACTGCTTACGAGCGTGAAGTAAAACTTCCTTCTGGTGGTTCAATTGTAATTGACCAGACTGAAGCTTTAGTTTCAATCGACATTAACTCTGCGAAATCGACTCGTGGACATGACGTTGAAGAAACTGCACTTAATACAAACCTAGAAGCAGCAGAAGAAATTGCTCGCCAACTTCGTCTTCGTGACATTGGCGGTTTAGTTGTGATCGACTTTATTGACATGACTAAAGAACGCAACCAACGCATGGTTGAAGCAAAACTTCGTGAAGCAACACAAAGCGACCGTGCACGTATCCAGTTTGGCCAATTATCTCGTTTTGGCTTAATGGAAATGAGCCGTCAACGCTTACGTCCATCACTTGAAGAAGCAACTGGATATGTTTGCCCACGCTGTCATGGCACAGGTATGGTCCGTGACTTACGCTCACTTTCGCTTTCAATTATGCGTAAAGTAGAAGAAATTGCACTTCGTGAACGTCATGGTGAAGTACAAGTAGAAGTTCCTGTTGAAATTGCAGCGTTCTTACTCAATGAAAAACGCCATAGCCTTGTTTATTTAGAACAAACTTCGAGTGTTCGTGTGACTATTTTACCTCACCCGCACTTAGAAACACCTCACTATGAAATTCAGTACAATCCAGATGGATTTGCACCATCTAGCTATGAGCGTACTGAAGCAACTCGTTCAAGCGAGAAAGAGTTAGGTTATGAATCTTCTGAATGGCATTTAGAAGAAGCCGATCATGGCCATACTCATGCAGCTCCTGCTGCAAACAACACAGCCGGTCAAAAGAAAGTAAATCAACCAGCTCAACCTTCTGCTGCTCAACCAAGCACTCAAAAAGCAGCGAGCCCTTGTGCATGGTTAGAGAACCTTTTTGTTCAAAAACAAGCTAAAACTGTTGACCAATCTCGTTCGGCACAGAACGCTGCTGCGTCAATTGAACAAATGGTGAATACTGGCGCTGTCAGCCGTGGCCAGTTTGGGCAAGTCGTAGTACCAGCAGTCGCTGAAGTTGTTTCGGCGCCATCTAACAATGCTTATATTTCGCAATCTCCTGCTAAACAGGAAGTTCGTGAGAATGTTGAAAAAGACGAGAAAGTACAACAACGTCCAAACAACAAAAAACGTAAGCACAAAGAGCAACGTGAGCAACATCACCATACTCAAGAGCCTCAACAACAGCAGCAACAACCACAACAGGTTCATGAAGAAGTTGTACAGTTATCACGTCAAGAACAACGTGAGTTAAAACGTCAACAAAAACGTCCGCACTCTGATCAGCCACATCCACAACATCAAAATGATGGACAACAAACTGAAAATGCCGTGCCGCGTCGTGACCGTAATAATCAACAACGTCCGAACCGTCCAAATCGCCACCGCGATCCAAGCGTATTAAATGAAAATCAAAATGCGCCGGCACCAGTAGTTGTTGATGAGAAACAAATTAAGGTTGATTTGATTGATGCTCCAAAGCATGAAGTCATGAATACAGCCTTAGTGATCAATGTTGATCAGGCACAAAGCGAAATTATCGCTTTAACTCCTGAGCAGCCTGTTAAACGTACTGAAACAGCACCTGTTGTTGAAGTCGTTCAAGAGCCAGCTCCAGCACCTGTTGCTGTTGTAGAAGAGGCAGTAACTGCTGAAGCAGAAGAAATTACTCCTCCTCCAGCACACAACAAAAATCAACCGCAAATTCAACGTGCGAGTAATGATCCTCGTATGCGTCGCCGTGAACAACGCAACGCAAAACGTGCTAAAGCTGCGGTACCGTCTATTGCCCCATCGCAAATTCCAACTTTGGCGCAATACACAATTGGTAGCTTGATTCGTCATGTTTATGGTGAAGACTGCACAGTATTGATTGAACAGTTTGGTTTAGTTCCAACGTTTAATCGTGCATTGCTAAAATTTGCAGAACAGTACGCAAGTACTCTAGTAACAGAAGTCTCGTCTGATGCTGAAGACAAGAAGCCTGTTACTCGTGATGCAGAGCTTCCAAGCAACAAACCGTCACAAGAAGCAGAGCCTGCGCCTGTACTCGCATTGACGCCACAAAAAGAGTCGACACCACGTGTTGCTAATGATCCACGTGAACGCCGTCGTTTAGCAAAACTTGCTGCTGAACAAGCTTTTGAGCAAGTTAAACAACAACACTCTGCACCAGAAGAAGCTGCTCCTGTAGCTCCGGTTGTTGAAGAAACTGTTGTTGCTCCTGTTGCTGAAACGCAAGCACCTGTTGAGTCAAAACAACAACCGCTTGAGCTTGATCAGGTGACTGAAGTAGCGCAAAGTGAAACAAACGCAGAAGAAGCACCAGCGACAACGGTGGTTGAAGCTCCGGCTGTCAAACAACCGAGAGCAAAAGCTAAAGCAGCCACTGAACAAGCTGTAGCACCCGTAGAAGCTAATGCAGAGGTTGAATCAGAAGATTCTAAGGCAGATCTGGACAAACCAAATCGCCCTCCTCGTCGTCCTCGTGGTCGTCCACCAAAGAAAGCAAATCCTGTAGCTGAGTAAATCATTTGCTCAATTGCAGCTAATTTAAACAAACCTAGTCATTTCGATGACTAGGTTTTTTTTGTTATTTTTAACCAATTAGGTTGATTGCACTAGAAGAAAAGTTTTAAAAGCATGGTGAACCATGAAAAATACTGTACTTTTGCCAACGCAACCTTTTTTGGATTGATCGAAAAATAAATAGGATTGATATGAGCCAGACAACACAGACCGATATCATTACGCTTGGTGATGTTGCAACAAGACTTCCTAGCTTCATCCCCAAAGTACCCCATATCCTGAATGGTCTTAAACAGGCTTACTTAAGAACAGCAAATACACCAACGGGATTAGGTGTAGCTTTTGAAAAAGCTGTTAAGCGAAATCCGCAAGGTATTGCATTATTATTTGAAGATCAAAGTTACTCATATGAAGCTTTAAACGAATGGGCTAACCAGATTTCTCATTACTATCTCTCTCTCGGCGCACGTAAAGGTGACGTGATTGCCGTAATGGTTGAGAACCGTTCTGAACTTATTGCCACGATTGTAGGCTTAGCTAAAATTGGGGTAACTATTGCGCTTGTTAATACCTCTCAAGTCGGTAAAGTCCTCGCTCATAGTATCAATCTTGTCAAACCAATTGCCGTCATTGCAGGTGAAGAAGTTCGCGCAGTAATTGATGAAATTCGTCAGGACCTAAATGTTCCTAAAGACCGTTTCCATTGGTTTGCAGATCAGGCTACACGTCAAGATGCAGGAACAGCACCTCAAGGTTATGCCAATCTTGCAATAGAAATTGATCAATTTCCAAAATTTAACCCTTCAACTACCCAGTCTGTTCATGGGAATGATGGCCTGTTTTATATTTATACCTCGGGCACAACAGGCTTACCAAAGGCTGTTATTTTCAAGCACAGTCGTTGGACGCTCGCATATGGCACTTATGGTCACATTTTAAACCTTGGTCCAGATGATGTGATGTATGTAACCTTACCGCTTTACCATGCAACGGGTGTCGTAGTTTGCTGGTGCGGGGTGATTGCGGGAAGTTCTACCCTTGCAATTCGACGTAAATATTCAACCAGCGCGTTCTGGAAAGATGTTCAGAAATTTAATGCCTCGGCAATTGGATATGTAGGAGAGCTTTGCCGCTACTTAATGGATGCTCCTACTACAGAAATTGACCGTGCTCACCGCGTAACCAAAATGATCGGTAATGGCATGCGTCCAAATATCTGGGATAAGTTCAAACAACGTTTTGGTGTCCAAGAAGTTCTTGAGCTTTATGCATCAAGTGAGGGCAATGTCGGGTTTAGTAATATTTTTAACTTTGACAACACAGTCGGCTTCTCTCCTATGCCATACGCGGTCATTCAGTTTGATAAAGAGAAAAACGAACCTGTACGCGATAAAAATGGTTGGTGTAAAAAAGTTAAAGCAGGTGAAATCGGTTTGCTGGTTGGTAAAATTACCAGTCGCTCGCCTTTTGACGGCTATACAGACCCAGAAAAGAATAAATCTGTGATTATGAAAGATGTCTTTAAAAAAGGTGATTCATATTTCAACACAGGTGACCTTGTTCGTAATATTGGTTTCCGTCATGCCCAGTTTGTTGATCGTTTAGGAGATACTTTCCGCTGGAAAGGCGAAAATGTATCTACGACTGAAGTTGAGAACATGGTTTGTGAATACGACAAGATCGCTGAAGCAGTGGTCTATGGTGTAGAAATTCCAAATACCAATGGTCGTGCTGGTATGGCAGCAATCACACTTGCTGATGGGGCCGAGTTAAATGAGTCTGATTTAACAGAAATGGTGACGATATTTAAAAAATGCCTACCGGCTTACGCAGTACCCGTATTTTTACGTGTGCAAGCTAAAGTTGAAACAACAGGTACTTTTAAATATCAAAAGAATAAATTGAAGGAAGATTCGTTTAATCCAGGCAAAACTTCTGAACGTTTACTCGCTTTATTACCTGGTGCGAGCAGTTATTGTGATGTCACAACTGAAATTTTTGACAACATTCAGGCATATAAATACCGTTTTTAGTTCATTTTTTAGCTAAACAAGAGGAAATCGTGCTTTTTATAGGCAATCATGCAAATGTTTTTGATTTACCTCTTGTGTTAGTTGAATAACTTGCTAAAATACGCGACATCAAAACGATACGGGTCGTTAGCTCAGTTGGTAGAGCAGCGGACTTTTAATCCGTTGGTCCCGCGTTCGAGTCGCGGACGACCCACCACTTATCTGTTTTGACCTATTTGGGTCGTTAGCTCAGCTGGTAGAGCAGCGGACTTTTAATCCGTTGGTCCCGCGTTCGAATCGCGGACGACCCACCAAATTCTAAAAAGCCTCTCAGTTCGAGAGGCTTTTTTATTGTTATCGTATTTTAGTTTCATGACTAAAAGATGACGATGCATCTCTTATATAGAACATCTTTAATCCATTCCATAAAAATTTCTAACCGTTTAGGAATATAACTTCGGTTCGGATATAAAATATTAAGTGGCAAAGATTGAACAGTACATGCACTTAGCACTTCAACCAGAGTTCCTTGCTCAATTTTATCCTGAACATCATAGTAAGGTAGTTGAATAATTCCCAAACCTGCACAAGCTGCTGCAATATAGGCTTCTGTATTATTTACACTTAAAGCACTGTCCATCATCACTGTTCCATCTTGATATAAAAATACCCCCTGTTTTTCCCCTACGGGTCCGGCATAGTTAACGAGTTTGTGCTGAGATAGATCTTCTAATTGTTCAGGAATACCGTATTGTTCTAAATAATGGGGACTTGCACAGTTCACCATAATCAAGTTACCAACGAACTTCGCGATCAAACTACTATTGTCTAGCTGCCCTACCCGAACAACACAATCAATCCCTTTCTCGATCAAGTCAGTGATGTCATCAGAGCTATTTAGTTGTAAATGAATGTCTGGATAGCGGCTATAAAAATCTGGAAGTTCTGGAATAATCACTTGATGTACGATTCGGCTGGGCATTGAAATTTTTAGCGTGCCACGATAATGCTGCTTTTGTGTCTGTATTAGCTGTTCGAGCTGCTCATAATCAAATAATAGATTTTGACATTCGGGCAATATCCTTTGCCCATCTTGCGTAAGACTTACTTTACGAGTGGTGCGATGAAATAGCCGAACACCATAGTGAGTTTCAAGTTGTTGAATTGCACTGGTCACTGTCGAGCGGGGTAAATCGAGCTGATTTGCCACTTCACTAAAGCTTTGTCGTTTAGCAACTTCTGTAAAAATAAAAAACTGCTGCAACCGATCCATTTAATTGTTCGTATTTTCTGAATAGTTAAACCAAACTAGCATAATTGATCAAAAATTACCGCCAATCTAGACTAAAAATACATTAGAACAAGTCATCATAGGAACAATCATCATGGCAACTCATACTCTTAAAGATAAAGTTGTACTGATTACAGGCGGTGCAAAAAACTTAGGTGGACTCATTAGCCGTAAATTTGCAGAACAAGGTGCAAAAATCGCAATTCACTACAATAGTTCGGAAACTCAGGCAGATGCTGAGCAGACGCTCGCAGATGTAACAGCTTTAGGCGTAGATGCCGTTTTAATTCAGGCAGACTTAACGCATATTGATAATATCGAAAAGCTCTTCTTAGACACCAAACAGCATTTTGGTGGAATTGATATTGCTATTAATACGGTTGGTAAGGTTTTGAAAAAATCCTTCTTGGAAACCACAGAACAAGAGTTTGATAGTATGAGCGATATCAACTCAAAAATTGCCTATTTCTTTATTCAATCCGCTGGTCGGCATTTAAATGACGGCGGCAAGATCTGTTCAATCGTGACTTCGCTTCTTGCAGCTTACACTGGGCTGTACTCAACCTATGAAGGCTTAAAAGCCCCTGTTGAGCATTACACCCGCGCTGCATCAAAAGAATTTGGAGATCGTCAGATTTCTGTGACTGCTGTTGCACCGGGGCCTATGGATACACCTTTCTTTTATGGTCAGGAATCTGCCGAAGCAGTCGCTTATCATAAATCGGCTTCAGCTTTAGGTGGGCTCACCAAAATTGAAGATATTGAGCCATTAGTACGCTTTTTGGTGACCGATGGTTGGTGGATTACGGGTCAAACTATTTTTGCAAATGGTGGTTATACCACTCGCTAAAATCAAAAAAAGCCGCATCTGATGATGCGGCTTTTGCTTTGCTTAATTATAAAAACTCTTCAAGCACTGAGTTTAAGAAAATATGGCCTTGCTCAGTACAAGCTAAACGGGAAACATCATCTACCAGTAGTTTTCTAGCTCGTAGAGATGTGAGTACCTCATTTAGGTCATCCAAGCTTAAACCTGTACGCTGTTCATATAACTCAGCTTTGACACCATCATTTAAACGCAAAGCATTCATCATAAACTCGAATGGCAACTCTTCTGCCTCAATCTTTTTCATTTGCAAATGTTCAGCTGGAACCTTGGCTAAATAGTCTTTCGGCAAACGAGTTTTTTGGAAACGATACACTCCATCTGGTCGTGTAACTTTGCCATGTGCACCCGCACCAATCGCAAGATAATCACCAAATTCCCAATAATTTAAGTTGTGTGTTGAAGGCAGCTCTTTACGCCATGCCGAAACTTCATAGTTTATAAAACCATTTGCCTTAAGATATGCCTCACCCTGCTCTTGAATGTCTTCTAGCATTTCATCCTGCGGTAGAACAGGTTGGGTACGAAAGAAAACGGTATTAGGTTCAATAGTGAGTTGATACCAACTAATATGTGTTGCGCCACTTTCTACAGCTAACTGTAGATCGTAAAGCGCCTGTTCTAGCGTTTGCTCAGGTAAACCATGCATTAAGTCTACATTCACTCGCTTAAAGCCAGCCTGTTTTGCTTGTTGAATCGCTTCAATTGCATTATTTGCAGAATGAATACGTCCAAGCTTTTGCAAATGATTGGTATCAAAGCTCTGGACTCCAATAGACAAACGGTTAATGCCTGCCTCTAAATATCCTGCAAACGGGTCATGCTCTACCGTTCCTGGATTTGCCTCTAAGGTAATTTCACAGCCATCTTCAAACTTAAGCAATGACTTAAGCTCTGCAAATAGCCACACATAACCCTGTGCTGAAATCAGGGAAGGCGTTCCTCCCCCAATGAATACACTGTGAATCGAACGCCCCTGTGCCATCTCTAGTTGAGTTTCAAAGTCGGCTACCAACGCTTTTAAATAGGTTTGCTCGAGTTCTGAAGAAAGTGCTCCGTCTGGTACGGCATGCGAGTTAAAGTCACAATATGGACATTTACGCACACACCAAGGCATATGGATATATAAAGATAAAGGGATAGAAGCAGGGTTTAATACAGCCAAGGAACAGGTCCAATTTACACAATATTTCTATTTTAACATGACTGCATCAATGGGCTTATGAAAACATACCTTAATTGCTTTAGACTGTTTTTAAACATACTTAAATACTGATAAAAATGATGAAATTCTCTAGCCAATTTTTCCTATTTTTGCCCTTAGCTCTGGGAATCGGCATTGCCATGGCTTTTCAAACTGCCATCAATACCCAACTCAGAGAACAGTTGCACACCCCTTTACAAGCAGCCCTCTTATCCTTTTTAGTAGGAACTATTGTTTTAGCAATCATGGTTTTCTTTCAAAGTGCCGAGAAGCCAACTTTAAGTGAAATATCAAATATTCCATGGATTCTATGGACTGGGGGATTTCTTGGGGTTTATGCAATTAGCATGAGCATTTATACTGCACCTAAACTTGGTTTTTTAACCTTTTCAGGTTTAGTCATTTTTGGGCAATTGCTCATTTCAATGTTGCTTGACCATTTTGGTTGGTTGGGCACAGAAAAGACACCTGTTACATGGCAACGGTTTCTTGGTGGAGTCATCATCTTTGTCGGTGTGCTACTCACTTTGCAACGGTAGCTTCATTTTTATATTTATAAAGAGTACCTTTTGTGTCGAATGTCACATCTTTTCGGTCTGAACTAAAACAACTCTTCCACTTAATGCTACCGATTTTAATTACCCAGTTTGCTCAAGCAGGCTTTGGATTAATTGACACTATTATGGCTGGGCATTTATCCGCAACCGATTTAGCAGCAATTGCTGTAGGGGTCGGTTTATGGGTTCCAATCATGCTCCTGTTCAGCGGCATTATGATTGCAACTACACCCTTGGTAGCCGAAGCAAAAGGCGCAAGAAATACAGAGCAGATCCCTGTCGTTGTTCGTCAGTCATTGTGGGTTGCCGTCATTTTAGGTGTACTGGCAATGCTCATTTTGCAGCTTATGCCTTTTTTCTTACATGTGTTCGGTGTACCAGAGAGCTTACGACCTAAAGCAAGTCTATTCTTGCATGCAATTGGTTTAGGTATGCCAGCTGTGACTATGTACGCAGCGCTACGTGGCTATTCAGAAGCATTAGGCCATCCACGCCCTGTCACGGCTATTAGCATGTTAGCTTTAGTTGTATTGATCCCTCTTAACATGATTTTTATGCATGGATTAGGACCAATACCTGCATTAGGTAGCGCGGGCTGTGGTTTTGCAACATCCATTTTACAGTGGCTAATGCTGATTACTTTAGCTGGCTATATTTATAAAGCCTCAGCTTATCGAAACACGTCTATTTTTGGCCGATTTGATAAAATTAATATGGCTTGGGTTAAAAGAATTTTACAGCTTGGTCTACCAATCGGTTTAGCTGTGTTCTTTGAGATTAGTATTTTTAGTACAGGTGCATTGGTCCTTAGCCCACTTGGTGAAGTGTTTATTGCTGCACACCAAGTGGCAATTTCAGTCACCTCTGTGCTGTTTATGATTCCACTTTCCCTAGCCATTGCCTTAACCATCCGTGTCGGTACTTATTATGGTGAAAAGAACTGGGCTGCAATGTATCAGGTACAAAAGATTGGCCTGAGCACAGCAATATTTTTTGCCATATTAACCATGACTTTTATTGCTCTAGGCCGTGAACAAATTATCTCGATTTATACTCAAGACTTAACCGTAGCTCCTGTTGCGATGTATTTACTCTGGTTTGCAATGGCATATCAGTTGATGGATGCGTTACAAGTAAGTGCCGCAGGCTGTTTAAGAGGTATGCAAGATACTCAAGCACCGATGTGGATTACGCTCATGGCATATTGGGTGATTGCTTTTCCAATCGGTCTCTATTTAGCTCGCTATACCCATTGGGGCGTAGCTGGTGTGTGGCTAGGCTTAATTATTGGTTTAAGCATTGCCTGTGTCTTATTACTTTCGCGGTTGTACATCAACACCAAACGCTTAAGCCAAACCTAATAAAAAGAGCCGATAAAATATCGGCTCTTTTACACTATGCAGATTTTGCCCGTGGGCTTGCTCCAATTTGCCAGACAAAAGGCAAATCAGTACGGTTCACTTCCCAATCTCCAATCACTTTTTCTTTATAGATAAGTGGATTATGTGAAGACACTGTTCGCGCATTACGCCAGAAGCGGTCGAGTTGCTTGACCTGACTACTTGCCGATGCGCCTAAAGCATTAAATAATTGGCTGGTTAAATCCAGTACCAAGTTAGAAATTACTACCTGCCCTTGTGCGGACTCAAGCTCAGCATCTACATTAAACTGATGTTCTTTCACCTCTAACTCACTAAAGTGACTTTCATAAGCCTTTTGTAAAGCTTCTGCTGTTTTTAAGGTAATCGCCTGACTTGCGTAGGCTTGAGCAGAGGCTTTACCCACCACTTGTAAAACTTGTGGATCGTGACGAACCAGATCACCATTACCATGGCTAAAAATACGTTTTCGCTCACGTATTTCTTGACTAAAAGTTTCTACAGCTGCCTGTGCAATCCCAGTTAAGGTTGCTAGGTGTACGACCTGATAAAAAGCAGTCTGATATTTAAAACGTTGGTCAAATGGAATGAGATGTGAAGCTGGCAAATGAACCTGATGTACTTTTAAGGTGCCACTGCCCGTTGTCTTTTGACCAAAACCATCCCAATCATCAATCACACTTACCCCTGTTTCATGGCGATAAATAGCAGCAATTACATGGCGGTCATTCACTTCATCATAAGCAAATAGGTCTATCCAGTCTGCAAAGATACTTCCAGTTGAATAGTACTTTTCACCATTCACCACCAAGTTGCCCGAAGCATCTTTGGTAACTCGTGTAACCACATCACCTATCTGTACATTTCCAACTTCGGTCCATGCGTTCCCGACCAAATCACCTTGTACAAAACGCTGAAACCAAACTTCCTGCGAATGCTCTTTATGGGCAACTAAACGGTCTTCAACAAAAGCGAAGTGTCCACGCAAAGCTTGCACAATATTCGAGTCTGCTTGTGCTAACTCTGCTAAAAGCTGGAAAAGTTGCGGTAATGACACCCCATCTCCACCATATTTAACAGGTACACGTACCGCACCTAATTTCAGTTCTTTTAACCACTGAATCGGTTCAAAAGGTAAGATTCGTTCTTTTTCTCGTTGAATTGCACCTTGAGCAATTTTTTCAAAAACTGGACGAAATCTGCTTGCTACCTTTTCATAATCAGCGCCTACAGACAGTTCTTCTAATTCAATTTGAGTAATCGTCATCTTTATTCTCCTAATCTTATTTTCTCTTCAATTTAGCTCCATGCATGACGAGGCGGATGGACACCATTGAGGTAATAATTACCGACAATGTGATATTTCCAGCGCACCGGATCATGCAAGGTGTGGGTACGTGCATTACGCCAATGGCGATCCAGATTAAGCTCAGATAAAGTGGAGCGCGTTCCCGACAATTCAAAAAGCTTATTGGCAGCTAAAATTGCAACTTCTGTGGTGAGTACTTTTGCTTCGGCAACCAGTAAGGTGGCTTGGTTTACATGTTCTTCAGTCGTGTCGGCAATTGCCTGATCAATCGCATCTCCTGCCAAATCCAATACGGCTTCTGCTGCACGCAGTTTTATTTTTAAATCGCCAATGTTTGCAATCGTGTATGGATCATCGCTCGCTTTTTCCAGACCTGAATCGACCCATGCGCGGCTATGATTTTTGACATAGTGAATTGTTTCTTCAATTGCACCACGCGCAATACCTGCATCGACAGCAGCTTGAATAAACTGTGAAATTGCTCCCGCTGGTGTTGGTCGCTCGAAAGCTTGATAAATCGGAACTAAGTATTCTTCACGTACTGGAACCTGATTAAGTTCAACAGTGCCACTGGCTGTAGTTCGTTGCCCAAAACCAGACCAGTCATTAATAATATTCACCCCTGAAGTTTCCCGAGGGACTAGTGCTGCATAAGGCTGCCCTTGTTCATTCACCGCGACAATCGGAATCCAATGTGCGAGTAATGCGCCTGTTGCAAAGAACTTCTTGCCATTAATTTCATAACCATGCTCAGTCTTTCGTAATGTTGTAGTGAGGTCAGCAACCGTTTTACTATGTTTTTCCGAAAAGGCATTTCCAAAACGAATACCTCTCAACACTAAATTAAAGAAAAACTGTTGTTGTTCTGGGCCTGCATCAAGACGTAAATGTTCAATAAAAGCCAAATGATTTTGAGGAAGCTGCGCAAGGGATGGATCAACACTCGCAATGGTTTTTATGACTTCAGCCAAGGTTCGATATTTGACTTGTGCACCACCAAACTGCTTAGGAACTGTAATGGCCCATAAGCCACTTTGTGAGAACTGTTGAATTTCATTTAAGGGTAAACGGCGCTCTCTGTCTCGCTCTGATGCCTCTTGTGCAAACTCTTGGGCAAGTTGTTTTGCAACCTCAATTGCCTCTTCATCGGAGCGAATAATATGTGCATCTTTCGACTGCTCAAATACAGATAAAGGAACCGCTTGAGATCGTCCATGGGCCGAATTTAAACTTGTCATCGCTTTTGTTATCTCTATATTTATTTAACCTGTCATTCACATTAGCACTAAAAAAATAGAGACTTTATAGATATTAAAGCTTTGTTTATGAAATGGATTTTCACAAGCTTTTCATATTTTTTACTATAAAAATAACATTTTGTTTTTCGAAAATTTTCTTACATGAGATAAACAATTTCGTATAGGTTTTTTAAGCTTTGTCACCTATGATCAAAACTAGGCAATATTATGTTGTAGTCAATGAGGTATCGAAGATATGGCAAAGAATGCAAGTTCACCAGGCAAACGTTTTATGAAACTTGCAGGAATGACCGCGAGCATTGCAACGAAAACCGTTTCTAACTCGATTCGAAACTTGACCGCAGATGAAGAACAAAAGCTGGCTTCAAAAACCAAATTATTTCAGGATATTGGTTTGCAAATTGCCGACACCTTAGGAGAAATGAAAGGTGCCGTCATGAAAGTCGGGCAAATTGCATCACAATATAAAGATATTTTCCCGCCCGAGGTCGCTAAAGCAATTTCAAAGCTACAACGCCAAGCGCCAGCTATGCCTTTTGCCGCGATTCAGCAGCAAATTGAACGAGAGCTTGGAAAACCGCTTAATGTGGCTTTTAAATCTTTTGATAGTGAACCTTTTGCTGCTGCATCGATTGGGCAAGTTCACAAAGCTACTCTGCCTAGTGGCGAACAAGTCGTGGTTAAAGTGCAATATCCGGGTGTTGATGAAGCCTGTGAAAGTGACTTAAAACAAGTACGTTTAGCCCTTCGCTTAATGGGTGTACTTAAAATTGATAAAAAGTTGCAAGATCAGCTTTTTGCAGAAATTCAGGATAGCCTTTCAGCAGAACTCAATTATGAAATTGAAGCTCAAAATCTTGAGGTCTTTAAAACATTCCATAGCCAGTTAGATAACAAAATTATCATTCCAACTGTTTATAAAGATTACTCTTCAAGACGTATTTTGACCCTAAGCCTCGAACAAGGTGACAGCATTGAAACTGCAAGTTCTTGGCCGCTCGAAATTCGAAATACAATTGGAAACCGCCTAATACGTGCTTTAGGTCAAGAAATGTTCTTCTTAAAACGTTTTCACTGTGACCCTCACCCTGGAAATTTCGCTTTCCGCCAAGACGGCAGTGTAATTATTTATGACTATGGTAGTGTTAAAACCCTTTCAAATGAAATCGTTCAGCACTTCAAGCGTTTAGTGAATGCAGCTCGCCATGAAAATATTGATCTGATTGAAACAGAGCTACTCGAACTACATTCCCTTGCTGAAAAAGGCAAGTTCCCAAGTGATCTGTATAAGCTATGGATTGAAGTGTTATTACGCCCGCTTAATACCACTTATGATTTTGCCGAGAACTCATCACATCATGATGGCATGTTACTTGTGAAAAAATCTTTGAAGTATTGGGATGTCTTTAAACCTTCACCAGATACGCTGATGGTCAATAGAACAATTTCAGGACACTACTGGAACCTGATTCACTTAAAAGTACATGACAATCTCAGTGATTTATTTGAAGAACTGGTCCCACCATCTAGCTAATTAAATTTTAAGTCAGTGTGACCTTTAGGGTGTACATTGACTTTTTAATTGTTATGTTATAACATTTCCTAAATCAAAAATAATTTAGGACAATCTCTCATGCGTAAAGATATTCATCCTGCTTATCAACAAGTGTTATTTCATGATACCAATGCAGATGTGTACTTCTTAATTGGCAGTACTCTCCAGACGAAACAAACTAAAGAATATCAAGGTCAAGTCTATCCTTATGTTACCCTTGATATTTCAAGTGCATCACACCCTTTCTACACAGGTGAAGTACGTCAAGCAAGTAACGAAGGCCGTGTTGCAACCTTTAATAAACGTTTCGCTCGCTTTAATCGTAAGAGTTAATCTTACGTTAAGGTTTGATCAATACACTTAAATCATTGGAAGCCTAAGACTATCTCCTCCACTTAGGCTTCTTTTTTTATGTCCGTTTTTTCGATCTTTTTATGTTGTGTATAAAAGAGAACTTATCCACAACTTATTTAAAAACTATTCTTATTTTTTCCACAACTCATCAATTTTTTGTATTCTCCAAGCTTTCAAAGCTTCTATTCGATGCTATGCTTAAACCCTCATTTGATAGGAAGTTTAAGATAATGGCACAAGAGTTACTTGCCCAATTACAAGCAGGCACAGCAAAGTTTTCAGACGTTTTAGCTCATATTGAAGCACGCTACCAACATACTCCAACAGCTTTTCAAAATGGCGCACAGCATAATGCTGCTACTGAAAATCAAGGCAGTGCAAAAGTTTTCTCTTTTGCCAAATTACAAGATTTAGACCAAGCACAAACTTTAAGTTTATTTGCCGAACACTATGCATCTGTATTGGCTACCCCAGAGGGAACTGACCATCAAAATATTCGTCAGTTTATGCAAAATGGTTGGGATGGTGTGAAGTTTGAAGGTCAGGCTTTAGCTGAAAAATAATAAGCTTTATTAGGTAATCCCTCAAATCATAGGATTGTCACAACAGAGTTTTTTCAGTTAGATTTTATATCTAGATTAGCCTTCGGCTCGACCTACTTTTCTTTTGGGAAAAGTAGGCAAAACCATTTTCATCAACAGAACCTGTTATCTGTTTGCACTTATCCAATATTTTGCAAAAACAATATATCTCTGATTTCAGTCAGGCTGTTGATGACTTTAACGCGTATCAAATCAAAGAATAAATCAGATAATTTTCTTTTTATAATTTAAATAATAATTAGTCATTTACTATCGTGACAAGCGGCAAGGATGCCGCTGTTTCGCTGTGCTATAAGGATGTAGCATCAGCGAAACAAAAGATTTTTGCTTACTTTTGATCTTTCAAAAGTAAGGTATGCCTATACAAATAGTGCTGGAGAATAACGTAAAACAGAGGCCGTGCCATATATATTGTGCCTTAAACATCTGAATAATCAGTTGCCTGCTACCCAATAATAAGTCGCTAACCCCAAACACGTAAAAATTAACGACCCGATTAAATGAATAGAAATCCCCAACATCGCCATTCCCAATTTACCACTTTGCAACAAAGTGACAATCTCAATCGAGAATGTTGAAAAGGTGGTTAAAGCACCACAGAAACCAGTAATCACAAAAAGTTTATAGTTGGGACTTAAATCGCTATGAGCAAAGTAAGCAATCGCAAAACCAATAATAAACCCACCCACTAAATTAACAGTGACGGTACCTAGTGGAATTTGAGGATAAATCGGATTGAGTTTTAAGCCTAAAAACCAACGTAACCACGCCCCTAGAACGGAACCTAGAGCAATTGAAAGTAGAGAGTAATACATAGGACCACCCCTTTAGATAGACGCTAAAAGAGTAAAAAAGCATGAAGGTAAATGTGACATCGCATACTCCAAAAATAAGCAAAGTACGCAATAACCTACGTACCCAGCGATATAAATACATGAGGGTAACGTAGGCATCATTAGCCAATACGGCGGTTTTTCAAGGGAAGAATGCCATCTCCCTATTTTGATTATATTAGTCCATCTAAAAGATGATTGAAATATACTTTTTTAAATCATGGACGTTCAGCAAACTGCGGCAAATCATCCAGAATACAATCCCACTCTGCTTTTGAAGCAGCAAAAAGATGTAATGTCGGTTTTTGATCTAATAGTGTATCAAGAGTACCAATTCTTAAACGATAGAGTTCAGGCTGTCCATCACGCGAGCTAATCAAAGGTGAACCACATTCACTACAGAACCAACGATACACACCTTCCACAGCAAATTTTTTGACTAATTCTTCGCCTTGGGTAATTTTAAAATCTGCACTTTTAATAGGAGCATTCGTGGCAAATGCTGTTCCATTGGCTTTTCGGCATCGTTGGCAGTGGCACTGAATAATATCTCCGATATCGCCTTTAATTTCATAGCGAATACCTTGGCATAAACAACTTCCCTGATAGACTGGTGATGCTTGAGACATGTGATCGCAACTCCTATTATTGATCGCTCAAAAATAACACTTTTCACCTATCAAACATAGCGCCAAATGAAGCACTTATCGCTCCAAGAATGAACGCACACCCTCTCCCGCGGCTCGCCCTGTGGCAAAGCATGCTGTAAGCAAATAACCACCTGTAGGTGCATCCCAATCTAGCATTTCACCGCAGCAAAACACCCCTGATATTTCTTTGAGATTTAAACTTTCGGACAGTGCTTCTTGCTTAATGCCTCCTGCACAACTAATCGCTTCTTCAATGGGTCTAAAGCCATCCAACTTGATTTGAAGCGCTTTGATTTGCTGAGCCATAGCGTCTGGTTGGCTCCATAGCACTTTATCAACCACTTCTCTGATTAAGTTAATTTTGGCTGTATCTAATCCTGCTTTACGCCAGATATTAGTCAGAGATTGTTTCTTACCACCCTGTAATTTTTTAACTAACTGTGACAACTCTACATCAGGCAATAAATCTAAAAATAGGTTTAAGCTTTGTCCTTGTTTTTGCTGTTCTCGTAAGGCACGTCCGAGTTTATAAATAACCCCACTTTCTAAACCATAGTGAGTAATCACAATATCACCATGTGTAATTTGGCTAGGATCGACCCATGCATGGACGCGTTTTAAGGGTTCACCAAAACAACTTTCCATAAAAGTAGACCAAACATGCAACACTCCTACATTACTTGGCTGGAAAGGCTCAATATTAGATTGATGAATCCATTGCTGCCATGCACCATCACTACCTAATTGTGACCATGACACAGCCCCACACGCCAATACCACAGCATCATATTGCTGGGTAAAAGTTTCAGTGTTTTGATTATTCTGATTTTGCAAAGTCACTGTTGTACCTTGCAAATCAATACAACGATGACGATAAAAGAATTTAACCTGCTGCTCTGCCAAGCGTTTTAGCCAAGCACGCAGTAAAGGCGCTGCTTTCATTTCGACAGGAAAAATACGACCAGAGCTACCCACATAAGACTCAATTTCAAGACTTTTCATCCAGTCTTGAATCCAGACGGCGTCCCACTTTTCAATCCAAGGTTTTAACCATTCTGAACGGTCGTAACGCTCAATAAACTGTGCTAATGGTTCAACGTGTGAGATATTTAACCCTGTTTTACCCGCCATAAGAAACTTACGCGCAGCAGATGGCTTTTGTTCATATACATCAATGTCATAAGCATATTGGCTTAATACTTCAGCAGCCATAAGACCTGCTGGGCCTGCCCCAATAATGGCAACCCGCTTATTCGCCATGAGTCTGCCCTTGCAGCGGCGCAAAATCATCAAAACGTGTACTGTAGCCTTCAGGCTTAGTCATAATGAGTTGCTGACAAAGCTCGCCACGCTCTAAATACTTAATTTCGAAATGAGTACGTGCAGAGGTTTGAGCAATTTTTTCTTTTTGATAAGGCAGCTTCCACACATTAATTAACTGCTGTTCTGCTTCTTCAATATATTCAGGAATATTACTTGCCAATGTAATGGTTCCACCTGTTTGCAGGCGTGAGATTAAGAACTCAAAAAATGGCATATTCAACCAACGCTGTGCCGGATTATGTGGTTCTGGATTTGGATAGAGTATAAAGAAATGTTCAACTTGAGCAGGGTGTAGAGCGTGTACAACCCAAGGTAAAGCATCTGCATGTACAGGTACCAAATTATCTCTTGGTTCCAAACCATGCTGTTTTTGCATTGCCAAGAATTTTTCACGGGTTCGTTCAATTGCATATAACGTATGCTGCGGCTGTTGCCCGCTAAAGAGCAAAGCATGTTTACCCTTGCCAGCACCAATTTCAACACAAATCGGTGTATTTTCAATTGGGGTAAAATCACGAGGCGCTTGCATACGTTGTGCTTGAAATTGACGAATCGGCATAATCACATCAAACTAAATAAAAATCGGCATAAGTCTAACAACTCACCTGACTTTTGCCTAATCTATTTCTCTTCACTTTGAGGATATCGCTATATGCCACGTACATTTCCCTGCCCACGTTGTGGTGGACCAAGTGTTTGGGAAGGTAATGAGTTTCGTCCGTTTTGCTCAGAACGCTGTAAATTAATTGATTTAGGCGCTTGGGCAAACGATGAATATAAATTGCCTACCCAAGATGCTCCTCAGCAAAACAAGGGTAGTCAAAATGAAGATGATTATGAGGATTAACCTGCTTTACCAGCGACAAACGGGTTAAATTGTTTTTCATAGCCAATGGTACTCATCGGGCCATGTCCAGAAATAAACTGAGTATCATCTGGCAAACTAAAACATTCACGTTTAATCGATTCAATTAACTGATCATGATTGCCACGCGGGAAGTCTGTTCTTCCAATCGAACCTTTAAATAGAACATCGCCCGTCCAAAGTAAGCCATGATTTTTATTATAGAAAACAACATGTCCTGGTGTATGCCCCGGTGCAAAGCGCACCTCAAACTCATCTTCACCAAGTTTTAGCACTTCGCCACCTTCAAGCCATTGATCGACTTTAACAGGCTGCGGAATTGGGAAGCCATACCGTGCTGATACTTCCTGAATCATGTCTAACCAGAACTGATCTTCTTTATGTGGACCAATAACTGGAACGCTCCATTCTTTAGCAAGCTCACCCACTGCTCCAGCATGGTCTAAATGCCCATGAGTTAGCCACAGAGCCTTCACTTTTAGACCTAAGGCTTCTACTTCTTTTTTCAAAACAGCAGCGTCGCCACCAGCATCAATCAAAACTGCTTCTTTCGTTTCACTGTCCCAAACAAGGGAACAATTTTGGGCAAATGCAGTAACGGGAACAATTTTGACTTGCAGCATAAAAACCTCTGGCTAAAACACAATTAACGGTGGGCTAAGGTATAAGTAAGGGCATCAAGATTAGCCTGAACTAAACCTGCAAGCAAATCAATATGAGCCTGATCGCTATTTAAAGCTGGAATATAAGCATAGCTTCCACCGCCTGCTTGTTGAAATAGTTCAGCATTTTGAATCGCTAATTCTTCAAGCGTTTCTAGACAATCGGCAGAAAAAGCAGGACTTAACACCTGAACGGACTTAATACCTTGCTTCGCCCAATCTTGTAATAGCTGGTCTGTATAAGGTTTCACCCATTCTTGTTTCCCAAAACGTGACTGGAAGCTAATCGCCCATTCATCATCTTTTAAATGTAAAGCTTCAGCGACTAACTTTGCTGTGATGCGACAACGGTCTGCATAAGGGTCACCTTTGTCTGCATATGGCTGTGGAATTCCATGAAATGACATCAATAGTTTTTCAGCCGTACCATGCTGCTCTTGGTAGGCTAAAACGCTTTCTGCCAATGCCTGAATAAACATTGGATGCTGATAATAGTCTTTAATAATCGTCAGCCCCGGCAAATTCCGCTGTTTAGGAATCCATTTGGCAAACGCGTCGTATAACGGCGCTGTAGATGTTGCGGAATACTGAGGAAACAAAGGCAATAAAATGACATGTTCTTGCGGATTAGTTGCTAGTTTTTCTAAAACTGCATCAATCCCCGGATTTCCATAAGTCATTGCAGGTAAAACAGTTAAATCAAACTGTTTATTTTCACGCTCTAAATAAGCCTGCACACGTTTGGTTTGCTCAAACACAATTTCACGCATTGGCGAATCTGCGGACCATACCGAAGCATACGCATGCGCCACTCTTTTCGGGCGAAAAGGCAAAACAAACAGATTTAAAATTATCCACCAGATCAGTTTCGGTATTTCAATCACGCGTGAATCAGATAAAAACTGTTTTAAAAAACGGCGCACCGCAGGCACAGTCGCCTCATCTGGTGTGCCTAAATTCGCTAAAATGACAGTAACTTTCGGTTTTTGTTCAAACGACATGTCTAAATGCCTTTCAGTTCATCTTATGACACTAATGTAACAGTTTTCATTGTCATATATAAATTGAATCGCTCTAAGCTTTTAATCGAATGCCCCGATGATTCCATTTATAGCTCAGCAATATCTTTTGAGCTTTAGTGGTTAGTTTCCATAAGCCATATGATTGTTCAGTCTGGGTTGGAACAATCCAGCCTTGCGATTGCATTTGATTTTTAATTCGAAACAGTGCCTTGTGATTAATCTGTGCACAGGCCACCGCATGTGCTCGCGGTAATTCCTGACGAGCATCTTCTAAGCCAGCCTGATTTAAATATTCATTCAGACAAGCTGCAAAATTCTCTTCTGGCATCGCTGTTTCAAAGCGCTTTGCCAGCACGCTTAACAACTGAGACCAAGTCATTTGTCGTTGACGCTTAAGCTCTTTAAAGTTGCCATCCTGAAATACTTGAATCTGATATTCAAATGCAAAAATATCTTGCGGTGCAACTTCGTTTAACTGTATTGATGGCTCTATTACTCGCTGTTCTAACTGCAAAATTTTACTTTTTAATAGCTTAATTTCATCTTGTAACTGTTGAGCTTGATGAGCAGGAACCCAACCTTGTCCCATATGTTGCTCAACCATTAAAGGGATATTTAAACGGACAGCCAACTCCAGTTCACGTGGAGTTTTAAAGTAAAAAATATGCTCTGCTTCGTGTAATAATTTTTTTCTAAATGCGAGAAATTTATCTTTAAGTTGTGGATGTGTTTCTTGTAAATCTATTTCACGATTTTCTGGCTGCTCATGCATGAACACAATAATAGGTTTCGCCTGACTTAACGCATATTCATATTCTAAAGACAGATAACTCACACCAGAAATCGCTTGTTCTCCATACTGGCTGCCTAAAAGTAGGATTACATAATCACATTCATCAATCTGTCGACGTGCAAGTGTAGTGGTTAAAGGTGTTCGATGCTCTAATCCCCAAGCAAAGAAACCCATCCCCACCAAAGTTTGAGACAAAACCATTCGCTCTGGCTGCATATCGCGGCCAGACGTTGAAATAAAAATCTGATAGCGTGTATCGAGCATAACAATACCCTTTCGCTCCATGACCTGTACTTGACTTAATATCAGCCAAGATCATGAACCGCCCCAAATAAAATAATAAATCTAAAAAACACTACTTTCTAAACGATGCCAAAAAACTAGTTCAGATTATGCAGTGTCCAAGTTAACTCTTGTGGAATCATATGTTGTAAAACAGGTTGCAGTGCCTCAGCATTATTTCCGCTGACATAACATTCAATACGTGCAACATTCTGACCTATTTGGTCACATAATAACGCATTTTTTATTAAAATACGGGCTGTTTGTCGGGCTACTGCTAATCCGGAATCAACCAGTGTGAATTGGTTATCAAAAAGATGATGAATTGCTTCATTTAAGAAAGGATAATGAGTACAACCGAGCACTAAATAATCTGCACCTTGCTCAGCGGCAGGCTGTAAAACCTCTTTTAATGCATTTAAACATGCCTCCCCCATTTGCTGCCCTGCTTCCACACAAGGAACAAGTTCGAGATTGGTTAAAGTCATCACTTTAACACCTGCTGGAACAGCAAACTTTTCAACAACATCTTTAATGAGTTGTCCTCGAAAAGTAGCAGGTGTCGCCAATACAGCAACCACTTTAGAGCGTGTTTGCAATACGGCAGGTTTTAATGCTGGAACTAACCCAACAATTGGAAAGTGTTCACCATAATGCTCGCGTAAATGATCAAGACTAAATGCTGAAGCAGTATTGCATGCTACAACCGCAATTTTGCAACCCTGACGGTATAACCAATCGACAGCACGAGCAGTGAGTTCCCTAATTTCGTCATCGGAACGTGGACCATAAGGAACATAGGCAGTATCGGCATAATAAACAATACGTTCGTTTGGCAAATATCTGGCAATTTCTGCTGCAACTGACATTCCTCCAATTCCCGAATCAAAAATACCAATTGGAGCATCCGCAGATGCGTTAGGCATAGGTTCTAGATCGGTAAATAGAGGTTGTATGGCTGTCATGGCTGTCATGGCTGTACTGAAGTGTCGGAAATTTTCACTTCCTAAAGCTTAAACCTCAAGTGCCTAATTGCAAGAGCAAATTACCACTTTTTAACTCTAAAATGGTTTCACCATTATCATTTTCGATGAGTGTTCCATAGTTCACTAAATGATAAAAAGACTGACGTTGAATAAGGGCATTAACTCCAAAACGCACATGCACATAAGGACGCAATTCCCCCTCATATTCACGCATAAAAATTGGATGTTCAGCATCGACCAAAATCACATCTTGATTCGTCGTGGTCAGTTGTAAAAATTGATCACCTGAAATTTCAACTTGATCTACCTGATTGACTAATAAAGGTTCATCTTCGACCTCAATTTCAATTTGTTCTACGGGGGTTTTCAGGTAGAATTTACCCTCTTCTTTCCATAGGACTTTGGTAAATAGATCTAATAGGGCTTGGCGCTTAATCAATTGACCTTCGTGCCACCATTCTCCATTGGCTTTAACCGTCAAATCCATTTTGCCGCAATGCTTTGGATGCCACTGCTCTAAAGGTGGAATTGACCTTTTGTGACTTTGCTGTACACCTTTTAAGTATTGTGCAATGTTCATTAAGTTTTTATCATCAGATAACGGTATTTTTCCCATATCCGATGGGGAATTATTTTGATTTACCATAGTTTATGCCTTGCTGACGAAAAAATATGACGACTCAGCCAATTGGCTAGATCATGGTTTAAAACTATACTAGCCAAAACGATAAAAGGCACAATAGCATATTTGCGCCTATGGATTAAAACACTCACGGCAGCACCGAATTTCTGAATATGACGGTTGCCACCTTTAAGTATTGAGGAGTCCTACATGGAACACATCGAACGTGAATCGATGGAGTTTGACGTTGTCATCGTAGGTGCAGGACCTGCAGGTCTATCTGCTGCGATTAAGATCCGTCAATTAGCGATTGAAAATAACTTACCCGATCTTTCTGTTTGTGTAGTTGAAAAAGGCTCTGAAGTAGGTGCGCATATCTTGTCTGGTGCTGTGCTTGAGCCACGTGCCATCAACGAACTTTTCCCGAACTGGAAGGAAGAAGGTGCGCCTTTAAACGTACCTGTAACTGAAGATAAAACTTTCTTCTTGTTATCAGACACCACATCTAAAGAAGTGCCTCACTGGATGGTTCCTAAAACCATGCATAACGATGGCAACTATGTTATCTCTTTAGGTAACGTGGTTCGCTGGTTAGGCCAAAAAGCTGAAGAATTAGAAGTATCTATCTTCCCTGGCTTTGCTGCATCTGAAGTGCTTTACCACGAAGACGGTACTGTAAAAGGTATTCAAACTGGTGACATGGGTATTGGTAAAGATGGCGAACCAACGCATAACTTTACACCAGGCTATGAACTTCACGCTAAATACACCCTCTTTGCTGAAGGTTGCCGTGGTCACTTAGGTAAGCGCCTGATTGCTAAATATAACCTTGATAAAGATGCTGATCCACAGCACTACGGTATCGGGATTAAAGAGCTTTGGGAAATCGATCCTGCAAAACATAAACCGGGCTTAGTCATGCACGGTGCAGGCTGGCCATTGGCTGAAACAGCTTCTTCTGGTGGCTGGTGGTTATACCACGCTGAAAACAACCAAGTAACTTTGGGTATGATTGTGGACTTGTCTTATGAAAATCCACACATGTATCCATTTATGGAAATGCAGCGCTGGAAAACTCACCCACTGATTAAACAGTTTTTAGAAGGTGGTAAACGTATTTCTTACGGCGCACGTGCTGTAGTGAAAGGCGGTTTCAACTCATTACCTAAATTGACTTTCCCAGGCGGTTGCTTGATTGGTGATGATGCAGGTTTCTTAAACTTTGCAAAAATCAAAGGCTCACATACTGCCATGAAATCAGGCATGTTGTGTGGTGAAGCTGTATTTGAAGCGATTGCTGCGGGTGTAGAAAAAGGCGGTGACCTTGCGATTGCACGTGTTACCGAAGGCGAAGATTTATTCACTAAAGAATTAACGTCATACACTGACAAATTTAACAACAGCTGGTTAAAAGAAGAGCTTTACAACTCTCGTAACTTTGGTCCAGCGATGCATAAATTTGGTCAGTGGATTGGTGGTGCATTTAACTTTATTGACCAGAATGTCTTTAAAGTTCCATTTACTTTGCATGACTTGAAGCAAGACTTCGCTGCATTGAAAACGGTTGATGCAACCAGCTTCAAGCCAAACTATCCAAAACCAGATGGCAAGTTGACTTTTGACCGCTTATCTTCTGTGTTTATTTCAAACACGGTTCATGAAGAAAACCAGCCAGCTCACTTGAAGCTGACTGATGCTTCAATTCCAGTGAATGTGAACTTACCGAAATGGGATGAGCCTGCTCAGCGCTACTGCCCAGCTGGTGTTTACGAAATCATGGAAGATAATGATGGTTCTAAACGCTTCCAGATTAACGCAGCGAACTGTGTTCACTGTAAGACCTGTGACATTAAAGACCCATCTCAAAACATCACATGGGTAACACCTGAAGGTGGTGGTGGTCCAAACTATCCAAACATGTAATACAAAAAAGCCCCGATTATTCGGGGCTTTTTATTGGAATTCGCTTATTGAAAAGGCGGTATTTTTGCTACGTTTAAATTGAGATTCTTTTTATAAAAAATAAATGTGCCTAATAAAAATAGGCCAAGAAAACCAAAGTTTCGAGCTAAATCGAAGTACCAAACCGATTTACCAAGTAATAAATCAAGAATTAACATGAACCCCATAAACCTTGTATGTAAAATCAGACTCATCTTTATTTTTGGTTCGGGAGCAAAAGATGTATTTCTATAACCCAATAGAATTGACCCCAAAATAATAATAGTAACTAAAATAATGGTGGCAAGAGTTTCAGATAACCAAGCGGTTTCTAGATTTAATAAACCAGCAATACAGAAAAACCAAAGACAAATAAATAAGCTTCGTTTCACAAAATAATCATTCATTTTTATACGTCATTTATATACATCATTTTATAGATTATATAATGATTCTTATTTGTAAAAAATTATCATTTCAAATTAAATTTGAATTATTAATGGCTTCTAATAGTTTTTATTAGAAGCCTTATTATTCTATTACCCTTTCTTCACTAAGTAATGAAATTCTTTATGACCATTTTCATCTAAGCGTTCTTCTTGCAAAAGCAACTCATGGCCTAAATGCATACAAAATTTAGGAATATCCCACGAAGTCGAATTGTCTGTTGCGAAGACTTCAACCACATCGCCAGATTTAGATTTGCGGATGGCTTGATGCAACATCATGACAGGTTCAGGACAACGTAAACCACGTGTATTAATTTGGACAGTAGGTGAAATGGATTGTTCCGACATAACAAACTCGAACAAATAGAATTTTCACATTTTAGCATAAACAAATTACTGACCTGTTAACTGTAACTGGCTTTTACATAACAATATGCGTTTTGTCTTTTAGCTGGTTTTATAGATGCATATGCATCTTTTCTTCGGTATGATTCAAAGTATTCATTTGATAGATTGAGTCTTTAGGAAAGATCATGCAAGAGGAACCAAGTCCATCGTGGGGAATGCGAGGCTTACGTAAATGGTTAGGTACAGCACCAGAAACCCGTGATGAATTATTAAAATTAGTCCAAAATTCACGCCGCTTTTTAGAACCAGATACTGTTGCCATGCTTGAAGGTGTTCTTGACCTTCCTGCTACAAAAATTCGTGAAGTCATGACACCACGTACAGCAATGATCAGTTTGCAAGAAGATGATCAGTTACTTGATATTCTTGATGTACTGGTCGAGTCTGCTCACTCACGCTTTCCAGTCTTCTCTTCTGATCAGCCTGATAATGTTGTCGGGATTTTGCTCGCAAAAGATTTGTTGCCATTTCTAACTGAACCGAATACCAAAGTGGATATTCGAGTTCTGATGCGTCAACCTTTATTTGTTCCAGAAAGTGCGCGTTCCGATCAGGTACTACGCATGTTGAAACATACTCAGACTCACATTGCGATTGTGATTGATGAATATGGTTCAACGGCTGGTCTTGTTACGCTTGAAGATATTCTTGAAGAGATCGTTGGCGAAATCGAAGACGAACATGACACTGCTGATGAAGATGCTCAGTACATTGTTCCTGACAATGACCATACGGTAGCAAATGCATGGATGGTGCAAGCACTTACACCAATTGAACATTTCAATACTGTTTTAGATGCTGATTTTTCTGACGATGAAGTAGAAACTGTCGGCGGTTTATTGCTTCAAGAGATTGGTCTGGTAAGTGATTTACAAGGTCAAACTGTTGAGCTTGGAAATTGGTTATTTACAATTGTTGAAGCAGATGCCCGCACTATTCATCTGATTCGAGCTGTACGTCAATGAGAGCATACTTTGAAAAGCTGTTAGATTCTTCGCAACAACAAAAACAGCTTCCTTTAATTTTTCCTTTACTCATTGCTTTATTTTCAGGTGCCGTATTCAGTTTTTCACTGGCACCTTATTATTGGTGGTGGTTGGCAATATTATCTCCAGCCCTACTCTATGCATCATTACATAAACGCTCAGCCAAACAAGCTTTTGCTATTGGCTGGAGTTATGGCTTTGGTTTATGGTTTGTGGGAGCTTTCTGGCTCTACACGTCCATCCATGTATATGGCGATACCAATGCGTTTCTAAGCGTTTGTATGATTGCCATTATGGCCCTTGTGATGGGCCTGTTTACCGCATTCCAGACTTGGGTTTACCGACGTTTCTTCCCTGAAACACCACTGACTTTCGCACCACTCTGGATTGTTTTCGAGTGGGCAAAAACTTGGGTATTTACAGGTTTTCCATGGCTGTTTGTGGGTTATGCTTTTACCGAACGTTTACTCGATGGTTATGCGCCTCTATTCGGTATTTATGCAATTTCCTTCGTCGTCATTGTATTAGCCTGTGCTTTAGTTGAAGTTCTACGTAAGCGTATTTTCTGGGTTATCCCTTCTGCCCTGTTAGTTTTGGGCGCGTGGGGAGCATCATATATACAGTTTGTAAAACCTAAAGCTGCCAAGCCGCTTAGTGTTTCACTCATTCAAGGTAACATTCCACAAGATTTAAAATGGCTAACCGAATATCAAGTTAGAACATTAGAAATTTATGCTGGTTTGACTCAATCTGAATGGGGCCGTGACTTAATTGTATGGCCTGAATCTTCAATTCCACTCTTCCAAACCGATATCGAACCGTTTTTGGATGCAATGGATGCACAAGCTAAAAAGAACCACACTGCATGGGTAACCGGAATTCCTTACTGGGATGTTACCAAATCACATGAAGTTGGTAGCCCACTGTATTACAACAGTATTATGGCTTCTGGAAGCGATTCCAGTGGTCTATATAAAAAGCAGCGTCTTGTTCCGTTTGGTGAATACATCCCTCTTTCAGGTCTACTCTCTTGGGTATTACCAGCCATGCAAAATGATATTAGCATGAGCGGTTTTACACGTGGCGAGAGGGACCAAAAACCACTTATGATTAAAGGGCACGCGCTTGCCGCTGCGATTTGTTATGAAGTGGCTTATCCAAACCTCACCCGACGTAATGCAGAAGACAGCGACTTTTTAGTGACTGTATCTAATGACGCTTGGTTTACTGGCACTGCTGGGCCATTGCAACATTTACAAATGGTACAAATGCGAGCTAAAGAAAATGGCCGCTGGTTTATCCGTGCAACCAATACAGGTGTAACAGCCTTTATTGATCAAAATGGTCATATCACAGAACAAGCACCGATCGATAAAGAGTTTGTCTTGAGAGGTGATTTACCAGCCATGCAAGGTCAAACGCTTTATAACCGTTTAGGTGATTATCCAATTTTAGGATTTGCAGTATTACTGCTGATTTTAGGTTGGGTTTATCGTCCACGTAAAGTTGACGTTTCTTTTAAATCCCGCCGCTAACTTACAATAACTTTGTACCCAGAGGCACTTCAAACTCTGGGATACAAAGTGCTACATCACCATCTGCATTATGAAACCCTGTCACCAAACATTCTGACTGAATAGGTCCGATTTGTTTTTTAGGGAAATTCACTACAGCAACCACCAGCTTACCAACTAAATCTTGTGACTGATAGAGTTTAGTAATCTGTGCACTCGATTTACGTACCCCTAACTCTTCACCAAAATCTACATGCAAAATATAGGCAGGTTTACGTGCCTTTTCGAAAACTTCAGCTTCAATAATTTTACCCACGCGAAGCTCTACTTTAAAAAAATCATTCCACTCGATTTGTTCCATTTACTTTTTCTCATGTGCTTAAATATCTGATTTGAAGCATATAATATGTACAAATAAAGAAACACTCTCTTTTTATTTCCAGTTTTCAAAATTCGTGCTAAATTAAATCTGCTCATCAAAAAGCCGTAAACGTTTACGTCAATCAACGTGCCAACATACCTCCAACAATGCTTGGAGCTATTTGTTCAAAATATTTTTATATTTTTGAATGGCACTGGCGTTTGTTGGTTTACGGAGTCAAAAATGCAAAACTCAAAATCATTGTTTAGTTTTAAAAAACTTCCAAATCGCTATACATCTATTGTTTTACCCTTTCTTCTATCGATCATTATGACGTTTGTGGTTTCAATGATTAGTACATTACGAAGTTTGGGATTAGAAGAATTTTCCATTTATGTATGGATGTCTGCATGGGCTATTTCTTGGTTAATTGCTTTCCCAACGCTACTTTTCATCCTGCCTATCGTTCGTAAAATTACAGCAATGCTAGTACAACAGCCTGCTTAAATTAAAAAATAAAACGTAGATATTCAGTCTACGTTTTATCTAAAAATTTGGTTTTAAAATATTATTAAAAAGCGATCGATAATTGCAAAGATAAATAAGCAACTAAACTCGATAGAAAGACCATTGGTACATAACGATAGGCTTTAAAAAGCAATTGCTCATATTTAGTGGATATTTGTTTAGCTTGCCAGACACTCGCTTTTAATGCAGTAAAGAAGCTCACCATTAACCATGCACTCACGATACTTAATGCGAAGAAACCAATCATAATTTGGCTACTTCCTTCGGTATTAAGCCATAGCTTTAAAAAAACTTCGGCAATCGGCAATAAACCCAAAATCAATAGGACAGACTTCAGCATTACCCAATGAAACTGAGTCAGTTCATCTACTATGAGAAATGCTTTCATTTAATCTCTCCTTTTAATGTAATAAAGTGCTTTTTATTTATTATGCAAAGCTTTTATTTAAATATATAGCTTATTTTTCTCTACATTTTAACTTTCTTGTAACTATTAAATATGGGAATAATTCTTATTATAAGTCTCAAATATAACTATTAACTTTATTTCATATATTTCAAAAACTTACTATATTTTTTGTGATTAAGAAAGATTATCAATTCGTATTTACCAGTTTATATTCTTAACCGAATTGATAATCTCCATTATATTTTCAATTAAGGTTGATAATAAATATCTGCATCATTACCTTCACCACCCTCTTTGCCATCTGCTCCAAATGAGTACAAATCAAAAGCTCGACCATCTGCACCTGGAATTACATATTGAACATCATTTTTCCAACTATCTTTAGGATAACCACCTTTAACATATCCACCCGGCATCCAGTTTTTTGCTGTAGCAGGCTGATTCACTAAAGCATCTAGTCCACCTTCTTGCATTGTTGGGAAATGACCGTTATCGAGCTTGTACTGATCTAAAGCACCAGCCACACCTTTTAATGTAATTTGGGTGGTATCAATTTTAGCTTTTTCACTACGCCCCATGACATTTGGTACGATGAGCGCTGCTAACACGCCTAAAATTACAATCACAACCATAACTTCAATGAGGGTAAAGCCTGAGGCACGTTTCATTCGAACGCCGTTCGAGCGTGCCCCAAGTCCGAAAGCTACGCTTGAGGAGCAGTCATTTAATAAAGCGCTATGCTCGGAATGGCACGTTGGGTCAAACTGATTTGAAACCGCAGATTCACTGTGTTGTTCCATCGCTGTTTCGCTTTGAATATTTTTTACTTTCATCATTATCTCTAATATCAAAGTTATTAAATCATATTGTTCATATTTACGATTGGCAGCATAACCGCGATTACAATAACCAGTACAATGCTTGCCATTAAAACCAGCATAAGCGGTTCAAGTAATGCCAGTAAGGTTGAAATAAATGTTGTAACCTCACGGTCTTGCATGGTCGATGCTCGTTCTAACATGCGGTCGAGCTCACCTGATGCCTCACCACTTCGAATCATTTGTACCATCATTGGTGGGAAATAACCACTGCGCTCAAGCTGCGTACCCAAGTTACCACCTTCTGTAACACGCTCAGCCGCATGGGCAATTGAATCGCGGATGACCCAGTTATTGGTCACTGCTGCACCAATTTTTAATGCATCGACCAATGGCACGCCTGAACGGGTCAAAATAGATAAGGTACTTGCAAAGCGTGCAGAATTAATACCACGTGACAGTTTACCGAATAATGGCAATTTGAGTGTTAATCGATCAAAAGCATAATGCCCAGCTGTTGTTTTTAAAAACCGTACAAATGCCACAATTCCCACAACTGCAAAAATAATAATAAACACCCACGCATGACGAATAAAATCGCTCGCTTTCATTAAGGCGACCGTAATCCACGGCAGTGCATCTTTGTTTTGATCAAAGGTTTTAACAATTTCTGGCACAACAAAAGTCATTAAGCCCATGACAATAGCAAATGACATCAGCATTAAAATGATCGGGTAAATCATGGCGCCCTGAACTTTCTTTTGCATGGCAAAACGGTTTTCGGTGTAATCCGAGAGCTGATCTAAAATCAGATCTAAATGTCCAGAACGCTCACCTGCAGCAACTGTTGCAATATAGAGGTCCGGAAAACGTCCAGATTGCTGCATACCTTGAGCCAATGAGTGTCCTTCCATGACTCGCGAACGAACAGACGATAAAAGATTTTGCACATGCGCTTTTTCACTTTGCTTGCTCACCGCACGTAAAGCTTCTTCTAAAGGAATTGCGGCTGCAACCAAAACAGAAAGTTGTCTGGTCATGAGTGCCAAATCATAGGCACTGAACTTTTTTTGAAATAACCCCTGACTCTGATGTTTATCTTTTTGTTCAACAGGGTCAACGCTAATTGGTGTCCATGCTTTATCGCGTAATTGTTGGCGAATCTGGCGTGCTGAGTCTCCCTCAAGCACTCCTTTTTGCTGCTTCCCTGAAGCATCAATGGCAGTAAATTGATATGCAGGCATGGTAATGTTCTAATTTTCCAAAAATAATAGTCGCTGCTGTTGCATCTATGCTACGCAATCATTCATATTCATTCTATAGCCTGTGTAGAATACCCAAGTCCTCTTCACGACGCTATGCCGTTTTTTAAAATTGACGAAATGAGCCTCTATGACCATAACGCCAAAGCCTGATTCAGTTGTTTATCGTGTGCGTGTTGCCGTACCTGTGCATCTGTACGACACTTTTGACTATACACTCACCGAAGCACAATATGAACGGGCTCAAGTAGGCTCACGCGTCGCTATTTCATTTGGGCGACAAAACCTAATTGGTATCATCACTGAAAAAGTGAATCCACATGAGCCATTTACAGGCAACTTTCAGCTTAAAGCCATTTCTGAACTTTTAGATGAACAACCTATTTTAGATGAACAAGTTTTAAGTTTATTGACATGGTCTGCACAATATTACCAATTTCCAGTTGGCGAGGTCATGCAAACCGCCCTTCCGGCTATACTGCGTCAGGGCAAACCGATGGACGTTTTGTTCCATCTCTGGAAAATTACTCCATGCGACAATGTTGAGGCACTGCTTAAACGTTCGGTGAAGCAACAAGATGCTTATCAGATTTTAAAGTTACATCCCTCTGGAACAACAGAGAACATTCTCAATTTAAGTGGCGTAGAAACTGCAACACTTAAAGCGCTAGAAAAGAAAGGTTTGGTTGAATGTACGCTTGAACCACACGACTTTAGCCCTACACCTGTTCAATTGGCACAAATGCCGCTCACGCTAAATGAAGACCAAAAGCAAGCAACTCAACAGGTTATTAAAGCACAGCATCAATACCAAGCATTTTTGCTAGATGGCTTAACGGGTAGCGGTAAAACTGAAGTTTATTTACACATCATGCACGAGGTGCTGAAGCAAGGTAAACAAGTACTGGTTTTGGTGCCTGAAATTGGTTTAACCCCTCAAACCATTTCGCGTTTTAAGTCTCGTTTTAATTGTGATATTGCTTTATTGCATTCTGGCCTCAACGACTCCAAACGTTTACAAGCATGGCAACAAGCACAGACCGGAAAAGCATCTATTATTTTAGGGACACGCTCAGCGATCTATACACCGCTGCCACGTTTGGGCTTAATCATTTTAGATGAAGAACATGACCTGTCTTATAAACAACAAGAAGGCTTCCGTTACCATGCGCGTGATGTCGCACTATACCGAGGACACTTACAAAACTGCCCAGTGATTTTAGGTTCGGCAACACCAAGTATCGATAGTTATTATTTGGTCGAAACTGGCAAGTTAACTTCACTGCAACTCAACAAACGTGCTGGACATGCACTTTTGCCTAAAATGCATTTGATTGATCTTAAAATTGTCAAAAAACAGCATGGAATTAGCCAGCCTCTTATTGAACAAATCAAACATACTTTAGCTAGAAAAGAACAGGTTTTAATCTTTTTAAACCGTCGTGGTTATGCACCTGTACTGGTTTGTGAAAGCTGTGGATGGCAAGCCAATTGTCCACATTGTGATGCACATTTTACTTTGCATACCCAGCCTTATTCTTATTTACATTGCCACCACTGTGGAACCATTCATCGCTTACCAGATCATTGTCCTGAGTGTCAGCAAAAAAGCTTAAAAACTTTAGGTGCAGGAACAGCTAAGGTCGAAGAACACTTACAAGAATTATTTCCAGAGCATGACGTGATTCGGGTTGATCGTGACAGTACGAGTCGTGTCGGAAGCTGGCAAAAAATCTATGATCGTATTCATCAAAACAAACCAACAATTTTACTCGGCACTCAAATGTTGGCAAAAGGTCACCATTTCCCACATGTGACTTTGGTTGCCATTTTAGATATTGATGCGGGTTTACTTAGTGTCGATATCCGTGCACCAGAACGTACTGCGCAATTGATTGTTCAAGTGGCTGGCCGTGCAGGCCGTGGTGAGCATAAAGGTCATGTCTATTTGCAAACATTAAGGCCAGATCACCCACTCCTAACCACACTCATCGAAAAAGACTATCGCGCGGTTGCCAAACAAACATTGGCTGAACGTAAAGTTGCTTTGCTACCGCCTTATCGCTATGCAGTACTCATACGTGCAGAGTCGAAGGACCGAGACTATACCTTGCATTTTTTAAATGAAGCTGCTGAGCAACTTCGCCAAGTTGCAGGTGAGATTGTTGATATTTGGGGACCTATTCCAGCGCCGATGGAACGTAAAGCGGGACGCTATCGTGCACACATGGTGATTTTATCTGCCGACCGTGCCCGTCTACATTTTTACTTAAGACAATGGTGGTCTCAATTGGTTCATGCCCCAAGACAGCATCAGCTCAGGCTATCAATTGATGTCGATCCACAAGAATTTAATTAGATGATTTGAATATCATGGTGTGAAGAAGCCTTTTTGGCTTTACACTTAAAAGAGACTAATACATTCGAGGCAATGAATGTCATTCCTACTGCAAGCAACAATCTTTCTTGGAGCTTCTCTGATTTTAGTCCCTCTTGGCAAACGCCTAGGGATAGCAACAGTTTTAGGTTATTTATTTACAGGAATACTTCTAGGTCCTAGTGTTTTAAATATTGCACATGACCCTGAAGCGATTATGGAACTTGCCGAATTCGGTGTCATTTTATTGATGTTCCTGATTGGTTTAGAACTAAGACCACAGCGGTTGTGGGAAATGCGTGACTCTATTTTTGTAATGGGAAGTCTGCAAGTCCTCATTAGCGGTGGCGTACTTATGCTGATCATACTATTACTCTTTAAGCAGCAGCTTTCTGTCAGCTTTGTCATTGGTTTTGCCCTTGCACTGTCTTCCACCGCTTTTGTATTGCAGCTTCTGACTGAAAAGCAGCAACTCAACACGACTTATGGTCAGCAGTCTTTTTCGATTTTACTCTTTCAAGATATAGCGGCGATTCCCTTACTTGCCATCATTCCATTATTGGCAGGAACAGAATCTACCCATCATGGTGTGGCTTATTTTGCGGCTATCATCGCAACATTCACTGGTCTATTTCTATTTAGTCGTTATGTGATGCGTCCATTTTTCCGTTTTGTTGCCAAAAGTGGAGCAACTGAACTCATTACGGCGGTAGGATTATTTATTATTCTTGCTGTCGTTTTGCTGATGGATACGTTAGGTATTAGCACGACATTAGGTGCTTTCCTCACAGGCGTATTATTAGCAGATTCCGAATTTCGTCACGAAGTTGAAGCCAGTATTGCACCGTTTAAAGGCCTACTACTTGGCTTATTCTTTATGACCGTGGGTATGACTACTCAACTGTCACTATTGATTGAAATGCCGTGGCTTATTATTGGTGGAGCAATCGGCTTACTGGTCATTAAAACACTGATATTGACCACCATTGCACGCTATAAAAAATACAGTTGGAATAACAGCCTACTATTAGGAACTTGTTTAGCTCAAGGCGGTGAGTTTGCTTTCGTCATTTTAAGCTTAGCTAAAAGTGAAAAGATTTTAACTCAAGCTTTATTAGAACCTGTGACGCTTATTGTGACTTTGTCGATGGTACTCACGCCAGTGATTTACTGGATTATGGCAACTCAGGTGATTCCTCTGTTTAATAAGGAACGTCCACCTGAGTATGATGAAATTCCTCAGCAGGATAACCCGATTATCATTGCTGGTTTTGGTCGGTTTGGGCAAATTATTGCGCGTATTGCCCGCCTGCAACATCTAGGGTTTACCGCAATTGATAACAATCTTCATCAAGTCGACTTTGTCAGACGATATGGTGGATCACTTTATTATGGTGATGTGACCCAACCAGATTTACTGCGTTCTGCGGGTATTGAAAAAGCCAAAGTATTTATTTTAGCGATTGATGATGTCGAAGATTCTATGAATGTGGCACGTCATCTCAGATTAAATTATCCAAACTTAAAGCTATTGGCTCGCGCTCGTGATCGCCATCATGTACATCTCTTAAGAGATTTAGGTGTTGAATATATTTGGCGTGAGACGTATTTATCTTCATTAGGAATGGCTTATCGGGCCTTACGAGAACTCGGGATCTCTGACGAGCAAGCCTATAACAATATCGAAATCTTTCGTGACTATGATGAGAAATTGCTCATACAACAGCAAAGTATTTATACTGATGAACAAAAGATCTTTGAGACGCATCGTAACGCTTTAGCCGAACTTGAACATCTATTTGAAAGTGATGCTCAACAACAAGCCACGTCAAAACACGATGTGAATTTAAAGCGTCATTTACAGCCAAATCGCATTGATATTACAAGAGATCATCTAGAATAACTTGAGATTTCAAAAAATGGCTATATTAAGGACTTATTCACATTGCCTAAATAATTGGACAATGGACACCAAGCTGTCCTTTGTTCTACTTGCGGCTTCGCTGCATTCCCTAAGCTTGCTTAAAACTAAATTGTTATAATCTACTTAGGGCCCTGGAGAATATTATGTCTGATTTACGCCAACGCTTTTATATTGAGAACTTTCCAGTTCGTGGGGAAGTAGTTCATCTAGAAGAAGCACTACAAACTATTTTAGCTCAACGTGACTATATGCCTGCCGTTAAAATTTTGCTAGGTGAAATGTTGAGTGCGACTGCATTACTTGCAAGTACATTAAAAATCAAAGGTCGTATCAGCTTGCAAATCCAGGCTAGCGGCACCTTTAAATGGGCAATGGCTGAATGTAATCATTTAGGTGAAGTTCGTGCTTTAGCCGATTATGAAAGTGATCCACGCTTCATTGAAGCAACAGACAGCAGCACAGTTCTCGGCGCTTTAGTTAATCCCGTTTTATTTATCAATATTGAACCGGAATTTGGCGAGCGTTACCAAGGCATTGTACCTCTTGATCAGGCAAATTTAGCCGGTTGCCTCATGCAGTATTACGACTTATCTGCACAAATTCCAACTCGAATTGTGCTAGCGAGTACTGCTAAGCGCTCTGGTGGTTTACTCATTCAGCTTTTACCACGTCATGATGACGAAGAGCAAAAGTTGGTTGATGAAGATTTATGGCCCCGCTTGACCATGTTGACCGAAACATTAAAAGCTGAAGAGCTCACCAATTTAGATGCAACCGAGATCTTATATCGTTTATATAACGAAGAAGAGGTTCGTTTACCAGAAGTTGAAGCACTCAAATTCGGCTGTACATGTTCAAAAGAACGCTGTGCTAATGCGCTGATTCAAATTGGTGTAGATGCTGTTCATGAAACGTTAGAAGAACAGAACCCTATTCGTATGGACTGTCAGTTCTGTAATACGCAATATACCTTTACCGCTGAAGAAGCTTTAGCGTTATTTGGTGAACATTTGAGTTAGTAGTTAAACTTTATAAAAAGGCGGATATACCGCCTTTTTATTTATCCTTATTTTTTGATGATCGTTTTCAATATCTTATTTTAAATAAGATAATATAAGATTACTTTATAGCCCAATAAGTAAGATTCTTATATTCCATGAATTATTTTGATTATTTTCTCTTTATTTTTAGCGTCATTATTATGATTGCTACCCCCGGCCCTGTCATGATTTTAGTTGCAAGCGCTGGACTTAAAGGTGGATATAGAAAGGCTCTTGAAACGATTTTTGGGACCAATTTAGCCTCACTTATTTTAATTTTTATTTCAGTACTCGTTTTAAAGGGAGTACTGAGTGTTAACGATAGTTATCTCAATATTATCCGTATCTTAGGCTGTGTATATATTGGATATTTAGGTTTCACTATTCTTAAAGAAGTCATTCAGGCACCTCACCCAGAAGCGATACAAACAGTTTCAGCACAAAATGGTGGCTTCAAAAAGGGCTTTTTTGTCGGAATATCCAACCCGAAAGATATTATTTTCTTCTCTGCTTTCTTTCCCCAATTTGTTTCTATTACACCACAGCTCAACCTAAGTTTAACTATACTCACCCTGACATGGATTGTTTTAGACTTCTTAACTTTATCTCTGGTTTATGTATTTTTCCGCCGTCTTTCTAATAGCCATTTATATCCAAAAATATTAGGGCTTTGCGGCCTATTACTTCTATTGATTGCTATTTACGGCTTGTACCAAACTTTTATCTAGCTAATGAGAGGTATAGCCCTACTCCATCTATACCTCTTTCTCTCAATCTTATTTTCAATAAAACAACACTTATACAATCTAGCTTATTGAAAACTCTAAAAATCGTTTCATAATGAAATAAACCACACCATCCTGATAAAACATTATGGCCAAAAATTATTATGAAGAATTGGGGGTTTCTCGAGAAGCCTCTGCTGATGAAATTAAGAAAGCTTATCGAAAATTAGCTCGTAAATATCATCCTGACATCAGCAAAGAAAAAGATGCTGAAGCAAAAATGCAGGCTATTAATGTCGCCTACGACACGCTAAGTAACACCGAAAAAAAAACCGAATATGACCAGATGCTTGACCACCCACAAGGTTTTAATAACTTTGGTCAAGGCGCTGCGCAAGGTGGCTTCGATGGTGCACAGTTTTACCGCCAAGGCTTTACAGGTGGTGAGCAAGCAGACTTTAGCGGTTTTGAAGATTTATTTGGTCGCTTTGGTGCAGGATTTGGTGGTGGTCAACAACACCAGAGGCAACAGCGTAGTTATCGCGGTGAAGATCAACATGCCAGCATAGAGGTCGATCTTGATATTGCCTATCATGGATCAACGCAACAAATTACCCTGCAAATTCCGACCGTAAATGCTTATGGCGAACCTGAAGTTCAACGTAAAACCCTTCAAGTCAAAATACCAAAAGGTATGAAAGAAGGTCAGCAAATCCGATTAAGTGGACAAGGACAAAGTGGTATCAATGGCGGTGCTAACGGCGATCTCTATATTGAAATCCAGTATAAAGATACAGACCGCGTTCATGTCGAAGGCAGTGATGTATATTTGACTGTAGATGTAGCTCCGTGGGAAGCAGCGTTAGGTCAAGGTATTGAAGTAAAAACACCAGCTGGACCTTTAAACGTTAATTTACCTCACAATGCAAAACAAGGACAACAGCTACGTTTAAAAGACAAAGGGATACCTAATAAAACACCAGGGCATCTATACTTAATCTTAAATATTGTATTTCCACCTGCACATTCTGAAAAAGAAAAACAAGCCTATCAGCAACTGGCAGAAGCCTTTGCTTCATTCGAACCTCGTTCATCTCATTAGGGAGCAAGATTATGACAACCATTCATTATCGAGAAATTGTATATGACGGCCATACCTTTAGTGCTGAGGTCGTTGATGAACAATCCACATTTGATCTACAACAATTCGCTCAAGCTTGTGGTCAAAGTCCCGACTGGATTATTCAACTAATTGAATATGATATTTTATCGGTCAATACCGCACCTGAAACCCATCAGTTTATGGGCGAAGATGTCTCTCGTGCTCGTAAAGCTTATCGTCTACAACGTGACTTTGATGCAAGTTTGGCAGCAGTTGCAGTGATGTTAGATTTGATTGATGAAGTACAACAACTTAGAAAACAGTTGAAGCATTTTCATTAAGATTTTTGAAGCATAGCTTGAGCTAAAGGTCATCCTTAGCCTGCCCATTATCTAAATAATATTGTTTTTGCAATAAAATTAGTTAGATGCTGATAGTGAACAGGTTCTAAGGATGACAAATGCCTTTGGTTACTTTGGGCAAAACCAAAGTAACGAATTAGCTATAACTATTTGATATATTAATGAGAAGACTCCGTCGTGCAAAAATAAAAAATTATTTCAACCGAGTAATCTTCTCCACTTCCTTCAAAGTCTGCTTAATCGGTTCATATTCCAAAAACCAAAATAAATTCATCCGATCTTGACGGTGTTGCTGGGCCAACAAATCAATGACACTTCGTTCACCTCGCCCCACCAAATGCTGTCGATAGAAATAGTACAACAGTACAATGGTGCTCAGCAGCATGACCCCTAGCATAATCCAGAAACCAACTGGTGACTTAAGACCTGGAATAAACTCAAAATTCATTCCATAAATACCCGTTAAAAGGGTAAGAGGTGCAAAAACGGCGGTGATAATGGCAAGAATCCGCATGTTTTCATTGGTCTGGTTCGCAATGGCTGAAAAATGCAGATCAATTGCAGACTGAATGGCGCTACGCAACCGTAATGTATGTTTTTGAATACGTTCAACATGACTCATTAAATCATTTAAACGTACCAGTAAAATATCTTGTGAATTGTGGATATGCTTGCCAATCACATGGTGGTAATTTTCTACGATTTCATCTCTAAACTCTTGCAAGCTTTCAATTTGCTCCTCGCATAGATTTTCTACTTGCTGAAATGCCATATTCTCATGAAATAGTTGATGCCATTGTTTAAAACGACGATTACCCTGAAGCAATTGCTGTTGCCAATGTTCGACTCTTCTCGTCAATGGCGAGCGAATATCGAGATAGCCATCAATCATGCTGTTTAACAACCGTAATGATAAATCGATCGGTGAATTTGGTAATTTACGGGTTTTATTTTGCTCTTCTAAAGTTCTACATAAAATGTTATCAAGACGTTGAATATAATTTTCAATAGACTTGTTTCCCGGCTCACGCACACTAATCAGCACATCTGGTGTCAAAATAAAGCTAATTGGTGTAGTCGCCAAACCAAAAACACTGTCTTGGGATTCAGCATGTTTAATTTCATCATCAGGCGTAACCAGCTTTTTAAAAATCAGTAAGTCATATTCTTCAAGCGTGTCAAAGGCGCAAGGATGTTCAATATTCGAAATATCCCGCATATGAAACTCATTAATAACTACGCCTGAAAGCTTTTGAATCTCTTGTTGCCATTCTTCATTATGATTGACCACATCCGTTCGGAGACTATCAATCCAGAAAAACTCTAGAACATGTTCACTATGCTGTTCACGGCTTAAAAAGACATAGCCCTCAGCTTGATGGCGATAAAAGTAATAAACCTGCATACCACGATGATCTGTTTTTGTATTACTTGCATCATGCCATAAAAAAAGTCCGCATCAAGCGGACTTTTTCATGTCACTAGAACAATTATGCTTGTTCAATGTCTTTCATAGTCAATTTAATACGACCACGATTATCAACATCAGCAACTTGTACTTTCACTTCCTGACCTTCTTTAAGAACATCAGTTACGTTCGCAATACGTTCATTTGAAATTTGCGAAATGTGAAGAAGACCATCAGTACCCGGCATGATGTTTACAAACGCACCGAATTCTACAATACGGATTACTTTACCGTCATAGATCTTACCTGGTTCAACTTCAGCAGTAAGTGCTTGAATTTTTGCAATCGCAGCACGAGCAGCAGCTTTAGTTTCACCAAATACGCGAACTGTACCGTTATCTTCAATATCAATTGCAGCTTTAGTTTCTTCAGTAATGGCACGAATCGTTGCACCGCCTTTACCAATAACATCACGGATTTTGTCTGGATTGATGTTAATGACTTCAAATGTCGGTGCATGAGCGCTGATTTCAGGACGAGCACGTGAAATGACTTTATTCATTTCGTTAAGGATGTGCATACGACCAGCAAATGCTTGGTTTAATGCAACTTCCATAATTTCTTCAGTAATACCTTCAATCTTGATGTCCATTTGAAGTGCAGTAATACCGTTTGCAGAACCTGCTACTTTAAAGTCCATATCACCTAAGTGATCTTCGTCACCTAAGATGTCAGAAAGTACTGCAAAACGCTCACCTTCTTTCACTAAGCCCATTGCGATACCAGCAACTGGTGCTTTAAGTGGAACACCCGCATCCATAAGTGATAATGACGCACCACATACAGAAGCCATTGAAGATGAACCGTTAGATTCAGTAATGTCAGATACAATACGAATAACATATGGGAAGCGGTCAGCAGCAGGAAGAACTGCTTGAACACCACGACGTGCTAAACGCCCATGACCAATTTCACGACGCTTAGGACCAGATTCACGGCCAGTTTCACCTACAGAGTATGCAGGGAAGTTGTAGTGCAACATGAAGTTGTCAGTTTTCGTACCTGACAATGTATCAACCATTAATGCATCACGAGTATTACCCAAAGTTGTTGTTACCAACGCCTGAGTTTCACCACGTGTAAATAATGCAGAACCGTGTGCGCGATCTAATACGCCAACTTGAACGTCGATACCACGAACAGTTTTAGTATCACGGCCATCAATACGTGGTTTACCTGACAAGATGTTGTCACGTACTGTACGGTATTTAAGTTCTTCAAATAATTCGTTTACTTCGTCAGCAATACCAGTTTCGTCATTTTCAGGAACGAACTGAGCTACAGCTTCTGCATAAAGTGCATCAAGTGCTGCATAACGATCTTGTTTAACCGCAATCGTATATGCTTCAGAAATTTTAGCTTCGAAAGCTGCTTTTAATTGCTCAAGAAGAGCTTCGTTTTTGCTTGGAGCAACCCAAGTTGATTCAACTGCACCAGCAGCAGCAGCAAATTCTTTAATTGCTTGAACAGCAATTTGCATTTCGTCATGACCGAAAAGTACAGCGCCTAACATTTGGTCTTCTGAAAGTTCTTTCGCTTCAGATTCAACCATCAGTACCGCAGATTCAGTACCTGCAACCACAAGATCAAGATCACTTTCTTTCAATTGTTCGTGGGTTGGGTTAAGAATGTATTCGCCGTTGATTAAACCAACACGTGCGCCTGCTATTGGACCACGGAATGGAACAGCTGCAATTGACATTGCAGCTGAAGCACCGATCATTGCAGCAATGTCAGCATCCATAGTCTTATCAGAAGAAACAACAGTCGCTGTCACTTGGATTTCGTTATAGAAACCTTCTGGGAACAATGGACGAATTGGACGGTCAATAAGACGTGAAATTAAAGTTTCAGCTTCAGACTGACGACCTTCACGTTTACCATAACCACCTGGGATACGACCCGCAGCATATTGTTTTTCTTGATAGTTAACTGTTAACGGGAAGAAGTCCTGACCCGCTTTTGCTTTAGGTTGAGCAACTACTGCAACTAAAACAGTTACGCCGCCCATTGTAACTAAAACCGTATTTGCTTGACGTGCAACACGACCTGTTTCTAAAACAACAGTGTGTTGACCATATTGGAATTCTTTACGAACGATATTAAACATTGACATGTATTGTATTTTCCTAATTTTATTCTAGTGAGACCCCTAAGGTTTGGCATTCAGACTACACCGATTGGTAGATAAATGACAAAGCTTAGAAGCCATCACACTAGGCCAAAAATTTTAAATAATGTTAAAAGTTAAACGCAAAGAAGGAGCGCACAAGCGCCCCTTCTAAAAATCACTTAATCTAAAATTAAGTGAAACTCTCTTTTCAGCGATAAAGCATTGCGACATGCGAAATAGCGAAAACAAAGTGAAAATCGAATTAACGACGTAAACCTAAAGCACCGATCAAAGCAGTGTAACGACCGTGGTCTTTACCATTTAAATAGTCAAGCAATTTACGACGTTGGTTAACCATACGAATCAAACCACGACGGCTATGATGGTCGTGTTTGTGAGCTTTAAAGTGACCTTGTAAATCATTGATTTGAGCAGTCAATAAAGCTACTTGTACTTCTGGTGAACCAGTGTCATTTTCAGCGCGAGCAAATTTAGCAATGATCTCTGCGCGGTCTGCATTAGTTAAAGCCATTCGATTTCTCCGAGATGCTTAAAAAAAGTAAACGATATGAATCAGTTGAGGCAACTGACTGCCGTGCATCACTACAGCAAGTCGCCTATTTTAAGGTATCTATAGGTGGATTGCAAAATAGTTTTCAGTAACTTGTCATTTTAGACACTGACATGAGCATATTAACCCTGCACACTACCCTTGAATAAAAAGAAAGAAGCGCGAGGGACGTGTGAAAATTTTTTCAACTAACACTTGTCCAGTACCGGACAATATTGAGCAAGTTATTCGTCGTAAAGATGAGGTTGCTGCTGAACAGGGTGGAATGACTGAACGCCAGATTCAAAAAATCTGGAACAGTGTAGAAGCATTATATAAAACCGGAAATTATCCACTCATTACTTTTTGTCTACGTCGACAAGGTAAAGTTCTACTGGACAGAAGCATTGGATATGCTCAGGGGAACTCTCCAGCAGGACTACAAGAGAATGCTTTGATTGCGACTCCAGATACACCTGTTTGCCTGTTTTCAGCATCAAAGATGATCACCGCCATGTTAATTCATCTATTAGATGAAAAAGGCGAAATCAATTTGCTTGATCCTGTGAGCTACTATATTCCGGAATATGGCGTAAATGGTAAACGCCGTGCGACTATCTTTCATTTATTAGCACATCGTGGCGGCATTCCCTATATAGACGGCGATGTCACACCCGAATTACTCTTCGATAAAGATCAAATTTTAAAACGTTTATATGCTGCCAAGCCTGTATCCCCTGCTGGTAACCACCTTGCCTATCATGCTGTTACAGCGGGTTATATTTTAGGAGAAGTGATTGAGCGGGTGACTGGGCAAGATTTACGTGAATTTGTGCATCAAACTATCGAAAAACCGATGGGAATGCCTTATTTCAACTATGGTTTAAAACCAGAGTACCGCTCAGAGGTTGCTTTAAACTGTGCAACGGGTCTACACCCTCGCCTTGGTACCGACCACTACCTGAACCATGTATTAGGTGGAGGGTTACAACTTGCAGTTGATGTCACTAACGACAACCGTTTTATGGACACAATTTGCCCAGCCGGAAACATCTATACCAGTGCAGAACAAGCTGGACGTTTCTTTGAAATGCTTTTAAGTGGAGGAAGCTATGGCGGTCAGCAAATCTTCAGTGAGAAAACGATTTTCAGGGCAACACTGCCGACTACAGGCGTTAACATTGATCGTACTTTATTAATTCCAATGCGCTATGCCTTAGGACCAATGTTAGGTAGTAACCCTGTAGGTCTTTTTGGTCCAATGACAGGACAAGCTTTTGGTCATTTAGGGTTCTCTAATATTTTATGTTGGGCCGACCCTGAAAGAGATATTAGTGTGTCTCTGTTAACAACGGGCAAATCTGTCGTGGGAACCCACCTTCCTGCTTTAGCCAACGTGCTTTATCAGATTTCGACACAATGCCCACGCATTCCTAGAGATCAGCGCCGATCTTTGTTTGGTAGTGATTCACACGAAACTAACTTAGTGTAAAAGCAAATAAAAAACCCAAGCATTTCTGCTTGGGTTTTTTGCGCTGTAGTTTTTGTTTATCGTGTTATTTCTGTTTTTATTATCGTTGGTGAGATGCTAGTCACATCCTTCTTGTTGTTTTAACTCACTTCCAGTGTCTTTGTTTCTATTTCCTTATGTGATGTATTGTGACACATCCAATTATGAAGAAAAGTAGTATTTTTCTTATCATCATGTAAGTAAAAACGTACAGGTCTGTATAATATTTAGTAAATAACCATTTTTAACATTTAACGTACAGTTCTGTATAACATATAACTTAACAATTCACAGGAAAAATGGCTGCTCAAAAATCATATTACAGATAAATATATTGATATTATTGATATAAATTTTTAAAAGAAAACATACTAAATAGAGGTCTAAAACAGATCTTTTTTGATAATTTTTTAGAAGTAAATTAAAACGTGAATATAAAAAAGCCCTGTAGTCTCTCCCAAAACTACAAGGCTTAGCGGCTGTAAGTTTCCTCTTTATACACCTACGTCATTGTAAGTTCGCAGTCTCTCGACTTAAGCTATTATTATTGTGCGATTTTGCCCGACATTCCGTGCCAAGCTCGTTGTGTGTTTATAATCTCAAAAACGTGGGGTGTACTCTAGCAGCAAATATCTCGAATCTATGTAAGCTTTTTCTTACAAGGGTAAAAATATTAAGTTTGTCTTAACGAACTAACCGATTAACTTTCTGAACTAAACCACTTTTTCGTGTAGTACGAACTGTAAATGCCTGAACTAAAGCTTCTGGATGAACCAAAAGACTCACTACTTTTTTAGCTCGTGTAATCGCAGTGTAAATGAGCTCTTGGCTTAATAAGTTCTTTGCAGCCCGATCAAGAACCACAGCAGTGTGTGTAAATTCAGACCCTTGCGACTTATGAATTGTTAAAGCGAATGCACTTTGGATACTTTTAGGTAACCGGTTTGCCGCCACCCATTTATTTAAACTTGGAAAATATACTTCAAACTGCTGAGGCTGAGTTCTATGTTCAAAACATAAACCAATGTCTCCATTTGAAATACCAAGTTGATAGTCGTTATAAGTCATCATCACCGGACGACCTACATACCATCCACCCACTGTAACTATTGATAACTGTTGTTGTAACCAGCGCTGCGCATACTGGTTTAACTGTTGTAAGCCAAATGGGCCATGATGGACCGCCGTTAAAATACGGTAGTCATCGAATGCTCTTACTACGTTTTGAACCTGTTCAATCGAGCGTTCTTCTTTTAAATAGTTTTTTAGACTCTTTACATAGCCTTGGAAACCTAACATGAGTTTCTGATAATAAATTTCGACTTCTGTGTGATTCCCTTCCGGTAAATACTCAAGCTGAACTACATCTGGCATGTCATTTTGTAAAACTATAGGCTTTAATTCAGAAACCTCAACAATATCAATCTCAAATTGCTGCAAAACCACTTCATGATTTTGTTGATAGGTTTGCGCCTGAATAAATTTAGCAACTTGCCCAATCAACGCCCCTTCAGCAAAACGACGACTGGTTTGTAATTGTACTCTGTTGTCGGCTAGTACCTGTATTTGTTGCAAGTCAGCAAGTACTGCACCTACATCAACGGAAGCGAGCTGATTTGCATCTCCTAATAAAATAATTCGACAAGACTCTGGCACAGCCTCAAACAGAAGAGTTGCCAGATTTAAATCCAGCATGGAAGCCTCATCCACCACAATCACATCGTAAGGAAGCGGTTGTTTTTGATTAAACCGTGGTGTTTGGCTATGCCCCATTCCCAATAACCGATGAATCGTTTGTGTTCCCTGATTTCTGAGCTCTTCACTCATTAATCCAGACTCAAGCAATTTAGAGTCATTAAACGAGTTCTGTAAGGCCTCTTGCATGCGCTGTGCTGCTTTACCCGTTGGAGCAGCCATCGCCACACGAATATGCGGAATTGCTTGGCTAAGCACAGCAATAATACGTGCAAGTGTATAGGTCTTACCTGTACCCGGCCCACCCGTAATAATACTCAGGCTCTGCCGAGCAACCATTTGTAAAGCTGCCTGCTGATGAGGGTCTGTAAGTAGGCTTATATAGTCATCACAAGATACAGGCTGAATTAATTGTTGCTTTAATCGACAAATTTGTTCTGCAAGGCGTTGCTCTAGGTGCCAATATCGGTATAATGCCAACCCCTGCTCATCGTAGACGCATGGTGCAACTTTTGAAGTCGCTTGATCGGCTGATATAGCAAGTTGACCAAGTGCTGCAATTTGCTCTGGACTGACATCGATACAGCTATCACCTTGCAAGCTAGCTTCGATAAGCTGCTGCAAATAAGAAGCGGTATCTGGCACTTGTGATTGCTCAGTAAATGGAGCCTGATTTAAGAAGTTACTCCACGTTGTTAACCAGCTTAAATCGGCTTGTTCAGGGCTATTTAGATTGTCCACACACTTATCCACCTAGTTTTCCACACGCTTGTCCACATGGTTATAGACAGGCTTATCCACATGTCAAGTATTTGTTAATCTTAAAATTACCTAACTTATCAGCATTTTTCATGCGATTTTATCCTCAGCAAAATACCCCAAAATGGCATCAAGACGCAGAATAAACTCAATACTAGGTTGCCAGTAATAATACCCCTGCTCTGCTTCACCATTCATGCCACGCAAATAAAGATAAGTCGCCCCCCCTAAATGTTGCTCAATTTGGTAATCCTGCATTTTGACTTGCAAATAGCGATGTAATGCCACCAAGTATAGACCTGCCTGTAGCCAGTAACTTGCTAAAGACATGCTTTGTGCAATGTTATCGCTACGATAATCAGCAAGATCCTCTCCTAAATAATTACTTTTATAATCGGCAATGTGATAGCGCTGTCCATCAAAATAAACCAAATCGATAGAACCATTGAGATAACGGGCTGAACGGGCTTCAAGTAACTCCGGCATATTCAGACCATATTCAGCAAAGAGTTGCTGAACACGAGTCATGGCTAAAACCCGATCTGATAATGCCAAATAAAAAGGAAACTCTGACAAATGCTGCTCTGGTTGAAGTTGGTTCAATCGGAAGCCCTGATAGAGTGGCGTTCGTAAAACATCTTGCAACCACTGTGCAACTGACTGATAAAGCAGATTCTCGGCGTCTTCTTCCTCTGGGAAGCTCTCTTTATATGTACTGAGTAAATCTAGCCAAAGACTACTATAGTCATTTTTAAAACGACGACGTATTTCTATGACCCAGTCATCTGAACATTGAAAATCGATATGCTCAAAAATTTCATGCAGGAAATTACCAGCAAGCGTTCCTCGCGGAAAATTATTCTTTATCCAGTCAATCGGCTGAGCACTGATTGTTTCAACAGTGTTGACCAAGTCCAGCTCATCTTCTGCTAATACAACATCATTGCTCTGACTCGCCAATAAATCTGTGCCAACCTTATGTTTTAAATGCTGCGCCAAGTAACTGAAACTGGTTTTACCACGAGAATAAAAACGTTGCTCAGGAAAGCGTTGTGCTTCTAGTTCAATAATACTGGTTTGCTTAGCTAAATGAATTGCTTGAGGCATCTGCTCCAAAACCATTTCATCTGTACAGCAATGGTGCTGAAAAGGCTCATTCCTATTTTTCCAGAAAGCTAAGCCTGAAACCGATTTACCATCAGCATCTTGTAAAAGTGCATAGACGCGATGGCTTGCTCGCGTTAGAGCCACATACCAAAGGCGATTCTGTTCAGCTAATGCCCGCTCTTCGTGTTGTTTAAGTTCAATTTCATTCAAATATGTCTTGTCAGCAATCGCAACGACTCGTTGAGTCAAGGTCTGGCTTGAGTCTGGTTGGACTACATCTTGGGTCGAAAAATTCAGAGTTTTGTTATTTTCTCGAAACGGCTTGTCTGCACCTAATAAGAAAACAATCTTAAATTCCAGTCCTTTTGACTGGTGAATTGTCATGAGCTGAACACCAGCTTCTCTCGACAATTTACGTTCTAGCTCCCAATCACGGTCAAGAGGGGAACGCAACTGTTTGAGATACCAATGATAGAGGTTTTGCGCGCCTGAGTATTTCTCGCTGTGCTGACTCAAAATTTCAGTCAAATGACGCAAGTTCACCACAACCCGTTCATTATCTTTACTTTGAGCAGCCACCAAATTTTGCCAGATATCAAACTGGCTTAAACATTGTTGCCATGCAACTAAAAAGCCCTGACTAGACCACAGCTCTCTAATGCTATCAAAACCAGTCATGAACTGGCTTAAGCCTTCTGCTGTCTGCTCAAGTTGCAACAATTGCTTCAAATCCATAGCAAACAGGCGGCTAATTAAGGCCCGTTTCACTTTTGCCTCATCGTAAGGGTGAAGTATTGCTGTCAATAAAGCACCGACGTCTTGAGCAATCGTGCAATCAAAAACACTTCGTTTCGATGGGCGATTAACCCGAATGCCTAAACGCTCTAGCTCATATTGAACTTTATCAAGCCCATCATGATTACGGGACAATACTGCAATATCATCTTCGTTTAAGACTTGAATCTGAGAGTCTTTTTGAAAATATAAATGACCCTCATGAGAACGATTGAGTAGATCTCGAATCTTCCATGCAACTTGCTGAGCCTCTGTTTCTTTATCTTTAAGCATCAGCCAGCGTAAAGGATGAAAATTATGATTGTTGTGCTCGATCAGTACAGGATGAGGCCGAGTTCCTGCTCGAATTGGGTCATATTGAACCTGTTCACCGAAATCAATTTGTCGTTGAAATAAGGCATCAACTACTTCAACCAAATCAGCAACGGAACGATGGTTATGAATTAACTTATATTCGCGGCCATGTTTGGCTTGAATATCTTTATAGGCATTTAGGAAGGTGAGCATATCCCCACCACGGAAACCGTAAATCGCCTGTTTACGGTCACCCACCATAATCATGCAGCCTTTTTGGTAGCGCTGCGGATGACGCCAGATACTGGCGAGCATGTCGTCTTGATCTTGGTTAGTGTCCTGAAACTCATCGACCAAAATTAAGGGATAGCGAGCCTGAACAAATACCGCAAAACGTTGCCCCTGCTCGCCCTTTAAAGCATCAGACAGTGTACGGATTTGCTGAGAAAAGGTCGTTTCGCCTTTATTTTGTAAAACCTGCGGTAGTCTTTTTTTAACTTCGACACACAAATAGGCCTTCAAATAAATATGAAGCTGGTCGAACTGCTCAGCATAGTTTTTAAGCACGCCAAAGAGTTGCTGTATTTGCTGAACTGTAGTGTGCTGATAAAACCCATCTGAAATTTCGGCCGGACATTTTTTAAAAACTTTCTGATCGGCAATTTGACCTAAAAATTTAAAAATAAGTTCACGCTGTGCTGATAGCGACCCATCAAAAACTAAAATACTGTCGCTTTGCGTTAAAACTTGCAGGAGCTGCGGTAAACATTCACTAAATAATTTATTAAAAGCGCCGTTTCGAAATACCGTACCGCTCACATGCTTATAGTGTTCGCCATCAAGCTGGTAATAGTGCTCTAAAAGGCTTAAGTCAATTTCTGTCGCCAACTGTTTGAGCTGCGCAAGTTGCTCAAACTGAATAGTGGGTTTTTCAGGAAGCTTAAAATGAGCCGAACTAAAATTAAGTGAGTCTTCGACGAGTTTGACAAAACTATCGACGCTCTTAAGTTCACCTGCCAGATATAAGGCATCAATTACGGTTTGAGGTTGAGACTGTATCCACTCACGTAGTACATCATGAATGAGTTGTCGGCTATAAGTTTTAGCGTCATCGGTAATTTGAGCGCGTTCAATTTTGCCACTCTCAAAAGCAAACTCACGTAATAGTTTTTGGCTAAAGCTATCGAGTGTCCCTACAAATAGCTCATCGAACTGATCTATAACTAATTTTAAACGCTCACACGCATAGGCAATTCGCGTCGCAAAGCTTTTTAAAATATGTTGGAGTAATAAGTCAGGCTCTTGCTCGGCCTGCGTAATTAATTCGTGTTCTGTAAAACAGCGCTTCGTCTCTAAATAACGATACGTTTCGACCAAACGGGCACGAATACGAGTTTTTAATTCGGCAGCAGCAGCACGGGTAAACGTGGTCGCAATGACTTGTCGAGGCAAGTACTTTTCAAGAAAAATACGGACCATCAGGCTCGATAAAGTATAAGTTTTTCCTGTACCTGCTGAAGCTTCAATTAAGTGTAATCCACTAAAATCAATATCAATAATAGGTTGATAAGACACCTGTACTCTTGAGTTCATGTCTTACTCCGAATGTTGAAATTGAAAAACTGGATGGTACAGATCATACGCAAACTCATCACAAGCATGTTGAAGTAAAGCTTGTGCATCTTGTTCTTGTAAAATAAAGCTCCAGTCTTTATGCAGCTTGCAAGCTTCATTTTGAGTCATATCCATCGTGGTAAATGACCCTGTTTCATTCCAGTATTTTAACAGCTCAGCATAGCTCTTCTCATCCAGTTTTGCTTTTTCTGCCTGATCTGCCGTTTCCCACTGATATGCTTTGGCTTTTTCTAGTGGCTTTAATAATAAGGCAGCTGGTAGAACCAATGGTTGTTGTTGTGCATAACGCCAGATTTTAAACCACGGTTGTAAATATTGCCGAGCCTGTTCAGAACTTACTCCACTACAAATCACGGTTTGATCGCTAAAAACCACAATACGGCGTTTTTCAGCTCCTGCACTTCCCTCATTAAGATACGCCAACCAGAGTAGGTATTCTAACCAGACTTTCGCACGTCTTTTTGCCCGAGCACTTGAAGGTTCCATACTGACCCAATCCTGAGTTTCAGACTTTGGAACAGTAATATTCATATGGAGCTGTTTAGCAATTCGCCAAACTCGCTGAGTCGTTTGTGTGACTGCTGGCGCGTATTGATGGAGGCGTTCAAGCAGGCACTCTTGTTCAAAAACACCTTGCTGCCACGCGCTATATTTGACTTTGCCTACAGGTAATTGATCAAGTAATACCTCAGGTTGTGCTTGTTGATCGGATTGCTGTAAAAAATGTCGAATCGCATAACGTCCTAAACCATCTAGTAACAAGGGTTCATTTTGGTCGAGCAGTCCGACACTTCCTAAGTTTTCGACACCCAAAGTTTTCAAATATAGTCGTGCGGGGAACGTCACATCCTGTATCCATTGCAGGCTATCTAAAACCAACATGTCAGGCGCTTGCAGCGGATAGGTCGTATTCGCCCAAGGTTGACGGTTTCCTGAGACTTGCTGAATTTGTGAAGCGACCTTAAACCAATGATCTTGGTAACGAACACCACTTTTTTCTACAGTAAAACCTTTCGGATCAAAAGGCTGTAAGTGATGAAGGTGATACAGTTGTTTTAACTGAGCTGGAATCTCGATCCCTTCAACAACTACATTTTCACATACATCGTCTTCGGCTTTTACAATCAAGGCAAGGTGTTCACGGAACTCTTGAAGAATACTGGAAGGTTCTCTCACCTCGCCATCGTTCACATCAAACCCGTTATAAAACAGCCATAAATTTTCTTGGGCTAATAATAAAGCATCTAAAAAAGCACCCTGATCATCCTCAAGACGAGAGCGGTCTCCTAACTGTTGGCGCAATGCATCCATTAAATCAAATGGAACGTGTGTATCACGGTTTGGGAATTGCCCTGCATCAAGATTTAACATCACCATTAAGCGATAAGGGAGCGGTCGAATATGTCCAATTTGGGCAAAGGTAATCTGCCCAGTCGGTTCCGCTTGTACACTTTGGCTTTCTAAGGTCCGTTGAATTTCTTCAATAATATAAGGTAGAGGCAACGTAATTTTGCGCAAAGTTCCTGTTTCTGTCTCGGCGTAATAACTTGCGAGCGTCAACATTCGCTCTTGTTTTTTGACAATTTCCCGAACAGCTTTTAAAGCAGCAACACCCACCTGCTCAAATTCGACAATATCTTTACCCAGTACTTGGAGCCAATATTCAACCGTATAGACTTGCCCCTGTTCATGTAGGGTTAACCAATCACGGCGCTCATTCAAATCTTGATAAATCTGAATGAGTGTACCAATCAACTCAAAATCACCTGGTTGAACTTTGGCATAACTCAGCACTTGATTAAATGTTTCATGTACAGGCACAGCAATGCCTAGAGCCAATCGCTCTAAAGCAAATTTAAAACTATATCGATAATCGTCATCACCCTCACATAAACTGCGCTTGAGATGCTCTGCATCAAGCCCTCGTTTAAAGCCTGCATCGGCAAGTAAATTTAAAATTCGCTCAACCTGAACATATTCAAGTTCGTAACGCTGCTGGGTCGCATGCAAGCTTAACCAGTCAGCAAAATCATCAAAGCTAAAACGCCCTTGCATCAGCTGAATACGCCCAATCACTGCACGCCAAGCATTTAATGCATCGAGTGAGGCAACACCTGCAATTTTCACTGGTAAATGCACCCCCTGCTCAGTGGCAGTAGCAGGAAATACACTCCGAATTAAAGGCTCTATGTCGGTCAAATTAGGAACTAAAACTAAAATATCATTTGGACGACGCGGCTGCTCATGTGCTTTGGCCAACCAACCAATCAATTGCTCTTTTAGCACTTCAAGCTGACGTAAAGTAGAATGGCAAACATGGATCTGAATAGAGTCATCGTCTGGAGCAAGCTCATATTGCTTAGCTTGGGGTTCCACCAAATGCAAAATATCGGACTGAACTTTACCGAGTAAACTTTCAGGGAAATCATCCACAAAAGCATCAACCCATTTACCCTCTTCACCCGTAGATAAATTTGATAATAGCGAAAAGTGGTCGCGGGCTTGTTTACCCAATCTTGTTAAAAGTGGATGTCTGGACTCACGTGCTTCAGCATTAAAGTTGAGTGTAAATTTATTAAAGAAATCGCTAATTTCAGCATCCGTTGCCTTAGGGTTTTTCGCAATAAAGCGCTCTTTCACCCCTAAGTCATAACGCTGTTTCCACAGTGGATCGACGCTATCTGCCCAATATTCTTGCGAAGGGTTATAGTGCAAAATTAGCACATCAATATATTGCCCTAAACGGCGCAAGAACTGTAACTGGCTTGGCGGTAAATCCAATAATGTAAAGATCACCACCTGATGAGGTAATCTTGAAATAGCCCATTTACTACGATCTGAATGTTCGATCTCTTGCCAAAACAACGCATCAATTTGCTGCATCTGCAAAAAGTCATCATGAAAATGTTGCTGCCACAACCACCGCTGCCAACGTTCTAGCTCTTGAGTTTGATGCAATGCAAAAGCAGTAACCTCTTCGTCTTTTTGCACAATATATTTTTCAATATCGAGCGCTCGCCCCTGCCCCCAAGCAGCCAACCAGTTCTCTGGACACGTACAACTATTTTCACAACCACGCTGACACTGTCCACGATAAATCATGTAGTTACTAAATAGATCGGCAACCTGCTCAGCGACCCAATACAGCATTTTTTGTTTTTTTAGTTGTTTATCTATGCCTTGCTCAAGTCGGTCTGCGCTGTCATAAATGCGCTGAACAATAGAATGGAGAGGATGTGAGGTATCTATGCTAATTGCATCAGGTTGTATAAATTCATACAAAGCCTGATGAACCCGCCATTTAAAAATTAAACGTGGGATGTTCGCTTTACGGACCTGTTCTTTATGGGCAGTTAAAACTTGCTGATAGGCATACCACTGGAAACCTCGTACCCGTTGATGAAACTGGTAATTGGCACTCATGCCTTGCTGTTCTGCAAGTTTCTGTATTAGCCACTGCTCAACCGCAGGACTTGGAACAACAAAATGCTGTGTTTTCAAAACCTGTAAAGGATGCGTTGAAGTTTGCGATGTAGACGCTAATACACCTTGCAACAACACATCAATACGTTGGCTTTGAATAACATGAATCCCCATTTATTTCATATCCTGCTTGCATAATTTATGCACAAAATCATAAACATTCATTACTATACAACTGAATCTGACTATGTCACGTTGGTTTAAACACAGCATAATTTAACTTTAGGTGTCACTTACGCTTGGTTTAAATGACGCCATCAAGAAACTTACACAGGTAGACATTATGAAAATTGATAACATTCCTGACTATATTGATCCTAGCCTAAATCTGGAACAAATTCGCGATGAGTGTCGTGACCTCATCAAAAAAAGAGCTTACGTCTCAGCAGGAGCGGCAATTGTACCGATTCCGTTTTTAGACGTGGTGATAGATTTAGGAATTTTGTCGTACCTTATTCCAGATATCAATTCCCGTTTTGGCTTAGCACCTGAGCACGTGAGTGTTTACGACCCAAAAACTAAAACAATTCATTGGGATGAATTACGTAAACGCGGTTTTGAATTTTCAGGTTTTGTAGTGGCACGTACTACTGTTAAAAAAACATTTAATGGTTTTTTGGGCAAAATCGTAACAAAACAGGTGACTAAATTTATACCGCTAGGCGGACAAATTGTAGCAGCAAGTTTAGGCTATTTCATGATGAAAAAAATAGCAGAAACTCACCTGAATGACAGTTACAATCTTGCAAAACGTATTCAGCAAAAAAGCCGTACCACTATTGTAAATTAGTAGGTACCTTATGGCTGAGAGCTTAATCTGCTCTCAGCTGTTTTAAAACTGCCTTTAATACTTCTAGACGTGCAGTATATTTATCATCAGTTGCAACAATATACCAAGGTGCGTATTCAGTACTGGTTCGCTCAAACATATCTGCTGCCGCTTTTAAATAATCATCCCACTTATCACGATTACGCCAATCCTCTGCGGTAATTTTAAAGCGTTTATGAGGCGTCTCTTCTCTGGCTTTAAAACGTTGCTCTTGTTCATCTTTACTAATTGCCAGCCAAATTTTTACTACAATCGTTTGACTATCAAATAAATCTTTTTCAAAACGATTAATTTCGTCATAAGCACGCTGCCACTCTAAAGGCGAAGCAAAACCTTCAACACGTTCAACAAGTACACGCCCATACCACGTCCGATCAAAGATCGTGATTTTTTCAGCCTCATTAATACGGTTCCAGAAACGCCATAAATAAGGATGTCGTGCCTCGTACCGTTCAGGTGCTCCAATACAGTGAATATCATATTCACGCGGATCTAGGTTTTTAACAATTCGCTTAATTGCACCACCTTTACCAGCGGCATCCATCCCCTCAAAAGCAATCACGACATTACGTTTATCAAAACGCATTGCATCAGCAATTTTTTTGCTGAGTTTATCGAGCTCTTTTTTATATTCAGCTTTTTCAAGTGGCTCATTAGAAGGTTTTAATAAACTCTCTGGAATTTTAGCTTGTTGCCATTTTCCTTTAACTTCAGTTTCATGGTCAGGAAGTTGACGCATGTGTTGTAAAAGGTATTGAGCAAAAAACTGATCGCGTTGTGTTTCATCTTCGCCATCAATAATGTACCAATCGTCGGTAAAACGGCGGCGTAACTTTTGCAAAGTGTCATATTGTTTTTTATTACGCCAGTCTAGGCCGTGGAGCTTATGCCAGTGCTGCTCTGACGGGTCAATTTTGTCTAAACGTTTTTGGAGTGATTTCCATGAAAGGTCGAACCAGACTTTGACCACATCGACATAATTATTTTTCAAATCTTGTTCGAATGCCCGCATACTTTCAACGTAAGCATCAAATCGCGCCTCATCTAAAGGTTCAGACACATGCGTTGCCGTAACAAGTAAATCGCTATACCAATTGCCAAACATCACCACAATTTGACCTTCGGTAGGAATAAACTCCGAATAAGATTGCCAAAATGCTTCTGTATCTGTCAGCACACGTGGTGCATCTGCTTTTACCCGCAAATATCTTGGGTCTAGCCACTCGCGAAGCTGCTTAACCGCCTCGCCTTTTCCAGCCAGTTCAATACCACTCATTAAAATGAGTGTACTTTTAGCATTCGGCTTCCCTCGACTTTCTTTTAGAGCATATTGTGCTTCAATCAAATCGACCGAAAGCTGTTCTTCATCTCGAATTTCAAATTTTGGTTGTTGTTCACTCATAGTCCACGACTCTAATGATTTATTGTTTAATTTCGATGATCTTTAACTTATGCGGTTAAATGATGAATTGCTATACAAATTATGTCATTGCGACCAAATCCCCGATAAAAATTGACGCATGAATCATTTTTTTTACATCTTCTCGCCATAGTACAAGGTTACAATGCCTCTTATGATTTTTTGTAAATAGCCCAATATTAGAGTCTTACATGTCTAAACTCGCTGCTTTTGATGAACTTTTACAACAATATAAAACATTTAATTATCATGACAATCCGGTGCTTGCCCAACGTTTGCAAGATGTACAAACATGGCTAAAAGAACGGATGAAAGATACACATCATGAATTTTTCAACTTGCCTGAACATAAACTCATGGCACAGTATTTTTTAAATCGTTTATATGGTGGTCCAGAGTTTGATGCCCTTGCAGCACAAATTGAACGCCTCTTGAAATATGCACATAAAGCCGAAAAAGTATTGCCTGAGAATGCAATTAAAACTGGAACTAAATCGGTAAGTTTAGCTGTGCTTGCCACTCAGCTTGATGAACAAGTGGCGATACAGCTTCTTGAGGATTATCCGGCTGATACGGTATTAACCGATGAAATCATGCGCTTAACCTTAACCAAGCTTGATCAAGCAGAAGCTCGTTATCAACAACTCGCTCTTCTTGACGATTTAGGCACAGCACTCGATAAATATATGCGCTCATTTATGATGTTCACGGCTTTTAAAATGTGTAAAGGTATTGCCCAAAAATATCACTTCGAGTTGATGTATGATTTTATCCAAGATGGTTTTACTGCGATGAAACCGTTAAAATCAGCCGAGACGTTTATCAAGACTTTTACGGAAAAAGAACGCCAGATTATTGAAAATGTACATTCAGGGCATCCGAATCCGTTTAGAGTGTGATAAGGTCGGCACAGAGAAAAAATCAACCTTACGAAGTTGAGATTTTATTCATTATATTTGCATGATGATGCCTGTAAAAATAGACAAAATCTGTCATCATGCAGAACTTATTCCGTTTCACTTGAGTTTGAGTCTAGGAGAGACAATATGTCTAACGAAAACCAAAAGCCAACATCTCCAACTGAGCAGGCACAAAGTTCAGACAAAGTTAGCCCATTCCTAAGCTCACCTTTACCGCAAGGTATCCCTCAAGGGCAACAACAAACTTTACAACAAACCTTAACTGACACACCGGTTAACGGTTCTGTACCGAAATACAATTTACCACGTGGTGCTGGCAATACTGGCAACGTGGGAGAAACTACACACTTTGGTTTCTCGACTGTTAAAACTGAAGATAAAGCTCAAAAAGTTGCAGAAGTTTTCCATTCGGTTGCAAGCAAATATGACTTGATGAATGACTTGATGTCATTTGGTATTCACCGCCTTTGGAAACGCTTTGCAATTAACATGTCAGGTGTACGCCGTGGTCAACATGTGTTGGACATTGCTGGTGGTACAGGCGATTTAGCGAAAGTATTCAGCCGCGAAGTTGGTCCTCAAGGCCATGTCGTTCTTTCAGACATTAACGAATCTATGCTCAATGTAGGCCGTGACCGTTTGATTGATGCAGGCTGTACCAATGTCGACTTCGTACTTGCCAATGCAGAAACTTTAGAACCTTTTGCAGATAACAGCTTTGATCTACTCACCATTAGTTTTGGCTTACGTAACGTGACTGATAAAGATGCAGCACTTGCTTCTATGTTCCGTGTGTTAAAGCCAGGCGGTCGTTTACTTATTCTTGAATTTTCTAAGCCTGTATTTGAGCCATTCTCAAAACTTTATGATCTCTACTCATTCACTGCTTTACCAATTATGGGTAAATTAGTTGCCAATGATTCAGAAAGTTATAAGTATTTGGCTGAATCAATTCGTATGCATCCAGACCAACGCACCTTAAAAGGTATGATGGAAAATGCTGGCTTCCAGAACTGTGACTATCACAACCTTACTGCTGGTATCGTTGCCGTTCACCGTGGCTTCAAACTGTAAGGGTTAACGATATGTGGTCGATTCTGGCACTCGGTGCAGTCGAACGTATCATTCATCATCTGATCGATCTGGATGCGGTTACTCGCATTCAGCTTAATCAGTTACAGGGCAAAATGTTGCGTGTCGTAATCGACAGTCCACAACTTTCTGTCGATGTATTCTTTGATCAAGAAAAAGTTCGTCTTGAACCTACCGCAACAGGGCAAAGTGAAAAACCTTCTATTTTTGAACAACGCCCTTTTGATGCGCAATTCAAAATTTCTGAAGCTACAGCAACTTTGCATGTTAAAGATGTCATTGAGCTGATCAAACTATTGGTCAGCGATCCAGATCAGATTGGCAATATCCCATTGCAAGGTGATTATCACCTGTTACAGGATATTCAAAAAATAATGCAACAAGCTGAACCAGATTTAGCTGCGCACTTATCAAGATGGGTTGGTCCTCAACTTGCCCACGAAATTGGCAAGATTCAGCTAGCACCAAAACATTTAAAACGCTCTCTTCAAAGCCATCTGTTTTTTGCTGAAGATGCATTAAAAGAAGATAGCGGTCTATTTGCCCCTCGCTGGGAAATGGATGATTTAACTCAAGCAACGCGCAAGCTTAATCAAGACATTGACCGTCTAGAAGCTAAATTGCAGCAACTCAACGCACAACTACAACCCTCTCAAGACTAGGTAAGACTGTATATGATTCCGCACGTTTCACGTTTACTCGAACTTTGGCGTATTGCAGCGCACTATAGACTCGATACGTTGTTCCCTGCGGATGAATTACCAGTTAAAGCTCAACGTGCATTAAGTGTTATTAAAATGCACCCGGCCGCATGGTCTAGTCGTGAACGTAAAAATCCTTTAAAGCTCAAAGAAGCTTTGGAAGAGATGGGGCCGCTTGCAATTAAGCTTGGGCAATTACTGTCAACCCGACGTGATTTGATTCCACCTGAAATACTCGCTCAATTGGTCTTACTTCAAGATCAGGTAAAACCTTTTGATAGCAATGTTGCCAAACAACGTATTCAAGATTCGTTAAAAGCTGACGTAAATACCTTGTTTGCTCGCTTTGATGACCAGCCATTAGCTGCGGCGTCAATTGCGCAAGTTCATACTGCTGCTTTGCACGATGGTCGTGAAGTCGTTATTAAGGTGACTCGCCCGGATATTCGCAACCAAATTTTGCAAGACTTTGAGATTTTGGCGTGGTTAGGCAACACACTAGAAAGCCGCCTTGAAGCTGCTCGTGCGTTGCATTTAAGCGAAATTATTCAAGACTACCGCCAGATCATTTTGAACGAGCTGGACTTGAGTATTGAGGCGGATAATACCCGTCGTATGCGCCATTATTTTACTGGCTCAACCATGATGTATGTGCCTGAAGTCTACATGGACACCAAAGATGTCATGGTGGCAGAACGTATTACAGGCGTACCTATTTCAGATACGGCGACTTTCGATCGTCTTGGCATGGACCGCGCACAACTTGCAGAAAAAGGATTAACCATTTTCTTCACGCAAGTATTTCGCGATAACTTTTTCCATGCCGACATGCACCCCGGCAATGTCTTTGTAGAAACAATTAACCCAAGTAATCCACGCTTTATTGCACTCGACTGTGCAATTATGGGTGAGTTATCTAAGCATGACCAGATGACGATTGCCCGCATGTTGCTTGCTGTAATGAACAGCAACTTTATGCAGCTCATTCAAATTGTGCACCAAGCTGGCTGGATTCCACCGGGTACAGATCAAGATGCGCTATCGCGTGAAATGCGTCGCACCGTTGGTCCAATGGTGTCTAAACCAATGGATCAACTTGATTTTGCTGGCATCTTAATTCAAGTGATGGATATTGCCCGTCGCTTCCATTTAGAAATTCCACCGCAACTCATGTTGTTGTTAAAGACTTTAGTGCATGTCGAAGGCCTAGGGACCGATCTTTATCCGCAACTCGACATCTGGAAATTGGCAAAACCAATTTTGACTGAATGGGTCAAAGCCAACATGAACCCAGTCAAAAATATAAAAGAGTTAGGGCAGCAACTACCTGACCTGCTTTTAGGTGCTCAAGATTTCCCAAGCTTAATTGTTGATAGTTTAAATGGTTTAAAAAATCAGTCTGCTTGGCAAGACCGTCAGTTACGCGAAATGCAGCAACTTCGTTTGCAAATGGAACATCAACAACGCCGCAGTTGGATGTTCGGCAGTACTATGCTGATTTTACTAACCATCGCGATTATTAGCCCTTGGTTTGTTTCGGTTATTTTGATTGTGCTGAGTAGCTTATTAGCACTTTGGCGAGTGATGAAATAACATTTAAATCCCTTGCAATCGCAAGGGATTTTTCTATGACGATAATTTAATTTTAAAAAATTTTTCTAGATCAGTGATAAGTTCATTGTTAAATTGAACCTATAAACACTTCAAAAGAATAAACAATGAAAACATCTCATTTTGCCATTATCGGTGCTGGTACAGCAGGTCTAGCAACTGCGATTTTGCTCGCCCGCGAAGGCAATAATGTGACTATTTTTGAACAAGTTGATGAATTATCTCCGGTAGGTGCAGGTCTTTTACTACAGCCTGCTGGGTTAGCCGTATTTGAGCATCTTGGTGTACTTGATGAAGCCTTAACACTAGGTGCAAAAGTCACAGGTTTAGAAGGGCAACTTCCTGATAAACGCCTTTTAGTAAATAGCCACTATCATGAAGCTTCAACAAATCTTTATGGTTTAGGTATTCACCGTTCTACTTTATGTCACGTTCTTACTCAAAAACTTTCTCAATATTCAAGTCACATTACTTGGCGTATGAGCCACACAATTGAAAGACTTGAAGAACACCCTAATGAAATTCGGGTCTTTGGCTTTAATCACAACCAAAAGTTTGATGATTGCTTTGATGCGGTCTTAATTGCCAATGGCGCTCGTAGTCAATTGCGACCAAAAGCATGGGTAAAGGTCGATCAAGCTTATCCATGGGGTGCTGCTTGGAGTATCGTGCCTGAATGTTTAGCACTGAATCCCCAAATTCTGCATCAATTTTATGATCGCTCCAAAATCATGATGGGGATTTTACCTACAGGGGCAATCCCTTCTGCACCCGAGCAACGACTTGCGAGTGTATTTTGGAGCCTACCTACTGCACAATTACCTACATTTTTGAAAGACGAGCAGTCAAAACAGACTTGGTTAAACCAAGTTTCAGAGCGCTGGCCTGATGTAGCAGAATGGTTAAAACAGATTTTGTACAACAATCAAATTCAACCTAAATGGCTATCTGCCCAATACCGTGATGTCGTGATGACTCAATTTGGGCAAGGCCGAATTGGTGTTATTGGTGATGCTGCTCATGCTATGAGCCCTCAACTGGGACAAGGCGCAAATATGGCTTTACTGGATGCTTGGGCTTTTTCTCAATCATTGCAATTTGCCCAAAAGAACCAAAATATTGACTGGTCACTCCTCTGGCAGCACTATCATCAACATCGCCGCTCTTCCACTCAGTTTTATCAATTCCTCAGTCGCTTATTAACACCACTTTATCAATCTGACCATTGGTGGGCGGGAGGTTTAAGAGATCTCGTGTTCCCTTGGATGTATCAGATCCCTTATTTTCGAAAAGAAATGGCAATCACAGTTTCTGGCTTAAAAGCAGGTCCATTTCAACAACTTGATTATCAGAAAATTGCTCAATATTGCGAAAAAGAAAATGCACTTAATTCAAAAAGTGAATCTCTTCCCGACTATTAACCTCACAAAAGAATAGCGAGTTATATATGAAAATCAGCCACCTTGATCATCTCGTTTTAACCGTTGCAGATATTGAAAACACCTGTAATTTCTATCAAACAGTATTGGGGTTTGAGGTCATTACGTTTAAAGGTGACAGAAAAGCTTTAAAGTTTGGGCATCAAAAAATTAATTTGCATCAACTAGGCAATGAATTTGAACCCAAGGCATTGCATCCAACTTCTGGATCTGCCGATCTGTGTTTTATTTCAGAGACACCAATTTCAGAAGTGGTTACACACCTTAATCAGTTAAATATTCAAATTGAAGAAGGCCCCGTCGAACGTACCGGTGCAATGCACCCTATTCTTTCAGTTTATATTCGCGACCCAGATCAAAATTTGATTGAGATTTCGAATAACTTAAACTTATAAGTTATTTAAAATTTACAGGGATATTTTGTAATTGTTTTTCAATATCCCAATTCTTAGGTTTCTTTTTTAATTCCCACCAATTAGCACCTGTCTCCAACCATTTCTTGCGGTACGCTTTTACAGATTCTTTAGTATAATCCTCATATCCAAATTCAACACCACAACAACCACAAATCTCAAAGTTTGGATTTTCCCCACTTTCACCCCATGGTTCTTCACATTGTATAAGCCCACATACTCGACAAGCAAAATTTTCTATTTTATCCAAAATTTATTTTCCTAAGTTATTTAATGAACGCAGGTAATTTTTCAATCTATTTTATTATAGAGATTAATTTTTAGCTGAAAAAGCGATTTAAAAAGTCTTATTCTATAAAAAAATATTATTTAATAACGCCCATCTTATGGAAAAATCATATAACTGATTTTTTATACAACAAGCATAGCCAACCCTAAGCACAAGCGCTACACTAGCTGCTTTCCACTCAATGGATTTCCACTCATGTCAAACTGGTTAGATGAAGTTAAATTTGATTCCAATGGTCTTATCCCTACCATTGCTCAACATCATCAAACCGGACGCATTTTGATGGTGGCGTGGATGAACCGTGAAGCACTCGCGCTAACAGCGGAAAAAAATCAGGCCGTTTACTTCTCTCGCTCTCGCCAAAAACTCTGGCACAAGGGTGAAGAATCAGGCCATTTCCAAACAGTTTATGAAATTCGTCTGGACTGTGATGCCGATGTCATTGTGTTGCAAATTGAACAACACGGCGGTATTGCATGTCATACAGGTCGTGAGTCTTGTTTCTACCGTAAACTTACCCCACAAGGTTGGGAAATTGTCGATGCGCAGTTAAAAGACCCTACTGCAATTTACGGTGAAAATGCTAAAACAGAAGCTCACGATCACGCCCACACCACTGAACAAGTTGATGTACTTGCTCATTTAGGTCAATTGATGCAAGAGCGTAAGCAAGCTGAAGCAGATACCTCTTATGTTGCCAGCCTCTATAAAAAAGGCATCAATAAAATTTTAGAAAAAGTCGGCGAAGAAAGTGTAGAAACCATTATTGCTGCTAAAGATTTTGCAGTTCAAGATTCAGAAGCTCACTTAAACGATCTCGTTTATGAAACAGCGGATTTGTGGTTCCATACTATTGTCATGTTGGGTTATTTCGATCTTAATCCACAACTTATTATTGACGAATTAGCTCGTCGTCAGGGTTTATCTGGTTTAGTTGAAAAAGCTAACCGCAACAAGGTATAAAATCACTCAGTGTCGAATATTGAAAAACCTAAAGCTACCTATGAGCAAGCAATTGCCATAGACAACGCACGTCTTGGGCAATCATTTAAAGTGATTGCCTATGCGGGTACAGGTAAAACCACTACTTTACAAATGATTAGCGATGCCATGCCTGAGCGGCGCGGTATGTATTTGGCTTTTAACAAAGCGATTGCTGGTGAAGCCCAAAACAAATTTCATCGCAATGTCGACTGCCGTACTTTTCACTCACTTGCCTTTCGTAGTGTGCCCCGTGGTGTAACTGACAAATTACGTCTACCGCGCTTAAGTCCAAGTTTTATTGCTAAAGAATATCGACTAGAACCGATTACTTTACGACGAATGATGGGTGGGCGTTACGAGAAATATGTCTTGATGCCAAGCCGACTAGCAAGTCTTGTCGCAAATGCGGTGGGTTACTTCTGTTCAACGAGTTCTCAATACCCTGCACCTCGCCATATTCAAGCACCGAATTGGTTACATCCAGATGATATTATCGAATTACAAAAGCATCTTTATCCTGCTGTAGAACGTCGTTGGCTAGAGTCGATTGACCCGAATCATCAAGCCGGAATTGGCCATGATATTTACCTTAAACTTTGGGCATTATCTGAACCGAACATTCCTAGTGATTATGTGTTATTTGATGAAGCACAAGATGCCGACCCTTTAATGCTGGGTATTTTGCTTCGACAAAAAAATACGCAGGTCATTTATGTGGGCGATGCTCATCAGCAAATTTATGCATGGCGTGGTGCGATTAATGCTATGCAGCAATTACCCTTACCTGAATCTCGTCTAACCACGTCTTTTCGTTTTGGTGAAACGATTGCTGACGTTGCCAATGCGTTGCTGGGCGGCTTAAATGAGACTGTTCCTCTACTTGGCAATCCGAACCAGAAATCAAGTGTAGTTAATAAACCTCACACTAAAATGCGTGATGCAATTTTATGCCGCACCAATGCCCGTGCGATGGAACTTTTGTTGGCAGGTTTAGTTCATGGCGATAAAGTGAGTTTGCAAGCAGACCATCAAAAACTAAACCGTTTTGTAGATGCTGCAAGCCTCTTGAAACAAGGCAAACGTGTCACCGATGTTCCTGAGTTAGCATGGTTCAATTCATGGCATGATGTTCATGAATACTGTGAAACCAATGAAGGTAGTGACATTAAACCTTTGGTTAAATTGGTTGATGATCACGGGACTGACCCATTAAAGAAAGCACTTGCAAAGATTACACCCATTGAGCAAGCTGATTATGTCATCTCTACAGCCCACAAAGCGAAAGGCTTAGAATGGAACCGCGTTCATATTGAAGATGACTATCAATTTAAAATTAATGGCTTAGAACACAAGATTACAGATGAAGAGTTAAGATTACTTTACGTTGCCTGTACTCGTGCTAAAGTAAGTTTAAATATCCATCATCTTTATGATCTGATACAACAATTAAAACTAAGGGCGCCTTTAAGTCTTCGTCAATCGGTTGGTTGAAGCGCTCATACTTAGGTGAGCCTATGAAACTTGAATCGATCCAATTTAAACATATTGCTTTATTCCACGATCTTAAAATACAGTTTCAATATGAAAAACAGCCTATTACCTTAATTTTAGGTGAACAAGCAACTGGTAAAAGTATGTTACTCAAACATACTTACCATGCTTTAACTTGGTTCCCTGCCCGTCTTAAAGATTTACGTAGCCCTGGTATTGTCATGCCTGATCAAGACATTACTCAGTCGCGCCTACAATCAAGAATCGAAGTGACCATTCAAGTTCCAGCAGAAATTGGCCATTTACCTGAAAGTACCTCTGCCCAACAGGTGGATTCTTCACTATGTAGCTGGAAACTTTTTAAAACTCTAAATTCAAGTGGTATTGGGATAAGCCAAGTTGAAACGCAGCAACTTGATCAAACTATGGCCCTTTATCAGCAAGTCATAAAAAAGGATCCACTCCAAGGATTGCCCTTAGTCGCTTACTACCCAGCCGAGCGATTTGTAAATGATATTAATCTGCTGAATAAAAATTTACCCGGCATTACCCAATCCATTTCAGCCTATGACATTAGCCCGCTACCATTTACAACGTTTACTCGTTTTTTTGAATGGTTACGTGAAATTAGCGATATCGAGAATGCCCAAGCTGCACATCTCGTACAACGTATTATTTCCAAACAATCAGATCAGCAAGATCAAACAGAACTATTAAATGAGCTTCAAAAAGAGTTATCAGGGCAGCCTAAACAGCTCACCTCCCCGAATCTTTATGCACTGAAAAATGCATTAAATATTGTTCTGCCTGAACTTAAAGACCTATATTTGCAATATCAACCTCGGCTCCAGCTCATGGTTGACTATGAAGGTCAAACCCTACCGTTTCAGCAGCTTTCCAACACCACAAAAACTTGGATTGCGTTGGTAGGTGATGTAGCCCGTAGACTCTGTTTACTTAATCCCTTAAGTTTAAATCCTTGCCTCGAAGGTGAAGGGATTTTATTAATAGATCAGATTGATGCACAGCTCGACTCCACACATTGCACAGAAATCTTGAATCGGCTTCATCAGGCATTCCCGCGCTTACAAATTATTGCAACAGGAAGTCGTGAGGAATTACTTGAACATGCTTCCAACTATCAATGTTTAAAATTAGAACACGGTAAAATTAGCCACCTTGATTTAAATACAACTAAGCAACAGCTTGAAAACATCTATACATTGCTACAAAGAAGCGAACCATTAACGCAGTCTATAGAGGCACAACCTCTTAGCTTAATTGACCCAACACCATCTCCAGCACAAATTGGTGTTTTATTTCAGCAAATCCAAAATCTAAATGAGCAACAAAAAAATGAATTGCTCCGCATGATTCATGCAGGAGATACACCAGAAGAAAGCCCTTCTGTTTAAATTTTATGACCCATTTACTCTATTTTTATAATGAAATTCGGCTTCACACAATATAGAGTTTAAGCAGGATTTTTAGGCTCTAAAATCACTAGATGTTGTTACTACATGTAATAACATCAGATTTTTACTGCTTTTTTAGTGTACAATAAATTTCATTTTGCGTTTTTATTCTTCAAGTTGCGCAATACAACTTGTTTCTCGCTTTATTTTCTAATTTGGTTGGGCTTTCAGAATACAAGCCTTGGAAATCTCTTTGAATTCCTATCTGTTCTGAAATTAAAATTTCACTTTTAGGTCTCGGCCTAAATCACATATGGATACGAGTGTGCTACCGATAATTATCTTATTACCGTTAATATTAGGCACCACCCTTGTTTCATTGCTTCAACGGTTCTCGCGTGGAGTAACGGCTTTAGGGGCAATCGGAGTCAGTTTAACCAGTTTTGGTTTATTACTGGCTCAAGCAAAAACTGTGCTTGGTGGTGCAAGCATTCAACAGAGCTGGGATTGGTTACCTCAATTAGGAATTAATCTAAGCTTCAGACTCGATGCTCTTGGTTTACTATTTTCTCTACTTATTACCGGTATCGGTACACTCATTTATATATACGCCTACTACTATCTTGGCCCTAAAAATTCTTTAAGCAAACTATATGCTTTACTCATGCTGTTTATGGCAGCAATGCTGGGTATTTCGCTCTCTAATAATCTTATTATTTTATTAGTCTTTTGGGAGCTCACCAGTATTTCATCTTTTTTATTAGTGGGTTACTGGAGTCATTATGAAGCTGCTCAACGCGGCTCTCGAATGGCACTCACCATTACAGGGATGGGTGGTTTGGCGTTATTGGGTGGATTTGTTCTATTAGGACAAATCACTGGAACCTATGAAATTAATGACATCATGGGCATGAAAGATGCCATTCAAGCCCATTCCCTATTTATTCCAATGTTATTGCTTATTTTGCTTGGTGCATTTACGAAGAGTGCTCAGTTTCCATTTCATTTTTGGTTACCCAACGCAATGGCTGCGCCTACTCCGGTGTCTGCCTACCTACACTCTGCAACCATGGTAAAAGCTGGGATCTTTCTACTTGCCCGCTTACTGCCAATTTTTGTAGGCGCTGCGATTTATCACAATATCGTGACGTTTGTCGGCCTATTTACACTTTGTATGGCCGCATGTTTTGCCATTTTCAAAGAAGACTTAAAAGGTTTGCTCGCCTATTCAACAATTAGCCATTTAGGTCTTATTGTCTGTCTACTTGGAATAGGTTCGCCTTTAGCAGTTGCTGCTGCCATTTTTCATATTATTAACCATGCGACATTTAAAGCAGCCCTGTTTATGCTTGCGGGGATTATTGACCATGAAACTGGTACACGTGATCTTCGAAAACTCAGTGGTATTTGGCAATTACTTCCTTTCACGGCCACATTAACCATGATCACCGCTGCGTCTATGGCAGGGGTACCACTCACCAATGGCTTTATTTCTAAAGAGATGTTCTTTACCGAGCTATTGGCGAATCTTTCAGGTTCAACGGTTATCTTTGCCAGCATTATTGCAACTCTGGCTGGTATTTTTGCAGTAAGTTATTCAATTCGCTTAGTGCATGGCGTGTTTTTTGATGGCCCAATTGGTAAACAAGTTCCAAATAAAAATGCACATGAACCACCTATCGGCATGCGTTCGCCAGCCATTCTTCTTGCTGTGCCATGTATCTTGGTTGGAATTTTACCTTCTTTATTGGTAGAACCACTGGTAAATAGCGTAACGAGAGCAAGCTTGATGCAACCAGAATTTGTAGGAACTCATCTTGCAATCTGGCACGGATTCAATGCTCCTCTCATTATGAGTATTATTGCTTTAGTGGGCGGTTCACTCTTCTATTTTGCTTTGGCAAAAGATGGCATGATTCGTAAAATTGACCTTGACCCACGTCTTGGCAGATTACAAGGCCGTATTTTATTTGATTTATTTTTAAAACATCTGTTGCTCACCAGCCGAAAAATCAAACAAAAAACTGAAAATGGCTCATTGCAAAGTTACTTGTTCTTGATCATTGCTTTTAGCATCATCATGGTAACCATGCCGCTACTCAATCAAGGGCTTACTACAGGCACACGTGAACTCACTCATGCCCCATGGATTGCCATCGTTCTCTGGCTGACCTTATTCTCGGGTTGCTGGATGATGCTATGGTTCCACCATGAACGTATTAAAGCAGTCCTCATTAGTGGTGCAATTGGTCTGGTTGTAACGATGGTATTTGTCACCATGTCAGCTCCAGATTTGGCATTGACTCAAATTACTGTGGATGTTGTAACCACTGTTCTTTTATTAATGAGTTTATCTTTACTTCCACAGCTAACGCCTTATGAATCTCTGCGCTCAAGACGTTTAAGAGATGCCGCTTTAGCCATTGTTGGAGGCTTAGGGATAGGCTGGATTACGTGGCTGATTTTAACCCGTGATCATAATTCGATTTCATGGTTCTTTGCCCAACAATCTTTACCACTCGGTGGTGGTTCAAATATTGTAAATGTCATTTTAGTTGACTTCCGTGGTTTCGATACCTTTGGTGAAATTACGGTACTAGGAATTGCGGCTATTGGTTCACTTTGCCTCATGGATGGCATGCGTGTACATGGTACAACCATGACCCAAGGTCTCACCTACCGTTTTAATCCATCTCCGCTCATGTTCCGTATTACAGCCTCTTGGGTATTGCCATTAGCGCTTGTCGTGAGTGTTTATATCTTTATGCGCGGCCATAACTATCCAGGCGGTGGCTTCATTGCAGGTCTAATCACCTCAATGGCGTTAATCATCCAATATATTGCGCTAGGTCAAGACCAAACTGAACAATTACTCAAAGCAAAATCAGGACGTCTTTACGAAGTCTGGATTGGTTCAGGTTTAACAATTGCTGGGCTTACTGGTGTAGCTGCATGGTTCTGGTTACGCCCATTCCTTACCAGCGCGCACGTGTATGTTGAATTACCAATTTTAGGAAAACTACATCTGGCTTCAGCTGCAAGTTTTGACTTAGGCGTTTATATCACCGTTGTTGGTGCAACGATGTTGCTTATCTCAGTATTGGGAGACTCTCGCCACTCAAGTATGTCTGGTCCTGTAGTACCACATCGGGAGGAATCATCATGATCAGTTTAGAATTCTTATTGGCTTCTGCTATTGGTTTACTTGTTGCCACAGGTATTTATCTGATTTTACGTGCTCGTACTTTCCCTGTCGTGCTTGGATTAGCTGTAATTGGTTATGCTGTAAACCTATTTTTATTTGCTATGGGCCGATTACAAATCAGCTCACAAGCAATTTTAACCGAAACAACAAAAATAACCGATCCACTTCCTCAAGCGCTGGTGTTAACAGCCATTGTGATCGGTTTTGCAACCACCGCTTTTATTGTACAACTGGCGCTGCGTAGCCGTTATGAGTCAGGTAGTGATCATGTTGATGCTAAAGAAGACATCTCTCCAACATACGACCCACGCGAGGATGAGCCGTAATGTTTGATTTTTTATCTTTCTGGCAAGAACATGCGCCTATTTTTAGCATTCTCATCCCGGCATTTACTGCTTTTATATTATTGCTGCTCGGCAACCCTGGAGCAGGTGCTTTAAAAGATGACTGGCGACAACCATGGCGTCGTGGCATTAGTCTTGTTTCGGCAATTGCTGGATTAATTACCGCAATTGTATATTTGAGCTTTGCAAGCACGGGCCAAATTACCATTTACCAACTGAGTGAATGGTCGGCACCGTTTGGCATTGTACTCGTATTAGATCGCCTTTCTGCTTTTATGCTGGTACTGACCTATGCACTAGTCGTCCCAGTTTTATGGTATGCAAGCGACAATTGGGATACCCGTGGTCGCTATTTCCATGCCATGGTTCATTTCTTGTTAATGGGTATCTGCGGAGCATTTTTAACAGGCGATTTATTTAACCTTTTCGTCTTTTTTGAAATCTTGTTGATGGCTTCGTATGTTTTGCTTTTACATGGACAAGGCAAGCCACGCTTTCAGCTGGGTGTTCACTACGTCATTATCAATCTGTTAGCCTCTGCCCTATTCTTAATTGGCCTTGGTATGATTTATGGTAGTGTGGGTAGCCTCAATATGGTGGATGTTTCACGTCTTATCCCCACACTCGAAGCAGATCAACATAAATTAGCCGTAGCAGGTGCGTTACTTTTATTTGTAGTGTTTGGCATTAAAGCAGCCATGCTTCCTGTAGGTTTTTGGCTACCAAAAACTTATGCTATTGCAAGTACGCCTGTAGCTGCAATTTTCACCATTATGACCAAGGTCGGTATATATTCGATTTTGCGTGTGAATGGAACTGTATTTGACGATGCGCTTAGTCAAGAAATCTTAAAAAGCTGGTTACTTCCGATTGGCTTAATTACATCACTCTATGGTGTGATTGGAGCAATTGGAGCAGATCGATTACGTCGCTTTGTCGGGTTTATGGTGCTTTCTTCAATTGGCACCTTGCTCACGGCAATTGCCATGTCGAATACACAAGCATGGTCTGGCGCATTATATTACTTAGTGCACAGTACGCTGATTGGAGCAGCTTTTTATCTATTTTGTGGATGGATAACCTCACAACGTGGAGATTTTAAAGATCATTTAAAGGTTGCCCCAAGAATTAAACAAGAAAAAGCTGCTGCATTTACTTATTTCATCATTGCGATGATGATGGCCGGCTTACCACCTTTTAGTGGTTTCCTTGGAAAAGTATTCATTTTACAAGCGACCGTTGAAACCAGTTATCAAGCATGGATCATTGGTGTGGTACTTGTTGTTAGCCTATTAAGTATTATTGCTCTAACACGTGTTGGTTTTATCTTGTTCTGGCGAGCAACACCTCCTGAACAAGATCCAATCCATCCTGCTTATATTCTTTATCGGGCCTTACCAGAACGAGCTCCACCACGTAATGATAAAGTCATCTATGTGTTACTTGCTGGCTTAATGGCTTATGTCGTATTTGCTGCACCTATTCAGCATTACACATTAAGTACTGCCCAGCAGATCCAAGACCATGCGCTTTACCAACGTACTATTCTTAAAGTAGATCAAAATGGTGAATTTATCAGCGTGCAACCATTTGATCCCGCTTACCTACCAGAAACTAAATATGGGGGTGAAGTTGAAGATCATAATGCTTACCTCATTCCTGATATTATTTCGAAAGATACCTTCAATGGTGAACATATTTCAGAATATAAACATCGACAAATTCAGCAACAGGACAAACTACAAACGCCTACCATTGTTGATGAAAGTCAATTGAAACCTATGGAGCCATAACAATGCAGTTATCTCATTTGCTTGAACGCTGGTTTCCACATCCATTTGTTTCCGTTCTTATCATTTTATTTTGGCTGATGCTGTCACATAGTCTTGATGCCAGTGATCTTTTGACGGCTGTGCTTTTAGGCTTGATTATTCCTCGTTTAGTCAAACCGTTCATTACCCGCACACCGCATATTCACTGGAAACCTGCTGTTAAATTATGCTTTGTAGTTCTTTGGGATATTGTCATTTCTAACTTTCGAGTAGCAAAGCTCGTTTTAGGACCTACCAAAAATTTACATCCTAAATGGTATCGTGTGCCACTAGAAACGGAACATGAGCAGGTCAATACATTACTGGCAATGATCATTACGACAACGCCTGGTACTGTCTCTGCCGGTATTGATCAGGAACGTGGAGATATTTTGGTTCACGCCTTGAGCACGGATGATACCGAATCTGACATTCAAGACATCAAACAACGCTATGAAATTCCACTTATGGAAATTTTTGATGTAAAAAGCGAAACGGAGGCAAGTGTATGACAATCCTACCCTATGCTCTAGGTATTAGCTTAATTGCCATTACAATCTCTATGCTACTTTGTCTTTTCCGAATGGTAATCGGTCCATCAATTGTAGATCGACTTTTAGCACTCGATACTCTTTTCTTAAATGCAACTTGCCTCATTGTTGTGCTAGGCATTTACTGGATGACGACTTCTTTATTTGAAGGAGCGCTGCTGGTTGCTATGCTAGGTTTCGTATCTACAGCAGCCTTAGCACGTTACTTCACAACCGGTCATGTTGTCGATTAAGGAGAGATCAAAATGCAGTTTGTAATGGAAATTATTGTTTCGGTCTTTCTGATTTTTGGCGCTTTCTTTATGTTAGTCGGCTCAATTGGTATGGTCCGCTTACCTGACTTATTCATGCGCTTACATGCACCCACAAAATCGAGTACGTTAGGATTAGGCAGCTTCTTGATTGCTTCCATGATCTTTTTTGCTTTTCAAGGCCGCTTTGGTTTTGCCGAGCTACTGATCACACTTTTAGCTTTTATTACTGCACCGGTTTCAGCAAATTTAATTGCTCAAGCTGCGCTACATTTACGTTTGCGCTCATTGAGTGGAGAAGTTCCTGAAGCAATTGAACGCCCTTTGCCTTGGGATCGTTATAAAATTGGACAGCGTTTCTCACAAAATAAACCACCTATGGACCCTCCAAAAGAATAGGGAAAAAAGACAACCAATAAAAAAAGCCACCCGAAGGTGGCTTTTTTTATTTAATTTATATTACTGTTCGTCATCTGACTCGCGTTTCGGTAAATCATTTACCGCTTTCTCGATCAGACCAAACATATAGTTACCATAGGCATTAGTCTTGTCATAATGGAAACGCAATCTTGGCGTAATACGTGTCTTGATACGACGGCTCAATTCATGACGCAAGAAACCAGAAGCTTTATTTAATACATCTAAAGTTTCTTTATTTGCTGCTTCACTTTGCTCATCACCAAGCTCACGTCCCATTACGGTGACATAAACTTCAGCATAACCCATGTCTGCACTGACTTTCACCGCAGAGATGGTCACTAGACCACCTAAGCGAGGATCTTTAAGCTCCTGACGAATCAGCTCAGACAACTCGCGTTGAACTGAATCCGCCATGCGCTTTAAGCGTTGGCTACCCGCCATTAAAGACTCCGTTTAATCAATTGAACATCATAGACTTCAATTTTATCTTTCACTTTGATGTCTTTATAACCTTTCACCGCAAGACCACATTCCATACCGGCACGAACTTCTTCAACCACTTCTTTATAGCGACGAAGAGATTCAAGCTCACCTTGGAACACAACCACGTCATCACGTAATACGCGAATCGGTTTATTACGATGCAATACACCTTCAAGTACCATACAGCCAGCTGCTGCACCAAACTTACTTGAGTGGAATACTTCACGTACTTCAGCAACACCCAAGATAGTTTCACGATGTTCAGGAGCAAGTTTACCGCTCATGGCATCTTTCACATCATCAATCAATTCATAGATGATGCTGTAGTAACGAATATCGATACCGTCTTGGTCACTTCTCTGACGAGCAGTCGTATCAGCACGAACGTTAAAGCCTAACAATACAGCTTCTGAAGATTCAGCAAGAATCACATCAGACTCAGTAATCGCGCCAACACCCGAACTAATTACACGAACTTTTACTTCATCAGTAGATAATTCATGTAAAGCTGCATTCAATGCTTCTAAAGTACCACGTACGTCTGTTCTTAAAACAACGTTCACTGTAGGAACATCTTTTTTGCCCATTGACGACATGATATTTTCAAGGCGCATTGCGCTTTGACGATCAATACGTTTTTGACGTTCACGGTCAGCACGAGCATCAGCAACTTCACGTGCTTTCTTCTCGTCATTTACAACAAGAACTTCATCACCTGCCATTGGAGCATCTGGAAGACCCAGAATTTCTACTGGAATAGATGGTCCTGCTGATTTAATAGGCTTACCATTTTCATCAGACATTGCACGGACACGACCATATGATGAACCTGCAAGAACGAGGTCACCAATGTTTAATGTGCCGTTTTGAACAAGAATAGAAGTTACTGCACCACGGCCTTTATCAACACGCGCTTCAATAACAACACCTTGTGCAGCACCTTCAGCAGATGCTTTTAATTCCATCAATTCTGATTGAATAAGAATTAAATCAAGGAGTTCATCAATACCTTGTCCACTGTGTGCAGAAACTTTAGCAATCGGAACATCACCACCCCATTCTTCTGGAACGATTTGTTTCGTTGTTAATTCATTTAACACACGGTCTACATCAGCAGATTCTTTATCCATTTTGTTGATTGCAACAATAATTGGAGTACCTGCTGCACGCGCATGGTCAATTGCTTCTGCAGTTTGTGGCATTACACCGTCATCTGCTGCAACAACCAATACAACGATATCTGTTGCTTTAGCACCACGTGCACGCATTGAAGTAAACGCAGCATGTCCCGGTGTATCAAGGAATGTAATGATTCCTTTGTCTGTTTCAACGTGATATGCACCAATATGCTGGGTAATACCACCTGCTTCGCCTGCCGCCACTTTCGAACGACGGATACGGTCAAGCAATGATGTTTTACCATGGTCAACGTGACCCATAATGGTAACAACTGGCGGACGAGTTGTTTGCTCACCACGTGCTTCTTCAGCCGCTTCAAGCAAGTTATCTTCCGCTTGTGTATCAGAAACTAAAACAGGGTTATGGCCCATTTCTTCAACAACAAGTGCTGCTATATCTTGATCAATAGCTTGATCTTGATTAACCAACTCACCCATTTTCATAAGTGATTTGATAACTTCACGTACTTTAATCGCCATTTTTTGAGCAAGATCGGCAACAACAATGCTTGAACCGATTTCTACATCATAAACTTGCTTTTTAACTGGCTTTTCAAATCCATGCTTATTTGCCTGACTTGATTTTAAACCACGTTTGTTATGGTTAACAAAGCTTTGCTCTTCTTGACCACGACGACCACCTTTTTTACCCGCACGTGGGTTAGTAGTTGCGCCACCGCGTTTAATTTCACGGTCTTCTTGCTTAAATGAATCTTCATAAGCTTGGCCAACTAGACCTGAAGCAAGTGGAGAATCATCAATCACACGAATTGTAGTAGTAGCTTCGTCATTTGAATACTTAGACGCCATTTTGCGCATTTGTTCAAGTGTACGTTGCTGAGCTTCTTCAGCCGCTTTACGACGCGCAGCTTCTTCAGTTGCTTTTAACTGAGCTGTTTGTGCTTCACGCGCTTTCTTTTGCTCTAATGTTTCTGCTGGTTTTGGTGCAGGTTTTACTGTACCACCACCACGTCTTTTCACGACTACAGCAGCTTTAGGAGCTGTCTGAGCAGCGCTATCTTGTTGATGAGCAGCACGCATAGCATCTAAAGTTGCTTTTGCTTTTTGCTCTGTTTGAAGACGCGCGTTTTGCTGTGCAGTGTCACGCGTTTGCTGTTCTACACGTGTTTTAGCTTCAGCTTCTGCACGTGCTTTAGCTTCAGCTGCAATTTGTTCAGGGTTTGGTTTAGCAAAAACCTGTTTTTTACGTACTTCTACGTTAATTGTTTTTGCTTTACCTGAAGTACTTGCAACTTTAGCGGTACTGGTTGTTTTACGTTTCAACGCAATTTTTCCTGTGTTACCACTTTCCTGACCATGCACTTTTTTCAAATGATTGACTAAAGTATCCTGTTGTTCAGTGGTAATAATATCGTCTGCTGTACGTTGAGGCAAACCTGCTTCACGAGCCTGTTCTAGGAGCTTCTCAACAGGACGTTCTACACTGAGAGCTAACTCTTTAATCGACTTGTCCGTCATATTTCATCTCCTAGTTAAACCATGATTCGCGAGCTTTCATGATCAATTGACCTGCTTTTTCATGATCAAGTCCTTCAATATCAGAGATATCGTCAGTAGCCTGATCTGCCAAATCATCGACAGTAATAATACCGCGCGCGGCAAGCGAGTAAGCGATCTCAGAAGTCATGCCTTCCATTGTTAGAAGGTCTGCGCTCGGTTCTTGAATATTTTCTTGCTGTTTCAAAGCATCAGTAAGTGCTGCTTCTTTTGCACGACTTTGCAATAACTCAACCAATTCAGCATCAAGCTCAATTTCGTCAAAAGTTTCAGCTGGAACATAAGCAATCTCTTCTAAAGAGGTAAAGCCCATTTCCACCAATGCCATTGCTAAATCTTCTTCAATATCGAGACGTGATACAAACATGTCAAGATATTGCTGAGCTTCATTTTGCTGACGAGCACGATACTCTTCTTCAAGCATCATGTCGAGTTTGTAGCCAGTTAAATCAGAAGCCAAGCGAACATTTTGGCCTTGTGAGCCAATCGCGCGAGCCAATTGATCGCTGGTTGCAAAAATAATATCGGCACTTCTTGCATCTTCATCAAGCACGATGCCTGAAACATCAGCTGGTTCTAATGCACTTGCAATGTACTGAGCTGGATCATCAGACCAGACCACTACATCAATACGTTCACCGTTTAACTCTTGTTGTACCGCTTGGATACGCGTACCACGCATACCAATACATGCACCTACAGGGTCAATACGATGGTCATTTGTTTTCACTGCAATTTTAGCACGAACGCCTGGTTGACGTGCCGCTGCTTTAATTTCAATAATTTCTTCAGAAATCTCAGGAATTTCTTTTTTCATTAAAGCAATTAACATTTCAGGCTTAGCGCGTGATAACAACAACTGAGCGCCACGACCTTCACGGTTCACATTGTATAAAATAGCGTTCATACGTTGTTTTGGACGAAGAATTTCTTTAGGAATCATTTCTTCGCGCGCAAGATAAGCTTCAGCGTTGTCGCCTAAATCGATAATAAAGCCATCTTTGGTTTGTTTTTTCACTTCACCGTAAATCAACTCACCAACTTTAGACTCGTATGCATCAGCAACTAACGCACGCTCAGCTTCACGAATTTTTTGTACAATAACTTGTTTTGCAATTTGTGCAGCGATACGACCAAACTCAATAGATTCTACTTCAAGTTCACGTACATCACCAATTGACCATTTAGATGGGTCAAGGTCAGAAATCGCATCTTGGCAAGCTGGCATTTCATGATCTTCATCTGCCACAACAGTCCATTGACGGAACGTACTGTAATCACCAGTTTTACGATCAATTTCTACACGAAGCTGAGCTTCTTCAGCATGCGTACCTTCATAAAATCTTTTCTTCGTTGCAGCAACTAGAGCTTGTTCTAAAGCCTCGAAGATCGCTTCACGACTAACACCTTTTTCATTACTAACCGTTTCAACAACGGTAAGAATTTCGCGGCCCATAAGTCACCTACCGATTTCTTATAAAATTTAATAAATTTAATCTTGATAGATCAAGTTTGCTTTATCGATATTGTTGCTGTCGATCTCAAGCACGTGCTTCCCATCAACTTCAACCTGAATTTCTTCATTTTCAAGGTCTACTGAGATAAGTTTTGCTTGAAATTTACGACGGTTTTCTACTGCTGCAATCAAACGCAAAGCAATTTGTTGTCCAATGTAGCCTTGTAACTGTTCTAGTTGAAAAAATGGACGATCCCAGCCCGGGGAAGAAACTTCTAATGAATACTCACCTGAAATTGGATCATGAACATCCAGCATTGCGCCAACTTGTTGTGTTACACGCACACAATCTTGTACACCAATACCACGGCCTTGTTCTACTTCGCCATCTTCATTAAGTACAGGCTCAGCATCTTCACTTACCGCTTTATCGATATAAATACGCAATAATGAACGTTTGCCTTGTGGGAGAAACTCGATTCCCCAAAGGTCGACACCACATGCTTGTACTGCAGGAACAATTAAGTCATGCAATGCTTGGGATTTATTTGATAATTTCATTTACTCTCGTCATTCTCGTGCGATTCAATCGGTTGTTTTAACCGACACAGACCTACTATAGTGAAGCATGACTATTTGACCAATTGATGTCGAAACTACACGATAGCGATACGATAACCAATAAAAAAGGGCGTTAATCGCCCCTATTTTGCACAGAAAACAATAGTCCACTGTGCAAAAAGGCCCACTTGTCTGTGAGCCTCTTTTAAGAAACTTGGTAGCGGGAGCTGGATTTGAACCAACGACCTTCGGGTTATGAGCCCGACGAGCTACCAGACTGCTCCATCCCGCATCAACGTGCAAAAATTATATACAAATATCAAATAAAGTCAATGTAAACTTACTAGATATTTGCCTGATTAAGTTGCACCTTAATCAAATTGGTAGCGGGAGCTGGATTTGAACCAACGACCTTCGGGTTATGAGCCCGACGAGCTACCAGACTGCTCCATCCCGCAACAAAAACAAACTACTTGCACTCAACTTTCTGGTTAAAAGCTGGTGCGGAAGGGGGGACTTGAACCCCCACGCCCGAAGGCACTACCACCTCAAGGTAGCGTGTCTACCAATTCCACCACCACCGCAGCTTGTGGGACGCATTCTAGTGCTTCCAACTGCAAAAGGAAAGCCTTATTTCGAATTATTGACTCGTTTTTGGTGCATTTGGTGAAGTTTCAGGCGATGTTGTTTGAATTGGCGCTGTCGTCTGTACAGTTTTTAAACTATATGCCTCAGTAGTCTGTTTTTTAGCAAAAACAGCTAAGGTTAAACTAGTCACAAAAAACAATGCTGTTAACACAGCAGTAAGTCGAGTAAGGAAGTTAGCAGAACCCGATGCGCCAAATACAGTGGCTGCTCCGCCACCGCCGAAAGAAGCACCAGCATCCGCACCTTTACCATGTTGCACTAGAATCAAGCCAATCATCAGTACCGCTAAAATAATATGTACGATCAGTACAAAAGAGTGCATACCCTATCCTCGTTATTTACTTTGTGCAAAGGCTTCTACGATTTGATAAAAAGATGCTGCATTTAACGAAGCACCTCCAACCAACGCGCCATTAATATCTGGACATGCTGCCAACTCGACTGCATTTTCAGCTTTTACACTACCGCCATATAAAATCGCAATGTCTGGACCCGCAGAAGTAATCTGACTTAAACCTTCACGGATTTTAGCATGCATTGCCTGTGCATCTTGTGGTGAAGCAGTTTTACCTGTACCAATTGCCCAGATTGGCTCATAAGCAATTACAATTTGCTTTTGCCATTGCTCTGCAGTCACTACAGGAGCTATATCACAGATTTGTTGCAATACAACCTGTTCTGCCAGATCTTGTTCACGCTGTTCGAGACTTTCACCCACACAATAAATGACAGTTAAGCCTGCATTTAAAGAATTTTGGAGTTTGGCCTTCAAAATTTCAACGTTATCACCTAATAAATCACGGCGTTCGGAGTGACCTACCAATACAAAATTAATTTGGCTATCTTTTAATAATTCTGCACTGACTTCACCAGTATAGGCGCCTGTACCTGCTACACGCGATACATCTTGTGCAACTGTATATACTGTTCTTGCAGCATCTTGCAATTGTGTTTGTACCATTGCAAGTGCAATAGAAACTGGAGCAACCCCGACATGGCAGCTTTCATCTGCAATTTGGTTTTGTTGCAATAGTTGTTTAAATTCTTCTATAAGTTGTTTGGCATTGGCACGCATTGGGTTCATTTTCCAGTTGCCAACTACCCAAGGCGTAATCGTCGAACCCGACATACGGCTCACCTTTCATCAAAAATGCAGCACATTCTACACGCATTTCTACAAATTTCAGATACTTTTCTTTAACGGGGTTGCTCATATCTTTTCTACTATTTGAAATCAGTAATAAAACTTTATTGAGCCCAAAGCCTTAGCTTTTAAAAATTAATGAATAAAAACTTCGACTGGTTCAAGCTTTGATAAGCGGATCAAGACGAGAGCATCATTTTCTCAGGTAGTAATTTTAGATAACAAAAGTATAATTTTTTATATACCAATTATAAACATATGAGCACAGGTAGGCAGATGTCAGTCATACATACATCTCCAAAATTTTCGGGGTTTTTTCGACGATTAGTCGAAGAAAAACATGTGTCGGCAGCGACCATGCAAACAGCATTAGATGCAGCAAAAAGAGCTAAACAGGATACTGTTGCGTACCTGATTGAAGAGGTTAATCTCTCCCCTTCTTTATTAGCTGAAACAATTTCTATTGAATTTGCTGAACCATATTTTGATCTGGACGTTTACGATACCAGCCAGATTCCTAAAGATTTGGTCGACCAGAAACTGATTTTAAAACATCGGATCTTGCCTCTCGTACAAAGAGGACAGATTTTATATGTTGCAACCAGTAATCCCAGCAATGTTGATGCTATTGATGCTATTCGCTTCAACAGCAAGCTTATGGTTGAGCCGATTATTGTCGAGCACCATAAACTCGAGAAAATTCTGGTACAGCAATTTAATGAAGAAAGTAATTTTGAGTTTAGTGATGAAGAGTTTGATCTTGATGTAGACCTTGATACCTCATCCGCTTCTGAAGAGGATGAGGATACTCCACAAGGCGATGAAGCACCTATTGTTAAATATGTTAACAAGTTATTAATAGATGCTATTCGTATGGGGGCTTCAGACTTGCATTTCGAACCCTATGAGAAATCGTATCGGGTCCGTTATCGGGTCGATGGCGTATTGCGTCAGATTGCAAACCCACCTTTGCAACTCGCCACTCGGTTAGCTTCCCGTTTAAAAGTTATGTCTCAAATGGACATTTCTGAAAAGCGTGTTCCTCAAGATGGTCGTATTAAGCTCAAGCTATCGAAATCTAAAGCAATTGATTTTCGTGTGAACTCTCTTCCGACCTTATTTGGTGAAAAGCTAGTTCTACGTATTCTCGATCCATCTAGTGCCATGCTTGGGATTGATGCTCTAGGATATGAAGAAGAGCAAAAAGCACTCTTTATGGAAGCATTAGATAAGCCACAAGGTATGCTTTTAATTACTGGTCCTACAGGTTCTGGTAAAACAGTATCCTTATATACGGGCCTCAACATTTTAAATACTGAAAGCTCCAATATTTCTACTGCCGAAGATCCGGTCGAAATTAACCTTGAAGGTATTAATCAGGTTAACGTGAACCCTAAAGTAGGTCTTAGTTTTTCGGCTGCGCTTAAATCATTTTTACGTCAGGATCCTGACATTATTATGGTCGGTGAGATTCGTGATTTAGAAACAGCTGAAATCGCGATTAAGGCTGCTCAGACGGGTCACATGGTGATGTCCACACTACATACCAACAGTGCTCCTGAAACACTTACTCGTCTACGCAATATGGGAGTTCCATCTTTTAATATTGCGACATCGGTCAATCTGGTTATTGCTCAACGTTTGGCACGTCGATTATGCCCTCAATGTAAGGTGCCTAGTGACATTCCTAAACAAAGCCTATTAGAAATGGGTTTTACCGAACAAGATCTAACACATCCCGATTTTCAAGTTTTTCAACCGGTCGGTTGTCCTGAATGTCGTGAGGGCTACAAAGGTCGAGTAGGTATTTATGAGGTAATGAAAGTCACACCTGAGATTTCCAAGATTATTATGGAAGATGGCAATGCTTTAGAAATCGCTGCTGCTTCTGAAAAATTGGGGTTTAGTAATCTGCGTCGCTCAGGTTTAAAGAAAGTCATGCAAGGTGTTACTTCTTTACAAGAAGTCAACCGCGTGACCAGTGAATAAAAGACAATTTAAAATAAGGATAATGTCATGACTGTCAAAAAGGCACAATTGATGCCGACTTTTGCTTATGAAGGGGTTGACCGTAAGGGCGTAAAAATTAAGGGAGAACTTCCGGCTAAAAATATGGCTTTAGCCAAAGTCACCCTACGCAAACAAGGGGTAACTGTCCGTAATATTCGGGAAAAGCGTAAAAATATTCTTGAAGGTTTATTCAAGAAAAAGGTATCAACGCTCGATATCACGATTTTTACCCGACAACTTGCAACCATGATGAAAGCTGGTGTTCCACTGGTACAAGGCTTTGAAATTGTGGCAGAAGGTTTAGAAAACCCAGCGATGCGTGAGGTGGTGCTCGGTATTAAAGGCGAAGTTGAAGGTGGTAGTACTTTTGCATCAGCTTTAAGAAAGTATCCTCAGCACTTCGATAAATTGTTTTGCTCTCTTGTAGAGTCCGGCGAACAATCTGGTGCGCTTGAAACCATGCTGGATCGTGTGGCAATTTACAAAGAAAAAAGTGAATTGCTCAAGCAGAAAATCAAGAAAGCCATGAAATACCCTGCAACGGTTATTGTAGTTGCTGTGGTTGTTACCATTATTTTGATGGTTAAAGTAGTTCCTGTCTTCCAAGACCTGTTTTCTTCCTTTGGCGCAGATTTGCCTGCATTTACACAAATGGTCGTAAATATGTCGAAATGGATGCAGGAATACTGGTTCATTATGATTATTGTGATTGTTGCAATTATTGTTGGTTTTATGGAAGCTAAAAAGCGTAGTAAAAAATTCCGTGATGGTTTAGACAAACTCACGCTTAAGTTGCCTATCTTTGGTGATCTTGTTTACAAGGCGATTATTGCCCGCTACAGCCGTACTTTAGCAACCACTTTTGCAGCAGGTGTTCCGCTCATTGATGCGCTTGAATCAACAGCAGGTGCAACCAATAATGTTATTTATGAACAAGCTGTAATGAAAATTCGTGAAGATGTTGCAACAGGTCAACAACTCCAATTTGCGATGCGCGTTTCAAATCGTTTTCCATCTATGGCTATACAAATGGTCGCAATTGGTGAAGAATCTGGTGCACTAGACAGCATGCTCGATAAAGTTGCCACCTACTATGAAAATGAAGTTGATAATGCCGTTGATGGCTTAACTTCAATGATGGAACCTTTAATTATGGCAATTTTAGGAGTACTCGTAGGCGGTCTAGTGATTGCTATGTATCTTCCAATTTTCCAAATGGGCTCAGTCGTGTAATGCAAGAAATTATTGCTTATTTTATTCAAAACTTAACTGCACTTTATATTGCAGTTGCACTATTGAGCCTATGTATTGGTAGTTTTTTGAATGTGGTGATTTATCGCACCCCCAAAATGATGGAACAAGATTGGCAGCAAGAATGTCAAATGTTACTCAATCCTGAACAACCAATCATTGATCATGAAAAACTGACATTAAGTAAGCCTGCTTCATCATGCCCCCAATGTCACCAGCCCATTCGCTGGTATCAAAATATTCCTGTCATAAGTTGGTTGGTTTTAAAAGGTAAATGTGGGCATTGTGAGCATGCAATTAGCATGCGCTACCCAGCCATCGAACTATTAACAATGGCATGTTCACTGGTTGTGGTCATGGTGTTTGGCCCAACCATACAAATGCTTTTTGGATTAGTCCTGACTTGGGTTTTAATTGCTTTAACATTTATAGACTTTGATACTCAGCTGCTACCCGACCGTTTTACCTTACCGTTGGCCGCACTAGGTTTAGGCATTAATACCTTTAGCATCTACACCACACCCACCTCAGCCATTTGGGGTTACTTAATTGGTTTTTTATGCCTGTGGATTGTGTATTACCTATTTAAAGTAATTACTGGCAAAGAAGGCATGGGCTACGGCGACTTTAAGTTGCTTGCGGCATTAGGTGCATGGATGGGGCCATTGATGCTGCCATTAATTGTGCTATTGTCATCTTTACTAGGTGCAATTATTGGCATCATTTTACTAAAATTACGCAATGACAATCAGCCCTTTGCCTTTGGGCCATATATTGCTATTGCAGGCTGGGTTGCCTTTTTATGGGGTGACCAGATTATGAAAATCTATTTGGGAGGTTAAGATGGCTTTTATTCTGGGAGTCACAGGTGGAATTGGCAGTGGAAAATCTGCTGCAACACAATGGTTTGAATCCCAAGGAATACAAGTCGTCGATGCCGACATCGTTGCTCGCGAAGTGGTTGAAAAAGGCCAACCTGCCCTTCAAAAAATTCAACAAACTTTTGGAGATTGGGTACTTCAAGCAGACGGGAGTTTAGACCGCCGTGCCCTACGCGAGTATATTTTTCAAAACCCACAAGCACGCCATACACTTGAGCAAATTACTCATCCTGCAATCCGCCAATCTATTATTCAACAATTACAAAATCCGCGTAGTACTTATGTGATTTTAGTTTCGCCATTGCTCTTTGAAACCAACCAGCATGAATTGGTTAATCACACGTTACTAGTTGATGCCAGTGAACAAACTCAAATTCAGCGTGCAAGTCAACGCGATGGACAAAACCAAGAACAAATCCAGAAAATTATTGCGGCGCAAATGCCACGTGAGCGAAAACGCGAACTTGCCAATGACATTGTGTTTAATGACGGATTACTCGAACATTTACATCAACAATTAGAGCCTTTACATCAAAGTTATTTGAAACGTACAGACTAATCTGGCTCATTTTGCTGTTTAATTTTTTGTGCCAAGCTATCTGGTCGGAACCATCGCCAAGGTTGTAAAGCACCGATTCCCATTCCGACCAAGCCCACAACAATCGATGGGCTTAACGCCTCCCCTAACAGAGGTACGGCCAATATGGCTGCAATAAAAGGCGCCAAAGTGACAATGCTTCCTGTTTTAAAAGCACCAAGTCGCTGAATGGCTGCCACATAAGTCAAAGTTGCAATAATAACGACAAACACACCATGGAAGATGCCTTGTATGGCTAAATGAACAGGACTGACTTCCATGAAATGCTTAGGCAAAAATAAAACATAGATGGGCAAATAAATAATTGCAGACCAAATCGCAACACTTGCCATTGAGTGCCATGCAGACAGTTTCCACTGTTTAAGTAACACAGTGAAAATCCCCCACCAAATCGCACTAATAAAAAGGAGTAGATCACCTATTCCAAAAGCAGAAGCATTACCTTGCAGCATCAAAACACTCATGAGACCTAAAGCAGCGATCATGATTGCCAGACTAGCCCATGTATGTTTATCAAATGGTTGTCTAAATAAAATATATGCTGCGAACGCAGTACAAATTGGGATACAGCCATTTAAGAAAATTGCAGCATGAGCGGCGGGAGCATAGAGAAATGCGGTGTAGACGGTAAGACAATAAATGACCCCACCAATCAAGGCCAAAATAACCGCATGCTTACTCCATAAAAAAGCGAGATCTTTCTTATAGATCAAAATAGGCATTAAAATTAGGAAGGCTATAGCGAAGCGCAGTGCGGCAATATCCCAAGCACTGATGTGCCACTGTGCATTTAAACGGGCAAAAAGCGTAAACCCGCCCCAAATGCACATGGTCACCAATACAAAGAAATAACCTTGCTTACGGGGAGACATATCAAGATGACTTAAAACTAGAAAGGCAGCTAAATTATACCTCAGAACGCTGGCGGCAAGCCTCATAAAGAGCCATACCAGTCGCTACACTGACATTTAGACTTTGTAGATTTCCAGACATAGGAATATAAACTTTATGATCACACTGTGCCTGTGTAATAGGACGCAAACCGGTATCTTCAGCTCCCATCACAATCACGACTGGGCCAGAAAAATCGCATTTTTGAAGTGGCAACGCACTTTCATCAAGCATGGTGCCAATCACACGCACATGAGTTGTTTCTTTAAGATGAGCCAATGTACGAGCTAAATTTGTGACTTGAATGAATTTAACTTTCTCGGCTCCACCCGCTGCAACTTTACGAGCAGTTGGCGTTAAACTTGCCGCACGATCACGAGGCACGATGACTGCTTGCACACCCATCGCAGCGGCAGTACGAATACAAGCCCCTAAGTTATGTGGGTCTGTCACTTGATCTAATGCTAACAACAAGGCATCTGGAGTTTCACTTAAGATTTGATCAAGATCTTGCTCATTTAAGACAGGATGCGGACGCACTGCTGCAACTACACCTTGATGAAATGGTAGACCTGCAAGTTTTTCAAGACTATCGCGGCTTGCTTTTTGTACACTAATTCCAAAAGGCTCTGCCAATTGCAAAATCTTTTGCAAACGCTGATCATCCCGTCCTTTTAAAGTAAACAGGGTTAGCACACGCTCCGGCTCAAGTTCTAGCAATGACTCCACTGAATGAACGCCATAATAATATTCCTGTTTTGCCATGCATGACCTCTAACAACGTTTGAGCAAAAAAATAAAAATCCTGCAAAGCCAACTTCACAGGATTTCTTTGGGCATAGTGTACCCGATTTGAACAGGAATTTCTTAGCCTTCTAAATGGCACACGTAATCGAGGACTTCATCAGTTTCGATTTTAAAAACGCTATTTCCAGGCACGTAAAATGATTGGCCTGCACGGAACAATTCACTTTCATTACTGTCCGCAATTGTTACGCGACATTCACCTGAAATAATTTCCATACGCTCAGGGACATGTGTTTCAAAAGTTAAGGCTTGCTCAGTCGGCAAAATAACACCTAGTGTTTTTTTCGTTCCATCTTCAAATTGCACGGTATGGCTGATACATGCTCCACCAAAATAAACGTTTGATTTTTTGATGACCGTTACATGATCAAATTGGTTTGTACTCATGCACATTCTCCAGATAATGCCATATTTATATAAATTATGATGAATGTAGTTTAATTGTGCCTAAATAACTAATCAATCAGTTTTCATACGGATAGACTTGTAATTTCCACTGCTCGGCCTGAATTTTTTTGGCAAAAGCATGAGGTAAATTAATCTCAATATTTCGACTATTCGACACAATTGCATCGTATCTGCAAACTTCGACCTGATTTTCATCTAGGAGTACCCAACACACTCTTTGTGCTGTTGGATGGGCAACTGCTGTAGCAACTACCGGTGAACCGTCATTCATTCCTACATGAAAATTTTCACTGTCATTTTGCATTAACACCAGATCATACGCTGGAAAATCGATAGCATCTGAATCGAATTGCTGACTATCGTGTATCAGCACACTCTGTTTTAAAGTCGGCCAAATACAATAACGCAAATAATGTTGATCCATCACCCGATTATCCAGATAACGCCCGGTGGCAACATAATCTCTGATATGTGCTTCAATATTATGAAAAATCCCCGTACATCCGCCCCACATTCCAGCCAGAATTAGTTCAGTATGAGAATAGTTATCTCGCATTAAATGAAACCATTTATCACTCTTGAGCCACGCATCTACAGCCGCCTTTTCACGGTACGACACAATCGAGTCGGCATCACGTATAAGAAAACGCTTAATTGTTGGATCATCCATCACAAAAAAACGCCAAAACAACCCTGATAGTTGTTTTTGGGAGTCCGTCACTGGTACCACTTGCGCACCTTTCTCTTTTAAACGCTGTTGCACAAGCACTGGAACGGTATCATCGACATAAAATCGGCACGTCCACTCTGGATAAACTTGTTTGGCTAACTCAGTATTTAAAATAGAGGTTTCACAATAACGCGGGTTTGCCCCAAACAATGAAAAGGCAATAATATTTTCTTGAGGGTTTGAACTAAACTCTGGGGGCGCATGACTCGGAATAGGCAAAACAGGTTCGTTCTTAGCCAATTCTTTTTTAGTTGTAATGGCCAAGTGTCCAAATTTTATTGTTTCTTCTTTTTTATTTAAATGATGACAAACTTCTGTTAATCCATCGTATAAGTTTGTATTTACGTTAGACCCACTTGCCTGAATAGCTTGCAAATAGTGTTGATAGGCATCGTTATAACGGTGTAAGCGTAGCTCGGTATATGCCAAATCGGATAATGCTCCCGGATGCTTGGGAACTAAATTAACAGCCTGTTTAACATGTTGATAAGCTTTGGCATAATCTCCTTGTGCGGCTGCTTGTTTAAATGCATTAAAATGCTGATTTAAAATTTTATTCATTTCCGCAGGATTGTTTTTTTTATGACGGTTAATCATCCCTATCGGTGGTTTCGGTAAGCTTAATGTTTTTTTCATTGTAAATATCCGCAATCTTGCTGTTCTATAATTTCAGTTAGAATAATAGATCACTTGTAGCAAATTCAAAACTTCTCTATCTTTAACCCATAATTTGGCGCGTTGGATGCGTTTATGCTCACACATTTAACTTTAATTAATTTTGCATTAGCTGATCATTTAGCTATTGATATAGAACAAGGATTTAATGTTCTAACAGGCGAGACAGGTGCCGGAAAATCATTATTACTGGATGCACTTTCTGCCTGTCTAGGGGAACGTACAGATACAAATTATGTTCGTTATGGTTCAGACAAAGCGGATATCACCGCTGTTTTTACCTATCAAAATAATAGCCCTGAAGAAAAATGGCTACAAGAACACGAGCTAGATGATGATTCTGGGGAAATTCATTTACGTCGCGTTATTTTTGCAACTGGACGTAGTAAAGCATGGGTCAATGGCCGCCCTAGCAGTTTATCTGAACTCAAAGAATTGGGCCGTTTGCTCGTTCAACTCTATAGCCAACACAGCCAGCAGCAGCTTCTTGAACCGCCTTATCCAAAGCATTGGCTAGATCGTTATAACAATTTTTATGTTGAAGCGAATGATGTACGTGAAGCCTATAGTATGTGGCAACGCACGATTCGTTTACACCAAGCTGCCTTAGATGCACAAGCAACACGTTTGCAACGTATTGGCACTTTAGAGCATCAAATCGAAGAACTTGAAGACGTCATTCAAACCGACTATAAAGAAATTGAGCAAGAATTTGATCGTCTTAGTCATCATGAACATATCATGCAAGACTGTAGCTACAGCTTAAATGTTTTAGATGAAGCTGAGCAGAATATTACTCAAGAAATGTCTTCGATTATTCGCCGTCTAGAATCTCATGCCGGGCGTAGTGATCAGCTTTCTGAGATTTATAATTCTTTACTGAATGCTCAAAGTGAAATAGATGATGCAACGGCGAACTTGCGTCAATTTATTGATCGTCAAAGCTTTGACCCCGAGCGAATGGAAGAACTCAACTCTAAACTTGAGGTTTTTCATCGTCTGGCACGCAAATACCGGACTCAACCGGAAACACTTAAAGAAGAATATGAAGCTTGGCAACGTGAGCTTGAGCAACTACATCAACTTGAAGACCCAGAAACACTGGCAGAGCAAGTTGAAAAGTCGCATGAGGAGTTTTTAGAAAAAGCTCAGCATTTAGACAATATACGTCGTGAAGCTGCCGCTCCGCTTGCTAAACAATTAACTGAACAAGTGAAACCTTTAGCGTTACCAGAAGCACACTTCGAGTTTAAGTTCGAACCATTAGAACAACCAGGAGCAGAGGGTTTAAGCTTTATTCAACTTTTATTTACTGCCAATAAAGGTATTCCTCCACAACCACTGGCACGAGTGGCATCTGGTGGTGAGCTTTCTCGTATTGCACTCGTAATGCAAGTCATGAATGCTGAGAAAACCGAATCCGAAGTGTTGGTGTTTGATGAAATTGATGTGGGTATTAGCGGTGGAACCGCAGAAGTTGTGGGACGTTTACTTGCCGACTTAGCGCAACATGTCCAGCTTTTATGTATTACTCACCAAGCACAAGTTGCTGCACAATCTGATCAACATTTATTAGTGAAAAAACAACAAACTGACCCAGCCAGCAGTACAATTATAGAACTTGATGAAAATCAAATCATTTTTGAGTTAGCTCGCATGTCAGGTGGTGTTGAAATTAATGAAACAACCTTGCAGCACGCAAAACAATTACGCCAACTTAAATTTCAGGCTTCTTCAAATTAATAAAGAAAATGAGAGAAAAAGATTGGCGAAATCCGATTAACTCTTGTATGTTGATAAAAAGAACCTATATAGATAAAAGGGTCGAGAGGCCCTCTAGTGACATTTTTTGAGGGAGAACCGCTTAGGTGACCAAACAATACCTGACTCACCGTTGTCTGATTGCCCCGCCAGAAATGGCAGATGACTTTTTCGCAAACACTGTAATTTATCTTGCTCGTCATGATGAAGAAGGTGCTCAAGGCATTATTATTAATCGTCCTTCTGGTATTCAAATTAAAGAATTACTCAATGATCTCGACATTGAAGCTGACAATGTAAATCCACATGCGGTTTTACAAGGTGGTCCTTTACGTCCTGAAGCTGGATTTGTTCTCCATACTGGGCAACCAACATGGCATTCATCTATTGCTGTAGGTGAAAATGTTTGTATTACGACCAGTAAAGATATTCTCGATGCGATTGCTCATAACGAAGGTGTAGGTCGATACCAAATTGCATTAGGCTATGCGAGCTGGAGCAAAAATCAGTTAGAAGACGAAATTACGCGTGGTGACTGGCTCATTTGTGATGCTGATATGGATCTGATTTTTAACCTGCCTTATGACGATCGTTGGGATGCAGCTTATAAAAAAATTGGTGTAGATCGTGCGTGGCTAGCATCTGAAATCGGACACGCTTAATGACCGAAACACAATCAAAATCGATTATGGCTTTTGACTTTGGCACTCAAAAAATGGGAATGGCGATTGGCCAATCTTCAATTGAAAGTGCCAACCCTCTCCCTCTATTTGTCATGAAAGATGGCATCCCAAATTGGGATCAACTCTTAAAAATCGTGAAAGAATGGCAACCCGATTTATTTTTGGTTGGCCTTCCCCTAAATATGGACGATAGCGAGTCAGAACTCTCTACACGTGCCCGCAAATTTGCGAGACGTTTACGTCATCAAACCAACATAGAAACGTTGATGGTAGATGAGCGTTTAACGACACGTGAAGCGAGAGAAGAGTTAGGTTTTTACCAAGAACAAGGTCGAGCAAAAAAGCTATCAGCAGATAGTTTTGCAGCTGCACTACTCATTCAGAGTTGGTATCGAAATCCAGTCGGTTTAACACCCTAAGATTTTAAAAAAGAAGGAAGGCTAAAGCCTTCCTTCTTTTTTTACTTCTCAACAATATGTACGGTAGCAGTTCGTCCCGAGACAAAAGCAAGCTGATTCTTCGGTGTTTCATCTAATACGATCTTCACGGGTACACGCTGCGCTAAACGAACCCAGCTAAAAGTTGGATTTACATTGGCAAGAAGCTTAGAGCTACTTGAACGCTCACGATCTTCAATTCCCGATGCAATACCTTGTACATGGCCTTTAATTTTTTGGTTATCACCCATTAACTGTACAGTGGCCTGATCACCGACATGAATACGATTTAATTTGGTTTCTTCAAAGTATCCCACAACATAAAGTTGTTTACGGTCAAGTAATGCAGCAACCGCTTGGCCTACTTGAACATAGTTACCTGGGCTCATATCAAAGTTAGATAAAGTACCATCAGCGGGAGCAATTACCGCAGCACGATGCATATTAAGCTCAGCCAAATGTAAACTGCTCGTTGCTGCCTCAATCAAAGCCTGCTGTTGCTTAACAGTTGCTTCTGCTTGCTCAATTGCTGCTTGTAGTTGCTCATGCTCTGCATGGGATTGATCACGTGTTGCAAAAACCTGATCTTGTTCTTGTTTTGAAATCGCCCCATCCATTAAGTTTGAATAGCGGCTCGCATTTTTTTCAGCTAAACGAATATTGGTATCTGATTTAATCAGGTTTGCTTTTGCTTGAGCTAAGCCTGCTTGTGATTGAGCAAATGCTGCTTTCGCTTTTGCTAAATCAGATTTTGCTTGCTCTACATCTAAAGCCCGGCGAGACACATCAATTTTAAAAAGCACCTGTCCCTTCTTCACACTCTGGTTATCTTGAACCAAAACTTCTGTGACAAGACCCGCTACATCCGAAGATACTTGGATGACATCACCACGAACTCGACCATCTCGTGTCCACGGCGCTGCATTGTAGTAGTTCCACAAATGCACAATGGTATAAACCGCAACCATTAATGCGACAATCAAAATTACTGGACGGATGACTTTTTTCAAATCCACCTGATTCATTTCACTCACCTAACTCAATCTTTAATTTCGCAATCATCTCTATGCACCAACCCCAACAAAAATTTGATGTATCACCAAGAGCAATAAAAGGTAAAAACACAAATTAAAAATACTAGGTAATGCAATCCAGCCTTGTGCAATCCACTTGTTGGTTAAAACACTTAATCCACGGAAACATATATATGCTAAGAGGGCTTGAACGAGCAAAGAAGGCACGTAAATGCCATAAACATTAAACTCACCCATTTGCTGTGGCTCCTCTAAAGGTGCTGTTTTCACTCATTTGATCTGATGAAACATGACACATGCTATAAGCAATATTGTTAAGTGAAATGAGTAATCTTTGTCGCATAGTCATATCGTCAACATTTGAAGCAAGCTGTTTTAGTTCAAATAAAGCTCGATGGATTTTTTCCACTAAAGCTACAGTATTGTCTGCATCATTTTCTTTAGCTCTAAACAGTTCATCCAGATTTTGTTGCAGATTTCCGATGTGATGAGCCAGTTCTGAATTTTGAGGGAACTGATTCGCCAGTTCTTGCAATCGGCTTAAATCAACAATACTACTCGACTCAATCAGTGCTTGATGAATTGAAGTTTTAATCTCGCCAGATTGCACCATTTTGCTGTTTAGAATCCCAATTCGGTCTAGCATGCTGCGTAAGTGAACTTTAAAATCAAGACCATATGGCAAATAAATCGCCTGTCTCATTGCACGATAATGCAAGGCCAAAATACGGCTGGCACTGGTGTCTGGAGACATTGCACGAACCACGTCAATGACAACTAAAGACACTAAGACACCCAAGATCATGGCAAAAGAACCATCAAGATAAGACACTGCATCCATGCTATAAGCATTATGTAGATTTAGGCCCATCATGGTATTAATACCTAAGACCATACCTACTGGCATAAGCATCTGGTTAGCCATCATAGACACAGCAAACAGGAACATAGGTAATAAAACCAGTCCAAGTTCCCAGAATGTGGTGACATGAGGGAAAATACCAAATGCATAAACGAACACTAAAACTGCTGAAGCGATACTGCCCCAGATAAAAATACGCAAAACCGGAACGGGATTATCTAAGGCCGTTAGAATACAGGCCGTTACTGCACCCATTTGCGCCATCATAAATCCAGCTTTCCAGCCCGAAATAATCCAGACCCCAGTCACAATAAATGTAATAAGGACTGCACTGATGCCACCTCGTATAGCCACACCATGGTCACGGTGTAAACTCGGATATTTGGTGGTCATTGGCGTAATGTTGTCAGGGATTTCTTTATTCCCTTGCTGAATTCGCTGCCACAAGACTTTAACCGCTAAAACATTGCTAATGAAATGGCGCACATCCATTTTCATGGCTGCAACCAAAACTTGCTGATGTGTAGAAGCCGATTCCATCAAACTTGCAAAGTCACTTTCAAACTTATCAGGTAACTGCAAAATATTTTCATCAATAATTAGATCTTTTTGCTCTAAAAACTGTACAACATGAGCCGAAAGCTGTTGCAGTTTTTCTGCATGAGTCTCGATGAATCGAAGTTCTTGAAGTTGTTTAATACGCTCAGACAAAGCGACTAGATTAGCGACCACCATTGAGATTTGATGAAGCATTTCCTGCAATGGTTTTGTCATGCCATGCAACTCACCCTTCTCATAACTCAAATGTACTGCCAAAGCATGAATATCGGTGGTGTCGCGAGTAATGGTCGCTAAAAGTTGAGTATTATTCTGCTTCGGGTCAGCAGTTAATAAATTAGCAAACAGATTCTCTGTATCTTTCAGCGTTTTGATGACGCGTTGCTTAATCGCAGAACCAATGTGCATTGGAAGAATAGTGGCAGAAACCACAGCGCTTGAAACCACTCCAATCGAAATCTCTATGACCCGAGCTAAAGCAATATCAAAAATATTGTATTGATCAATATACGTAATTGCATTGAAGACAATCATGGCTGTCGAATAACCCGCCAGCATAAAAGCATAACTGCGTGGAGTCCGGTCAAGTAAAGACACATAAAGCGCAAAACCCACCCACAACGACAACACCACGGTAAATAACCAAGGTGTATTAATTAGATGTGGCGTTAGCGTTAAGGCAATCACAGCCCCACCAATCGTCCCTACCACACGGTAGACACACTTAGAGGACACCATTCCCGAATAGGGATTGGCAATAATCAAGACCGTACCAATCGACCACATCGGGTTAATCAGATCTAATTCAAATGAAACAAATAACGCTAGCATTCCGGCAATAAATGTTTTTGTTGCAAAGATCAGATCAAGCCTACTCGGGCGAAATGCCAGTATTTGCTTTAATAACATGAACTCATCTCAAATACAGATTTGAACTGATGAGCATGCCCTTCAATGTTAAATTGCCTTTCTAGAGACAACAAAACTGTGCCATTTGCCTAAAAGCAAATGAGATGAGGAGCATCCTTCAATACAATGATTTTTCCACATCCTGCCTGATTGGCCCAGATGATTTCAATTTGGACGTTATTTAAACGGCCAAACTTTGGAAAGAAGAGGTATCAAGAAATTCGCCTAGAATCGACCAATTTCTCGATTAGATATTTTGTTTGGCAATTTTTTCAAAATAAAGCGATTTAGTCAACTAAAATATCTCTATTTGATAATTTGATATATTTTTTGATAATCGTATATGATGTATAAGCCAAGAGAAGTTTTCTCTTTGTCAGAGTAAAATACTCAAATAAGGCATTTATTTTAGAATTGAGACAAATTTTCTTTTTTTCTGTTATAAGAACTCAAACATGACTCTTTGTTAAAGGATACGAACAAGACGCTATGGCAATTTCAAGTTTTGGCAAAATTTTAACCGTACTGGACCTATTTTCAGTTTCGCGTCCAATAATTAATGTCGATATTATTTGCGAAGAACTTGGCTTGTCTAAACCAACCAGTTACCGTTATCTGAAAGAACTGGTGTCTACCGATCTATTAAAACGCATTAATGGAACGTCTGGCGATTATACCTTAGGCTCAAAAATTGCAGTTCTTGACTATATTTCTCGAACTACTGATCCGTTAGTTCAAATCAGCACACCATTTATGCGAAACATTGTGGAGCGTACCGAACTGTGCTGCTTGCTCACCTATTTAAATGATGACTATTGCATTGATATTCACCATGAAATATTCAAAGACACCGAATTACTCTCATATGGCCGAGGCTGCCCAAGACCTATTTACGTGGGGTCATCTCCAAAAACGATGGTTTCGCATTTAAGTAAACAACGGATGCAAGACTACTATCATCGTTACCAGCAAGAATTAAAACAATCAGGTTTTGCTGAAGATGAACCAAGCTTTATTCAGCGTATGCGTAAAATTAAAAAACAAGGATTCTATTTCTCACAAGGTGAGATTGACCCCAATGTTTCTGGCCTTGCCGTTCCAGTTCGTTTTTCGAACAAAGAGGTACCTTTAGCTTTAACTTTAGTTGCTTCTAAAAATCGTTTTGATTTTTTAAATGTTGAAAAGCTCACCGAAATTTTGCAAGAAAATGCAGCACTTATTGAACAACGTTTTATGGAGTTATCTGAAAAAGGTGAAATTTAAAACCCGACTTTATGATAATTTAACCTTTTCTTACATTTTAATGCATTGAATAGATCACAATATTCTCATATTATGATTTTAGCTCTTATTGATGATTCTTTTCATCAGCAGCTCATCAATAGAAGCATCCCCCTCAGAGGAATAAGCTCATGTTGCCATCATGGGCTTTTTTCTTGCCGAATTTTTAATGAAAGTCATGAAAACTGAAACTGCCTGAAAGTAAGATTAATACGCGGCTGTAAAATCTTTGTTGAGCGATTTAAACGATGTTGCCAATGTTGTTGTGTTTCACCACGCATCACGATGAGTTGGCCGGGTTGTAGCCACAATTCAACTTTCTTTTTACTTTGAATGTGTCTAAAAGAAAATTTACGGGTAGCTCCAAAACTTAAAGATGCAATCGTTGTGGTTTTCGCTAAAGAAACATCCGAATCACTATGCCAAGCCATCCCTTGTGTTCCATCTTCATAAAGATTTGCCAAGCACGAGTTAAATTTTTCTGAAAGTCGCTGTTCTACCAATTGTTTGAGTTTGGCAAGCGCTCGATCCCAAGGCAAAGAATCACGAATGACACCCGAATATTTATATTGATAATAATTATCTCCATACCATGCCACTTTTCGAGGGGTGATAAAGTGCTTGCCATACAACTTAGCCTCGTCATGTTTCCACGCGAGATGTTGGTAAAGATAGTGAAAATATTGTTCAGCTTCTTCTGGGCTTAAAATACAACCATAGTCCTGAACTTCACCATCATAAGGTAATAAATTTTCACAAGGCTCTGGAGCAAATAAATCCAAGGTCATGCGGTCTCTCCATGTTGCTTTGACATCTCCCAAGCTAACAATGCCAATTTACGCCCCTTTTGCCAATGATATTCTCCGACCATGCCTGTTGCACGTATCACCCGATGACAAGGGATTAAATATGCAATCGGGTTTTGCCCAATTGCTGTGGCAACAGCTCTAACAGCTTTAGGCTTTCCAATCTGCTCTGCAATATCTTGATAGGTCCGCAATTGACCTTCTGGAATGGTCAGTAACGCTTCCCAGACTTGCAATTGAAATGGAGTTCCAGCCAAGTTAAGCGGAAGTTTTTGCTGTAAGTGTTCTGAGAAATCTTGTTCAAACCACTGCGCAATTTGTTGATGCCAAATCGGCGCCTGATTTTTTAATTGGGCTTTAGGGAACTGCTGTTTAATTATTTCTTCGATATTCTCACGAGTATCGATAAAGCGAACAGAACATATTCCCTTTTCGCTGCTTATAACCAACAACTCACCAAATGGGCTTGCCTCAATCGAATAATTAAGTGTAACCCCTTCACCTTGCAGTTTATATTCACCAGGCGTCATACCTTCAAGCTGAATAAACAGATCATGTAAACGACCAGTACCAGACAAACCCGTGTTTAAAGCAGTGTCTAATAAGCTGCGTTGCTGCATCAAATAGTATTTAGCCTGCTGCAAACTCATATATTGAACGAATTTTTTCGGGCTAATACCCACCCATTCTTGAAACTGGCGTTGAATATAACCTGAACTTAAATTCATATGACTCGCAACATCGTCCAGACTAGGTTGCTGGTCCAGATGTTCATATAAATATTCAATTACAGTGGCAATTACAGCAAATTGCCGAGAAGAAAGCATTTGCATGTGTCACCTCCTTAGCACTTATATCTTACATTAAAGGACCTAAAGCTCGGTGACGACCCGATTCTTGCACTATCCGAAAATAAAAAAGCCTTTCGTTATAGAAAGGCTTAATCATTCAATCTGAAATTAAGGTTGCTTTAAATAAGGCCAGGCGGCTCTTAGGTAAATAAACATTGACCATAAAGTAAGAATCACAGCGGTATATAACAAGGCATATGCCAGCATTTCTAAAGGTTGCCAATTAAGTAAAAACACACTGATGGCAATCATCTGAAAAGCTGTTTTATATTTGCCTACTGTTGATACAGCTACACTCGTTCTTGCGCCAAGCTCTGCCATCCACTCACGTAAAGCAGAAACTGTAATTTCTCTTGAAATAATGACAATTGCAGCAAAAGCCATTGATATGGTCGGGTTCCATTGCACCAAAACAATCAGTGCTGCTGCCACCATAAGCTTATCTGCAACTGGATCTAAAAAACGGCCAAATGCTGAAGTCTGGTTTAAAGTTCGTGCCAAATAGCCATCAAACCAATCGGTAATAGCAGCAAACACAAAAATTGCAGTCAAGATAATATGACGACTCATACTTCCTTCATGCTCACCAATACCCATTGCAGGCGGCCAATACGCAATCACCAAAAATACAGGAATAAGCGCGATACGCGCCAAAGTTAGGATATTTGGGATATTCAGGATTCGCCCTGTGGTCATAAACACCGCCAATTTAGTCTTCAAGCATCTTGTAACAGACAAAAATACTTTCTTCAATATTGTATCTATCTGTAACAGCCACTTTATACGAAATATATGAATCGAGGAAGTAGACTGCTTAGGTAAATACCGTAACAGTTTGCCGTAAAATTGCAATTAAATGATCATTTTGATCCCATAAATGCGCATATTCTGTGGAATAACCTTCACCAGCATATTCAGTTACCACTTTATATTTAAACCAGTCACATAGTTGATGCTGGATCGGATGTACATAGGTGATGTGCCAAGTTAAAGAACTTGCAGGAGCAACTTGTTTAAACATCGGCAATACACCAGGTGGCCAAATATCCATCAGAACAATTAAATCTGGCAAAGTCATTTGACGGTTTTCATGCTTCTCTGGGGAAAATCTTGACCATCCTCCAAAGTCAGCATACTGACTTCCTGTAACAGGATAATGACCTTCTGCCCAGCATACATCAAAATGTTGATAGCATTCTGGCATTTGTCTAGCAAAAGGAAGAGGCTGTAAGTCTTCTGGCTGTGCATATACTGGAACCATAGGTTCTTGGCGTACTTCAATATTCGAAGTGCGAGGCACACCAAAGCTTGCGACCAAAATAGTTTGTACCGCGCCATCTTGCCATAAACGGGTTTCAAGCGTAGTGACCGACTTTCCTTCCCTTAAAATTTCAATAGTCAATTGGGCAGGTCCCTGCTGTACAGGGCCAACAAAAGTAATGCTACAACTTAATAATCTTTTATTTGGGTCGTGAATATTTGAACATGCTTTTTGCATCAACAACCCTGCAACAAAACCACCGAAAACCGTGCGGCCTTGTAACCATCCTTCAGGTATTTCAATCCATTCCTTTTCTTTTATTTCTTCAAATAATCGCAGCAATGACATTCCTTTCCCTAAAACGAAAGTGTTATTAGGAAATATCTTTCATCATTTTGATTGGAATGTGAATGGTCAATCATTTAGTAATTGGCGAATTATTTTGTCACTCGAACTTTAAGCCTATGCTTATTCGTGCAGAATTTTATAAATTGTTCTTGCCATCATCTCACCAAAACCAGGCACAAGTGTGAGCTCTTTTTCTGAAGCTTTCAAAACACCTTGGATCCCACCAAAATGAGTCAATAAATCTCGACGGCGTTTCGGTCCCAACCCCGGAATTGCTTCTAAAACTGATGTACTACGACGTTTATCACGTTTAGCTCGGTGTTTAGTAATTGCGAAGCGATGGGCTTCATCACGCACCTGTTGAATCAAGTGCAATGCTTTATTGTCTTCTGGTAATTGAATTTTCGTGCCATCTGTAAAATGTAGAGTTTCAAGGCCTGGTTTACGCCCTTCACCTTTAGATACCCCCACCATAAAAGCATCGAGCCCAAGTTCTTGCATGACGTCCATCGCCATGTGAAGTTGACCTTTACCACCATCAATCAATAACAAATCGGGCAATATGGCTTTTTTATAACGTCGTGTTAAAGCTTGGCGCATGGCAGCGTAATCATCGCCGCCGGTAATATCTTGAATGGCAAATTGGCGGTAATCACGCTTACGAGCACCACCTTGGTCAAACACCACACATGATGCAATTGGAGCTTCACCCATGGTGTGACTAATATCAAAGCATTCGATACGATCGACGGGTCTTCCAATCACTTGTTCTAACTGATGAAAACGTTCATTGAGTTCCAAATGATTACTCAACTGTCCCTTAATGGCATGTTGAACGTTCATTTCAGCAAGCTCTAGCCACTCCGCACGAGTTTCTCGCACACTACTCTTAATTTGGACCTTCTTACCAAACTGCTGTGCCAATGCTTCTTCTAATTCTTTACGGTCAGGTAAAGCAATATTCACAATGAGTTCATTTGGAACTTCATCTGCAACCTGAAAGTAAAAGTTAGCCATAAAGTCACTGAGCATTTGGCCAAGGTCATCGCCTAGCATGTCGGGAAAATAGCTTTTACCTCCCAACATTCGTCCATTGCGTACATACATAATTTGCACGCAAGTCACGCCAGCCTGATATGCAATTGCCAGAATATCCGCCTCACCTTTAACCTTAAAAACAGCCTGTTGTGCTTGTACTTCACGAAGCAAAGACAATCGGTCGCGGTAAAAAACAGCTTTTTCAAATTCGAGCTCAGCCGCAGCTTGCTCCATTTTGGCAATGAGCTCTTGATTTAACTCTTTGGTGTCGCCTTGCAAAAAGCGAATACTGTTATTAACGTCTTCTTTATAATCTTCGGGTGAAATCAAACCTACACAAGGTGCAGAGCAACGCTTGATTTGATATTGCAAACATGGGCGCTTGCGCTGTGAGAAGTAGCTATTTTCACACTGACGCACATTAAAAAGCTTTTGTAAAACCAGTAAAGTATCGCGAGCGCTATAGGCGCTTGGATAAGGTCCAAAGAACTTACCAATTTGATGCTTCCCTTTGCCACGACCGCTCGCAAGCCGAGGATAGGGCTTATCTGACGACACAAAAATATAGACATATGACTTATCGTCCCGCAGCATGATGTTATAAGGCGGACGATGTTGTTTAATTAGATTTTGTTCTAAAAGTAATGCTTCGGTTTCTGAACGAGTCACCAAAGTTTCAATATTATAAATTCTTGCAACTAAAGCCTGAGTTTTGGGATGTTCAATCGTTTTAACAAAATAACTCGACACCCGATTTTTTAGGTTCTTAGCTTTGCCGACATATAACAATTCGCCCTCTTTCCCTAGCATTTTATAAACGCCTGGAAGTTGGGTCATGTGGGCTAAAATTTTTTCAATGTGGGGACGAGCGTTTTGATTCACTATCGGCAGACATGGCTTAATACTGAATAGCTAATGTGATGTTTTAACCACTACTTTTCAAGTGCTTTACTGTGCCAGAAGCCAAATTTGAAAAGAGATTTTGATAGGCCCCGACAGACTATGTCGTACTCACTTAAGAGTCGAGACGATAGTAGCTATATTTAACATCTTTTTCTTTATAGACCGCATAGGTTTTTTGGCGAAAATCCGAGAACCAGCCATTACCCGTATAACCTGCAATATGACCATATGTGTGACCACTTGTCCGCTCAATAATATAGATATCACCTTCTTGGGGACGGTTAAAAGCAGGTTTAATTTTCTTATAGCCATTTTGTTCAAGCGTATGCCCCCAATCAGAGGCAGCTACTGGGTGCTTAGACACATCTGCTCCTGCGGCTTGTAAAGCAATACGGATGTTTTTGGCACATTTTTCTTTGCTATGGTTGGCAGATATACTTTCAAGCTTACTTGAGAACTTGTGCAAATTAATATTTTGATCTTCAGATGACTGTCTTTTAGCATCAGATTTTTTATGTTTTTCAGACGTCGAAGCTGCTTTACGTAATATCACTTTCGTTTTTAAATCACGTTGAGAACTGTCTTCTTTTCTCACTTTGATATGGTGAACATGTGCATGAACTGCGTGATGAGCATGAGCCATTTTAAAACCTACTTCCGCTAACCAGTCTTCGAAAAAACCGCGTCATTGTAGAATCAAAATTGCTTATTGGCTTTTAATAGTTGTAACAATTTCCTAGCACTGTGAAGTAAGTCACAAAATCCATTAAATACTGTACAGCATAAAAAAACGCCCTTTCGGGCGTAATAAAACTATTCATTTATCTATAATTACTGGGTTAAAGCTCTCACTCATAAAGTCAGAGTAATTACCTATAATTGGTCAATCCCATCCATTTTAAACACGATTGACCAAGTATTTATAGAGAGTTCCAGATTAATTTAAATTATTTAAATAAACCGTTCGCTCTATAGTTTTTTGGATAAAGCACTGTGTATATTGCATCTCTTGGTTTTGCTTACTCATTTCAGCAGTCCAGTAATTCGATTGTTTTTGATAAGTTTCTAAATCTTTTTCAGGAATATCATCAACACTCTTTTGTGCCAGTACCTTACACTCAACATCTCGTTTTTTAAACCAGTCCGATTGATCTTGTTTAAATTGAATTTTTTTCTCGGCACTCAATTTATCCCAAGTCTGATTTAAACGTTCCACTTGCTTAGCTTTTTCGGCATCTAATTCTTTTTTACGAACATCCATGGCTTCCTGAGCTAAAGAAGTCTGTTCTTCATTATTTTCCTCAGATATTTGTCGATTTTCTTCAATATTTTCTTCTATCAACTCATTTTCTTTAACATAAGCCGCATATTGCACAGCTTTGGTGGCAACAAAAACCACTCCTTCAATCACAGTATTTTGACTTGGCAAATTAAATACCAAACCCTCTTTATCTGTTTTTGTGATGTTATAGAAAAAATCACCTTTCAATTGGTCATTTTCAAGCGTCAAAGGTGAATCATTATCCGAAAAATAATCATTGAGCGTATCAGACTCTTCATTAGAATGGCGCAGCACTTCAATATATGCTTTTTCCGCACGTTTTTGTAAACCTTTAGGAAATGAAACGACCAATTGGCTTTCACAACTTAATTGTGTATTTTTTTGACTATCGTCTTCTAAGGGTAAAGTGCGAATATTTTTAATTTCAAACTTCAATCCTTGATTAATTTTATTAAGGATATCCGCATCAACCTGATATTGACTTTGTCTTAAACTGCGTTCGATTTGTTTCAAATACTCTTTTTTCAATGAGGTTTGAATCTGATTTAAATTTTCAGGGTGTGTACAGCTCCAATCCGAAATTGTCTCAACTTTATCTGTTTTTGATTTTGGCTCTGGCTTAGATTTTCCACATCCCGTCAATATTACTGCTGCACTGAATGTAGTTATTACTAAAGCTTGTTTCATCACCGTATTCATTTATATTCCACGCAAATTTTTAAATTTATCAAGTACAAGAAAGGTATATATTTACCAGTTGCATTATCATCCCAATAATTAATATAAAATTCACCTAAAATTTTAAATAAAAATACTATCCGCTCTAATAATCATCTTTTTAAGTGCGAAAAAATAAATGCAAATTATTTAAATAATCAAAACAAAAAACGCCCTTTCGGGCGTTTTAATTAAAATACATATGGTCGAACAAAAATAAGGAAGAAAATTCCAAGCATTAATAACCATTTTAAGAAGTAATATAACTTACGGTTTTTAGCTTTTAATGCTTTGGCTTTAATACGAATTTGGTAGACATAACCAAACGCTTTATTTAAGCCCCCTGTTTGGTCACCTGTTTCATTCGGTGAGCTTGCCGCGGTCATCACACTACGACCGAACCAATGGTTAAAACGTTCCATCCATTTCACTTTCATTGGACGTTCAACATCTGCAAAGAAAATGATACGGTTTTGATCTGTCTTATTTTCAGCATAGTGAATATAAGTTTCATCAAACACTACACTTTGGCCATCACGCCAAGAGTATCTTTCACCATCGACATCAATAAAACAACGGTCATCATTTGGTGTAATTAAACCCAAGTGATAACGTAATGAACCTGCATATGGGTCACGGTGTCTTACCAAACGGCTGTCAGGTGCAAGTTCAGTAAACATTGCGGCTTTAATCGTTGGCAATGTTTTAAGAAGAGCTGTGGTTTTTGGACAAAGCTCAGCAGCAGATGGATGACTTGATTCGTACCATTTTAAATAAAAACGTTTCCAGCCGGTTTTAAAGAACGAGTTAAAACCTAAATCGTTATAAGTACTCGATGCTTTAATCCCACCTTGATCATATAAAGCTTTCGCTTCGTCACGAATCATTTCCCAATTTTCATCCAACACTTTTAAATCTTTAAAATGCTGAGTGTCGATATAAGGCTGATTCGGCACCTTTGAAAAGATGTACATTAAAAAGTTAATCGGTGCGAGCAAGGTTGAATGGTCAAAAAACTGACGATAAAACGAGTGACGCACTTTACCGCGATGTTGGATATACAATGCTGATATCACAAAAATCGCTAATATGATCCACTTAATCATATTGCTACTCTTTTAAAAGATTGGGGCAACTTCACCTTATATTTAAGGTAATAGAAACCGGAGGTTTATTTAATTGGCGCAAATTTTAACAAAATTGACTTATAAAAAGCCAATGTAAAAAAATTAAGTCAAATGATAGAGATCATACTTTAAATAAAAAAAATAAATATACGTTATTTTTCCATAACTTTAAGAACTTAAAATTTATGCATATTCCTATTTTCTTTTATAGGCTATGACTTGAACAATTGACTTTTTTGACAAAAAGTTAAGCTTTAAAACTTAATGGTTTTTATATAAAAATTTGATAATTCCAATGCGTTATAAAGAAAAAATTAAATTAAAACAAATGACTTTGGTTTACACCTATCTTTATGATTTCTTTTATGCATTTACTAGAGATGAATTAAATAAAAAATAAGATGACCCTTGCGTCACGGCTTGATACAACTTGTCAGGTTTTTTTTAGATATAGTTATCGTAAGATTAGCGAAGCATAAATGTGTACCAAAGCTGTGCACACGCTTCATAACATCAATTTAGAAGTCCTCCAAAACCAAGGAGATCAGGCATGATCCACGCTGGCAATGCCATTACCGTCCAAATGCTTTCGGACGGAATTGCAGAATTCCGCTTTGACTTACAAGGTGAGTCGGTCAATAAATTTAACCGTGCAACAATTGAAGATTTCCAAGCTGCTATTGCTGCGGTAAAAGCAAATAATGATATTAAAGGCTTAGTTGTTACCTCTGGCAAATCAACATTTATTGTTGGAGCAGACATTACCGAGTTTGGTGAAAATTTCGCTCAAGGTGAAAAAGCGATTGTTGACTGGCTTATGCCTGTTCACGAAATCTTCAATAGCTTTGAAGATTTAGACATTCCAAAAGTTGTTGCTATTAACGGTATGGCGTTAGGTGGCGGTTTTGAAATGTGTTTAGTGTGTGACTATCGTGTGATGTCAGAAGCTGCACAGGTTGGCTTACCAGAAATTAAACTTGGTATTTATCCAGGTTTCGGCGGTAGCGTACGTTTAAGCCGTGTTATCGGTATCGACAACGCGGTTGAATGGATGGCGATGGCTGCTCCGAAAAAACCAGCTGCTGCATTAAAAGACGGTGCTGTAGATGCGGTTGTAGCTGCTGATAAATTACTTGAAGCTGCAACTGATTTAGTTAAACAGGCGATTTCTGGTCGTTTGAACTGGAAAGCAAAACGTCAAGAAAAACTTGATGCTGTAAAATTGAACCCGCTTGAACAAATGATGGCGTTCAACACAGCAAAAGGTGCTGTACTTGCTAAAGCGAATCCGGCTCAATACCCTGCTCCAAAATTATTACTTGATTCATTACAAGCAGGTGCAAGCCTTGCACGTGACGAAGCATTAAAAGCTGAAGCTGAAGGTTTTGCTAAAGCAGCAATTACTCCACAAGCTGGCGCATTGATTGGTTTATTCCTCAATGACCAAGTTGTTAAGAAAACTGCTAAGAAACATGAAAAAGGTGCTCACCCTGTAAACCAAGCAGCTGTACTTGGCGCTGGTATTATGGGTGGTGGTATTGCTTACCAAGCGGCAAGCAAAGGCACACCAATTATCATGAAAGATATTGGTAACCCACAACTTGCATTAGGTATGTCAGAAGCGAACAGCTTGTTAACTAAACAAGTTGAACGTAAGAAAATGAAACCTGCGCAAATGGGTGAAACCCTTGCACGTATCCGTCCTACTTTAAGCTACGATGAGTTTAAAGAAGTCGACATCGTAATCGAAGCGGTTACAGAAAATCCAAAAGTTAAAGAAATCGTTCTTGCTGACACTGAAAAGCATGTTCGTGAAAACACGATTATTGCGTCTAACACGTCTACAATTTCAATTACACGTTTAGCGAAAGCTTTACAACGTCCTGAAAACTTCGTAGGTATGCACTTCTTCAACCCGGTTCACATGATGCCGCTTGTAGAAGTAATTCGTGGTGAAAAGACTTCTGAAGAAGCGATTGCAACTACTGTTGTTCTTGCTCAAAAAATGGGTAAAACACCAATCGTTGTAAACGACTGCCCAGGGTTCTTGGTTAACCGCGTATTATTCCCTTACTTTGGTGCGTTTGACCTTCTTGTAAAAGACGGCGCAGACTTCCAGCAAGTTGACAATGTAATGTCTAAGTTTGGTTGGCCAATGGGTCCTGCTTACCTCATCGACGTTGTTGGTATCGACACAGGTGTACATGGTGCAGAAGTCATGGCTGAAGGTTTCCCAGACCGCATGAAGCCAGACTACAAAGGTTCAATCCAAGCAATGTACGAAGCTAAACGTCTTGGTCAAAAGAATGACGTTGGTTTCTACAAATACGAACTCGATAAGAAAGGCAAAAAAGCAAAAACTGTTGATCCAACAGCGTATGAAATCATTGCTCCTTTCGTAACGGGTGAAAAACGCGAGTTTGATAACCAAGAAATCATTGACCGCATGATGCTTGCCTTCTGTAACGAAACAGTTCGTTGCTTAGAAGACAACATCGTTGCAACTGCTGCTGAAGCAGACATGGCAATGATTATGGGTGTAGGTTTCCCTCCATTCCGTGGTGGTCCATGTCGTTATATCGACCAGACAGGTGTTGCTGAATACGTTGCACTTTGCGACAAATATGCACACTTAGGTAAGGCTTATGAAGCGCCACAAATGTTGCGTGACATGGCTGCTAACAACAAAAAATTCTACGGTTAAGGAGCAACGTGAATGGCTACTTTAAATCCACGTGACGTTGTCATCGTTGATGGCGTACGTTCTGCAATGGGTAAAACCAAAAACGGTATGTTCCGCAATGTACGTGCTGACAGCTTATCTGCTGAATTAGTTCGTGCACTCGTTGCTCGTAACCAGTTTGATACCAATGAAGTTGAAGACTTGATCTGGGGCTGTGTAAACCAGACTCTAGAGCAAGGTATGAACATTGGACGTAACATCGGCTTATTGGCTGACCTACCAAAAACTGTGGCAGGTCAAACGGTAAACCGTCTTTGTGGTTCATCTATGCAAGCGCTTCATACTGCTGCTGCACAGATCGCAACAAACCAAGGTGATATCTTCATTATTGGTGGTGTAGAGCATATGGGGCACGTAGGTATGATGCATGGCATCGACCTTAACCCAGAAGCATCTAAACACTATGCAAAAGCATCTAACATGATGGGCTTAACTGCTGAAATGTTAGGTCGTATGAATGGCATTAGCCGTGAAGAGCAAGACGCATTTGGTGTTGAATCTCATCGCCGTGCTTGGGCTGCAACACAAGAAGGTCGTTTCAAAAACGAAATCGTTGGTGTTGAAGGTCACGACGCAAATGGTTTTAAAATCCTTTGTGACATCGATGAAGTGATTCGTCCAGATGCAAACATTGAATCGTTCAAAGCATTACGTCCTGTATTCGATCCAAAAGGCGGTACGGTAACTGCGGCTACATCTTCAGCTTTATCTGACGGTGCGTCTGCAATGTTACTTATGTCTGCTGAGCGCGCACAAGCGTTAGGTTTAAAACCACGCGCTGTGATTCGCTCTATGGCAGTTGCAGGTTGCGACGCTGCAATTATGGGTTACGGTCCAGTTCCAGCAACTCAAAAAGCGCTTAAACGTGCTGGTTTAACGATGGCTGATATTCAAACTATCGAGTTAAACGAAGCATTTGCTGCTCAAGGCTTATCAGTAATGAAAGGCTTAGGCGTTTATGACAAGCAAGACATCATTAACTTAAATGGTGGTGCGATTGCTTTGGGTCACCCACTAGGCTGTTCTGGTGCGCGTATCACCACTACGTTGTTGAACGTAATGGAACAACAAGATACTCAAATTGGTCTTGCGACCATGTGTATCGGCCTTGGTCAAGGTATTGCAACGATTATCGAACGTGTTTAATTAACACCAAGATAAAAAAATCCCCGCTCAATGCGGGGATTTTTTTATCGGCCTTTTAAACCATCTTGAATTTGCTGTTGTAAATTTATGAGGTCAGTAATATTCACTTTCATCGTACCCTCACGATAAGCATCGACATTACTTCGGTTAATTTTCAGAGGCTCTAACATTTTAAAAATACCGTTGGTCGGGTCAGAGGACTGTATTCCACCCGCTACCGCTAAAATATATTCTTGCAAAAACGGAGAAAATTGAGACAAATCTGGTTGTGCCATAACTGGCTGATAATCTACTGTAGTCATGCCTTCAGGGACTAAAGCATTTTGTATATCGTAATGAGTTTTATACTCACGATGTTGCAGAGCCTGACGCACTTTTTTATCTTCTTGAAACGGTACAAACCCCACTTCTTCACGTAGCTCAGATTCAGCCATAACGCGAATTGTAGGTAACGTAGCGACCTCTTCAGCTTGAACAGTCGGCAACCCCATAAAAGCAAAAGCAGCAATCAAAGCTGATTGTTTTAGAAAGTTCATAACTTGCTCCAAAAATCAGTCACCCTATTCAAATTAAAAAGATGATGATTAAATTAAAAGTATCTATAAATAGGCTACAACAAAGTCGTGTTTGATTCAGTAAGGCTCAGATAAACGGTAAATATAATTAAAATTTTTAATGTAATAGTAAGGAACTTTATAAAAATATTTTAGAAATTAGCCTGAATGTGACTAAGTCAGATCATACTGTTAGATTTAAATATTAAGATCTTTTGTTTATAGTCAGACTTTTATAAATCCATTGAATTCAACAGAAATAATGAACTTTAAAATATTAAATCAGAACATTCTCATGAGCTGCCTGCTAGTCAGTTTATTTCTCACTGGTTGTACGAGTAATCGCGTTATTGGTGAAAGTACACGAGAGCTATTTACAAAATATGAGTCAGGCCATGAATGGATCACTTTAGTTGAGGATGATGTAATGGCATTCGGAAAGCCATCAATATCTCTCCCTAATGGGCCGGAGAACAGTATTGTCATCGCAGGTAAAAAATATAGTTATGTCATTAGTAAAGGCGGTAACGATTTCATTCAATTAATTAGCCAGTTAAATCCACAATATATTCAAATAAGTAATGATCTGGATTTTATTGCACCTGCTTCCAACAGTAACCATTTTAGCGGGCACATTAGATTTTCTTATAATCCGCCTCATGGAAAATTGAATGAAAAGGAACTAGCTTTATTCAAACAATATGGCGTGGTTCAGTGTGACTGCACAGAAAAGTTAGAGTCACATAAATTTGATCTTAATCTTGAAGGAACTGTTTATCCTACTGTAAGTAACCTTAACTCACTAAAGCCATTGTCAAAACCCTATCACGTTAAGATTCAATATCTTCACTATAAGAATGGCAAAGTACCATTATCAACTAAGGAGAAGTTAGCAAACTTGCCACTACTTCCTTTTGCCTTAACTTTCGATGTAATTGTATTACCTTCTAAAATATTGGGTGTCCTTTATCAACCTTAATAAACTTTCAATGACAATAATGAGTTTTCAAAAAGTAAAATCCCCGATCAATACGGGGATTCTTATTAGTTCTCTAACATCTCTTTTAAAGAATTCACGACTTGCGGAAATGTCGTATAACCTTCCCGCCCTAAAAAATGACCGCCATTAGGCACTGTAATGTACGGCGCATCAATTTCTTTAGCGAATTGAATCGTAAGTTTTGGTGGAACCAAATCATCATTATCAGACAAATAAACGAGTTTTTTCTTTATGTCATGAAAGTAACTCGTATCGACTTTGCTTTTTGTTATATAAGCATCGAGTGGAGAAAAATCTGAAATAGGTCCAGAAAATCCAGATACTAAAATCATTCCTCCAATCTTTTGATAATCATGTCGTTGCAAAAAGTGCAGTAACGTAATTACCCCTAAACTGTGTGCAACAAAATAGGTATTTTCATTTACAACAGGAATATGTTGGTCTAAAACCTTCTGCCACGCATCTACATCTGGATGTTCAGAATCTGGAAATGGAATTAAAGTAACGGTTGTATGTTCATCTTCTATTTGATGTTTTAGGTCTAAAAACCAGTGATCATCTATAGAGGCTGAATAACCATGAAGTACAAATATTTGACGCATATTCTTCTCCTGCAGTTCAAATGTTTTGGCATTTGCAACAAATGACATTAATCCGAATAACACCAATAAAATGAGTTTTCTAATCATGGAACAAGTACCATTTTGAAAGATATAAACATGCTAAACTATGACACCACTGTTAAGGTCAACCCTATTTTATGAACCTTGCCAAAGTTGCCGAACTCACAAAAGTAAGCCCTCGTATGCTGCGTTATTATGAGAGTTTAGGGCTTATACAGCCTCATCGCGCGAGTAATAACTATCGAAGTTATACCCAAAAAGATATTGAAAATATTAAGAAAATTAAAATATTAAATGATGCGGGAATGAATCTAAAAGACATTCAGGCTTTGTTACCTTGTTTTGAGTTAGATGAACGCGTATTTACGCTATGTTCAGTAGTTCAAGAAAAGCTGCAAACTGAGCTCATCCATGTGTCCCAGCAGTTAATCAAACTACAATCTTCTCAAAGTTTATTACAATCTTTTTTAAGTAAAGGAAAAGCTGAGAGCACCAATCCATAAATTTTGATGCTCACGTTCAATTTATTCTTTTAAATCTCCTTCTAATGCGGCTACATTCTTTTTCTTAATTTTTTCAACTTTTGCATTCAGCTTTAAAACATCTTGGTAAAGCTGGTTAAATTTTTTGACTTGAGCATTTTCATGAAAAAGAATCATTTGGTCTTTCTTTTGCCATGGATAGTTTTTTAGAAGTTTAAACATTTCTTCTGCTTTATCTAAAATTTGCAGTTCAATCATAAAAATTGCGTGATCTTGATCAGCCTTTTGTTGAGACCCCAATTTCATTTCCAGCAGTTGCCTCATCTCTGCATCCACAGATAATTCCTGAACTTTTGCTAAGAAAGTTTTATGAATTTTTTCATATTGAGTTTGATATTTATCTGAAGCCGTACGAACATCGGCTAACATTTTTTCTGTTTCCACATACTTCTGTTTTTTATCCAGATCTAAACGATCAACATTTAAAAAAGTATCCCATTTGGCTGCTTTTAATTCTCTTAAATATTCATTACGTGCATTTATATTTTGAATCCAATAACTTAAGAGAAATTCTGAAATTTGCTTATAGTGCCCTGCCAAACGTTTATCGTGAATATCGAGTTGGATGGGTTTAGACCAGTCTTGTGCTTGGTCATAAAGCTGGTTCATTTTTTCAGTCATGACCACATCAAACATTTGGCTACTGTCTTTGGCCTGTTGCTGTTTGATATGTTGATAGGTGAAAAAAATAATACTCGTGATAACAACCAGACTTGCAATTGCAATCAAAACTCGGCGCATACACACCTCCTATTTCCCTTCTTATAGTTTTGCTCTTTATAGTTATGAAATAGAGCTTATATCTTCTTTATATGCCATTTATTTCACAATACGCAACACTCTATTCGCTATTCAAAGCTTTAAATCCTTATCCATCATCCCTATTATGATGGGTAATTAAAATTTATGAGATTCTCCCATGCGTGTTGATGTCTGGTCTGATGTAGTTTGTCCTTTCTGTTATATCGGCAAAAAACGCCTTGAACATGTAGCTGCTGAAGCAGGTATTGAGCTTGAAGTTCACTGGCATAGCTTTGAATTAGATCCTGATGCGCCAGCAAAACATGACACATCAAATACAGAACGTTTGGCTAAAAAATACGGCCGTACCTATGAAGAGATGGAAGAAATGGAGCGCAATATTGCGGCCATGGCTGCCTCTGAAGGTATTGATTTCCAATGGCAAAAGGCTAACTCTGGCAATAGTTTCAATGCACACCGTATTATTCACCTTGCGCAAAGCAAAGGCCTAGGCAACCAAGCAAAAGAAGCTTTTTTCCATGCTTATATGACCGAAGGTTTAGCAATTGGCGAACGTGAGGTTGTTGAAGAAATCGCTTCTCGTATTGGCCTTGATAATGCCGAAGTTGAATTTGTATTAGATACAAATGAACTATCTGACTTTGTTCGTCATGACGAAAAAATTGCGAAAGAACAGTTAAATGTTACTGGCGTGCCATTTTTTGTATTTGACCAAAGAATTGCGCTCGCAGGGGCTCAACCACGTGACGTCTTTTTAAACGTCTTAGAGCAAGCACAGCTCAAAGCAAATGCTGAAGAAGTTGAACAGGATGATGTGGCTGTTTGTAATGATGAATCATGTGATATTCCACAGAAATAAATCAACACAATTAAAAGTGTGATTAAATCGTATGTTTTATCACCATTTTAGCAATAGAGCGTTCTAAAAAAAGAACTATCCAATTGTTTAAAATCAGTTTATCATTGCCGCTTAGAATATTCGCGCTGTAATGTTCTGTTTTTTATGTGTTTAATGATCGGAATTTGAAGTTTCCTTGATCTATCATCCCCCTTAAATGGGGGATTTTTTTATGTAAAAATAATCGCTACTAGCTTAAACTTTTTAATTTATTTCAAATATGTAAGAAAAGTTAAATTTACTTAACTTTTGTGTCGCCCTCTTGATTTTATTAGAAAAATCAACAAAAGTGGAAACAACAACAAAACATAAAGATAGATATGAAAACATTTCACGTAATTCCTTATCGGCAGCTTTTTGCACTTTTAACGCTTGGGTTTGGTTCGGTGTGCATAACTCATGCAGAGGCAACCCATACTTCTTCAACTCAAATGGTCGAAGGTTCAAGCTCTGGAGTACAAACAGAAGCCTCAACGGATGAGAATCTTCTAGATCAGATCCCACGTTGGGTGGACGCGACCCCCACCATTTTTCCAGAGCAGTCCAATCAACCTATTGTTCCACCTACCGAACAAACAGAAGATCAAACATGGGTTGACCGTAAACAAAAGAACATTCGTAATTGGGCCGATCGTACTTCTGAAAAAATTGACAACTGGTTTGGTGAAGTCGATCCAAAGAAACCTGCGACAGCAACTATTCGCGTGATGGTTGATAACTATTGGAATGAATACGACAACTTTGAAATTAAGCCCAGAATTCGCGGTAGGATTAAGCTACCTACTCTAGAAAAACGTCTAAGCGTCGTGTTTGGTGATGACTCTTTAGATAACGAATTTGATAATAGCCCAGCCAATATTAACCAGAACCCGAATCAAGATTCGAATAAGAAACTAGATGGTAAGCAAACTCGAGATGACAACAGTTCAATCGCATTACGTTGGTCAGATTTCTCAAAAAAATTGCCTTTTGAAACAGATGCTGACTTAGGTATTCGTTCTGGAGACGATATTTACGTTCGTTTAAAAGCATCGAGAGATTGGCAATTACGTAATGATTTTAAATTTTATGCAGAGCAAATTTATCGTTATGGCATAGACAGTGAAAACTACTTACGTACTAATCTTGAACTTACACATGCCAGACCAAATCAACCGATTTTATCGAATCAGTTCAGCCTGACCTACGCCGATGATCAAGATGATGATCTAGCTTGGGAAAACCGTACTTTCCGCGAGCATAATTTCTTTGCAAATAACCGTTTTAACTATGGTATTTATACCAGTGGTTATTACAACGACAATGACTTACGTTTAAATAGCTGGGGGCCTTTTGTTTCATGGCGTCAACCCGTTTTACGTGAATGGTTCTTTGTTCAGGGAGATGTAAATTACTTTAATGACCACCGTGAAGATCGCAACCATTTCGTCAGCACATTCTTACGTCTAGAAGCACTTTTTTAAGCCTACAAACATCACCTTGGAACCTTCATCCAAGGTGATGAATAATAAAACACTTTTAAATAAAAATTTAAGCTTAGCCTCGTAAAATATTATTCTAATTTTTGATTCTTTTTTATTCTGAACGATGAATCAATTCTCTTCTTTTTCATTTCACTACAGATCAACTGTCTTAGTTTGTATTTATAGTCTGGGCGTATTGGCTTTACTTCCACATACTCAATTTTTTTACAGTTCTATAAAGCACCAACGTTCAAGACGACATTCCTACTCGTCCAACCAACTCAGCAAAGTAAAAAGACTATCTCTGCCATTTGCACTCTCTCCTTGTGAAATAGAGACAAATAATGCTTTACCCGATGTAACCTTAATTCAAGAACTTATGGCTGTATTTGGAAATGATACGTTATGGAAGCGTGCAACCCAGCCTGAACACCCTTATAAAGCCTTAGGTAAGAAAAAGAAGAAATCATCATCAAATCAAATTGAACCAACTAATCCACTCACTGCAAGCTGGGCCACCATTTCAACCTGGATGCCTTTTGAAAATAATCTTGATCTAGGTTCAAACTCAGAAAGTGATGTCTATGTACAATTTTTGGCAAAGAAAAAATGGAATTTAAGGCATAACATTAGTTTGGACACAGAGCAGGTATTTCGTTACGGTTCGACCAGCCGGCACTACACTGAAACCACTCTCAACCTAACGCAGAAAATGCAAGATAACACATTATTTTCTAATAAATTTAATGTAAACAAGAGCGAAAATGAAGATTACAACTGGGGAAATTGGACTTTTCAACAATTTGAGTTTGTAAAAGATAATAGTCTGACTTACGGTGTTTATAGTGGTGGCGTATATACCAAAAATGATATGCGACTAAATAGCTGGGGACCTTATATTTCGTGGCGCCAGCCTGTATGGCGAAATTGGCTTTTTATGCAAAATGACCTTAACTTTTTTAACCATATTGATGATGATCCGAGACATCAACTCAGCGTTCAAATGAATCTAGAAGCTAATTTTTAGCCAAAAATTATCAAATTGTGGATAACTCTTTCTTTATCCACAAAAAAGCCCCTGAAGGTTCAGAGGCTTTTTTTTATACTGAATTATTTCAGCAATAAGCTATTAATACGTTTTACATAAGCTGCCGGGTCTTCTGGTAAACCACCTTCAGCAATAACGGCCTGATCAAAAATCACATTTGCCAAATCATCAAAATGTTCTGAACCTTCAAGTTTTTTCACTAATGGATGTTCAGGGTTAATTTCTAAAATTGGCTTAATTTCAGGAACTTCTTGCCCCGCTTGTTTTAACATACGGATGAGTTGAGGTGATAACTCACCTTCACTTGTTACTAAACACGCAGGAGAGTCGACCAGACGCGTAGTTACGCGTACTTCTTTGGTTTTCGCTTTCAATGAATCACTTAGCTTATCAACAACAGGTTTGAACTGTTCAGCTGCTTGCTCAAGTGCTTTTTTCTCTTCAGCATCTTGCAAGTCACCTAAATCAACCGCACCTTTAGAAACATTCTTTAATGGCGTACCTTCAAACTCTTGAACAAAGTTCATTGCCCATTCGTCAACACGCTCTGCCATTAATAAGACTTCAATGCCTTTTTTCTTGAACAACTCAAGCTGAGGTGAGTTTTTCGCTGCAGCTAAACTGTCAGCAGTCACATAGTAGATGGCTTTTTGGCCCTCTTTCATACGTGCCTTATAGTCAGCGAAAGAAGTCGTCACTTCATCATTTGTTGAAGTCGCGTAACGTAATAATTTTAAAATACGTTCGCGGTTACCAAAGTCTTCGCCCAAGCCTTCTTTAATGACTGAACCAAACTCACTATAGAAGGTCTTGAATTTTTCTTGGTCTTGTTCATCTTCCGATTTAGCTAAACCATCAAGCACAGTTAATACACGGCGTGCATTACCTTCACGAATCGTTTTTACATCACGACTTTCTTGTAGCAACTCACGGCTTACATTAAGCGGTAAGTCGGCACTATCCACCACACCTTGAACAAAACGTAGATAATTTGGAATTAAATTATCTGCATCATCCATAATGAAGACACGTTTTACATAGAGCTTAATGCCCGCTTTTGCTTCACGAGTAAAAATGTCATGTGGTGCTTTACTTGGAATATAAAGTAACTGTGTATATTCGGTACTACCTTCAACTCGGTTATGCGCCCAAGCTAGTGGTGCATCAAAGTCATGAGTTAAATTTTTGTAGAACTCAATGTACTGCTCTTCAGTCACTTCACTCTTGTTACGTGTCCATAACGCACTTGCCGAGTTGATCGCTTCCCACTCGCCAGTTTTGACCATTTGACCGCCTTTAGACTCTTCGCCTTCAGCCGCCTCTTCCTCTTGCCAAACTTCTTTTTGCATTTCAATTGGCAAGCTAATGTGGTCAGAGTATTTATTAACGATCTGCTTAACTTTATAAGATTCTAAATAATCAAGCGCATCATCACGCAAGTGAAGAATGATGTCAGTACCACGTGAAGCCTTATCAATTTGCTGAACTTCAAACTCGCCTGTACCACCACTAATCCAACGCACCCCTTCAGATGCATCTAGACCTGCACGGCGTGATTCCACTGTAATTTTATCGGCAACAATAAAACCTGAGTAAAAACCAACACCAAATTGACCAATCAACTGAGCATCTGCTTTTTGATCACCAGTCAATTTTGACATGAAATCCTTAGTACCCGATTTTGCAATGGTACCCAAGTTATCAATCGCTTCTTGCTGGTTTAGACCAATACCGTTATCAGAAATCGTTAAAGTTTTATCTTCTTTATTTAAAATGACTCTTACATGTAAATCTGGATCATTTTCATAATATTCAGGATGATTAATTCCTTCAAAGCGCAACTTATCACATGCATCTGATGCATTAGAGATAAGCTCACGTAAGAAAATCTCAGGGTTAGAATAGAGAGAATGCGTCACTAAATGTAAAAGCTGTGCAACTTCCGCTTGGAAACTATAATTTTGTGATGCTTGTTCACTCATAAATCACTCCTTAAATTTTGAAGTCTGTTTGTTCTCGAATGCTTTATGAATGGAGTACTTCTAGAATTTTTCAATCCTGAATATTAAAAAATTTTACTCTAATTAAAATGGACCATGGCTTAGCACTCTATCTTGCAATATTGTGTCTAACTGCTTTTGACGTTGTTGATAAGCTTTAGCAATACAACTTACACCAGCAGCACAAGCATTTCTTTTTTTCAGCCATTGCTGCTGAGCATCTTTTTGGTTGTCCCGCCCGCCCATTGGTAAAGCATGCAGAACAATTTGATAAGTCGTTGCCATTTTTACATCTGCATCATTTAAAGAAAGATTTTTACAAATACTCTTTTCCGTTTTAGTTTTTGCAGCATCACACGAGAAGCTTGCAGCTTGCAAACTCTGTGTAAAAGCAATACCACTAAAAAGAGCCAAACACATCGCTAATTTTTTGTTCATGATTTTATTTCCATGTTTTGTAATGAATAGAAATTAGTTTAGAAAAAAATATGCATAAGATGTGTAGAAAACTGTCTGTTTTATGCTTTTTTTAGTGCAAGTAAAACTCATAAAAAAACCTCACATAAAATATATGTGAGGTGCCTGAGTCTAGGTTTATTATTATATTGTTCTATTTATTATTATGCTTAAAATTTATAGCTATAACCTAAAGTGTAAACAAACGGATTAATATCTAGATTAAACTTAGTCCCATCATTTAAAGTAACTTCTGGGCTTAAATCAGCATAACGAACATCTACAAATACTCCCCAGTTTTTAGCATCAGCAGGCTGAAAATTAAAACCAACTTGTCCTGCCACACCAAAATCTTCTTTCACATCTTTTACAATGCCATCTTCATCCCAAGCAATAAATGCGGTTGCACCAACACCAATATATGGCGTAAAACGAGTCGAATTTTTAAAATGATATTTAGCAGTAATCGTTGGTGGTAACTGTTTAAGACTCGCTACCTTATTTCCATTTAACAATACATCATGGTTAACAGGCGCTGCTAATAATAACTCTGCCGAAAATGGAGATTGACTAAAAAAGTATTCTACCGATGGTGTAAATGCATATTCATGATCTGCTTTAACTACAGTGTTTTCAGCAAGTGTCGTATCTTCCGAAGGAGCGATAACACTCCCACCAAATTTCACTTGCCAGTTACCAGCAAAAGTAAAAGAAGACATCCCCATTAATACAACAACCAAAGCTTTTTTGAACACTTTAATATCTCCAAACTTATTTATATTTATAATAAACATGTATTTTAAAATCATGCAATACTCATTATAAAATTATTTTATTGTTTATTTTTAAATATCTGTTTTAAATAAAATTATATATTAACCAACTATTTTAATTGGTTTTAAACCCAACCTTATTAATCAAGATTATTTTATATTACCAACCATTTTAATATACTTTTTAATTCTGAGTATTTTAATATAATTTATTTTAAATACATCTTTTATTTAATCAATAAAAAACCTTCTTAATTTAAATCTAAAGATCATCATTAAGAAGGTTAATCATTCAATATTTTATAAAAAACTTATAAAACCATTGCAGCAATCCAGCCAAAAATTAATAGCGGAATATTAAAATGAATAAATGTAGGTACAACCGTATCCCAAATATGATCATGTTGCCCATCTACACCTAAACCAGCTGTTGGCCCTAAGGTTGAATCAGAAGCTGGTGAACCTGCATCACCTAATGCTGCGGCTGTCCCAATGAGGGCAATAGTCGCTAACGGTGAAAATCCAAACTGTACGCATAAAGGTACATAAATGACAGCAAGTACAGGTACACTTGAGAAAGATGAACCAATACCAATTGTGACAAATAAACCAATACAAAGCATTAAGAAAGCTGCGAGTGCACGATTATCTCCGATAATATCGACTACACCGTTCACTAGCTGATTAATATCTCCCGTATGGGTCATCACTGAAGCGAAGCCCGCAGCGGAAATCATAATGAAACCCACCAGAGCCATCATCCGCATGCCTTGTACAAAGACATCATCTGCATCTTGCCACTTAAAAATTCCAGCAGTAGATAAAACAGCAAAACCGACTAAACCGCCCAAAATCATTGAACCGGAATAGAGCTGTGCAGCGAGTGTCAGACCGATTGCAAGGAGTGCCATAAAAATGGTTTTCTTTGCAATCACTGGTGCTTGCTCTGCCTCATGCTTTAACTCTTCAGCATCTGCTTTTAAGTCAGCTGTTTCGACTTGAGTAGTTGCACGAAGAGGCTTATCTAAATCAATCGTTGTGGTTGGCGTAATAGCGCGATCGGCATAAATTCTTGGTTTACGGTAGCTAATAAATACAGCAACCAAAGTACCTAAAACCATTCCTAAAACTGGAATGGCCATGCCAATTGACATCATCCCACGCTCTACATGTAAGCCGTACGCTGCACCGACCTTGTTAATATTTCCCATCAAAATTTGTTCAAGGAAAATTGCACCAAACCCAACCGGAAGAAAAATATAAGTTCCGACTAAACCTAGAGTAAGCACACAGGCTGCTGCGCGACGGTCTAACTTTAAATGGTTCATTACCCGTAATAATGGCGGAACGAGTACAGGAATAAAGGCAATATGAACCGGGATAAGGTTCTGAGAGAAAATAGCTGAAATAAGTAAAATACCTAATAGTAGATATTTCACTTTAGTTTGACGGCTTTTTCCCGCTTCCATTCCCAACAAACCAATAAGTTTATGAGCAAGTAAATCAGGTAAACCAGACTTTGAAAGTGCTAGAGCGAATGCTCCTAGCACTGCATAGGCAAGTGCGACTTCAGCACCATCACCAAGACCAGCGTTAAAGGCATCAACGGTTTGAGAAAGGCTTAAACCTGCTACGAGGCCGCCTACAATGGCAGAAACCACTAAAGTCAGTACGACAGAAACGCGTGCCAGTGATAATAAAAACATCACTGCAATCGCAATAACGACAGCATTCATGAATAAATTCAGAGCAAAACAAAAGGCGATATTCTATCAGATTCAGATCTATGAAGCCGAAAATATCGCCGAATTAACTGTTTTATGCAGTCACTCAATCATTAAGCTTGAGCCTTAATAAACTGACGAATATGATCTGCAATTTTCGCAGGCTCACTCAGAATTGCCCAGTGATTTGCTTCAAGCTCTACATATTCAAATTTTTCTACCCACTTTGGCATAGCCTCAGTGATATATTCAGGGCTCACAAAAGTATCATATTTTAAAATGACCGCTTTGACTGGACATTGCGCATAACGTTGACGTGGGCCAGTTAAACGAGGAATAAAATTGGCACGATATAAATTAATGCCATATTTACCATCAGCATTAATATTATTATTTAAAGGTAAATTACTTTTTCTCTCCAACTGAGTCAGAACTTTCCCCCATTTTTCAGGGCTAAAAAGAGACCACACTGTTGGTGCTAGTAATGGAAGATGGAATGCACCGATATACCAAGATTTGGTTAATATTTTTAAGATTTGACCTGGTGAAGATTTAAATTTATCACGCAAAAATAAAGCTGCATGATCAAGACATGGTCCAGAAATTGTTGTATATGACAATAAACGCCCTTTAAATTTAGGCTCTGTTGCCGACTCCCAAGACTGGATCGAACCCCAATCGTGTGCAGCCATATGAAATTGACGATTTGGTAATAATTCATCAACGACTTCTTGTAAGTCTAGAGATAAACGCTCTAAACGGTAATCACGAATACGTTTTGGTATAGATGACAAACCCGCCCCACGTACATCATAGGTGACAATGTAGAAGTCATTGATTAAATGTTCAATGATTGATTCCCATACTTCTTGATTGTCAGGATAACCATGTACTAAAACCAACGGTGTATTTTTTTCGTCGCCCCATGTCTTGGCACAAAGCGTTTGTTGGTCACTTGTTGTTACTGTATGAACTTTTAGCTGCATAATCATTTCCTATCTTGTTTTTCAATCGATCATGTCGTTAGTCGGATAGAGCATTGCCATCAATATAAAAAAGATGATACTTATCTAGTATGAATACTGTTTCAATAAAAAAAATTGACTATTATGGCTATTTTAAGAAGACTTCAGAACAATCCTACGATTTCAAAATTTCTATTTAATCACTACCCTCCTCATCGCGGAGCAGGGATTTATATTGAAATCATGAATTTAGAACTTTGTCATGTACGAGTAAAAATGCCTCTGACTTGGAAAAACCAAAATTTGGTTGGAACGCATTTCGGGGGCAGCATTTATTCAATGGTTGATCCATTTTATATGATGATTCTGCTGCATCATCTCGGATCAAAATATATTGTTTGGGATAAAGCTGCTGAAATTAATTTTCTTTCTCCTGGTCGAAGCACTGTGCATGCAGATATTCGAGTCGACTTGGCTGAAATTGAGCAAATTCGTGAACTTGCCGACAACTATGAACCTGTTTTAAGAACCTATCATTTAAACATTTTTGATGAGACGGGAGTAAGAATTGCTGAAGTTCAAAAAACGCTTTATATCAGACGTAAAAAAGCAAAACCCTTTCAACAATAAAAATAAGCGCTGAATAAGCGCTTATTTTATTAATTTGCTAAATTTTTATTTTTTCTCTTCAATCGCTGCACCAGCACCACCACCAATCGCACCGCCAATTGCAGCGCCAGAGTCACCACCTAATATTGCTTTACCTACCACAGAACCGATACCCGCTCCGATCGCACTCTTAGTCGTGGTTTGCTTACTACCGCCTTGGCTATTTGAACCAACACCAGCACCTACTGCTGCACCTAAGCCTGCACCAACACCACCGCCTACATGGTTACCTAACCCGCCACCTAGTGCTCCACCTGCTGCTGCTGCACCAATACGCTGGTCAGACGGACTCATATTTTGGCAACCCGTAAGCATAAGCGTAGAAAGCATCACAGCAGAAACTAATCCAATTGTTTTTTTCATGACCATACTCACTATTATCTGTTCTAATAAAAAGCATAATCCTCTTTTATGAGGAATTTGATCACATTGTGTTATTCGTCTGTCCTAATCGATTGATATTTTGTAAAGCTCTTCTATTCGCTCTTATCAGTCAAAATTAAGAATATGAAAAACACAAAAAAAGAAGCCCTTATTAAAATAAGGACTTCTATGATTTAGCGATGAACAAGGGTACTTTTAGTACTTCCCTTTCTTCTCTTCATAGGCTGCGCCTGCACTACCACCTAGTGCTCCGCCTGCAGCAGCACCAGTATCGCCACCAATTATTGCACCACCTAACACGGCACCCACACCGGCACCAATTGCACTATTACGTACTGTTTTACTGTTGGATCCTTTTGCATTAGCTGCAACACCTGCACCAAGTGCCGCTCCTAAACCTGCACCAATATTACCACCCACATGTTTTCCTACAGCCCCGCCTGCTCCACCACCAATCGCAGCTGAACCAATACGTTTACTTTCTGGGCTTGCATTTTGACAACCAACAAGCAAAGTTGTTGACATCAGGCCAGCACTAACAATCATCATCATTTTTTTCATTAGATTTACTCCAGTCTTCATCAGCATGTAGCCTAATATGTTTTTGTGGAGGGTTTATCCCCCTTAAGTAATAAAATAATGGCTCTTCAATATGTTTTTGTAATTACCACTTTTAATTGTTAAAAATAAAAAAGGCACCCTTAGGTGCCTTTTTTAATGCCAGTCTAAACTTAGAATTGTTCTGAGTTTAATGCTTGGCTGAATGCTTGGTCTACTTCGCTGAAGTCATTGTGAAGCTCATGTTCAGCAGCTTCTGCTTCTTGACGACGACGTTCTAGGTGGTATGCAAGACCAGTACCAGCTGGAATCAAGCGACCTACTACAACGTTTTCTTTCAAGCCACGTAAATCATCTTCTTTACCTGTTACAGCCGCTTCAGTTAACACACGAGTTGTTTCCTGGAACGATGCAGCAGAGATGAACGAGTCAGTAGAAAGCGATGCTTTAGTGATACCCATCAATAGACGTTCGAACTTCGCAGGGAATTTGTTCTGAGCCAAGACAGCTTGGTTCTCTTGAACAACGCGGATGTAATCCACTTGCTCGCCCTTGATGAAGCTTGTATCGCCACCATCGGTGATATCAACTTTACGCAACATTTGACGTACGATAACTTCAATATGTTTGTCGTTGATTTTTACACCTTGGAGACGGTATACGTCTTGAACTTCGTTCACGATGTAGTTAGTTAATGCAACTTCACCTTTCAAACGTAAGATGTCATGCGGGTTTTGTGGACCGTCAGAAACAGTTTCACCACGGTTCACATGCTCGCCTTCGAACACGTTGATTTGACGCCATTTTGGAATCAACTCTTCGTAGATCTCAGAACCATCATCAGGGCTAATTACCAGACGGTTTTTACCCTTAGTCTCTTTACCGAAGCTTACAACACCTGAAACTTCAGCAAGAATTGCATGTTCTTTCGGCTTACGTGCTTCGAACAAGTCAGCTACACGCGGAAGACCACCGGTAATATCACGAGTACGTGATGTTTCTTGTGGTACACGACCAATAACGTCACCCACACCAATCGTTTCGCCATCGCGAACAGTTACGATTGTGTTTTGTGGCAAGAAGTAGAATTGTTCGCCGCCATCTGTTGTATCCAACACGATTGCAGGACGTAAATCTTTACCAGAAGCAGGACGAGCTGTTACAGGCAAGATTTCAACGGTAGTCATACCAGTTGCATCATCAGTTTTTGATGTTGCAGTTACACCATCAGCGATTTGGCTGAAACGTGCCTTACCAGCAACTTCTGTAACAAGTGGATGCGTATGCGGATCCCAAGTCGCCACAATACCGCCAGCTTCTACAGATTCACCATCTTTCAACAAGATGCTTGCACCGTAAGGAAGTTTATAGCGCTCGCGTTCACGACCTAAATCATCGGCAATACCAATTTCACCTGAACGAGAAACTGAAACCAAGTGACCTTTTGCATGTTGTACAGTTTTCACGTTATGGAAACGTACAGTACCTTTGTTACGTACTTGAACACTGTTTGCAGCAGAAGTTCGGCTCGCAGCACCACCAACGTGGAACGTACGCATCGTTAACTGTGTACCTGGTTCACCAATAGACTGTGCTGCCATTACACCTACTGATTCACCTGGGTTAACCAAGTGACCACGTGCAAGGTCACGGCCATAACATCTAGCACATACACCAAAAGCAGATTCACAAGCAATTACTGAACGTACTTTGACTTCATCCACACCCGCTTCTTCAAGATGAGCTGCGATTTTTTCGTCAATTAACGTACCACGAGGTAATACAACTTCATCATCAGACGCACGACGTACATCTTCAGCAGTTACACGACCTAATACACGGTCACGTAATGGCTCGATAACATCGCCACCTTGAATGAATGGAGTCATCACTAGACCACCCGCTGTACCACAGTCAGGCTCAGTAATTACCAAATCTTGTGCTACGTCTACAAGACGACGTGTCAAGTAACCAGAGTTCGCAGTTTTTAATGCTGTATCGGCCAAACCTTTACGCGCACCGTGTGTTGAAATGAAGTACTGAAGTACTGTCAAACCTTCACGGAAGTTCGCTTTAATCGGCGTTTCGATAATCGAACCGTCTGGTTTTGCCATCAAGCCACGCATACCAGCAAGCTGACGAATCTGTGCCGCACTACCACGGGCACCAGAGTCAGACATCATATAGATGCTGTTGAATGATTTTTGCTTCTCGTCTTCACCTTGTTTGTTTTTCACAACGGTATAAGACAAGTTATCCATCATTGCTTTAGCAACTTGGTCGTTTGTACGCGCCCAGATATCGACAACTTTGTTATAACGCTCACCAGCAGTTACGAAACCTTGTTCGAACTGTTGTTCGATTTCACGAACTTCTGTTTCTGCTTTATCAATAATTGTGTGCTTAGTAGGTGGAATTAACATGTCTTCCATACCTACAGATACACCTGAACGAGTCGCTTGACGGAAGCCCAAGTACATTAATTGGTCAGCAAAGATAACTGTATCTTTCAAACCAAGTTTACGGTAACAAGAGTTGATTAACTTTGAGATATTCTTTTTAGTCATCTCAAGGTTGATCATGTCAAAGCTTAAGCCTTGTGGAACAACTTCCCAAAGCAAACAGCGACCTGGTGTTGTCTCAACAATAATAGTGCCGTGTTCACGTTCACCATCTTCATTGATAACAGTTTGATGCACACGTACTTTAACACGAGCATGAATCGCAACCTGACCAGTTGCAAGTGCACGGTTTACTTCGTGAGTATCAGCAAACACCATGCCTTCGCCTTTAGCATTTACTGCATCACGTGTGATGTAGTAAAGACCCAAGACAACGTCCTGAGAAGGAACGATGATCGGCTCACCATTTGCTGGTGACAAGATGTTGTTTGTTGACATCATCAATGCACGAGCTTCTAACTGTGCTTCAAGTGTCAATGGAACGTGTACCGCCATTTGGTCACCATCGAAGTCGGCGTTAAACGCAGCACAAACGAGTGGGTGAAGACGGATTGCCTTACCTTCAATAAGAATAGGTTCAAATGCTTGAAGACCTAAACGGTGAAGTGTTGGCGCACGGTTCAACATTACTGGATGTTGACGAATTACAGAAGCAAGAACGTCCCAAACTTCTGGAGTCTCACGCTCAACCATTTTCTTCGCAGCTTTAATGGTTGTTGCCTGACCTGAAGCTTGTAGTTTCGCGAAAATGAATGGCTTGAATAATTCAAGTGCCATTTTCTTCGGAAGACCACATTGGTGAAGGCGTAAAGTAGGACCTACAGTAATTACCGAACGACCAGAATAGTCAACACGCTTACCAAGTAAGTTCTGACGGAAACGACCTTGTTTACCTTTGATCATATCTGCCAAAGATTTTAATGGACGTTTGTTAGAACCCGTAATTGCACGACCACGACGACCGTTATCAAGCAATGCATCTACAGACTCTTGTAACATACGTTTTTCGTTACGTACGATAATGTCTGGTGCCGCAAGATCAAGAAGACGCTTCAAACGGTTGTTACGGTTAATGACACGACGATATAAATCGTTCAAGTCAGAAGTCGCGAAACGACCACCTTCAAGTGGAACTAATGGACGTAAATCAGGTGGAAGTACCGGAAGTACATTCATCACCATCCATTCTGGCTTATTGTTTGAATCGTTGAATGCTTCCATCAATTTCAAGCGTTTAGACGCTTTTTTCAACTTCGTTTCAGAAGTTGTTTGAGGAATTTCTTCACGTAAACGTGCGATTTCAGCTTCAAGATCGATATCTTTTAATAAGTCCTGAATCGCTTCTGCACCCATTTTCGCAGTGAATTCATCACCGTGCTCTTCAAGTGCATTGAAGTATTCTTCGTCTGTTAAAAGTTGATACTTTTCAAACGGAGTCATACCTGGGTCAGTTACAACGTATGATTCGAAATACAATACACGTTCGATATCACGAAGCGTCATATCAAGTAATAAACCGATACGAGATGGTAACGATTTTAAGAACCAGATATGTGCAACTGGAGACGCGAGTTCAATGTGCCCCATACGTTCACGACGAACTTTCGCTGTAGTTACTTCAACGCCACATTTTTCACAAATGACGCCTTTGTATTTCATACGCTTGTATTTACCACACAAGCATTCGTAATCTTTTACTGGACCAAAAATTTTGGCACAGAACAAACCGTCACGTTCTGGTTTGAAAGTACGGTAGTTAATTGTCTCAGGTTTTTTAACTTCACCATGAGACCATGACTTAATCATTTCTGGTGACGCAAGACCAATACGGATACGGTCAAACTCAATTGGTGCATGACCATCTGAGTCCGTTTTCTTACGCATGATATCGAGCAAGTCTTTCAATTTTTTTCTCCGTGTGTCGGGAAGCAACGCTTACCCGACTGGGTCACAAATATTGTTTTTTCCTAAAAAATCGTGAGTCTTACGACTTAGTCACCATTTTTCAGTTCAATGTTGATACCTAAAGAACGGATCTCTTTGGTCAATACGTTGAACGATTCAGGCATACCCGGATCCATATAATGGTTACCATCTACAATATTCTTATAGATGCGTGTACGACCTTCAACGTCATCCGACTTAACAGTTAACATCTCTTGAAGTGTATATGCTGCGCCGTAAGCTTCGAGTGCCCAGACCTCCATCTCACCGAAACGCTGACCACCGAACTGTGCTTTACCACCAAGCGGTTGCTGTGTAACAAGTGAGTAAGAACCAGTTGAACGCGCATGCATTTTGTCATCAACCAAGTGGTTCAATTTGAGCATGTACATGTAACCTACAGTTACAGGACGATCAAACTGTTCACCCGTACGACCATCAAACAATACTGTTTGACCTGTACGCGAAATATCAGCTAATTCAAGTAAGTCTTTAATTTGGCTTTCTTCAGCACCATCAAATACAGGAGTAGCTAAAGGCACACCAGCACGTAAGTTGCCTGAAAGTGCTAAGACTTCAGCATCAGTTAAGCTATCAAGATCTTCTTGCTCGCCGCCGACTTTGTTATAAATCTTGTCTAAGAATTCGCGAAGTTCTAAAACTGTACGCTGTTCTTTCAACATTTTTTCGATTTTATCACCAAGCCCTTTAGCTGCCATACCCAAGTGAGTCTCAAGAATCTGACCCACGTTCATACGAGATGGTACACCCAATGGGTTCAATACGATATCTACCGGTACACCGTTAGCATCGTGTGGCATGTCTTCAACAGGTAAAATGTTAGATACAACACCTTTGTTACCGTGACGACCAGCCATTTTATCACCAGGCTGAATACGACGTTTAACTGCTAGGTAAACTTTAACAACTTTCAGAACACCAGTTGTTAACTCATCACCAGTCGAAAGCTTACGTTTCTTCTCTGCAAACTTCTCATCAATTTCTGCGCTCTTCTCTTTCAAGAACACTTGAATTTGAGATAAACGTTCAGCAATTGCTTCGTCTGTAGGTTGGATTTCAAGTAAATCAACAAGTTCTAAACCAGACAACATATCTTCAACGAGCTTGTCGCCACGTTTAGTCGAACCACCACCGTTAGACTCTTGGCCGTTAAGCAAACGAATTACACGCTCACGAGCTGCTTCTTCAAAGATCTTGTATTCTTCTTTCAAGTCTTTACGGTAAGCGTCAAGCTGTGCTTTTTCAATTGCCATCGCACGGTCATCTTTCTCTAAGCCATCACGCGTGAAGACTTGAACATCGATAACTGTACCTTTAGTACCAGATGGAACACGTAAAGATGAGTCTTTAACGTCAGCTGCTTTCTCACCAAAGATTGCACGAAGCAATTTTTCTTCAGGAGTTAACTGAGTTTCACCTTTAGGCGTTACTTTACCAACAAGGATGTCACCAGCAGTAACTTCCGCACCGATATAAACGATACCCGATTCATCAAGTTTAGAAAGTGCAGCTTCACCTACGTTAGGAATATCGGCAGTAATTTCTTCTGCACCTAACTTAGTATCACGCGCTACACATGATAATTCTTGAATATGAATAGAAGTTAAACGGTCTTCTTGAAGTACACGCTCAGATAATAAGATCGAGTCTTCGTAGTTGTAACCATTCCACGTCATGAACGCTACACGCATGTTTTGACCAAGCGCAAGCTCACCCATATCTGTTGACGGACCGTCTGCCAGAATGTCACCGCGAGCAACTTTGTCGCCCAAATTCACGATAATATTTTGGTTGATACAAGTGTTTTGGTTAGAACGTGTATATTTAATGAGGTTGTAAATATCTACACCAGCCTCACCTGCAATCATTTCATCTTCGTTTACACGAATAACGATACGAGAAGCATCTACATATTCAATCGCACCACCACGGTTTGCGATCACACATACGCCTGAGTCACGTGCAACGTTCGCTTCCATACCTGTACCTACAAGCGGTTTATCCGCACGTAGAGTAGGAACCGCCTGACGTTGCATGTTTGAACCCATCAATGCACGGTTCGCATCATCGTGTTCAAGGAATGGAATAAGTGATGCAGCTACAGATACAACCTGCTGTGCAGATACATCCATATGCGTCACTTTTTCAGGTGGCATACGTACAAAGTCACCTTGGTGACGAACAGAAACAAAATCTTCTGTTAAGTTACCATCTTTATCTATCGCAGAATCGGCCTGTGCAATAACAGTACCTACTTCTTCAATAGCAGAAAGGTATTCAACAGCATCAGTTACTCGGCCATCTACCACTTTACGGTAAGGTGTTTCCAAGAAACCAAAATCATTTGCTTTTGCATAAACAGAAAGCGAGTTGATCAAACCAATGTTTGGACCTTCCGGCGTTTCAATTGGACATACACGACCATAGTGAGTTTGATGTACGTCACGTACTTCAAAGCCCGCACGTTCACGCGTTAAACCACCAGGCCCAAGCGCTGAAACACGACGTTTATGTGTAATCTCAGATAATGGGTTGTTTTGATCCATAAACTGAGACAATTGGCTTGAACCAAAGAATTCTTTGATCGCAGCTGCAACTGGTTTTGCGTTAATGAGATCTTGCGGAGATAAATTATCTGTTTCTGCTTGGCTTAAACGCTCTTTAACAGCACGTTCAACACGAACCAAACCAACACGGAATTGGTTTTCAGTCATTTCACCAACAGAACGTACACGACGGTTACCTAAGTGATCGATGTCATCGACTTCACCTTTACCGTTACGGATCTCAACTAATGTACGTAATACATCGATGATATCTTCGTGCGATAAAATACCTTCTACTTCACGTGACTTCTGGTCAGTACCAACTTCGTATGGGCGCCCCAAACGACGGTTGAATTTCATACGACCTACTGGAGATAAGTCATAACGTTCAGAAGAGAAGAATAAGTTATTAAATAAGTTTTCAGCAGCTTCTTTTGTTGGTGGCTCGCCTGGACGCATTACTTTATAGATTTCAACTAATGCTTCTTCACGACCAGATGTTGTGTCAGCACGTAATGAGTCAGCAACAAATGAACCACGGTCAATATCGTTCGTAAACAAGATATTGAACTGTTTAACACCGCCTTCTGCCAGTTTCACCATAACTTCATGGCTTAACAATGTATTTGCAGGAATCACATCACCATTACGTAAAGTAATATCTTCGGCAGTGATACGCTCATACAAGTACTCATCAGGAACTGATAGCTTAGCTAAACCAGAAGCTTCCATTTGACGTACGTGACGTGCATTAATACGTTTACCTTGCTCAACAATGATTTTGCCATCATTGTCTGCAATATCAAATTGCGCCATTTCGCCACGCAGGCGATCTGGAACGAGGTCAATTTGATAGCTACCCATATCAAGATATACAGGTACTTTTTCATAGAACAAATTCAAAATTTGTTCATTGTTATAACCCAATGCACGCAACACAACAGTTGCTAATAATTTACGACGACGGTCAATACGTACATAAACTAAATCTTTTGCATCAAATTCGAAATCTAACCATGAACCACGGTAAGGAATAATACGTGCAGAATAAAGTACTTTACCACTTGAATGTGTTTTGCCTTTATCGTGATCAAAGAACACACCAGGTGAACGGTGTAATTGAGATACGATTACACGCTCAGTACCATTGATCACAAAGGTACCATTGTCTGTCATGAGTGGCATTTCACCCATGTAGACTTCTTGTTCACGTACGTCTTTAATAGATTTAGTTTCGCGATCTTTAATAATCAAACGAATTTTTACGCGCATTGGTGCTGCATAAGTCGAACCACGTAAAATACATTCACGCACATCAAACTCAGGCTTACCAAGGCTATACTCAACAAATTCTAAAGCAGCATTGCCAGAATAACTTTCTATAGGGAAAACTGAACGAAATGCGGCTTGGAGACCGATATCTTCGCGGTTTTTTGGAGATTTGCCACCTTGCAAGAACGTTCTATACGAATCGACCTGGATCGAAAGTAAGTACGGTGCTTCCATTACTTGGGGCAATTTACCAAAATTCTTACGGATCCGTTTCTTTTCGGTATATGAGTATGCCATCTGGAGTCCTCGGAAAGTAAACCAAGCCCGCCTGCAGAACGGGCTCAGAAGGAATTACACAGGCCGATATGGCCACCACTGTTTACAAATGCTGCAATTTTTAGTGGTATTAAAACGCTTAACAATATTTTTTAAAAAGAAAAATATTGGTAAACATTTGAAATTACTCTGATTATTCTAAAACACGACAATTATTGTACAGAACAAACAAAAATCGAGCCGATTATTGTAACGCAAAAAGGCTGATGACCCAAGAGCCATCAGCCATTTTATGGAGCCGATTTAAAAACCGACTCCTTTTACAATTACTTAAGTGTAACTGTAGCACCAGCTTCTTCAAGTTTCTTCTTAAGTTCTTCGCCTTCTTCTTTAGAAACGCCTTCTTTAAGAACTTGAGGAGCACCTTCAACTAGGTCTTTAGCTTCTTTAAGACCAAGGCCAGTTGCTTCACGAACTGCTTTAATTACAGCTACTTTGTTAGCACCAAAAGAAGTCAACTCAACGTTGAATTCAGATTGTTCTTCAGCAGCAGCAGCAGCAGGAGCAGCAGCTACAGCTACAGCAGCAGCAGATACGTTGAATTTTTCTTCAAAAGCAGAAATAAGTTCAACAAGTTCAAGAACAGTTTTTTCAGCAACTGCGTTTAGGATTTCTTCGTTTGTTAAAGCCATGAGATTAACTCCAAATGGGTATTGAATGGTGTGGAAGTAGATTTAAGCTTAAGCAGCTTCTGACTCGTTTTTCTCTTGAAGCGCTGTAAGTAAGCGACCCAATTTCGAAATAGGAGCTTGAAGAACAGATGCGAGCATAGTAAGCGCTTTTTCTTGGTTTGGAAGGTTTGCGATAACGCTAACTTCAGCACCTTGATAAAGTTTGCCGTCAAATGCAGCAGCTTTTAATTCAAATGCTTTGTTAGTTTTAGCAAATTCTTCAAACAAGCGTGCAGCTGCACCCATATCGTCTTCAGAAGTTGAGAATGCTAAGATTGTTGGGCCAACAAGGTTGTCATTCAAGATTGCAAATTGCGTATCTTGAAGAGCACGTTTAGCCAAAGTATTACGTACAACACGTGTAGCAACACCTAGTTTACGAGCTTCAACACGAAGAGCAGTTAATTGCTCAACAGTTAAACCTTGATAGTCAGCAACAACGGCAGCGAACGCTGTAGAAGCAGTTTGAGCCACTTCAGCAACGATCTGTTTTTTGCTTTCAATAAGAAGAGCCATTGTAAAACCTCCTAACGGTGATTTATGTACTCAAAAAAGTACACTCCCAATTCGCAAGTCAACAAAGATTTGACTTACACGCGGAGGAGGAATAAATCACACCACCGCGTCTACGCAGGCTGGGCTATTAAGAAGATATTCAAAAGAAGTCTCTTCGCCTGTGGTCTTTGACGCTGATAAATTTACATTTATCAATTCAAAGTCCGCCTGATGAGTGAGGAAACAAAGCATTACTTTGAATGAGTATAAAAAATCTATGATTTTTTATACTCTGCCCTCAATCAGGACTTTAAAATTCTTGACTAAGTTTTAAACTTAGTTAGAAACGTTGCTTACATCAACAGTAAGACCAGGACCCATAGTTGAGCTCAAAGTGATCTTTTTGATGTACACACCTTTAGAAGTTGCAGGTTTTAACTTTTTCAAGTCAGCAACTAAGGTTTCAACGTTTTGACGGATAGCAGCAGCATCAAAGCCTAACTGACCGATCGCAGCATGGATAATACCCGCTTTGTCTACACGGTAACGAGCCTGACCAGATTTAGCGTTTTTAACAGCATTCGCTACATCAGGAGTTACAGTACCAACTTTAGGGTTTGGCATTAAACCACGTGGACCAAGGATTGTACCGAGCTTACCAACAACACGCATAGCATCAGGAGCAGCGATTACAACATCAAAGTTAAGGTTTCCACCTTGGATGCTTTCAGCAAGGTCATCAAAACCTACGATGTCTGCACCAGCTTCTTTAGCAGCTTCTGCTTGCGCGCCTTGAGCAAATACCGCTACACGTACAGTTTTACCAGTACCAGCAGGTAATGTAGTCGCACCACGAACAACCTGATCAGATTTACGCGGGTCTACACCAAGGTTTACAGCTACATCTAAAGATTCTTTGAACTTCGCAGCAGGTAAGCTGTTAAGAACTTGAACCGCTTCTTCCAAAGTGTAAACTTTGTTTGCTTCAACAGCAGCAGCAATGGCTTTTTGACGTTTAGTTAACTTTGCCATGTCTTATAGCTCCACTTCCAAGCCCATAGAACGTGCAGAACCAGCGATGGTACGTACACGTGCGTCTAAATCAGCACCAGTTAAATCTGGTTCTTTAGTAGTCGCAATTTCTTCTAACTGAGCACGAGTCAACTTACCAACTTTAGTTTTGTTTGGTACAGGTGAACCTTTTTGGATACCAGCAGCTTTCTTAAGAAGAATAGAAGCTGGTGGAGTTTTCATGATGAATGTGAACGACTTGTCGTTGTACACAGTAATCACTACAGGAATTGGAAGACCTGGTTCAACTTTTTGTGTAGCAGCATTGAATTCTTTACAGAATGCCATGATGTTTACACCACGTTGACCTAATGCAGGACCAATTGGTGGAGATGGATTTGCTTTACCAGCTGGAACTTGCAGCTTGATATAGCCGTCAATCTTCTTAGCCATTTTAAATACCTCTGGGTACAAACGCCGCTAGGCTCCCCAATGTTTACGCTACACTTTTATTACAACAACAATGCCCGATAAAATCGGGCGTTTTTCAACCAATTAAGATTAAATCGTTTTTTCGACTTGTCGAAATTCGAGTTCAACCTGAGTTGGTCGATTAAATACGTTAATCGTCAACGTTAAACGTGACTTCTCGTATTGAACTTCTTCCACCACACCTTTAAAGTCTGTGAATGGACCGTCAATAACAAGTAATTCTTCACCTGGTTCAAACATCGTCTTAGGACGTGGTGCTTCACCAGTATTACGTACACGCGCAAGAATCGCATCTGCTTCACGCTGAGTGATTGGTGCTGGTTTTTCAGGTGTACCACCGATAAAACCTAGAACCTTTGGACATTCTTTAACGATATGCCAAGTATCATCATTCATTTCCATTTCAACTAACACATAGCCAGGAAAGAATTTGCGCTCAGATTTACGTTTCTTACCATCCTTCATTTCTACCACTTCTTCGGTAGGAACAAGGACATCACCAAAGCTATCAGCAACAGCGCTACGCTGGATTCGTTCTGTAAGTGAACGTAACACTTGTTTTTCATAGCCAGAGTAGGCATGAATAATGTACCAACGTTTCATAGCTCTTTTACCCGATAATCAACTTAATTAACCAACCCAAACCATAGTCAAAACACCATAAAACCAATGATGCAACAACTACAACCAATAGAACCTGCCACGATGTAGTGACTGTTTCTTGTTTTGTTGGCCAAGTTACTCGACGCAATTCGACTCGTGCATCTTTTAGCAAACGAACGAAGCCTTTACCTTGATGGGTGGCGTATAATAAACCTAAAGCCACAACGATACAAGCAAAAATTGCCCCAACACGCACCCAAATATTGTTTGCAGGTGCCCAATGCGCTGGTAAATACTGATTCGCCATAACAGCTAAAATCAATAATGCAATCGCAATCACCCATAGAACAATATCTAGAGGCGAACCAGAACGAACAACTTCAGCAGAATTATTTCTTTGAGGAATTGGCGCGTCGCTCAATGCGTCACGCGATTTATCATTCGACATTTTTGTACTCGTCGTAGAACTCGCGACTTATTATATGAACAACTAAGCCAGCATCAAGCTTTTTATTTGAAAATATGGCAGGCCAGGAGGGACTCGAACCCCCAACATTCGGTTTTGGAGACCGACGCTCTACCAATTGAACTACTGACCTATAATGCAAGTTGAGAGCCAAAGCCCTCAACCTGAGACGTAATCCGTCACTATATTATGCTTATGCAGTTACTTTCGCAACAACACCAGCACCTACAGTACGACCACCTTCACGGATCGCAAAACGTAGACCTGGGTCCATTGCGATTGGGTGGATTAATTCTACTGACATTTCAACGTTGTCGCCTGGCATAACCAT
>NZ_LMOE01000007.1:0-267990 GCF_001423205.1 Acinetobacter sp. Leaf130
AATACAGGCAGTGTATTGTCTGCAAGCGTCCAGGTACCGTTGCCATTGTTTACTGCTGGATAGTCAACACCATCAATAGTGACTACAACAGTCGCTGTTGGGTCACTTACAGTACCCGTTAATGCGGGAGTGCTGTCATTAGTCGACAGATCTTCAAGTGCTACTGTCGGTACTGACGTATCCAGTGTATAAGTTTGCGTATCGTTAACAGTGCTGCTATTACCTGCTGCATCAGTAAAGGTTACTTTGGCATCAATTGTTTTATCTGCATCTGCCTCTAAGCCACTGCCAGGCACATTTACTGTCCACGTCCCTGCTGCGCTGTCTACAGTTGCAGTGTAAGTCWSMCCATTCACAACAACTGTTACTACAGTATTGGTYGCATCTGCTGGAACGTTTTTGAGAACACCTGTAACGGTGACATTACCTGCTGCTTCTGAAGCATTAATAACATTATCTGTGGTTACAGAATCGATTGCAAAATTTACTGATCCTGTATTTGGTGCAGTAGTATCAACTGTCACTACAGCTGTATCAGTACCTTTATTACCAGCTGCATCAGTAGCAGTCACAGTAANTCGATTGCAAAATTTACTGATCCTGTATTTGGTGCAGTAGTATCAACTGTCACTACAGCTGTATCAGTACCTTTATTACCAGCTGCATCAGTAGCAGTCACAGTAATGTTATGTGGACCATCGGTTAATACAGGCAGTGTATTGTCTGCAAGCGTCCAGGTACCGTTGCCATTGTTTACTGCTGGATAGTCAACACCATCAATAGTGACTACAACAGTCGCTGTTAATACAGGCAGTGTATTGTCTGCAAGCGTCCAGGTACCGTTGCCATTGTTTACTGCTGGATAGTCAACACCATCAATAGTGACTACAACAGTCGCTGTKGGGTCACTTACAGTACCCGTTAATGCRGGAGTGCTGTCATTAGTCGACAGATCTTCAAGTGCTACTGTCGGTACTGACGTATCAAGTGTATAAGTTTGTGTGTCATTAACGGTGCTGCTATTACCTGCTGCATCTGTAAACGTTACAGTCGCATCAATTGTTTTATCTGCATCTGCCTCTAAGCCACTACCAGGCACATTTACTGTCCACGTCCCTGCTGCACTATCTACAGTTGCAGTATAAGTCACCCCATTCACAACAACTGTTACTACAGTATTGGTTGCATCTGCTGGAATATTTTTCAGAACACCAGTAATCGCGACATCACCAGCTACTTCTGTTGCATTAACCACATTGTCAGCTGTTACCGAATTAACTGCAAAATCAACTTCATCTGCATCAGGAGCAGCAGTATCAATCGTATAAGTTTGTGTGTCGTTGACCGTACTGCTATTACCCGCTGTATCTTTAAAAGTTACAGTCGCATCAATTGTTTTATCTGCATCTGCAGTTAAGCCACTGCCCGGTACACTTACTGTCCATGTACCTGCAACCTTGTCTACAGTTGCGGTATAAGTCACCCCATTAATAACAACTGTAACGGCCGTAGTGGCCGCATCTGTTGGAATATTTTTAAGAACACCTGTAATCGTAACGTTACCAGATGCTTCTGATGAGTTGATTACATTATCTGAAGTAACAGGATTAACTGAGAAAGTTACCCCATCTGTATTTGGTGGTGTTGTATCGGTAGGTGTTGAAGAGTCGTCATTATCGCTATCACTGTTTGATGCTGCGGCAATGATACCACCCGCAACTAACGGGATAGCCCATAACCATGGGTTTATGCCCGCATCGTGATAAAGCAATGGTTCAATTGAAGAAATAGGCTGATAAATAACATCAGACACTAACTCTTGTGGTGCTTCTGCAGGTAAAGCAGCTGGTAAATCTTCAGCTACGAGTGCTTGTGGCTCAACGTCACTGTCGGCATCAGCATCGGCATCAGCATCGGCGTCTGCATCATTCTCAGCATCTTTGAATTTTGCCCAGATTAACTGTCCATTTTCGTCTTGAAAAACAAGGCTGTTATCTTTAGGCTCAGCTGTTCCACTAAAGAAGCCTTCAATAACAATAGTTTCGCCGTTTTTAAGGCGAATGACTGCATTGGTTCCCTCCCTATTCACTACCAATACATCACTGGCAGCCACTTTTACCAATACGACTGACGCTTCTGAAAGTTTCGCAGAAGTTCCCTTGATGGTTGACAAGGTGTCGTGACTATCCTTGGCAATTATTTGTATTTCAGGCATATCTGTATTCCTTTTATATTATTGATTTAAATGATTTTATGTATAATTCTTTTTACTTAATGTTTTCAAGTTTTTGACCTACAACTTAAAAACATTAAGTAATGTGATCATTTTTACATTAAACACTTTAAAATAAAAAAAACAAATACTAAAGTACCTATAGAAAAATTTTTAATTAATACAAATTATATATAAGTCTTTATTAGGTTTTTCTTATGTTAATTTAACTAAAAATTGCATTAAATGTTTTATATATAAAACAAATTTAATATTTTATTATTTACCATTTGTTGAAATGTCATTTAATTAAAATATTCATATAACAATTATTAATATCTTAATAAAATAAAATATATTATTAATGATATATATAGAAAAAAAAGGCTTTAGGTAATATTTTACTATTACACTAAAACCTAATTTTTAAATATCTTATAAAATTTAAAACTGCAAATATTTAGAAATTATCAGGACTCTCAAATCGTTTTACTTCTTGTAACTTATTTGGGTCATGCATTGTTGCAATTCCATCTTCAGTTTTTTGGTCTACCAGAATATCCGGATTAAAAACGGTAATCGTTTCTCTACCCAGTGCATCCTCCCCAACAATATATTGAAAGCCTCTCCGATTCATCTTATGACATAATCTTTGATATAGACCTTTTAAACCTTCGGTTTCTTCATTCGGATTGTAATAGAAAGCATTCATCACAGCAGGCAGACCCAGACCACATACGATGCCTGATAACAATACACTAATAAACGTATAGCCAATCAGAATACTGCTATAGGGACTTAATGCAGGAATATTGGCAACTGCCAAAATTAATGCAAGCGAAATTCCGCCTCGTACCCCACCCCAAGATAGAATCGTTAGACTACCATTATAACTTTTCATTTTCCGCATGTTCGGGAAAAAGGCAAAAGCCATAAAGTTGGCAGCAAAACGAGAGATATGAAGTATAAAGAATGCAACAATACCACCTAAAATTAGGCTAAAGTTTAAATCAAGTATAAATAACTCTAAGCCAATTAAAGTAAACAGGAATGAGTTGATGATTCCTTCTACGGTATGCCAAAAATGATTAACTTCTTGAATCTCTCGCTCTTCGCGTATTTCTTTCCATTTGTTTCCAACAATTAAACCGCCAATTACACAAGCGATTGGTGCTGATGCATGTGCAAACAAAGCAACTAAATATGCTCCACTCGCGAGCAAAGCTGTTGTGAGAATCAGAGACTCCATTTCGTGTTTACCACGTAATAGACGTAACACCCCTACCCCAAATGCCCAACCAATCCCGACCGCAACAACAATTTCATAGAGTAAAGCTTCTAGTGTCGCTATCAATGAGAAATGTTCACCTTGTAAAACATTGAGCAAGGTCATAAACAATGCAATACACATTGCATCATTAAATAGTGACTCGCCTTCTAGTTTAACAATTAGATGATGCGGCGCACGAATCGAACTCAGTACACCTTTAATACCAATAGGGTCTGTTGCTCCTAAAGCTGCACCTAAAAGTAAAAGCACCAGAATTGGCACATGATATCCAACCAGTAGTTGAAACCCATAGAGCAATCCACCAAATAAAACGGCGCAAATGACTAATGCAATGGTGGCCAAAATACTGATTTGCTTCCAGTAACTTCTTAAATCAGAAATTTTAAATTTAAGTGCTGAAGAAGTTAGAATAAAACAGATCACACCATTAATTAAAAAATCGTAGAAGTCGATATTGCGTACTACTTCCTCAATATGGTGGATATTGATGGTAATAAATTCGTTACCATTTAACAGACTAGCCCCCCATTGCAAAATAAAGACAAAAATTGCCGAAACCAGAGGTACACCAATAGCCTGTGGAAAGCCCAAAATACGCTTATTAAAAATCGTGGTGGCTATTGAGAGCGCAAAAACCACTGTAAGTGCTTGTAGTAGAAAAAAATTACCCATGAATACCCTTCTTCTGGGTCAACGACCAAATAAAAGAAACTTTGCTAGATCGACCAAACTGAACAAAAAAGCTGGCATTAACAATGCCATAATCTTAAAAACAAAAATTAGGACACAAGTTTAACGAATTGATTGAACAATCTATCACTCTGTTAAATTTCTTAACATTATTTATAGTTATGATCTAAAGAAAAATGGATGAGCTTCTTAAATATGTTTAACAAGACTCACCCTATAAAATCTTAAACTGGATTATTAAAAGTATCGCATTGGTTAATATCACCAGTTTTTAAACCAACCTGAAACCAGTGCATTCGCTGTTCACTACTACCATGAGTAAAGCTATCTGGAACAACCTGACCAGTAGAGCGCTTCTGCAAATAATCATCGCCAATTTTTTGAGCAGCATCCATCGCTTCTTCAATATCACCTTGCTCTAAAAATTGAGTACGTTGCTGATTATGACTCGCCCAAATACCAGCTAAACAATCGGCTTGCAATTCTTGGCGAACAGATAATTGATTACCTTCTCTTTGGCTTGCTTGTGCACGGGCTTGTTGTACTTGTGAAGAAATACCAAGCAAGGTTTGAACATGATGCCCTACCTCATGTGCGACAACATAAGCTTGAGCAAAATCACCTGCCTGATCTTGTCTGGAAAGTTCAGATTGGTTTTGCTCACCAGAAATTCCCATTTGCTGACGCATATCTTTAAAGAATTCTGTATCGATATAAACCTTCTGGTCTGCCGGACAATAAAATGGCCCCATTGCAGATTGGGCAGTACCACACCCTGACTGAATCATGCCACTAAACAACACCAATCTTGGCGGTGTATATGTTTTACCTAACTGTTTAAATATAGGAGTCCACGTATCCTCTGTATCAGCCAAAACAGTTCCAACAAAATCAGAGGCTTCTTTTTGCTCGGCTGTTAAACTTTCTGGTGCAGTTGCATTTGACTGTTGTGATGCAGTGACCTGCTGAGTTGCCTGATAAGCTTGTTGTGGATCAACCCCAAAAAACTTCCACGCAACAAATGCAACAACCAAACCAATAATGCTGATACCACCTGCTCTAACACCGCCACCACCTCGACGATCTTCAACATTGCTACTAATTCGACGACCTTTCCAGCGCATAATTTCCCTCTTATTTTAGAATGGCATCATGAACCCGATGCTTTTTTTGGCCACATTTTTTGTATTAAGCTCACAATTAATAAAACAATTGCACCAGCAACTAGTCCTATTACAAAGTTAACCAGCGTCGGTGTTAAAGCACCAATGATATTTCCTACCGCTGGGATAGTCTCAACATGGTCCACTGTATTTTCAGTTAAATGATGTAGTAAAGGAATAGTATGATTAATGATCCCTCCCCCTACCAAAAACATTGCAATAGTGCCGACAATAGAAAGTAACTTCATCAAAATAGGTGCAAATGCGAGCAAGCCACGACCTAAAGTCTGCTTAAAAGATGCCGTTTGATCTGTTAGATATAATCCAAGATCATCAATCTTAACAATCATGGCAACCAAGCCATAAACACCAATTGTCATCACAACTGCGATAATACTGAGTACACTTACTTTAGTCATTAAGGTAGCGGTAGCAACGGTACCCAAAGAGATCACAACAATTTCTGCAGATAAAATAAAGTCAGTGCGAACAGCACCTTTGATTTTATCTTTTTCAAATGTTGCTAAATCTAATTCTTCGTTTTCAAGCTCTGCTTTGGCCTCCTCAGGAGTAGAGGACTTTTTATGCATAATGGTATGAAGAACTTTTTCCACTCCCTCATAACATAAAAATAAGCCTCCCAACATTAATAGTGGATTAATGAGCCAAGGCGCAATCACACTAATTAATAGTGCTAAGGGAACTAAAATAAGTTTATTAACAAACGAGCCTTTAGCCACTTTCCAAACAATAGGAAGCTCACGATCTGCACGAACACCTGTGACTTGCTGAGCATTCAAGGCTAAATCATCACCTAAAACTCCAGCAGTTTTCTTTGCTGCCATTTTGCTCATTAAAGCAACGTCATCTAAAATTGTTGCAATATCATCTAGTAATAAAAGTAAGCCACTTGCCATTTCTTATCCAAGTTTGTATTTATTACGCTATTGTAAGATGATTTTTTTGAATTTCTGTAATTTTACTGAATAAATTCACAATATTATTTTAAGAAAAGTTTACCCAATCGCTGACGAATTTTTTTTATTTCCCGTACAATAATGCCAATCTTTTATATTGCAGGGCTTACTACCCCTGATTAAGCCAATAAGACAGTGGAATAAATAATGAGTAATGTTGATCAGCGTCCAATTATTTTGACAGGCGACCGCCCAACCGGACAACTTCATCTTGGGCATTTTGTCGGTTCTTTGCGTTCTCGTGTAGGTTTACAGGATAGCCATCATCAACATCTCTTATTAGCAGATGCTCAAGCATTAACAGACAATGCAGATAATCCAGATAAAGTCCGTCGCAATATTTTGGAAGTTGCTCTAGATTATTTAGCTGTAGGCATTGATCCAACAAAAACCACGATTTGCGTACAATCATGCTTGCCAGCACTGAATGAGCTCACCATGCTCTATCTTAACTTCGTGACGGTTGCACGCTTAGAACGTAACCCGACCATTAAGTCTGAAATTCAAATGCGCGGTTTCGAGCGTGACATTCCGGCTGGTTTCCTCTGCTACCCTGTTGCACAAGCTGCTGACATTACTGCTTTCAAAGCGACTGTGGTTCCAGTGGGTGAAGATCAGATTCCAATGATTGAACAAACCAATGAAATTGTACGTCGAATAAACCGTCAAATCGGCCAAGACCTTTTGCCTGAATGTAAAGCTTTGCTTTCAAATATGGCACGTTTACCTGGTTTTGATGGCAAGGCAAAAATGTCTAAATCATTAGGTAATACCATTGTTTTAAATGCTTCTGATAAAGACATCAAAAAAGCTGTAAATGCCATGTATACCGACCCAAATCATCTTCGTATTGAAGATCCAGGTCAGGTTGAAGGAAACATTGTATTTACTTACTTAGATGCATTTGATCCAAATAAAGAAGAAGTTGAAGAATTAAAGGCGCATTATCGTCGTGGCGGTCTAGGTGATGGAACTGTTAAAAAACGTCTTGAAAGTGTTTTGAAAGAATTGATCACCCCTATCCGTGAACGTCGTGAAGAACTTGCTAAAGATCCTGACTACATTATGGATGTTCTACGTCAAGGTACAGATAAGTGTCGTCTTATTACTCAACAGACCTTAGATGAAGTTAAAGACGGTTTAGGATTATTTAAATTCTAATTCTCTTAAAAACTAAAAGCCTTTCGGGGCTTTTTTTTATGCTTATTTAATCCATAGTATTAATTTTTTAGAATTACTAATGTATCTACTATCATTCACATGCTTTTACCCTATTAACGTGAAGTAACACTTATTAACGCTAATAGCGATGAAGAATTTCTTAACTATCTCTATTATTCGTTATGTAGGTTACATCATATGAACCTCACGACATTTCTCCTTAAACCGAAACTGTTTTTACAGATTCGTTGTTCTACGCAATGATCACCCCAATCATTGCGTATTTTTTTGCTTAAATATTTTGTCTTCTTTAGAAATCTTATTTTTGATTCATTATTTTTAATTTATAGATAAAAAAAACACCGCATCATTTTCAGATGCGGTGTTTTTTAAGATTCAGGGTAAAGCGATTAAGCTAAACCTTTCTCTTTTAAAACTTGCAACATTGTTGAACCAAGCTCAGCTGGGCTACGAGTGTAAGCCATTCCCGCGCGTTCAAATGCAGCGAATTTCTCTTCAGCAGTACCTTGACCACCAGAAATGATCGCACCAGCGTGACCCATACGCTTACCTTTAGGTGCAGTTACACCAGCAATGTAACCTACTACAGGCTTAGTCACGTTAGATTTGATGAATTCAGCAGCTTCTTCTTCCGCTGTACCACCGATCTCACCGATCATGATGATAGCATCAGTATCTGGATCGTCTTGGAACAATTGAAGAGCTTCGATTTGGTTCATACCTGGGATTGGGTCACCACCAATACCGATACAAGTAGACTGACCTAAACCAAGCTTAGTTGTTTGAGCAACAGCTTCATAAGTCAATGTACCTGAACGTGAAATGATACCAATACGACCTGGTTGGTGGATGTGACCAGGCATAATACCGATCTTACATTCACCCGGAGTGATCACGCCTGGGCAGTTAGGACCAACTAAACGAGTACCGTTACCGTTAGTTTCTAAGTAGCGTTTTGCTTTAAGCATGTCGATTGTTGGAACACCTTCAGTGATCACAACGATTAGGCCAACACCTGAATCAACCGCTTCAACGATAGAGTCTAAAACGAATGGAGCTGGTACATAGATTACAGATGCATCTGCATTTGTTTCACGTACAGCTTCTTTCATTGTGTTGAATACTGGCAAGTCAAGGTGAGTTGTACCACCTTTACCTGGAGTAACACCACCAACAACTTTTGTACCGTAGTCTAAAGCTTGTGCAGAGTGGAAAGTACCGTTTTTACCAGTAAAACCTTGTACCAATACTTTAGTGTCTTTATTAATTAATACGCTCATGATTGATACTCCCCTTACGCTTTAACTGCAGCTACAACTTTTTCTGCAGCATCAGACAAGCCGTTCGCAGAAATTAATTTCAAACCAGATTCATCAAGTAATTTAGCACCTAATTCAGCGTTGTTACCTTCTAAACGAACAACAACTGGAACAGTTACATTTACTTCTTGAACCGCTGCAATAATCGCTTCAGCGATCATGTCACAACGTACGATACCACCAAAGATGTTAATTAAAACACCTTGTACAGATGTATCAGCAAGGATGATTTTGAACGCTTCGATTACACGTTCTTTAGTTGCACCGCCACCAACGTCAAGGAAGTTTGCAGGCTGACCACCATAAAGTTTAATGATGTCCATAGTTGCCATTGCAAGACCAGCACCGTTAACCATACAACCGATGTTACCTTCTAAAGCAACATAGTTAAGATCAAATTCAGATGCTTTTAATTCACGCTCATTCTCTTGAGATTTGTCACGTAAAGCAGCAACTTTAGGTAAACGGTAAAGCGCGTTAGAGTCGATACCAACTTTTGCATCTACACATAAAATATCACCATTTTCACGAACTGAAAGTGGGTTAATTTCGAATAGTGCAAAGTCATTTTCTACAAATGCTTGGTAAGCAGCAGCCATAATTTTAACAAACTGGCTGATTTGCTTGTCTTTCAAACCTAAAGCAAACGCAACTTCACGCGCTTGGAATGGTTGTAAGCCAACTAATGGATCAACTTCAACTTTGATAATTTTTTCTGGAGTTTCTTCTGCAACTTTCTCGATTTCTACACCACCTTCTGTAGAAGCCATGAAAGTAATACGACGGCTAGAACGGTCTACAACCGCGCCCAAGTAAAGCTCACGCTCAACTGGGTATACGTCTTCAGCAACAATAATGCTGTTTACTGGTTGACCATTTGCATCAGTTTGATACGTTACAAGACGAGTACCAATAATGTTGTTTGCAAATTCGATAACATCTTCTTTAGATTTTGCAACTTTAACGCCACCAGCCTTACCGCGACCACCAGCATGAACTTGCGCTTTCATTACCGCGAATTTACCACCAAGCTGTTCGAATGCAGCAACTGCTTCGTCTGCATTGGTTGCCAAGATACCTTCTTGTACCGGCATACCATATTCTTTCAATAACGCTTTAGCTTGATACTCATGTAAGTTCATTTAGTTACCTACTTAACTTTGTTTGTTGTCTTCAATTTGCGCAACATTCTCATGTTGTATATGCAAATTGCTGTCTACCTCTATCACCTTGATGTTTTTTTAATCACACCATCAAATGTGAAAAAGAGCGGAGAACCGCTCTTTATTTTATTTACGCTTACGTTGAATCGCGTGAATTGCACGACCATCTACAGCAAGTGCAGCTTCATGAACAACTTCAGAGAATGTTGGATGACCAAATGTCATTAACTGAAGATCTTCAACAGAAGATACAAATTCAAGTGCGATCATACCTTGGTGTACGATATCAGATGCAGCAGGTCCAATGACATGCATACCTAATAAACGGTCAGTTTTTGCATCAGCAACAAACTTAACGAAACCAGCACCTTCACCCGCTGCTAAAGCACGACCATTTACAGCAAAACCGAATTGACCAGTTTTAACTTCATGACCTTTTTCTTTAGCTTGTTCTTCAGTTAAACCAACCCATGCCGCTTCCGGATGTGTATAGATAACAGAAATGATTGTGTCATAGTTCACTTGAGCTGCATGACCGTGGATACGCTCAACAGCCATTACACCTTCTTCCATTGCTTTATGAGCAAGCATTGGACCACGAACCAAGTCACCAATTGCATATACACCTTCTACAGAAGTTGCACAGTAATCGTTTACTTCAACTAAACCACGTTCAGTCAATTTAATGCCTGAATCATCTGCCAATAAACCTTCTGCATAAGCTTTACGACCTACACAAACGATTAATTTGTCAAAAGTTTGAGTTTTTTCTTCGCCACCTTGGGTGTATTTAACAGTCACTTCACGACCATTGATTTCAGTACCAGCAACTTTAGCGCCAATACGAATATCAAGACCTTGCTTAGTTAAAAGTTTTTGGTAGTCTTTTGCCAAAGCTTTATCAGCCATTGGTAAAAATGCATCCATTGCTTCAAATACAACAACTTCAGCACCAAGACGACGCCAAACAGAACCAAGCTCTAAACCGATTACACCAGCACCAATAACACCTAAACGTTTAGGTACTTCTTGGAAGTTTAATGCGCCAGTTGAATCAACAATAATATCTTGATCTACAGGAGCTACTGGAATATTTACAGGTACAGAACCAGACGCAAGAATCACATATTTAGGTTCTAAAACTTGAGTTTCACCTTCGTGCGAAACAAACTCAACTTTTTTACCAGCAAGTAATTTACCAGTACCTTTTAACCACTCAATACCATTGCCTTTAAGCAATTGATCGACACCGCCAGTTAATTGGTCAACAACTTTGTCTTTACGAGCAAGAAGCTTAGCAAGATCAAAATTCACTTCACCTGTAGTAATACCGTGATCAGCTAAATGATGCACTGTATCTTCATAACGATGTGAAGAGTCAAGTAATGCTTTAGAAGGAATACAACCTACGTTTAAGCATGTACCACCTAAAGATGGCTTACCGTTGTGAATACGTTTTTCGATACAAGCGACTTTAAAGCCTAGTTGAGCAGCACGAATTGCAGCTTCATAACCACCAGGACCACCGCCAATAACAACAAGATCAAATTGTTGAGACATTGTTTATCTCCATGGTCCGAGATAGAGGATCGCTCTATCTCGGTAATATTATTCGAAGAAATTAAAGATCAAGGATGAGTTTAGCTGGTTCTTCTAACAATTCTTTGATTGCTACCAAGAAACCTACTGCTTCTTTACCATCGATCATACGGTGGTCATAAGAAAGCGCTAAATACATCATTGGCAAGATTTCAACTTGACCATTTACAGCCATAGGACGCTCTTGGATTTTGTGCATACCCAAGATACCAGTTTGCGGCTGATTCAAAATTGGAGTTGAAAGTAATGAACCGAAAGTACCACCGTTAGTAATAGTGAAAGTACCACCAGTCATTTCTTCGATAGATAATTTACCATCGCGCGCTTTAGCAGCATAAGCACCAATACCTGCTTCAACTTCTGCATAGCTCATACGATCAGTATCACGTAATACTGGAACAACAAGACCACGATCAGAAGATACTGCAACACCGATGTCATAGTAACCGTGATAAACAATATCATCGCCATCAATTGAAGCATTTACCGCAGGATAGCGCTTAAGTGCTTCAGTTACAGCTTTAACAAAGAATGACATGAAGCCTAAACGAGCACCATGGCGTTTTTCAAACGCATCTTTATATTGCTTACGCAATTCCATGATTGGCTTCATGTTAACTTCGTTAAATGTAGTTAACATTGCAGTTTCTTGAGTTGCAGAAAGAAGACGCTCAGCTACACGTTTACGTAAACGAGTCATTGGAACGCGTTTTTCGATACGCTCACCAACAGCTACGCTTAACGGAGTAACGTTAGCAGCTGGTTTAGTTTGATGGTTTGCCACATCTTCTTTAGTGATACGACCACCGCGACCAGTACCTTGTACGTCAGCAGCAGCAATACCAGTTTCAGACAAAGCTTTACGAACTGCAGGAGCTTGACCAGATACAGCTTCAGTGCGCTCAACAACAGGAGCTGCACCAGCTTGAGTTTGAGCAACTGCTTGCTCTACTGCAGGAGCAGCCGCTGCACCAGCACCAGCTTCAAACTGAGCAATCACTTCGTCAGAAAGAACTGTATCGCCTTCACCTTTAATGATTGCAACTAAGCTACCATCTGCAGGAGCAACCACTTCTAAAACAACTTTGTCGGTTTCAATATCACAGATTACTTCATCACGTGATACAGGTTCACCCACCTTTTTGTGCCAAGTTGCGATGGTTCCATCTGCAACAGACTCTGGGAATACCGGTGCTTTAATTTCGGTTGCCATTATTGAGAATCTCCTGATTGTTCAGCTTCGATTGCCAATGCATCATTAATTAGCTGAGCTTGTTGTTTTGCATGCAAGTACGGTGAGCCACAAGCTGGTGCAGCAGAAGCTTCACGACCTGCAAAACTGATACGGATTTGTTTGCCAGATTTTAAGATATCGTCGTATAAACGAGGTGCGATAAATAACCAAGCGCCTTGGTTCTTCGGCTCTTCTTGTGTCCAAACAAGTTCTTTCACGTTTGGATATGCAGCCAAGATTTCCGCAAGACGTTGTTCTGGATATGGATATAACTGTTCAATACGTACGATTGCAACGTTAGTTAAGTTTTGTTCACGACGTTTTTCAAGTAAGTCGTAATAAACTTTACCACCACAAAGTACAAGACGAGTTACATCTGACTTGTTAATTTGATCGATTTCGTCAATTACAGTCTGGAATGAACCATTTGCAAGCTCTTCTAAAGTAGAAGTAGCAAGTTTATGACGAAGTAAAGATTTCGGTGACATTACGATCAATGGCTTACGAATTGGGCGTACAGCTTGACGACGTAATGCATGGAAAATCTGTGCAGGTGTCGTTGGAGTGATCACTTGCATGTTATCTTCAGCACATAACTGTAAGAAACGTTCTAAACGAGCTGATGAGTGCTCTGGACCTTGACCTTCGAAACCGTGTGGTAACAACATTGTTAAACCACAAACACGTTCCCACTTAGTCTCGCCAGAAGCAATAAACTGGTCAATTACAACCTGAGCACAGTTTACGAAGTCACCAAATTGTGCTTCCCAAATAATTAAGCTCTTAGGAATTGTAGTTGCATAACCATATTCAAATGCAAGAACAGCTTCTTCAGATAATAAAGAATCGTAAATTGCAAAACGTGGTTGGTTCTCTTTAACATGACAAAGAGGAATATACGTTGAACCATCAACTTGGTTATGCAATTTTGCATGACGGTGTGAGAATGTACCACGCCCAACGTCTTCACCAGTAATACGAACAAGGTAATCTTCATCGATCAAGGTTGCGTAAGCTAAAGTTTCAGCAGCGCCCCAGTTCAATGCAATTTCACCAGTTTGCATTTTCACACGATCTTCAATTACTTTTTGCACTTGACGCTGCATAACAAATCCTTCCGGAAGTTTGCTCATGCCCTCGCCTAATTCTTTTAAGCGATTTAAGTCAAATGAAGTATCCCAATCGTCTGTATAGTCATGGCCCAAATAAGGTGTCCAATCAACAAACATTTTTGTATTTGGTTCAAGTACTAAAGCGTTTGCCACATGGTTTCCGGCTTCTAAATCTGCACGGTAATCTTCAACCATTTGGTCTGCTTCAGCACGATCAATTACTTTTTGTTGAACAAGCTGATCTGAATAGAGTGTACGAGTTGTTGCTTTTTTAGCAATCACTTGATACATCAATGGTTGTGTACCAGATGGCTCATCTGCTTCGTTATGACCACGACGACGGTAACAGAACAAGTCAAGCACAACATCTTTACGGAATTCGTGACGGAAATCATGTGCTAATTGAGTAGCAAAGATTACTGCTTCAGGATCATCGCCATTCACATGGAAGATTGGCGTCTGAATCATTTTTGCAACGTCAGTACAATATTCAGTAGAACGCGCATCACGTGGATCAGAAGTTGTAAAACCAACTTGGTTGTTTACGATAATGTGTACAGTACCACCAACCGTATAGCCACGAGTTTGTGACATCTGGAAGGTTTCCATGTTCACACCTTGACCTGCAAATGCAGCATCACCATGAACAATTACTGGTAATACATCATCACCGCCGATGTCTCTACGACGCACTTGACGTGCACGCACAGAACCTTCAACTACAGGGCCAACGATTTCCAAGTGAGATGGGTTAAATGCTAATGCTAAGTGAACTTCGCCACCAGGAGTCATTACATTACTTGAGAAACCTTGATGGTATTTAACGTCGCCAGAACCTTTCTTATGAATAGCCTTACCTTCAAACTCGCCAAACAAGTCTGCAGGGTTTTTACCCATAATATTAACAAGAAGGTTTAAACGGCCACGGTGTGGCATACCAATAACAACTTCTTTACAACCAACAGCACCAGCACGTTGAATGATTTCATTCACCATAGGAATAAAAGATTCACCACCTTCTACACCAAAGCGTTTAGCACCAACGTATTTATTACCTAGGAATTTTTCAAGCCCTTCTGCAGCGGTTAAACGCTCCAAGAACCCTTTCTTTTGATCATTTGTAAAATTAAGCTGACCACGAACACTTTCAAGACGTTGTTGAATCCAACGCTTTTCTTTTGTGTCCACGATATGCATATATTCAACACCGATTGAACCACAATAGATTGCTTCCATTGCTTCAATCATTTCAGCAAGCGTTGCTTCGCTTTTGCCAATCTCAAGATTGCCTGTGTTGAATACTGTATCTAAATCTGATTTGGTTAAACCATGTGCTGAAAGATCTAAATCAGGAATATCTTCACGCTTAGCAAGACCTAATGGATCTAATTTAGCTTTTTGATGTCCGCGATTACGATAAGCAGCAATAAGTTGTAAAACGCCAATTTGACGACGTTCATGCTCAGTACTTACAGTACTTTGTACAACAGGTTGAACACGATTAGCATTACGTCCCAGTAATAGGAATTGCTCACGCACAGCGCCGTGTGGTTGGTCACCCTTTGGATATTTATCGAAATATTGGCGCCAGTCCTCAGCTACAGAGGTTGGGGAAGACAGGTACTGCTCGTAAAGTTCTTCAATATACGCTGCACTATCAGCGGAAAGTTCAGTGTCAAGACGCAATGCGTCAGCAACTTCTTGCATTTGTGGACCCATTTCCTATTGCAAAAAATATTACAGGCTGCCTTTTAAGCACACCCATGATGCATAATGCCAAATTGTAAAAAAGGCATTACTTACCCAACAGGTCTTTAAGACCATGGGGCGTCATACTACCTAGAGAGGAAACTCCATAGGTAATTAATGAATCACAACACCCTCAATGGCATCATCACTCACCTTATACTCGATTAAAACCGAGCAATTTTTTGCAAATCTTTTTAGAAAAATTAACTTTAAAATTAACTTTTCTAAAATGACTTTAACCATAAAAATTAAGCACAGATCCAAGATCGTGCTACTTAAATTAATTTCACTAGTATACGCTTTTTTCACCTATAACTTTGTGGCAAATCGTATCATGTTCTTAAAGAACGATTGATTTTTTTGACACATACCACCTATAAATTGGCGAAATACATATGCGATTTTATCTTTTAATATATGGTGCAATATATAAAAATCTCATCTTTTTCGACCAAAGTCTAAAGTTTACATTATAAAGTTAAAAAAAAACGCACATCAAGGATGCGCGTTTTCTATTTGTGCAGAATTAACCCGCTTGATCAAATATCATATTACGGATATGACCAATTGCTTTTGTAGGGTTTAGACCTTTAGGACACACTGACACACAGTTCATAATACCTTTACAGCGGAACAAACTGAACGGATCGTCTAAACGAGCCAAACGATCTGCTGTTGCAGTATCACGAGAGTCGATAATGAAACGGTATGCATTCAACAATGCTGAAGGACCCAAGAACTTGTCAGGGTTCCACCAGAATGATGGGCACGAAGTTGAACAACATGCACAAAGAATACATTCATATAGACCATTCAAGTGTTCGCGCTCTTCCGGAGATTGCAAACGCTCTTTAGGTGGCGCTGGCTGGTTATTGATCAAGAATGGCTGAATTTTGTCATATTGATCATAGAATTGGTTCATATCAACAACCAAATCTTTAATTACCGGCAAACCTGGTAATGGACGAATTACGATTTTCTCTGGTAAATCATTCAGGTTTTCTAAACAAGCCAAACCATTTTTACCATTGATATTCACACCATCCGAACCACAAATACCTTCACGGCAAGAACGACGGAATGTTAACGTTTCGTCTTGAACTTTTAATGCAAGTAATGCATCAAGCAACATACGGTGCTTATCAGTCAATTCAAGCTTAAAAGTTTGCATGTACGGCGCTTTATCCTTATCAGGATCATAGCGGTAGATTTCGAATGTACGAGTACCTCTACTCATCTTTATACTCCCGATTAGAATGTACGTGGTGCTGGTGGAATTGCATCAACAGTCAACGGTTTGAAGCGAACTGGCTTATATTCCAAACGGTTATCTGATGAATACCATAACGTATGTTTCATCCACTCATCATCACGGCGACCGTATGAATAAGTTGGGTGATCAGCTGGCAATTCATAATCAACTACCGTATGCGCACCACGACACTCTTTACGCGCAGCAGCTGAAATCAAAGTTGCTTTTGCAACTTCATACAAGTTTTCAACTTCAAGTGCTTCAACACGCGCAGTATTAAATACTCTAGATTTATCTTTCAAGTAAATATTACGAACACGTGGCTCAAGAGCAAGAATCTCTTTTACACCCTTATCAAGCAATGCTTGAGTACGGAATACACCAGCGTGGTCTTGAACGATATCACGAATCGTATCAGCAACTTCTTGAGCGTTTTCGCCAGAAGTTGAATCATCCAACTTACGTACACGAGCTAATGTTTGCTCTAATACATCTGTTGGAAGTGGCGCATATTCATCACCATGATGCTTAGTTACGTAATCGATAATGTGCTCACCAGCAGCTTTACCAAATACAACCAAGTCAAGAAGTGAGTTAGTACCTAAACGGTTTGCACCATGTACTGATACACAAGAACATTCGCCAATTGCATAGAACCCTTTTACAGGTTTAGTGTAGTTATCCGTACCCACTTCAGGTAAGCACACTTGACCATGCATATTCGTAGGAATACCACCCATTTGATAATGGATTGTTGGTACTACAGGAATCGCTTCTTTTGTGATATCAACGTTTGCGAATTTTTTACCAATCTCAAATACAGATGGTAAACGCTTCATGATCGTGTCAGCACCCAAGTGAGTCATATCAAGTAAGATATAATCACCTTTTGGACCACAACCACGACCTTCTTTAATTTCTTGGTCCATAGAACGTGAAACGAAGTCACGTGGAGCCAAGTCTTTTAAAGTCGGTGCATAACGTTCCATGAACGGTTCGCCGTCTTTATTACGAAGGATTGCACCTTCACCACGACAACCTTCGGTCAACAATACACCAGCGCCCGCAACACCCGTTGGGTGGAATTGCCAGAACTCCATATCTTGCAATGGAATACCAGCACGAGCAGCCATACCAAGACCGTCACCAGTGTTGATATAAGCATTTGTTGATGCACGGTAAACACGACCAGCACCACCAGTAGCAAATAATGTCGCTTTTGCTTGGAATACTGAAATGTTACCAGTTTCTTGGTCAATCGCTGTTACACCAAGAACATCACCAGCTTCGTTACGGATCAAATCAAGAGCAATCCACTCAACGAAGAATTGAGTACCCATTTTCACGTTGCTTTGATAAAGCGTGTGCAATAATGCATGACCTGTACGGTCTGCAGCTGCACAAGCACGTGGAACTGGTTTATCACCATAGTTAGCAGAGTGACCACCGAACGGACGTTGGTAAATTGTACCATCAGCGTTACGGTCAAACGGCATACCCATGTGTTCAAGTTCATACACAACTTTTGGTGCTTCACGACACATAAATTCAATTGCGTCTTGATCACCTAACCAGTCAGAACCTTTTACTGTATCGTAAAAATGGAAATGCCAGTTATCTTCTTGCATGTTACCCAACGACGCACCGATACCGCCTTGAGCAGCTACAGTGTGCGAACGTGTTGGGAAAACCTTAGTCAGTACAGCAACCTTCAAACCTGCTTGAGCAAGTTGGTAAGATGCACGCATACCAGAACCACCACCACCAACGATAACTGCATCGAAAGTGAGGTTTTGAATATTTGAATAATCTTCTTTAGGGGTTATCGCGCCCATGATCTCTTCCTATCAATTTGCCCAGAAAATCTGGAAACCCCAGATTGCGAACACGAATACTGAAATAATAACAGCAGACGTGAGAACAAGGCGTAAACCTAAGGCCGAAGGACCCATTTGACGAGTCGTTACATAGTCAGTAAAGACTTGCCACATCCCAATCCAAGCATGTGCAGCGAGAGACAATACAGCCAATAAAGAAAAAACCTTCATTGGTAAAGTCATCATAAATCCAGCCCATTGTTCATAGCCAAATCCACTATGACAAAGGATCCAACCGAACATCACCACAGTGTAAGCAGCTAACACTACAGCACTGACACGTTGGACATACCAATCACGCGAACCTGAACCTGTTAAACCTGTAGCACTATTCATCAGAACATAATCCATACAAAGGCTGCGAGAATACCGATCGCAGATAGGATCAATGCAACCGTAGATGCAATACGACCACTTTGCAGTTCCTCAGCGAAACCAAGATCAGCAAGTAAATGTTTAATTCCAGCAATAAAGTGGAAAATTAAACCTGCGGCAAATACCCAAACGACAAAACGAACAAGGATATTTCCAAAAACCACATTTTTAACGTAGTCAAATCCTTCTGGTGAAGATAATGATTTATCTAAAATCCATAAGAGAACTGGTACTAATAAGAAAACGATGACACCTGATAAACGGTGTAAAATTGATGCAATAGCCACGGGTGAGCGTAAATTTACCGCTAACACCTGACCCATGGACAAATTGACAGGTCTGTTGCTTTTCACAGCGGGCATCCTGTAGGTAGAAACTCCGACCGGAGTTTGTTGAATTAATTCCAAGGAAAGCTGGCATTGTTAGGCAAGCACAGCTCATGCCTAACCTATAAACGACATCGAATTATAAAACGCGAAGTATCAAAATACAAACAATCCACTTTGCCTTTTCAGCAAAAAACAATTAAATAAGAATCATTCACAATGATATCACCCCATTAACTCTATAAAAAAGGTATACATAGTTTCATCATGTTGTTGTTTAAAATAACTTTTTATTTAATTTCATTTTTTCTGAAATTTCTTTTAAATAAGTAAATTTTAGACTAAAGATAAAGTTATAAATTCATCATATAAATAGAAAAATGTTAGTAACTCCTCATATTTTCAATAAAAGCTACAATTCAAATAAGTGAACGTACTTATATTCAACCCAAATCAGTCAATCTAAATACGTTTGAGAAAGCAATTTTTAATGGGAATAAGAGTTTTTATTATTTTAATGCAGTTCAATTAGCTATTTTTTATACAATTAAACTTAAAAAAACACCAATATTCTTTGTTACAACTAAATAAAAATAGAGTTTTTTTTGATTAGCAATTTGAAATTACACCATGAGTTTTATGATTTTTTTAATTGGATTGGCATTTTCTACCGACTTGTCATTTTTAATCTTAATTTTAAAATTTGCTTACAATTGTACTCATACTTCATTTTTTTTCTGCACGTTCTTGTTGAATTGACTTATTATACCATCCCGATGCAGTGATTTTACTGACTTTTTTGCTCGGGTCTTGATGACTAACTCTCTGTGGGATCGTCATTTTTTATCCATAAGTATAATTGACAAAATTTCAGTACTCACTAATCTTATAGCAAATTTTGACACCGTCTGATTCGCACATGAGAACATTAGGATTTCGGGTCAGATCAACATTCACCAGGACAGGAGATCTATTGAATGTCTGAAGCAAATGGCAAAAAAGCCGTATTACATCTTGATGGCAAAGAAATTGGATTACCAATCTACAGTGGCACTTTAGGTCCAGATGTAATTGATGTCAGCAGCATATTGAAAGAAGGTCATTTTACTTTCGATCCTGGTTTTATGGCGACAGCTGCATGCGAGTCTAAAATTACGTTCATTGATGGTGACAAAGGTATTTTATTACACCGCGGCTACCCAATTGATCAGTTAGCAACTCAAGCAGACTATCTTGAAACTTGTTATTTATTATTAAATGGCGAGCTCCCAACTGCTGAACAAAAAACAGAGTTTGATGCCAAAGTTCGTGCTCATACTATGGTTCACGATCAAGTTAGCCGTTTCTTCAATGGTTTCCGTCGTGATGCTCACCCAATGGCAATCATGGTTGGTGTTGTTGGTGCATTATCTGCGTTCTATCACAACAATCTTGACATTGAAGACATCAATCACCGTGAAATCACTGCGATTCGTCTCATTGCAAAAATTCCAACACTTGCTGCTTGGAGTTACAAATACACAGTAGGTCAACCATTCATCTATCCACGTAATGACTTAAATTACGCGGAAAACTTCTTACACATGATGTTTGCTACCCCTGCTGACCGCGATTACAAAGTAAATCCTGTTCTTGCTCGTGCAATGGATCGTATCTTCACACTTCATGCTGATCACGAACAAAATGCTTCGACATCTACAGTACGTCTTGCTGGCTCTACTGGTGCAAACCCATACGCATGTATCTCTTCAGGTATTTCTGCGCTTTGGGGACCTGCTCACGGTGGTGCAAACGAAGCTGTACTTAAAATGCTTGATGAAATCGGTAGTGTAGAAAACGTTGCCGAGTTCATGGAAAAAGTAAAACGTAAAGAAGTTAAACTCATGGGCTTCGGTCACCGTGTGTACAAAAACTTCGACCCACGTGCAAAAGTCATGAAACAAACTTGTGACGAAGTTCTTGAAGCATTAAATATCAATGATCCTCAATTAGCGCTTGCTATGGAACTTGAGCGTATTGCATTGAACGACCCGTACTTCGTTGAACGTAAACTTTACCCTAACGTAGACTTCTACTCAGGTATCATCCTTAAAGCGATTGGTATCCCAACAGAAATGTTTACGGTAATCTTTGCACTTGCACGTACAGTTGGTTGGATCAGCCACTGGTTAGAAATGCACAGCGCACCATACAAAATCGGTCGTCCTCGTCAGCTTTACACTGGCCCGACTCAGCGCGACATCAAACGTTAATATTCGAAAGAAAATTAATGATAAAAAAGCTGCCTTCTGGCAGCTTTTTTATTTGGGTATTTTTAATTCAATTTAAAAACTTATTCTTCATCAAACACACTTAATAAATGATGACTAATTCCATCAGCTCTTAACCAAGCCAACTCATAACTCGCTTTAGCCAAAGCTAGAACACGTCTTTCAAATTCAACCCATATTGTTTTGACTTGAGGTTCTGAAATACCCAAACCACTTTCTGTTGCCAGATGCTTATTTTTTTCACATATTTTCAAAGCATGATAAAGCTTGCGACCTTTACTCGCCCCTTCCATCAACCGAACACGCTTACTTAAAATAAATCCCTCTACATGCTGCAAGTTCGCATGAGGCAACATAGGTACTAGGATTTGATTCAACTGATCATCTAAACGCCTCCATACAGCCAAACGTTGCTCTGCTGTATAAGTATTCCATTGAATCACTTCATGGTTAAAACGACGACAACCACGGCAAACCTGATCACCAAAAACTGTTGAACAACGCCCTGCACATGGGGTGAGAGAGAGCATTCGATGATCACTACTCAAAACCGACTCCTTAAATAAACCATATACTTTTTATGGTTTTCTCGCTTATTACAACTTTTCGCGCTAAAATATGCGCCTTAAATTTCTATCTTAATACATTTGGAGTTTTCCATGAACGCTACTGTAGAACAGCTTGCACCTGTAGAACAGCAAGCGACCGCGGGTTGGGTTGTTGCAGCACTATATCAATTTAAAGAAGTTCAAGATCCTGCCGATCTTCAACAACGTTTATTAGACTTAGTGAAAACAATCAACCTTTGCGGAACTCTGATTGTAGCAGGTGAAGGAATTAATGGTACTGTTGCCGGCGACCGTGTAGCAATTGATAGTCTCTATCAATTTTTACTCAATGAAGGTTTTGCCTCTATGGAATATAAGGAATCTCATAGCTCTGACAAACCTTTCCGTAAAATGAAAATTAAACTTAAAGAAGAAATTGTGACTTTAGGTGTTGAAGTTAAACCCCGTGACTTAGTGGGCCATTACCTTGATCCAAAAGAATGGAATGATTTAATTGCACGTGATGATGTAATTTTAATCGATACGCGTAATGATTATGAGTATAAGGCGGGTACTTTCAAAGGTGCTATCGACCCTAAAACTGAAACATTCCGCGAGTTCCCAGAATACGTTAAAAAAGAATTAGAACAGCATAAAGATAAAAAAATTGCGATGTTCTGTACAGGTGGTATTCGCTGTGAAAAATCAACCTCTCTACTTCTTCAAGAAGGATTTACAGAGGTTTATCACCTTAAAGGCGGTATTCTTAAATATTTAGAAGAAACCCCTGCCGATGAAAGTTTATGGGAAGGTGAATGTTTTGTTTTTGATGGCCGGACTGCTGTAACTCATGGCGTTGAAGAAGGCGTAAATGTTAAATGTCATGCTTGTGGCTGGCCGTTAACTCCAGAAGAGTCTGCTCTACCAAGCTATGAACATGGTGTTTCTTGCGTATATTGTATCGACAAGACAACTGAAAAACAAAAAGCTGGCTTCCGTATGCGCCAGTCACAAATTGCGGCTGCAAAACGTAAACGTTTATAATTTATAAAAAGGGCATCAAATGATGCCCTTTTTAATTTTATTTATAAAGTTCCATAAGTTTCTTGAACTCCAAGCTCACGCAATTCATTGAAGGCACTGTTGGAGATTTCCCAACAGCACCTCTCAACGTCCCATCATTAGAAAAATCTAATCCAATCTGACTATAGGTATTTATATCCGTATAAGGTCCTGTATTAATCACAAGATCTACAATCTCCAATTCGCCCTCATCAAAAGTAAAGTCCATGCCATCTTCTTTTTCTTTATCCAATAATGCTGATACTGTTTGATTCCCTTTAGTTAAACTCACTTTATTATCTTGTTTTACCAAAACACACTTTTCATCTGAGTCCACAGCTACCAAATTACTTTCAACAAAATTATTTATAACCTTATCTGAACATTTATTGTATTGCTGGATATTCTCTAATGCAGGGAGCATTTGACAGGCATTCGTATTAAAGTTAAAAACCATGGGTATTGAATTATCCAAAACCTCAACATTCTTAGGCAATTGAGATAAGTTTCCATCTTTAATTAAAGTTAATAATACTTCATAGTCTTTAATATTTTCATTATTTTTAATAACCTCCAACAACTCTTGAATAGTTTGATGAATAGCACTATTAGCTTTCACCTCAATACTAAAGAGATCCACATCATTATCAATACCATAGCCCTTTTTAATGAGCTCAGCTACCAAAGCAGAATTTGCTGATTTTAATTTTTCTGTAGTCATAATTCCAGATTGATACCACATTACAGGAATTTGGTTACTTGCATAAGCAATTACCATATCTGTCAGCGGATTAATATTTACATCTCCCTCTTGATCAATATAACTATGGTAGCTTTGCCCATTAGCTTTTACCTGTAAACGACAAGGAAGCTTACTACTGTCTACTTCACCTTGCCATTGCCCTTGTGCATTAACAACTACAGGACTTTTAAAACCAGCTCCGTCTTTACAAATTGCTGTTACATTTGCACCATTCAAAGCGGAATTCGAAAAAGCTGTACCGACAACTACTTTATAGGTAACTTCTGTTTGTTTAGATTCCACAATTTGCATTTCATTTACGCTATTACTATTTTCGCCTCCACAGGCAACTAGTAATATTATTGAGAATAATCCAGTAAGTTTAAAAATTATATTCATATTAAATCGCATTGTTATAGCATTAAAGATTTTCATATCGCTCATGAAATATACACATGAAGAAATAAATTAATTTTTGATTAAGAGAGAGCTTTCAAAATGTTGCGGGTAATTATATACAAATAAAATTAATGTAAAAATATTATATTTAATTATGTATTAAAAGACTAAAAGCATAAAAAACGCCCTAGAAAGGACGTTATTTACTTAATTTTTAAAGTTTAATTTGGCGTATGATACATCAAGTATAATTCATTCAAATTATCTGGGATTTCTTCTGCCAGTTCATCCATTAACTGTCCATTACGACGGAAAGATTCCATCTGTGGATCTTCTTCATCAATTCCACTAAATACCATCATTGGTAAAGTTAAATCAATTAATTGTTCTTCATATTCAGGTGCAAACCATGCATCTTCATTTAAGAACATTGCATCAACAAATCCCACACTCCAGTCACCTAAGCTAGATTCAACATCAGCTTCTTCAACTTCAAATGGAAATGCAATTCCATTTTCATTTGCTAAATCTTGTCGAATTGACTCTAACCACGCCTTGATTTGCTGAATAATTTCAGCAGGAACCTTTTTATGATTATTATCAAACAGCTCATCTAACCAACGGTCAAACTGAGGGCCTACTGCAATTGCACACAGAAAGCCATGAGTTGCAGCGAAATCTAAACCATACTCATTGTGGTCTCCATCTAGATATTCACTTAATTGGTCTAAATCTAACGCACTCATTGTGTTACCTGACTATAAAAAAGAAATCTACGATAGCATAGCATTTAAGCTGACGATGCCCTATTCAGATTTGATTAGTCTTCATCATCAAGATCATCATCGTCTAAATCATAATCAAAATCTTTCAACTCACGCTCTAAACGGCGTTGAGCTAATAGATCATCGATTAATCTACGTTTTTCTAATGATTCTTTCGCAGTGATTTTGCCTGATGACTCATCAAAACCGACATCATCATCATCACCGTAGTTATCATCTAGTTCAAAATCTGTAGAAGACACTAAAACTACCTCTAATGAAAAAATGTGAATGGGTCTAGGCGCTATTTATCTCTCTTACAGAACCATGTCAAGTTTTATTTATATTTTTTTCATTAAACTGCATATTTGTACTTTTTTTCACCCAAAAAATTGTGTATTTATAAAACTGAACTATTTTTTTGATCAAGAAAAAATTCTATGATCTTTTCCATGATTTAAGCTTGAAAAAAATGATTTTAGCCCAATATCCAAAAAACAGACGTGAATTCAAAGATATTTTTTATTTAACGGTTACCGATCAAATCCAAAATATTTCAAGCAAATTGTGCTATCATGCACGGTTTTTCACTGCCACAGATTCAACGAAGAGTAAGCAAAGATGAGCGATATGCATTCCCCTACTTCTCAAGTAGCGGCTCTGATTAGCCGAGGCAAAGAACAAGGTTACTTAACTTACGCTGAGGTTAACGATCATCTGCCGGACTCGATTACTGAAAGCGAACAGATTGAAGACATTATTCAAATGCTTCAAGACGTTGGTATTCCTGTACACGAGCGTGCACCTGAATCTGACGATACCATGTTCGGTGAGTCAACTGACACAGCCGATGAAGTTGCTGAAGAAGAAGCTGCTGCCGTACTTGCATCGGTTGAAAATGAGCCTGGACGTACGACAGACCCTGTACGTATGTACATGCGTGAAATGGGTACAGTTGAACTGTTAACCCGTGAAGGTGAAATCAGCATTGCAAAACGTATTGAAGAAGGGATTCGTGATGTCCTTAATTCAATTGCGTACTGGCCAAATGCTGTTGAAGTTGTATTAAAAGAATATAATGATTTCTTGACTGGCGAACGTCGCCTTGCCGATATTTTATCTGGCTATCTTGATCCAGAAACTGACGAAGATATTCCTGAAGTTCTAGAAGAAGAAACAGAACTTGAGGAAGAAGAAGCGCCAGCTACACCAGCAAAAGAAGTTAAGCTTGACGATGACGAAGAAGATGAAGAGTCAGAAAGCGACGATGATTCTGAAGGTGAGTCTGGCCCAGACCCTGAAGTTGCAAAAGTTCGTTTTAATGAACTTGAGGCTGCATGGACTAAAACAAAAGCTATTATTGAGAAACATGGCCGTAACAGCCCAGAAGCAGATGATGCTTTAGAAGCTTTAGCTACTGTGTTTATGATGTTTAAATTTACACCACGTTTATTTGACATCATCTCTGAAATGATTCGTGGTACACATGAGCAAATTCGCGCTAACGAACGTGAAGTTATGCGTTACGCAGTTCGTCGTGGCCGTATGGATCGCACTCAATTCCGTACATCTTTCCCTAAGCAAGAATCAAATCCAGCTTGGTTAGATGAACAGATTGCTAAAGCTCCTGCTGAGATCAAGGCGCATTTAGAAAAGGTTCGTCCGGATGTTTTAGCATTCCAGCAAAAGATTGCAGATATTGAGAAAGAACTTAATTTAAGCGTTGCTGAAATTAAAGATATTTCTAAGCGTATGGCGATTGGCGAAGCGAAAGCACGCCGTGCTAAGAAAGAAATGGTAGAAGCCAACCTTCGTTTGGTAATTTCGATTGCGAAAAAATATACCAACCGTGGTTTACAGTTCCTTGACTTGATTCAAGAAGGGAACATTGGTTTGATGAAAGCTGTAGACAAGTTTGAATATCGTCGTGGTTATAAATTCTCGACTTATGCAACTTGGTGGATTCGTCAGGCGATTACCCGTTCGATTGCCGATCAGGCTCGTACAATCCGTATTCCTGTGCATATGATTGAAACGATTAACAAGATCAACCGTGTATCTCGTCAATTGTTACAAGAAATGGGCCGTGAACCGACACCTGAAGAATTAGGTGAACGTTTAGAAATGGACGAAGTTAAGGTTCGTAAGGTACTTAAAATTGCCAAAGAACCAATTTCAATGGAAACTCCAATTGGTGATGATGAAGATTCGCATCTTGGTGATTTCATTGAAGACCAAAATATCACTTCTCCAATTGATGCTGCGACTTCAGAAGGCTTAAAAGAAGCAACGCGTGAAGTACTTGAAAACTTAACTGAACGTGAAGCAAAAGTATTGAAGATGCGTTTTGGTATTGATATGCCAACCGATCATACACTAGAAGAAGTGGGTAAGCAGTTTGACGTAACACGTGAACGTATTCGTCAGATTGAAGCGAAAGCGTTGCGTAAATTACGCCACCCTTCTCGTTCTGAACACTTACGTTCTTTCTTAGAAAATGACTAATACGAGAGATAATGAGGAGGACTTGAACTTCTAGAGTTCATCCCCATTTTATCAACAAGATCATAAAACGCCTGCGCTCATGCAGGCGTTTCAAATTAAAACTAAGAGGTTACTTATGACAGATCGTACCCCTTCTCGTGAGTTACAAGAACATCTTTGGGTTTTCCCGATGGATTATCCAATCAAATTGATCGGTAACGCGGGTGATGAACTGCGTGAAGCTGTTGTTGATATTTTGAAAAAGCATTTCCCAGAATTTGATGCTGCATCATTAAAAATCCAGCCATCAAGTAAAGGCACATACGATTCAATTACGGCTCAGTTGCGCTTTGATGAACTAGAGCAAGTACATGCCTTGTATGCAGATCTCGCGGCCTGCCCTCTTATTAAAACGGCACTTTAAAGTTAATGATGCCACGATATAAATTTATATCGTGGCATTTTTTGTTTTAACTCAACATTAAAAAATATTCTTCTTAGAAAATAACTACAAATATTTAAAATCACTCAAGTAAAATACTTTAAACTTATGAAGAGCATGCGTCTATTCCTCTAAAGTTCTGAGCCCCTTCTGTTTAATATTATATGCAGGAAATATTTAATGAGCCTTGATAAACCCAACTTGATCATTCGCCAATGGAACGATTTACAAGATTATCAAAGCAAATTTGAAACCATGAAACTCTTAACAAATGAGCGTGATCAAAATACGCCTGATGAGCTATGGTTACTTCAACATCATAATGTATTAACTCAAGGTCAAGCTGGTAAACCAGAACATATCCTAATTTCATCAGATATTCCTGTAGTACAAACTGACCGTGGTGGGCAAGTGACTTGGCATGGTCCAGGTCAACTCGTCGCTTACTTCATGTTTGATCTTAATCGTCTAAAATGGAACGTACGTACATTGGTCAGTTTTGCTGAACAATTTATGATAGATGTTTTGAAAAAGTATGGAATTGAAGCTTATGCCAAGCCTGATGCCCCTGGGGTATATGTAGATGGCCGCAAGATTGGTTCCTTAGGTTTTAAAATTCGTCGTGGCCGTAGTTATCATGGATTAGCTCTAAATCTGGACTGTGCCTTAACAGGATTCCAGACCATCAATCCTTGCGGCTATGCAGGCTTAGAAATGGTACGGATACAAGATTTAGTGACTCCTTATCCATCATTTGGTCAACTTTGTCAGGACTTTATTGAGTATATTAATAGCACTGGGTACTTTAATGACCCTAAAGTCAAATATGAATAAATCGCTTTGCGATGAAATAAAAATGGATTAGAGTAATTGCTCTAAATTTGCTTTCGCATAATTTTAACAAGGGATACGCGAGTGATTTCGACAAAAGCGGTAAAGCCGACTCTGCAACTTGCCTACGTTAAGCTCATGATGGATGTTATTGGTCGTGGCTTAGTCATGGCGAGTCAAGTGGACAATGAAATACAAGAGGAAGTATCTAAATTTCCTGTTCACTTTGTACTTTCAATGAATGTTTTCCCAAATGGACCAGCATTTTTTGCTCGAGTGACAGAAGACAAACAGTTAGAGCTACTTGAAAGAGCTGAAAAAAAACCAGACTTAACGATTACATTCAAACATGTCACTCATGCCTTTTTAGTGTTTTCTTTTCAAGAAAGTACTGCTCAAGCATTTGCCAATGACCGAATGATTGCCGATGGTGATGTATCTGCTGCTATCCGCTTGGTACGCTGCCTAAATAAAATGGAATCTCTTATTTTACCTAAATTGGTTGCTTCCTTAGCAGTCAAAGAATACCCAACCGAACTTACCCTAAAAGAAAAATTCAACGAGGCTGCAAATATTTACTTAAAAGTAGCCAAGTCCTATTTCAAGCGGAGCGCATAACATGGCCAAACCATATTACGAATTTTTTTGTCCTGTAAAAGTCATTGCTGGTAATGCTGCGCTAGAACATATTCCGTTTGAGCTTGCGACTTTAGGTGCAAAGCGTCCTCTTATCATTACTGATAAGGGTGTTCGAGCAAATGGGCTATTAAATCCGATTGAAGCTGCATTTAGTACGACTGATGCTGTCATTGGCCATGTTTTTGATGATGTACCACCTGACTCTAGTTTAGAAGTTGTTCGTCTTGCAGCAGAAGCTTATCGCACAAACAAATGTGATGCGATTATTGCTGTAGGTGGCGGTTCAGTTATAGACACATCTAAAGCAACCAACATTTTGGTGTCTGAAGGTGGAAATGACTTATTGCAATATGCAGGTGCTCATAACCTACCGAAACCATTAAAACCATTTTTTGTGATTCCAACAACTTCGGGTACTGGCTCAGAAGTAACGATGGTCGCTGTGGTTTCAGATACTCAAAAGAATGTTAAGTTAGCATTCGCTTCTTATTATTTAATGCCACATGCTGCAATTTTAGATCCACGCATGACGCTTACATTGCCTCCTCATTTAACTGCAATGACAGGTATGGATGCTTTAACCCATTGTGTTGAAGCATATACATGTATGGCTGCCAATCCATTGAGCGATGCTTATGCAAGCGCTGGAATTAAAAAGATCAGTGAAAATCTATTTAATGTCTTAGAAAACCCAAATGATGCTCAAGGCCGTTTAGAGCTAGCTCAAGCCTCTACAATGGCTGGTATTGCATTTTCTAATTCAATGGTCGGCCTAGTTCACTCTCTAGGGCATGCTTTAGGTGCTGTTGCTCACCTGCCCCACGGTTTATGCATGAATTTATTCTTACCATATGTGCTTGAATATAATAAACAAGTAAATGGTCAGAAAATTGGCGAGTTACTATTACCACTCGCTGGCGCAGATATTTATGCACAAACTCCAGCAAGCCAGCGTGCAGATAGAGCAATTACGACTATCTTAGCAATGCGTGATCGCCTATTTACTTTAACAAAGTTACCACGCACTTTACGTGAAACAGGTAAAGTAACTGAGGCACAGCTTGATGAAGTTGCAGAAAAAGCACTAAATGATGGCTCAATTATTTACAACCCGAAAGAAGCAAGCTTAAAAGATATCCGAGATATCTTAGAAAAAGCTTGGTAATTCGATAAGTTAAACTCCAAAAAGCACCATAAAGGTCTGATTTATATATTAAATCAGACCTTTTTTATGAATAAGAATTTTTATTCATTATTTTATTTGGAATATATGGCAAAAAATTTGCTAAAAAATAGATGAAAGTACTGACAATTTATATCAATTTAGGATAGATTGGCGCACTTTATCTTTTTCTGTAGGGGGGATCGTTCGTCTCAAACGATCCTTAACACCAAGCTGATCCTTGATCAACGATTATGAGGATAACGCCGTTGACAAATTTATCTGGGACTAAACCAACAGCTAAGCTTCAAAAGAATCTTGTGCTTTGGCATATTGTTATTATTGGTTTAGCTTACATTCAGCCATTAACGTTATTTGATACTTTTGGTCTAGTGTCAGAACGAAGTGGTGGTCATGTACCAACTTCCTACATTTTTGCATTAGTCGCAATCTTATTAACATCGATCAGTTATGGACATATGATTAAGCGCTACCCTTCTTCTGGGTCGGCCTATACATATGCTCAAAAATCAATTCATCCTAATGTTGGCTTTATGGTGGGTTGGTCTTCTTGGTTAGACTATCTACTGTCACCGCTTGTTAATATTATCTTGGCAGATATTTACCTAAGAGCTCTTTTTCCAGAAGTAAATAACTGGTTATGGGTGATTGGTTTAACAACTCTCATGACTGTTATTAACTTATTTGGTGCACGATTTGTCGCACGTTTTAACAGTACGATCGTTGTTATTCAGCTTGGCGTAATTTTTTATTTCGTTTATCAGGTATACATTCTACTTACTCAAGGTGTATATGCAGATGGAACTTTAAATCCAGATAAAGCGGCATTGTGGTCATTAACTCCTTTTTGGAACGACATGACATCTGTCAGTGCTTTAATTGCTGGTGCAACTGTACTCTGCTTCTCTTTCACAGGGTTTGATGCTTTATCTTCTCTTGCTGAAGAAACAAAAGATGCAGAAAAAACGCTCCCAAAAGCTATTTTTTCTACAGCATTACTTGCAGGTATTATTTTCATTGTAAGTACTTACTTCATCCAATTATATTTCCCAAGTAACCCAAACACTTACTTTAATCCTTTAGATGAATCACAACCTGTGATGGTCGCTGCGATTGGTAGTTTGATGTTTAAAACTTTGGTTTTATATTTTGCTGTAGTCGCTGTGATGGCATCAGGTATTTCTGCTCATGCGGGTGTGTCACGTTTAATGTATGTGATGGGGCGCGATGGGGTCATCAACAAGAAATTATTTGGTCATATCAGTCCAAAATTGCATACTCCAACTTACAACATTCTTATTGTTGGTGTAGTTGCGTTATCTGCTGGCTTTTTAGATCTTGAGCATATTGTTAACTTGATTAGTTTTGGTGCTTTAACTGCCTTTAGTTTTGTTAACTTCTCTGTGATTTCTCGTTATGCATTAAGAGATGGCAAGAATAAAACGCTTAAAGACATCATTAATTATATTGTTATACCAACGCTTGGTTTTGCCAGTGTGTTTATGATGTGGTTAGAGATTGATAAGCTTGCCTTACAAATTGGCTTAGCTTGGGCCGTAATTGGTGTAGGTTATCTTGCCTATAAAACCAAAGGCTTCAAATATAATGCTCCGCAACATAACGAGCATGAGTAATAAAAAAGGCGCTTTAAGCGCCTTTTTTATGGTCAAATTAACCGTAAATTTTATTCACAATGCTTTGTACACGTTGAGCATAAACTTTTGCTGTTTCCAGATCACCTGTCGGAATTTCTTCCACACTCGCATCTGAAGGTGATTGAACTAAAAGCCCTACTGAACCGCCTAAGTTGTTTACATCTTCACGTGTTGCGGTTTTTGTATTTGCTGGTAATAAACCAAGACTCACCCAAATCCCACCATGTTGTGCTGCTAAAGTTTGTAATTGGATAAGAGTTACTTGCTTATCCCCATTTAAGCTCGCGCTGTTTGTAAATCCTGCAAATACTTTATCTTGCCAGCCACGTGTAAACCATACTTTTGAAGTTGCATCAGCGAACTTTTTAAACTGCCATGGCGCTGTACCCATATAAGTCGGAGCACCAAAAACAATCCCCTTCGCATCATTTAATGTCTGCCAATCTTGATCAGTAATATTTCCTTCCTGATCAATCTGAATGAGCTGAGCATTAATCTCGTTTGCAAACGTTTCAGCTACAACTTTTGTGTGTCCGTAACCAGAGAAATATACAACCGCGATATTAGAGTTAGACATGGGAGCAAACCTTTGTTTTATTAAATTCCACTTTATGATATATTTTAGAAACTAGGTGTCAATTAGTTACTAGTTGGTAACTAGTGTAATTTTTCAAAAAATTATAGGTAAATGGTATGAATGAATGTCTAAAATATAATATTTTTCAACAACATTGCCCTGCTCGTCTATTTTTTGAAAAAATTGCAGATAAATGGGTTTTATTGATTTTAAACGTTCTTGAAGAAGAAACTCAACACTTCAATTTGCTCAAAAAGAATATTCAAGGCATTTCTCCTAAGGTCTTATCACAGAAGTTAAAAATGCTGGAAAGAGACGGTTTCATCGAGCGTAAAATCCAGAATACATCCCCAATTCGCGTTGATTACTCACTGACTTCTTTAGGGCAAAATGTAGCTTCAATGGCGTTCCAATTAAAGGAATGGGCCGAAACCAATATTGAGCAGGTTTTAGCAGCCCAAATAACTTATGATGAAAAAGTGCTAGAGCAAGCTTAACTCAAACTTTCTTTAAAATTTTATTGAACTTTATCGATTAGGCTTTGTTCTTATCTTAAAGGTGCCTCAACTTAATTGATTTTAATCGGATCAGGTGGCGCACTTATTTTAAATTGAATCGTTAAAGGTTCGCATTGTTTTAACTCCTGATTATTTTTCAAATAGGTACTTTCCAGACCATATTTCCAAGTACCATTCATGACTTCAAATGCGGGATAATTGACAATAAAAGTTTTTGTTTCAGCAGGTTGATACTCATATATTTGAGTCTCTTTACAATCATTTTCCGGATAAGAACGTTTGGTATTTCCAAGTAAATAGAGTTCTAAAGGTACATGACAAGCGGGTTGTCGTTCTTGTATTTTTTCTGGGCCCATATTCGTTTGAGTAATCTGTAAAGCAAGAGTACCGTTCAAAGTTAATTGCTGCGCGTATTTAAAAACCGTTTCTTTTTCAATTGGTTCTCTTGTTACATTATTAAGAAATTCTAATTTACGATGCAAGCCATTACAGTCATCTTCACTTGGTGCAGGTAACCAAATTTCATTATCTTTTGAGTCACCTTTATCTCCATCGGCCGGGGTTTCATAATCACCTGGTTTACCGGGTTTAGTTGGATATCCTGACCCACCCAAACTGGCACCACCTGCGAATAAATCCTCTCCGCAAGCAGTCAAAAGGCTGCCTATCATAATGAAGCTCATGGATATTATTAATTTTTTATAAGTTGTTTTGGTCATATTGATAAGCTCCGAAACGGAAAGTTTTGGTTGCACCCTCTTTTCCTTCATCGAGTGCACAACGTTCAATGGCTAACTTGAGTACTTGTAGTGATAGATCTTCCCATAAGCGTAAACTTGCTTCTTTGAGTAAAGTGATCGATTCATCTGTTAGTTCATCAGCAAAAATTGCTTGTTCTAAATAGGGTTCTTTTTCTGGCTGAAATAAATTATGAACCCCGGCAGCTAAATGTGCCTCTAAGTTATTCGTTAATAATTTTCGAACCTCGAATTGCTCTACATCAGGCATAAAACTTCGCTGCTGTAACGATACAATACCATCTTCTTCTTTCACTATATTTAAACGCTCAAGCTCATTCAAAATAGATCTTGGATGCTTTTCGGTTGAAACTTTCTTTACCAAACTTTCAAAGCTAACCTGATCTTGGCTAATAAAAGGAATTTTTTCTGCTAAGCCCTCTGCAAGCCATAAACCAATCACCCGAGCAGGAACACTCACTGGCTCTGCTACTTTTGCTTCAGTTAAAGGCTGCCCAGCCTGTGTCGCTTTTTTAAAAGCACTAACATCTTTACGATGTAAACCAGAAAGTAGACTAACTGCCGAATCAGTAGTTTTTTGATCTATACGTTCTAGCTCAGCTAAAGACTGCTGATAGAAAACGGGTTTTAAAGCAGTAACAAAGTCGTTATATCCAACTCCCGAACGAATTAACCATTGCGTCAGATATTCCATTAACTGCAATACCTGCTTTTGGTTAAGTTCTGCATTATTCGTTTGGAGTGTCGACATAAGTTAACAATTTTCCTTCATCTTTGAAAAACAGTATGAGCTGAGCAATTGTCACACTGAACGGTTTAAGATGCAATTTTCATTCTTAGGCCTCCTTTGGAAACCGATGAACAAAATGATTTGGCGCATTAAAATTGGTAAAAGAAATACTCATTGAAACATCCAGACTTTCTACACTATGCCACCAACCAATAGGGATAAACAAAGCTTCCCCTGCATTCAAAATACATTCCACTGGGGTAATCGATTTTGCTAAAGGATATTTTTTAAAATCAATTTCATTTGCATTACTCAGCTCACTAAACACCCAATGATCGTTATATAGATGAGGTACTTGCAAAGCCGGAATCAAAGTTACTTTTTTGCGCCCATAAATTTGAACTAACATATTATTCGTTAAATCGTGATGTAATGGCGTAAAGGTGCCCTTCGGCCCGAACCATAAAAAACTACGCTCATCTTTTAAAGCCAAGTTGCTGTAGCCGTCTGCAAAATCGCCTATATCTAAAAATAACTCCTGAAGCATCTGATGACTATTGGTCGCATTATTTGCAGTCATATAGAAATCGTTGCTTGCTTCGACAGACATAACTTTTGATACGAATTCCGACATTTTCATGGTCTGCTTTAACAAAGGAGAATGCCTTTCAAATTGCTCATCTTTATTTCTATTCATTTGAACTTCAACTAAATGCTGGCCAAATCGAGTTGCAAAATATTCAGGTGTCCACTTATGTAAAGCAGGCCAGTGCTCTACCCCTTTTTTCAAAATCACAGGACGATGTTGACTGTAATAATCTTTAATAAAATCTGAGAAGATTGGCGCAGGGATTGAAGGTATTTCTTTACAGTAATTAGAATCTAGCTGGGCCAGTTGGTCTAAAGTTTCTATTAGCCACTCACGTTTCTTAAATTGGTGGTGCTTTTTCTTAAGAATTTTATATAACTGATTATTTTCTAAATTACCTAAATATTCTTCTACTTGTTGCCGATGAAGCCCCTGCTCTACTAATCTTTTCACTATTTCCGCAGATGTTACCCCATTCAAAATTTGTTCGATGATCCATTCCTGATCTTGGTCAGATAAGCTTAGGAAATTCGGCTCACTCGTTTGAAAAGTTAATCCAAATCCATTTTCTTTTAAAACATCGACTAATTGCTCGATTGAACATCCTTTTTCTAAATTTTCTTCAAGCCATTTTTTCCATTCAAATGGCAACTGATCAAACCATTTCTGGCTTTGTTGGAATATTTCAATTTGATTATAAGCTGCCATGTTGAACCTTTTTTTCAAATTTGATCTTTACAACTGCATTATAATTGATCTATTTTAAAAATGTTAAATTTTCACATTTTTATAAAAAAAGGGCTTATGTGATGAATAACATAGTAAAAGGAAGCAGCATTGCTTTGATTTTTATAGCATTAAGTGGGTGTGGGTCTGACGATAATGATTCGACACCAACACCAACACCAACACCAACACCAACACCGACACCGACACCAACACCAACACCAACACCAACACCAACACCAACACCAACACCAACACCAACACCAACACCAACAACGGTAGCAGATCGCTTCGTTGGAAGTTGGTTAGCAGGAAAAGGAGCTTGTATTAATGGCTCTGCTCTAAAAATGAATGTTATTAAAGTTTCTGATAATAGTGTTCGATTTACGAGTGAAACTGTACGTTATGAGAATGAAGCGAACTGTACAGGTAACATTGTGGCAAGTTATCGCCAAGCTGAAGATTTTAGTCTGGTTTCAAATATTGGAGCACCGCAAACTGTACAAACTTCAAGTTATAACAAGGTAGATTGGCAACTTGTAGTAGCAGGAAAACTAACTCAGAAACAACCAGCCATTCTGGGCTTTAAAAACGCAAATCAATTCTGTTTAGTACCTACAGATCAGCCAAATGCAATACATAATTATCTACAGCAAGCAAACTTTGATCTCATAAATACATGCTTTACAAAAACAACTCCACCAGCAAGTATGCAAAAGCCGACCCAAGTATTGGCAACAGCAAGTTATAGATTAGGAGATAATAAAGAATCTTGGGCAGATGTATTAAATCAACTTAATGACCAAGGACGCCAAGGCTATGCCCTTCTTACTCCATCAGTCAGTTTAGATAACCCTGACGGTAGCTTTGCGCTGTATAAAAATTTATATGTAAAAAACAATAAATCCACGGACACATATACCTATAAAACGGTTGATGTAAAAACCACTTCAGTAGCCAACCGCTATTTACTATGGGTCAATGAATTAAACAAACAAGGTAGCTTAGGCTATATATATAAACTTTCATTTGGAGAAGTGGCATCAAACACAGACAAATATTTATTTGTGAAAAATGATAAAAAACCAGCAACTTATACTTACTCTAACCGATTCTTAACAAATACTTCTCGGACTAGCATCTTAAATGCTTTCAATGAATTGGGTGCTCAAGGGTGCAAATTACTCTACGCAAACTCGACATTTACCAATAACGGTACAACAAATGGCACATTCTACGTACCAACATGTGTAAATAGTAGTACGCATAACGGTACTTACGCTTATCGTTATTTTGAAGTTCCACAACATATTCCATTTAACAAAGATGATGCAATAAAACTTGAAAAACTCCTTAAAGAGCAAGCTGCAGAAGGTTATAGACTTGTTGATGCAAATAACAATCTTGGCTTCTTTAATGTTGATGGTTATCTATTTGAACGTGACAGTGAAAATACAGGACCTGTTGAATATAAAGTATTTATTGAAGATGCAGTATCTGAATTAGATGAGCCATATCTCGTTGAAAACCGTATTCAAGATCAAGGTAAATTAGGATGGTTCTTTGCTGTTCGACTTGGATCGGTCTATACCAACTCACCAACTAACTATGATTTAGCAAGTGGTGTCGTTTTCCCTAAATAAACCATCTAATAACAAATAAGGCCACAATAGTGGCCTTATTTTTATTTAAAACTTAGTTATTTATCCTAAGTTTTTAAAACCTTGCTGACGCCATGCTTCATAAACAATGACGGCTGTGGCATTAGACAAATTTAAGCTTCTTGAATTTTCAGCCATCGGCAATCGAATCCATTGTTCTTGCGGAAACATTAAGCGAACATGCTCGGGCAAACCACGCGTTTCCGGCCCCATCAATAAAGCCACAGGTCGATTTAAATCAACTGTATGCGGGGTTGCAGAACCTTTAGTAGTGAGGGGGAAAACATGCTCAACACCTTTAGCTTTTAAGTCTGCAAGACATAGTTCAATATTGTCCCAAATCTGCATACGCGCCCATTCATGATAGTCCAATCCTGCACGCTTGAGCTTTTTATCATCTAGCTCGAAACCCAAGGGTTTGACTAAATGCAACTGTGCGCCCGTATTAGCACATAAACGAATGATATTGCCTGTATTGGCAGGAATTTCAGGCTCGTATAGGACAACATGAATCACAAATTTTCTCGACTTTAATAACAAACAATAAATTCAGATGAACTTATTGCCATTTTAACTGTTCACGTAAACTCACTACTTCACCAATAATGGTTAAAGTCGGCGCTACGATATGATGTTCAGACACTTTAGTCGCAATATCGGCTAATGTGCCAACGATAACTTTCTGTTCTGGTGTAGTTCCTTTAGAGATTAAAGCCACTGGCATATCAGCACGTTGACCATGAGCAATAAGTTGCTCACAAATGCGCTCTAATCCAACCAATCCCATATATAAAACCAAAGTTTGATTTTCATAAACCAGTTCATTCCAAGGGAGTTCAGGTGAACCTTCCTTTAAATGCCCAGTTAAGAAACGGACACTTTGTGCATAGTCACGATGTGTTAGTGGAATACCCGCATAAGCGGAACAGCCTGAGGCTGCCGTAATACCTGGTACTACTTGGAAAGTGACATTTGCTTCAACCAGCTCTTGAATCTCTTCACCACCACGCCCAAAGATAAACGGATCACCACCTTTCAAACGACAAACACGTTTTCCCTGTTGAGCATATTCAACCAGTAAAGCATTAATACCGTCTTGTGGAACCGAGTGATTTGAACGGGCTTTACCGACATAAATCTTAGTCGCATCACGGCGACAAAGTTCTAAGATGGGTTCAGAGACCAAACGATCATAAATCACAACATCTGCTTGTTGCATAAGACGTAATGCTTTTAATGTCAGTAGCTCAGGGTCACCCGGCCCAGCACCTACCAAGTAAACCTCACCTTTGGGTGCAGTCCATTCTGTTAAGGCTTGCTGAATTAAATCATTTGCCACGTCCAGATTGTCATTAAAAACTTGTTCTTTTAATGGACTGGCATATAAGTTTTCCCAAAAGATTCGACGTTCATCGGGGTTTGTAATCTTTTCTTTTACCTGCTTACGCCATTGACCTGAAAACTCAGCGAGTTTCCCCATACCATGAGGAACTATTGTTTCTATTTGAGTACGAAGTTGTCTAGATAAGACTGGGGATGCGCCATTTGAGGCAACAGAAATGATCAACGGAGAACGGTCAATAATCGCTGGAACCATAAAACGGCAGTGTGGAATATCATCTACACTATTAACCAGCAAATTACGCGCTTCACATTGTTCAAAAACGGCTTTATTCACTTGCGCATCATTAGTCGCAGCAATCACTAAGCGATAAGGCGTATTTAATATTTTTTCGACAAAGGACTCGGCAAAATACTGTCCGTCTGTCGTTTTGACTAACTGTAAAAGCTGCTCTTCAATCGCAGGAGCAATAATATCAATTACTGCTCCTGCTTTTGCTAATAAGTTTGCTTTGCGCAACGCAATATGCCCACCACCCACAATCAGACAACGTTGCTCTTGCAACTTTAAAGAGATTGGAAAAATATCCACCTTAAACCTCTACATTAATCATCTGATTATGTTTAAGCAAAAACCGTGCACAATTTAGATGCAAAGCTTAATCAATAAATGTTAAACCACCCATATATGGGCGTAATACTTCTGGAACCTCGATAGAACCGTCTTCACGTTGGTAATTTTCCATTACAGCAAGCAAAGTACGTCCAACCGCAAGACCAGAACCATTTAAAGTATGCACCAATTCGATCTTCTTTTGATCCATTCTGTAGCGTGCTTTCATGCGGCGTGCCTGAAAATCACCCATATTAGAGCAGCTTGAGATTTCACGGTAAGTATTTTGACTTGGAACCCAAACTTCTAAGTCGTAAGTTTTAGTCGCACCGAAACCCATATCACCACCACAGAGCAAAATTTTGCGGTATGGCAAACCAAGTGCCTGTAAAATGCCCTCAGCATGTGCAGTGAGTTCTTCAAGTGCTTGCATAGAGGTTTCAGGTTTAACGATTTGCACCATTTCAACCTTGTCAAACTGGTGCTGACGAATCAAGCCACGCGTATCACGACCATAAGAACCTGCTTCACTACGGAAACAAGGCGTATGTGCAGCGTATTTTAGTGGCAAGCGCTCGGTATCAATAATCTCATCACGAACGAAGTTAGTAACAGGAACTTCTGCCGTAGGGATGAGGTAATATTCTTTTTCGCCTTGAAGTTTAAATAAATCTTCTTCAAATTTTGGTAACTGACCCGTACCACGTAGTGAATCAGCATTTACCAAATAAGGCACATAAGCTTCTGTATAACCATTTTTTAACGTATGGGTATCAAGCATGAATTGCGTTAACGCACGTTGTAAGCGCGCTAAAGAACCTTTCAATACGCTAAAACGTGAACCAGTCAATTTAGTAGCTGTTTCGAACTCTAAACCGCCCATCCACTCACCTAAATCAGTATGATCTTTGATTTCAAAATCAAACTGACGAGGCGTGCCCCATTTTGAGATTTCAACGTTATCATCTTCATTTTTACCAGCAGGAACAGATTCATCTGGTAAGTTAGGGATGCTAAGCGCTTTTTGCTCAATCTCGTTTTGTAGTTCTGACAAAGCAACTTCAGCAGCTTTGATTTCATCACCAATGGCTTGCATACGCGCCATGATTTCAGAAGCATCGCCACCGGATTTTTTAATCTGACCCACTTGTTTTGCACCGGCATTACGTTCTGCCTGCAATTTTTCAGTTTTTGATTGCAAGTCTTTACGGCGAGTTTCTAAAGAAGCCCATTCTTGAACATCTAATTGAACACCACGTTTTGCCAAAGCCGCATTAACGGCTTCAATATTATTTCTGAGTAACTTAGGGTCGATCATAATCAATCATAATATGGGTAAAAAACTGGCTATAGTGTAAGGCCTTCACACTAAAAAATATAGTGATCATCTTCATAACGAATAGCTTTCACACAATTGTTAGAATAGATCACTTATTTTACAAGTTATAGTTTGGCACACTTGGCAAATACTCAGGTTTAATGAACTTAGCTGCTTCAGAATATGGCAATGCTAATTCAGCCATCCCTTCTGCATAAGAAGCTAATTCATAGACTGGATAGACAAAAACAATACCATTAGCGCCATAGTAGAAATTATCACTTAATTGCAGTTTTTCACGGCTGATATTGTGCTCTTGAAGCCAATTGGTATTCGCATCAAAAAGCGCATCAACTAACTGTTTTTCAACATCTGGCTGAATGAGTTCGGCAACAGTAATGTGCTTTTTATTTAATAAATCAAAATTCACGAATTCTTGATGAGACATGCCATGTGCTGCACCAGCAGAATATGAATAGGTCTGGAATGCAAAAGTTGCAAGGTTATAATTTTGCCCTAAATAACGGACATAAATTGCACTTTGACTCGAACGAGGCTCACCTTCAGGTACATCGACTGGCTGATCAGCTAAATTTGCAAAAGCATTCGGATCTGCTTTCTTTATACGATTAGTAAAGTAATCATTAATCCACTTTTGATTGGTTTGTACTGTCTGAAAGTCATACTCAGTACAACCATCTTCTAAACAAACTTTTGATTTCGGCAATTTTACTGGGATTACTTTTGCCTGAATTACAGGAATTTCGGCCTCTTTTGTTTCTTTAACTTTTGCAGTCGAAGCGGCTTGCTCCTCTTTAGCTGCCGACTTGGGTTGGCAACCACTCACAATTGCCATTGCAGCCATTAATGGAAGAATACAAATAATTTTTTTATCGTAAAGTTGCATATTAATCCCCATGAATTTACCTCTATCACTATACAAAGCGTAAGAATAAGACGGGGTTAAAAAATGTATCTATCTCTCTAATATAAAAAAAGCTACCGTAAAAGGTAGCTTTTTGAGAAGGATTAATTATTGGTCAATAACATCTGTGCCTTTTGGTGGCGTAAAGTTAAAGACAGATGCTGGAATTGAAGCATTTACTTTCACATTTTTGAAACGAACATAGGTAGTTTGACCTAGTGAATCTTGTAACACCATAAGCGTAGGCGCTTTATTTGCTCCAAAACTAATCGTTAAGCTTTGGAAAGCACCATCTTCTTTTTTCGGAAATAACGTGAAATATAATTTAGATTTATCCGGCTGTGTTACACGATAAGACTTCATGATTTGATTGGTATTACCAGATAACAATAATGCTGGCGTATCTGCAACCTGATCATCTAAGCTTTGACGTACGGCTTGTTGTAAATCGGGGTCATAAATCCAAACTGTTTTCCCACTCGTTACAATCGTTTGTTTAGACGGACTCACCGTTTCCCAATAAAATTTCCCAGGGCGTTCAACTTTCATTGAGCCTTTGAATGTCTGGTTCATATGCTGTGCACTTAAACTCTTTTTCTGTGCCACAGTTTTTGTATTGGCTTTCGTTGTTTGTTCAAAATCGGCAGTTAAACGCTGTAATCCTGATAACTGATTAACCAGGTTCCCAATTGCCTGTTGCTCCGGTGCTGCTACAGGCGCAGCAAACACTGTAGTACTCATTACAGGAGCAAGCACTGACGCGCTGAGTGTAATAGCACACATAGTTTTACGAAGCATATTCATGTCATCACCTTTTTAGTTGCTGTAAGACAACTTGCCATCTTTCAAAGTTATAAAAAATTAGCAAGCTCTTAATTCAAGACTCATATTAACCGACAAACTCTGTGCTAATCATTGAGAAAATAAGATATTTTGTTATGTTATTCATGTTGTTTGTAGAATTTCATTCATCATGATGAAGATAAACCAGATTAGATTCCATAAAAAAAGCCCACAAAATGTGGGCTTTTTTTGAAGCTAAAACTTAAACAGTTTCAACTTTTACGTAGCGACGGCCAAATTGACCTTTCACTTCGAATTTTACTACGCCGTCAGCAGTAGCAAATAAAGTATGGTCACGGCCCATACCAACATTTGCACCAGCGTGGAACTCAGTACCACGTTGACGAACGATGATGTTACCAGCAGTTACAGCTTGACCGCCGTAAACTTTAACACCTAACATTTTTGGGTTTGAATCACGACCGTTCTTCGTCGATCCACCGGCTTTTTTAGTTGCCATGTCTCTTACTCCTCGTGATTAGCCTGAAATACCAGTAATTTTCAACTCAGTGAACCATTGACGGTGACCTTGTTGTTTACGGTAGTGTTTACGACGACGCATTTTGATAATGCGGATTTTGTCGTGACGACCATGACCAACCACTTCTGCAGTTACTTTAGCGCCAGCTACAACTGGAGCACCGATTTGAATGCTGTCACCGTTTACAACCATTAATACATCATCAAATGTAATAGTCGCACCAGATTCAGCTTTCAATAATTCAACTTTAAGGGTTTCACCCTCAACTACACGGTGCTGTTTACCACCGCTTTGGATTACTGCGTACATAATGTACTCCAATTAGCCCGTGTCGACGTGCCGATAAGGGATATATCGATCTTAAAACGCTCGCCACTGGGGTTATATAAGGCGACAGATTTTAAGTGAAATTTGATCAAACGACAAGTATTTTCTATTTATCAGTAAAGTCTATTGCCCTATTTTTACAAAATCAACAAACAGCTTAGATTGGAATTTAGCAGTTTTCATTGATTCTGAATGAAAATTAAAATACAGTTCCAGACACAAATTGCGACAAGAACAAGTTGTATTAATGCTGATGTCATTAAATTTATTGTTTTGCCGGAAATATCATGTTTTGCTCAAATAAAGAACAAAGAACGCATAAAGACAATAGAAATGATTAATATCAGCCACTTGTTAACCTGTGCAACACACCTTTACTTGATACACTAACGCCACTTATCTACCAATACGGGGTTTTTCTTCATATGGTCATCGATTTCAAGCAAGACATTCTTGCGCCTGTTGCCTCAGACTTTGCTGCGATGGATCACTTGATTAATGAAGGAATTAGCTCAAAAGTCGGTTTAGTCATGTCTGTCAGCAAACATGTTGTTGAAGCTGGCGGAAAACGTATGCGCCCAATCATGTGCTTACTCGCTGCTCGCGCATGTGGCCTAGATAACATGGCAAACGCACAGCGTCTGGCTGCAATCATTGAAATGTTGCATACCGCGACATTAGTCCATGATGATGTGGTAGATGAATCTGGGCTTCGTCGTGGTCGACCTACAGCAAATGCGACATGGAACAATCAGACAGCAGTATTAGTCGGTGACTTCCTCATTGCACGTGCTTTCGATTTACTGGTCGATTTAAACAACATGACTTTATTGAAAGACTTTTCAACAGGTACATGTGAAATTGCGGAAGGTGAAGTATTACAACTTCAATCGCAACATCAACCAGATACAACAGAAGAAACTTATTTAAAAATTATTCACGGTAAAACTTCTCGTCTGTTTGAACTGGCTACAGAAGGTGCTGCTATTTTGGCAGGACAAGAAGCGTATCGTGAACCTTTGAGATTATTTGCTGGCCATTTTGGTAATGCATTCCAAATTATTGATGATATTTTAGACTACACTTCAGATGCTGAAACATTAGGTAAAAATATTGGTGATGATTTAATGGAAGGTAAGCCAACTTTACCGTTAATTTCTGCATTAGCACACTCAACAGGTGATGAGCATGCGATTATTCGTCGCAGTATCGCAACTGGTGGAGTGGACCAATTATCTCAAGTTATAGAAATTGTACAGAAGTCTGGTGCTTTAGATTATTGTCACCAACGTGCCCAAGAAGAAACAGAAGCAGCACTGCAAGCTTTATCAAACCTACCCGATACACCATATCGTCAGGCTTTGATTAACTTAACTCAGCTTGCGTTACATCGAATACAATAGATATTATTTTGCCTATGCATATAAATTTTTCAGATCATTTTTTAAAAATACAGAAACAGCTTGAGGATACTCAAGCTGTCATTGACGAAAATCCAATCATTGAATTAGTCAATGCCATTCGTCCATCCGATCCTCATGATACGGATGAGATAAAGCAAAAAATACAGGCTTTAATTGAGAGCCTATTACGCACACCTACAGCCCCCTTCCTACTACAAACTTTTTTATTACGTCTAATTAATCGCTATAAACAAGTCAGCTTATATGCCGATAGCGGAATTTTATCTTTAGATGGTTTCTGGAACCAACTCGGGCAAAGACTCGGAGCACATTTTTTACCGTTAATCGAAGATGCAAGCCAACTCAAAATATTAATTGGTCGAATTTTTTATTTAGAAAGTGACAAAATCTGGCTCAATAATATTGATGATGAAGATTGGGCAAATTTATTCAGTCTTATTGGACAAAGCCAAAGTAATGTAGATGAAAAGCTTGTCATTCAAAGTGAAATGATTAAAGCAATTACCGTCTTAACCTATCGAATTAGTGGAATTGGCCTTTACCCTGAATTTATTAATGCTCAACCGGAATTAACTGAATATGAGTCACCATTTTTAGTTCAGAACCGTGAAATTATTGAGTTTATTGAAAAGTACAAAAAACAAGAACTTTCTGAACATGAAATTGCAGTTATTTCTCCTCCGGATGCATCACAAGCATTTGTTATGCTGGAACAATGTCGGGATGTGGTTTTAAAGATTCGCCGTGCCACCAAAAGAATTGGTGTCAGCTTAAGTTTGACTTATTTATTGTCGTTACTTGAGCAGTGCCTCGACCGAATTGAATTACTGCTTTATTTGGTTGTAGATAACAGTAAAGGGAAATATGTCTCTTTAGGACATCTTATTTCCGATTTAACCAAGGCGCACTACAGTGAAAAAAGTGTTCGCTCTTTATTAAGTACGACAAGTGAACTCATTGCCTTTCAAGTAACTGAAAATGCTAGCCGAACAGGCGAACATTATGTAAGTACCGATACAAAAGGTTTCTGGGGCATGTATAAAGCTGCCGCTGGAGCAGGTGTCATTATTGCCTGTATGGCATCTTTAAAAATTCTTGCAGCAAGAATGACCATGGCCCCGCTCATGCAAGCCTTTACTTTCAGTATGAATTATTCTCTAGGGTTCATTCTGATTCATGTTCTGCATTTCACAGTTGCAACCAAACAACCCGCAATGACGGCGGCGGCTCTTGCTGCAACGGTACAACAGCGCAAAGGCTCTAAAACAGCTCAAATTGCAGAGTTAGCAGCGCTTATTATTAATATTATTCGAACACAATTTATTGCTATTTTAGGCAATATTTCAATTGCGATTCCTACTGCCGCGCTCATTACTTTTGCTTGGCAGTTCTATCTTGATGAGCCTTTATTAACTCATACTAAAGCAACTTATTTGTTGCACAGCCTAAATCCCTTCACCTCTTTGGCAGTTCCACATGCAGCCATAGCTGGAGTTTGCTTATTTTTGTCAGGCCTTATTGCAGGATACTTCGACAATATGGCTGTTTACCGAAAAGTCGGTCCACGCCTTAGAGCACATCGCCGTTTAGCAAACTGGTTAGGGCAAGATCGCCTCAACCGTTTTGCTGAATATATTGAGCGCAACTTAGGAGCTTTAGCCGGTAACTTCTTATTCGGGATTATGTTAGGAAGTATGGGCACCATAGGTTTTATTCTAGGTTTACCTTTGGATATTCGCCATATTGCCTTTGCCTCGGCTAACTTTATTCAAGGTTTAATGACAATTAACGGCAGCCCAGATATCGGACTGATTATCGTATCCTTTTTAGGCGTGTTATGTATTGGTCTCACTAACTTATTCGTTAGTTTCACCTTAACCATTATTGTGGCACTACGGGCACGTCGAGTTCGCTTCGAACAATGGAAACCTTTAGCTAAACTGGTAATGACCCATTTTCTGACTCGCCCCAGCGATTTTTTCTGGCCACCAAAACAACCTCTAGAAGTTGAAGAAAATACGACAACAAATAGTGGAAAAAAGGCAGAGCACTAAGAATTTTGCTTTGTACACAAAATGTGAATTCCGTCAATTTTGTTGTTATTGTTTTTCCAAATGTTAAAAATTTTTCAAAATGAATTTACGATGATCTATCAGGCTTGAAAAAAAGTGTACTGGCAAGTACACTTTTAACGGCTTTCAGTAGTGGACACTGCTTGAATAAGCAAAGGTATATACATGCCCTATATGTTGCTTTTTATTGGTTGTATTTTTTTCGGATTAGGTGTGCTTGGTCTTTTTGTACCAAGACTTCAATCTATGGATCTCCTGAGCGTTCAAATATTGAGTGAACACCGATTAGATTATCTTAACTCTATTACGATCTTTCTAGCGCGAATAGGTGGTATGCCTTTTGTATGTTTTTTATCCTTTCTGGTATGTATATATCAGGCATGGTATAAAAAATATATTACTGTTATTTTCATTAGCGTGGGAGTTATTGGCAGTATCACCATGGGTTGGCTGCTCAAGTGGTGTGTTGACCGCCCAAGACCCCCACAGGTATATCATATTGTCGAAAGTTACGGTGCATCGTTCCCAAGTGCACACAGTGTTTATGCATCAACACTGGCCTGTCTGGCAATGATAATGTTATGCCATAAGCCCAACACTAACTCTCCTTATATCATTTTGATCTCCTGTCTTTGGTTTATCTGTATGGGGCTTTCAAGAATATATGCTGGAGTTCATTTTCCAACAGATGTACTCGCCGGTTGGGGCATAGGTTTTATTTGGATTGCACTGCTTTGGCTCTGGTTATTACAAACACAAAGTAGGTTAAGTAAAAAACAAATATATTTTTAGATTTTATCTAACGAGGTGGAACAATGATGTCGGCTAAGCTTTGGGCTCCTGCCCTTACTGCTTGCGCATTAGCAACAAGTATCGCACTTGTTGGTTGTGGCAAAGGCTCCGATGAGAAACAGCAAGCTGCTGCTGCTCAGAAAATGCCGCCTGCTGAAGTAGGTGTTATTGTTGCTCAACCACAAAGTGTTGAACAAAGCGTTGAACTTTCTGGTCGTACTTCAGCATATCAAATTTCTGAAGTCCGCCCTCAAACAAGTGGCGTAATTTTAAAACGCTTGTTTGCTGAAGGAAGTTATGTTCGTGAAGGTCAGGCTCTTTATCAACTTGACTCTCGAACTAACCATGCAACGCTCGAAAATGCAAAAGCAGCACTTTTACAACAACAGGCAAATCTAGCTTCCCTACGTACTAAGTTAAACCGTTATAAGCAACTTGTTTCGAGTAACGCTGTATCTAGACAAGAGTATGACGACTTACTTGGTCAAGTTAACGTTGCAGAAGCACAAGTTGCTGCAGCGAAAGCTCAAGTAACAAATGCAAACGTAGATCTAGGTTACTCTACAATTCGCTCACCAATTTCTGGTCAGTCTGGACGTTCTTCTGTAACAGCTGGTGCTTTAGTCACTGCAAACCAAACTGATCCTTTAGTGACGATTCAACAGTTAGATCCAATCTATGTTGACATTAACCAGTCTAGCGCCGAGTTATTACGTTTACGTCAACAATTGAGTAAAGGTAGTTTAGACAATAGTAACAACACGAAAGTAAAATTGAAGCTCGAAGATGGTTCAACCTATCCAATCGAAGGACAACTTGCTTTCTCTGATGCTTCTGTAAATCAGGATACAGGAACGATTACTTTACGTGCCGTATTCTCGAACCCGAATCATCTGTTACTTCCAGGCATGTACACAACTGCACAGATTGTTCAGGGTGTAGTTCCAAATGCTTATCTGATTCCTCAAGCTGCAATTACCCGTTTACCGACAGGTCAAGCCATGGCGATGACTGTTAATGCAAAAGGTGCTGTTGAGAGTCGTCCTGTTGAAACTTCTGGTGTTCAAGGACAAAACTGGATTGTGACCAATGGTCTCAAAGCTGGTGATAAAGTGATTGTTGATGGTGTTGCCAAAGTTAAAGAAGGGCAAGAAGTGTCAGCAAAACCTTACCAAGCTCAACCAGCAACCCCTCAAGGTGCAGCTCCAAATGCGACAAAACCGGCTCAATCAGGTAAACCTCAAGCAGAACAGAAAGCATCTAATGCATAAGGGGTAGATTGAATGGCACAATTTTTTATTCATCGCCCCATTTTTGCGTGGGTGATTGCACTAGTCATTATGTTAGCGGGTATTCTCACGCTCACAAAAATGCCTATTGCACAGTATCCGACGATTGCACCACCGACAGTTACAATTGCTGCAACTTACCCTGGTGCATCGGCTGAAACTGTTGAAAACACCGTAACCCAGATCATTGAACAACAAATGAATGGTCTAGATGGTTTACGTTATATTTCATCTAACAGTGCGGGTAACGGTCAGGCCTCTATTCAATTAAACTTTGAACAAGGTATTGATCCAGATATTGCACAGGTTCAGGTTCAAAACAAACTGCAATCTGCAACTGCTCTTTTACCTGAAGATGTTCAACGTCAAGGTGTGACAGTTACCAAATCTGGTGCAAGCTTCTTGCAAGTTATTGCATTCTATTCACCAGATAACAGCCTTTCAGACTCAGACATTAAAGACTACGTAAACTCGTCAATTAAAGAACCGCTTAGCCGTGTTGCTGGTGTTGGTGAGGTACAAGTTTTTGGTGGTTCATACGCTATGCGTATCTGGCTCGACCCTGCAAAATTGACTAATTACCAGTTAACACCAAGTGATATTGCGACTGCTTTACAAGCGCAAAACTCACAAGTTGCTGTAGGTCAGTTAGGCGGAGCGCCAGCGGTACAAGGTCAAGTGCTTAACGCGACAGTGAATGCACAAAGCTTGTTGCAAACACCTGAGCAATTTAAAAATATCTTCTTAAAGAACACAGCATCAGGTGCTGAGGTTCGTTTAAAAGATGTTGCTCGTGTTGAGTTAGGTTCTGATAACTATCAATTCGATTCGAAGTTTAATGGTAAACCTGCTGGTGGTCTTGCAATTAAAATTGCAACTGGTGCCAACGCACTTGATACCGCTGATGCTGTTGAACATCGTTTAACCGAATTACGTAAGAACTATCCAGCAGGCCTTGCAGATAAACTGGCTTATGACACTACTCCATTTATTCGTCTTTCAATTGAAAGTGTTGTACACACATTAATTGAAGCGGTAATTTTAGTATTCATTGTCATGTTCTTGTTCTTGCAGAACTGGCGTGCAACGATTATTCCAACACTTGCTGTACCTGTTGTTGTATTAGGTACATTTGCTGTCATCAATATCTTTGGTTTCTCAATTAACACCTTAACCATGTTCGCTATGGTATTGGCAATTGGTCTTCTGGTCGATGACGCCATTGTTGTAGTGGAAAACGTTGAACGTGTGATGAGTGAAGAACATACCGATCCGGTCACGGCGACTTCACGATCAATGGAACAGATTTCTGGTGCATTAATTGGTATTACAAGCGTATTGACAGCGGTATTCGTACCAATGGCATTCTTTGGTGGTACGACTGGTGTAATTTACCGCCAATTCTCGATTACCCTTGTAACAGCAATGGTCTTATCGTTAATTGTGGCGTTAACCTTCACGCCAGCACTTTGTGCAACAATTTTAAAACAGCATGATCCTAACAAAGAACCAAGCAATAATATTTTTGCTCGTTTCTTCAGAGGATTTAACAACGGTTTTGACCGCATGTCGCATAGCTACCAAAATGGTGTTAGCCGCATGCTTAAAGGCAAAATCTTCTCTGGCGTACTTTACGCTTTAGTGATTGGCCTATTGGTGTTCTTGTTCCAAAAACTCCCATCTTCATTCTTACCAGAAGAGGATCAGGGCGTGGTCATGACACTTGTACAATTACCACCGAATGCAACGCTTGATCGTACGAATAAAGTTGTTGATACCATGACAAACTTCTTCATGAATGAAAAAGATACAGTGGAATCTATTTTCACCGTTTCAGGTTTCTCATTCACGGGTGTTGGTCAAAATGCTGGTATTGGCTTCGTTAAATTGAAAGACTGGAGTGAACGTACTTCACCAGAATCTCAAATTGGTGCGTTAATTCAGCGCGGTATGGCATTAAACATGATCGTCAAAGACGCATCTTACATCATGCCATTACAGCTTCCAGCAATGCCTGAACTAGGTGTAACTGCTGGTTTTAACTTGCAGCTTAAAGATTCAAGTGGTCAAGGCCATGAGAAACTGATTGCCGCACGTAACACAATTTTAGGTTTGGCTTCACAAGATAAGCGTCTTGTAGGGGTACGTCCTAATGGTCAAGAAGATACACCTCAGTATCAAATTAATGTAGATCAGGCTCAAGCTGGTGCTATGGGCGTTAGCATTGCTGACATTAACAACACTATGCGTATTGCATGGGGTGGCTCATACATTAACGACTTCGTTGACCGCGGTCGTGTGAAAAAAGTTTATGTTCAAGGTGATTCGGGTAGCCGTATGATGCCTGAAGACTTAAACAAGTGGTATGTACGTAATAGTAAAGGCGAAATGGTACCGTTCTCTGCATTTGCTACAGGCGAATGGACATATGGTTCTCCTCGTCTTGAACGTTATAACGGCGTGTCATCGGTTAACATTCAAGGTACACCTGCACCTGGCGTAAGTTCTGGTGATTCCATGAAAGCCATGGAAGAAATTATTGCTAAGTTACCATCTATGGGCTTACAAGGTTTCGACTATGAATGGACAGGTTTATCACTTGAAGAACGTGAGTCTGGTGCTCAAGCTCCATTCCTTTATGCTCTTTCGTTATTAATCGTTTTCCTTTGCTTAGCTGCATTATATGAAAGCTGGTCTATTCCGTTCTCGGTTTTACTTGTAGTACCACTCGGTATTATTGGTGCAATCGTATTGACTTACTTAGGTATGATTATTAAAGGAGATCCAAATCTCTCAAATAACATTTACTTCCAGGTAGCGATGATCGCGGTAATTGGTCTTTCTGCAAAAAATGCGATCTTGATTGTTGAGTTCGCAAAAGAGTTGCAGGAAAAAGGCGAAGACCTACTTGATGCAACTTTACATGCTTCAAAAATGCGTTTACGTCCAATTATTATGACCACCCTTGCCTTCGGTTTTGGTGTACTTCCACTTGCCCTTTCAACAGGTGCTGGTGCAGGAAGTCAGCACTCAGTCGGCTTCGGTGTACTCGGTGGCGTACTCAGTGCAACGTTCTTAGGTATCTTCTTTATCCCTGTATTCTATGTGTGGATTCGTAGTATCTTTAAGTACAAACCAAAAACCATAAACACTCAGGAGCATAAATCGTGATGCAAAAAGTATGGTCTATTTCAGGTCGTAGCATTGCGGTATCTGCACTTGCGCTTGCTTTGGCAGCTTGTCAAAGCATGCGCGGCCCAGAACCAGTCGTGAAAACCGATATACCACAAAGCTATGGATATAACAGTGCTTCTGGTACGTCTATTGCAGAACAGGGTTATAAACAGTTCTTTTCTGACCCTCGTTTGCTCGAAGTGATTGATTTGGCTCTTGCCAACAACCGTGACTTACGTACAGCAACGCTCAATATTGAACGTGCTCAACAGCAATATCGAATTACTCAAAACAACCAGCTTCCAACCATCGGAGCAAGTGGCAGTGCAATTCGTCAGGTTTCTCAAAGCCGTGATCCGAATAACCCCTACTCTACCTATCAGGTGGGTTTGGGTGTAACTGCCTATGAGCTTGATTTTTGGGGCCGCGTTCGTAGCTTGAAAGATGCTGCATTAGATAGTTATCTTTCAACGCAAAGTGCACGTGATTCGACACAAATCAGTCTGATTAGTCAGGTTGCTCAAGCATGGTTGAACTATTCTTTTGCATCGGCGAATCTAAAGCTTGCAGAGCAAACGCTTAAAGCACAGCAAGACTCTTACAACCTCAACAAAAAACGTTTTGATGTGGGTATCGACAGTGAAGTTCCACTACGTCAGGCACAGATTTCTGTAGAAACTGCGCGTAACGATGTAGCGAACTACAAAACTCAGATGGCTCAAGCACAAAACTTGTTGAACTTGTTAGCAGGTCAATCAATTCCGCAAAATTTGTTGCCAAACCAACCTGTTAAACGCATTACTCAACAGAATGTATATACAGCTGGTTTACCAAGCGACTTGCTTAACAATCGTCCAGATATAAAAGCTGCCGAATATAACTTAAGCGCTGCTGGTGCGAATATTGGTGCTGCAAAAGCACGTTTATTCCCAACAATTAGCTTAACGGGTTCTGCAGGTTACGCATCGACTGACTTAAGTGATTTATTTAAGTCTGGTGGTTTTGCATGGTCAATTGGGCCAAGCCTAGACTTACCAATCTTTGACTGGGGCACACGTCGTGCGAATGTAAAAATTTCTGAAACCGATCAGAAAATCGCATTGTCTGATTATGAAAAATCAGTTCAGTCTGCATTCCGCGAAGTTAATGATGCGCTTGCCACTCGTGCCAATATTGGTGAACGTTTAACAGCTCAACAACGTCTAGTAGAAGCAACTAACCGCAACTACACATTATCAAATGCCCGCTTCCGTGCTGGTATTGATAGTTACTTAACTGTTCTTGATGCACAGCGTTCATCTTATTCAGCAGAACAAGGTTTATTGTTGCTTCAACAAGCTAACTTAAACAACCAAATCGAGTTATATAAAACTCTAGGTGGCGGTTTAAAAGCAAACTCTTCAGATACAGTGGTTAATCAACCATCAAGTGCTGAACTTAAAAAGCAATAAGTTTTAAATAACTTATCTATAAAAGCTCACTTCGGTGGGCTTTTTTATTGCATCTCATGTGAATATTTCTTATCTTGAAACCTTAAGAGATTTAGATTGATAAAAAATAATGTTACTGAGTAATTTAGAAAGTGTTCCGGGCCACCAGATTTTAAAACAGCTTGATGTTGTTTATGGAAGTACAGTCCGTAGTAAGCATGTTGGCCGTGACTTGATGGCGAGTTTAAAAAATATTGTGGGTGGTGAACTTACAGGTTATACCGAATTATTAGAAGAATCCCGCCAAGAAGCCATGAATCGTATGATTGCCAAAGCCCAGCAACTTGGTGCGAATGCAATTGTCGGCATTCGTTTTTCAACTTCAAATATTGCTCAAGGTGCTTCCGAACTATTTGTCTATGGCACCGCTGTGGTTGTGCAACCTCAAGCACCCCATCTACCAGATCCATTTAGTGCATAGGTAGAAAATGGAAAATCTTATTTTTCAGCTTGTTATTTTTCTAATTCTTTTCAGTATTGGTTGGGGTTTTGGGCGCCATATTGAACGAAAACATTTGAAAGAACTTCTAGAAAAAGAGCAACGACTGGCCCATATCAGAATTGATACCAACCGCTTTGCGACGAGTGATCAGCTTGGCCATTTCATTAGTAGTAATGTCGTGATTTCTCATGACTACTTTAAATATGTATTGGCATCCATTAAGAATGTTTTGGGTGGTCGCCTCACCAGTTATGAAAGTGTGGTTGAGCGTGCTCGCCGTGAAGCGATTGTCCGTTTAAAACAACAAGCACATACTGCAGGAGCTAACCATATTATGGGAGTTCGGCTGAGTACAACCGAACTTGGCATGCAAGGTGGAATGGTCGAAGTTTTTGCTTATGGTACAGCGGTCAAAAAATAAATAGCAGATGATTAATAAAAAGGCTGTCTCATGTGTTCGTGAGACAGCCTTTTCATAATGTAAGGCTTATTTAATGAAACAAGACAACAGCCTTTTGTAAAGTAAACCAGATGCCCGTCAACAAAGGAATACCAACTACCGCCCATGCCAGTATAACCATGACCATGCTAGATGGTGCATAGGCTGTATCATTCGCCATGCCTACACTTTGTGGTAGTTTTTCATGCGCCAACGCTTTTTCTGCGGCTAGTTCAGCATCAGTCATATATTTATCATCATCTACGGGTTTAATCAGCAAATTGAGCACAAAGCCAATTGCCAACATGCCTGCCAGAATGTACATGGTAATGTCATAAGATTGCGCCTGAGCTACCCCATGGGCCAACTGATAATCACGAATATTGGTGATCAACAACGTTCCCAACACACCTGCGACAGACCATGCTGTGAGCAAGCGCCCATGAATTGCGCCAACCATTTGCGTACCGAAAATGTCTGCCAGATAAGCAGGTACAGTAGAAAAACCACCGCCATACATGGACAGAATGACACAGAAGGCTAAAACAAATAACGGTAAATTTTCTGCATGAGCCAATTGCGGAACGGAAACATATAATAAAAAGCCCAATGCCAGAAAAATAAAATAAGTATTCTTACGACCAATGAAATCCGATGCTGATGCCCAAAAGAAACGTCCACCAATATTAAATAGCGACAGTAACCCTGTGAAACCGGCTGCAAAGGTTGCAATCTGCATTTTCTGGTCTGCTGTTAGTTCATTGATCCCCACTTCTAAACCAATTAAACGTCCACCAAACACTTCCTGCAACAGAGGTGATGCCATAGCCAGAATGCCAATACCTGCAGAAACGTTTAAACACAACACGCCCCAAATCAGCCAGAATTGCTTAGTTTTCCAAGCCTTATTCAAATGTACATGACGATTAGTAACTAACCCCTTAGATTTAGCAGTCGTAGGTTCCCAACCATTTGGTTTCCAGTTTGATGGTGGAATGCGATAGCCAAAAGCGCCACCAATCATGAAAATAAAATAAACACCGGCCAATACCAAAAAGGTTTGCCACACGCCCACCGAATCGGCAGTTGCAAAGAACTTCATCAATTTATCTGCGAGTGGTGCACCAATCATGGCACCGCCACCAAACCCCATAATCGCAAGGCCTGTTGCCAAACCGCGGCGATCTGGAAACCACTTGATGAGAGTCGAGACGGGCGAAATATAACCCAGCCCAAGCCCAATACCACCAACGCCACCACCCAACCACATCAACCATAACTGATGTGTATAAACACCCAGCGCAGATAATATAAGTCCTCCTGCCCAACAAAATGCAGCCACTACCCCTGCCTTACGCGGTCCTGCATGCTCAAGCCAACCACCAAACAAGAATGCGGAAGAACCTAAAAACACAAAAAACAGGGTGTACATGATACTTAATGTAGACACACTCCAGTCACAGGTCGTAGTGAATAGTTGTGCAAGCAGGCTCATATCTTTTGCACATTCTATTGGAGCATCAATTCCCAATGCTTTAGATAGCGGTAGCCAGAATACGGAAAATCCATATGCCATACCGATACTGAGATGAATCGCTAACGCAGCAGGAGGTAGTAGCCAGCGGTTATAACCTGAGTGGGCAATGGTTCGTTCCTTTGCCAACAGTGAAAATTGTTGTTTCATGTAGAATGCTCCGTGCCTTTATTGGTAAAGTGAAACTTCCATTTCATCTATTTTTTTGATTTGTAAATAAGTTTCTAGGCGATGACTGTGGCTTACGCCAGATCTTTGTATTAGGACGTTATAGTGACAGGTCAACTGAATGATTGTGCAAATAATGAATAGTTTTATCAAGTCACTTTTTAATGAATTGATTTTAATAATTTGAAAAAACTAAACCAATAACTACTTATTTGTGAATCATTGGCTTAGTTTTTTTATATAGGTGACGACAAATAAATAGGCCTTATTTTACTTTTGTTTTCCGAATCATTTTATAAAGAAGTTTTGGTGACATCCGAGAAACCATAACCCCTAGTTTTTCTTTTGCTCCACCAACAACAATATATTCTTGGCCTTGCATTAATGCTTTTACAGATTGCTCTGCAAATACATCTGCCTCTAAACCATTTTCAATTGCTTCATCTTGATGACCTTGAGGTTGCCCAGCACCATTTAACGCATTAAAAGAGACGTTAGTTTTTACAAATCCTGGGAAAATAACTGAAACTTCAACGCCTTGATCTGAGACCTCGGCACGTAAACTATTTGCCCACATATGAATTGCAGCTTTAGCAGCCGAGTAGCTTGCACGGTACTGCGTTCCTAATAAACCTGCCACACTCGACACAAATACAACTCGACCAGACTTTTGTTTTAGCATGGTCGGAAGCACAGTTTTGGTTAATGCCACTTGTGAGAAATAGTCGACTTCCATAATGGCCCGTTCAGTTGCCATCGTCGTATCTTCAATTAAAGCACGTTGGCTTAAACCTGCATTATTAATAAGCCAGTCAATTCGCCCTTTCGCTTTTAAAATCTGCTTATAAGCCTCGTCAACTTGTTTTTCATCAGTAATATCTGCAACCACAGACAAATGATGGTCTGGGTTTAACAAACCAACCCGAACTGCTTCTAATTCTTCAAAACGACGCGAGGTCAAAATCACCTCTGCACCTTGCAAGGCCAACTCTCCTGCCAAGGCCTTACCTAAACCAGAAGATGCTCCCGTAATCCATACCACTTTATTTTGCAAAGTATCAAGTTTGGCCATGCTTTATGTTCCTATTATCTTTTTAAATTATGCTGCTTGATGCATGAAGGCCAAAAAGTGGTTGATATAATGAGTTGCTGTGGTCTGATCGACCTGTGTACCTAACTTTTCCAAACGTTTATAGCCTAAATGCGTCGTCATGTTGATCACCCCATTCAGGGTTTTATCGACAACTAAATTAAATTTTAAACGCTTTTTAGGTTCACGTACTAGGCTTGTTACGCCTAAATCTACAATTTGAATGAGGGTATCAAAAGCAGCTGCAACACTCTGCATATTCCCATCACGAATTTGCTGCGTAAGAGTTTCAGCTTGTTGCACGAGTTGGAGGGTAACTGGATAGGTAATATAAACTTGCTGCCCCTGTTCTTTCATCAGAGATGTCATGTAGTCAACTAAAGGTAAAAGACGTTCATTTCCAAAGAATGAAACTGACCAAGGCATGTATTTTCGAAAAGTCTCTAAAACTTGCTGAACCACTTTTTCAGACTCAGCTTGCTGTTTTGGGGACATGGTTGTATTCCCTGACTGTAAAAGTACAGAAAAAACCTGCTCAATAATTTCACAAGAAAGGTCAGACAATACATCCCCTAAAGGTTTTGCCTGACTTTGGCTTACCCCATCATGCAGTTTCTGCCGAATGGTCTCGAATTGGGTATAAGTTGAATCGGAAATTTTCAAAAAAACTTCATAACTCATGAGCAACATCCTTTTTCAATTCTTTTGTAATTTTTGTGCCGTGTGTCTACACGATTAAATTGTGATCCATCTTTCATAAATCTACCGTTTTTTGAAAAAAATACAAAACCGTTTATCTGTTTTCAGCACATTAATTTCGAGGCATTTTTTTGCTACAATAGGTGCAATTTTTTATGCATATTCGATCTAAGCTACTATGACTGACGCTCAAACCGCTCAAAATATTGCGACCACATACGATCCAACCGAGATCGAAAAGAAGTGGTACCAAACGTGGGAAGAACAAGGTTACTTCAAACCTTCTGGTCACGGTGAATCATTCTGTATCATGATTCCGCCACCAAACGTCACTGGTAGTTTGCACATGGGCCATGGCTTTAACAATGCCATTATGGATGCCCTCACCCGTTATAACCGTATGATGGGTAAAAACACCTTGTGGCAACCAGGTACTGACCATGCGGGTATTGCAACTCAAATGGTTGTTGAGCGTCAACTTGGCTTACAAGGTGTGACTCGTCATGACTTGGGCCGTGATAAGTTCATCGAAAAAGTTTGGGAATGGAAAGAACAATCTGGCGGCACGATTACTAAACAAATTCGTCGCTTAGGTTCATCTGTAGACTGGTCACGTGAACGCTTCACGATGGACGAAGGTTTATCAAACGCAGTTAAAGAAGTATTCGTTCGTTTGCACGAAGATGGTTTAATTTACCGCGGTAAGCGCCTTGTAAACTGGGACCCTAAACTTCAAACTGCTCTTTCTGACCTTGAAGTTGAAAGCAAAGAAGAAAAAGGCTCGCTTTGGCACTTTAAATATTTCTTTGAAGACAAATCAGTTAAAACTCAAGATGGCAAAGACTATTTAGTCGTTGCAACGACTCGTCCTGAAACTTTACTGGGTGATACTGCTGTTGCTGTTCATCCTGAAGATGAGCGTTATGCACACCTTGTTGGTAAAAACATTGTATTGCCAATTACTGGTCGTTTAATTCCAATCGTTGCAGACGACTACGTTGAAAAAGACTTTGGTACTGGCTGTGTAAAAATCACGCCTGCTCATGACTTTAACGACTATGACCTAGGTAAACGCAATAGCTTACCAATCATTAATATCTTCAACAAAAATGCCGAAGTTTTAGGTGAGTTTGAATATATTGCCAAAGCTGGTGAACAAATTTCTAAAACCATTACTGCACCTGCGGAATATGCTGGTTTAGAACGTTTCGCAGCACGTAAAAAATTAGTTGCTGAAGCTGAAGCTGAAGGCTGGTTAGATCAAATCCAACCGTATGACTTAAAAGCGCCACGTGGCGACCGTTCAGGCGTGATCATTGAGCCATTATTGACTGACCAATGGTACGTAAAAATTGCTCCACTTGCTGAGCCTGCAATTGAAGCAGTTCAAGATGGCCGTATTAAGTTTGTTCCAGAGCAGTACAGCAACATGTACATGGCGTGGATGCGTGACATTCAAGACTGGTGTATTTCACGTCAGCTTTGGTGGGGTCACCGTATTCCAGCTTGGTACGATGCGAATGGCAACATCTATGTTGGTCGTAATGAACAAGAAGTTCGTGAGAAAAACAACATCGCTGCTGACGTTGAACTTAAACAAGACGAAGACGTTCTTGATACATGGTTCTCTTCTGCGCTTTGGACATTCTCAACGTTAGGTTGGACTGGCGATGCGAAGCAAGATGAAGTAAATGATTTCTTAAAAACTTTCCACCCAACAGATGTATTGGTGACTGGTTTTGACATCATTTTCTTCTGGGTTGCCCGTATGATCATGATGACCCTACACTTCATGAAAAATGAAGATGGTTCATCTCAGGTTCCATTTAAGACTGTTTACGTTCACGGCTTAGTACGTGATGGTGAAGGTCAAAAAATGTCGAAGTCTAAAGGTAACGTACTTGACCCATTAGACTTGATTGACGGTATTGATTTAGAAAGCTTAGTTGCAAAACGTACTACTGGCCTAATGAACCCGAAAGATGCAGCGAAGATTGAAAAATCAACGCGCAAAGAGTTCCCAGAAGGTATTAATGCGTATGGTACTGACGCAGTTCGTTTCACGTTCTGTGCACTTGCAAACACTGGTCGTGACATCAAGTTCGACTTAAAACGTGTTGAAGGCTATCGTAACTTCTGTAACAAAATCTGGAACGCGACTCGTTTCGTTCTGATGAATGTTGAAGGTCAAACTGTTGGTCAAGAAGCGCGCCCTGATCTTTGGGAACTTCCAGAACAATGGATTATGAGCCGTCTGCAAAAAGCAGAAGCTGCTGTACACCAAGCGTTTGCAACTTACCGTTTAGACCTTGCTGCTCAAGCGATTTATGACTTTATCTGGAATGAATACTGTGACTGGTATGTTGAGTTAACAAAACCAGTTCTGAACGATGCAGAAGTTGCAGAAGAGCGTAAAGCTGAAGTACGCCGTGTATTGCTTGCAGTGATGGAAGCTTCATTGCGTTTGGCTCATCCGTTAATGCCATATTTGACAGAAGAAATCTGGCAAACACTTGCACCAATGCTTGGTCAAGGTGGCCCAACGATTATGACTGCTCAATACCCTATTCCTGAGCAAGCAAAAATCAATGAACAAGCTGAAGCAGACATGCAATGGCTTCAAGGTTTAATTGGTGCGGTACGTAACATTCGTGGTGAGTTGGGCTTAGGTAATGCGCGCTTATTGCCAGTGCTACTTCAAAACACTTCTGACGCTGAACGTGAACAAATTATTCGTATTGAAGCATTGTTCAAAGCATTGGCTAAAGTTGAAAGCATTGAATTCTTGAATAAAGACCAAGAACCACCTTTGTCTTGCTCTAGCGTTGTAAGCCATGCATCGGTATTTGTACCAATGAAAGGCTTAATTGACCCTAAAGCTGAGCTTGCTCGTTTGCAAAAAGACTTGGATAAAATCCAAAAGCAACACGACCAAATTGCAGGCAAACTTGCAAATGAAGGCTTTGTATCTAAAGCACCAGCAGCAGTTGTTGAAGGTGAAAAAGCCAAGCTTGCTGAATTTGCTGCTCAGTTAGAGAAAGTTAAAGCGAATATGGAGCAGATTGCTGCGCTTTAATCTTTAAAGTTCACAATTTAATCTATAATATAAAGGGCTGATCATTCAGCCTTTTATACTTTTTAAAATGAAATATATCCAAGAAATTAGCGCAGAGCTAGAATTTATACAACATCCTATCAACATTAATTTAAATGGGCGGAATTTAATATTAACTGGAAAAAATGGAGTAGGTAAAACTAGATTCTTAAATCAATTAAACAATACAATATTAAATAAACTTATTCATGAAATCCCCCATATCTCCGAACATCATTACACGCAAAAAGTTAATATTATAAATATTTTAAAATTAGAATTATCTCATTTAATTAATGATATTGAATATACAAACTATACGAATAATAAATTAGATCACTTAAATCTCCTAATCTCACTAGAGCAATTATTAGGACAAACAGATTGTTATAATCCTCATGAAACAACAATATTTATAAAGAAAGCGACAGAATTAAAGGATATAATTTTAAAATATAAAGATTTCTCACAAAAGAAAGATCCTAATCTTTTATATACACATTCAGAAATATATCATATTGATCATCTTTTTAATGAAATAAGCTCTAATTATAATCAAGGAAATATTAATTTAGTTGTGACTGGTATAGGGAACTTAAACCAGAGTATTCAAGCCTCAAAGGTTACATTTAACTTCTTTCAGGCACACAGACAATCTCAAATTACATCTACTACAAATACTGCTGACTTAAATCAATATATTAATACAGCAAGACATGAATACTCATCAAAATTAGGTCAGCATTTAGAACAATATTTATTAAATATTAGAATTGAGAAATCTTTAGCACTTTCAGAAGAAAATGACCAAAAACATGCTGAACAAATTGATGCTTGGTTTAAAAAATTTGATGAAGATCTAAAATTTTTATTTGAAGATGAATCTACAGAGTTAAAATTTGAATACAAAGAAAGGAAGTTTAGTCTTAAACAATATCATCGTGAGTTTACTTTCCAATCATTATCATCTGGATTCACAGCAATATTTGATATTTACAGTGATTTATTAATGAGGTCTAGACTTTTAAATATTTTGCCTAATGAACTAAATGGTGTAGTTCTAATTGATGAAATAGATGCCCACTTACATATCTCTCTTCAAAAGAAGATTCTCCCATTTTTAACAAAATCCTTTCCTGAAGTTCAATTTATTGTAAGTACACACTCTCCTTTTGTAATTACCTCTACAAATAATGATACTGTTGTTTATGACATATCAACTGGTGAGTTTTTTGAAGAAGATTTAAGTCGTTATTCTTATGAATCTGTAATCAAAGGTTTGTTCCATGTAAACCCGATGAGTTCTGAAACAAAAGAATCTATTGACACCCTAAAACATCTTTTAAATGAAAAACCAACTAAGTATGACAATATAAGATCTACTGTAAAAGACCTAATTGAATTAGAAAGAAATGATCTATTAGATAAAAAGTTAAAAAATCTTTATTTACAAGCCATCAATCTACTTGCTGATCATAATCAGTTGGAGGATTTAGATGTTTAAAGTATCCAAATCTCCTAGGCCGATGGACTGGACTACTAAAGACTACAAAGATCCTGCTGTTGTTAGACTATTAAAAAAAGATTTTTATGCGAAATGTTATATCTGTGAACAAAAGCATTTTCCAAACCTGAATGTCGAACACTTTATTCCACATTTAGATGATGAAACACTTAAGCTTGATTGGAGTAACCTCTATTACGCTTGTTCTCGTTGTAATTCGATTAAAAACAAGTATTACGACAACATGCTTGATTGTTGCAATCAAGATCATTTAGTTGAAGAATGGATTAAAGTCTATTACAGAATGCCTGATGAAGACATTGAGGTAGTTAATACTTGTCCTAGTAATCATACATATCATGAGAAAGCTGAGACTTCTAAAGACCTTATTACTAGATGTTTTAATAACGCTAATAGCGGTATCCAAGAAGTAAGTAAAGAAGACCTCAGAGAAAAAATAATCGAAGTTCACAGTGAATTTTTAGACTTAAGACGAGAATTTTTTAAAAATTTAGATAATTGGCTTGAAGAAGAAAAAATTATTGAAGCTAAAAAAATAAGACACCGTTTGAAGTCGCATTATCCATTTTCTGCAATCTTACGTGGACATATGGAAAAAGATTCAAAATGGAGACGTGTACTAGAAGAAATTGAAAAACTCGAACTTCAGCAATCCACTTAATCTAAATATAATCCTCTCCCTTAAGGAGAGGGTTATAAAACCCCATGCCCCAATAACATCTCCACCCCACTCACCTTTTTCATATGCTTTAAACGCTCCTTTTCCCACTTCACCTGCTGCTTTAACTCAGTACAGTCCGCATCTACAGCTTTATAAACATCACTGATGTGCACATGCTCAGCTTTCACATTCTTGGCTAACTGAAAAGAGTCCAAAATCTCAGTAATTTGGCTTTCAAGCTGCTGACTTTGTGCATCTAAAGCGAGCTTATAAAACCTCAACTGCTCGGCAGATAATTCTTTAGCCCCTACTTCTTTATGCTGTTCAAGCTGTAACTGGAGTTTGAGTAAATAAAACAAATCCTGCTTTTCATAGGCCTGACTTGCTTGTTGGAACAACTCAGTTTTTTCTTCTTTTTTTGTTTCATCTTGCTCACGGTCTGGGTGAATCATCGCGGCAATTTTTAAATAAACCGTTTTAAGTGACTGGGCTGCCATTTGCTCAGCTTGTTCACGTTTCTGTTGCTGTCGTTGCTGTTTGGCTTGTTCACGCGCTTGTTGCTGCTCAGCAGCATACTGCTCAAAGTCTTCTTCAAGTTCTGCACTTTGATCAGCACTTTCTTCATATTCAAATTTTATTGACTGAGCTTTTTTATTCTTTTTTGCCGATTCCCCCGCATGTTGCTGATAAAAGGTATCAATCTGCTTCACTAACTCCAACTGCTCTTCAGATAGCTGTTTGGAGCGCTTCAACATGTGTGCAAGCTGGGCAATTTTTTCATCGAGTTGTTGCATATCCGCTTTGGAAAACTCGTGGCTATGCAACATATTCCAAAGTTGCTCTAACTGCTGAAATAGCACTTCATGCAAATCACTATACACAGGTATCAATTTTTGTCGTATGTGCTGTTGAATCTCAGCTTGTGCATTTTGCCATGTGCTAAGGCTAACTTTTTGCTGTTCTATTTTATCAATCAGGCGATTCAGTTTTTTCTGCTGTGCAGACGGCTCAGACCTTTGCTGCAAGCTCACTTTGAGATCAAAGGACATACTCATCCACCTGAAAAAGAAAAAAGTGTAGCAATAATCAGATGAGGAAGGTAGCAAAGCATTTTTTAAATAAGAATCAGCCTATTAATTTTTAGAAAATAGAACGTGTCTTACCTAAATGTTTATATCTTAAGAGATCCACCAAATCACCACTGGTAAAGTCACGGCAGCACATAAGGTTTGAAAGCTGATTACTGCTGCCATGAGTTGGCTGTCGCCACCCAAAACTTTGGTTAAAATGTATGATGCAGAAGCTGTCGGTAGCGCAAAGAAAATGACTAAAATTTGTGTTTGTAGACTTGGTAAACCAAACCACATGCAGACCACATAGGCTAAAGCAGGCACTGCTAAAAGTCGTGCAAAAGTGTCTGCTGCCAACACGACAATGTCTTTTTTAATTTGCATAAACTGTAAAGCAGCACCTACGCATAACAACCCCAGTGGCAAACTTGATGCTGAAAAAAGCTTAATAAAGCTAGAAAAGCCTTCCCAAATCGGGATGTGAAGTGCATTGACTGCCGCTCCCACCACACACGATGCAATTAACGGGTTTTTAAGGAGTGCAATCAAAACAGGTTTAATTGCCATGTGTTCTTTAGAGGTTAGAGCAAGCACCGAAATAACGTTCACAAGTGGAATGCAAAGCGCCAATAAAATTGCCAGTATTGCCATTCCTTCACTTTTAAAAAGCGAAGTCACTAACGCCAGACCAATATAAGTATTAAAGCGAACCATACTTTGTACGTGCACACCAAAACGTGCAGGTGGTATGTGCCAAAACACGCGAAGTATGTACAAGAAAATGGTGACTGCCAAAACTACAATCAACATCGCAATAATGGCTGTACTCAAACTTTGTAAGTCAATTTTCGCGGTCGATAGCGTACTAAAAAGCAAAGCGGGAAATAAAATATAGTAATTTAGCTTCTCTGCCCCAGCCCAAAACTCATCGCTAAAAAAACGATATTTTTTAAACAGGTATCCCGATGCAATTAATGCAACTAAAGGAAATAGAGATAAAACAATGCTATTCATTTCTTTACTCGAGTTTTGTTGAGGCTTGCTGGTTTGGCAATTCCCTTGGCTTACTCATATATTAAAGATAATGAAAACTCATGATAAAATGAGTTTTTACTCATAATAAGTACAACATGACATTTACCCAGCTTGAAATTTTCGCACTTATTGCTGAACTAAAAAGCTTTACTGCTACAGCAGAAAAGCTGGGAATTTCACAATCGGCAGTTTCTCATGCGCTTAAATCATTAGAACAACAATGGGGTATTAACCTCATTTCAAGAACTCAAAGTGATATTGAGCTGACTACAACAGGCCAGCAGTTACTCACTCATGTAAAAGAGCTATTGAGTATTTCCAATACATTAGAAAAAGAAGTGGCTGCGATCCATGGGTTAAATGAAGGCACATTACATATCGGATCTTTTGGGGCTTCATCATCCATTTATCTATTGCCTGAAATTTTAGAAAGCTTTCGGCAGCGCTATCCTAAAATCGAAATTTATATCGATGAAGGTGAGGATAAAGAAGTGGCTCAATGGTTATTGGAACGGCGTATAGAGGTCGGTTTTTTGATTATGCCAGATGAGCGGTTCGATACATTCCCCTTAATTGAAGACCGTTTTGTTGCCCTAATTCCGAATGGTTACCCACTGGCGCAACAACTCTATATTGATCCAGCACAACTAGAAAACTGCCCTTTTATTATGACAATGGCAGGCAGTAGACATCAGGTCGAATTAATTTTAAAAAACTTTAATGTGAAACCAGATATCAAATCTTATGTGTCACAAATTCTCAGTATCGTCAGCATGGTTCATAACCAGTTAGGGGTTTCCATTGTGTCTGATATGGTAATTACTAAAGAGTTACTCTCACTCTATCCAAATGTAGTTAAACGCCCTTTTAAACCGAACCTTAAACGTTCTATTGGACTCGCAGTGAAAAATAAAAAGCATATGAGTCCAGCTGTGAAAGCATTCATTGAAGTTGCTCAGGAAGTTTGGTCGGATCATTAGTTCAAATACAAACAACTCTTTTAAATTTTAATAACGAACTTTTTTAGGTCAATTTATAAGCGTATTAGATGATTTTTAACATAAAAGCATGAGTATCGCCCTTATCTCGAGCAATTCAACGCACCATTTGTCGTCAAAACCCCATTATCCAATCTAAATTGGTGCGCTTATTGCATATTCATTTTCATGCAATTGAGTTTGTTTCGACAAACTTAGGTTTTTAGATTCCTTAAATCTATTTTGGTGCAATTTACAGACCCAGATTTGTTCCAAAATGGAATTTAGCACTTTTTTCGAGCATGCTATGCAAAATGTAGATCTATTTTTCTTATTACTTGGTGCTGTTTTGGTTCTTGCCATGCACGCAGGTTTTGCATTCTTGGAACTTGGTACTGTTCGCCATAAAAATCAGGTGAACGCACTAAGTAAAATTCTGACTGACTTTGCCCTTTCAGCAATCGCATATTTCTTTGTTGGCTACTACATTTCTTATGGCCAGCATTTCTTCCATGATGGTACTGTTTTATCAAGTGATCATGGCTACAACCTTATGCGTTGTTTCTTTTTACTCACTTTTGCTGCGGCAATTCCTGCCATTATTTCGGGTGGTATTGCTGAACGTGCAAAAATGCGTTCACAAGCAATTGCGACACTCGCTTTAGTTGCGCTGGTTTATCCATTTTTCGAAGGCATGGTTTGGAACGGTAACTATGGTCTGCAAAAGTGGTTAGAAACTACCTTTGGTGCAGCTTTTCATGACTTTGCCGGTTCAGTTGTAGTGCATGCTATGGGTGGTTGGATTGCGCTTGCTGCGGTCATTTTATTGGGAGCACGTTCTGGTCGTTATAAGAAAGATGGTCGTGTAAGTGCTCACCCGCCGTCTTCTATTCCATTTTTGGCGCTTGGTTCATGGATTTTAATTGTCGGCTGGTTTGGCTTTAACGTGATGAGTGCTCAGCGTGTAGATGCTATTTCTGGTCTAGTTGCCATTAACTCACTCATGGCAATGGTTGGCGGAACAATTACAGCAAATGCGATTGGTAAAAATGACCCAGGTTTCTTACACAACGGTCCACTTGCAGGTTTAGTGGCAATCTGTGCAGGGTCTGACATTGTTCATCCAATTAGTGCGCTTGTCATTGGTGGTGCAGCTGGTGCGATGTTTGTATACCTATTTACCTACACACAAAACAAACTCAAAGTTGATGATGTGTTGGGTGTATGGCCGTTACATGGTGTATGTGGTGCATTTGGTGGTATTGCAGTAGGTCTATTTGGTCAACAATGGCTTGGTGGTTTAGGCGGTGTGTCTTTCATCTCGCAACTCATTGGTACAGCACTTGCGATTGCCATTGCGCTCGCTGGTGGCTTTATTGTCTATGGCTTACTCAAAGCAACCATTGGCATTCGTTTATCGCAAGAAGATGAGTTCCGTGGTGCAGATTTATCCATTCATAAGATTTCTGCAAACTCTGAAGAAGGTATGTTTTAATCCTTTCTAAAGTGCTCAAAGCGACGATACTTCTCGTCGCTTTTTTTATTTTTTAAGGGAAGTTGGGCCCCTTTCTTCTGTAGAGTTTAAGAGCAATTTAAGCTTAATTTTATGTAATTAGTCGCATCCATTGTCGATTGATATTTCATCAGAATGACTAAGCAAAACCGTTTTTTCCAAATTAATCTTATCTTGCTTTTTTTAAGCTTTTTTCTGCTTTTAATCGTTTTTCCAGTCGGCGGAAAAATTGATATGTACCTTATCCAGCCTTGGATGGATTCAACAGGTCATTTTTTCAATCGGGACAATTGGTATCTTGTACGGCTTAACCATGAAATCGTAAAACAAATCATCACCACCGTTTATGTCATCTTTTTAGGTCTATGGATTGCGTCATTCAAAGTAGAAAAATTGAAGCTTTATCGCTGGCAATATGGCTATATGTTTTTTGTGAGCATGATTGGTAGTGGTATTGTCGGCATATTAAAGTCACAATCTGCGCATGCTTGCCCTTGGAATATGGTTCATCCGACTTCTGTAAGTTATGTGTGGGATTTTACCGCCAAACACGGACACTGTTTTCCGGGCGGCCATGCAAGTGCTGGTTTCATCTTAATGACAGGTTATTTTGTTTATCGCCTTGAGCTGCCTAAGCGTGCCTATTTTTACTTAGCGGCGGGTCTTATCTTAGGCTTTATGATGGGTTGGGGGCAAATGATGCGTGGCGCGCATTTCCTGAGCCACAATTTATGGACAGGTTGGGTAGTTTGGGCAGTAAATATCTTATTTTATGCAGTGTGTATTCACCGCTTCGAATTTGAAAAACGAATCAAACAAGAACTTGTATAAATCAAGTTCTTGTTTCATGGATATGTAAAACTTTAGGCAGTTTAACCAGAACAGAAAGTCCACCAAGCTCTAAGCTTTTATCAAGTGTTAAAGTTCCACCTAAACGTTGAGTTGCACGGTCAACAATCGATAGACCTAAGCCACTGCCCACTTCAAGGTGGTGGTGTACCCGATAAAAACGTTTTAAAACTTTATCATAATGTTCAGGTTCAATCCCCGCACCACTATCTTCAATTTGAATACACGCGTAGCCATCTGTATCTGTAAAAACTGAAATATTAATCACGCCTTGGTGAGGTGTATATTTGATTGCATTATCAATTAAATTAAAAATAATAGAATGTACTGTCGGCTCAACACTATGCATTTCAATAGGTTCATTACGAAGCAGCCCTAAATCAATCTCTTTTTGCATGGCTAAATTAACAAGCTGTTCAACACAGTTTAAAGCGACATCATTAAGCTGAAAATATTTGGTGGGTTCAATCACACTCAAAGACACATCCTGCTTTGCCAAAGCTAAAAGCTGGGTGACCAGATGCTGAATACGCGCCAATCCTTTACTCAAGTTTTGCAATGACTCATGCTCAGGCAGTTGACTGATTAAAATTTTAGTTTGTAGATTCAAAGCTGTGACAGGAGTTCGGAGTTCATGTGCAGCATCGGCAATAAACTGTTTTTGTTCCATTTGAGCCTTCGATATACGTTCAAACAGACGGTTCATTTCATGAATAGTTGGCAATAATTCTTGAGGATAGTCTAAAGCTTCAATTGGCGTTAATTCTTCCGAATCACGATGAGTCAGTTCATTTTTAAAATCATCTATCGGCTTTAAACCTCGACGAATAATCGCTGCTAAAGCAAAAATGGCAAATGGCAAAATAATTAGATAAGGAATGAACATACTTCCTGCAAGTTCCCAAGCAAAAGCCTCACGGACCTTTTCTTGTTGGCTAATCTGGATCTGATAATCTTTTAAAGGCAGAACATAGGTACGGATTAAACCTTGGCTGGTTTTATGCGAATAAAAGCCAGCTTGTGCAACAGGTGGAACCAACAGGTGTAAATGATGAGATAAATGGGCCTGATCTTTATAGGCCCAAATGTCTACGAATAGATCTTCTTCATGATAAGTTTTGTGAAAATCGAACTCACTACTTACTGTTTTCAATGGATATTCAGCTGTTCGTTCTGCTAAATAACGCATTTGAGTATCTAAAATTTCGTCAACTTCTTGAAGTGCAACCTTATAGGCACTAAAAATTAATATACAACCTAAAATGACACTGAAAATTGAGGTGCCCCAAATCAGTCGTTTTTTTAATGAATAATGCACGTTTATAAAGTTCCACAACTAAAACTACGATTGTCCTAAACGGTAACCCAGACCTCGAATAGTTCGAATAAAGTCTTTCCCGAGTTTAGCCCTCAAGTGATGCACATATACTTCTATTGTATTACTGGTCACATCACTATCGAAATCATATAACTTATCTTCAAGATTTGCCTTAGAAAAGATTTTATTTGGATGGCTCATCAAAGGAATAAGAATCGCCCATTCACGATTCGATAAGTCGATCCGTTGACCTTTAAAGGTTGCGATATGTTGTTCAACGTTTAAAACCAGATCGCCACTTTGTAATAGCTGCTCATGGTTCGCAAGCTGAGCTTCTACCCCACTACGACGCAATAGCGCATGTATACGAGCAAGTAACTCATCAAATTCGTATGGTTTGATTAAGTAATCATCTGCCCCGTTGTTTAATCCATCCACGCGGTTTTGTAACTGATCTCGTGCCGAAATGATTAATACAGGAGTTGCTGCCCTTTGGCGAATTTGCTTTAAGACCTGCATGCCATCCATCATAGGCAGCCCTAAGTCCAAAAGAATTAAATCGAATTTATTTTTAGCCAACTGAGCCAGACCATCTAAGCCATTATTGACCCACTCCACCTCAAATTGATGATATTGCAGCAACGTTATTGTTGACTCTGCAATCATAAAATCATCTTCAATCATCAAGATTTTTGTCATGTTCTAGGCTCGCTTTAATTCACATGGGCACAAGAGTGCAGCATATCCAGTTGAGGGTTGATGACCTGAGTTTTTACATCTAACAAACTTAATAAGCTTGGGAATAAGTTATCCTGACTTAACTTTTCTTTAGTTTGTTGGCCTAAACAACTCACTTGTGCAAGGTTGTGTTGTTTCCAGCTATCGGAAAACCACATAATCATTGGTACATGTGTCTGTTGGCTCGGTGCGATTGCATACGGTGAACCATGTAAATATAAACCATGTTCACCAGTTGATTCACCATGATCAGATAAATACCATAAACCTGTTTGATATTTCGATAATTCTTTTAGTTTATTAATCATCTGACTTAACACATGATCTGTATACACAATCGTGTCATCATAACTATTTAATAACTCTGTTCGAGAGCAGCCCTGTATCGCATTAGTATCACAAGTCGGTTTGAAGGGTTGATATGCCGCAGGTGCACGCTTGTAATAAGCAGGGCCATGACTTCCGACTTGATGTAAAACAATTAAACGTGGACGCGTGTCTTCTTTAGGAATAGTGGCTAAATACTCATTTAAGCTATCAATTAAAATATCATCATAGCATTCGCCATCTTTACACCATTTTTGCTTTAACTTTTCTGATATTTGATATTGCTCAACACGATCACAAGCACCTTTACAACCAGAATTATTATCAATCCAAGTCACTTGGTAACCCGCACGCTTTGCAATGTCCAATAAACCTTCACGATGACTTGCTAATTGCTCATCATAGTCAACACGTGGCATACCCGAGAACATGCATGGAACTGAAACAGCGGTTGCTGTACCACATGAGCTGACTTGAGAAAAATTCAAAATATCTTGTTTAGAAAGCTCTTGGTTTGTATTTTTGGCATAACCATTGAGTGAAAAACTTTCCGCACGAGCTGTCTCACCAACAACCAGTACCATCAATTTAGGCAAGTTCTTTTGTACTGCCTGAACTTGATGAGCATCTTCACCATAATGTATTAATGGTAAGTTCTTCTTAGGTGCCATCTTGTGATAGTAAGACATTAAAGATGAAATACTATTTTGTGGTGAGACCATCCCTTTTAAATCACGATGTTCACGAAAGATAGATGCAAAATCAACATAGTATGTAAACAACAAAGTCCCTACAATTACAAAAGAAGCGACAATTGAACTGACTTTTTTCAACAATAAATGAGATGTTTTTTCTTTTTTAAGCTTTATTTGAAAAATCAAAATGATAGGTAAAACTACTAAAAAAACGGTCCAAAGTCCAAAACGCAATGAGATTAAATCAGAAATCTCTGCTGCATCGGTCTGTACCATATTTTGAATTTGATCTGGTGAAATTACTATTCCGAGTGTATTTACAAAATATGCGCTAAATCCCCCAACAATCACCAGAATAATGGCAACAACTTTAGCAGTCCATTTCCAATTTAAAATCTGTAAAATTGCATAATAAGCAGCAACAACAATAACTACTGTAGCAGCCAAGAACAAAATAGCCTTTACTCCAAAATATGGAGTTAAAAGATTAATGCTATGGAAGAAACCAATATTGAGAATGGCTCCTAACCAAATAGCTAAAATTAAATTAAACATAAACAGTGAAACCTGTTTATTCCTTAATTTAGAAAAAAAATTAAGCATCTTGGACAACTACAATCTTTTTATGATGCTTCACTGTAGAAATTAAAACTTAAAAATCACTTAAATAAAAAAGCAGCCCTAAATGGCTACTTTTCGAAATACTCATTGTTAAATTCTATATAAAAAGAAAAAAGTCGAGATTCACATGAACCTCGACTCTTCAAAACATAATGTTTTTGCTAGGTTTAGAAGCTGTATTTAGCCATTAAACCAACACGGTTATCTTTGTAGTCATCACCAGCAAAGGTTTCACGTTTACCATTGACATATTCAATACCTAAGTCAATTGGTTTAACTGGTGTGTAAATTACGTTAAGCCATGCTTGTTGAACTTTTTCATTACCAGCTGTATATGCTTTTGCATAATCAGTACCGTCATCAGCGAATTGTGCACCATACGCTAAAGTAGCGCGTAAGTTAGGTAAAATCTTATAAGTTCCACCTACTTGTACTGCTACAAATTCATTTTGTTCAATATTATCATTAACTAAAGTATAAGCAGAATTACTACCATATAAGTAGTTGCTGTTACCTACAACATAAGAAGCATCAGCAAATAATTTTAAAGGATCTGATACTTTAAAGTCGGTACCTGCAGCAACACCCCAACCAGTTTGATCATCTCCAGCTCCAGATTTGTAACTTTCAACGAAAGCACGAGCAGAAGCATTACCATTACCTGCAGCATAGCCTTGAGTGATTTTAGCAGTTAATACAGGTAATCTGTATTTAACTGAGTCACCTGTTGCTGAGCTATTACCTTCTTCTGCTGAAACAAATAGCTGAGTTGCAGGAGCTAATTTATAGTTATAACGTACTTGTGGAATACGTGTCGTACCACCACCAATGTTTGTCGAGAAGTCGATCATTTCTGGCGCATGGTTAGACAAGAAGTTAGACGTTGTTTGACCAAACAACCAGTTGTTATAAGTTAAGTAAGCATGACGAATACGTACGTTTTCAGATTTGCTATTGTCACTACTTGCAAAGTCTAATTCAATTTTACCACCAACTTTGGCATTGCTTACTGGAGCAGTAAAATCTAAACCAAGACGTGTCGTTTTAGCTGTTGCACGCAATTTATCTTTTGCTTCGCCAGTTGACTTACTTACATCACCAAAGTCGTTATCCGCACCTTCAATAATATAGTTAGCATCCCCACGAACATAACCATATAGGTTCACATCAGCGCCAGCTTTAGATTTTAATGATGCTAAAGGTGAAACTGGTGCAGCAACAGGTTGTGCCTTAACTTCAGCTAACTGTACTTGCTGTTGTTGCTGTACTTGCTGCTGTTGTTGCTGCACTTGGCTTTGTTGTTGAATTAAAGCTTTTAAAGCTTCAACTTCTTTACGAAGCTGTTGAATTTCCGCTTTGTCGGAAGTCGCAGCATGTGCCCCACTCATCATTAAAGCTGTAACTGTAAGAGCTAAACTTTTAACAACGAAAGATTTACGATTAAGGAATAGATCCATCAAAAACTCCAAAAATATATTTTATGTTGCCTATCCATGCCAAGTTGATTTACGCCATTAAATTAGGGGCTAAAAAATCAACTCTCCTCCACTTTGGTTACATTAATTTTATTACCGCAACCAAAACCAATTTCAACGTTATGCAAGACCAAAACCAATAACCAAAGACATAAAAAACATACTTTGACTTACAGATTTTTACCTTAACTTCATGTTGTAACGAATCCTACACAACTCTCTTATCTTATAGAATGATTAAATCGTTATTTCATTATTCTTTTTTAGACTTTAGGCTAATATCCAATCTACTTGAACATTTTTCTACCCATTTTGATTGATTCACATGATTTTTCTTGTTAACGAAATCCATTTTTACTCCAGTTAGCTTCCATTTGCTACCCAAACAAGATGGCACAATTAATAGAGCATTTAAATAGCTAAAAACATACATTTTTAAAAACATAGACAAAGGTATTAGATCAAGCTTAGATCACCGCTTAAGCAGTATTAAATTTCTTTATTTCATTTAGTTAACATTATTTTTCTTGTATTTTTGCGTGTTTCCAGAGGGAAATAGGGAGCAAAGTAACAGTGCTAATAATGACAATAGCTATCAAATAATGGAAATAACCGAAGGCATCTCCAAACACACCACTCAAACTATAAAGCCCCCCACTCACAGTCGCCATGACTGAAACCTGAAAGGTAAAATCTGTACCCGCATATTCTTTTCGACTGTAGTGCATGACTAAGGTCAACATAACAACCAACAACATTGCAGAGAATGCATCCTCTAAAGCATTGACTGTATAGATAGCCCAGACATTGAGTTGAATTTTCTGCTCATACACATATGCTAAATAGGTATAAGCCGCTAAGCTCATAATTTTAAATACTGAAAAAATAATTAAAGTGGTAGGTCTAGAGAAGTATTTAAGCATCCAACCTGCAATTGCCGCCCCTGCCAGTGCCGCTACAGCACCGAGCATCGTGATATAAACGCCAATTTGAGTAAAACTTAGTCCCATATCAACCATTAAAGGTTTAAGTAATGGTCCAGCTAAACCATCTGCTACTTTAAAAGTAATGAGTACAACCAACCAAGAGCGGAGCTCTTTATTTTGAGAGAAATAACTCAAGTAGGCCTTAATCTTTATGACTAAGTTTTGTTGGTTAAGTTGAGGTTCATTATTTGAATGAGAAGTGTGTCGAGGTTCTTTAAATAATAAAACGGGTAAAGTGTTTAAAAACACCAAAGCCGCTAATAGCAAAAAAGTGGGTTGCCACGTCAACCAGTCTAAGCACCAGAGTACGGCGCCTCCCCCGACAATAAAACCTAGTCGTGAACCAATCACCTGAAATGTATTTCCCCAATGTTGCTGGTCATGTTTCAACAAATTAACCGCCAAAGCATCGGTAGCAATATCTTGTGTTGCTCCTGTTAGGTTCATTAAAAGAAGTGAAATAAAAAAGGCAAATAGATAAATGGGCTGGTCTAAAGCTTGAATGGGGAAAAAAGACAAAATGCAAAGTACGACCACAGTCAAAAACTGAGTAGGTAAAATCCAGCTGCTGTAGTGCCCTAAATGTGAAAGCGCATGTCGATCAACCCACGGCGCCCAAAAAATCTTGATTGACCAAGGCAACATGAGTAAGCCAAAGCCACCAATATGGGCGAGTGACACATCTTGCGCCCTTAAAATAACGGGTAAGGCATGGGTCATAAACCCGACAGGCAACCCTTGTGCCCAATATAAGGAAAATAGCAGAAGATACAGATTTTGCTGCCGAAACATATATACCTACTTTTTATTTCTTTAATGAGGAATAACATCAAATGTCATGTTGTTCTTACATTTTGCCAATGAAGCATATATTTCAAAAGATTAAGATTAAACAAGGACAAGTTAAAATTTAAAAAATATGGATCAACATTTCCCTAATTTACCTCATTTGGTACCTCAACGCGGCACTGCATTAAGCCGTGCACTATTTAAAAAACTTTTTTTAGCGCAAGGTTGGACAATTGAAGGTGAAGTTCCTAATTTTCCAAAAGCAGTAGCAATTATTTCACCTCATACTTCCAATATTGATGGATGGTATGGCTTTCTTGCGATTTTCGGATTAGGTATCCAAATTACAGTATTAGGTAAAGATGCCCTTTTTAAACCACCTTTTAAACGGGTGTTAGATTGGGCTGGTGTTATTCCAGTTAAACGTGACACAGCCAATGGACTAACTGAACAAGTCATCGCCACGATTCAAAAATATGACAAGATCTGGATTGGGATGGCACCTGAAGGCACACGTAAAAAAGCAAAAAAAATGAAAAGTGGTTTTTACCATATTGCCGCAAAAGCCAATATTCCAATTGTGATGTTTTCTTTTGATTATGACCATAAAACGATTCACTGCTTAGGTCACTTAGACCCAAGTGGAAACTATGATGAAGATCTACAAAAGATTTTTGACCACTATGAAGGAAAAATTTCACCCAAAAATCGCAATTGGCTTGCCGAACCTTTACAAAATCTAGTGAAAAAAACCTAGCAAAAATTGAGCGAATCTGGTCTTATGGCCCTTCTTAATTTATCTCGACATAGATTGTTTTAAAGATGAAAATTGCTCAATTTGCCAGTATTGGATTTATCTCTCTAGCACTATTTGGCTGTGATAAATTTAGCAAAACACCAACGCCGACTACCTCAATTAAAGCCCGTGAACCTGTCATTGCGCTTGCTTTAGGTGGCGGTGGAGCAAAAGGATTTTCACATATTGGTGTGATCAAGGTTTTAGAGTCTCATGGAATTAAACCTAAAATTGTAACGGGTACCAGCGCTGGTAGCTTTGTTGGAAGTATCTACGCGAGTGGGCAAACACCTTATCAATTGCAAAGTCTGGCTCTGAAATTACAAGAGTCTGATATCCGTGATTTAACCCTTAATCGTCAGGGCATTATTCTCGGACAAAAGTTACAAGACTACGTGAACCGTAATGTTGGCAATAAACAGATTGAGAAGTTCCCAATCCGTTTTGCGGCTGTGGCAACTCGTCTTGATAATGGTCAAAAGGCAGACTTTATTAAAGGTAATGCTGGTCAAGCTGTACGTGCCTCTTGCAGTATTCCTAATGTGTTCGTGCCTGCTACAATCGGCAATCAAAAATACGTAGATGGCGGCCTAGTCAGCCCAATTCCTGTAAAAACAGCTCGTGATATGGGTGCAGATATTGTGATTGCAGTTGATATCTCCGCGCGTCCAGTAGGTAATCGCCCAGCCAATATGTGGGGATTGCTTGATCAGACGATTAATATCATGGGCCAACAAAGTATTAATGAAGAACTCAAGCAAGCGAATGTAGTAATTAAACCTAAAGTTGGTCATTTAGGTACACTAGACTTGAAATCCAGTAATGAAGCAATTTTAGAAGGTGAAAAAGCTGCTCAAGCTCAAATGCGTCAAATTGAAGGTGCAATTGCAAACTTCAAAAAATCTCCAGCAGCATTTAAGCCCGCGCCACGCTCTAAATTCTAATTGAAGTGGTTTTTTTCTATCCACATTTCCTATCATCTGCTACAGTGGTAAAAGTGATATTAGTCACTTTTACCCATCATAAAGATATATAAAAGAGCAGATTTATGGAATTTGTTGTACAACCTTGGCACTGGTTTGTATTGGGTATCTTACTTATTCTTTCTGAACTGATTCTACCTGCCTTTGCCGCACTCTGGTTTGGTATTGCCGCCATTATGGTGTGCATTCTCTATTGGTTATTTCCAGATATTAGCCTCACAACGCAAATTGTGTTGTGGATTGTATTATCAGTGCTATGCACCATTCTTTGGTTCAAGTTTATTAAACCCTTATCAATTGATAAAACGAAAGCGGGCTTACCCCGTGAAGCAACAATTGGTCAAATTGGAATGGTTATTCAAACTGGTCTAGACCATGATCAAATTATTGTTCGCTTTCCAATGCCTATTTTAGGGGCCGATGAGTGGAATTGTCGGAGCACCACTCCTGTTAAAGTGGGCGATCGTGTCAGAGTTATTGACATTTCGGGTAACGACTTAATTGTTCAAACCCATGGTACTTCATAAACATTAAAGATAAAGAGAGGGTATTTTCATGCCAGTCGGTACTATTATTGTTTTAGCCTTTTTGGCTTTTGTAGGTGTTACCATTTTTAAAGGGGTTCGTATTGTTCCTCAGGGCTACAAATGGATTGTCCAACGTTTAGGTAAATATCACACGACCCTTAATCCGGGACTTAATTTTGTGATTCCCTATATCGATGAAGTGGCTTATAAAATTACCACGAAAGATATTGTGCTAGATATTCCGTCGCAAGAAGTGATTACACGTGACAATGCTGTATTGCTCATGAATGCGGTAGCCTATATTAATTTAACCACACCAGAAAAAGCAGTTTACGGTATTGAAAACTATACATGGGCGATTCAGAACCTTGTACAAACATCATTACGTTCTATTGTCGGTGAAATGGATCTAGATGATGCATTGTCTTCACGAGATCACATTAAGGCTAAGTTAAAAGCTGCTATTTCTGACGATATTTCAGATTGGGGCATTACCTTAAAAACTGTTGAGATTCAAGACATTCAACCGTCTCATACCATGCAAGCTGCCATGGAAGAGCAAGCTGCCGCAGAACGTCAACGTCGTGCGGCTGTTACTAAAGCCGATGGTGAAAAACAGGCTGCTATTTTAAGTGCAGAAGGTCGTTTAGAAGCTTCTCGCCGTGATGCTGAAGCTCAAGTTGTTTTAGCTGAAGCCTCTCAACGTGCAATTGAAATGGTGACTAGTGCAGTTGGCGATAAAGAGATTCCTGTGGCATATCTGTTGGGTGAACAATATGTAAAAGCAATGCAGGATATGGCGAAATCTAATAATGCTAAAACTGTGGTTTTACCTGCCGATGTTTTAAATACCATTCGCGGTATTATGGGAAAACATAACTAATTCAATTACTTCAAATAAGTAATTAAAATTAAGACGGTGACTATCATGTCGCCGTTTTTTTATATTATTGGTTTTTTAATCTTTTCTGATCTTTCAAAGGTAATTTCTTTACGACTAAATCATAAGAATCATGAATTAAATCTTGCAGTAAATCGCTTGTTAAGTTCTTATGCGGTGTAATCGAAATCCAGTGTTTTTTATTCATGTGATAACCCGGAATAATAAATGAATAAAGCTCCTGATATTCCTGACTCTTATACGGATCACACTTCACATTAATCATTTTGACGCCTGCGACTTCCGCCGTCAGCATGAACATTTTCTCTAAAATTTTAAAAACTTCATAGTCTGGACCAAAAGGATGAGTCTGTTGACTAAAGGGAAGATTACGCGCAATTTCAATTGCTTTTTGATGGAGTTGTTCACCATTCATTTTTTTCTCCTTTATTCATTTCGCATGAATAGAAGTTATGAATATTGATTTAATATTATTAGTTCGTACGCGCTAAAAGAAATTGTGAGATATCAACTAATTCTTTTGCATTATCACCAAAATGAGCTAAGGCTTCGAAAGCTTGATCGTGCAATTCTTTTGCATAGATCTGTGCTTGTTCGAGACCCATTAAGGCTGGGTATGTCGATTTTTGCACTTGCTCATCCTTACCAGCGGTTTTACCCAAAGCTTCAGTACTCGACGTAATATCGAGAATATCGTCTAATACTTGAAAAGCCAGTCCAATCGTCTGCCCATATTGGCGCAATTTTGGAATTGCTTGATCCGTTCCAGAAAATATCGTGACTGCCCCCATCATAATTGCGGCCTGAATGAGCGCACCAGTTTTATTACGGTGGATATTTTCTAGTTCGTCTTGGGCAATTTGCTTGCCTTCAGCTTGTAAATCTAAAACCTGTCCAGAGACCATTTTAGAGCTGGCAGTTGCTAAAATCTGCATTTGTTTTAATACAATCGCGGCATCAGTACCCTGCCCTTGTTCATCAAACAAACGACTACCTAAAACCTCAAAAGCCATCGATTGTAAAATGTCACCTGCAAGCAAAGCAGTATCTTCACCAAACGCAACATGACAAGTCGGCTGACCACGACGCAGTAAATCATTGTCCATACAAGGCAAATCATCGTGCGCTAGTGAATAACAATGAATTAACTCTACAGCAACCGCCGCACGACGAGCCGCAGCAAAATTTGGATTTGGCTGTAAAGAAGCAGTGGCATAACATAAAGCCGGACGCACACGTTTTCCACCAAGCATAACTGCATGGTGTACTGCACTTTTTAAAGGCTCTGGAATTGAGAACGCGGCCAATGTCGTCAATAAATCTTGTTGAATACGTTGTTGAGCTTGTTTTAAAACATCCGCATTAACTTGAGAGAGTGATGACACAGTCGCCTCGATAAAATCAGTAGAGAAATTTTATTGAATGTAATGAAGCATTCATGCGCTACATCATACACGATTCACTGTGAAAAGTGGGTGCTGAGTTTTTAAAGGCAGCCGTAAAAAAGCCTCTACACATTGAGAGGCTTTTTATTTAGAGGAAGTTTAGAAACTGTCACCCGGAACACGCACCCAACCTTCCATTAACACACGTGCACTACGACTCATAATGGCTTTTTTAACCGCCCATTGGTCATTAACAAGTTCAGCTTGAGCGCCAACACGTAATGTTCCAGATGGATGCCCAAAACGTACCGCTTCACGTTCGCCACCACCAGCTGCTAAATTCACCAATGTACCCGGAATGGCAGCAGCAGTGCCAATCGCAACTGCTGCTGTTCCCATCATGGCATGGTGCAATTTACCCATCGACAAAGCACGTACCAGTAAATCAACATCACTCTCTGAAACAGGCTTGCCACTCGATGCTGTATAGTTTTTCGGTTTAGAAACAAAAGCAATTTTTGGTGTGTGCTGACGTGCAGCTGCTTCTGAAATATCTTTAATTAAACCCATCTGTACTGCGCCATATGCGCGAATTTTTTCAAAACGTGCCAGTGCTGCCGCATCACTATTGATATGATCTTGTAATTCAGTGCCTTGGTAACCCAAATCTTCTGCATTTAAGAAAATGGTTGGAATACCAGCGTTAATAAATGTCGCTTGGAAACGACCAATATCAGGAACGTCTAATTCGTCAACGACATTGCCTGTAGGAAACATATCGCCGCCTTCTTCGCCATCATCGGCTGGGTCTAAAAACTCAATTTGAACTTCAGCGGCAGGAAACGTCACCCCATCCAGCTCAAAATCACCAGTTTCTTGAACTTGACCATTGGTGATAGGCACGTGAGCAATAATGGTTTTTTGAATATTTTTTTGCCAGATTCGAACAGTACAAAGGCCATTTTCAGGAATACGTTCTGCATCAACCAACCCATTTGAAATAGCAAAAGAGCCAACCGCAGCAGTTAAGTTTCCGCAGTTACCACTCCAATCTACAAAAGGTTGATCTATTGAAACCTGACCAAATAAATAATCTACATCATGCTCTGGCTGAGTACTTTTCGCGAGAATAACAGTTTTGCTGGTACTAGAAGTGGCTCCCCCCATCCCATCAATTTGTTTTCCATAAGGGTCCGGGCTACCAATGACACGTAGTAAGAGTTGATCTCGTGCTTGTCCTGCAACTTGGGCTTTTTCTGGCAAATCATCAAGCTTAAAAAAGACACCTTTACTGGTTCCACCACGCATATAAGTTGCTGGAATTTTAATTTGCGGTACTGAGCTCATATCAACTGTTATCCTTACTATTATGTTCTTCTATATCAAAACAAGCATTCTTGTTTACCCTTCTCTTCATCTTAAATTGTTTTAAGGCCAAGAGATAGCACTCTGCTTTATACATCAATCGTATTGACGCGAGCATATTTTGAGAATTTAGCAATATGCTTGCAATGACTTAATCTAAGCAAAATCTAAGAAAAAAAGTCTATATGAAATTATATTTTTTAGAGCACTTTTCACTCTATATTGAAATATTAAAAGTAAACCAATGATTTTAAATATATTTTAACATTACTTTTCAGTCACAGCTTATTAATTTGTAGTCTAGGCTAAAATAACTCCATCTATTAGAATAATTTACTTATTCATTGTGAGTGAAGACCTTTGACCAACGAATCTTCTACACTGCAACGAGGACTAAAAAATCGACATATCCAATTAATTGCTATGGGTGGAGCAATTGGTACCGGATTATTTTTAGGCTCGGCGCAAGTGATTCAATCTGCGGGACCATCCATTATTTTAGGATATGCCATTGGCGGCTTAATCGCGTTTTTGATTATGCGTCACTTGGGAGAAATGATTGTTGAAGAACCTGTTGCAGGATCGTTCAGCCATTTTGCGTATAAATATTGGGGGAAATTTCCCGGATTTTTAACTGGATGGAACTATTGGATACTCTATGTTCTGGTTGCGATGAGTGAACTCACCGCGGTAGCCAAATATATTAATTATTGGTGGCCTCATATTCCAGCGTGGACTTCTGTCTTATTTTTCTTTGTAGTCATTACTGCAATTAACTTAACCAACGTCAAATTTTATGGGGAGTCCGAATTCTGGCTCGCTATTATTAAAGTTGCTGCGGTCATCTCAATGATTGTTTTTGGACTTTATTTGCTATTTACAGCAGATGTAGGTTCAAGCATTTCATTTAGTAACCTTTGGTCTCATGGTGGATTTTTTCCAAATGGCTTTAGCGGCCTCTTCTATATGTTGGCTTTCTTGATGTTCGCCTTTGGTGGTATTGAACTGATTGGTATGGCAGCAGCGGAAGCAAAAGATCCGAAAAAAACTATTCCAAAAGCAATTAACCAAGTCGTTTTCCGTATCTTGATTTTCTATATCGGTTCACTGGCAATCTTACTTTCATTAGTGCCATGGAACCAATTAGATCTTGGCGGTCTCGACAAAAGTCCATTTGTTATGATTTTTAGCCAAATGGGAATTGGTTGGGCTGCACATCTTCTTAACTTTATTATTTTAACTGCTGCCCTATCTGTTTATAACAGCGGGATGTTTGCAAATAGTCGTATGCTTTACAGTCTCGCTCAACAAGGGAATGCGCCAAAAGTTTTTGCGAAAACCAATAAACAAGGGGTTCCTATTCCCGCTGTTCTGCTTTCTGCTTTATTAATCTTTGGTTGTGTTCTTTTAAATTACTTTGTACCTGAAGATGCTCTTGGACATCTCATGTACGTTGTTGTTGGTGCACTTGTTCTAAACTGGGCAATGATATCAATTACACATTTGAAGTATAGACGCTTTGTTAAGCACGCGAACATTAAGACATCTTTTCCAGCGTTATGGTCGCCTTTTAGTAATTACTTAGTTTTAGCATTTATTGCTGTGGTTCTCTATATTATGTGGACTCAAGGCTTCAAAGAGTCAGTAATGATGATCCCTATTTGGATTACGGCAATGCTCGTACTTTTTGACTATTTAAATCCTAAAAACCTAGATTCTGTTCAGAAGTCTGAAGAATAAATAAATATAAAAAGCCATTGTCTAGACAGTGGCTTTTTTGTTTATAATCATAAAATTATGCGCCCTTAGCTTAACTGGATAGAGCAGTTGCCTCCTAAGCGACCGACGTGGGTTCGAGTCCCGCAGGGCGCACATATTTTCAATAAAGCAGTGTACTTAACCCTTCACTTCAGCCAACAATGTTTCAGCTGCAAGTTTGCCTAATTTATTAGAAGCAAGTGGACTATCGCCTGTTAACAATTTACGGTCTCTATGACATTGTCCTGTAATACCCTTATTTAAAATTTCCACACCAAGTTTTTCAAGCTTTTCACCGACTAACCAAGGTAAAGCACCCGGCATATAGCCAATATCGATATTCGCCCCTGCATCTAAAGCATCAGGGAATACACAAATTTGATACCCTTTGAAAATATAGTTTTCAGGCGCTTCGTCTACAGCCGCAGCCAATAACGCAGCAGGCCCATGACATAAGGTAATAATAAATTTATCTTGTTCAACTGCCCATTTAAGGACTTTTTTTACTTCAAGGCTATGTGGAATCTTAGCTAATACACCATGCCCACCCGGAATAAAGACAGCTGCATAAGGTGAGTTTTCCCCCACTACATTTTCTAAAATATCTGTGAGTTTCAGAGGATTCTTTAACTTGTCTGCATATTTTTGAAAAGTGTCTAATACAACTTGTTCTTGCTTTGGCATCGCCCACATTTCAAGCTTGACAGGATTACCTGAAAGTGTCGCAACATCAATTTCAAAGCCAGCATTATCTAAATGAAACATCGGTAAAAGCATTTCAACAGGATGATTCCCTGTAGAAAAAAACTTGCCGTTTTGCATTTGAATATAACGTTCATCGGTTGCAATCACTAAGATTTTTTTACTGCCCGTATACGGCGTTGAGTATGTAGTTCCATCGTAATCTGTTTTTGGAGCAGTATATTGACTCAGTGAATAAGGTGATGGGAAAAAGGCATTATCTTCAGCCAAATCTGGAGTAGGATTTTTATCATCAATATTTGCGGTATTCATTGTTACTATCCTTTTTCATCAGTATGGAAAGAAATAATAAGTTAAGAGCCAATTCTTATTTCTTACTCAATGTATAGGTGAAGTCATAGAACTAGTGCAATCTGCCAATAGAATTTGGCAATTTTTATAGAGAAATAGGCAGAGTTTAAAATTATAAAATTCAGTTTAGGCGAACCTGTCGTTCACCTAAGCTTTAGTGATTACAGCTTTATGCGTTCATTTCTAAAACGATCTTTCCGATGTGATCACCCTGCTCCATACACGCATGAGCACTTTGTACATCTGAAAAAGCATACGTTTTATAGATTTGAGGTAAACACTTACCTTGTGCCAGTAATGGCCATACATGCTCATGCAAAGATTGGGCAATTTGTGCTTTTTCTTCGCTAGTACGCGCTCGCATCGTTGAACCCGTAATCGTGGCACGCTTTAAAATCAATTTTTGTAAATCAAATTCTTTTGCGATTCGCCCCCCCATAAAACCAATAATGACAAGTCGACCATCACGTTTTAATAGATTTAAATTTTTCTGGAAATAAGAGCCACCCACAATATCCAAAATAACATCAACACCTTGATCTTGTGTTTGTTTTAAAATTTCCTGCTCAAAATCTTGGGTTTTATAGTTAATTGCTATGGTCAAATCAGAGAGTGCCTCAACTTTATCTTCGCTTCCAACCGTAGCAAAAGTTTTAATCCCTAAAGCATTGCAAATGGCTAAAGCAGTGGTGCCAATGCCACTAGCCCCTCCGTGAATCAATGCTGTTTCATTTGCCTTTAAACGACCAATATCAAACAGATTGGCCCAAACTGTGAAGAACGTTTCTGGAATAGCAGCGGCTTGAGTAAACGATAAATTTTCAGGTATTGGTAATACTTGTGTCGCAGCAACTGCACAGTACTCTGCATAGCCACCACCGTTTGTTAAAGCACAAACTTTATCTCCGACTTTGAACTGTTGCACTTGGTCACCTACCGCAACCACCACTCCAGCAACTTCTAGTCCCGGTATTTGAGTAACACCTTTAGGCATCGGATATAGCCCCATACGCTGTAACACGTCAGGGCGGTTAATTCCCGCAGCCTTTACCTCAATTAAGACTTCATCTGCTTGAGGGACTGGAATATTAGCCTCTTGAACTTTTAGAACCTCAGGTCCACCTGGAGCGGTAATTTCAATAATTTTCATAGTGGTTGGAAGGGTCATTTATATGCTCCATGTTTGATTTATATTTTAAAAACACTGATCTAAGTTAAATAATCGAAGACTTAGGTGGAATTCCAAACAGTCGTTTAAATTCTCGACTAAATTGTGAGGCACTGACATAACCAACTTCATAGGCTGCTTCTGCTACCCCCATTTTGTTGTTCATGATCAACTCACGTGCTTTATGCAGTCGAGTAATTTTGATGTACTGTAAAGGAGAATAATTTGTCACTTTTTTAAAAGTTTGGTGAAAAAGTGATATGCTCATTCCCGCTTGTTTCGCCAGCTCTTGAACCGTTAAATTACGATAATAATCACGCTGAATAATTTCACAGATTGTATAAATCACGCCGTTTCGACTTACCATAGCAGATAAATTTTTTATGAACTCTCCTTCAGAAGCCTGCAATACACGATAAACCAATTCTCTTTTTACTTGATCACCCAAGATAAAAGTATCTTGTTTAGAGCGAAGTAAATTAAGCAATCGTAGAGCAACTTCCGAAATAGTTGGGTTCATATCAATGACTCTAAGCCCACAGCTCAATTTTAAATCACCTGACTGAGAGTCTTCGATAACTACTTGTTGTTCTTTATCCAGTTTAGTTACTAAATCAACCATCATTTGAGATTCAAATTTTATTGCAATAGCCAACATTGGTTCATTATTTTCAACTACTGTATCGCAATCAAAGGGAATGGCAATTGAAATGAATAAGCACTGCCCTGACGAAATTGAAAAATATCTTTGCCGATATACCCTCGTTTTACTCCCTGTATGACTAAAACAATTGAAGGTTCTTGCAACACTGCAACAGGGGATGTGGAGTGATCAACACGCATCAAGGTGATGTTGGAGATAAAAGTAGGATAAAGACCTTCTGCTGGAGCCAAATGTAAAAATGCGTCGACCAAATTTTCCGAGAGATGATTTTGCGGCATAGTTTTATTGCGAGAGGTAATCTAATAATCAATATAACAATGAACCTAAAATGAAAACATGTGTCTTACGTTTACTTTGTATAAATAGGCAATTCAAATCAATTTTTAGGCATAAAAAAGCCTAGAATATTCTAGGCTTTTTCACTTCATCAGATTTTAAGCCGATAAATTAAAGAACATTGCTGCAATCAGAATAATTACACCCAATACAATTCGATACCATGCAAATACACGTAACGTATGGCGCTCTACAAATAGCACTAATGCTTTTACAACAAATAAAGCGGCAATAAAGGCTGCAACGAAACCAACTCCAATATTAATCATATTATCAGCGGTAAGTACGTCTGCATTTTTGATCAAGTCAAAAGTTGCTGCGCCCAACATGGTTGGCATTGCTAGGAAGAAAGAAAATTCTGTAGCAGCCTTACGCGATAAGCCCGCAAACATTCCGCCTACAATCGTTGCACCTGAACGTGAAGTCCCCGGAATCATGGCAACACATTGAGCAAGCCCGACTAAAAGTGCTTGTTTAAAAGTAATTTTGGTCGCATCGTCTGTCTTATGTTCAAACTGCTTAGATTCAACCCAGAAAATAATGAGAGCACCAACAATCAATGCAATAGCAACGACAATTGGGCTGAACAAAACACTTTTAATAAAGTCGACGGCCAAAACACCAATAATGACTGCAGGGAAAAATGCAATAAGTACACTGATGGCGAAATGACGAGACTCGACATCTCCACTAAAAAAACCTTTAATCAAATTAATAATTTTTTGTCGGTATAACCAGCACACTGCCAAAATAGCACCTAACTGGATTACGACCTCAAATACACGTCCACCGTCTGAATGGAAATCGATAATATGACCAAATAAAATCAGATGGCCTGTACTCGAGATGGGTAAAAACTCAGTTAAGCCTTCAACAAAGCCTAGAAACAGTGCTTTTATAACTTCAAAATTTTCCATAACTTGCTCAAAGAAAGTTAATCACTAGAACGATCTAAAATTTGTTTTATCGCAATTGGTAAGCCTCAAATTTGACTTAACACATGTTCAATATCAGATCATTTCTAACGTTTGTGGTTATTGCCCCTAGTTAAAGGCAGTTTATTTAAAGTGCGATAATGTATCACATCATGATGACAAACTTGGGTTAACTATCGTAAAAAGATAAAACTTGGTAAAGAACTGCCAAAATTTCTCTTGTTATAGATAAAACTTTTTTGCCGCCTCTTACTCTACAAAATCATCTTAAAAAGCTCTTAAAAAAACATGATATTATTGTGATTAAATGCAGCTCATATCAAAAATTCTATCTGAATGAAAAATACTAAAATTAATGCACGCCATCTTATTATCGATTTGTTTCTTTCCTCAGCCTATCCTCAACTCACCATCAAACAGATATTAATTGCCGCCAAACTCTTTAATATGAGTGAAAATGGAATTCGAGTTGCGACGACTCGGCTATTAAATGAAGGCATGATAGAAAGTGTCGAGCGCGGTATTTATCAACTTTCGCCATCAACCAAAGAATGGGCAAAAATCATTTTGAACCGCAAAAATGGCATTAAACAAACCAAAGAATGGCAACAGCATTATCTTGCAGTATTTACAGGCACATTAGGTCGCATAGATCGCACCGCTTTAAAAAAGAGAGAACGAGCATTACGTCAATTTGGCTTTAAAGAACTCGAAACTGGTATTTATATTCGACCTGACAATTTGGCCTATAGTTTCGAAAAAACATGTGAAGAACTTGTTTTAGCAGGCCTTGAAAGTGAAACAAAAATTTGTGTTATTCAACAGTTTGATTCAAAAAGCCTTCAGTTGATTGCTTCTTTATGGGATACCCAACAGCTCGAATTAAACTACAAAAACTATAGCCAAGATATTCAGCAATGGCTTTTAAAATATGAAAAATTATCGCTCAATGACGCTGCAGCTCAAGCATTGTTACTAGGGCGAGAAACCATTACTTTATTAATGAATGATCCTTTACTACCCTCTCCCTTTGTTAACGAACATGCCCGCAATCAGTTTGCTCAAAATGTACAACAGCTAGACTCGATTGGACAAAAGCTGTGGCAAAAACTTTATGAAAATGAATTAACACATTAAAGAACGATTTATTTTTTTACAAACAAATATTACAACTTTTAAAATTTTATGATTATATTGGTAATATAAAATATGAATACCAAAATCTGATTTGGGAGAATAAAAATGAATACACAGGTGAGTGTTACCGATCTATTTAGCAGAGAAGAAATACAAGAACTCACAGAGCCTTCAGATGCATACGGCGCTTGGGCTGTTGCAAGTACGTGGGCTGTTATTGGAGGAACATTTGCTAGCTTAATCATGATGTGGGATTACTTACCTAGCTGGGGCAAATTACTTGCTTGTATGCTTGCCTTGGCTATATTGGCGGGTCGCCAGTTATGCCTAGCAATTCTGATGCATGATGCATCCCATAAAAGCTTATTTAAAAATAAAAAAATAAATGACTTTGTAGGCGAATGGCTATGCGCCCGCCCAATCTGGAATGATCTACACAAGTACCGTCAACATCACGTTCGCCATCATGCAAAAACCTCTACCCCAGATGATCCTGATCTTTCGTTAGTGTCGGATTTTCCCGTAAGCAAAAAATCTCTTGCCCGTAAATTCTTACGGGACTTAACAGGTATGACTGGATTAAAGTTTAGCTTTGGTCGAGTGTTAATGGATCTCGATTTAATGAAATGGACTGTTGCAAATGATCAGATCTGGTTAGACCGCAGCAATAAACATCTTGTTGATTATGCAAAAAGTATTATAAAAAACAGTAGTGGAGCCATTGCAACCAATGTAGCACTCTATGCGGTTTTAAAAGCTTTTGGTCAACAACGGTTTTATTGGTTATGGCCTTTAGCTTATTTAACTCCATTTCCATTATTTTTAAGAATTCGCTCAATGGCCGAACATGCAGGAATGCAAACGAGCAATACCGCTTTAACCAATACCCGTACAACACGTGCAGGTTGGATTGCTAGAAGCTTTGTGGCCCCTATTCATGTCAATTACCACATGGAACACCATTTAATGGCTTCGGTGCCCTACTTCAAACTACCACGTATGCATCGTCTATTGAGAGACCGCGGACATGTCCCAGCACCACCTAGCTATTTTGAAGTGATTGAATCACTCTCATCTAAGCCAGAACGAACGGCTTAAAGCTCTCGAATCAGATTTAGAGGCCATGCAATTAAATCAGTGGCCTCTCTAACCCAAATGTGAACTCAGTTCATCCATTTTGCTGTGGGTCTGAAAAAACTTGGGTGTGACTCCCATCCAACGCTTAAACGCACGGGTAAAATGAGAAGTCTCGGCATAACCTAAAGTTAAAGCTACTTTTTCAATCGACATGTTATTTTGAGCTAAAAGTTTCTGGGCATGTTGCTTTTTAAGTGAGTCAACCAAGATGGTAAAACTTGTATTTTCAATGGCTAAATATCGTTGCAAAGTTCGTTCTGAAATATTCATGACTTGAGCCAGTTGCCCTATCTTTAATGTCTCAATCTCGCCATTTACAAGTAATTTTTCAGCAACTTGTTTGACTTGCCCTTTCCAACCACTGTGTAACTTTAATTTTTCTATATCTCGCTTGCATTGTGCGTTTAGCAAAGGCGCCAACATCGAGTCTGCCGTTAATACAGGCTGCGCTAAATAGTCTTTTGAAAATATCCAACTGTTGCGTTTTTGATTAAATAAACAAGTGACTGCCAGTTGACTACTTATTTTGGCAAAACCTGTCGGTTCTGGCATTTGTAATTCAACTTTCCCTAAATTGGATAAGCCTGTTAAATTTTTTGCAATTTGAACAAAGCCTACCAATAAAAAAATATTGGCATTTGGACTCAACTGAAATTCCTTTACAGGCTGATGAATGAACCAATATGCATAATTATTTTCTTGTTTTACTTCTGGTTTAAAAACCTCGCAACGTGACCCAATGAACTGTTCAAGTATTTTCAAGGCTTCCCCTAAATTTGGAGAAACTATGGCAGCCATTCCGACTGAACCATAACATGAAGCAGTCATTTCTAAAGCCAAATACCCCGCTAATGCAGGCTCTTTGCACAACTCGATGGCCCGCTCAATGAGCTGATTTAAGGTATTAAACTCAACATACCAATATGGTTTTTTTAATTGATCTACTGTTATGCCGCTTCCATCTAAAAGCTGCTCATAAGAGACACCCCACCGCTTAACAGTCTCGACGATTAAGTTAATATAAGTTCCGGGTAATTCTGGATTCATGAGTAACCCATTGAGCAAAATAAATGGCGCGAAATGGTAAAAACTGTCAGTTCATGAACTATGCCATGCTTTTAAATTCAGGCATAGTCATTCAAAGCAAAATCCGCTTAATTGCACTAAACAGTACAATTTCTGAAAAACACAGGTGCCCCTATGAATATCCTGATTGTCCATGCCCATCCAGAACCACAATCTTTTACCACCGCTCTAAAAAGTATAGCAAAGCAAACCTTAGAAAAATTGGGACATCGCGTAGAGGTTTCAGACTTATATGCCATGCAATTTAACCCCATTGCATCCAAAGAGGATTTTTTAGAGCTCAATCAGCCTGACTATTTTAACTATGCTCTAGAACAAAGGAATGCCAGTAAAAATCAACTTCTAGCTCCGGATATTCAGGTAGAAATTGAAAAGGTAAAAAAAGCTGATTTAGTCATTTTAAATTTCCCACTTTACTGGACCTCTGTACCAGCAATTTTAAAAGGCTGGATTGATCGTGTATTTGTTTCAGGGCTCTTTTACGGTGGAAAACGCTTTTATAACCACGGCGGAATGACTGGTAAAAAAGCTATGTTGTGTTTAACACTCGGTGGTAGAACACACATGTTTGGGGAAAACGCTATTCACGGTCCAATCGAACATTATCTATCCCCAATCCAACGCGGTACTTTGGCATATGCTGGTTTTGAAGTTCTACCGCCATTCACTGCCTACCATGTACCTTATATTAGCCAAGAAGCCAGAGAAACTCTCCTCGAAGACTATGTAACTTATCTCACTCACCTGGACCAACTAGAACCATTAAAGTTTACAAAACTTGAAGAGTTTGATGACAGACTGTATCCCCTCTAGTGGTATGTTTTAAATCTAAAAAATAGGACAACCGAAAGTTAGTTTTTATTTTCGGTTATTCTTTAAATTACAGACGCTCAAATGTAAAATTAAATCGCCTAAAAAATAGATCAAATGGTAAAAAAATAAAGGGAGATTTTTTCCTAAAAATTTAGAATATAAAACTGAATCAATAATATACAGATGTAGAGAAACTAGACTTATCAAGTAAAAATGACAACTAATACTCATTCCATAATCACTTAACTCATATTTTTACAAAAAAATCTTTGACCATTTTTCTTAGATTTGCGATAAAAATGTCACTAAAACAAACCACTTTACTAATAGATTAAAAATATAAATATCAATTAATTAAAATAATTTACCAATGAAAATATTCCTTCATATTTCATCCATTATTGACCTTATTTGTATAAAAAATGAGTACTGTTCAGTTCATATAACAGATTTACTCTTATTGTAATTATGCTATTTTTGTTACATGGAGTTATCAAAGCTTTTATAAGTTGTAATTAAAGGCTTTGAAGGCAACACAGTTTAAACGGTTTAACTCTGTTACTTTTAAAAAAATGTCTTGAAGTTCAAGGAAAGATTAAAATGAAATTAAAACATCTGAGCACTGCAATGATTTTAGCAACGCTGCCTGCAACTGGGGTTTTTGCAGCAGCATTGGATCGCTCTGGACAATCAATGTCTGCATTTTTGCAGCCAGGAAACTACTTTGAAGCTGGTATCACTGCTCTAGACCCAGATGTATCGGGTAAAGAAGCAGGATCAAGCGCAACTCGCCGTGATATTGCTGATATGGGTGAGGATTATTATTTCCCTAATGCAGCATTAAAACTACAAATCAACGATAAATTCTCATTTGGTTTACTTTATGATCAACCATTTGGTGCAGATGCAGAATATAAGGGTCAAAATGTATTCGTTTCAGACTCTTCTAATACAATTCTAGCTCCGGCTGCTTTAGCAGTTATTCGCCAGCAAACTATTACAAACGGAATTAACACTCAAGTTACAGATGCAGCACAAAAGCTGCTAGATTCTGGCGCTCTACCTGGGGCTAATATTGATCAAGCAAAAGCAGCTATTCAAGCGAATACTGCAGCGATGCAAAAAATCACAGAAGGTGTCACAAAAACAGTAGATGCTGGAATAAATAACATTAATGGTTTGCTTGGCAAGGGTGGCACAAAAGTTGAAGTTGATACCCAGAACCTAGCAATGGTATTTGGTTTCCAACCAAATAAAAACTGGAATCTTTATGCTGGTGGTGTATACCAGACAATTAAGGGGAACATCAGTCTTCGTGGACAAGCTTATAGTATTTATAATGGCTATGATGCAGATATTAAAGAAACTGGGGGTGTGGGTTGGTTAGCAGGTTTTGCTTATCAAATTCCAGAAATTGCATTAAAAGCCTCTTTAACGTATCGTTCTGAAGTTGACCATGATGTAAATATCCGTGAAAACTTGCCTACTCTTCCCGCTCTTTCATTATTAGGGCAAGGTGCAGCTGCCGATGCAATTAAAAATAGCTCAGCAGATACCACAATTACCACACCTCAATCAGTTAACTTTGATTTTCAAACAGGAATCATGGCTGACACTGTTGCCTTTGCTAACATACGTTGGGTGAACTGGAAAGATTTCTCTGTTCAACCATACAAATTTGGGCAACTATCAAAAGTTGTAGGGCAACTACCTATTGTTAACCGTCCAAATGGTTTCGATTTAGTTAGCTATGCAGATGACCAATGGACAGTGACTACAGGTGTTGGTCGAAAACTTAACGACAAATGGGCGGGTAACGTTTCTGTAGGTTGGGACTCTGGTGCTGGTGACCCAATCACAACTCTAGGCCCAACTGAAGGTTACTGGAACGTAGGTTTAGGTCTTCAATATAGCCCTACTCCACAAACCTTTATTGCTGGTGGCGTAAAATACTTCTGGTTAGGCGATGCTAAGGCTCAAACTGGTGCACAAGCTGGTAGTGACCAATATCTTGCAGAGTTCTCTGACAACAATGCAATCGCTTACGGTTTAAAACTTGGTTATAAATTCTAAGTTTCAAAACTATTCATATAAAAAAGGCGCTTTAAGCGCCTTTTTTATTATTTATTTCTTACGCTGGAATGCTACGCTTTGAAACTGAACGGATTGCTTCTTTTAAGGCATCATATCCGTGGATAGCTGGAAACTGTGGAAATTCAGCAATTACGTTTGCAGGTGCATCAAACAAGAAACCATGGTCAGCTTCGCCTAGCATCGTTGTATCGTTATATGAATCACCAGCAGCGATTACACGAAAATTTAAGCCATGTAGTGCCTTAACAGACTCACGTTTTTGATCTGGTTGACGTAGCTTATAAGCTGTAATCATTCCTTCTTCATCTGTCTCTAGCTTATGACAGAAAATTGTTGGCCAACCCAATTGCTTCATTAAAGGATGCGCAAACTCATAAAAAGTATCTGACAGAATCACTAGCTGAAAATGAGTACTCACCCATTCAACAAATTCTTTTGCACCTGGTAAAGGCCCCATCTCAGCAATGACTTCTTGAATATCATTTAAGCCTAGACCGTGTTGTTTTAAAATATTAAGACGCTGAGTCATTAAAACATCATAATCCGGAATATCACGAGTTGTAGCCTCGAGTTCTTTAATCCCTGTTTTTTTAGCGAAATTGATCCAGATTTCAGGAACTAAAACCCCTTCAAGATCTAGGCATACGATTTCCATGAATGCTTCCAACGTTGGTTAAAAATTGCTGTATCATACCATTAAGATTTTCAGTTTTGCGTTGTTATTGATCAAATCAATTTTATTCATAAGGATCGAAATTAAAGTGCTAAGCAGTTTATCAACTATCCTTTAGAATATTTTTCATAACTCAATGCGCCCAAGCCTTTTGCCAGGAACACACATGACCGTTATTCCGACTATTGATATCGTAGATGCTCTTGCTGCTGAATATGCAACCAAAAGCCCTCGGGAAATTTTAGAACTTGCCTTAAGCCAACAAGGTGAAATTGCGATTTCTTTTTCGGGAGCAGAAGACGTTGTCTTAATTGATATTGCTTCACGTTTGGGTAAGCCTTTTCGTGTCTTTAGTCTCGACACGGGCCGACTACATGCTGAAACGTATCAATTTATTGAAACTGTCCGTAAACACTACAATATTAATATCGAAATCTGCTTTCCTGAATCTGAAGCTGTTCAAAACATGGTAAATGAAAAAGGGTTATTCAGCTTTTTTACGGATGGCCATCAGGAATGTTGTGGTATCCGAAAAGTTCAGCCTTTACGTAAAAAACTTGCAACTTTAGATGGCTGGATTACTGGCCAACGTAAAGACCAAAGTCCTGGTACACGTACAGAAATTCCAGTAGTACAAGCTGATGCTGGCTTCTCTGGTCCAGATAAGCAACTTATTAAATATAATCCTCTAGCGAATTGGACAAGTGCCGAAGTATGGAGTTACATCCGTATGATGGAAATTCCATATAACCCTCTACACGAACGTGGTTTTGTTTCTATTGGCTGTGAACCATGTACACGAGCTGTATTACCAAATCAACATGAGCGTGAAGGACGCTGGTGGTGGGAAGAAGCGACTCAAAAAGAGTGCGGATTACATGCAGGCAACATGAAAAAGTAATTTGATATCAAAAAACCACTGGCAAATCAGTGGTTTTTTTTATGTCATGTTCCGTACACAAAGTCATATTTTCTCTACTCTAAACGCTATATACTTAATTTTACGGTTCTATAATTCTAATAAGAGCTCAGATAAGGGCTTCTTAGAAAAATGCATGAGGCACAATGATTTATGCGTCCATTACACCCAATTGATTTCATTTTTCTGTCACTTGAAAAAAGACAGCAACCCATGCATGTCGGTGGATTATTTTTATTTGAAATTCCTGAAAATGCACCTGAAACCTTTGTACATGATTTAGTAGTAGATATTAAACGCTCAAAAAGCATTCCTATTCCTCCCTTCAATAACCGTTTAAATGGTCTATTTTGGGATGAGGATGAAGAGTTCGATATCGATCATCACTTTCGCCACATTGCTTTGCCTCATCCTGGGCGCATCCGTGAACTTCTGGTTTATATCTCACAACAACACAGCTCATTAATTGACCGTGCCAAGCCGCTTTGGACCTGTGACATTATTGAAGGAATCGAAGGCAACCGTTTTGCCATGTATTTTAAAATCCATCATGCAATGGTTGATGGCGTTGCGGGTATGCGTTTGATCGAGAAATCACTTTCAAAGACACCAGAAGAGAAACACGTAGTTCCTTTATGGTGTGTTGAGAGCAAAAGAACTAAACGCCTAAAAGTGCCTACTCCAAGTACAAGTAAAATTAAGAGTATTTTAGGAGGCATTAAATCTCAACTTGATATAGCTCCTAAAGTCATGCAAGAGTTATCTCAGACTATATTTAAAGAAATGGGCAAAAATCCTGATTATGTTTCTACCTTTCAGGCGCCAGTTTCGATTTTGAACCAAAGAGTAAGTGCTTCACGTCGTTTTGCTGCCCAATCCTTTGAATTGAGCCGCCTTAGAAAAATTTCAAAAGCATTAGGTGTAACGATTAACGATGTTGTACTAGCAGTATGTTCTGGTGCTTTACGTGAATATTTGATTAGTCAAAATAGCTTACCTAAAAAGCCACTCATTGCCATGGTTCCAGCTTCATTGCGCACAGATGATTCTGATATGAGTAACCGGATTACTATGATTCTGGCAAATTTAGGGACTCATAAAGACCAACCGTTAGAACGTCTAGAAATTATTCGTCGCAGCATGCAAAACTCAAAGCAACGCTTTAGCCGTATGACTGCTAATGAAATTTTAAACTATAGCGCGGTTGTTTATGGTCCAGCAGGATTAAACATCATGTCAGGAATGCTTCCTAAGCGTCAGGCGTTCAATTTAGTGATTTCCAATGTACCAGGGCCACGTGAACCACTTTATTGGAATGGCGCGAAATTAGATGCTCTCTACCCTGCTTCAATTGTCATGGATGGACAAGCTTTAAATATTACCATGACCAGTTATTTAGATAAGCTTGAAGTGGGATTAACAGCTTGTCGAAATGCTTTACCAAAAATGCAAAACCTTTTGACTCATTTAGAAGATGAGATTCAACGTTTTGAAGAAATTATTGCAGAGAAACAACTGAAACATCATTCAGCAAGTTAGAAAAGTTAAGGGGCTTTGAATTGGCCCCTTATTTTTTGATTGTGCGGCACTGGTTAAGCAACTGATGACATACTGAACGAATCATTGCAGTTGTGATCGGTACTTCTTTACCTTGGTCATTCAACATATAGCAGCTATTTACTGGCGTGCTTTCTAAAACATGTTTAAGACCGTTGCTAATTAAGTTTTCACTTACATTCATGGGTTATACCTCTTATTGTTTGCTAAGACGTTAAATAGGGAGAACGTCTAGGGCTACTGTATGTAAGTAGTATTTAAAATTCATGAATGAAAGTAAAATTTCAGTTGTAACAAGGATTAAGCGATATCTTGTTACAACTTTAACTTAAAATGATATCGTATTGCTCTTGCGTATATAAATTTTCGACCTGAAATTTAATGACACGGTTAATAAAATGCTCTAAATCAGCCACTGCGGGTGCTTCTGCTGTTAATAATCGGTCAATCACAGAAGGGTGAGCAACAACAGTAAAGCCACTCGTTGACTCAAATGCGCGGGTATATCGTAATATCTCACGAAATATTTCGTAACACACTGTCTCTGCTGTTTTGACAAAACCACGTCCTTGGCACGTTGGACACGACTCACACAACAAATGTTCTAACGATTCCCGTGTTCGTTTACGCGTCATTTCGACCAGACCAAGTTCTGATACCTGAGTGATTTTGGTCTTGGCGTGATCACGCTCAAGCATTTTTTCAAACTGACGCATCACCTCTTCACGGTGAGTTGCCTCTTGCATGTCAATAAAATCAATAATGAGAATACCACCCAAATTACGCAGTCTAAGTTGACGTGCAATGACTTGAGTCGCTTCCATATTGGTTTTAAAAACGGTGTCTTCAAGACTACGACCGCCAACATATGAGCCAGTATTAACGTCAATTGTCGTCATGGCTTCAGTCTGGTCAATCATCAGATAACCACCCGATTTCAAAGCAACGCGTGTTTGAAGGGCTTTCTGGATATCTTCTTCAACGTTATAGAGATCAAATAGCGGTCGCTCACCCGGATAATGAATGAGTCGACTTTGCATATTCGGAACAAATTCTTCAACAAACTCAAGAAGCTTGGCATGAATTTCTCTCGAATCGACATAAATCTTTGCAGTCTCTTCGCTTGCTAAATCTCGAATAATACGCTGAGGTAATGGAAGCTCTTCAAAAATTAAGGAAGGAACTGCAACATCAATCTGCTTACGTTGGATGTATTCCCATAATTTACTCAGATAGCACATATCCCGTGCAATTTCTGCCTCATCCACACCTTCGGCAGCTGTACGTACAATCACGCTACCCGGCAGATTATGTTCAGATTGAATACTTTCGATAATATTACGTAGTCGATCTCGCTCTTCTTCGGACTCAATACGCTGCGATACACCAATATGGTTACCATATGGCATGAGAACCAGATAACGAGAAGGAATTGAAAGATCTGTACTCAGACGTGCCCCTTTCGTTCCTAACATATCTTTCATGACTTGAACGGTCAGGGTTTGACCGGGATGTAAGAGTTCAAAAACGTTTGGGGTGGGCTGTGAACGAGGCCAAACCATATCATTGATATGTAAAAAGGCTGTTCGGGATAAACCGATATCAACAAAAGCTGCTTGCATGCCCGGAAGCACTCGCACGACTTTACCCTTGTAAATATTGCCGACTAGACCGCGCTTGACTGTACGCTCGACATACAGCTCATTAACAGTTCCATTTTCGATTAATGCCACCCGACACTCCATAGGCGTGACATTAATAAGTAATTCTTCTGACATACATAAACTCAAAGCATTATAAAATTTTTATTAAAGAGTCAGAGAAGCTGTTAACTTTAACTTTGTCTAGTGTTCATCGACAATGCTATTCAATTAAGAATGATAACAACCCCTTATGTCTTTACTCTTTTTAATAACTGTGCAAATTCGTATAAAGGAAGTCCTACCACATTACTATAACTTCCTTGAATTTGGGGAATATATTGAGAAGCAATCCCTTGAATTGCATATCCACCGGCCTTCCCAACAGGCTCTCCTGTGGTCCAATAATCTTCCATATCTTGCGTAGTCAGATGTTGGAACTCAACTTGTGTCTGTACAACCTGACTCAACATTTGTTGTTGAGTAGCAACACATATTCCAGAAAACACGTCATGCCAACGCCCAGATAATTGTTTCCATATTTCAAAAGCATGGCTTTTCGATTCAGGCTTACCAATTATTTGGCCATCCAGCCCTAGACTTGTATCGGCAGCAATAACAATTGCTTCTGGAAAAAGTTTTAATACAGCTTGCGCTTTTTCTCTAGCTAAACGTTCAACATACTGATGAACGAGTTCATTCTCATGAACAGATTCGTCAATATCAGGGCTATAGATTTCAAAATCCAAACCCAGTTGTTGTAACAACTCCTTCCGACGAGGAGAGCTAGATGCTAAAACTATATTCGCCATTTTGCCAAACAATAATAGACGATTGGCCAAGTGATGATACTTGTCATTAATGGTTGCCAGTGCCTAGCAATCGAAAAATGAATTCCCCCCATGGTCTGGGTTACCCACATAAACGCTAAATGAGCAATAATGACCAGAGTTGCAATCGTCCATAAATTACCAAAGGTTAAGATACGGCGTTCACGAATTAAAAAACGGGTAAGAAAAGTCATAATTACAAAACTTAGGGCATTGAGGCCCAAAGGCGCATCAAGCAATAAGTCTGTAAAAATCCCCATTCCAAATGCAAACCAGACCCCACACCACGTTGGCTGACATACCACCCAAAACAGCATAATCATCAACATGAATAATGGGCGCCAACCTGAAATATCGTAGGACAGCGGGTAAACCATGAGCACAGAACCCACGATAACGGAGATAATAATCCCCCATAATGGATCTTTGCGCTTTTCTCGTTTCAGTTTAGCGATTGGCATATGGCTGCTCCTTTGCTAATGAATCCGAAAAAAGTACAACTACATGGTGTCCTGTTGCTAATTGCGCTGCTGGTGTTACATCAATTTCCGCAAACTCACCTGAGTTATGACGTTTGATTTTGGCAACCGTACCTACTGCGTACCCTGCTGGGAAATGTTCACCCAAACCTGAGCTAAACACTTTATCGCCCACTTGAATATTCGCACTAGTCGGCACATATTCCATTTTCAAACGACCCAAATCACCTGTACCAGAAACAATTGCCCGCATTCCAGTGCGTTCAAGACGTACCGAAAGTGAATGTTCTTTATCTGATAACAACATTACACGTGAGCTATGAGGATATACATTAATGATCTGCCCCATAATCCCCTTATCATCCAGAACAGTTTGACCGACCTTTAAATGGTCCATAGAGCCACGGTTAACAATGATGATATGACGCAATGGATCTGCATCTGTCCCGATCACTTCTGCAATCTCCATACGTCCATCAATAATTAATGGAGTATCAAGGAGACCTCGCAAACGGGTATTTTCAGCAGATAGTTCAGAAAGCTTCTGTAAACGGACTTGAGCTTGTAAAAGTTCAGCCTGCATCGCAGTATTTTCACGACGCAGTTGTGCTTCAGATTTTGTTTGCTGATTCAGCCATTCTCTCGACAGTACTGGATAACTGGCCAATGCATAAATTGGGTTATATGCAGCGTACAAGACATCCCTTGCTGGCTGAATCACATACGGCATGCGCCAATCAAAAAATAGCACAACCAAGCATGTAATGACCGCAATAATAAACGAGCGGAAAGATGGCGGCTGTCTTGAAAAAATATTCGGTTGCACCGCCTAATCCTTAAACTTAACCAACAAAAAGCATGTCATGGTTCGGATTGTCAAAGAACTCCAATACTTTACCACCACCACGGGTAACACAAGTAAGAGGATCTTCAGCAACCACAACTGGTAAACCAGTTTCTTGAGCTAACAATTTATCGAGGTTACGAAGTAACGCACCACCACCTGTCAACACAATACCACGCTCGGCGATATCAGAAGAAAGCTCTGGAGGAGTTTGCTCAAGTGCTGATTTTACTGCGCTTACAATGTTTTGTAACGGATCAGAGATTGCTTGAGTAATTTCGTCAGAAGTTACAGTAATCGCACGAGGTACACCTTCTGCAAGGTTACGGCCACGTACTTCGATTTCTAATGTTGTGCCATCAGAAACAGCCATACCTACTTCTTTTTTAATAATTTCTGCTGTGGTTTCACCAATCACGCAACCATGAGCTTTACGAACATAATTGATGATTTGCTCATCAAAAACATCACCACCGATGCGTAAAGAGTCAGCATAGACACAACCTTGCAATGAAATAATTGCAATTTCTGTTGTACCACCACCAACATCCACAACCATAGAACCACACGCTTGTTCAACTGGCATACCTGCGCCAATTGCAGCAGCCATAGGCTCTTCAATCAAACGAACATCACGTGCACCAGCATTAAATACTGCTTCACGAATCGCACGACGCTCGACCAAAGTTGATTTACATGGTACACATACAACCACACGAGGTGCAGGTGGGAACAAACGTTTTTCGTGAACTTTACCAATAAACTGATTTAACATGGTTTCAGTCACTTCAAAATCCGCAATTACACCGTCTTTCATTGGACGAATTGCAGAAATATTCGCAGGTGTACGGCCTAACATTTGTTTCGCGTCCAGCCCTACTGCAGCAACAATTTTTTGTGAACCACTGTGACGAATTGCCACAACTGTTGGTTCATTTAATATAATGCCGCGGCCTGGTGCATAAATAAGTGTATTTGCTGTACCTAAATCAATGGCTAGATCCGGCGAAAACAAGCCAATTAGTCGTTTTAGAATCACGGTTCGTTCTCAGTTAAACTTTCATGTGGATGCAAGGTGGCAACTTTAAACTAAATGTGATGATTTGAACAAGTCAATCGCTTATTATAACGCACGATATTTTGAAAATTTTTAATACTGATTAGGTGATGTTATGTCTACATCGGATGCACAGCATTCAGCAGATTTAAATGCACAAACAGTTTCAGCAATCGCCAATCTTGCTCGATTGTCGCTCAATGATACGCAATCTGCTGAATATGCTCAAAGTCTAAATAAAATTTTAGGCATGATGGAAACCTTAAAAGGCATTGATACTGAAGGCGTAGAACCTTTAAAAAGTCCTTTTGATAATCCTCAACCTTTACGTGCTGATGTGGTAACTGAAAGCAATCATCGAGATGAGTACCAAGCAGTTGCACCAGCAACTCAAGATGGTTTGTATCTTGTTCCTCGCGTGATTGAATAACTTTCACTCAATTAACCCATCTTCCCTATTTTGAATGTAAAGAAATTTTAATCATGACTGATTTACATCGCTTATCAATTCGTGAACTTGCTGAGGGCTTAAGCCAAGCGAAGTTTTCATCTCGCGAACTGACTGAACATTATTTGCAACGTATTGCGAAACTCGATTCACAAGTTAAAAGCTATGTGACGGTTACACCTGAACAGGCGCTCGCTGAAGCAGACGCTGCTGATGCCGCATTAAAAGCAGGCAATGCAACTGCTTTAACGGGTATTCCTCTTGCTCATAAAGATATTTTTTGTACCAAAGGCATTAAAACGACTGCTGGTTCAAAAATTCTTGATAACTTCATCTCTCCTTACGATGCAACTGTTGTGGAAAAAACTAAAGCAGCTGGTCTGGTCACTTTAGGTAAAGTGAACATGGACGAGTTTGCCATGGGTTCAACTTCAGAAAGCTCATATGTTGGTGCAACCAGCAACCCATGGGCGCTTGACCACGTTCCTGGTGGTTCATCAGGTGGTTCTGCTGCGGCTGTAGCGGCTGATCTTGCGCCATTTGCTACAGGTACGGACACTGGTGGTTCAATTCGCCAACCTGCCTCTTTCTGTGGCTTAACAGGCTTAAAACCAACATATGGTCGTGTGTCTCGTTTCGGTATTATTGCCTATGCATCATCACTTGACCAAGCAGGTCCAATGGCACGTTCTGCTGAAGACTGTGCTTACCTGATGAATGTAATTGCAGGTCATGATGCGAAAGACTCAACTTCGGTTAAAAAAGAAGTTGATGACTACGTTGCAAATTTAAATGGCACATCTGTAAAAGGCTTACGTATTGGTATTCCTAAACAGTACTTTAACGTTGCAGGCTTAGATGCAGACGTAAAAGCACGCGTTGAAGAGTCTTTGAAAAAGCTTGAAGAAATGGGCGCAACTCTTGTTGAGATTGATCTCAATATGACTGAAGCTTATGTACCAACGTATTACCTCATCGCACCAGCAGAAGCGTCTTCTAACTTGTCTCGTTACGATGGTGTTCGCTATGGCTACCGTTGTGAAAACCCAGCCGACCTGATGGATCTTTACAAGCGTTCACGTTCAGAAGGTTTTGGTCCAGAAGTACAACGTCGTATCTTAATTGGTACCTATGCGCTTTCTGCGGGTTATTACGATGCTTACTATGTAAAAGCTCAAAAAGTACGTCGTTTAATTCAACAAGACTTCTTAAAAGCATTTGAAAATGTAGACGTGATTGCTGCTCCTTCTGCACCAACAACTGCTTATAAAATTGGTGCAAATTTAAGTCCAACTGAAATGTATTTAGGCGATATCTATACACTTGCAGTGAACTTAGCAGGCTTACCAGCGATTAATGCTCCAGTTGGTTTTGATAAAGACAGCTTGCCTGTCGGCTTACAATTGATTGGCAACTACTGGTCAGAATCACAACTGTTGTCGATTGTTCATCAATACCAACAAAACACTGACTGGCATACCAAACGTGCGGCAATTGCTGAGGAGAATGCATAATGGCTGAAGCTCAAAAGTTGAAATTGATTGACGGTTGGGAAGTCGTTATTGGTATCGAGATTCACACTCAGCTTGCAACCAATTCTAAAATTTTCTCTGGTTCATCGACTGAATTTGGTCAAGACCCAAACACGCAAGCGAGCCTTGTAGACTTGGCAATGCCGGGTGTTTTACCTGTTCTCAATGAAAAAGTGGTTGATCTTGCAATTCGCTTTGGTTTAGGTATCGATGCATACATCGACCAAGCTTCTGTATTTGCACGTAAAAACTACTTCTACCCAGACTCGCCAAAAGGCTACCAAATTAGCCAGATGGACAATCCGATTGTTGGCTTAGGCCACATCGACATTCAACTTGAAGATGGCACGACTAAACGTATTGGTGTAACTCGTGCTCACCTTGAAGAAGATGCGGGTAAATCTGTACACGACCAATTTGAAGGCATGTCTGGCATTGACTTAAACCGTGCTGGTACACCCTTGCTTGAAATCGTGTCTGAACCAGATATGCGTTCAGTTGAAGAAGCTGTAGCATATATCAAATCAATTCACACACTTGTGCGTTGGTTAGGTATTTCCGACGGTAACATGGCTGAAGGTTCATTCCGTGCAGACTGTAACGTGTCTTTACGTCGTCCGGGACAGCCATTTGGTACACGCTGTGAGTTGAAAAACCTCAACTCATTCCGTTTCATCGAGCAAGCGATCAATGTTGAAATTGAACGCCAAATGGAAATTTTGGAATACGGCGGAAGCATCGACCAAGAAACACGTTTGTTCGATCCAAACAAAATGGAAACGCGTTCAATGCGTTCTAAAGAAGAAGCGAATGACTACCGTTACTTCCCAGATCCAGACTTGTTACCAGTAATTATTGCAGATGAGCAAATTGAAGCTGCTCGTGCTGCGCTTCCAGAGCTACCTGCTGCACGCCGCGCACGCTTTATGGCAGACTTTGGTGTAACTGAGTACGATGCACATGTACTTACGCTCTCACGCGAAATGGCGGACTTCTATGAGGCTGTTGTGGCTGCTGCGGGCGGTGCTGCACAAGGTAAAGTATCTGCAAACTGGGTAATGGGCGAATTCTCAGGCGCGTTAAACAAAGCAAATCTAGATTTGGCAGACTCTCCTGTTTCTGCTGAACAGCTTGGTGGCATGATTGCACGTATTATTGACAACACCATTAGCGGTAAGATTGCAAAACAAGTCTTTGGCTTTATGTGGGAATCGGAAGGTAAATCTGCCGATGACATTATTGCGGAAAAAGGCTTAAAGCAAGAAACTGACACTGGTGCAATTGAAGCAATCATTAAAGAAGTACTTGCAGCCAATGAAAAAATGGTTGAAGAATACAAGTCTGGTAAGGAAAAAGCCTTTAACGGTCTTGTAGGTCAAGTCATGAAAGCATCTAAGGGTAAAGCCAACCCTGCTCAAGTCAATGAATTAATGAAAAAATTGATTGGTTAAGCTAATTCAATTTTTAGAAAAACCCGCTTTAGAGCGGGTTTTTATCTATTTAAAAATGCAATCAATCCAAAATAATTTTTAAGCTAAAACCATGCTGATAGGTTCCCCATGATAAATAAATTACTTATTACGACTTCTTTATTATTAATAAACTCGACACTTTTTGCTCAAACTGTTCCAGTTCCAAAGAATGAAGTAGCATCTATTTTTAAAGCTGCAAATTTCAAAAAAACAAAAAATGGCTGGGCAGGAAATTGCAATCAGGGTGAAATTATCATTTATAACGATTTAAATGGTGATGGCCGTAATGATGCCGTTATTCAAGATAGTAGCAGTATGTGCTATGGGAATACTGGCGTTGGCTACCATATTATTTCACAACAAAAAAATGGTAAATGGAAACAACTATTTAGTAACTCTGGCATACCCACCTTTTTGAAAACTAAAGGCAAAGATGGTTGGCTTGATATTGAAAATGGGGGGCCAGGCTTCTGTTTTGCTATTTATCGATGGAATGGTAAAGAGTACATCGTCAACCGTTATGAATATGAAGGTAAAGCTTGCGAGTTATAAAAAACAGACCTGATAAAATTAAAAAGTCTCGATTTATCGGGGCTTTTTTACATCACTTATGAAATATCCTTCGACTAAAGAATGCACTTTTTCTAAAAAATGACACAGGGACTGTGCTAATTTAAATTAAGAATTTAGATAACTTATATTTTAAAAAGAGAGATAAATCATGTCTAAAAAGATTTTAATGTTGGTCGGTGACTACGCTGAAGACTATGAAACTATGGTTCCTTTTCAGTTTTTAACTGGTTTAGGTTATACCGTGCATGCTGTTTGCCCAAATAAAAAAAACGGCGACCATATTGCTACTGCTATTCATGACTTTGAAGGTGACCAAACCTATAGCGAAAAACGCGGTCACAATTTTGCCATTAACTATGATTTTAATGCAGTTAATACTGAAGACTATGTAGGCTTAGTCATTCCGGGTGGTCGTGCACCAGAATATTTACGCATGAATGAACGTGTTATCGAAATTGTGCGTGAGTTCGATAGAGTGAAAAAACCAATTGCAGCGGTATGTCATGGCGCTCAGTTACTTGCTGCGGCAGACGTACTAAAAGACCGCTTGTGTTCTGCTTACCCTGCATGTGCTGCCGAAGTAAAATTAGCAGGTGGGCAATACGCAGATATTGCCGTGACCGAAGCTGTTACAGATGGACATTTGGTGACTGCACCAGCTTGGCCTGCACATCCTGCCTGGTTAGCTCAGTTTGTGAAAGTTTTAGGTGCGACGATTAGTATTTAGAGAAGTAAAGCATCAAATGAAATCTGTACAAGATAGCTTGATCTTGTACAGACAAATTTTATTCTATATTCAGTGAACATATTCCTAGTTGAGCCCTTCAAGCTGCGCATCGCACCCAGCCCACTCATTTATATTACGTAAATACTTTAATGGTTTAAGCTCAATTCTTTCACCATTAGACAAAATTTCTTGAACCTCCAAGGAACATTGAGCACCACCTTTATGATCAAGTAGTTCATAGTTCTTGTTTGAAGCAAACTTATAAATGGCATCTACACTACAACCACGTAATTCTGCACCTGTGTGATAACTTTTATATGCACTTAAAGCAATAAAACGTTCTGCTGGTATTTTAAATTCAGCAAATTGTTCGTTTTTAGGTGGATAAGGCATATTTAACGTTTTAGGTTTGTAGCGAATGTCACCACCTAATGCGCCAATACTTTCAACTTCTGGTGACATCAAAAACTTGGGTTGCATCGAGGTCATACATCCATTTGGATATAATCTCACACTGAAATTTTGACCTTGTTGTATACGAATATTACTTGCTAAATTCGCTGTTGAATCTTGATATAATTTATGGCCTATTAGTTTTTTTGATTGGTTCACAACACCAGCAGTGCACCCTGCAAGCAGCGTAGCTAAAAGAATAATCAGTATTTTTTTCATAGGTTTATAAGAATGAACTAAAATTTGATGCAAATTTTAACAAACAGCATTACTTATACAAGGTATACGCACTGCTATTTTTTAATTTTCTCTATTTAAAGGACTCATAGAGGACAACTTCAAATTACTTCCCTCTTAACATCCCCAACTTATTCCAAATCTCTGGTGTTAAAAACGTTGTCACTAATTTATTTAAATCGATATAGCGTAATGTACCCTGCAACTGCTGTTTAACTGCGGGGTCTTTAACAATATCTTCGCCAGCACTTTGACCTAACTGCTGAAAAGCCTCTCCAACAGCCTTAACACCTTCTGCTTGAATCACAGCTTTGGTTTGGGCAGAACACTGCTCTACAATCACCCGCTGTAAAACCTGTGCCAGTTTTTGATCTAACTGATCTTTTTGCTCGGGTGTTACATTACTAAATGCTTTTAAGTCTGGATGGGCAGCTAAAGCCGTAAATGTCCATTGAAGTACAGTGGTCTTATCTGAAGTGGTTGTGGCCTTAACTAAACAGTCACTGAGCTGATCGACCGTTGGGCCAGCCATCGCAATTTGTGTTGTACCCAGTACAGCAACAGCCATACAAACTGAACGGCTCAAATGTGAAAACTTACGGCGGGCAATCGCATAAACATGACGTGACATAGGTCTAGCTCCAATAAACAATCTGTTCTTTGTATCACAGAGCGAGTGGAGTTACCTGTTATGACTCTGTAAATCGTCTACTTCTTCAAATTTATCAACTGATTTAATCCTTAACCCATTCCAGCATAATTCCATGTTTCAGGAATGCTCGGTTGTTCTGGTGCTTTATTTAAGTCAATATTTAAGTTTCTACTGCCCTTATATGATTTCTCACCTGAATCTGAGGCTGGTGATACATCTAAACTATAACGATAGCGGAATTGCCACAATAACGGTTTGATTGGACGAATATCCAGACTTAAAGAATCCTCATCATGACAGTTTCCTTTGGAACTTTCATAATCTTGCTCAGAAAAACAGGCTCTGATCATCCGACTAAAACTAAATGGATAATTTTTAATAAAGGGACGTTCATTGCCTGATTCCTGTAACTCATAAAAGCTAGCCCGTTCAATATTTGCACCACCTCCTGAATACATCTCAGAAAACTGATCAATTATTGCAATTGCATAACGCTGTTGAGTGAGTGGAAAAAGCTTGGGAAATATATATTGTTTATGAAGATCATCTTCGCTTGCTATTGTCACAATATTCCATTTCCTGACCAATTTAAAACCCGTAGATGTAGGTTTAAACTGTGCGATATCATTACGACTCGATAATATCCATAAATTCTGGTCTGGAGTTTTTAGGCTACGCCATTGCACGCCTTGCAGACATAAATCTCTTATTTGCTCACATAGTTGTTTCTGTTCAGTTTGGGGCAATTGATCTTTTTTAAACTCTAAAATATCTAAAGTTGCAGCAAAAGTAGGATTAGTAAAACAAGTAAACATTGCAGCTACGACTAAGAAAGCTATCTCTATTTTCCTTTTAATCATTTATTCTTTTCCTAAAAATATTTTTAGTCGACCACTCAGCTATTTGATAATAGACTCAATTTTATCAAGCTCCCACACGCCCCCTGCTGCCAAGCCTTTGCACATGCCTGTCCACATATCTTTCGTATGTACAAACTTTTGACCATCCCACACCCATTCCTCACTCGCCCAGCAATCTCCAACACCTCTTCCCTTTTGAGCACTGCTAATAATGCCACTATCAAAATCCGATGCTGTCTCAGTTACAAATGTTGCTTTACCAGTCAAAGACTCATCAAGTACCCAAGCACCATGCCCTTCGTTATAGGCACCTCTCCAACATAGAGTGGTCGCCAGAACTTTCTTATTGGTCAGTTTATACAACTCGATTTTTTGTAATTCAGCTCCATCACTACTACCATAGATTCCTTCACAAAATCCTTCTTCTTTTGGGTTCGTTTGAGCTGACATTAAACTATGATAAACAGATTGATACGACTTACTTTTTGGTTGCAACGTCAAATATGGCTTAGCCGCTGTTTTGACATGCTTTACAATTAATTTGGGTTGGGCTGCCAATACTTTTGATTCATTAGCAGGCCCTTTTTTGACCAAAGCACCAACAGTTCCGATACGCTTCTGAAAATCATCCATTTTTAGCAATACAGCAGTCATTCCTGCATCGGAAATCGTCCATTCATGCTGCGCATTTCTAAATATAATTTCAGTTTTCTGCTTTGACTGCTGGAGTAAAGCGTTGACCTGTGAGTTATTCAGTTTCCCCATTAATGGCAGCTCGACACCATCCACAATGACAGTGCCTAAATCTTTGCCATTCACATAAAAGTGGATATTTTTAAGCTGACTTGCAGGCAAGCTTTGCTCATAGTCTGATAAAGCAAATTCAGCCTGTACAGGTTGCTTTGGACCCGCTTTACGCACTAATAGCAGCGACGCTGGATTATCACCATTTTCTTCATTTTGATACCCTGCGGCCTTACATGCTCCCGTATTACTGCAAGAGATTTCCCACTCTTGATGTGAAAATGAAATGCCTTTTATGTCTTGAGCAAAACTATAAGAACTCATTACTGCTAAACAGCAGATTGAAAGCATTTTTTTCATTTTTTCATGTCTCTATAGATCTGTTTTTATTATTAAGTTAAAAACAGTATAAAATTTTGGGTTACCGTCTAGTTTAAAAGAATATGCTAGGTTGATAGAAAATTTAAATGATTACTTTTTAAAAATGAAAAAACTATATTTTTTACTATGTGTCGCGTTAGTGAGTACAGCTTCAATTACACATGCCGAAGTAAAAAGCTTTACTCCCTATTTCCCAAAGTTTTATAGCTCTGCTGCAACCCGCAAAGCAGATAATCAGTTCTACGCTCTCGGAGAAGCAAAATTTTTAAATGGTATTACCGTGCCATTTTATGGTGTTACTGCGCTGAGCCCAACAGATGATGGTTTGCTTAAAGATTTTGAAAAATGCACACTAAAAAATTGCCGCTTTAATTTTAAGCTTGATGCTCAACATGCCAAGCAGCTTAAGCTTCTTGCACTACCTGAAACAGGGTTAGTGCTTGTACCTAGAAATTGGCAAGATGTGCAAGCAAATGCAGGTGCCAACGGTAGTGGTTTTGCTCTAATAATGAGTCCAGATCAAAAACAAGCAATAGAACTTTATGACTCTTCATTTTGTGTTGGATGTGGATTGCCAAATGCAACGCTCTACTTTCCTGAACTGTTAAAAGAAAGTATTGAAAATGAGTTTGGTGGATATAAAGACCCTAAAAAACTGATCAATATTGTTCATCCCTCTAAAAAAATAGCTTTTTTTAGTTATCAAATTCCCCAACTCAATAATAAAACACATGGCATTGCGAAATATTACGACGAAGACACGTTTAACTATAAAGAGATTCAAGTGACCTTAGATAAATCTCAACAGTCTTTGGTTGGCCCTATTCTCAACTTTTATAACGCAACTCATTAAACCCAAGCTCATAAAAAACCCGCTTTCGCGGGCTTTTTTTACTTATGTAATATCGATTCAAAGGCTTTTAAACGCTTATAAATTGAAAGTAGTTCAATAATTGTTTTCCATGAACTAATTAAATATTGGAAAGATTCACGTACACGTCCAAATACATTTGCAATTTGTTGAATTAAACCTAATGTGAGCTTACCAGCAGCAATTGATGGGAAAAGGACAACCAAGTTATACAAAATATCAAGTTGCCCATACCAAATCGCCGTCATATTAAAATATGCATAGTGAAAATAAAGTCGGAAATAGTTTTTACGTACATTACTGAATAACTCACGTAAGGTAGCGGGTTTTGCCCGATCTTCATGGTCTTCACCGTAAACCAATTCCTTACGATATGCCGCCTCTACTTTCTGATTATTAAATTGAAGCCCTGGTAACTTTACACCTACTACCATTAATAGGACGGTCCCGAAAATTGACCAGACTATTGCCGCCCATACTAAAGAATGATCTAACTCTCCAATAATGGGTAATGTAGGAACGTATTTAGACAGTTGGAATAAAATAGGTAAAAACGCAATAAGTGTAATAATTGCCTTTACCAGCTCAACACCCAAATCTTCCAAAATAGTTGCAAAGCGCATCGTGTCTTCTTGTACACGCTGTGAGGCACCTTCAACATGGCGCAGTTGCTCCCAGTGCTCAGTGTAATATTCATTCATTGCCGTACGCCAACGAAATACATAATGGCTGGTAAAAAAAGCATTAATCACGGCCAGAGTTACAGCCACCATTGCAATATAAAGAAACACTAAGGTCTCGCTATAAAGTGCCGAAAGATTTCCCCCACCATTTGAAAGCATTTTTTGAATTAAATCCCAAAATGGCACATACCATGCATTAATCGCAACACTGACCTGAACAGCAAACCAGATATTAAACAAAATAAATGCCGAGCCCCATATAGACCAACGCTGCCATGGATTATTGGAAATAATTTTCCAAAAGCCAGCAAAGAGAGCGGTAGAGACTAAAAACCAAAGATAAAACCATAAAAAAGCAGGTGACCAAAAACGGTTTACACCAACTGGCAATTCAGCTTCAGCATAACCATGAGGAAAGCCTAGATACTCACCCCAGTGATCTCCGCCTGTGTACCAGAGCACCATATTTAACGCGAGCCAAATGACCGCAGATATAAAGAAATATCGTGGTGATGGAAAAAATGATTTGAACATTGAGCGCGGATATCCTTATATTTCTTCAAATTTACAATGAGAAGAATACTAAAACCTAAACCTTAAAATTGTGAAGGATAAAGTTTAGAGAATTGTCAGTTTTTCTCGTTTCATTGAAGGATTTAATCGTTTTTTTGTAAATTCATCCCTTTTGAGCAATTTAATCCATTTAAATTGCCTTGTATATGACCCTCGATAGAGCCATATACGGCTTTTATAACACAGCAATATCAGAGATTAAATCTCTTCTTTACGAACAATATAGCCTTCCAACTGCATTGCCTGAATGAGCAAATCTAGGTCTGAGGCACTTTTAAGCTCAACGTCGACACTTACTGCACTTTCTTTTGCACGGCTTGTTGCAGCAAAGCGCTCATGGCGAAGTTCATAAATATTACCGCCTTGCTCAGCAATAATTGCGGTTAAACGAGCTAAAGCACCAGGGTTATCCGGCAATTCAACACGAATACGCACCATACGACCTGTACGCGTTAAATGACGTTGTAATACAGATACCATAACGCGTGTATCAATATTGCCACCAGACAGCACCACACCCAATTTATGGCCTAAAAATAGATCAGGACGAGACATAATCGCAGCAATACCTGTCGCACCTGCCCCTTCACATACCGTTTTTTCAATATTGAGTAATAGCGCAATTGCCTCTTCAATCATGTCTTCAGTGACAACAACAATGTCATCAACATATTCTTTAGCAACTTGAGTCGTAAGCTCACCCGGAGTTTTTACCGCGATACCTTCAGCAACTGTAGAACCCATTGAAACTGCATGCTGATAATTGCACAGTAGTTTTGCCATACTTGGGTAAACGACTGACTGCACCCCAATAATTTTAATCTTTGGATTTATAGCTTTTGCAGCAATCGCAATACCTGAAATTAGGCCACCACCACCAATAGGTACAACTAAAATATCTAGATCAGGTACAGCTGCAAGCATTTCAAGCGCAATGGTTCCTTGACCTGCAATAATTTCTGCATCATCGAATGGGTGAATAATCGTTAAAGATTCTTCTTGTGCAACACGGTGCATTTCAGCAGCAGCTTCTGAGAAGTCTTGTCCATGTAAAATCACTCGTGCCCCATATTCACGCACTCGCTGTACTTTTACATTAGGTGTAGATTTCGGCATCACGATGGTCGCTGTTACACCTGTGCGCTGAGCATGATACGCTACCCCTTGTGCATGATTGCCTGCCGAAGCTGCAATAACACCATGTTGTTTTTCTTGGTCAGATAAACACAGCAGTTTATTCAGTGCACCCCGTTCTTTAAAAGAAGCTGTAAATTGTAAGTTTTCAAATTTCAGCCACATTTCAGCCCCTAAGGTTTTAGAAATGGTTTCTGAGAAAACAAAAGGAGTTTTTACGACTAAACCTTCCAAACGCTCTGCGGCAGCATGAACATCATCTAATGTTGGAAACCCATTTTTAACCTGTTGCTGTATCATTTATCTAGTCAGCCTCAATACATTACAAATCAATTATTTTTTAAAAATGACATCAATATTTTATATTGGTCATCAGAGTTTTCAGCATATCCAACATGTACCTAATATACAAAAATTTTTATTCCAAAAATTAAGGATTTAAACTCGCATAAAAAAAAGCCCTGCTCAGACTTTTTATTTAATTTTCAAAAGATTAACGTTAAATCATTGGGTTTGTGCGCTCAAGCCATCCGTAGATAGATTTTGTTCAGCTATTTTTTCATCAATTGCAAATTGAATATCAGAAAGTTTGGCATTAGCTGCATCGATGCCAGATTTCATGGTAGCTTCACGGCCTTTCACATCAAAAATATGCGCTTTTTCTCTTAAATCTGGCTGAATAACAACATCCGCATATTGCAATTCTTCTGCCGCTAGACGACCTTGCATAATATTAATATTCTGGTTGAACAGCCCCCAGACATTCGAGGTTTCTGTATAAATAGGCTGAGCTAAAATATCAACAGCAATAATGACATCAGCACCTAAATCACGAGCGACTTCAACAGGTACAGGGCTCACTAAACCGCCATCGACATATTCAGATTTACCGATTTTAGTCGGTACAAACATGCTTGGAATTGAAGCCGAGGCTCTTACGGCTTGACCAGTATTACCATAGTTAAACACAGTTTTAGTGCCATGTTTTAATTCGGTTGCAACCACATACATTGGGATTTTCATTTTTTCGAGTGGCATGTTGTTTACTTGCTCATTAACGTAGTTTTCTACTTTTTTGCCATCAAAAAAACCTTTTAGCCCGATACTAATATCACGCACATCGCCAGCTTTCATTTTTAATGCAGTATCACGTAATTCAGAAGGACTTTTACCACTTGCATAAAGTGCTCCAACAATACTACCAGCACTGGTACCTACAATAAAATCTGGTCGAATACCATGTTGTTCCAAAACCTCAATGACACCTATATGAGCATAACCTCGTGCTCCACCGCTACCCAGTACGAGCGCCACAACTGGACGTTTTTGCTGCTTTTTAATTCGTGCAAATGGCTGATCGACAGAGCGAGCATAAGCCTCCGCTGTTTGCGGTTTTAGAGAAGCAGACAAGTGTGTAGTGGTCTGGCATCCTGCCAACACCATAGAGAGTCCGAGAACCCACAATTTAAGCTGTTTCATGGCCTATCTTCGCACTATGAGGTTTAAGTTCGGATTGCAATTTTAGTTGCTAGTCTTGTGAAAAGCTGTATCGAATTTATTTAATTTGTCATGTTTAAAATTTAGACTCAAGTATTTTATCTATCCCCCTATGAAAAAGGCCCCTTATTTATAAGAGGCCTTTTTTAACTTACCAGATATCTGAATCAACTTTCTTTTTCAATTCCGGATACTTATCAATTTTAAACTCAGGCTCTTTAATGCCTTTTTTCAATTGTTCACGGTAATCTTTCAATAATGTGCGTGCCATCGGCGTTAACAGTAAGATTGCAATCAAGTTAATAGTTGCCATGATACCCATAAACAAGTCAGCCATAGACCAAACGAGTGGAACACTACCAATTGCACCGAAGTACACCATCACCAATACAAAAATACGGAAGATGAACATTACTTTCGGATTGTTATTAATAAACTGTACATTACCTTCTGCATAGGCATAGTTACCTAGTACAGCTGAATAACAGAATAAGAATAATAAAACTGCAAGGAAGTCTGAGCCCCAATGTCCAACTTGAGTTTCTAAGGCACGCTGTGTTAATTCAACACCGACAAAACCTGCATCTTGGTAAACGCCAGAAACCAAAATAATGATTGCAGTACTTGTACATACAATGAAAGTATCTACAAATACACCGAGCATTTGTACCAAACCTTGGTTTACAGGATGTTTTACATCAGACGCAGCCGCTGCGTTTGGTGCAGAACCCATACCGGCTTCGTTAGAGAATAAACCACGCTTAATCCCTTGCATCATTGCCATTGACACTGCCGCACCAAAGAAACCACCTGCTGCAGAATTAAAATTGAAAGCTTCAGTCACAATCAGCTTTAAAATATCAGGCAAAATTGCATAGTTACTGATTGCAATATATAGAGCAACAGCTAGGTAAAGACCTGCTTTTAAAGGTACAAACATCTCTGCAAATTTAGCGATACGCTTAATACCACCAAAAATTGCTAATGCCACTAAAACTACAAGAGCAAGGCCAACCCATGAAATTTCTAGATCAACGCCACCTAAATGAGCAATAAGATTAGCTTTGTCCCAACCCCAAGCATGTGAAGATGCATTAGCAATCGCATTGATTTGAACTGAGTTGAATACGAAACCGTAGGTAAAGATCAATGCAAGTGCGAAGACCACACCAAAGGTTTTACTGCGTAAACCTTGAGTAATATAGTAGGCTGGTCCACCGCGGAACTGTTTAGTCTTACTATCTCTAACTTTAAATAGCTGAGCAAGCGTAGACTCAATAAAAGCAGAGCTCATACCAAGAACAGCTGTTACCCACATCCAGAACACTGCACCAGGACCACCAATTGCGATGGCAATTGCTACACCAGCAATATTACCTACCCCAACACGGCTCGCAAGGCCTGTTACAAACGCCTGAAAAGGTGTAAGACCATGCTCATCTTCGCCTTCTGTACGACTGCTTTTCATCACTCGGATACTTTGCAAGAACATGCGAATTTGCACTGCTCCTGTTAAGACCGTATAAAAAACACCTACAGCCAGCAAGAAAATAACCAAAAAGTCCCATAAAGGATCATTAAAAAATTTTACCCACGACATCAGTGTGGCATTGAGTTGTTCATTCATACTCGGTCCGCTTACGTTCCTTGCTAATGTGCTAAAAGCACATGCCAAAATACTGCAATAAACAAAAAAGCCCCTAGAAACCGGGACTTTTCAGTAAATTCAAGAAAAAACTTTTAATGTCAATTGAATAGCAATTATCGTCACAAGTTTAAGCACCATCATGCCCAACACTAAGCCTTTGAAGGTTGCATGAGAGAAAGCGACCTTCAGACAAAATAATATCATTGCACTACTGAAAATTTCCGCTTTTGGAAAAACAGTATGCATCGACTCAGCTACAAACTTGGAAACTAACAAATGACCACCGCTAAATAAACTCGTCTAATGATTCCCATCAATTAAGCGAGTTATACAAAATCTGGATTTAAGCCAATAAGCATATTTACATATACTTTTGAGCAAATGTCTAAACTGGATATAAATTTCAAAGACTGTAACAAGCGATCGCCATAACGCGACTATCTGCGCCCTTTTCTCCATAATCAAAGAAGAGTGCGTTTAGATCTGTACTAAGCTGTTGTATTTTTTGTGGCTCAGTAGCTGCGTGAGTTACGTTCATTTTCATGGTTGCAATGGTAATCGCCAATCCTTGTTTCATGAACTGCTTGTTGATGAGTGGTAGACTCATGTAAAGCTCCTATACCTCGTGTATTTCTCCATTTCTGCACCTAAATCCTTTTTGTAAAGGGATTTTGTTTGCAGCCACTATTCCTAACGTGAGTATGGAGAAATCATACCTGCGTAAAAAAGTCGGTATTATGCAGAAATTTAAAGTTTTGTGTATATTTTTCATTAAAATTTTATATAAAAAATGGTCATATTTTATATAAAACTATCCGTTTTGTACTGTTTTTAAACATATTATACCTTTTTTTCAATTGAATATTTTTCACCCACTCACTGTTATGCTTTTATTTTTATAACCGACAAAATCATACTATTTTGTCTATTTAAATCTAAAGTGGCATATTCGAATTATGATTAATCAGACAATATGTCTAAACTAATTAAATTATCATACCTGTAAGAATATCTCTTTTCTAATATTTTTTGCTTATAAATGAAGTACTTTCAAAACATGAAATTAAGCTTCAAAAAGTATGAAAATATTTAAGACAAAGATATAGGAGTATCTCATGAATCTGGAACAAGTTCGTCTCGTTGATGAAGCTATCACTTCTCGACATTCTGTCCGCGCTTTTTTAAATACTCCAATTGAGTCAGGAGTTATTAAAGATATATTACAAGTCGCAAGTCGAGCACCTTCTGGAACAAATACTCAACCGTGGAAAGTCTATGTAATAACAGGCAACAAGCGTAATGAAATGGTTGAACGTGTTTGTGCAGCACAAATCGAAGTTTCAAAAAACCCGGAACTTGCAGAACAATATAAAGAAACTTTTGCCTATTATCCTGAAAAATGGATATCCCCTTTTATTGACCGCCGCCGCGAAAATGGTTGGGGGCTCTATGGTCTACTCGAAATTAAAAAGGGCGAAAAAGAAAAAATGGCTGAACAACAGTTACGTAACTTTAAACTGTTTGATGCACCAGCCGGCCTTTTCTTTACAGTAAATAAAACCATGGGAATCGGGTCTAAAATGGATATCGCAATGATGATCCAAAACGTGATGGTTGCTGCCAAGGCACGAGGTTTAGATACATGCCCACAAGCAGCTTGGAACCATTTTCACCCTATTGTTTTAGATATCTTGGGTGCATCAGATGATGAAGAGCTAGTTTGTGCAATTGCGTTAGGTCATGCTGACCCTAATCACATTGTAAATACCTTCATTACACCTAGAGAACCTGTCGAAAATTTCACAGTTTTTCTAGACGAATAAGATCTAAGTCGCCATTCTTTTAAAACTATGAGAATGGCTTGGTTTCTACTTGTTGCGCCGCTTTTAAAACGACAACGAACCCACTCAGCGTAAATAACACCATCATCACGCCCATGTTGAGCGATGCAGACCAAATGAGGAAGTTAAGCAGCACGCCACCCAAGAGGCCACAAGCGAATTGCATACTTCCCATAATTGCACTGGCTGTTCCTGCACGGGCACCTTGTTTGGACATTGCTAGTGCCATTGCATTTGGTCCTGTTAAACCAATGCCTGAAATAGCTAAAAATAACCCTAACATAACAAGCCATAAAGGCGCAGCAGGAATTAAACCCGCAATAAATACGATAATGGCTCCAGTCACTTGTACAAGTGAACCTGCCTTTAACCGTTTAGTGATTTCAACACGTGATGTTAAATGCTTATTTAAAGATGACATCAACATAATGCCAAAAGCATTTAGTCCAAAGGCATAAGCAAACTCTTGCTGATTCAGTCCGTATTGATCCATAAAAACTGCTGGTGCTGAGCTGATATAACAAAATAGCGCCGCCCCTGTTAAACAGCCTGCAAACATAGGTAAGCGGAAACTCGCATCTTTGAAAATAGCCCCATATAGAGTAACGACTTGATATGGTGACAGCTTGAGTCTTTTATCGATTGCCAAAGTTTCTTTAAAAAAGAAATGTACGCATAGCCAGCATATTGCTCCCACGATTGAAAGCGCAATAAAAATCGCTTGCCACGGAAACCAAATTAAAATCCATGCTCCAATCATCGGCGCCAAAATAGGTGCTAACCCCATGACAATCATCATGCTTGAAAAAGCTTGTGCCGAGCCTTGAACATCTAATCTATCGCGTATGGCTGCACGGGCCATCACCACACCAACACAGCCACCTAAAGCTTGCAAAATACGAGCAGCAATCAAGCCCCATTCATTTGTAGCCAATACACAAAATAAGCTTGCGACTGCATAAAGTGCGAGACCAAAATAAAGTGGTTTTTTTCTACCAATCCGGTCGCTTAGAGGACCATAAACCAACTGCCCAACAGCTAGACCAAAAAAGTAAGCTGGTAGTGTATTGGCCACCATTTGTGTACTTACCCCAAAATCATGCGCCATTTGTGGCAAAGCAGGTAAGTACATATCGATGGATAATGGCCCTAAAGCCGTAAGTAAAGCGAGCAACATAATCCAGCCAATAGAATATTGACGCTGGGCTGTTTGTTCAGACATAACGATATTTCATTTTTCAATCATTTGCATACAGACAAGCTTACACTGTCTATCGTATGATTTGTGCAACATTGGTGTAGAAATACACAAATCCTTTATCCTCAGGTTGATCAGCAAGGACTTCCTTTGAAATCTTGGTTTAAACGCCTAAAAAGAGCGACTTATAACACAACATTTATGTATAACGTGCGAATGCTGATAGCCTTTTCAGGAACTGCTTTCGTGCCTTATTTTCTGGGCTATCAATTAGCAACAATTCCACTTACTTTAGGTGTGGTTGCAGCCGGTTTAAGCGATATTGATGATCGCTTTTCAGTACGAATCATGAACCTGATTTATACTTATATTGGGTTCTTCATTACCGCAGCTTCCGTACAATTACTTTTCCCCTACCCAATAGCTTTTGCTTTGGGATTGATTGCTTCATGTATTGGCTGGATTTTACTAGGATCATTAGGACGTCGTTACGCAACCATCTCTTATGGTTGTTTAGTTGTTTCAGTCTATACCATGCTAGGTGTTCATCTCTTCGACCACTGGTATATCCAACCTGCCCTTTTAGTTGCAGGTGCTGCATGGTATGGCTTAATTGCAACTATTAGTTTTTTACTATTCCCAGTTCGACAACTACAAGACAAACTGGCCGCGTCTTATGCATCCCTAGGCGATTTTCTCTTTGCAAAATCAAATTTATTTGATGTAGATATGACTGCTGCCAGCTATCAGCAAAGTATGATCGAACTGTCATTAGAAAACGGTAAGTTAATTACGATTTTTAATGACTTAAAAACAGCTTTATTGACTCGTTTAAAAGGCGACCGTGGGCAAAAAGATACACGCCGTAGCTTACATTATTATTTTGTCGCTCAAGACATTCATGAGCGTGCTGACTCTGCTCATATCGACTATCAAAAGTTAGCCAAAATTTTTCAGCACAGTGATATTTTATTTAGATTCCAGCGAATTTTGGCGATTCAAGGCAAAGCTTGCCAAGAGTTAAATGAATGCATTTTACAACGCAAACCTTATAACCATAATAAAAGGTTTAAACAAAGCTTTGAAAACCTACGCCTCTCATTAGAAAAGTTACGTCGTGATCAGCATTATGACCTTTTATGGGTAAATGCGCTTTTCGCTTTATACCAAAACTTAAAATCTATCGATTCCCAGTTACTCAATCTGGAAACAGAACAACACATTCAATCTGATAAAGTGAAACAAGCCGAAAACCAGCTTAAAGATGATGATTTACAAGGCTGGAATGATATTGTTGTTCGAATAAAACAAAATTTAACTCCCGAATCTGTGCTGTTCCGCCACGCGATTCGTGTATCGATTGTTTTATTTATTGGATATGTGCTCATCCAAATGACCAATATTGAATATGGTTATTGGATTATGCTTACAGCTCTATTTGTAAGCCAACCTAATTTTAACGCGACCAAACGCCGCTTACGTCTACGAATTGTTGGAACGTTAGTTGGGATTATTGTAGGTCTTGCGATTATCTTCTTAATTCCTTCAACTGAAGGGCAACTATTTATGTTGATATTAAGTGGGGTCCTGTTTTTTGAATTACGCAGTAAGCAATATGCGCAAGCAACTGCCTTTATTACAATTTTGGCATTAATTAACTTTAATCTGGACGGTTCAGCAATGGCTGCGGCCATTCCAAGATTCTTAGATACCTTAATTGGTTGTGCTTTAGCGTGGTTTGGCGTGACATTTATTTGGCCCGACTGGAAGTTCCGTCGTTTACCTCGCAACATCAGACGTTCATTACAAGCTCAATGTAATTATTTAGCTGAAGTCGTCAAACAATATCATGAAGGCCGTAATCATGCGCTCAATTACCGAATTGTACGTCGAGCTGCACACAATACAGATGCTGAAGTAGCTTCACTTATTTCCACTTTAGCGACTGAGCCAGACTTTGACCCAACTCGTAAATCCGATATTTTTGAATTTTTATGTTTAAACCATACATTTTTAAGCTATATCGCGGCACTTGGGGCACATCGAGAAAGCCTTCAGGATCAAGCTGTTCTTAAATTATTAGACCAAGCGCTAGATGATATTCAAGGAGCTCTCTTAAGAGATGAGATGCCTGATCTTACAGCACAAAATATGCTCCAAACGATACGTCAGCGTCTAAGCCAAAATGATGAAAATGACCAAAAATCACTCATTATTTTACAGCAGCTCTCACTCATGCTTGGTGTGTTGAACCGATTTAGTATGTTAAAACAACGTCTAAGTCATGATCTTGATAATGATGCCAGTGAGCTTGCATCATTATAAATTTGCCTCGGAATTTAGTATTAAATTGGCATAATATCCTTTCCTGACTTATGCCAATTAGTGCTAAACTTAAAACAGTTTACAATTTGTTATTTGCACTATGACCGCGAAAACTTTATACGCTTATACGCTTCAGCCTGTTCCCTATGACGTGTCAGAAGCTGAACAACGTAATGCACAGCTTCTTATCTGGCGCAGCACCAATAAAATCAGCACAAAAATTTGGGCAATTATGGGTGTAGTTTTAGCCCTAGCTATATTAGGTCTTATTTTTATTAAGAACTACTCTACTGTTTTTTGCTGGGTTGCTATTGTCGCTGTAGTACTTTACTACCTAGGTCGTAAATACGGATTAGAATGGTACGTTAAACGCAAAATGAATGAATTTCCGGTACAGGAAATCAAAGGTATTCGTTTAGGCGTGCAGCCTCATGGCATCGTGATGCGCCAAAAAATGGGCCAACAAGAAGGCGTTGGTACAATTGGATGGAAAAATATCTACGAATGGTACAATGGACCTGATTTCATCTTGGTAAATTTCAAAGTAAAAGATCCAAAAGGCCAAGAACAACAAGGTGCTTATATTTTACCTAAACGTATGGATTCTAAAAACTTCTCGTTCAATACGATTCGCACGCATTTAAAAGAAGCAGTAGGCGAACCGAAAACTCTGTAAGTTTTGATTTCATAAAAAGCCTCCTTATGGAGGTTTTTTATTGCAGTAAAAACAAATGATAATGAAAATTAATATTATCTCCAAAATCCATATTATCTACTCAATCTTCGGCTATACTTCTTTACAAGATCTCCATCATATTCACATTTTCGACCATGTTTAAAAAAATTTTATTTCAAATTCATTGGTTTCTGGGTATTACTGCTGGCCTAATCTTATCCATTATGGGTGTAACAGGTGCAATTTATTCTTATGACCAACAAATTTTAAAATGGGTAAATTCTGATAGTTATGTTGTTCAAGCTGAAAGCACTCCAAAATTAACCCCTGCTCAGCTATATCAACATTTCAATACGACTCTGCCTGAAATTAAAATTAATAGCATTACGATTGCCAAGGATCCGACCGCCTCTTCTACTGTCAATATTGAAAAAGAAGGTGAACGCCGTGGCTATAATATGATGGTGAATCCTTATAACGCTCAGGTTCTGCCCGATGTTAAAGGCCGAAAACTGTTGTTATTAATACAACAAATTCATCGTAATTTAACCGCAGGCGAAGTTGGCAAGCAAATTACTGGTGCTTGTGCCTTAATGTTAATTTACTTTGTACTCAGTGGATTATATTTACGCTGGCCTAAAAAGCATTCTGCCCGTCAATGGCTCGCGGTTAAACCAAAATTGAAAGGCCGAAATTTTATCTGGGATCTACATGCTGTTGTCGGCACATGGGTCATTGTTTTTTATCTACTATTCGCATGTACAGGTCTATATTGGTCTTATGACTGGTGGCGTAGTGGCATGTTCAAAGTGATGGGTGTTGAACAACCCAAATCACAAGGTCATGGCCCTACCCCTCAAAATCGAGGAATGCAACAAAATAAACGATCTGAGCATAATACTGATAAAAAATCAGAGCCTCAATTAGATAATACTCAGCTCATTACAGCACTTAATCAAACATGGAGTGGATTCAATAGTCAGATCGGACGTGATTATTCGACACTAACATTAAGCCTACCTAAAAAAGATGATGGAAAAATTGAGTTAAGCTTTGTCGATGCTACCCCCCAACACGAACGTGCACGCAACCAAGCCATCTATAATTATCAAATTGGCACTATCGAAAAGATGGAGCTTTACGAAGATAAAAAGCTTAATCAAAAAATCATGAGCAGTATGTTACCCGTACACCGTGGTAGCTTCTTTGGACCAATTTATCAATTCGTAGCGATGCTTGCTTCATTGGCAATGCCTTTATTCTTTGTTACAGGGTTGATGCTTTATCTTAAACGCCGCAAACAAAAAAAGTTAACACAGGCAGCTCGTCAGTCTTTAGCTGGGCAATACATTGATCCAAATGCAAAGCCTTGGCTTATTACCTACGCAACTCAAACTGGTGTAGCCGAACAACTTGCTTGGAGTACGGCAACAAGTTTACAAGAAGCTCATCAACCAGTTCTGGTTAAACCTGTACAGCAGCTAACACAATCTGATTTAGAGCAGCATGAGCAGGTTTTATTTGTAATCAGTACATACGGTACTGGTGATGCTCCCGATCTCGCTACAAGCTTTGCTAAAAAGCTTTTAAAAGTGAATCTGGACCTTAAGCACATGAACTATGCTGTTTTAGCGCTAGGTTCTAAAGAATATCCTGATACGTATTGTAGTTTTGGTCATGCAGTAGATGCTTGGCTTAAAACTAATGGTGCTCATGCCCTCTTTAATACAATTGAAGTTGATAATGTAAACCTATCGGATATTCAAAATTGGAATCAATCACTTGCGAAAGCAACTAAATTAGATTTGCACGCTGTAAATTTAGAAAAAGTTTTTGATACATGGACATTACAACAACGTGACTTACTCAATCCAAATAGCTTAGGACAACCTGCTTATAATATTGAGCTTAACGCAAAGCACGAAGCAATATGGCAAGCGGGTGATATTGCTGAAATTCAGCCTGGTAATAGCCCTGAACGTATTCATGCATTCTTGCAGAAGCATCATATTCTTAAAAATGCAAAAGTTGACTCATTAGAGATTTCAATTGAGAAAGCGCTTTGGAATAAAGACTTAACTGGTGAAATTGAACCATTTGCTAATCTAGATCACTTATTGGAACAGCTCCCTACTCTACCAACGCGAGAGTACTCAATTGCGAGTATTCCTTCTCAGCAAGTACTTCGTTTAGTTGTTCGTCAACAGCATGATGAGTCTGGTAACTTAGGTTTAGGTTCTGGATGGCTGACTCAACATACTCAAGTCAATGATGACGTTGCTTTACGTATTCGTACCAATGAATCATTCCATCTTATTGATGACAACCGCCCTATTATTTGTATTGGTAACGGAACCGGTATTGCAGGCTTAATGAGCCTGTTACATACACGTACTCGTCATGACTACACTGAAAACTGGTTAATCTTTGGTGAACGTCAAAGAGGATGTGATTTCTTCTATGCATCAACAATTGAAGCATGGCAAACAACAGGAATGTTAAAACGCCTAGATTTAGCATTTTCCAGAGATCAAGAACAACGCGTGTATGTTCAAGATGTAATCCGTCAAAATGCAGAAGAACTAGTAAGCTGGATAGAGCGCGGCGCTGTTCTCTATGTCTGCGGTAGCATTGATGGTATGGCAAGTGGAGTCGACCAAGCACTGGTTGAAATTCTAGGTGATGAACAGGTAGATGAATTAAGACAACAAGGCCGTTATCGCCGTGATGTTTATTAAAGGCCAATAAATCAGAAAACCGAGTAATGACACAGATGCTTTACTCGGTTTTTTATTGCATTCAGAATGATTTTGCATAAACTGTCTGCAATTTAAATTGCAACTGTAAACACAATGCAAGTCAGTAAGTGGATCCGTATTTTCTTAGCAATCCTTGGTTCGATTTTATTTCTAGATGGATTAGTTCTAATTTGTCTCAATAAAATTAATGTTGGCACAATTATCCCTTTAATTTTAGGCGCCTTCTTCTGTCTCTATTCTTTATTCTATTATCATTTAGAGCGTTTCTTCTTCTATCATTACCGCTTACACACACTTTGGCGTTTTGGATGGTTATGCCTCTGGATATGGCTAATTAGCTTAGGCTATTTCTTTGATTTTATTAAAGAGAATAAAGAGACAAGTCAAAATTTGCCTCCAGTAAATACAATCATTGTATTAGGTAGTGGCGTTGAAAATGACCAGCCCTCTAAAACTCTTGCAAAACGTTTAGATACGGCCGCCCCTATTGCTCTAAAACAGCTCCAAGCAAAAGTTGTTGTAACGGGAGGTCTTGATTTTTCAGAAAAGGAAAGCGAAGCATTAGTGATGTCGCGTTATCTAGAACAACATTATCATTTAGCAAAAGAACGAATGATACTTGAAGATAAAAGTACAAGTACTGAACTCAATCTAATGAATAGTAAACCACTATTAGCACAGCACCACATTACCCTCGACCAACCGATTGCTATTGTGACAAGCGATTTTCACACTCCACGAGCAGCAGCTATTGCTAAAAAACAAGGTTATACGCAAGTTTATACAGTGGCGGCTGAAACACCATTAGCTACTCGCTACAATTCTTGGTTACGAGAATATTTCGCTTTTGCAAGTGGATGGTTTTTTAACGAATATTAAGAATGACTTATTTCAAAACTGCTATTAAAAAATAGCAGTTTTTTTACGCAAGAAAGTATCGTCACTGGTTAGAAATAGATTTATTAAGATTCAAAAATAGAGGGCAGAAATATATAAAACTCTATTTGAGTCATTACATGGCAAATTTAATATAAGAAAAGTCTATTCAGTAAAAATATAAAATAAATTTTTTAAGAAAATTTTAGGTGAAATAATTTTAGTCTATAACTCAAGCAATCACTTTTAAACACAGTTAGGTTTTAAACCTATAGCCCCAAATTAAATAACATAAAAGTCATTTATCCAAATAAGAAATAACTTAACTAATGATTTTCAGTCAATTGGAGATATAAACTTTGAGCTTTAGAATAGAACAACTAAATTTAGAGTGACTTAGATAAAGAATTCAAATAAAGATTAAGAATTACAAATAAATAAGCAATTTAAATATTGGAAAATTTTAACTTTCGGAATGAAATAATGGTGGGCGCTGACGGGATCGAACCGCCGACATTCTGCTTGTAAGGCAGACGCTCTACCAACTGAGCTAAGCGCCCTTAATGAGAAAAGATAACGAATGTATCTTTATACTCTACATTCTCTAGACAAGGGAATCAAGAGAATGGCGCAGCGGACGGGGCTCGAACCCGCGACCCCCGGCGTGACAGGCCGGTATTCTAACCAACTGAACTACCGCTGCACTACAATACTTTAAAATAAAGTATGGTCACATATATGGTGGGCGCTGACGGGATCGAACCGCCGACATTCTGCTTGTAAGGCAGACGCTCTACCAACTGAGCTAAGCGCCCCAAGAAGAAAAAATTAATTATTCATTAATTTTTTGATATAAGATTTTTACATCTCAAATCATCTTCCAAACACAACCCGAACTGAAAAGTGGCGCAGCGGACGGGGCTCGAACCCGCGACCCCCGGCGTGACAGGCCGGTATTCTAACCAACTGAACTACCGCTGCACTTTCACAATATCGAAATTGTGGGGTAAAACGATGTTAAGTCTTAAGTGGCGCAGCGGACGGGGCTCGAACCCGCGACCCCCGGCGTGACAGGCCGGTATTCTAACCAACTGAACTACCGCTGCACTTGAGAGCTTAACGTAAAGGCTTGGTGGGCGCTGACGGGATCGAACCGCCGACATTCTGCTTGTAAGGCAGACGCTCTACCAACTGAGCTAAGCGCCCTTTAACGTCTTCATCGTTTGTGAGGTGCATTATAGAGAATCTTTAACAGGTGTCAAACGCTTTTCGACTTCTTTTTAAAAAAATGCGAATGAATGATTAAAAATAAGTCATTATTAAGTAAAAAACAATTTTTTGTATTTTATTTAAACACTTATTTCAATATTTTCTGCATTTACACCGCTAATCAAGAATAGATAAAACTCGTACTCAGGTTAAAGGTTGTTCAGACAAATAAACTAATGCATCTTCGGCAACTAAATCAAATAGCTCAATGATTTCTTCATTACGCATTCGAACACACCCATGTGACATTGGCACCCCCATTGGTTGCGTGTCTGGAGTTCCATGAATGTAGATATAACGTTGCATAGTGTCGTGGCCTTCCCCTTTATTAAACCCAGTCTCTAGACCATCTAACCAGAGAATACGAGAAAGTATCCAGTCTCGCTCAGGATATCGCGCAGCTAACTCAGTGCTATAAACCTCCCCTGTTGGCTTACGTGCGATAAAAACTGCATTTTTGGGAGACTCTGCACCAATTTTCTTCGCCACTCTATGCCATCCACGTGGTGTTCTACCCGTGTTTTCCTGCTCACCAATTCCATTCTTTCCTGTAGAAATGACATAAAACTTATTATGTTTAGGCAAAGTTAATGTTTGGTTTGCTAAATCGATGAGAACATCAGCATCTTCGAACTTAAATTGAGACATTGAACTTATTCTCTTATATCAACTCAAATATTTTGAGTTTAGCTAAAAAATTATTGTAAGGGCTTCTGTTGCACTGAAAATAAAAGATTATCAATCTTGTTATATCTACGTGCAGTTTCACTGCTTGTCTTGCGCCAAAATAAAAGATTATCAATCTTCTTTTATCTACGCGCGGTTTGACCGCTTGTCTTGCGCCAAAATTAAAAGATTATCAATCTTCTTTTATCTACGCGCAGTTTCACTGCTTGTTTTGAGCCAAAATAAAAGATTATCAATCTTTTATTTTGGCTCAGGGCGTAGCCATAACCAAACTGCAACGATGAACATAGTAATATCAGTAAAAGCCTTGACCAAAAGTGGCGCTGAAGTAAATAGCATTATAATTCCGCTAATTGCCATCATTATGCTTGCAATCCACTTCGCTTTACGAGGTACTGTGCCATTGGCTCGCCAATTACGTAATGTTGGTCCATATTTAGGGTGATTTAACAACCAATCATCCATTTGTGGCCAGCCTTTTGAAGCAGCCCAAGCAGCCAGAATCAAAAACACTGTTGTCGGCATACCTGGTAAAATTGCTCCAATAATGCCTAGCGTGATAAAAAACACGACTAAAGAGCGCCAGAACAATGTTCGCATATATAAACCTTAACCTGCTGTTGGCGTTAGTATAAAGTGTTTTTCTAATGTTTTTTGTTGATCCGTTATGAAATTAGGATGAATTACTTCGAGTATTAAATGTATGAATATTGCCTCAGTTAAAACGTCCTATTTCGAACCATGGCTACAATTTCAACATCCTATAGTTCGACAGCTGGCATTTTGTATTGCTAGTCCAAATTTACTTTCCCAACTACCAAAAAGTCTATATATACAACATCATTTTAAGCTACATCCAACCGAAGTATGGGAAAGTCATTTTCAAAATTATTTGCCACGTTTAAAAAAACTCGATCAGTCCCCAGAACCTTTAATTCAGTTTTTATCTCAGCTTAAAAGTACACGTTTAGGTTTGCGCTTTGAGCATCTACTCTGGTTTTGGCTACAAGAGGATCAGTACCATCCCTACCAATTATTGGGACATAGTATTCAAAAAATTGAGGGGGCAAAAACATTAGGCGAGCTGGATTTTTTAATTTTAAATAAAGACACTCAAAAAATTGAACATTGGGAGGTCGCCTTAAAATATTATCTCGGTGAGTCAGATTTACATTTAGAACAATGGATTGGCCTGAACCGTCAGGATACTTTAAGCAAAAAGCTTTACCACTTTACCAACAAACAATTTCAATTTCTTGAAGCATTAAACTTTGAAATTCATCAACGCTTTGCAGTTTTAAAGGGACAACTTTATCTGCCTTTAGAGTTAAATTTACAGCAGCCTCTACCTGACTGGATCAATTTAAAGCGTCGTTTGGGCTATTGGGGCACCACAATTCCTCATTCTTCTTTTTATCGATTAGAAAGGCACGAATGGCTGTGTCCAAATAAAAAGCCTAGTTCCGCCCCAGCACACTGGTGGACAGACGGCTTATATTGTAAAAATGGTCAGGAAGTTCTGTTTTATATGTTTAGACACCCTTCACACTTAAAATTGAAGTCCAACATGCAGAAATTTAAATAATTAACAATAAATTTAAGATTCTAGACACATTTTATAACGTTTTTACTATTAAACAGTCATGTTTCTTTTTCCGTTTGTTTTTTAATCTAAATTTACTTCATTATTAAATTTAAACGGAGAAAATGATGAAAAAAGTTTTAGCTGCTTCTGTAATGATTGCTGTTGTTTTAACAGGCTGTAATACGTTTAAGGGTTTTGGTAAAGATGTTTCTAAAGCAGGTGATGCTGTAACGAATACTGCTGAAAAAACACAAGATAAAATGTAAGTTAGAGTTGTCACTACAAAACCTTATCATTCCGATAAGGTTTTTTTATTTTTACGTACCCATCACGTAGAGATTCGCCTATTATATCGGACTATATTTCACCTGATCAGCACGCAATTTCCGGTATGAACCATTCAGATACTCTCTCGCTTAGCCTAGAACTTTTACAACAACCTTCTGTTACTCCAATTGATCATACTTGCCAGACCATCATGGCAGACCGTTTAAGCCAAGTTGGTTTTCATATTGAACCAATGCGTTTTGGTGAGGTAGATAATCTCTGGGCACGTCGTGGAACTGAAGAACCTGTATTTTGTTTTGCAGGTCATACTGACGTAGTCCCGACAGGTAAATTAGAAGCATGGAATTCAGACCCATTTGCACCTGAAATCCGCGATGGAAAATTATATGGTCGCGGTTCGGCAGATATGAAGACAGCTTTGGCAGCCATGGTTGTCGCATCTGAGCGTTTTGTAGCAAAACATCCAGACCATAAAGGATCTATCGCATTTCTGATTACTTCTGATGAAGAAGGTCCTGCGGTTAACGGTACGGTCAAGGTTATTGAGACTCTTGAAGAACGTAATGAAAAAATTAAATGGTGTTTGGTAGGTGAACCCTCAAGTACTCATAAATTAGGTGATATTGTTAAAAATGGGCGTCGTGGCTCACTCAATGCAGTATTAAAGGTCCAAGGTAAACAAGGTCATGTGGCTTATCCACATTTAGCACTAAACCCAATTCATGAAGCATCACCTGCTTTAACAGAGCTATGCCAAAGCGTTTGGGATAATGGAAATGAATATTTCCCAGCAACATCATTTCAGATTTCAAATATTCATGCTGGAACTGGTGCAACCAACGTAATTCCAGGTACTTTAGAAGTTACTTTTAACTTCCGTTATTCAACAGAAGTGACTGCTGAACAACTTAAACAACGCGTTCATGAGATTTTAGATAAACACGGTTTACAATATGAAATCGTTTGGAATCTCTCTGGTTTGCCTTTCCTGACTCCAGTTGGTGAACTCGTTAATGCGGCTCAAACTGCTATTTTAAATGTAACTGGCACTGAAACTGAGCTTTCAACAAGTGGTGGTACTTCTGACGGACGTTTTATTGCTCCAACTGGCGCACAGGTATTGGAGTTAGGCGTTCTTAACGCAACAATTCATCAAATTAATGAACATGTTGACGTACATGACCTCGATCCATTGACTGATATTTATGAGCAAATTTTAGAAAATTTATTAGCTAAATAAAAATTAAAAAAGGAACTCAAAATGAGTTCCTTTTTTTTTATAGATGAAGCGAATTTTGAATATATTGCAAATTAGGAACGTGGTAGCGCTGATTCTCCATACGCACATATTTAAATACAGTTGGGTGCTGCAAAGAGTCCTGTATATCTTCGTTTTCATCTACGACTTCAGAAATACGCAGACGAACTGAAAGTGGCATCGATTTACATATGAGTGCAAAACGTTGGCTGATATCTTCACTTTCAATAACTAATGCCACCGCTCGCGAATCAATTTCATTATGCACTGTATAGACTGGAAGTTTTACATCATGCCATTCAATATGCTTAATACCATTTTTAACATCCATAGCTGATAACACTATGTTTTGAGGCAATAGCATCGGCACTTGCTGATCGCATTCAATAATATATGCATCAATAAAACCAGTTGAAACAGTAATTAAATGTTGAAGTTCTTGCTGATCCATTTCATTAATTAAAGATGTACTGATATGACTCTTCATTAGGCAAGTTCCTCTTCACGTGTCGTGAAAAAAGCATCAATATTGTGAAGTAAGTCTTCTTCTTGGAAAGGTTTACCCATGTATTGGTTAACCCCTAAAGTAAATGCTCGTTCACGGTGTTTTTCGCCAGTTCTAGATGTAATCATAATGACTGGCATATCTTGATGTAGATCATGATGTCGTACGAGGTTAAGTACCTCAAAGCCATCCATTCGCGGCATTTCGATATCAAGCAGCATCAGATCTGGTTTAATATTTTCCAACTGCTCAATTGCATCGATACCATCTTTAGCAGTGACTACGTCATAGCCCTGACGTTCGAGTAAACGAGTCGTTACCTTACGGACTGTGACAGAGTCATCTACAATCATAATGAGACGGCGTTCATCAGACTCACGTTGTCTATAGATAGCTTCATTAAGCTGCTTATGTCGGCGGGTAGACTGAATTTGGCGAGCAATATTTTGTCCATCTAAAATTAGACAAACTTGACCATCACCTAAAATAGTTGCACCTGCAATCGCACCAATACTAGAGAACTGCTGCCCGATTGGCTTGACCACAATCTGCGCACGTGAACCAATAAGCTGATCAACCAATAATGCAATTGTTTGTCCATTATTGGTTTTAATCATTAATACTGGTAGTGAATACATCATCCCGCTTAAACGTGGAATTGGTTGATTACCAACAAACTCAGATAAATAACGTAATGGATAGCGTTTATTTTCAAATTCAAAGAATTCTTGTGCACTTCCAAAATACTGTTCTAATGATGTTGGTGAAACTCGAACAATTCGATCAATTTGAGCCAAAGGAATTGCAAATTGTTGATCAGCCACTTTAACCATTAAGGCATCACTAACAGCTACTGTGGTTGGAACACGTATGGTAAAGATTGTTCCTTGCCCATACACAGAGTCCACACTCACATGTCCGCCCAAAGCTTTAATATCACTTTGTACAACATCTAGTCCTACACCACGACCTGAAATCTGAGTGACTTGATCGGCTGTACTTAACCCTGGATGGAAAATCAACTGTAAAATATCTTGATGTTCTAATACTTGTTCAGAATTGATTAAACCAGACAATAGGGCCTTTTGACGGACCTTCTCGATATCAATACCTCGGCCATCATCCTTAAATGTAACAACAACATCCGTACCTTGACGATGAATATTCAGTTCAATACGTCCAGTTTCTGGTTTTCGCACTTGTTCACGTTGCACACGATCTTCTAGACCATGGTCAATTGCATTTCGAAGCATGTGCTCAAGTGGCGTAACCAAACGTTCTAGCATTGTCCGGTCTAATTCACCTTCGGTATTATTAACAAAAAGCTCTGCTGGTCGATCCAACGCAGTAGAAGTCTGCCTCACAATTCTTTGTAAACGAGGTAGCAATCGAGAAAATGGTACTAATCGTGTTCGCATTAGCCCTTCTTGAATTTCGGCCTGAATACGTGACTGCTGTACCAGCAAACTTTCAGTGTCTCTGATTTTTTCAGATAATGTATTTTTAAAATCCACTAAATCCGATGCAGATTCGGCAAGTGATTTCGATAATTGATTCAATGAAGAATATTGGTCCATCTCTAGAGGATCAAATTCTGTATAACGAGAGTGCTCAATACCGTGTTTTGCAATAATCTGACTTTCTAATTCGCCTTCCATTCGACGTAACTGGTCTGCTAGTCGTTGAATGGCTAACTCCATTTCCACTAACGTATGACCAAATTGACTGAGATCCATTTCAATTCGTGAACGGTTAATCGAATTTTCACCAGACAAATCAATCATTTTCTCAATTAAATCTGCCGAAACCCGAATCATCTCATTATTTTGTTCAAGATGCCGCGTTTGTTCCCATGCCCCCATCATTGGCGGTGGTTCTGCCCCATCACCTTGCACAAAGCTCATTACAGGTTCAATGCTAAATAGATCAGTTCTGGTCAACTTACTTGGAATTTGTATTGCAGTTTCAATAAACTGAATATTTTCTAAACTTTGTTGTAAACCATCGAAATGTTGATAATTTTGCTTGAAAATTGCCTCTTTTAACCAAACAATCGCACTCTCTAGCAAGTTGTCATAAATATTTGAGCTAAAATGATAAAGCGCAAATTTTTCAAAAGCGTTTTCAAGTTGATAAGCAATCGCTTGTACGGTTTCAAGTCCCACCATACGGGAACCACCTTTCAAGCTGTGCACTGCCCTTTGTAGCTGAAGCAAGATACTACGATTGGTACGCTGCTCAAACCACTGCTTTAATAGGTGATCGGCCATCTCTAACAACTCGGCCGCTTCCTCCATAAAGGTCTGCTCGACAACAGAGTCAATATCCTGATCTTGGATACTGTCTGTATAGCCTTCTGCATCAAAAACTTGTAATTCTTTGTACTCAACAAGTCTATTATTAGGCTCAACAATCTGCTCAAAATTAGAAGTTAACTCATCGAGATTTAACGCAGTATTGTGTATAGCTTCTTGTTGTAATACTTCAAAACTTGATTCCGGTATAACATCTGTTTCAGACTCTGCTTGCATCTCTTTAGCAGCAGACCCGAGGGAATTATATACCTTACCTGCATTCTTAAGCGCTTGAATAGTATGAGAAGCAGCATAATCTAGGTGCTGTTCACGTACTATTTGTAGGCGATCAGCTAAATCATCTTGGACCAGACGGATAAAATCGATGAGAGCAGATGAAGTAATTAACTGTCTTTGAATTAAGCGCTCATAAATACTTTCTAATTCATGTGCAATTAAACCAATATAATTTGCCTGAATCATATTTGCCCCACCTTTTAAGGTATGCAAATAGCGCATCAGATTATTAAGAGCAGCAAAGTTCTCTTGATCATTAACCCAAATATTAAGATCTGTATCCATTCCTTCAAGCAACTCATCGGCTTCTTCAAGAAAAATATCTAACAGTTCTGGATCAAAATAACGGTTTACGTGCTCAGTAGACATGAACTGGCGATCTAAATGCACACTCTGACTCATGACTACATGATCAGTTAATACACTTTCGATAGATACTGAAGATTCATTTGCTGTTTGTTCTATATCAGCACTAAATAGTGACTCAACGACTTCCTGATGATTGTCTAATGGTTCAGAATTAAGGCTTGGAATATATTGAGTATATAGTTTTAGCTCTTCCAAAATATTTTGGTGTTGCTCAATAATACTAACTCTTTGACCTGCAGCTAATGCATCAAATAACTGAATTAATTGTTGATGTGCTTTCTGATAAATTTCAAAAACATAATCTGATTGTAATAAATCAGGTCGATCAAGCAATACGTCATAGCTATCTTTCAGCTGGTTCGTATATTCATATAAACCAACCATGGCCTGCGACTGAGTATGTTGCAATAACAAATCAGCTTGTTCACTTAAACGTTCAAGATAATGAGGAAACTCAGAACGAATTCCTTTCTCAAAATCTAACTCTGCATCAAGTAATTCTGAAACATCGAGCTGTAACAGCTGAGATACTAAACCATGTGGAGGCGTGAGCGGGCTCGCATGCTCCCCATGTTGTTCCATATAAGCATCCCAAACCTGATTGAACTGTTTCAGGTTAGAGTCTAATTGCTCATTAGAGCAATGTGCAGCCAACAGATCTAAACAATTTCGAATAAACTGACGGTAATCACGGAGTAGTAAAATTTCTTCTGAATGAGAAGAAAGCTCTTCTTGTAATAGAATTTTGAATAAATGCTCAACCTTGGTACTGGCATCAAAAATTGCTTCTACCTGAGCCATTGCCGAGCTGCCGCGCAACGTATGTAATGCACGGATTAGCGCATTGTAACTCTCGTGCTGATGTATTTCTTGTTCTAAGAACTGATCGATGGTCGCTAAGTGCTCCTCCGCTTCTTCCATAAATAAAACTAAGGTTTCAGCAAGGTTATGTTCACTTTCTACGGCGGTTTTTAGAGTTAAATTATCTGATTCCTGTTCTAAATCCCCCACCTCTAAACCAGTCTTAGTTTCAGCAGTGAGAGTATCCGACAATAATAAAAGTTTTTCTAAAGCAGGCTCTAAACTTTGCTGTTGTTGTAATTGTTGTCCCAATAAAATAAGAGGTCTAAAATCTACTGCATGTTCCTTTTTAGATTTAAAGTCATCTACTAATTTAAAGAAATAGAACTTAAATACCAACTGAACATATTGTTGGATGTTAGGAGTTAATGTGAGACTCTCATTGATTACCCGATTAAGCGTATCTTCTACAGTCCAAGCAAGCTCAGCAGAGGATTTCGCTGCAATCATTCGCCCTGAACCTTTCAAGGTATGAAAATGGCGACGGATCTCAGTCAGCGTAGCAACATTTTTAGATTGCATCCATTCATGAATCAAAGATTGCAATTCAACAAAAATTTCTTCAATTTCTTCAACGAAGATATCAAGAAATTCAGCATCTTGTTGAGAATAGCTATCTTCCGGTAGCATCATTGCTTCAGTTAAAGTTTTTAATATTTCTTTCATAGCAAAGGCTTCTTTTGCTTGTCCCCTAAATGGAGAAAAACGACAGAGTCAACACCAGATAAATAGCTGTGTCCCCAATACTTATCTGGTGTTGTTAATACTTTTTAGAAGAATAGCTAGTATAGAAACAGCTATCCTCGTCCCCAATTTAATCAGGTAATTTAAAGTCCGTTACCGATTCACGTAATGACTCTGCCATATTTGCTAATTCAGAAACAGAACGCGCTGTATCGAATGTCGCAGTTGTCGTTTGCGAAGTAATTTCTTGTACGACGGTCATGGTTGTAGCAATGTGACTCGCAGATGCAGACTGAAGTTTTGCTGCATCAGAAATGTTGGCCATCAAGTTTGCCAAGTCACCAGATACTTTTTGAATCTCGTCCAAGGCAATACCTGCATCTTTTGCCAAGTTCGCTCCGCGCACAACCTCGGTGGTTGTTTGTTCCATTGAAATAACAGCTTCATTCGTATCGGTCTGAATTGTTTTAACCAGAGTTTCGATCTGTTTAGTTGCCGATGCAGAACGTTCTGCAAGACGCTGTACTTCGTCTGCAACCACGGCAAAACCACGCCCTGCTTCACCTGCCATAGATGCTTGAATTGCTGCATTTAATGCAAGAATGTTTGTTTGGTCTGCAATGTCATTAATTAGCGATACGATGTTACCAATTTCTTGTGAAGACTCACCCAAACGTTTAATACGTTTAGAGGTTTCCTGAATCTGTTCACGAATCGTGTCCATACCTTCAATTGAACGGTTTACTACTTGTGCTCCATTAGAAGCAATTTGTACCGAACGTTCTGCTACTTCGGTAGATTCAGATGCATTTGAAGATACTTGGTCAATTGATTGCGCCATTTCATTCATTGCGGTTGAAGCGCCAGCAATTTCTTGTGCCTGATGCTCTGATGCTTCTGCCAACTGGTTAGTAATATTTTGTGTATCCTGCGTATAGCGGGCAACTTCCTGTGAAGTTTCATGAATTCGGGATACAAGATCACGTAATTGGTCAATCGCGAAGTTAATCGAGTCGGCAATCGCTCCAGTAAAGTCCTCAGATACCGTTGCATATGAACGCAAGTCACCATCTGCCAAGTCGGCAATTTCATCTAGTAAACGTAAAATCGCGTTTTGGTTACGGTCATATTCTTCTTGCAAGGTAGCTACACGTTGTTTATCTGCTTTACTACGAAGTGATAAAAGCTTTAAGACCGAGCTAATTAAGCCAAGAAGTGACAATGTAAGAAGTGCAACTAAAGTAAAGGCTTTCCAACCATAGTGTGTTTGCTCAGAAAGATTACCCAATGCAGATAACATCTCATCAGATTCTGAGAAGATCTCACCTGATGACTGACGTACGTTTACAATCTGATCCGTATGTTTAAGAACTGATGCCGCTGCAGATTTTAAAACTTGATCATACTCAGATTTAATCCCTTCCAAAGACTCACGCACTTCTGGGGACTCAACTCTAGCAACACCCAATTCAGCATTTCCATTTAACTGCGCATTTAAATACACACCAAAGGTCTCAATATCGACACCAAAATCATGTGCTGAGGTCTGAGAGTTTTCTGTACCAACCAAAACGGAGTTAATAGAGCGTAAAATACGTTCTGCAATAAATACCTGGTTTTTAGCAATAATCACCTGATTGCTCGCTACTTTTTCGCGAACCATCTTATCGACCATCAAGTTATATTCAGCCTGAATCTCAGGAATAGAGTCACTAATCGAGATATTCATGTTGTATAACTGATTAATTACGTCCTGATGTGACGAGATCAAGTTAATGTCATAAGACAAAGCTTTCCACAGAACCGCAACCTTTTTGTATTCTTTTGAAGATGTACCATAAATATTTTCAACATCTTTCATATTTTCTGCAAAAAGTTTATTTGATTCAGCCAAGTCTTTCATGGCTTTAGGTGATCCAGAAGCCGTTGCTTCTGTAGCCTGTCTAGAAATAGTTTGTGACAATAAGCGCAACTCACCCAAACTACGTGTTAATTGGTTATGTCGAGGTACGCTATAAAATAAATAAACGAGCGAAGTTAAAGCAAATACTAAACATAACAACGCTACATAAAGGATAGGCTTGGACTTTTTACTTTCCCCAAATAAACTGGCGTATTGATCAATTTCCGACTGGATTTTTGCAATAAAATTGAGACCCGATTTTTCGGACGCAACACGATTGCCGCCTTTCTTTTTAAGCTTAAAGCCCATAGCTTCTCCCCAGAAAATACTCTGTTTTTCACAGCGTAAAAATTAGTTTATAAATTTTGTCGATGCATTCATGTAATGTGGGTTTTGCAATAAACGACTAAATAAAAAGACATGCCAATGCTGGTTATGTTGGTGAAAATAACCTTGGCAATAATCTTTTAGATTTTCCTCCAAGTCTAAGCTTTGAGAAAAAAAACTTTTTTTATTAAAGTGCTGAATCCCCAAGACCTGATCCACAACCAACCCCACATACTGGTCGTGATGGCTAATACATAAAACTTTTTGGGCAGACGAAAATGTACTTCGTTGCCCTGAAATAAAATGAGCCAAATCAGAAACCGAAAGTAACCGTCCCCGAATGTTCGCCAAACCCTTCACCCAACTTTGAGCATTTGGAACTGGCGTATATTTCGGTGGATAGATAACTTCTGACACTTCCCCAAGTGGTGCGACGAAGTATTGCCCTCTCATTTCAAAAGCAATCCCTGACCATCGCTGTGCTTCATTTTGAACTGAAGCGTAATTCTTATTACCCCGTTTAGACAAACGAAGTAACTCGATAAATCCATTCGCTGCCATACTCGATCCTATAAAACGGGCATATCACCCCGTTATTTATGTTTTTATGGATGGATGAGTTACTTTAGAAATTGTTTAATTACATCAATCAATTGCTTTTCTTCGATAGGTTTAATCAGATAGTCGATTGCACCTTGACGCTTGCCCCATACTCGGTCAGTTGCCTGATCTTTAGTACTCACGATTACCACAGGAATATGCTTAGTGTCTTCATCACGGGTAATCTGACGGGTTGCCTGAAAGCCATTTACACCTGGCATGACAACATCCATTAACACTAAGTCAGGTTGTTCTGCTTTTGCCAAAGTTACACCATCTGCACCATTAGATGCTTCAAGTACGTCATAACCATGCTTGGTTAGAATTTCTTTAAAACGAAAAGTTTCTGTTGGTGAATCATCAACAATGAGAATACGTGTCATTTCTTTGCCCTTAAATTACTTAATTATGAACTTACGTGATTACGAATCGCGTTTAACAATTCATCTTTGCTAAAAGGTTTCGTCAAGTATTCATCTGAACCTACCACACGCCCTTTTGCCTGATCAAATAAACCATCTTTACTAGAGAGCATGATAACGGGAATGTTCTGATAATTTTGAGAGTTTTTAATCAAAGCGCAAGTTTGATAACCATCTAAACGAGGCATCATGATATCGACAAAAACAATATCTGGATTTGCTTCTGCAATTTTGGACAAAGCTTCAAATCCATCCACCGCAGTAATCACTTCACAGCCTTCTCGCTGTAATAAAGTTTCGGCTGTACGGCGAATGGTTTTTGAGTCATCAATTACCATTACTTTCAGATTTTGGAATGCATCTTCCATTTAATCTTCCATCCCCAATAAATATAAAATATAAATGCAATTTAACTTAAATTTGTTTTTACGCATTTATAAGCATTTTTAACATATCTCACGGTCTATTTTCAATGAGGCATTTTTGTCTACTTTCTCATTTATAAACAATAACTTTTAACCTCATCACACTTTAATTGAAATTATCATTTTTTTTATAATGACTATATTTTTATTCAGCTAAATAATAACTAATATAATAAAGATTAATTATTTAAAAATAAGCGATTTAGCTTTCTTTTCTGGGGATTTTCAATGAATGATTGGATGAAATATGCCTTTTATAGGAACTGCTTGTCTGTATCTATAGGCATTATTTCCTTCGGTTCACTCTTTTTCTGGGCTTCCACCCTTGCTATAGCCGATACTTCTAAAGTGGTCTGGTATCGTTATTATGATCAAAAGGGTACGGCCAATATCAGTACATCAGTCACACCTGCTCATATTCGTTATGGTTATGAAGTTCTAGATCAAAATATGCAAGTGATTAAAAGAAACCATTCTTATAATGCGCAGGCTGATTTAAATCAATCAAGTCAAAGAGCATTATCAGCACGACATAGAGAACTAGATATCAAATTAAAAAAAGCCTATAGCAATAGTAAGACAGCCACGATTAAAAGAGATCAAGCATTACTTGCTATAAAGAAGCAAATTAACTATCAACAGGAACAACTCGACCAGTTACAAGAAGACAAAATTTTATTTAAACGTCAAGAAATGGAATATTTCAGAAAGAGAGAAGTTATTCCTGAGCACCATAAGACGTTGATTGAGAACAATCTAAATAATATTTACAGGGTTAAACAAACACTTGAAACACTTTCCAAGACCTACAACCGTACCAACAGCGAGTATGAAAATATTATCGAACGTTTAAAAAAGCTTGAATAACTGTAAAGGTTTATCAAGAATAGGGGCAAAATAAAATTTGAATTATAGGATGATGCTGTATGCACAAAATGCATCTCACCCCTTCCACTATTTTTAAACTGAGTATTATTAGTTTATGTTTGATTTTAGCTGCATGTAATCAGCAAGAAACAACTAAAACAACAGCACCAGCTCCAGCAAAAATTGAACTCATTCCTCAAGACTTGATTGCAGTTAAAGAGGGAGCACTAGACTCTCAAACTGCTTTTACAGGAACGATTCGTGCGGTTCAGCAAAGTTCAATTCAGGCTCAAGTGAGCGCCACGGCGACAACTGTAACTACAAATGTTGGTCAACAGGTACAAAAAGGCCAAGTTTTAGTGAGATTGAATAATCAGGACAATGTTGCACGATTAGCCCAAGCGCGCGCCAACCTTGCATCAGCTCAATCACAAGCGGAACTTGCACGCAATTTAATGAACCGAAAGCAAAGACTGTTTAATCAAGGGTTTATTGCTCGTGTCGAGTTTGAACAGAGTCAGGTTGACTACAAAGGCCAACTTGAAAGTGTAAAAGCTCAACAAGCGAATGTTGATATTGCTCGAAAGGCTGATCAAGACGGAATTATTACCAGTCCAATTTCAGGTGTGATTACTAAACGGCAAGTAGAACCTGGTCAGACTGTATCGGTTGGACAAACGCTATTTGAAATCGTAAATCCAGACCAACTTGAAATACAGGCCAAGTTACCAATTGAACAGCAGTCTGCGCTTAAAATAGGTAACAGTATTCTATATCAGATTCAGGGAAATTCTAAACAATTAAACGCAACGCTTACTCGTATTTCACCTGTTGCAGATCAAGACAGTCGACAAATCGAATTTTTTGCAGTTCCTAAAGAAAAAATTGATTCGTTAAGCATAGGGGCTTTCATTAATGGAAATATTCTTCGTAGTGATACCAATCAAGGCCAAACGATTCCTTTAGACAGCATTCAAAATATGCAACATGATCCTTTTGTATGGGTGGTACGTAATCACACCATCCAAAAAGTTAAAATTCGAGTGATTGAACAGCGCTATAACGACAATATTGCTTTGATTGATAGTTTGCAAAGCACAGATCTGGTGAGCCGTATTCAATTTGAAGATTCCGACATTAATAAAAAAGTGACGGTTACAAACGACAAAAATAAATAAGGTAGCAAATAGCGTATGTGGTTTACTCGAATCAGTGTGAAATACCCCGTTTTTACTATTATGATGATGATCAGCTTAATGGTACTCGGGTTAGCTTCTTGGAAACGGATGACTGTTGAAGAGTTTCCAAATATAGATTTCCCATTCGTAGTAGTCACTACAGAATATGCTGGTGCTTCGCCTGAAGCTGTCGAATCAGATATTACTAAAAAACTCGAAGATCAAATCAATACGATTTCAGGCATTAAGCAAATTACCTCACGTTCAAGTGAAGGTTTTTCGATGGTCGTTGCAGAGTTTAACCTTGATACATCCTCAGCCATTGCAGCACAAGATGTTCGAGACAAAATTGCTCCCGTCGCAGCACAGTTCCGTGATGAAATTGATACACCAATTGTACAGCGCTACGACCCTTCCTCTAGTCCAATTATGTCAGTCGTATTTGAATCTACTAGCATGAATTTGGCTCAATTGAGTTCATATGTCGATAAACGGATCGTGCCTCAACTCAAAACCGTTTCAGGTGTCGGTAATGTGAATTTATTGGGGGATGCCAAACGACAAATACGAATAAAAATTCTTCCTGAGCAGTTGCAAAGTTACGGTATTGGCATCGATCAGGTCATTAATACGTTAAAAAATGAAAACATTGAAGTTCCTGCTGGAACCTTACAACAAAAGAACTCTGAACTGGTTGTACAGATTCAATCAAAGGTTATTCATCCCCTTGCATTTGGCGATTTGGTGATTGCCAATAAAAATGGTTCACCGATTTTTTTAAAGCAAGTCGCAACTGTTGAAGACACTCAAGCAGAACTACAATCAAGCGCTTTTTATAATGGTAAAACGGCTGTCTCTATTGATATTTTAAAAAGTTCCGATGCCAATGTAATTCAAGTCGTCGACAAAACTTATCAAACTTTAGAGAAGTTAAAAACTCAGATGCCTGCGGGTTTAAATTATAAAGTCGTAGCTGATAGCTCTAAAGGCATTCGTGCTTCAATTAAAGATGTTGCCCGCACTATTATTGAAGGTGCCGCCTTAGCAGTTTTAATTGTTTTATTATTTTTAGGCTCTTTCCGCTCTACCGTCATCACAGGTTTAACTTTACCCATTACCCTTCTTGGAACCCTAACTTTTATCTGGGCTTTTGGGTTTAGCATTAACATGATGACGCTGTTAGCCCTATCACTCAGTATTGGTCTATTAATTGATGATGCAATTGTAGTTCGGGAAAATATTGTAAGACATACAGAACTTGGCAAAGATCATGTCACAGCTGCCCTTGAAGGGACAAAAGAAATTGGTTTGGCTGTACTCGCAACTACGCTGACTATTGTGGCCGTCTTTTTACCGGTTGCCTTTATGGGCGGATTGATTGGACGTTTCTTTTATCAGTTTGGTGTAACAGTGAGTACCGCTGTTCTAATTTCAATGTTTATTAGCTTTACGCTCGATCCAATGCTTTCTGCTCACTGGAAAGATCCGGTCAAGAAAAAAGATAATTGGCTACAACGGTTTTTTGACCATATTTCTAATTTGCTAGATCGACTTAGTCATGTGTATGAAAAGCTATTAAAACTAGCTCTACGCTTCCGTTTCATTACGGTCATTATTGCAATCGCTTCATTATTTGCTGCATTAGGACTTTCTAAACTCATTGGAACCGAATTTGTACCTACCCCAGATAAAGGTGAAATTCGGATTCAGTTCGAAACTCCTGTAGACGCTTCTTTGGAATATACCCAAGCAAAACTCCATCAAGTTGACCAAATTATCAGACAATTTCCAGATGTCGTTTCAACTTATGGTGTTGTCAATAGTGGGGTTGATTCTGGTAAAAACCGCGCCGGTTTGGGGGTTACCTTAAAGCCGAAACAACAGCGAAAAAAGGATCTTAATACGCTCAATAATGAATTCCGCAATCGTTTGCAAACTGTAGCGGGCATTCGAGTTACATCTGTTGCAGCGGCACAAGATTCTGTCTCGGGCGGGCAAAAGCCAATCATGATTTCTATTAAAGGAACAGACTTAAATGAACTACAAAAAATTTCAGATCGTTTTATCGCTGAAATGGAAAAAATTAAAGGTGTAGTTGATTTAGAAAGCTCTTTGAAAGAACCAAAACCAACTTTGGGTGTTCATATTAATCGTGTACTGGCAAGTGATTTAGGCCTATCTGTTTCACAAATTGCCAATGCGATTCGTCCATTAATTGCTGGTGATAATGTAACAACATGGGAAGATCGGGATGGTGAAAACTATGACGTGAATGTCCGTTTAAACGAAAATAAACGTATGCTTCCGCAAGATGTTCAGAACCTATATCTCAACTCAAATAAAACCAATGCCAATGGGCAAAACATTTTAGTTCCACTTAGCGCAGTGGCAACAACTGAAGAGAAACTCGGTGCTTCACAAATTAATCGACGTGATCTTGAGCGTGAAGTGCTCATTGAGGCAAATACCTCGGGACGTCCTAGTGGCGATATTGGCCAAGACATCGATAAAATGCAAAAGGCGTTTAAGCTACCTGCGGGCTATACATTTGACACTCAAGGTGCCAATGCCGATATGGCAGAATCTGCCGGATATGCATTAACAGCAATTACCCTATCGATTGTATTTATCTATATTGTTTTAGGTTCTCAATTTAATAGCTTTATTCATCCAGCTGCGATTATGGCCTCTTTACCATTATCACTAATTGGCGTATTCCTTGCCCTCTTCTTGTTCCAAAGCACACTGAACCTGTTTTCGATTATTGGTATTATCATGCTTATGGGGCTTGTCACTAAAAACGCTATTTTGCTTATCGATTTTATTAAGAAAGCGATGGATCATGGTGTCAGCCGTTATGATGCTATTTTACAAGCTGGCAAAACCCGTTTACGCCCAATTTTAATGACCACAAGCGCCATGGTGATGGGTATGGTTCCATTAGCTTTAGGTCTTGGCGAAGGCGGTGAGCAAAGTGCACCAATGGCTCACGCTGTGATTGGGGGAGTGATTACCTCTACCCTATTGACTCTTGTGGTTGTACCCGTCATTTTCACTTATCTAGATGACTTGAAAAACTTTATGCTGCGTCAAACTCGACGATTCATGTCATAATGCAGCGATTATCGTATAATCTGCGTTTTTATAACGCTTAACTTTTAGGACTTTTTCCATGCGCGCAAGCCGCTTTTTATTTGCAACGTTGAGAGAAACCCCAAATGATGCTGAAGTGATTTCACACCAGCTCATGTTACGTGCGGGGATGATTCGTAAATTGGCATCTGGTTTATATACATGGCTGCCGATGGGAACACGTGTGCTTAAAAAAGTAGATGCAATTGTTCGTGAAGAAATGAACCGTTCAGGCGCGATGGAAGTATTCATGCCCGTGACTCAACCCGCAAGTCTTTGGGAAGAATCAGGTCGCTACGAACAATACGGTCCTGAGTTATTACGTTTTAAAGATCGCCATGCGAACCCATTTGTACTTGGACCAACGCATGAAGAAGTTATTACAGATATGGCGCGTAACGAATTAAAAAGTTATAAGCAGCTTCCTGTAAATTTCTATCAAATTCAAACCAAATTCCGTGATGAAATTCGTCCACGTTTTGGTGTAATGCGTTCACGTGAGTTCATCATGAAAGATGCTTATTCTTTCCATGCAACTCAAGAATCATTACAAGAAACTTATGACGTGATGTACGACACATACAGCCGTATTTTCACTCGCTTAGGCTTAGACTTCCGCCCAGTACAAGCAGATACAGGTTCAATTGGTGGTTCAGCTTCACATGAGTTTCACGTTTTGGCTTCAAGTGGTGAAGATGACATCGCATTTTCAACTGAATCTGATTATGCAGCAAACGTTGAAATGGCTGAGGCTGTTTTAGTGGGCGAACGTGCAGCCCCTACTCAAGAATTAAAATTGGTTGAAACACCAAACCAAAAAACAATTGACGATGTATGTCAGTTCTTAAATGCTGATCCAAAGCAATCTGTTAAAGCTTTATTGGTTCAAGGCGTTGCTGACGAAAAAGGTCAGGTTCCTGTCGTTGCTCTATTTGTACGTGGTGACCACGAACTTAATGAGATTAAAGCTGAGAAGCATCCTTTAGTGGCTACGCCTCTTACTTTTGCAACTGAAGAACAACTTCAAGCATTTGGTTTAACTGCTGGCTTTACAGGTCCACAAGGTTTAGTCGAAAAGGGCTTAACCGTGATTGTTGACCGTGCTGCATCTGTTCTTTCAGACTTCGTTGCTGGTGCAAATGAAGCTGACAAACATGCTGTAGGCGTAAACTGGGAGCGTGATGCACAAATTACCGAAGTTTTCGATTTGCGTAATGTGGTTGAAGGCGATCCATCTCCAGATGGTAAAGGCACACTACAAATTAAACGTGGTATTGAAGTAGGCCATATTTTCCAACTTGGGACTAAATACTCTGAAGCTTTAGGTTGTAAAGTTTTAGGTGAAGATGGCAAACCATTTACTGTAACCATGGGATGCTATGGTATAGGGGTAACACGTGTGGTTGCAGCTGCAATTGAACAAAATTACGATGACAAAGGCATTATGTGGCCACAAACCATTGCACCTTTTGAGATTGCAATTGTTCCAATGAATGCGCACAAATCTCCACGTACTCTTGAAGCAGCAGAATCTCTTTATGCAGAACTTCAGGCACAAGGTTTTGATGTATTACTTGATGATCGTAACGAACGTCCGGGCGTTAAATTCTCTGACCTTGAATTGATGGGTATTCCACACCGTATCGTGATCGGTGAAAAAGGTCTTGATGCAGGCACTTTTGAATATAAAGGCCGCCGAGATGCTGAAGCGAGCAATTTAACTAAAGAAGAACTTTTAGCTAAGTTAGCGCGTTAATAAATACATAAATAAAAAAGCAGCTTTTAGAAGCTGCTTTTTTTAACTGAGTTTTTATGCCTGAACTGTTAAATCCTTAATGGTTGTTGATGAACCATTGGTTTTAACAGACTCAATTCCTTTATCTCGTGAAGCTTCACTCGCATAGAACTGACTCGTTCCAATAATCTGATGATTTGCAGCTTTTAAATTGAAATAAGGCTTTCCATTTTTTGCAGTTAAACGCTCATATCGGGCGTCATCACCACTGTTTTTCTGAATTGATTCAATACCATTTACAGCAGAAGCTTTTGCCTTATATAGCTCACTATTTAAAATAGGTTCACCATTTCCTGCCTTCAAGATAAAGCGGTATTGTCCATCACTCGCTTGTGAAATTTCGTACCATCCTGCCATAAAAACCTCATTTTTTTGTTGGTGTGGGTATGACTTTCGTTATTATTCTGGACGAAAGTTATTTGTTATTTATGACAATATAAAGGGGCGATCATTCCTTGAATAGCCCATTTTTTATACTTTTTCGTAATAAAATTATAATGATGTTAGAAATTTAAAAGGTAGAGATATAAGTATATATCTCTACTGAAATGTAATGAAAATTAACAGTTTAAGCTTTTTTTACAAATTCAGACTTAAGCTTCATCTGCCCAATACCATCAATTTTACAATCAATATTGTGGCCATCACTTGCATCTGGAACTAAGCGAATCGTTTTTACTTTCGTGCCTACTTTCACCACTGAAGATGAGCCTTTAATTTTTAAGTCTTTAACTACAGTCACACTGTCGCCATCGGCTAAAATATTTCCATTAGCATCTTTAATAATTTCTTGTTCTTCAGTTGCTAAAGCATCTCCTTCTTTCCACTCATTTGAGCATTCAGGACAAATCAATAAGTCGCCATCTTGGTAAGTATATTCTGATTGGCATTTTGGGCAATTTGGCAAAGACATGAAAAAAATCTCAAAAATTATATTATGCGAGATATGACTCATTTTTTAAAGTTTTAAATAAAACACTTTTACCAAAAAAAAATTTATACATTTACTTTAATTTTTTCTTTAATAAATATTCTTTTAAAATAATTGCATGGTTATTTTCAACATCTTTTGCTGAATATAAGAGCGTGACTTTATGCTTCGATGCGATCTCGTGTAATTCTTTAACTGCTAAGTTGATCTCAAGTTCTTTTAAATAACGCTGTTTAAATTCTTCCCAATGATCCGGCGTTGCTGTATGAAACCATTTCCGAAGTTCAGTTGAAGGAGCCACTTCTTTTAGCCATAAATCTAAATGAGCATTTTCTTTGCTAATTCCCCTACTCCATAGACGGTCAACTAAAATACGCTTTCCATCACTAGGGTCAGCATTTTAATAAATTCTTTTAATGTGTATATCCATCGTCTTTCTCTATGTATGGTTTATATTTTAGCCTTATAAAATCATTCAATATTTTTTTAATTTTGGATAGATCTTATAAAAGAAAAGTGAGTAGATTTAGCTCCACTCACTTTTTAAATATTTCATTAAAATTTTAGAAGGTTTATTGATCTGGGATTTCAGCTTCAACTAATAAGGTAAGTAAAGATAAGGATTCTTGCCATCCCAAATAGCACGCTTCCACAGGAATAACTTCCGGTATTCCTTCTTGCGTAATATGCACTTCTGTACCCACCAATACCGTTTTTAATGTAATGGTGACCTGCATCGTACCGGGTAAATTAGGGTCATCAAATTGGTCGTTATAGCGAATTAGCTCATTTGGAACTAATTCAACATAGGTTCCACCAAAAGCATGTGTTGAACCTGTCGAAAAATTGGTAAAACTCATTTTGTATGAGCCACCCACACTTGAATCAAAACTATGAACCTTTGCGGTAAAACCATGAGGGGGTAACCACTTTACTAAAGCATCCGGATCTAAAAATGCACGATAAACTCGCTCGGCTGGTGCTTTAAACACTCGATGAAATTTCACTGTACCTGTTGCCATCATTATTCTCCTTATTCTAATTTCCTTTGAATTATCGAAATTATGTTTATTAGCTTAAACCTTCGGATTCATCCGAACGTATATTTTTGGTGTTTTTTTAAACAATAAAGCTATCTTTTATACAAAATCAAAATACGAAAACTATGGCTGATTTTTTAGTAAAAATGGAGCAAAATAGTCGGCAATCATAAAGAAACATATTGAATTTGAGATTAATCATGAGTCTGCTCGCTTTCTCCTCATATGCTTTAAACGGTGTAGATGCACAAAAGTTTTTACAAGGCCAAGTTACTGTAGATACTGAACGTTTAGCTGAAAATGAAACACGCTATACAGCCATCTGTGATCTTAAAGGTCGTATCCACTTTGGCTTGTGGTTAAAAAAGATTAATGCTGAAAGTTTTGAAATTGTAGTTGTTCAAGATCAAGCAGAAGAGTTTGCCAAACATATTAAAAAATTTGGTGCTTTTTCGAAAATGACCTTGAGTGAACAAGGTCCTGCTTTTCCAAAAATCTCTGGTCATCAAACTGAGTTTTCTGCACTAGAAACTGATATTTCTGAATGGCAGAAACAAGCAATTCTTTCTGGACAAGCTTGGATTACACAGGCAACTGAACATGAATTCCAACCACAAGAATTGCGTTTACATCAACGTGAAGGTGTCAATTACGATAAGGGCTGTTACCTAGGTCAAGAAATTGTGGCGCGCCTTTGGTTTAAAGCAAAACCAAAACACTGGTTACATCTAGTGCAAGGTACAGGTGAAGCACCTGCGGCGAAAGCTCAACTCCATAACGATATTGAAGTCGTCAATAGTGTTGCAAATGAGGAAGGTTATCTTGCTTTAGTTGTGGCTAAACCTGCTGCTCTAGAAGAGCTGGGCCTTCAAGTTCTTGATTTACCTGAAGCCTTAAGCGGTGATGTTGCCAGACCACAATAACTCATTATTTGCTTAATTTGGAAAGCCCACCTATAAACTTGTGGGCTTTTTTATAGATACAAAATACTAATGAATTCATTAAATTAGAACGTCAATTTTTTAAGTTTTATATGCCATCATTAACCCTGTTGAAATTAAAGAGAAAAAAGATGAAGACTAAACTTGCTACACTCATGTTGAGTTTGGCTATTTTCGGTTCTGCTCATGCTGATGTTAAAACACTTGAACAAAATCTTAAGACAAATTATCCCGATTTGCCTGTAAAGGGTGTTTATCAATCTCCTGTACAAGGCATTTATGAAGTGTATACAAGCGGTCGTATTGTCTATACCAATCAAGAAGCCAAGTATTTTTTTGTAGGTAATTTAGTCGATATTAAACAACAAAAAAATATGACTGAGGAACGCATTGCTGAATTGGGTAAGATTGATGTTAAAAGCTTACCGCTCAATCAAGCGATTAAATATGTAAAAGGAAAAGGCGAACGTACGATCTATATCTTTAGCGATCCTGACTGCCCATATTGCCAACACTTAGAACAAAATATGGTTGGAGTAGACAACGTAACGGTATATGTCTTCCTTTACCCTCTTACCAGTTTGCATCCGAACGCCGAAAAAGTTTCAAATCAAATCTGGTGTTCAAAGAATCCGGCAGAGGCATGGACCAACTATATGCTTAACCGCAAGCTACCTACGACCAGCAAAAACTGTTCGACACCAATCCAGAAAAACATAGCTTTAGGTAATAAATTAAATATTGATGGAACGCCTACCCTATTCTTACAAGATGGTCAAAGAATCGCGGGTGTACCGAGTGATGCTAAACAAATTGAAGCGTTACTCAAGTCAGCAAAATAACACAAACAGCCATTCTGAACTTTTGCTCAGAGTGGCTATTATTTTCTCCATAATTTGCCCAAAGTGCAGTGCTTTATATACAAATCGGCTGTTTACTTTCAGCGTTCAAGATTTATGATGAGAACTTGAAACTATTTAATGCATCAACGGAATGATGTAGCTACGAAGTAAAAGGTTAAAAAGAAATGAAGAAATTACTAATCGCAAGCCTAATCGCTCTTTCAAGTGCATCAATTTTTGCGGCAGATAACACTACGACTGCTGCTAAAACAGATGCTTTTAAACAAGCTGAACAACTCTATGCAGCAAAAAATTACCCAGCTGCATTTCAGGAAATGCAACGCCTAGCTCAAACGGGTAATACTCAAGCCATCTATAACTTAGGTTACATGACCCAAACAGGGCAAGGCACAGCAAAAGATTCTTCTAAAGCCCTTAAGTATTATGAAGATGCATCTAATAAAGGCTACGCCCAAGCCAGTTATACACTCGCTCAAATCTATGAGACAGGCGAACTAGGCGTTGCCAAAGATAGTAATAAATTCAGTCAATATATTCAAAAAGCATCGGCTCAAGGTTCTGATGATGCGACTGTAAAAATTGCTACGATTTTATTTGCTCAGAAAAAACCACAATCTCATCAAATTGCCCTGCAAAAGTTAGCACCTTTAATTAGAAAGGGTAACTACCCTGCGATTCAGGTAAAAGCGCTTTATGATATTAGCCAAGGTGTGGAAAATAAAAACCCACTCATGAAACGTCAAGGTATTGAGTCCTTACAATCAATTGCACAAAAAGGTTATGCACCGGCTTCTATGGCTTTAGCGACCATGATGGCCAATGGCAATATCATTCCGCAAAATTTGCCACAGGCTAAAAAGATTTTTACTGAGTTAGCTAACCAAAATGTTCCCAATGCTAGAGAATCTTTAGCTTCGGTTGATAAAATTATTGCAGAAAAAAGTAAACAACCTACTCCTGCACAGCCAGCCCCAAAAAAATAGTGAATGACTTAAGCCCCGCAAGGGGCTTTTTAATTTACCACCACAAAGCGATAAGTCCGCTCACCCCAATAAAACCAACAACTGTACTAATCATTAAAGGTGTTAAGGCCTTTTCATTTAAACCATATGCTTGTCCAAAAATTCCAAAAGCAATTGGCATCGGTAAAGCAGCAATTAATGTTCCTGCGTAAAGCATTTCACGGCTTACATCTGGAGTGATTAAAAAGAGTGCAAAAATAATAGATGGCATCAGGATAACTTTAAATGTCGCCAACAAAACACTTTGCATGTTTACTGTTGTAATTCCAATCCCAACTAAGCTTCCCCCAATTGCAAACAAAGCCAAAGGTGATGCCGTGCGTCCAAGTAACTCCAAAGACTGATCAAGAGTCGTAGGAAGGTTAACATCTAAAAGAATGCATCCCATCCCAACCAAAATAGCGATAATCACTGGATTCTTGAGTAAATTCAAAAAGGTTTGTTTTAAAAGCGGTAAAAGATTTTGTTGTTGATGTAAACCAGCTTCAGCCAAAATCAGCATGAGTGCCACAATCAATAAATTTTCAATGATTAAGGTTAAAGAAATATAGATTGCTGCATGGTTGCCAATCAACATAGTCAAAATAGCAGTTCCCATGAACCCAGTATTGGACATCGAAGCGCCCATCGCGATTACGGCGCTATGGGTTAAACTATTTTTAAAATATTTTCGATAGAGAATAAAAGCCAAGAAAAATAAAATTAAAGAGCCACCGCCATAAGCAACAAAATAAGCAGGGTGCCAAATGTCTTGTAAGTTTTTATTTGCCAAGGAATGAATTAAAAAAGCTGGCAAAGAAATTTTAATCACAAATGCGCTAAGTGCCCGGATCTGTTCAGGCGTTACCAATTTGATGAGAACACAAACATAGCCCATCAATAGCAATATCAAGATAGGCAAAATAACCTGAAAAACCACCGAACGACCTCACTCATCTAAAGAAAAACGGGCAAAGATGACTTTGCCCGATACAGTTAAAAAGAATTAAAAAGCTGTTTTACCCCGTGAGGTTGGCAACGTAAATACTGAGGCGCAATTTTAACTTCTGCACCTAAAGCCGCTGCTGCATGCCAAGGCCATCTTGGGTCATATAACATGGCACGAGCAAGACCAATTGCATCGGCCTGATGCGAAGTAAGGATACTTTCTGCTTGTTCAGGTTCGGTAATTAGCCCTACAGCAATGACTGGAATAGACACATGTTTTTTCACTTGTTCAGCAAATGGAACCTGATAACCAGCGCCAATCTTAATAGATTGATGTTCGTGTAAACCACCACTAGACACATGCACATAGGCTGCGCCCAACTGCTCTAAAGCTTTTGATAAACCAACTGTAGATTCGATATCCCAGTGTTCTACACCGTCCAACCAGTCGGTCGCAGACAATCTAACTCCAACTGGATAACCAGCAGGAACAGCGAGTTTAATCGCCTGAAGAACCTCAAGTGTCATGCGCATACGGTTTTCTAAAGAACCGCCATATTCATCTGTACGCTGGTTCGCAATTGGCGATAAAAATTGATGTAACAAGTAACCATGTGCAGCATGAACTTCAATTAACTCAAAGCCAGCTTCTACGGCACGTTTTGCAGCGGCAGCAAAATCTTGTTGAACTTGTTTAATTTCATCAATGGTTAAAGCATGAGGTGCTGCATCATGAACCGAAAAAGTACTTTCACTTGGAGCAACCGTTTGCCAACCATGTGGCTGATCTTTTGCAATTTGCCCTTTCCCTAACCATGGTTTTTCAGTAGAAGCTTTACGACCTGCATGCGCTAACTGAATTCCAAATGGCATGGGTGAAAGTGTTCTAACCTTACCCAATAACGTTTTGATTTGGTCACGTTGCTGATCATTCCATAGCCCAAGATCCGCATAACTAATACGTCCCTCAGCTTGAACAGCAGTCGCCTCTACAATACAAAGCCCTGCACCAGATAATGCATAATTTGCCCATTGCTGTTCATGCCAATAGGTCACTTCACCTTCATCTGTTGCCGAATATTGGCACATTGGGGCAATTACAATTCTATTGACCAGTTGTAGTGAACCAAAGTTAACCGTTTCAAATAATTTTGCCATTTTTAATTCCTAGAATTGCTTAATTACACGTAAACCTGCACTCCAGTTACGTCCATCCGCTGGTTCAAAATAGCGACCAGCTGGTTTAGTTGAATCATTTACGATCACTGAACCTGCATAGTTTTTATCAAATAGGTTATCAACACGGGCAAAGCTATTCACTTTCCAGTCACCCATTACCCATGCGTAACCAATATTAGCTGAGGTTACACTGTAGCTTGGCGCTGCATCACTGTTGGTATCATTCACGTATACTTTATCCATATACTGTACATCTATACCACCATATAGACCGTGCGATGGCTGCCAAGCCAAAGAAGCATAAGCTTGGTTTTTAGCAATTCCAGGAATGGCATTGCCCGATGGAATTTGAGCAATACTTCCTAAAGCTGGAATATCAGCATCAAAAGTTGCATCCAAATATGTATAGCTCGCAGTCGCTGTTAAATCTCGCCACAACTTTTTATTCCAAGCAAACTCAACACCTTCACGTAAGGTTTCATCTGCATTGCGGAAGGTTGATCGGCCACCCAAGCTTTCTGCTGAAACAATATCATTCTTAGTTTTTGTTTGAAAAACTGCCAACGTAAAATCACCTAATTGATTTTGTGACTTTAAACCAGTTTCATAAGTATCACTTGTCGATGGTTTTAAATCTAAAGTACTTGCACCACCTTGTACAGGATAGGCCATTTCAGTAAATGTTGGCGTTTCCAAACCTTTTGCGTAGCTTGCATAAACCAAAACTTCTGGAGTGATTTGCCAGCTTAAAGCAACTGAAGGTAACACCTCTTCATAAGATGTCTTACCGCTATTATCTCCATTCAAACCGACAATATAGTGGTCTTTCGTTTTGTAATGGACATTGCTATAACGTACACCCGTGTCGAGACGCCATGCGGGTAAAAACTGCCATGAAGCTTGTAAATAGGGATCAATGTTCCACAAAGTATTGTCTTCATCCCGGCGTAGAGTACCTTTTACACCTTTATCACCAGCATCATTAAAGTTTTGATAACCTTGTCTGTCTTCTTTCATTGCATCAAGTGCAACACCAACACTTAGAGTAGTATTTGGAAGTAACTCTTTGCCCGTCCAACGGAAATCAGCACCATAATAATCACGTTTAAAATCAATTACACCACCTGCCTGATATGGCGTATTTGGATTTTTCTGTACAGTATCAGGAATAGATTGGTATTGAGTGACTTGGCGATTACCTAAATATGCCATGGCATAGAGTTCATTTTTATCATTAACTGGTTTAGACCAAGTCACGCCCGTTTGAGTTTGTTCAATTTTTTTTCGGGCATTATAATCCAGAACATTTTGAGCAACGTGTTTCGGATTATTTTGCCAATCAGCACGAGTTAAACCGCCTGGATCATCTGCATGAATTTTGACATAGTTAGTCACCCAGTTGATTTTGCTTCCATCATCAAGATTCCAACTGAGCTTTGCATTGTTTAATACTTTCTCTGCACCGCTATGTTCTCGGTAACCATCGGTATCGAAATATGATGAACTAATAACATAACTTGGTTCATTCGTACCCTTCGCCCCACCTTGTAGCACGAGCCCAGCTCTGCTTTTATCATGGCTACCACCCGAATAACTCAGCTCAATCGAGTCTTTCCCCTGCCCTTCTTTTGTGGAAGTTAAAATCGTCCCGCCAGATGAGTTTCCGTAAAGCGAAGAAAAAGGTCCTGTTAGAACTTCAACATGGTCCAGACTACTTAAATCGATATTAGAGGTTTGACCTTGTCCATCTGGCATCGTTGCAGGAATACCATCCACATACAGGCGAATACCTCGAACACCAAAAGTTGAACGTGCACCAAAACCACGCATGGAGAGCTGTAAATCTTGTGCATAATTTTCGCGATTACGAATCTGTAAACTCGGTATTCCTTTCACAACTTCAGTTAAATTTACTTGTGAGGAATTATCAACTTGAGGCGCATCTATTCGAAAAACCGAAGCAGGTGTTTGCAAATAGGTTGTATCGGTACGCGTTGCTTCAACATGTAAAGTTGGCAATACCGTAATGTCTTGAGCTAAATCATCTGCCCAAACAAGTGGGCTAGAAATACAACCCATACTCATCAAAATACAGTAATGAAGTCGGTCTAAGCGTAATAAGGACATGCTTATTTCCTTTATTTATATTGTAGTTATGATAACAAAAAGCAGTGTCTTGTCTGGATATAGAATTTGCTCTGCATTGTTTTAAATCTGGAACACACTTAATCACTATCTAAGAACTTACTACCTACTTTAATTAACGACTTAAAGAGGGATGGTCTTTCCAGCAATATCGTTCAGGCCAATCTTTTGCTTCTTCGGCATAATCAATTCCGATACGCGGTGTCATCACCACTTCTGGCTGAGTGGGTGCCGATTCAACCCACAGTCCAGATTCTTCACCTAAAGTCTGACCTTTTAAACTTCGATCAATGCCTAAATATCGTGTGAGTTTGCCGGGTCCAGCTAAAAGCTTATATTCTTTTTTGGTTGAAGCACCATTCAAAAATGCAGAACGAATCATTACCCCTTCAGGGATGCCTTCTGTTTGAGTAATGAGGTTGAGCATTTCATACATGCCATAAATTAAATAGACATAAATCGTGCCACCTGAACCATACATCACCTCTGTTCGAGCTGTACGTTTATCATTGTAGCTATGGCAAGCTTTATCTCTAATTCCTAAATAAGCTTCTGTTTCGGTAATCGTACATCGAATGACATGTCCATCAGCTTGTCGCTTACATAGTACACATCCGACTAAATCATGAGCAACCTGTGAAGTTTCACGTTGAAACCAGCTTAATGGTAAAATATCTGACATAGTAATCTCTGAAATATTACATACCACACGATATACTTGATTATTCCAGTATATCTGTTAATTCTGCGAGTTGGCGATGCCTGAGTTACCCGAAGTCGAAACAACTAAAACCAGTTTATTTCCCTTATTGAATCAAAAAGTTCAAAGTGTAGAAGTACGCAATCCTAGCTTACGCTGGGCAATTCCCGATGATGTTCAAAAACTCGTTGGACAACGTCTTATAGGATTAAATCGACGCTCAAAATATATTTTGGCAGAGTTTGAGCAAGATCAAATGCTCTGGCATTTAGGAATGTCTGGCAGCTTCCGCTTGTGTCAGCCAAATGATGAGCTGAGAAAACACGATCACTTCATCATTCGCTTTGAAGAACATGAGTTACGTTATCATGACCCACGTCGCTTTGGCTGCATTCTCTGGCTAAACTCTGAAACACAAGGGAAATTAATTGATACTTTAGGGCCCGAGCCTTTAAGTACCGACTTTAATGCAGAATATTTAGCTTCAAAACTTAAAAACAAATCTGTCGGCACAAAAATTGCACTTATGGATAATCATGTTGTGGTTGGTGTTGGCAATATTTATGCAACTGAAAGTTTATTTAATGTCGGGATCCATCCCGCACAACCAGCTGCAGACCTAAGCCTTGAACAAATCGAGAAACTGGTGATCGAAATCAAACGGATTTTAAAATCTGCTATTGATTTAGGCGGTTCGACCTTACGTGATTACAGTAATGCCATGGGAGAAAATGGCTATTTCCAACAGACCCTTTTGGCGTATGGACGTGCCGGACAGATGTGTGTTAACTGTGAAACCACATTAGAAAACTTGAAACTTGGGCAACGTGCAAGTGTATTTTGCCCAGAGTGCCAACCCCTCAAAAAGTCCAATAAGCTCTAATTTTCAGAGGAAGTCATAATGCAAACAGCAATCGTCCGACATATTCTGGTCAAAGATAAAGACTTAGCTGAACAGTTAAAAAAGAAGCTACAAAGTGGTGCTGACTTTGCCAAACTTGCTAAGCAATATTCAACTTGTAATTCAGCAAAACGCGGTGGTGAATTAGGCGAAGTCAAAAAAGGACAGCTGGTGCCAGTGATTGATAAAGTAGTGTTTACAGCCGCCGAACGTGTACTACAAGGTCCAATAAAAAGCCAATTTGGTTATCATCTTTTAGAAGTTAAATTCAGAATGAGTAGCTTACGTTGACTCCATTATTTTAATTGTGGTTTTCAGAAGCTTGAGCCTGCGCATTCAGTTGATATGTCCAAGCTTTGATCTGCTCACCTGACTCAAGCTTCACATCAGCTATGACACGTTGATATTGAAAACCTTCAAAATCATCAAGCATCTGCCAGTTTTCTGCCAGTTTTTCTGTGCTAAACAGATAGCCCTCTACCCAATCAGCTTTTGAGTCTAAAACAATTGCTTTTAAGCCTTTGTCGGGTCCCCAATCTAAAATATGAATCACACCACGCACACTGGCTTTTATCCAGTTACCGCCAATCTGCTCTAAAATATGAGCATTTGCTTTATTTGGGCATAAGGTTCCATACACAAAAAGCTGATTCATTTATTTATACCCCTTTTACAATATGTGTAATTGAACTTATCGATAGCCTTTCAATTTTATCAATATCTTTAGCCCAACATAAAATACTTAATAATAAAAAACGGCACCTTAAGTACCGTTTTTTATTAATTCAAAATATTGTTAAGCTTGCTTTTTCAACTCATCACGAATTTCACGCAATAATTGAATATCTTCAGGAGTTGCAGCTGGAGCTTCTGGCTCGTTCTTATCACGGCGAAGTCTGTTTAATAATTTCACCATTAAGAACACAACCCAAGCCAAAATAATAAAGTTGATTAAAATGGTGAGGAAATTACCATAGGTTAAAACATTGATACCTGCTTTTTGCAAAGCATCTAAAGATTGCAGATTGGCAGGGTTTGCTCCTAGAACAATGAATTTCTGCGAAAAATCAACACCACCACCCGTAATTACAGTGATAAGCGGCATGATAATATCTTTTACTAAAGAGTCTACGATTTTGCCAAAAGCACCACCAATAATCACACCAATGGCTAAATCCATCATATTGCCTTTCACGGCAAATTCTTTAAATTCTTGAATAATACTCATCTAAACATCTCCAGATGTCGGGGGTTAAAACACGTTATATTTTTCTTTTTCATTGGCATCTTATCCATTTAGATAGTACTCGCCATGATATTGATAATTTAATATTTTTATCAAAAAAAGAAAGTTATTTCACACTTTAACAACATATTAACTGAGAAGAAAAATATGATTTTAAGCTTAGTTTAATTGCAAATATAACGATTAAAAAAACCGCTAAATTAATTTAGCGGTTTTTTCTTTTTCACTTAAGAAAAATTATTTATCACGGTTACGTTTACGTTCGTTTTCAGTTAAGTAACGCTTACGGATACGAATTGACTTTGGAGTAACTTCAACTAATTCATCATCTTCAATGAATTCAAGCGCTTGTTCAAGCGTGTATTCCATTGCAGGTGTTAAAGTTAATGCTTCATCAGTACCAGATGCACGAACGTTAGTTAACTGTTTCGCTTTAGTTGGGTTAACAACCATATCATCTGAACGAGAGTTAATACCGATGATCATGCCTTCATATACTTCTAACTGTGGCTTCGCGAATAAACGACCACGGTCTTGAAGTGTAAATAATGCATAGCCCAAGCAAGTACCTTGAACCATTGAAATCAATACACCATTTTGACGTTTCGCAACAGTACCTGCTTTTGCTGGACCATAATGCGAGAAGCTTGATGTCATGATCCCTGTACCAGAAGTCATGGTCAAGAATTCAGAACGGAAACCGATCAAACCACGTGAAGGCACAGTTGCTTCAATACGGATACGGCCTTTACCGTCAACTTCCATATTCGTCATTTCACCTTTACGGAAGCCCATTTGTTCCATAACAGAACCTTGGTGCTGTTCTTCAACGTCAAAAGTTACGTTTTCGTAAGGCTCTTGTTTTTCACCGTCGATTTCTTTCATGATTACTTGTGGACGTGACACGCCCATTTCGAAACCTTCACGACGCATGTTTTCAATTAAAACTGAAAGATGAAGTTCACCACGACCAGATACTTTGAAACGGTCTGGACTGTCAGTATCTTCAACACGTAAAGCTACGTTATGGATTAATTCGCGATCTAGACGTTCACGAATATTACGTGAAGTTACGAACTTACCTTCTTTACCAGCAAACGGAGAGTTGTTTACTTGGAATGTCATAGATACTGTAGGTTCATCTACAGATAAAGCTGGTAATGCTTCAACATTTTTCGGATCACAAATCGTGTCAGAAATGTTAAGCGCATCAATACCAGTAATACATACGATATCACCAGCAGATGCTGAATCAACATCAATACGCTCTAAACCATGGTAACCCATGATTTTTAAGATACGGCCGTTACGTGTATTGCCTTCTTTGTCAATTACAGTAACAGGAGTATTTAATTTTACTGAACCACGTTGAATACGACCAACACCGATAACACCTACGAAGCTGTTATAGTCAAGTGAAGAAATCTGCATTTGGAATGGACCGTCAGCATCAACTGCCGGTGGTTCAACGATGTCTACAATCGTTTCAAACAACGGTGTCATGTCTTCCGCAAGTTCTTCAGGTGCAGGACCTGCAACACCACGTAAACCTGATGCATAAACGATTGGGAAATCCAATTGTTCATCAGTTGCACCAAGGTTATCAAATAAATCAAATACTTGATCGATAACCCAGTCTGGACGCGCACTTGGCTTGTCAACTTTGTTAATAATAACGATTGGTTTTAAACCACGAGCAAACGCTTTTTGAGTTACAAAGCGAGTTTGTGGCATTGGACCTTCTTGAGCATCAACGAGTAGTAATACGCAGTCAACCATCGACAATACACGTTCTACTTCACCACCGAAGTCGGCGTGTCCCGGGGTGTCGACGATGTTGATACGGTAAGTTGTATCAGTACGTTTATCTAACCAAGTAATAGAAGTGTTCTTTGCAAGAATGGTAATACCACGTTCACTTTCAAGCGCGTTCGAGTCCATGACACGCTCAATCTCGCCTGCTCGGTCACCGAGAGCACCTGATTGCTGAAGAAGTTTATCGACAAGTGTGGTTTTCCCGTGGTCGACGTGCGCAATAATTGCGATATTACGGAGATTTTTGATATCTGACATGAAAATTCGAAACGCCTGAAATTTGAGGGCAAATTATACAGAAAAACACTACTCTTGAGTAGTGACAGTTTATTGACATTGACAAAAAAAATTTCTAATAGCCTGTATTTCGTTTTGTAAAGATAGTTATCTCGATTAGAATAGCGCCAATTTGCGAAATTGCGGCGTACCTACACCCATGTCCAGTCAACATTCCCAAGACCATTTAGACCTTGTTTATGGCTTAAATGATCGGCCAAAACCGTTGATAGCTTTTTTAGCAGCTTTTCAACATTTGCTTGCGATTATTGTACCAATTGTTACGCCCGGCCTTTTAATTTGTTTAGCTTTAGGTGTTTCACGCACTGAAACTAACATGATTTTATCGATGTCTTTGGTGATTTCAGGCATTGCTACATTCTTACAATGTAAAAAAGTTGGTCCATTTGGTGCTGGTCTTCTTATTGTTCAAGGCACAAGCTTTAACTTTATTGGTCCTATTATTGGGATTGGTAGTGCAATGGTTGCCGCAGGAACACCTGTAAACCAAGTCATGGCTGCAATATTTGGTGTGGTCATTGCAGGTTCCTTCATTGAAATGGGTGTTTCGCAAATTCTTCCATGGGTAAAAAGACTAATTACTCCTTTGGTGACCGGTATTGTTGTTCTATTAATTGGCTTAACACTTATTAAAGAAGGCTTGATTAGTATGGGTGGTGGCTACCAAGCCATGCAAGATCATACTTTTGCAAGTGCAGACAACCTTATTATGTCATGTACCGTACTTGCCATTATTGTTGTTCTAAATCGTATTCGAGTGGTTTGGATTAAAAGTTCAGCTATTTTAATCGCTTTAGTGAGTGGTTACATTCTTGCTGGATTTATGGGACATCTAGATTTCTCTGGTATTAAAGATGCACCACTCGTACAAATTCCAACACCAATGCACTTTGGTTTGAGCTTCTCTTGGGGTTTGTTCATTCCAATGGCATTCATTTATTTGGTGACCTCTTTAGAAGCAATTGGTGATGTGACAGCAACTAGTAAACTTTCCAACCAACCTGTTAATGGTCCAGTATGGATGCAACGTATTAAAGGTGGTGTGTTAGTTAATGGTGCAAACTCTTTATTGGCAGGATTATTTAACACTTTCCCTAGTTCTGTTTTCGCTCAAAACAATGGTGTAATTCAATTAACTGGGGTTGCTAGCCGCTATGTAGGTATCTGGATTGCCATTTTACTAATTTTATTAGGTCTATTTCCTGCGGTAGCTGGTGTGATACAAGCAGTTCCTCAAGCGGTTTTAGGTGGCGCTGTTATGGTAATGTTCGGTGCAGTGGCTGCATCAGGTATTAATATTCTGTCTTCAGTTCATCTTGATCGCCGAGCATTATTAATTATTGCCATCTCACTTGCATTAGGTTTAGGTGTTGCTCAAGTTCCTCAAATTTTAGAGCACCTTCCAGAATTATTTAAAAATATTTTTAGCTCTGGCGTGGCAACAGGTGGTATAGCAGCATTAATTTTAAATGTTGTGCTTCCTGAAACTCATAAATAACTAACTTTTAATTTTGATTACTGCCCAGCTCCCACTGGGCATTCTTCTTCATGAGAGATGTACATGGATCCTAGAAGTGAAGTGGTATTAAGACAGCAAGACTATTTAAAAGGTAGAATCCTGTTAATTAATGCACCGAATGATGCCTTAGTCAGTCAATTACCCGCTGGGACTGATGCGTCAGTCTGGACATGGAACCATGCCGACTATCAGGGATTTATAAATAGTGGAACAAAAGCGCACTTCTCAGTTGAGTTTCCATCACAAGAATTCGACCAAGCAATCATTTTTGTTCCAAAATCTAAAGAGCTCTTGAATTACATATTGCATGTAGTGATGAGTCATCTTAAAACCAATCAAGCTGTTTTTTTAGTGGGCGAAAAAAAGGGTGGCGTAGAAAGAGCCGCCAAACAATTACAAAACTTCGGCAAAGTACTAAAACTTGATAGTGCCCGCCACTGTCAACTGTGGCATTTAAAGATTGAGAAAACTGAAAAGATCAAACCTCTGGAAAGCTGGCTCAAAACCTATAGTGTTCAAATCAACGAACAAGAGCTTACGATTTGTGCCCTACCCGGTGTTTTTAGTCAAAATCACCTAGATGTCGGAACTGCTGTTTTACTCCCTTATCTTAATCAGGTGAAATCAGGTAGAATTGCCGACTTCGGGTGTGGTGCTGGAATTATCAGTTGCTATTTGGCAAAAATAAATTCAAGTAATATTATTCACGCCCTAGATATTGATGCTTTCGCTTTACGGTCAACGGAAATGACTTTTAGTCGAAATGGAATAGGTTCAGACCAGTTGAGATTGCAGCCTGTTATAGGTATTGCAGACGCTCCAACAGAACTCGATGCCATTGTCAGTAATCCTCCTTTTCATCAAGGTATTCATACCAACTATGATGCAAGTGAAGGACTCTGCCAGAACGCTAAAAAACATTTAAAGGCATCAGGTGAGCTATGGATTGTAGCAAACCGTTTTTTAAATTATCCGATCTTAATTGAGAAGCACTTTGGTCAGTGCCAGATTAAAACTGATCTTCAAGGCTTTAAGGTGTTATATGCCTGTGCATAACAAACTATGTAAGGAATCTCCATGAGCGAAACACATGCTCCTGAAAAACTCCAGCGTAAGCTTGGGGCTCGTCATCTGAATATGATCGCCATTGGTGGTTCCATTGGTACAGGCCTCTTCCTTGCTTCTGGATCAACCATTGCAAATGCTGGTCCGGGTGGAGCGCTACTCGCCTACTCTCTCATTGGCATTATGATTTACTTCTTAATGACCAGCTTAGGTGAGCTTGCAACCCACACCCCAACTTCTGGTGCTTTTTTTACATATGGCAGTCGCTATGTCGAAGAGGGCTTTGGTTTCGCTCTAGGCTGGAACTACTGGTACAACTGGGCAATTACGGTTGCATTCGAACTTGTTGCAGTTCAGTTTATTATGAAATTCTGGTTCCCTGATATACCTGGATTCTATTGGAGTGCCCTGTTCCTTGTCGTTATCTTTATGATTAATGCAATGACAGTAAAGGGGTTCGGCGAAAGCGAATTCTGGTTCTCAATGGTAAAAGTGATCGCCATCGTTGCCTTTATTATCATTGGTTTAGCCATGATCATTAAGATTATGCTAACTCCAGGTGTCGCAGCTTTTGGAAACTGGACCTATAAAGAAGCACCTTTTGTAGGTGGTTTACAGGCCATGATTGGTGTTGCAATGATTGCCGGATTCTCTTTCCAAGGAACTGAGATGGTTGGCGTTGCCGCTGGCGAATCAAAAGATCCAAAGAAAACGATTCCACTTGCAATCAAACAGATTTTCTGGCGAATCTTACTGTTTTATATCTTATGTATTTTCATTATCGGCACTCTCATTGCCTATGATGACCCAAATTTGTTGCAAGCTGCTACCACTGAAAATATTGCGCTTTCTCCGTTTACCTTACTCTATGAAAGAGTTGGCTTTGCTTTCGCGGCTGGTTTGATGAATGCTGTCATTCTTACCGCTATTTTGTCAGCAGGTAACTCGGGCATGTATTCTTCAACTCGCATGTTGTTTAAAATGGCTCAGGAAGGCCGTGCGCCAAGGTGGTTTGCAAAGCTTGATGGTCGTGGCGTTCCGATGAATGCACTATATGCCACAACATTTATCGCCGCATTTTGTTTCTTGACAACTTTTATTGGTGAAAAGCAAGTATTTAACTGGCTACTCAATATGTCAGGTATGTGTGGCTTTATTGTTTGGCTAGGAATTGCTATTTCGCACTATCGTTTCCGCAAAGGTTATATTGCTCAAGGCTATAAATTAGAAGATTTAGCATACCGTGCCAAATTTTTCCCATTTGCCCCTTGGTTTGCATTTATCCTATGTTCAATTATTATTTTGGGACAAAACTATCAGGCCATTTTAGGTGGAAAAATTGACTGGTTAGGCCTACTTTCAACCTATATTAGCTTGCCATTGTTCTTAATTATCTGGTTAGGCTATAAGTGGAAAAATAAAACCAAACTGATCCCTTATGATCAAATGAACGTCAAACCTGAACAAGATTAAAAATCGATTTCAATAGACAATTAAAAGTAAATCTTTCAATAGACAATTTAAAGTTAATCAAAGATCAAAAACTTGATCTTTGATTAAAAAGAGGTAAAATGCCGTTCAGATTTTCAACGGCACTTTTAAATAAGGAGGACATCATGCCAGCAGTACAAGGTAAAACAGACTAAATAATTTGGCACGATGTCAGCTCACGGACAAGTGTACAAATTCACTTCACTTGTCCGAATGCTCAAATTTAAGACCTAGCATTCGCTAGGTTTTTTTATGCCTGCTCGGACAAAAATAAGAGAAAAATTATGGGCATACAAAAAATATTAAACGAGGAAGCACTTTACGGTGTTCCCGTTAAAATTTTCACTCAAGATATAGATAGTGAAAGTATTGAACAACTCAAGAAAATGGCTCAACTGCAATTTATATACTCACATATTGCTGTTATGCCAGATGTTCACGTAGGAAAAGGTGCGACTGTAGGCAGTGTTATTCCGACGAAACATGCCATTATTCCTGCTGCTGTAGGCGTAGATATTGGCTGTGGAATGAATGCAATTCGTTTAAGTCTAAAGGCTTCTCAATTGCCAGATAGTTTAAGTCGTTTACGCGATGCAATCGAACGTAAAGTACCCGTCGGATTTGCTTTACACAAACAGGTTAAGGCAAAAGCTTCAAGCATTATTCCACTTGAGAAAAGCTTAGAGCCGATTATCAAAAAGCATCCTGGTCTTGTCCGGATGCTTCGACAATTTGATGCGACATGGCAAAAACAGCTAGGTACGTTAGGTGGCGGCAACCACTTTATCGAGCTCTGTATTGATGAAAATCAAGACGTATGGATCATGCTGCATTCGGGTAGTAGAGGGCTTGGTAACGTTATTGGCACTTATTTTATTGAGTTAGCCAAGAAAGAGGCTCAGCATCGTTTTGGTCATGTACCTGATAAAGATTTGAGTTATTTTGCCGAAGGCTCAAAAAGTTTTGATGACTATGTGCAAGCGGTAGAATGGGCTCAAGGATATGCTTTTGAAAATCGCAAAGAAATGATGCGATTAATATTAGAAGCAATTCGCCCTCTTCTACCTTCTTTTCAAATGACAAAAGAGGCTATTAATTGTCATCATAATTATGTAAGCCGTGAAACACATTTCGGTGAAAATCTATTGATTACCAGAAAAGGCGCAATTCGTGCTGGTTTAGATGAATTAGGCATTATCCCAGGTTCAATGGGAGCAAGATCTTATATCGTTAGAGGTAAAGCAAACCCTGAGTCATTTTGTTCTTGTTCTCATGGGGCCGGTCGTAAGATGAGTCGAAGCAGGGCAAAAAATCTTTTTAACCAGCAAGATCTTATTGAACAAACCCAAGGTATTGAATGCCGTAAAGACAGTGGGGTTGTCGATGAAATCCCAAGTGCTTATAAAGATATTGATGAAGTCATGGCAAATCAGGCCGACCTCATTGAAGTTGTCCACACACTTAAACAAGTTTTATGTATTAAGGGTTAAAATATGAAAATTAAAGAAATGTCAAAGATCAAAGTCCGTAATCAAGTAGCTCTTTCTCCTTTACTTCACAAAGGCGGGATGCATGAAACGGAAAAGCCGCGTGCCCAACATCGTAGAGATAGACAAGATACTAAACAACAATTGAGAAAAGGTGATTGGTAAATATTTTAGAAAGTAAACAAAAGAAATTATTATGAAGGAGACATCGAAATGATTAAATATTTTAAAAATCGCAATAAAAAAGCGACTCTAACGAGTCGCTTTTTTACTGTTCAAGAACTCAAATTATTGAGCTGCTGCAGGAGCTGCCGCTTCTTGACCAGGTTGAACAACTACAGTACGGCTACCAGTGATTGTCGCGAATACACGACGGTTCATAGCACGGCCTTCTTTAGTTTTGTTGTCAGCAATCGGTTGATCCCAAGCGAAACCTTGAGTAGACAAACGAGATGCATCAACGTTGTATTCGTTTACAAGAGCTGATTTAACAGAGTTAGCACGAGCTAAAGATAAACGTTCGTTTAACTTACGTGGACCAGTGTTATCTGTGTGACCTTCGATACGTGCAGTAGCGTTAGGGTATTCAGTTAACTTCTCAGCAACTTTAGCGATTTCTGGCTTGTATTGGTCTTTGATGTTTGATTTGTTAGTATCAAAGAACACACGAAGTTCCATGTTAAGGTCTTCAGTTAACTCTTGTGGTTGTGGAGCAACTGGAGTTGGTTCAACTGGAGCAACTTCTACTACAGGAGCAGCAGGCTTCAAGTGACCACCAAGAACTACGTTTAAACCAGCAAGAGCTGTATAGTTCCAGAATTTTTCGTCAAAGTTATAAGTACCACGAGCTTCTGTACGAAGAGATAAAGCATCGTTTAAGCGCCAGAAAGCACCAAAACCAGCATTACCTAAAGTACCTTCTTCATCATTATGGTACGCAAGATCAGGAATCTCGTATTTGTAGTGACCAGCACCTAACAATACGTATGGCTTGATTTTGCTGTCATAGTTTTTAGTGATCAAATCAGAAGTAACATAGAAGTTACCGTTGATTTGTTTTTGTTTGTATTCAGCGCCAGCTGCAAGGCCGTCTACATCACCTTTAACTTGGTTATATTCAGCTTCGAAACCTAACCATGGTGTTAACTCAATACCAAGAGCAGCACCAACGAATAAATCGTCTTGTAGTTCAGGTCCGTTAGTTAACTCGCCATCTTTACCGCCATTGTTGTGTTGAGTGTCTTGGAAAGTGTAACCAAGCAATAATGGTGTAACAGTTACGCCAGCATTAGCAGCAGCTAATGGAGCAGCGACAAGCATAGCAAGTGCAATACGACTCAATTTCATGGATATCCTCCAGAGATAACAATTGTTGTTCAAGCTCAGCCTAAATTTATTGGCCCCTGAGATATTTTTACCCCAGTATTATTTTTAAGCTATTCACATTTGAATCATACAAACACTTGATAGACTTTCCAAGTGCTTGATAATTTTAATCAAGTAAATTATTGACAAAATTACTTACAATTTCCGTTGTAATTCGGTAATTTTTTACTCAACTAGCAAATATGAACAACTTCTTTCTTTCGCTTAGGGTGATTTTACCAGTATTCTAGCGTCCTGATAACCTTTATTTAATTTTGTGTTTCCTCATTATAAAAAGCCATATAAATCATTGATAGAACGCACAATATCAAAATATTTCTTTATATATTAAGGAATTTTAATGTTTAAATCTCCTGGTTTCACACTGATGGAACTCATCATAACGCTCGCAATTCTTATGATTATGTTCACTATAGCTCTTCCGTTATACCATCAATTTATGGCTTCGGTAGAATTAAAAAACACTCCTCGACTACTGACAATTCATATACAAAAAGCCAAATATGACGCAATTCTACGACATAAGAGTGTCGTACTTTGCCCAAGTGTTGATTTAACGCTGTGTAATAGTAATTGGGATACAAGCCTTATAAGCTTTGTAGACACAAATCATAATCTACAGAGAGAAAGCGACGAAGAGATATTGACCAATGTTGAACTTAATCACCGTTATGGTTCTTTAAAATTTCAAAAATTTGGAAAAAAACTAAATAGTATTGTATTTCAGGGAGACACTGGACTGCCACGTGAGTCTAACGGCAGTTTTACATATTGTTCTTATGATCAGCTTAAAAACTTTAAATTGGTTCTCAGCAAAATGGGACATATTCGTTTAGAAGATTTAAAAAATTGTTAGAACTCTACAGTCTAATGCAGAAGATATTTCTCTCTGATTTTTGCAATATACTGCCTAGGTTTTAAACATTTCTTATTTTGAGATTAAGAACAACTGGAGATTAGAACAATGACTGACATCGTAATTGTTAATGGTGCTCGTACTGCCATGGGTGGTTTTCAAGGATCGTTATCGGGACTTACTGCGCCTGAACTAGGTGCTGTAACCATTAAAGAAGCAATCGCAAGAGCAGGTTTACAACCTACTGATGTCGAAGAAGTCATTATGGGTTGTGTTCTTCCTGCTGGTTTAAAACAAGGCCCTGCTCGTCAAGCAATGCGTAAAGCTGGCTTGCCGGATTCCACAGGTGCTGTAACGATTAATAAGCTTTGTGGCTCTGGCATGAAAGCAGTAATGCAAGCAACCGATATGATTAAAGCAGGCAGTGCTGAAATTGTTGTTGCTGGCGGTATGGAGTCCATGACAAATGCGCCTTATGTTTTACCAAAAGCACGCGCTGGCTATCGTATGGGTCACGGCGAAATTAAGGATCATATGTTTCTTGATGGACTTGAGGATGCTGAAACTGGTCGTTTAATGGGTTCTTTTGCTCAAGATATGGCAAACACACGTGGCTATACACGTGAGCAAATGGATGACTTTGCAATTCGTTCTTTGAAACGTGCTCAAACAGCGATTACTGAAGGCTATTTCAAAGATGAAATTGTTTCGGTTACCGTACCTAGTCGCAAAGGCGATGTTGTTGTTGATCAAGATGAACAACCTCTAAATGCAAAGATCGACAAAATTCCTTCACTTAAACCAGCTTTTGCAAAAGACGGAACAATCACCGCAGCAAACGCGAGTTCTATTTCGGATGGTGCATCTGCATTAGTACTGACATCAAGTGAAGTTGCTGCTCAACGTGGTTTACAGCCGCTTGCGAAAATTATCGCAACAGCATCAAACTCTCAGCATCCTTCAGAATTTACAATCGCTCCTGTTGGTGCTATCGAGAAAGTTCTGAAAAAAGCTGGCTGGAATGCTCAAGACGTTGACCTTTGGGAAATTAACGAAGCTTTTGCCATGGTCACCATGTGCCCAATTGATGATTTCAAACTTGATGCTGAAAAAGTAAATATCAATGGTGGTGCTTGCGCATTAGGTCACCCTGTTGGTTCTACAGGTTCTCGTATCATTCTTACGTTGATCCATGCTCTTAAACGCACTGGCGGTAAAAAAGGTATTGCTGCACTTTGTATTGGTGGTGGTGAGGCTACAGCCGTTGCAATTGAACTCATTTAATTAAAAAAACAATATTTCAAAATCCCGCTTCAGCGGGATTTTTTTTATGAAAAAACTACAAAAAATGACCCACAAAATCACTTTTACGTTTTAACTTATTCTTCTAAATGAAAACAACAATGGACTATAACAATGCAACTCAATCACTATCTCAACTTTCAAGGTCAGGCAGAGCAAGCATTTAATTTCTATAAGTCAGTTTTTGGCGGTGAGTTTGGCATGTTGAGCCGCTATGGCGATATGCCACCTACTGAAGGCGTGACTTTATCGGAAGCCGATAAGAATCTGGTTCTTCATGTTTCACTGCCAATTAATGAATACACCGTACTTATGGCATCAGATACAAATGATCAGTTCTGTGCCCCTAACAGCGTTTTTACCCAAGGTAATAATCACTACATTTCGATTAATCTTGAAAAAGATGAGCAAGAAAAAGCAAAACAACTTTTTGATGCTTTATCTGCAAATGGTCAAATTGAAATGCCTCTAGAAAAAACGTTCTGGGGTGCATTGTACGGCGCTTTTACCGATCAATTTGGTGTGAAATGGATGGTCAACTGCCAGCTTGATACTTAATATTTTCAACACTTAACCTCATAGAAGTACTCTGATATTTCTATGAGGTTCTAAATATCAATATTGGAATATTGAGCAATAATCATCAGCCCCACCGTAATGAATCCAATTCCAACCCACCCTGCCACATCAATATTTTGCCCAAGAAAAATCTTTGCTAGAAAAGCTGTCGCTAATACGCCAATCCCAGACCAAAGTACATACAAAATTCCAGCCTGCATATATTTCAAAGCAATGGCAGCACAAGCGAAAGAGATCATATATAAAATCAGAGCGATACCTTGAGCTGTCTTATTAACTAAGCCATTACCTCTAGCAGAATAAAATGTTGAGAGTACATCCGTCGCGATGGCAAATAATAACCACCAAGCACCGGGATTTATTTTTGAAATTAAGCCTAGCATTCTTGTTCTTCAGTTAAGTCATTTAAAAATTATTTATAAAAAAAGCTGAACCTAAGTTCAGCTTTCGTATTTGAAATCTATTTAAGCACCAGTTTGATAACTTGCTTGCGGTACAGCGGTTGAAGCTTGATATGGATTGGTAAAGTCTTGTAAACCTGCCGCCGCTTCTTGTACGTCTTTGCCTTCTTTTACGACAAAACTATCAAAGCCAGAACGTTTTAAGTAGTTTAAGACATCCTTAAATACATCACCCGTTGCCCGCAACTCACCTTGGAAACCTTGGCGACGTAATAGTGCAGCAAATGAGTAACCACGACCATCACCAAAACCTGCAAACTCAATGAAAATTGCATTAAGCTCGTTTAATGGGAATGTATGATCTTCAGGTGAATCATTCACAGTCACATACAAAGCTTTTTTGCCTTGAATGTTTGCTAATTGGTCTAGTTGAGCTGTTGTTACAACAACGTCACCCTGAGGAATAACACCATCTTCAGCAATGATTTGATAAGTATTGTCAGCGATCGTGCCATCTTTATAAAGCACTGGTAGAGCTGTATTAAGCATATGCACGCTCCTTAAATGGTTGAATTCCTACACGGCGATATGTGTCAACAAAACGCTCACCTTCAGTACGTAAATCAAGATAAGTATTTAATATTTCTTCAATTACGTCAGGCACAGCATCTGCTGCAAATGATGGCCCTAAGATATCACCGATTGATGCATCATGGTCCGAATTACCACCTAATGTAATTTGGTAGAATTCAGCACCTTTTTTATCTACACCTAAAATACCAATGTTACCTACGTGGTGGTGACCACAAGCATTCATACAACCAGAAATATTTAAGTCTAAATGACCAAGATCATAAACTTTGTCTAAGTCATCAAAACGACGCGTGATTGCTTCAGCAATTGGAATTGATTTCGCATTTGCAAGTGAACAGAAATCACCGCCAGGGCAACTAATAATATCGGTAATAAAACCAATATGTGCACGTGCCATATTTTGTTGTTCAAGCGCTTGCCATACATCGAACAAATCTTTTTGAGGTACATCTGCCAAAGCAATGTTTTGTTCGTGAGTTGTACGAAGTTCACCGAAAGTATATTTATCAGCAAGATCTGCAATAAAGTTCATTTCTTCGGTGGTCATATCACCCGGTGCGATACCTGCACGTTTCAAAGAAATCGTAACAATACGATAGCCCTTCACTTTATGTGCATGTGTGTTGATATTGAACCATTGCTTGAATTTTGGATGCTCAGCAAATAAAGCAGTGAAGTCTTCATCTGCCAAATCTTGATAGTCAAATGGGATGAACTCTTCATCCAATTTTTTCAAGATTTCTGGCTGAATTTTTAATGATTCACGTGTGTGTTCAAATTCAGCTTCAACTTTCTGAGCAAAAACTTCAGGAGTTAATGCTTTCACTAGAATTTTGATACGTGCTTTATATTTGTTATCACGACGGCCATGCAAGTTATAAACACGCAGAACGGCTTCTAAGTAAGAAATTAAATCTTCACGTGGTAAAAACTCACGAATGACGCTACCAATGATTGGGGTACGGCCTAAACCACCACCAGCCATAATTTTGTAGCCGATTTCACCCGCTTCATTACGCACGATATATACACCAATATCGTGGAATGCTGTTGCTGCACGGTCTTTTTCTTCAAGTGCAGAAACGGCAATTTTGAACTTACGTGGCAAGAATGCAAATTCAGGGTGGAACGTACTCCACTGACGGATCAATTCACATGTTGGACGTGGGTCTGCAATTTCACCTGCAACCACACCTGCATATTGGTCAGTCGTTGTATTACGAATACAGTTACCACTGGTTTGAATGGCATGCATTTGTACAGTTGCAAGTTCAGCTAAAATTTCTGGTACATCTTCAAGAGCTGGCCAGTTTAACTGAATATTCTGACGTGTAGATACGTGTGCATAACCACGATCATATTCAGTTGAAACTTCAGCAATTTTACGTAATTGTTTTGAACTCATTAAGCCATACGGCACAGCAATACGCAGCATAGGCGCATAGCGTTGCACATATAAACCATTTTGCAAACGTAATGGACGGTATTCATCTTCAGAAAGTTTGCCCGCTAAATAGCGCTCTGTCTGATCGCGGAACTGAGCAACTCGTTGATTAATCAGCTGCTGATCGAAATCGGTATATAAATACATGGCGTATGGCTAGTAGATTCATTATTAAGGCAGATAGCATAGCGAGCTTTTATTCATCAATAAAATGCTTTTTTTGCATATTTAATAACGGTTTTATTGATAAGCTTTAATATAAATAGATATAAAAAAAGCCTGGATAAATCCAGGCCCTTTTTATAGAAGCATTTTATTTGTTATCTGGTAAGGCATAAGCCACTAAATAGTCGCCCATTTTCGTACCAAATGAACCATGACCACCGGCCATAATCACAACATATTGCTTACCATTGATTTCATAAGTCATTGGTGTTGCTTGTCCACCCGCTGGTAAACGCGCTTCCCAAAGTTTCTTACCATTAGTAACGTTAAACGCACGTAAGTAGTTATCTTGAGTTGCACCAACAAACATGACATTACCCGCAGTAGAGATTGAACCACCTAAACCAGGAACACCAATTTTTACAGCTGGTAATTGGAACAAGTTCGGCAAGCTGTCACGAATTGTACCAATACGTTTTTTCCATACCACTTCATGGGTTTTCAAATCTACGCCTGCAACATATCCCCAAGCTGGTTGTTTACAAGGTAAACCAAGTGGAGATAAGAATGCGCTGATTTCTACGCCATAAGGTACGCCGTACATTGGTTGTACGCCCTGCTCAGTTCCCGCACCTTTTGCAGTTTGCGCACGGTTTGGATCAGCAGGAATCAAACGGCTCACAAATGGCAATCCGATTGGGTTCATTACAGCAACCTGACGGTCAGGGTTAACTGACATACCGCCCCACTCAAATACACCTAAGTTACCAGGGAAAACTAAAGTACCGTTTTCAGATGGTGGAGTATAAATACCATCGTAATTTAGACGTTTGAAAGATACACGACACATGAGCTGATCAAGCATTGTGGCACCCCACATGTCTTTATCTGTCAATTTGTCTTGTGGTGCCAAGTTCAAGTCAGAGAATGGCTGAGTTTTTGAATAATGCTCGCCTTTCGTTTGTGGTCCGCGTTTAACTGTTTGTGGAACTGGTTTCTCAGTCACAGGAACAATTGGTTGACCATTACGACGATCAAGAACAAAGGCATTACCTGTTTTCGTCAATACATAGATTGCAGGAACAGTTTGGCCAGCTTTGTTTTTAATATCAGCTAAAGATGGCTGAGATGGTACATCCATATCCCATAAATCGTGATGGGTTGTCTGGAAGTTCCATACTAATTTACCAGTAGAGGCATTAATCGCTAACATTGAGTTCGCATAACGCTCTTTAAGTTCAGTACGGTCACCACCCCAAATGTCTGGAGTACCTACACCTGTTGGCACATAAACGATATCAAGTTTTGAGTCGTATGCTAAAGGTGCCCATGCATTTGGTGAGTTATGAACGAAATTCGTACCTTCACCCGGCATTGCATTTGGATCTGCTGCGCCAGTATCAAATACCCAAAGAAGTTTACCAGTGTTAACGTCGTAACCACGAATTACACCTGATGGCTCTTTGTTTGAGTAGTTATCTGTTACCGAACCAGCAATAACGACAGTTGAACCAGTCACAACACCAGGAGATGTTGGGTTGTAACCACCTGGGTAAGCGTATGGCATAAACTCTTGCAAGTTCACTTCACCATTTTTACCAAAGTCAGTACATGCTTTACCAGTGTCAGCATTCACCGCAACTAAACGGCCGTCATTCACAGGAACAAAGACTTTACGCGGACATTGTGTAGAGTCAGATTTCTTGCTTTGAAGACTCGTTGCAAACTCAGTTGTGTTGTTTGCATCGTAATACATCACACCACGACAAGTTAAATGCTGGAATGATTTATCCGTTTTAAGCTTCGGATCAAAACGCCATTTTTCTTTACCTGTAGCAGGATCAATCGAGATTAATTGCTGGTGAGCTGTACAGATAAACATGTTATTACCGATTTTAATCGGAGTAACCTGATTGGTTGTTTCGCCAGAGTCATTACCCGTTTTAAGATCGCCAGTACGTAAAGTCCAAGCAACTTTCAAATCTTTTACGTTTTGGTCATTGATCTGTTTTAACGGAGAATAACGTACACCTGCCTGAGTACGACCATAAGCAGGCCAATCACTCTCGGCAACACCAGGTACTGCTTGAGCAGTTTCTGGTTGAGGTGTTTTGATTTCACCATTAATTTCTTGCGGATCATTGAAAATAGAGTAAACCATCAACAAGATAGCGATTGCTAACGTTGAAGATAACGCAACTTTACTTGATCCAAGGTTGTTGATTCCACGAGTCACAGCTGGAACCAATAACCATAAACCAAGAATACCTAAAATATCTAAACGAGGTGCAAGAGCCCAGAAGTCAGTTCCAACTTCCCAGACTCCCCAAATAATGGTACCTAGCATTAAAGCGGCATACACCCACAATGCTGTGGAAGCGCGCTTATAAAGTTGCCATGCAACAATCAGGAGTAATACACCAGCTATAATGTAGTAAATTGAACCGCCTAATGTAGCGAGCCAAATACCTCCAATTAACAGGAATAACGCTAATAACCCAATAATAATTACGGTAAAAGTCGTTAATCCTGATCTTGAAGTAGGTTGATTCATAAATCACCTCTTATCAATCATCATTTTTATCGGAAAGATACGCCGAGCTTTTGTTCAAAAACTGGCCTATCAATACATCTAAAATAAAACTCAGGCACAAAGAAAAAAACGGAAGGTCAAGTTATGTCAATCAATGATTTAACCCTCGACAATCCGCTTTTCGGAGTAATTACGCTTAGAATGCAGTTGAGAATTTAATACCGCCTACCCAAGTATTATCACCATTTTTTAATGCCCCAACATGACGAACATATTGCACATTTGGACGGATAGTCAGCCAATTCGTCGCATGAATACCGTAGTAAAGCTCGGTATTGTATTCAGTGTCGTATTCTTTATTTTGGACATCGTTCCAATCATCGTTGATATGGATACGTGCAACACCTAATGCCAACTCATCTTGAGGACGTTGATTCAGCAAACCTTTATAGACTAAGCCTACATTTTGCATGTTATCAATTTTGTTGGTGTCGGAATCGTGGAAGGTCAGGTTTACAAAACCAGTCAAACCGCGGTCTGTTTGATCAGCAGGCTGAAATAATTTTTGTTTTGCAGTTACCCAAACACCTTGCTTATGAGAATTTTTTGTTTCATCTGCAATTTCTTTAGCATCAGCAGTACTGTAGTAATAACCTAAACGATATTCACCAGCCATGCTTTGAGCACCTAATTTAGGTGACCACACCACTTCGGCAGGAATAATTGCACCGTGAGAACCATCCGTACTCAGGTTAAAACCTTTGCCTCGGTCCAGATTTTCTGGGTTATATTCATATACACCAACTTGCGTATATAAGTCAGGTTGCAAGTTATATTTAACACGCAGTGCCCATTGGCTCACTGGCCAGTTATACCACTGATCACCAACCCAGTTCCCTACTTGAGAACCGCAAAGCGCCAAGTTCTGGAAATCACAGTCAAAACTATTAAAGTCTTCACCTTCACCAAAACGACCCACTTTAACGTCTAACTTTTGATCCATGAATTTTTTCTTAATCCACAAATCTGTTAAACGCCAAGTTTGCTCACGCCCCCACACTTCTTGTGCCGAGCTTAAGTGCCCAGCTAAAGCTGGTGAATGTTCAGAAAGTGATTGACCATCACGATAAGTTAACGTGATTTGAGCTTCTGTATCTTGCCAACCTAAAATTTTATTTAGGTCAAAATGAGTTCCTAAAGCAAGTTGCCCCGTATAAGCACTACCATGGGTAGATGTCTGCTTTGAGTCTAAAATACCGGCATATTCACCGGTATATCCAAACGAAAAATCATAACCTTGTGCTTGTAACGCTGTGCGTTGACCGTTCCAATCACCCAACATCCACGGACTATTTGGGTCAAATGCAGCCGCAGCTTGTGCATGCTGAATAAAAAGGGTAATTGATAAAACGGATAAACAAGAAGCCATCAAGGATTTATGTGCTTTCATGTTTACATACCTTTTATGTCTTTGTTTATTAAGGGTACGCTAATTTTATGTAAAGAAATTATTCAAAATGTTAATTAATTGATTAATCAGATAATAATTTTCACCCGCCCTGACTAAAAAATAACATTAAGCCCTTACCATCGCCCTTCGCCAAGCTTTTGACCTATAAAGGAATATCTCATTTTAGATCGTGAAAACTTAATTGGACAAGCCAATTGTGGTTCTGTATCTGCTGTATTATTTTGCAAAGGTACATCCACAATCCATCCACGTTCTTGTGCTATGGGAGAATTTAAAGCCTCAGTTAGGTTTAAAACAGGTTCTACACATACATCAAGATTTGCGAATATTTCATGCCATTCTTTAAAAGTTTTAGTTTTAATTTTTTCTTGAATAGCTTGTTTAACTTCCTGTCGGTCCTCTACATCCAAGGAAGCGCCTTTTTGTAATAATAAAGGTAAATCAAGCGCGATTGATAAACCTGACATAAATTGTGGTTCAAGACTACCAATTGATAGATAGCGCCCATCTTGCGTTATATAATAATCATAGAAAATGCCACCATTGAGCATGCCATGTTCTGGAGCCTGCTCAACTTGTGCAGCAAGTGTGGCTGATGCAGCCATACTATTTAAGCTTGCCACACAATCGGTCATGGAAATATCAATATATTGCCCCATGCCACTACGCGCGCGCTCGACCACTGCGGCTAAAATAGCAATGACTGCATGAAGTGAACCACCTGCAATATCTGCAACTTGAATACCAAGCGGTGGCGGACCACTGTCTTGTCGGCCGCTATACCCAGCAATACCCGCTAAAGCTAAATAGTTAATGTCATGCCCTGCTCGGTCTTTATAGTTTCCAGTCTGTCCATATCCGGTAATTGAACAATAAATTAAACGGGGATTAATTTCTGCAAGCGTTGAATAGTCTAACCCTAGACGTTGCATCACCTCAGGTCGAAACTGCTCGATGACAATATCAAATTCGGAAATCTTGGTTTTAATCAGCTCAATACTCGCCGGATCTTTTAAATCAAGAACAATCGACTGTTTATTTCGATTTAAATAACTATGTGCCGTTGCTTGTCCATTTGCATAAGGCGGCATGATGCGAATTAAATCTGGACGTGATGGAGATTCAATATGGATGACTTCTGCGCCCATATCGGCTAAATACATTGTGGCAAAAGGTCCAGGTAAGAGTGTCGAGAAATCGAGAACTTTAAGTCCATTTAATGCTGTCGTCATCGTTTTTTAACCACTATTATTCATATTTTCTTTTATATTAGTTAAGCAAATATTCTAAAACAATGTCATGTTCAGCCATTTACCTTGATCATTTCGGCAATTTAACATGTAAAAAGTGCTTTTACTCTGTTGTAAATCGCCAATTTATTTTTTTAGACGGTCATTTAGGTCAATTTAAAGTGAACATCAAAGAGACTGAAGGATTCAATATGAGTCGCGATACGATTAGCATCCACTTCGTGAATGCGGCTTTGACAGGCGTAAAACGCCTTGGCATGGATGTCGAGACGTTACTTTCACATGTGGGTATCGAAGCGGAACTATTACGTCAACCTAAAGCTCGAATCTCGCCAGAACAATACACTCGTTTTATAAAAATGTTGTGGATGGTCACACAAGATGAACACGTCGGTTTTGATGTACAGCCACGTCGTTTGGGCACTTTTGCCATTATGTGTCAGTTGATTATTCATGCAAAAACCTTGGGCCAAGCCCTTGAACTATCATCTCAATTTTACAAATTATTTGGTGACGAATGGTCTGTAAGCCTAGAGCGTGACAAACATGAAGCACGTTTAGTTCCACTCATTCCAAAAACATTAGATCCGGACCATTTCATTACTGAAAGTATGTTAATGATTTGGCATGGTTTGGCATCGTGGCTAATTGAACGTCGCTTACCTTTAGAACGTGTTCATTTTAGCTATCCACGTCCTGCTCATGCAGATGAATATGATGCATTATTTTTTGCACCAGTCATGCAGTTTGATGCACCGCGTACTGAAATTACCTTTGCAGCTGATTATCTTGATTTGCCAATCCGTCAAGATGAAAAAACGCTAGAAGAGTTCTTAAAAGCAGCTCCTGCTCAGCTTTTAGTAAAATTCAAAAACACCAACTCGCTGACTTCTCGTATTCGTGACGTGCTCAAAAGCCAGATTGGTGAAGAAATGCCAACGCTTAATGACGTTGCATCAATGTTGTACTTGTCTCCTCAAACCTTACGCCGCCGCTTGGCTGCTGAAGGTAAAAGCTACCAAGGCGTGAAAGATGCCCTACGTCGAGATGCTGCTATTCACTTGTTACTCAACCCAGAATTAACACTTGAAGATGTTGCACAGCAAGTTGGCTTTAGTGAAACCAGTACTTTCCACCGCGCATTTAAAAAATGGACAGGGGTGACCCCTGGTTTATACCGTCAGCTACACGGTTACCACTAATTCTTAAATCTCTTTAGTTTCACATTTAGCCCAAGTTCAACTTGGGCTTTTTTGTATCTCTATTGGCAAAAATCATCACCTGACTGGTGCGCTTATCGTCATTGCACTCGCTATTAAAACCAGTACACTCAAAACACAAATAAATTTTAAGCAATAAAAAAGGAACTGTTATGAGCGAGGCTTATATTATTGATGCCATTCGCACACCACGCGGAAAAGGAAAAAAAGACGGCTCTCTTTACGAAGTAAAACCAATTACCTTACTCACCACTTTATTAAATGAATTACAGCAGCGTCATCAACTCGATACGTCTAAAGTCGACGATATTGTTCTGGGCTGTGTAACTCCTATTGGTGATCAAGGTGGTGATATTGCTAAAACAGCAGCGATTGCAGCGGGTTGGAATGATGATGTTGCTGGGGTGCAAATCAATCGTTTTTGTGCTTCAGGTTTAGAAGCAGTCAACATGGCAGCAATGAAAGTTCGCTCAGGCTGGGAAGATTTAGTGGTTGCTGGTGGCGTCGAGTCAATGTCACGTATTCCAATGGGCTCCGATGGCGGGCCGTGGGCGTTAGACCCTGAAACCAATCTAAAATCATCATTTGTTCCACAAGGTGTGGGGGCTGACCTCATTGCAACCTTAGATGGTTATACTCGCGAAGATGTAGACACATTTGCAGTAAACTCTCAGCAAAAAGCTGCAGCAGCTCAGGCAAATGGCTATTTCGATCAATCAGTGGTTCCAGTAAAAGATCATTCTGGTGTGGTTATTTTAGAAAAAGATGAATTTATTAAAGGAAATACGACAGTTGAAGGACTGACTAAACTCAACCCAAGTTTTGAAATGATGGGACAAATGGGTTTTGATGCCATCGCCTTACAAAAATATCCTGAAGCACAAAAAATCAATCATGTTCATCATGCAGGTAACTCATCTGGCATTGTCGATGGAGCTGCTGTAGTTTTATTGGCTTCTGAAAAAGCGGTGAAAGAACAAAACTTAAAACCACGCGCTAAAGTTTTGGCGACTGCACTAGTCGGGACAGACCCTACGATCATGCTGACTGGCCCTGCTCCAGCTGCACGTAAAGCCTTAGAAAAAGCTGGTCTTACCATTGATGATATTGACCTGTTTGAAGTCAATGAAGCCTTTGCAGCAGTTGTAATGCGTTTTATCAATGAACTCAATGTGCCTGCTGAAAAAGTTAACGTAAATGGCGGTGCAATTGCTTTAGGCCATCCATTAGGTGCAACGGGTGCCATGATTTTAGGCACGCTACTTGATGAGCTTGAACGTCAAAATAAAAAGCGCGGTTTAGCTACGCTCTGTGTCGGTGGTGGTATGGGTATTGCCACCATTATTGAACGCGTATAAAGATTAGGGATATAAAAGATGAGTGCAATCCAATACGAAAAAAATGCAGATAACATTGTCATTTTAACGCTTGATTCAACTGGCCAATCTGCAAACACCATGAATGCCGAGTTTCGTGACTCGCTTGATGAGGCAACGCAGAAACTTAAAGCAGAAACAGCACTTGCGGGCGTTATTTTCCGCTCAGCCAAAAAAACTTTCTTTGCTGGGGGCGATTTAGATGAGCTTATTCAAGTTCAGCCTGAACATGCCACTGATTTTTTCAACATGGTTGAAAAGTTAAAAGGCCATTTACGTACGATTGAAACTCTAGGTATTCCAGTCGTTGCAGCCTTGAATGGCACAGCCCTTGGTGGTGGTTGGGAAATTGCTTTAAGCTGCCATCATCGTATCGCAATCAATGACCAAAAAAGTAAGTTCGGCCTACCTGAAGTCACTTTAGGCCTGTTACCGGGTGGCGGTGGTATTGTCCGCATGGTACGCCTACTTGGCTTACAAAACGCGTTCCCATTTTTAATGGAAGGTAAGCAGTTCGGTGTCGATAAAGCAAAATCTTTAGGTTTAATCCATGACACTGCCGAAAACGAACAAGAGCTTTTAGATAAAGCGATCGCATGGATAAAAGCCAATCCGAAATCTCAACAACCTTTTGATGTGAAAGGCTATAAAATTCCGGGTGGCGATCCAAAGACTCCAGCTGTTGCTCAAGTTCTTGCTATTGCCCCAGCTATGTTAAGAGACAAAACCAAAGGTTGTTACCCTGCTCCTGAAGCAATTATGGCGGCAGCAGTCGAAGGCGCTCAGGTCGATGTCGATACAGCGTTACGCATCGAATCTCGTTACTTCACCGAACTCACCACAGGTCAAATCTCTAAAAATATGATCGGTACTTTCTGGCACGGTCTAAATGCAATTAAGTCTGGCGCTAGCCGCCCTGCTGATATTGCAAAATGGCAAGCCACTAAAGTTGGTGTGTTAGGTGCAGGCATGATGGGTGCTGGTATTGCATATTCAACCGCAATTAAAGGCATTCCTGTTGTACTAAAAGATGTATCTATTGAAAATGCTGAAAAAGGCAAAGCCTATTCACAGAAACTCCTTGATAAACGCGTTTCTCAAGGCCGTATGACCGCAGAAAAACGTGACCAAGTATTATCCCTCATTACAGCAACTGCCTCAGCACAAGACTTACAAGGCTGTGATCTGATTATTGAAGCTGTATTTGAAAACCAAGAGCTCAAAGCCAAAGTTACTCAAGAAGCTGAACAATATTTAGCTGAAAGTGGAATCTTTGCATCGAATACTTCCACCCTACCAATCACAGGTTTAGCAACGGCGAGTAAAGATGCCCAGAAGTTTATTGGACTACATTTCTTTAGCCCAGTCGACAAAATGCAGTTGGTTGAGATTATTAAAGGTAAAAACACTTCAAGCGACACACTTGCTAAAGCCTACGACTTTGTACAACAAATTGGAAAAACACCAATTGTTGTAAATGATAGCCGTGGCTTCTTTACCAGTCGTGTATTTGGTACTTTTATTCAAGAAGGTATGCGCTTACTTGCCGAAGGCGTTCATCCAGCCCGTATTGAAATGGCAGCGCTTAAAGCAGGCATGCCTGTAGGTCCCCTCGCTATTCAAGATGAAGTGTCTTTAACACTAACCGAACATGTTGCCAGTGAAGCACGTAAAGCTTTGCAAGCTGAAGGGAAAGATTTGCCTAAGACCTCTGTCGATGAGGTCGTTCATACCATGATTCATGAGTTAAACCGTAAAGGTAAGGCGGCTGGAGCAGGTTTCTATGAATATCCAGAAAATGGTAAAAAGCATCTATGGGAAGGTTTAAACCGCTGGCAAAAAGATCATGGTATTTCTGAACAAGATATGATCGATCGCATTCTGTTTGTACAGGCCTTAGATACATTACGCTGCTATGAAGAAGGCGTATTGGAGTCGGTTATTGATGCCAATGTTGGCTCTATCTTTGGTATTGGTTACGCTCCTTGGACGGGAGGTGCGATCCAGTTCCTCAACCAATATGGTACTGATAAAGCACAAAAACGAGCTGAAGAATTAGCTGCCAAATATGGTGAACGTTTTACACCTCCAACTTTGCTAAAAACCAAAGCTGAGCAGAAACAAAATATTCAATAACTTAGACTTATTGGATATTTAAAAACTGCATAAACCTTGCCCATATAAATATATTTTATTTATATGGGTTTTTCTTTATGACCTTTAAGATTTCAGCCTCCTGCCTAAATATGCTATAAATAGACTTCATTTTTGTGCTTCTAAAGCACATTCGAGAAATCCTTATGTCCGATAAAAATTCTTCCGAGTCAGCAATTTTAGGTTGGAAATTTGTTCTGATCGTTGGTGTTTTGAGTGCGATTTTCCTTGGCTTTTTCTATTTAGCGATGAGTAATGAACCTGACTATATGCCAGGGGCTCAGCGCAAAGCACAACAAGAGCAAATGCAGCAAAAAGCTGAAAATTCCACAGAGCAACACGCTCAACATAGTGACAACATGTCTGAAATGGATATGAAAGAACATCAGAACTCAACTCAGTAATTAGATATCAAATGACAGATTTTTCCCGTAATGCACTTGTTGTAGAGGGTGGAGGCATGCGTGGTGCCTTTACCAGTGGCGTACTTGATGCTTTTTTACAGCAGCAGTTCAACCCTTTCGATCTATACGTTGGCGTATCATCTGGTTCAACCAACGTTGCAAATTATTTAGCTGGTCAACAAGGCCGCACGTTAACGTTTTATATTGATCACTCACTCCGTCCTGAATTTATAGATTACAAACGCTTCTTTAAAGGCGGTGATTTACTTGATTTAAAATGGATGTGGGAGATTGGCGAGCAAGAGCATCCGCTTGATCAGCAAAGTCTGTTTGCTAAAAATCCTGATTTTTATATGGTATTGACGCATGCCAAAACAGGACAGGCAGAATATCTTCGTGCGGGTAAAGATAACTTGCTGAATGCACTTCGTGCTTCTAGCTCAATTCCAGTTTTAACGCGTCATCCCGTCGATATTATGGGTGAACCATACTTTGATGGTGGCGTTGCAGATGCCCTACCTGTACGCTGGACAGCTCAGCAAAGTGATGTCAAAAAACTGTTAGTTTTACGCACTCGCCCAAAAAATTACTTTAAAGCCAGCAGCAGAGGGGATCAATTCCTCGCGAAATATGCGTTTAAACATCATTATGGTTTTGCAAACAGCTTACGTAGCCGTTGTGCTCGATATAATGCTTCAGTAGATTTTGTCCGCGGTTCTAACCCAGACCAGCAAATTTTAGAAGTTTGCCCGCCGCCGCTTAAGAATATGGCAGGTCGTTTAAGTACTAATCCGAAAAAGCTTCGCTACAGCTATGAAGTCGGCTTAGAAACAGGTTTACAAGCCATTGAAAGCTGGAATGCAATGAAATAATGCCAAATTGAGATTTCTAAAAAGAAGTCTCAATTTAACTCTAAAGTCATATCAATATGTGGGATACTACAATCTAGATATTCCTCGCCTTGAACTACAAAGCCCAATGCTTCATAAAACGCGGTCACATACGTTTGTGCTGAAAGCTTTAGATAAGGTAAGTTCTGCTGGCGCGCATAATCAATAATGTGCTCCATTAAAATTTTGCCGATCCCTCGCTTGCGATAAGCTACTAAAACAGCTACCCGCCCTACACTATGCTGTGGTAACAATCGCGCTGTAGCAATTGGTTACTCACGGTCATACACAATAAAATGCAAAACTGTGGCATCCAAATCATCCCATTCATCTTCAGGGGCAATTCCCTGCTCTTGAATAAAAACTTGCTCACGAATGAGCTTGGCATCTTTCTCAAGCTGCTCCCACCCGCCCGTTATAATTTTATACATGGGTTAACCTGCTTAACACTTACAACCAATATTCTCGATAGGCAACTGGTCTTGTAATAACAGCTCAAGACTTTGTTTTTTAATACCATACATTTCTTTCAAGGCTTGAATTTGAGCCATGATCTTGGCATCAGGCTGAGTAACATCCTTACGCTTTGTTGCCAAAATCATTTTGTTTTTACTGGTATGTTCAAGCGATACAAACTCAAAAACTTTGGTTTCATAGCCATAAGCTTTTAAAAGTAAGGCACGTAATGTATCGGTTAACATTTCAGCTTGCTGACCAGCATGAATTCCAAATTGCAGCATTGGCTGTAAAACTTCGGGACTATGTAATTGTGGGCGCAACTCTTTGTGGCAACATGGGGCACACATAATCATTGATGCATTTAAACGAATGCCGGTATGAATCGCAAAATCGGTAGCAATGTCACAAGCATGCAAGGCAATCATGACGTCCAGCTTTTCCGGTTGATAACTACGTACATCACCTTCAAAAAAGTCTAAATGATTGAAATCAACTTTATCTGCAACTTTTTGGCAGAATTCAACCAGATTTGGGCGTAATTCAACGCCGGTAATTAGAGGTGTTTTTTGTTGTTCTTGCAAATAATCATATAAAGCAAAAGTTAAATAGCCTTTACCTGAACCGAAATCGACAATCCGTAACTCTTGCTGAGATGCGTCAATCTGTTCATAGGCACTCGCAAAAATTTCAATAAATTTATTTATCTGTTTCCATTTACGGGCCATGCTTGGAATGATTTGGCCTTTTTCATCGGTAATACCAAGCTCTTTTAGAAATGCATTGCCCTGCTGTACATAGCGTTGCTTTTCACGATCATGTGTCTGAATTGTCTGTACTGAATTTACGGCCTGCTTTTTACCTATATTTAATAGGGCTTTTTTCTTATTTTTTTTAAGTTGGATTTCTTGAGTAGTTGAAAATAAGTTCGCTTGCTTACACTGCACTAAAAGCGCTGCAATCTGTTCTAAGCCTTCTTCAAATGAATAATTTTTGGTCACATCTTGGGTCGTATAGTGATATAAAGCCGAAAGCTGTTTTTGTCCATGTAACTCTACAACACGGAAAGTGATTTTTTCCAGTTGTTCCAACTCTCCTTTATATTGGCTCAAAATCAAACGCTCAAAAGTCTGCTCATCAAGCATTTGTTTGATTTCATAAAAGAATTGCTGTTCTTGCTCAAAGGAGAAAACCGACACGGATATACCTAAAAAATGAAGACTCATATAAAATAGAAGTTTAAAGGGTCTAGGATTAAAAATAAAATAACTTTACGACTGTTTTGTATTTCTATACATTTGTATTTTTAATCAAAAAATTAAACTCATGAGTAAATTTGTGCTGGAAACTTACGATCCAAAAGAAGAACTACTTAACGCCTACAGCCATGGAGCTGGTGTCGTTATGGCAGTTATTGCTTCTATCTTTTTAATTATGAAGGGATCTTATCTTCCAACTGCTCAGTGGGTGGGTTTATGGGTATACTCATTTAGTCTGATTCTGGTTTTCACGAGTTCAACACTCTATCACTTTGCTCAAACACAAAATCTACGTTACTGGTATAAAAAACTAGACCACACTGCTATTTATTATTTAATTGCTGGGACATATACCCCTTTCTTAAGCATCGCGATTCCTACACAAAAAGCCCATATTCTGCTGATTGCACTCTGGAGCATTGCTGCAATTGGTACACTTTTCAAGTTAGTTTTTATCCATCGTTTTCAAAAAATTTCTTTGCTGGCCTATATTGTAATGGGATGGCTTGCCGTTTTTGTAATGGATGATATGCGTACTTATTTGAGTAAAGACGCATTGATTTTCTTGATTATTGGCGGGTTAGCTTATACGGTTGGAGCATTGTTTTACGCGTTAAAAAAGGTAAGATATACCCATGCGATCTGGCACATTTTTGTGCTTTTAGGTGCAGGAGCACACTTTCTTGCGATCTATTGGTACATTGTTTAGTTCATTTTTCACTCTTATTCAGTGATCCTGAAAGAGTCATGGATGATGTTCTTTCACGCTATTCTTTTAGAAAAATATGTCTTTAAAAAGAATAGTAAATTAAAAATAAATTTTAACTGATATAAGGTCTTATATGGAGTCAACCTCTGCGACTGCTGCTCCGGCAGTAGCCACTAATTCAAAAGCGCGGGTTTTGTTTGCAAGCTTAGTCGGTACAACCATTGAGTTCTTCGACTTTTATATCTATGCAACAGCTGCCGTTATTATTTTTCCTCACCTGTTTTTCCCTGCTAGTAGTGGCAGTGCCGCAGTCTTACAATCTTTAGCAACCTTCGCCATTGCCTTTATTGCTCGCCCTATCGGTGCAGCGTTATTCGGTCATTTAGGAGACCGTATCGGTCGTAAAGCCACTCTAGTTGCAGCTTTGCTCACCATGGGTATTTCAACAGTCTGTATTGGTTTACTTCCAACCTATGCACAAATTGGTCTTGCCGCGCCTTTACTATTGGCTCTATGCCGTCTAGGGCAAGGCTTAGGTTTAGGTGGTGAATGGAGTGGTGCTGTATTACTTGCGACAGAGAATGCACCTGAAGGTAAGCGTGCATGGTATGGCATGTTCCCACAACTAGGGGCTCCAATTGGCTTTATTTTAGCAACAGGTTCATTTTTATTATTGGGTGCAGCCATTCCTGAGCAGGCATTCATGCAATGGGGCTGGCGTATTCCCTTTATTGCAAGTGCTGTATTAGTGATTGTTGGCTTATATATCCGTTTAAAACTCCATGAGACTCCAGCATTTCAAAAGGTCTTGGATAAGCAAAAAGAAGTAAATATTCCATTTAAAGAAGTCTTAACCAAACATACAGGTAAACTTGTACTTGGTACGATTGCAGCAATCTGTACTTTTGTGGTGTTCTATCTTACGACAGTATTTGCCTTAAACTGGGCAACCACTAAATTAGGCTATGCACGCGGTGAGTTCTTGGAACTTCAACTCTTTGCCACATTGTGCTTTGCTGCGTTTATTCCCTTATCGGCTATTTTTGCAGAAAAATTTGGACGTAAAGCCACTTCGATTGGTGTTTGTATTGCTGCTGCGATTTTCGGTTTGTTCTTCTCTAGCATGTTAGAGTCTGGAAATACGTTAATCGTCTTTCTCTTCTTATGTACAGGCTTATCGATTATGGGCTTGACCTATGGTCCGATTGGTACCGTTCTTTCTGAACTTTTCCCAACTTCAGTTCGTTATACAGGTTCAGCATTAACGTTTAACTTGGCAGGTATTTTTGGTGCATCTTTTGCTCCACTCATTGCCACTAAACTTGCTGAAACCTATGGTTTATATGCAGTTGGTTATTATCTTACTGCAGCATCCCTTCTATCACTCATCGCTTTCTTATTCATTCGTGAAACAAAAAATGATGATGTGAATAATCAGATCTAAAAACTAGAAATTCTTATATAAAAAAGCCGGTTCATCATTGACCGGCTTTTTTTTACAGATACAGCTTAATTTATTGTTGTCGGATTTGCAGGAGCACTCATATTGCTTGCTGCAACTGCTGCTGGGCCTGCTACCGCCGCTTCTCCAATTAAAGCCACTTTTGCTTTTTCTTGGCTCTTCGTAGATAAAGCTGGGTTAGTCGCCACAATACGATTAATGTTTGCTGAGTTTGCCGGAGCAATCGCAGTGGTTTGTAAAATAATTGGGCGATTAGCTGTGTTACCCAACGTATAGCGAATACCTGTGCGAGGGCTAATCACTGTTGTATTTTCTTGCTTCACTACAGCTTGAGCCGAAGTTGGGCCTTTTGCTGCAAGTACTTTGTCAACCGTTGTCGTTTGAGGGGCTGAAGCTGCTTCTGCTGCGAAAACAAAACTAGGCACAGCAAGAACAGTTAAAAATAAAGGTTGTAATACTTTTTTCATTGTCTTTCCAACATACACTCTGGATGAGAAGTAAATAGCATTTAATGCTTAAAACTGCAAACATTATTCACAGGCTTACTACAAACGTAAAAAAAGCAGAACAATTGTTCTGCTTTTTTGTGAAGGCAGATTAGATCTTACCGTGACACTGCTTATATTTTAATCCAGAGCCACATGGGCATGGCGCATTGCGGCTTTCTGGAACAGGGAAAGTTTGCTGATCGGCAGACTCGTTCATGGTTTCTTGAGAAAGTGTAACTTCACCCGTTAAACCATCTACATCATCATGTTCAAAAGAAAGCTTCATCGATTCAGCTTGCTGCTGCTGTTGAGCTTCCATTTCTGCAAGTTCTTCTGGTGTTGGGATATGTACACGAGATAAATCAGTCACAACATCAGTTTTAATAATACCGAGCATATTTACAAACAGGTTGAAAGCTTCTTTCTTGTATTCCTGTTCAGGATTTTTTTGCGCATAGCCACGTAAGTGAATACCTTGACGCAAGTAATCCATTGCAGCTAAGTGATCTTTCCAATGACGATCAAGAGAGTTTAAAACGAAGTGACGTTCAAGCATTGCTGCTGATTCATCACCCATTTGAGCACGACGTTGGCGATAACGTTCAATCACTTCATCACTGATTCGCTCAACTAAACCTTCTTCATCCAAACGGCGATCTTGATCTAACCATTCCTGAATTGGTAGCTCAATGCCCAAATCAATACGTAAAGCATTTTCTAAACCTTCAACATCCCACTGGTCATGGATTGACTCAGGTGGAATAAAGTTCGCAATCACGCCTTTCATCACTTCGTGATGCATTTCTTCAACATATTCTTTTAAGGTATTTTCAGCTAACACTTCATCACGTTGTGAATAAATGATCTTACGTTGTTCATTATTCACATCATCGTATTTCAATAAGTTTTTACGAATATCAAAGTTACGAGCTTCAACTTTACGCTGAGCGTTCTCAATTGAACGACTCACCATTTTGTGTTCAATCGCTTCATTTTCTTGTAGACCCATCGCGCGCATCATTCCGACTACGCGGTCACCTGCGAAAATACGCATAAGGTCATCTTCAAGAGACAAATAGAAACGAGAAACCCCAGGGTCACCCTGACGGCCCGCACGACCACGTAACTGGTTATCAATACGACGTGATTCATGGCGTTCAGAACCAATGATATGCAAACCACCTGATTGCAATACATCTTCATGGTCTTGTTCCCATTGTGCTTTCAGACGTGCTTCATCTTCAGCAGTAGGGTTTTCAAGTTTGGCAAGTTTCGCTTTCCAGTTACCACCCAAGATAATGTCAGTACCACGACCCGCCATGTTCGTTGCAATCGTTACTGCATTCGGGCTACCCGCTTGAGCAATAATGTCAGCTTCACGCTCATGTTGTTTTGCATTCAACACTTCATGGTGAATGCCAGCTTGCATTAACTTAGAAGACAAAATTTCACTGGCTTCAATGGTTGCTGTACCAATAAGAATCGGTGCCACACCTTGCTCACGAATATTCGTAATTTCTTGAATAATCGCGTCATATTTACCATTACGGTTTAAATAAATTAAATCGTTTTGGTCATTACGTACCATTGGGCGGTGAGTTGGAATAATCACAACATCAAGGCCATAAATTTCTTTCATTTCCGCAGCTTCAGTATCAGCAGTACCTGTCATACCTGAAAGCTTTTTATATAAACGGAAATAGTTCTGGAATGTTGTGGTCGCTAAAGTCTGGTTTTCAGGCTGAATTTCCAAACCTTCTTTCGCTTCAACTGCTTGATGCAAACCTTCTGACCAACGACGGCCCGGCATTGTACGGCCAGTATGTTCATCAACAATCACGACTTCGCCATCGTGAATAATATAGTGAACATCGCGCTGGAATAAGAAATGTGCACGAATAGCGGCAGACACATGGTGAACAAGGCTTAGATTCGTTGCTGAATATAAGCTTTCACCTTCAGCCAACAAGCCCATCTGAATAAGTTCTTGCTCAACAGTTTCATAACCAATTTCAGTCATTTCAACTGAACGCTGCTTTTCATCAATCCAGAAATGCCCGCCATCTGCAACTTTTTCTTCTTTTTGCGGACGTAATCTAGGGGGAATCGTATTGATTGCAGCATAAAGATGTGAAGAGTCTTCACTTTGACCAGAAATAATTAATGGTGTACGTGCTTCATCAATCAAGATTGAGTCAACTTCATCGATAATGGCATAGTGCAAGCCACGTTGTTTCTTTTCTGCTAAAGAAAACACCATGTTGTCACGTAAGTAGTCAAAACCGAATTCGTTATTGGTACCATAAGTAATATCAGCAAGATAAGCTTCCGCTTTTTCAGACGGACCTTGCATTGAATAGATAGTACCAATAGATAAACCCAAAAATTCAAATAATGGGCGGTTCAACTCAGCATCACGCTGTGCCAAATAATCGTTTACAGTAATGACATGAACGCCTTCGCCACTTAATGCGTTTAAATAACACGCCAAAGTACCCATAAGGGTTTTACCTTCACCGGTACGCATTTCGGCAATCTTACCTTCATGTAAGGTAATACCACCAATAAGCTGAACGTCATAGTGACGCATGCCCATTACACGTTTGGCAGCTTCACGACACACTGCAAACGCTTCTGGAAGTAATTTATCTAAACTTTCGCCATTATTATAACGTTGTTTGAATTCTGGAGTTTTTGCAGATAAGTCTGCATCGCTTAAAGCTGATATCGTCGGCTCGAGCGCATTGATTTGCTCAACAATTTTGCGCATGCGTTTGAGTTCGCGCTCATTTTTTGTACCGAAGATACCTCCGATCAGACTTGCCAACATGGATAAACTCTCTAAATCTTGCTTGGTCAAATGAATAAACTTTTTCTCAGTCGTTTATTATGGTGCCAGAAATTTGAAGTACAAGGGTTTTGCACAAAACCCCTAAAAAAAATCTGATAGTTAGACGAATGGTTTTATCATTCGCCTAGTCCCCCGTAATGTGCCTTGCACCTAAAAACGTAACATTAACGCTCATCTATTAAGCATAACTTCCGAGAAATCTAATTTAGCAAATTTACCTTAAAGTTACATTGATTAAGCACATAAAATAGTGAGTTTTAGTCATATATATTTACACTTATATAAAAAACTCATAATAAAATACAAAAACAATAATTTTAATCATAAAGATAATGCTGCATATTCATTGGATCGAATAACAAATTATGAGCAATTGAGGAACGATCATGACACTACGATTAGGAGATACAGCCCCCGATTTTCAACAAGAATCGAGTGAAGGCACAATTAATTTTTATGATTTTCTAGGGGATAGTTGGGGAATTTTATTTTCACATCCAGCCGACTATACGCCCGTATGTACAACAGAGTTAGGTTATACAGCAAAATTAAAAGATGAATTTACGAAGCGTAATGTTAAAGCGATTGCTTTGTCAGTAGATGATGTAGAGTCTCATAAGGGATGGATCAATGACATTAACGAAACCCAAAACACGACTGTAAACTTTCCAATCATTGCTGATAAAGACCGTAAAGTATCGGAACTCTATGGTTTCATTCATCCAAATGCCAGTGAAACACTCACAGTACGTTCTTTAGTGATTATTGATCCGAATAAAAAAGTTCGCTTAATCATTACCTACCCTGCTTCAACAGGCCGAAATTTTAATGAAGTCTTACGTGTTGTTGACTCATTACAATTAACTGACAAGCATAAAGTAGCGACACCAGCGAACTGGCAGCAAGGTGAAGATGTCGTTATTGTGCCATCACTTAAAGATGAAGAAGAAATTAAACAGCGCTTCCCTAAGGGCTATACAGCGGTTAAACCTTATTTACGCTTAACACCACAGCCTGAAAGTAATAAAGCCGACTAAAGGCTTTATTACTTGCAAGACAAACGAAGTGCGTAGGCAAGCATTTGAAAAGTTCGCTACGAGACACGTAGGCAAACATTCGAAACTTTTCGAATAAAAACTGACAGCGGCACATATACAACCAGTTAAAAAATTGATAACAGAGCATCGGAAATAAGTACCAAATTTTTAGAAAGTCTTAAGTAAATATCACACCCTAAAAAGTCATCCAACGTGATGGCTTTTTATTTATGTATTGAATACACATGGTTTTTACTGCCCAGATCAGTTATAACTCGAAGCGATTCGGTATAAAAAATAAAAATCATGATCTATAAAATTCATCATTTAAAGTGCGGCAGCATGTGCCCTGTTTGTGCCCCACTCTTTGGACAAAAAGGCTTCCGGGCTGAAGTTGTCTGCCATTGCCTGTTGGTTGAAACCGATCGAGGTCTAGCGCTTATTGATACAGGCTTCGGGCTACAAGATTATTTACATATGAAGCAGCGACTAGGTTCATTAGTCCAACGTTTAGGCAAAATTGAGACTAACCTTGAGTTTAGTGCCATCCAGCAAATCCAAAAGCTCGGGTTTAATCCTAAGGATATTCAGCATATCTTTGTCACTCATCTTGATTTTGATCATGCGGGTGGAATTTCAGATTTTCCCCATGCCACAGTTCATGTTTTAGCAGCAGAATATAACGCGGCCCAACTTCCAAATCTTAAGGGCAAACTTCGCTATAGAACTAATCAATATAAAGACCATCGTTACTGGAACTTTGTTGAATATCAGCAAGGTGAAGCATGGTTTAACCTTGAAAAGGTAAAAGGTTTTCCTCTTTTTCAAGATGAAATTTTAATGGTGCCTTTATTGGGTCACTCAGCTGGTCATTGTGGCATTGCCATAAAGCAACAAAATCAATGGTTATTATTTTGTGGAGATGCGTACTACTCACACCTAGAGTTAAACCCTAAAAATAAATTAAGATCTCTTAGTTTGCTGGAAAAAACATTTGCAGAAGATAATGAGAAACGTCTTATTAATCTCAAACGCTTGCAGCATTTAGCTCAACATGAGCCAACGATTGAAATAATTTGTGCTCATGATCCTTATGAGCTTAACCGGTATCAAACATGAAAAAATTATCACTCATCACACTTGCCATCTGTATAAATTTACAGGGATGTATGCAGCATGAAAGTATTGCCCATGAGCATCGACCACAAGACTGGGGGACCTTAGTCTCTGAGACCCATAACTTTTATCAGATTAGTGATACTGTTTTTCGCAGTGAACAACCCGATGCAACGATGGTTCCCGAGCTAAAACGTCATCAAATAAGTACCATTATTAATTTAAGAGCTAGAGCTTCAGATGATTTAGTTTTTAAAAATGAAAATTTTAACCTTGCACATATTCCTATCAACACTTGGGCAATTGACCGACAAGATCTATTAGAAGTCATGCAACAAATTAAGATTGCCAAGCAGAATAATCAACGTGTTTTATTGCACTGCTACCATGGCTCAGACCGTACAGGTGCTAGTGTTGCCATGTATCGCATTATTTTTGAAAATTGGGCAATTGATGATGCGGTTAAAGAAATGAAGGAAGGCGGTTATGGCTATCATATTATCTGGAAGAACATTGACGGCCTATTTACACCTGAAAATGTAAAATGGACTCAACAGCAACTGTCGAATTCCAGCAGTTAAAGACTGGATTACTTTTGTATTCAAACACGATTATTAGACAAATAAGTTGGCTCAATCACCAACTTATTGATTGTTTTCATTATTATCAATTACATCGAAAAATATACATTTAAAGATAGATGATCATCAAAAATATGATTTAACTTTATGATTTTCCCAAAGCGGCGTTGCTAAGTAATACCTTCAAAATTTCAGAATCACCACCATCACTGTCTGTCACTAATAAAAAGACTTCGCCATCGGATCTCGACTCGAACCAAGTAATCCCTTCAACCTTGATTGGCAGCGTCTGTCCTTTCGCATCTCGAATCAAATGAGCTGCTAAACCTTTACCCTCAGGCGAAAACACCAAGATAAAACTTCCCAAGACAGCACCGTCATCATAGGTATTGAGTGTTTGTTCGACCGTAGCTGTAGCAACAATCAAATTTTTATCCGCTAAAAAACAAGCATCTGAAATGCCACTTGCTGAACCATCAAGCTCAGCTAAGCTCAGTTTGAGCGAATGTATAAGTGCATTTTCTAAGGATTTTCCTGCTTGAATTTTGATTAAATCAAAGACTAAAACCCCATGATGGAGATTTATGTTACCACGTTGAAAGATATAGAGATAACGATGGTCTGAACATATGGCTTCTATATTGAGATCAGCCCCACCTGTTAATTCAACCTGATGCTGCAAAAAATCATAATCAACCGCATCTAAGAAAGTTCTGACCTGATGATTGGCAGGGTTATAGAGTAATGCTCGTTTTCGATTTTCTGTAGAACCCGAGCCCATCACCAAAAGCTGTGATTGTCCGTTCCAACTTATGGAGGTTAAAGCTTCAAAATCAGGCTTCTGTTCTTTGCTTAATGCACTTAGCGGTATTTGCTCTGGAGGATCAAATAACGGAATTTTTTCAAAGGCCGTTGCATCAGCCATGTTCTGGGTTCGATTGATTCTTAATAAATAAGGGAGATTATCACCAACAAAATAAACATCATCCCCCACACAAGCGACTCCAGACAGTGCGCTAATCACGGACTCTTGTGCAAAAACAAATTGTTCTAGTATTTTGATCGTTGTATTCATCTTCAAGATCCCCTATTGAATGGAACACTCCTCACAAGAATAAAGCCTTTGAAGTGTTCCTGATTTGATTTAGGGGATGATCAGCCGTTATCGCTGATCAAGCGGTACCCAGTCAATTACCCAAGCCGATTTCATATTTAAACTTGAATCAGAAGTAATTTTCTTACGGGCTGCATCTGCTGTATCACGGTCTTTCGCTGGTCCAACCATAATACGGATTCCCTTGCTGGTTTGGCTCGTAGTTACCTTATAGCCTTTAGCTCGTAATTTAGAAACAACTGCATCTGCATTTGCTTGGTTAGCAGCCAATGCAACTTGCACCATCCACTTTTTATCACCATTTTCCAGCAGTTCACGCGCTTTTTCAGCATCAGCTTTTTTATCGGCTTCAGCTTTGCGTTTAGCATCTGATGCTTTCTTATCAGCTTCTGCCTGACGTTTTGCTTCAGCTGCTTTCTTATCTGCTTCTGCTTGACGTTTTGCTTCAGTTGCTTTCTTATCTGCTTCTGCTTGACGTTTTGCTTCAGCTGCTTTCTTATCAGCTTCTGCCTGACGTTTTGCTTCAGTTGCTTTTTTATCTGCTTCTGCTTGACGTTTTGCTTCAGCTACTTTCTTGTCAGCTTCTGCTTGGCGCTTGGCATCAGCCGCTTTTTTATCTGCTTCTGCTTTTGCACTATCTACAGATTTTTTCTTCACATCAGTTTGTGGACTTTTTACTTTACCATCGCTGCCGACAACTTCCGGCGGAATATTGTCTGAACTTTCTTGAGCAGCTGTACGACGTGCATTAATCGCAGCATATTCGGCAGCCGCTTTACGAGCAGCATCGGCTTCAGCTTGCTGTTGCATTGCTAAAAACTCAGCTGCACGTGCTTCTTGCTCTGCAACAGCCTTTTCACGTGAACGGCGCTGTTCTTCTAGCAACCGCTTTTCTGTTGCAACATCAACCGCTAGAGGTTGGAGTTGTACCATTTGTCCTTCAGTTGCTTGTTTTGGCTTAGTTTGAGTTTTTGGCGCTGTGGATGCATCTGGCTGAACTTCAACCTGCTTTATTTCTTCATTTCCTTTTAGAAGTAATGCTGCCAATAAAACACCACCACCCAGTAAAACAACACCACCCATCCAGCGTTGTTTGTTATTCATTGACATTCTTCCAAATACTCCCAAATCGCTTCTAAAGTATGAAACGAACCACAGGCCAAAATCAGCTGATTGTTATTTGTTTGCTCAAGCGCTGATTTAAATGCCTCTTTGATATTGCCATATTGTTGTACTGTCTGACCTTGCAAGGCATCATTGAGTTGCTGAATCGATGCAGCACGCGGCACATTCAACTCAGCAATTTTCCAATGTAAAACAGTAGGTTTCAATAATTCGACTACTGATTTTATATCTTTATCTGCCAGCATTGAAAATACTGCGACAACTTCTGTGTACTGTTTATTGTATTCTAAGAAATTTCGCAATTGCTTTAACAAAAATTCAACACCATGGGGATTGTGTCCAGCATCAAAAATTACCGTTTTCCCTTCCACTTGACGCTGTTCAAAACGCCCGGCTAAGCGTGCAGCTTGAATACCTTTTTCTAAAGCAGACTGAGAAATTTCAAGTCCGCTATTTAAAATGGCTGCAACCGCCCCCGCAATATTTTCGATGGCTAAATGGCCTAAAGGAAGCTTTAAAGTGGTTCCTTCTGAAGCAAAGTACCAGTTTTGCCCATCATCGGCGAGTTTATAAAAATAATCACGATTAACGGTATATAAAATTGCTTGTGTACTTTCTGTTTTATCTTGAATTGCTTGAGGTAGAAGTTGTTCGCCAGCAAAGACAACCGGAATTTGTGGACGAATAATACCTGCTTTTTCAAAAGCAATTTTTTCAATGGTATCGCCTAACCAATCGGTATGATCTAGGCCAATATTAGTAATAATCGCAACATTGGGATCAATTACATTAACCACATCTAAGCGCCCGCCCAAACCGACTTCGAGCACCCATACATCGCATTGCTGTTGTTTAAAAATGACAAAAGCAGCCAAAGTGGTTGCTTCAAAAAAAGATAAGCTTAAATCACAATCGCGACGAGCCTGATCGACTTGAACAAAAGTATTAATCAGACTTTGATCATCGACTTCGACTCCACCTAATTTGACTCGTTCATTAAAGCGATAGATATGGGGTGACTGATATAACCCAACTTTGTACCCCTGCTCATTTAATATAGCAGCTAGTGTAGTTGTAGTTGAGCCTTTACCATTCGTTCCGGCTACTGTAAAAACTTTAGCAGTAGGCTGAGTTACACCCAGCTTTTCTGCCACAGGAATTACACGTTCCAGACCAAGATCTATCCCTGTAACGTGAACATGGCTCCAATAATTGAGCCATGTATCTAAAGAGTCTATTGAAAGTGGAGCTTGTTGATTCAAGGTAAGTTCATCAATTTCGATACAAGTCGAGATACAGTATCACGTAAAGCATGACGATGAACAATCTGATCGATTACGCCATGATCAAGCAAATATTCAGCACGTTGGAATGGCTCTTCCAATGTTTCACGTACAGTTTGTTCAATTACACGTTTACCTGCAAAGCCGATCATCGCTTTCGGTTCAGCAATATGAATATCACCTAACATTGCTAAAGAAGCTGTTACACCGCCATATACCGGATGTGTTAACACCACAATATAAGGTAAACCTGCATCTTTTAATTTTTGGATCGCCGCTGAAGTACGTGCCATTTGCATAAGTGACAACATGCCTTCTTGCATACGTGCGCCACCAGAAGCTGCGAAACAGATTAATGGTTGACGTTTTGCAATAGCAAGTTCAGCAGCTTGAACAAAACGGTCACCCACTACAGTACCCATAGAGCCGCCCATAAAGTCGAACTCAAAAGCACATGCAATCATATCCACGCCATTTAAATTGCCTTGCATTGCAATTAAAGCTTCTGTTTCACCAGTTTTGCTTTGCGCTTCACGCATACGGTCTGGATATGGTTTAGTGTCGACAAACTTTAATGGATCTTTCGCGCTAAACTCTTGACCCAATTCAGTCACTACATTATCGAAGAACCAATTCAAACGATCACGAGCTTTCATTCGTAAGTGTTCATCACACTGCGGACAAACATACGCATTGAAAGAGATTGCTGTACGTGTCACTAGAGCATGACATTCAGGGCATTCAATCGTTGGCTCAGTAAATGTTGCTTTGAGAATTTGTTGCTCATTTGCGACTTCAATACCTGGAACCGGACGTTTTGTCCATGGTGTCGAAGGGCTAAGAACTTTCCCTGATTTCACTTCTTGATTCATACTAACTCATCGAGCGCTGCTCGAAGCTCCTTGACTTTATTCACCGTCTGTTCAACAGCGTCATCCGCTGCCAACGTTGCAAAATTTTTAACGAAAGCACTACCTACAATCACAGCATCAGCAACGCTACCCATTGCTTTTGCTGAAGCGGCATCACTAATACCAAAACCAACACCAACTGGAATATCAGTGGCATTTTTGATTTTCTGAATACGTGCAGCAGCTTCTGCCGTATCTAGTGTTGCTGCTCCTGTTACACCCTTGAGTGAAACATAGTAGATAAATCCACTTGCCTGATTTGCCACATGTTGAATGCGTTGGTCTGTAGAAGTTGGCGCGAGCAAGAAGATTTGATCCATGTCATGTTGCTTCAACAAAGCACCAAACTCTTTTGACTCTTCTGGCGGTAAATCCACCAGCAATAAGCCATCTACACCACACTGTTTCGCATGAGAAATAAACTTCTCGTAACCAATCACTTCAACCGGATTCAAATAACCCATTAAAACAACAGGTGTATCCTGATCCTGTTCACGGAACTCCTTTACCATATTAAGAGCATCTAATGTGTTAGTCCCTGCTGCAAGCGCACGTTCAGCTGCAAGCGCAATTACCGGACCATCAGCCATTGGATCTGAAAATGGTAAACCAAGCTCAATGACATCTACTCCTGCCGCAACCATTTTATGCAGTAACGGAACTGTTACTTGCGGTTGTGGATCACCCGCCATAACATAAGATACAAGCGCTTTACGTTGTTGGGACTTAAGCTTTTCAAAACGGGTGGCAAGACGTGACATAGGGTTGTGCTTTCCTTGAATTATTTAAAATTGAGGAGTTGTTTGTAGAAATACAAGAACATCGCATTTTAACGCTATTTTTTGTCCATTGAACAGGTCTAACGTTATGGCGATATTCGATTGTATGATTCATACAACCCATGGCGTACATTTATCAATATTTTGAAACTTTTCTCAATGATCAAAGCTTCCTATTTTCGAGCCATTATTAGATCCTCATCTGAATAGAAAACCATCCCAAAATGCCTATTTCACTGCATTTTTATTGGTTAGCTGTAATTGTCTTTTTCTTGTCAGCAAGGTTTGTCCTGTCAAATTTTTATGGGCCCGTGCAAGTGCTGACTGGTCCGAATATCCCAACTGTTCAGCAATTAAAGTGAGGCTTGCATTTTGGTTGAGTAATATCTCACAACGTCTCATGCGCTCTGCATCTAAAATTAATTTAAATGAAGTGTTTAATGACTGTAGCTGGCGCTGTAAGCTTCGTACTGAAATATTCAACTCGATGGCAATATCTTCTATTTTAGGCGCTTGCTGTCTTTGCTTAAAATATTCATGCACGATCCAATGTATTTGCTGAGCTAAATCTGTTTGTATTTTACGCTGAGCTAACGCCTCTTCTGCCTGTTTCACCAAAAGTTGCATTAAGGTCGGGTCTGCATGTTGAGGGCGAATACTTAGTCCCTCACTTGCAAAAGTTAATGCATAGTAAGGTTTTCCAAATGATAATTTGCATTGAAAGAAACGCTGATAGTGCACTAATGGACCACGTGCGCTGTGCACAAACTCAACTTGTTGCAAGAGAAAATCATGCAGTGGGGCTATTTGTTTAGCAAGTTGTACCATAGCTGCCAAGGTCAATTCACAAAGTATGATATTACTGTCATCAACCAACGGCCAATACAAACGAATTTTAGAAGCATCTTGCTCGATTTGCATAGGCACGACTTGCTCACCGTCGATCACCAGACGGTGAAACTTCATGATATATTCAAGAACCTCTGCAAAGCTACCACTTCGGGATGCCATATATCCCAATACACCAAAATTGGCAGGTGTAATACAAGTTGCCATTTCCAAAGCTAAATTGGAAACTTGTAGTCGAGATTCGGTCAGCTCTAAAAGCTCAAGAAAAAAAGTTAAAGGTGATTGAGCATCGATAGATGCAGATAAAATGTTTTGAACTTGGCGAACTTGAACATCTGTTAGATTTAATGCCTGCCAGTCCATCCCCTTTTCTTTTAAGTAAGTATTCCAAAGGTAAAAATAACCATTTGAAATCGTAAATTCCTGCATGGCGCATCCTTTTTTTACTGCCACCTTGTCGTAAACTGTATAAAAATTGGCAATAACTGTCAAAACAAAGCCGACCAGTCGCGACATACTAGTGAACAAGTTAGATGCGAGAAATAAAAATATGAACGCACATGTTTCTTATCAGGTCGATCCAGTGGTTCGTAAAAATCTAGATTTTCATTTAAACGAAGCACCTCGCTTTTGGTTTAATAATGATCCTTTTTTGACTCGTATGTTCGATGCACTCAGCTTAACCTTTCCAGATGGAGAGCGTTATTTTATTGAATGTGTTCGTATGTTCCGTGACAAAATTGATGATCCTGAACTACAAAGACGAGTTGTGGACTTTATTAAACAAGAAGCTCAACACGGTATTGCTCATGACAAAATGAATCAGATCATGAAAGAGCAAGGCATGCCTGTTGACCAGTTCACGACCACGCTAAAAAGGATTTTCCGTTTTGAACTGACAAAACGCTCACCTCAATACAACATTGCCATGACTGCTGCTGCTGAACATTTAACAGCTTTAATGGCAGAGACGTTTTATAGCCACAAAAAAACATTGGAAAATGCACATCCGTATGTTCGAGCACTGTTTGCATGGCATGCCATTGAAGAGATGGAGCATCGAGATGTTGCATTTGACGTAATGAAGCAGGTAGGTGAAGTGCCTGAGTCAACACGTCGCTTTGTATTAGTTGCTACAACAGTATTAATGTTTGGTTTTACGCTTTATCGCACCAATGTCATGTTGAAATGTGATGGTTTTAGTTCTAGAGAAAGACTCTCGATGAGCCTTAAGGGTCTACCTTGGTTCTTTGGCAAAAATGGCACATTAACAGCCATGAAAAGCCAATATTTGGACTGGTTTAAAAAAGACTTCCACCCAAGTCAGCATCCGGTAATTCGTCAATATCCTGTTTGGATTGAAACACTCGAAAAGACAAATGACCCAATTGCAGCTGGCGAAGCATTCTGGCAAGCAGGTTTATAACCTGCTTGTTACCATTTTGCGTAATGTTGTTCTAGTAAACCGTATTGCTCATTGCAAGTGATGACATCATTCGTCTCATGTTCAATCGTGCCACTAATTTTAGCTTGCCACTGATTGAACTGACTTCCAATCATTCTTAAATTAATATTTTCGTATCTACACCAACCAATATGGATTTGTAGATTAAGCTTTTGATCTAGAGAACTAATTTGCCAGAGTTCATCATTTACTTTTTCAAATAGAACATCTGTCAGGGGAAATAAAACCCCATTAATCCATAAACAGTTTTCATTACCAAAACTTTCATTAACACCAGAAGCTAAATTTAGGCCAATACGTCGGCCTTGTTCATCCCAAAAATTACATGAAAGCCAAAACCAAGCTGTTTCAGGTCGCAAAAAACCACAAGTATCGTCTAAAGATGCAAAAGTCTTTTCATCAAATTGTACAACTTGGTTTTGTTTATTAATAAACATCCCTTCTACACCCAGCGTCGTCTGCTTTTGAGTATAGGTCCAACCATTAATTCCTGTCGGTGTACACAAACTTAATATATCGGTGCCAGCACAAAAAATCCGAGCACTGAGTTTAATCTCACCATATTTAGTAACTCGAATGTACCGCACACCATTCGCATGCTGAATATCAAATTGATAAGGCGATTTAGAAAAATAGCTTTGATTAAACAACGGCTGTTCATCAAGATAGGTTTTATGCCCTAAAGGCTGAATCGCATTCCATTCAATTACCTGCTGGGTTTCATGATCATAAATATAGAAAAAACCATGACCGACCCAGCCGATATCTGCAATTGCTAGACCAATACTATAGTGTTTATGTTGAATACCACAGAATTTAAATTTCTTGTATTTTAATTGCTTACGCCAGCCTTTTAAGGCCTTACCATAAGGGGTTTTATAAATATAATGTTGTACATGAATGGTTGACGGTACAGATTCAAAACGCCCATAACGAGGCTGTCCATTTTCTTGAATTAAATCCATTTACCCACTTCCATATGAATATTAGATTTCAAATGACCTATACCACGGTCAAATACGTATTTTCCCAAATTGTTGCAGCAAAATCGCCTTTTATTAAATGAATATAGCGCCCTGCTACACAATCTATCGCTAAGCAGTCATCAATATCAATGACTCGATCTGTATGCGCTTTTTGCCACTGTTGATCTATAAATTGTTTACCCAATTGTTTTGCAATAACAGCATTGGGTGCAACAACAAACTCATAACGATGGAGCTCACCGAACTCATGAGCATTATATCCGCCCAGATTAATTAAATATAACTTTAAGTCATCTGGTTTTGGTGCTGCATCAGTGAAGTGAATTTGATAATTTTGCTCTTGAGATTTTACTCCCGAAAGCTTAGCCCAAGCATCAATGTGTAATCCTTGAGCATCACCAAACCAAGCCTGTTTAAGTTGAGGATAAACTTCTTCCAAAGTGTCTCCTACAGCCATGACAACATCATGAACTTCTGTATTTGCGCGTGCATGACGCCCACCCAACATTACCATAAACAGACTTGGCATTTTTATTCCCGCTTACATCTCAACCATTTCTACGCCATCAATGCGTGCAACAGTCATTAAATCTTTATCACCACGACCTGAAACGGTCGCAATAATAATCTGATCTTTAGACATCGTTGGTGCAAGCTTAGAGACATACGCCATGGCATGTGAGCTTTCAAGAGCAGGAATAATTCCTTCGATTTTGGTTAAATCACGGAAGCCTTGTAGAGCTTCTGTATCATTAATCGGCACATACTCAACACGCTTCATATCTTTCAAGAAGCTATGTTCAGGACCAACACCCGGATAATCTAACCCAGCAGAGATACTGTGTGTTTCGATAATCTGACCTTGTTCATCACTCATCAAGTAAGTACGGTTACCATGTAACACACCAACGTGACCCGCATTTAACGGCGCAGAGTGTTTCCCAGTCTCAATACCAAAACCAGCAGCTTCAACACCATACATTTTTACATTGGCATCATTTAAGAATGGGTAGAACAAGCCCATTGCATTTGAACCACCGCCCACACAAGCAACCAATGCATCTGGTAAGCGACCCGCTTGTTCCAAAATCTGTTTACGTGCTTCACGCCCAATAATTGACTGGAAATCACGTACAAGTTGTGGGTATGGGTGAGGACCTGCCACCGTACCAATCACATAGTAAGTACTATCAACATTGGTCACCCAGTCACGCATCGCTTCGTTCATGGCATCTTTAAGTGTTTTAGAGCCACTCTGTACAGGCACAACTGTTGCACCCAATAAACGCATACGATAAACGTTCATCGCTTGACGCTTAACGTCTTCAGCACCCATATAAACGACACATTCAAGGCCTAAACGCGCTGCTATCGTTGCTGTTGCCACACCATGTTGCCCAGCACCAGTTTCAGCAATAATACGTTTTTTACCAGAAAGCTTTGCCAATAACGCCTGACCAATCGTGTTATTTACCTTATGTGAGCCTGTATGGTTCAAGTCTTCACGTTTCAGGTAAATTTGCGCACCACCTAACTCTTTTGACCATCGCTCAGCATAATAAAGTGGACTAGGACGACCTACATAGTAGGCGAGATCGCGGTCGAATTCTGCCAGAAACTGTTCATCATTTTTCATGCGGGAATATAGATTTTCTAAATCTTCTAATGCCGCCATTAGAGTTTCTGACACAAAACGTCCGCCATGGATACCGAAATGCCCTGCAGCATCTGGGTACTGTGTATAGTCAATCACATTGTTTTGCTGATCCACGTTGGACTCCTTGCATAAATCGTTCAATGAGTTGTTGGTCTTTTATACCTTTTGCGGACTCTACGCCTCCGCTCACATCTACTGCAAAAGCACCGGTAGTATGAATAGCGTCAATGACATTGTCAGGGGTTAAACCACCTGCCAAGATTAATGGAATATCAAGTTTTGGGAATTTAGACCAGTCAAACTGATGTCCTGTGCCCCCTTTAAGCTCAGGATGCCACGCATCGAGCAAGACGGCACTGGCTCCAGCCGCCTGATATTTTTGAATTTCAGCAATAACATCAAGATCAGGCTTAACCTGAATCGCTTTATACCAGCGACGCTTACAATGGCGAGCTATCTCCTGACATTGTTCTGGAGTTTCGTCGCCATGTAGTTGTAATACATCTAGGGGAACACAATCAAGTACTGACTGAATCTCAGTAGCACTTGCATTCACAAACAAACCAACAAGTTGTACATAAGGAGGAATAAGTTTAACTAGTTCTTGTGCCTGCTCGAGTGTGACATGTCTTGGACTTGGTGGAAAAAATACAAAACCAATTGCATCAGCTCCAGCCGCAACTACTGACTGAACATCTTGAGGGCGAGTAATTCCACAGATTTTTGCTCGTGTACGTTTTTGGTTTGATGGGCTCATGATCTGCCTAAACTACAACCATTTCTTAAAATAAGCGCCATTGTAATGCAATTTTTGTCCCTTGCGTAAAAGTTCTCTGGGAATTGGGCTAAATGACATTGTATGAAATAAATCGCCACTTTATACTGCGTAAAATTGGAAGCAAGTGTAAGCAATTAATGCTTTAGGGAAGCTGGTGAAAGTCCGGCACTGCCCCCGCAACGGTAACAATGTAAAGCATATTTTTTAAGTCGTTCTCGACTTACACCACTGCAATGATGTGGGAAGGTGAATATGTCCATAACTTAAATATGGCGCTGAAGTCCGGAGACCTACTTGTTTCATCTATCTACCCGATCATTCACGTGGGGTGAATGTATGGAGCATGTTATGTCTAAGACTTTTCAACCTACTCGTCTGGTAGGGGCTATCGCTATTGCGATGGGGTTTTCACCTGTTATTTTTGCTGAAGATACAACCAACGCAACTCAGCTTGATCCAATTGTAGTGACTGCTTCAAAAAGTGCTGAAAAAGCGAGTGAAGTTCCGGCTCGAATCAATATTATTGAGCCAAAAGTTCTCGAACAATCACCTATCGCATCTTTACCACAATTATTACAAACAGATGCATCCATTAATATGGTGCAAAGTGGTGGTTATGGACAAATAGCTTCAATTTTCTTGCGTGGCGGCAAATCGGAACAAGCTCTTATATTAAGAGATGGTGTCCGTCTAAATTCAGCAACGTCCGGCACAGCATCACTCGCATTTATTGATACAACTGATATTAAGCAAATTGAAATACTTAAGGGTCCTGCATCTGTTTTGTACGGCACTGATGCAATTTCTGGTGTTGTACAGCTAATTTCAAAAACACCTGAAAAAACCTCAGCTTTTGTTACAGGTGAGATTGGTGAAGATAAAACTTATAAATCTGTTATCGGTGCTGATTTAGCAGAGGATGGTTTTTATGCACAAATTCGTGGCCAACGCCTAGAAACCGATGGGACACCTGTAAAAGATATAAAAAATGCTCCCAATGCCTCATTTGATCAAAAAGGTTATAGTGCAAAGGTAGGCGTTGATAAAGAGAATTATGCCGCTTCTGTTGATTATAGTGAAAATGAAGGCTATAGCGATTATGACAATAATGGCAACCTCATTTCTCAAGATTTTAAAAATGAAATCATTAACGTCAAAGGACGTGTAAATATTCTTGAGAATTTAGCGTTACACGCACGCGTCTCTCAATTTAAAGATGATATCGATCAAAATAATTCGCCAGATTATGTACATAGCAAAACCCAAGAAGCTGAAATTTATGGCCAATGGGGCTTTACACCAAATCAAAAATTATTATTAGGTGTAACACATCGAAATATTGATGGTGACGTTATCTCATACGGTACGCCATATCAGGAAGATATTGATTCAACAGGCTATTATATTCAACATAAATATGATCAGGCAGGATTAAATACACAGGTTGGTCTTCGTGTGGAAGACAATGAAAAATTCGGCACACACACCGTTGCTCAAGGCTCTGTCCGTTATCAAGTTCTACCATTAACTAGTATTTATGCAAATATTGGTTCAGCCTTTAAAGCACCGACACTTAATGACATGTATGCTTATGGTGGCAATCCGGACTTAAAACCAGAAGAAAGCTTTTCATATGAAATTGGTCTAGACCAGAAACTAGCCTATAATATTTCAACTGGTCTATCGCTATATACAACTGAAGTCGATAATCTCATTGATTTTGATGGTGTTCTTAATCAAATGAGAAATCTTGATAAAGCTAAAATGGAAGGCAGTGAACTTTATATAAAATGGCAAGGTGAAAACCTATTTACAAATTTAAGCTATAACTATGTCCGTGCTAAAAATAAGACTAATAATGATGATTTAAGCCGTCGTCCACGTCAAAATATTGCTCTAACAGCAGGTTGGACAGATGAACGTTATACCTTCTCAACTACGATGCTTGCAAATGGCGATTACGACAATAGTGCCTTTGACGATGTCCAAATTCCAGGACATTTCCGTGTAGATATGCATGGTCAATATAAGATCAATAAGAATATAAATGTTTTTGCTAATATTCAAAACATAAGTGACTCTAAATATCGCACCGCATATGGTAGTGGAAGCTATTATATTAACGGCGGCCGCCTTGCATCAGCTGGTGTGACCTTAAGCTACTAAGCAAAACTTTATTATAAAAATATTTTCTTAACTCCAGTTTCGGGGTAATGTTCTGACCGACATTATCCCCTTTTTTATGTTCAGGATATCCATCATGGGACACCGTTTAAGCAAAATCTATACACGCACAGGCGACTCAGGTACAACAGGTTTAGGCGATGGCTCTCGTGTTGCCAAAGATGATTTAAGGGTTGCAGCGCTTGGTGATGTCGATGAACTAAATGCCATCATTGGCGTTCTTCGAGCTCAAATCACAGCAAGTCAAGTAATAGACAAAGCAAATTGGGATAAGAGTTTGAGCTTAGTTCAACACTGGCTTTTTGACTTAGGCGGCGAGGTTTGTATTCCAAACTACAATTTACTTCAGCCTGTTTGCATTGAATTTCTTGAAAAAGAAATTGACCGTATGAATGAAGACTTACCCATGCTTAAAGAGTTTATTCTACCATCTGGCTCTTTAACTTGCAGTTATGCCCATCAGGCACGCGCTGTTTGCCGTCGTGCAGAAAGATCGCTAATGTCAGTACAAACACGCGACCAGAATATTCAAACCACGGCACTCCAACTTTTAAACCGTCTGTCTGACTGGTTGTTTGTTGCTTCTCGTGCTTTACAACGTGCTGAAGGTGGACAAGAAGTGCTTTGGCAAAAAAATATTAATGAGATTATTTAAAAGTAGATTAGATTAAACATGGTCTCTGCTCTTTTGAAGAGACCATCATTGAAAATAGTTGATAGAAGAAAATTATGCGCATTATTGGTCATCGTGGTGCACGCAAAGAAGCTCCTGAAAACACGCTAGGTGGTTTTCAGCACTTAAAAAATCTAGGTATTCGTGGTGTCGAATTTGATATTCGTCAGCTTCAAGATCAAGAATTAGTTGTTATCCATGATGACAACTTTTTACGTACTGCGGGAATAGATCAAATTGTTGAGCAATCTAATTTGTCTCAAGCATTATCATTTGATCATCGTCAAAACTGGCCCAATTGGCCAAACTCTGAACCAACACCTACACTTACAGGCGTTTTAAACTTACTTGATAACTTCGATCATATTGAAGTTGAAGTGAAAGCTGTAAGAGACATGGCTTTAGCAGAAAGACTCGTTCAAAAGCTTGAGACTGAATTGCAGGGTTATGAGAAAGTCGTGACCATCACAAGTTTTGACCTTCAGATCCTAACAGCTTTACGTGAGATGAATTCTCAATTTAAACGTGGGTTGTTAGTTGAACTTCCAGTGGGTGCAATCGCAATTGAACTCGCTCATCAATATGGTTGCTGTCATATTGGCTGGCATGATCAACTCGCAACAGATAAAATGATTCAGCTTTCACAACAAGCAAACCTAAATATTAGTGTTTGGACAGTGAATGATGTAGAAAGAGCAAAAAAGCTACGGGATTTAGATGTACAAGGGCTAATTACAGATATTCCAACTGCGATGTTACAAGCTCTGTAAATATAAAAAAGGTGGTAAAACCACCTTTTATTTCTTTTGTGCCTGAATCAATCGCTGACCACTTTGGTCAAGCAAATAGAGTGTATTCCCTACCAATTGAAATTTCTGAATACGCTGTAAAGAATCAATCAACTCTGCCTCTTGAGCCAACGCACCATCACAACTTGAATGTCCTGCATTAACCTGCATATCAAGTTTCTGTTGACTGAAATCAAAAGTATATCGACCAAAAATGCCATTACAGCCCGTATGACCTGAGACTGTTTTGACAGCAGAATTTAAAGAAAGAACTGGCCATTGATTAAAAAACTTGGCTTTATGACCATTAATCTGGGTAATTTGCCAATCAATATCTTGAATGCCATCAGGACTTACTCTCTTTTTTACTACAGGAGGTTGTACGCGATGGACTGGTTTTACTTGAGCTTTCTGGCCTTTCTGAATATTTTGTTGTGGGGTACTTTGACATGCGGCTAATACAAGACTGATTGTGACCAAGACACACTTCAATGATAATTTTCTTGCAATATCAATGCTGTTCTTTTTTTTCAATCGTTGTACGTTCATTAAACAACTTCTCCTACTTGAAAAACTCTGTGACATGGTTTAAATCTGTTACCGTTCTTTCAATACATCTGTACAATAATGTTAGTGATTCTCACTAAGCACGTGCTAATATGAAGGATAGAATAGCAATATATCTTGATGATTGGTTTTGCTATGTCGTTTTGTCTTTGTACCTTGTCTGACAAGGTTTCTAGGAGCGCTGCCGGATATGACTTCCGCCCCACTCAAAGCCCCAATTAACTGGACCGCTAGCATTACCTTAATTGGTTTACCAATTCTTGCTGCAATCATAATCCCGATTTATGCGTATTATTATGATTTTAGTGTAAGTGCATGGGTAAGCTTATTTTTTCTTTTAGCTCTAAGTAGTATGGGGATTACTGCTGGTTACCACCGCCTTTGGGCTCACCGAGCTTATGAAGCGTCATTACCACTTAAAATTCTTTTAATGATTGGTGGTACATTTGCCGTACAAAATAGTATTTTGTTCTGGGCATCTGGTCACCGTACACACCATCGACACGTTGATCATGTTGATGAAGATCCATATTCAATTAATCGTGGTTTTTGGTATGCCCATATGGGTTGGATGATCCGCGATCATTCACCATCTGAGCCAGATTTTAAAAATGCACCAGACTTATTGAACGATAAACTGGTCATGTTCCAGCATAAATACTATGGTTTACTCGTAGTTGCAGTTCATGTTGGAATTTTAGGCTTAATTGGTTGGGCAACTGGCGATTTGTGGGGTGTAGTCCTCATAGGTGGTCTATTGCGTTTAATCATTAGCCATCAAGTGACTTTCTTTATTAACTCGCTTTGCCACATGTGGGGTAAACGTCCTTATACAGACGAAAACACTGCACGTGATAATTTCTGGTTAGCCATTGCTACCTGGGGCGAGGGTTACCATAACTACCATCACATCTTCCAATACGATTATCGTAACGGTGTGAAATGGTGGCAATATGATCCAACAAAATGGTTGATCTGGTCATGTTCTAAACTTGGTTTAGCTAAAAATTTACGTCGTATTCCAAGCTTTAATATTAAAAAAGCAGAATTAGCGATGAAATTTAAATACGCTGAACAAGACCTTGCTATTTATGGTCACAATGTAAATGCTGATATGACTCAGATGAAACAACGTATTGCTCAGGAATACGAAGCTTTTACCCATACATTAAATGACTGGGCAAAGCTAAAAGAGCAAGAACTACAAGCGAAAAAAGCAGCAATGGCTGAAAAGATTCATAGAATGGATCACAAGCTTAAAGTTGATTTTCAATTGCTTGAACACCGCTTAAGTCATCATCGTGAGTGTTTAGAAACTTTAATGCGTAACATTAAAAAGAACACTAACGTAGTATCAGACTAGAATAAGTTCTTATCAAAAATAGCTCTTTCGGGAGCTATTTTTATGCTCGCTTTTTAACTATGGTATAGTGAAATCTGCTTTCTCTATTTTGCCAAGCCCATGCAATTTAATCCGCTTTACCCTTCACTTCCGTCTAAATTATTCCATGTTCAGCAACCATCACCTTTACGTGGTGCAAAAGCAGGCCATTTCAATACTGCTTTGGCAGATGAGCTGCAATGGTCAGAAGACGAAAAAAATGCATGGGTTGAAATCTGTAGCGGACAGCGTACTTTCTCTGAATTTCCTTCTCTTGCTATGGTCTATGCTGGTCACCAATTCGGACAATGGGCGGGACAACTCGGTGATGGTCGTGGCTTATTGATTGCGCAAATACTTAATACAAAGGGTCAAACCATAGATCTACATTTAAAAGGTGCAGGCCCGACACCCTACTCAAGAATGGGAGACGGACGCGCAGTGTTGCGTTCTGTGGTTCGTGAATATTTAGCTGGGCATGCTTTAAATGCTTTAGGAGTCGCTTCTAGTCACGCGGTAGGTTTTACAACCTCCACTCAAGGGGTACAGCGCGAAAAACTAGAATTGGGAGCAATGTTACTAAGAACATCTGAATGTCATATCCGTTTAGGGCATTTTGAATGGATTAATCAATACGCTCCTGAGTTGCTTTCAGAATTCACTCAAAAATGTATTGAGTGGCATTATCCTGAGTGTCTAGAAACCGAGAACCCTATTTTATCTTTTGCCAAAAAGGTCGTTGAGCGTACTGCAATCATGATTGCTAAATGGCAGTTGGTTGGATTTGCTCATGGTGTGATGAATACAGACAATCTTAACATTACTGGTTCTACACTTGATTTTGGTCCATATGGCTTCATGGAACGCTTCCGTCCGAACTGGATCAATAACCACTCGGATTATCAAGGCCGTTATACTTACCAAAATCAACCAAGTATAGGTCATTGGAATTTATGGACGTGGTTAAACAACTTAATCCCTCTCGCTGAGCCTGAACAAAAGGATCAGTTCAAAGAAGAGTTAGCGCGTTGCTTAGAACAATTTGAACCAACCTTCATGGAACATTACACAACTGGTTTATGTAAAAAAATGGGATTACCTCATTTTCATAAAGACAGCCTTGATTGTAGTTTTAGTTTTTTAAAAATCTTACAGACTGAACAACTCGACTACACTCAGAGCTTTATCCGACTTCAAAATAAAGAATATAAAACTCTACGAGATGATTGCCTTGATATTCGACAGTTTGATGAGTTTCTTAGCCAATATCAAAGCATTCGTGAACATCAAGATACAGATGAGCTTGATGCGAATATGCAAAAAGCTAATCCAGTTTATATATTACGGAATCACATGGCTCAACGTGCTATTGAAGCAGCTGAACGAGATGATTTTAGCGAAGTAGACCGTTTGTTTAAGCTGCTTGATCAGCCGTATACAAGACAACCAGAACTTGAACAGCCACAAGATTTAGGTCCTTTACCCAGTGACGTACCAGATGTAGCAGTAAGCTGTTCTTCTTAATATTTTAAAAGACTAAAACTCTCTTAAGCCGCTTTAGTGGTAGCTTAGAGAGTTTCTTAAACATTAAAGAATAATATATGAAAATTAGACCTATCATTATTTGTACACTTCTCATGATTCCATTGGGAATCGCTTTTTATAATTATGAAAAATATTTACCGACTTTTACATCATCCCATAAAGCTCTTTCAACCGAAGAGATCTTAGAACTAATTAAGACCAAGCCCATCACCTCAATTGAAGTATTTAAAAATCAACGCGTACTTCTACTCAAAAATAATAATGAGGTGATTCGTCGTTATCCTATTCGTCTAGGCTTTAATCCTAAAGGGCATAAACACTTTGAAAATGACGGTAAAACACCTGAAGGTGTTTATTCTATAGATTGGCGAAACTCACAAAGTGCGTACTATAAATCTTTGCATATCTCCTATCCCGATGCGAAAGATATTGCTTATGCCAAGCAACATAATCAACCAACTGGTGGAGATATCATGATTCATGGATCTGTTCCGAAATCCTTTTTATCTATACCTTTTAGCTCGACTTATATGCCCCATAAAGATTGGACTTTAGGATGTATCGCCGTTAGAAATGTAGATATAGACGAGATTTGGCAATTCGTGCCGAATCATACAAAGATTATAATTTATCCATAAAATCTTTAAAATTATCCACATTTTCTGTGGATAACATTGTGGTTATCCACAGAATAACTTTCGCTAGTGTTTTACTCTTCAGGATATTCGAAGCGGTAACCTACACCGTAAACTGCTTGAATCCACTCATGGCGGTTACCAGTTTCAGCCGCTTCACTAATTTTTCGACGCAAGTTTTTGATATGACTGTCAATCACACGATCGGCAACGTCAAAACTATCTGGATTAATATGATCCAATAATTGTGCTCGTGAATAGACTTGTCCAACATGCTCTAAAAATAGCTCAAGTAAACGAAATTCGGTTGGCGTTAAGCTCAACGATTTTTGTTGATACCAAATTCTTTGCTGTGCTTTATCAATTCGGAAAGAATCATTCTGTTCGGGCTCTGCCTTACGTTCTAAACGGCGTAAAACTGCCTGTACACGAGCAACCAACTCTTTTGGGCTAAACGGTTTACATACATAATCATCAGCGCCCATATTCAGACCCAAGACGCGGTCGATTTCTTCGGTACGAGCAGTCACCATAATAATCGGCAAATCTGACTGTTCACGAACCTTACGACAAATGGTCAAACCATCCATTCTTGGAACCATTAAGTCCAGAACCATCAAATTAGGTTTACGTTGCTGGAAACTCGCATAAGCGTCTTGACCATCATGAAACATACTTACTTCAAAACCGGCAGCTTCAAGATAATCACGCACCAAATGCGCCAATTCGACTTCATCTTCAACCAACATCACATGTTTCATGAGATATTTTTCCTTTTATATTTAACTCTGCTTTTTAAAAGTGAGTACACAACGTAAACCACCTAATGGTGAATGTTCAAAACTGAGTGTACCACCGAGCGCCTGCGCAATTTTACAAGACAAAGCCAAGCCTAGCCCTGTTCCACCTGTACTACGCGTACGCGAATCATCTACGCGATAGAAACGTTCACCTAAACGAGATAACTGCTCATCATTTAAACCAAATGGACTGTCATCAACATACAAAGTCCACTCCTGTGGAGTTTGGGCTGTATGAATATGAATTTTGCCACCTGTTTCTGTGTAACGAATACTATTACTAATTAAATTAACAATAATCTGTTTAAACCGATCACGATCTAATAATAGCGGAGAGCTTGTTCCTTCAACTTGAATTTCGAGACCAGCTTGCTCAAGTTTCGGTTTAAAGTTCTCAACTTCTTGTAATACCACTTCCCACGGATTTACAGAACTCAAATAACACTTGAGTTGTTGTGCATCTGCCTGCGCCAAGTCTGCAAGATCTTGTGTTAATTTTTTCAGGCTTGAAACCTGACGCATCATCGCATCAAGATGTTCAGGCGTTGCCTTTCGAATTCCATCTTGCATCGCTTCAATTTGTGCTTGCAATACAGCCAATGGCGTTTTTAATTCATGGGAAGTATCCGCTACCCATTGACGACGTGATTCTTCATGCCGATGTAAAATCTCTGCCAAATGGTTCAATTGGGTGGATAAATCACCTAATTCGTCATTTCGCTTAATAACAACTTGATGCTGATAATTTCCTTTAGTTAACTCATTTGTCGCATTTAATAAACGCTGAATCGGTTTCTTAAAATAAGTCGCCATCAATAGCGCCGCAACTAAACTTGAGAGCAAGGTTAAAGCATAAATTAAGAGTAAATAACGCTTTTGATTACTAAAGAAATTAATACTTAAAGCATCTTCTTTATCTAAAACGGGTTTTAAGCCCAAATATCCCACGACTTGATTGTTTAAGATAATTGGGCGAAATGACATCTGATCTGAAGAAGGCGGTTCACCAACCACAAACTGGTGATTTGCATCATATAAAGATAAACGAGAACTTAAACCCAAACGGTCAGGCAAAGCAATAAAACGCTTCTTACCATTTTGAGTTTCAATATCTTTTAAGCTCCCCTTCTTTGACTTATTTTTATCATCACTTGGGCGAAACTGGTTTGCACTTAAAGGGAAACGTAGCCCTTCAAACGGTTGATATTGAGAAGGTAAATTTTGCTCAAGCGTTTTTAACTCTTCATCGCTAAAAATAGTATTTTTATTTGTTGGCGTAACTTCGGGTGAAATATTGATGAGGGCATGTTCATCGAAAGAGTGCTGTTGTATGGCAATATCATATTGACGACGAAGCCACCACTGCGAGAGGCGATCATAATCATCGGGAGCCGCAGTCCCTTCTATTTGTAAAATTTGTGCCTGAATCGCATTTCCCCAATCATGGTACACCGTATAGACATTGCCAAGATTGGTAATGAGACGGTCGAGCTTTTGCATTTCAACGTCGGCCACATATTTGGCAAAGTTCTTTTGCATTGTCCAGTGCAAAACACTCAAGCTTGCAGTCGCAATAAGCAATGTGGTGAGCAAGACTGTCAAAAACAACCGTAATGCAATGGGAACACGTAGAACGTTCAAAAGCACTCTCTCATTTTTACGCTAAAGGGGGGTCTGCTGGTACTTCATTTGATAATTGTGACGAAGGCTATTTTTCTTGTATTTCTAGGCAAGAGATACGCAGCTTAGTGATCTAAGCAAGTAACTCTTAACGACGAAATGCTGAAAAATAGTCCCGTCCTGAAAGGTTATGGCTAAAACTGCCATAATCTTCGTTATGAAGCTTGCCAAGGACATATCATTGCCTGTGCTTCATGCCTCGTTTATGTGGTTTTAGCCTATAACACAATTCATAAAATGAACTACCAACAGACCCTAACATTGTAACCAACAACGAAAAGAAAAACTCTCCATTGTTTCTACATCTTTATTATCTAATCTTTAAGCCATCTTAAAACACAACATTAAAAGGCTTTTAAACATGAAAATGACGGCAAAAATTGCATTATTCAGTGCGGCAATTGTAACTATGGGAAGTTTAGCGGCTTGTCAATCAACGACTCAGCCACAAAAACCAGAACATCGCATGATGCAAGATGGCCCACGTGAAGGCCACCACCGTATGAAACATCGTGAGTTCACACCAGAACAAAAAGCAGCATGGGAACAGCACCGTGCAGAACGTCAAGCTCGCTTTGAACAAATCCAAAAAGCATGTGATGGCAAGGCCAACGGACAAGCAGTAAATATTCAAGTTGGAGATAAGACACTTGAAGGTACTTGTAACCTGCGTTTTGAACCCAAACGCCCTCAACCTCCTGTTAATGCTCCTGCTCCTGCATCAGCTCAAGCAAAATAATTCTAAAAATCATGAAACAAAAGGCGCCTATAGGCGCCTTTTGTTTATACATAACTATTTACGATTTTGACTATTTGTATCATATAAACATAACCAAAAGTGTTTACACTCAAAGCACTTAGCTAGTTTAAGCATTTTTTTCTTGACTTTGCAGTCACAAAGTAAAGGTCCTGAGGTGCTTGTGCAGTTATGCAAGTTGTTGCACGATGTAATAGTCCAAGGTGCCTCATGGCACATTCTCATAGATTAAGATTATAACTCTGGTTTCACCAGTATTGAGGAACCCGATATGCCACAATACAAAGCGCCCTTACGTGATATGCAATTCGTTTTGCATGAATTATTAAATGCTGAAGAACACTATGCAAAATTACCTGATTTCCAAGGTAACGTAAGCCGTGAATTGGTTGATCAATATTTAGAAGCTGCGGCAGACTTTTGTGAAAATGAACTTTCTCCTTTAAACCAAGTTGGCGACCGCGAAGGTTGTACTTGGAATGATGGCGTAGTTACCACTCCAACAGGCTTTAAAGAAGCTTATCAAAAATATATTGAACTTGGCTTCCCGTCTTTATCAGCAGAAGAGCAATACGGTGGTCAGGCTTTACCTAACTCTCTAGGTATTGCAATTTCTGAAATGGTTGGTACAGCAAACTGGTCTTGGGGTATGTACCCTGGCTTGTCTCACGGAGCTGTACGTACATTAGAACATCATGGTTCTGATGAACAGAAAGATACTTATTTACCAAACCTTGTTTCAGGTGTTTGGACAGGTACGATGTGCTTAACTGAATCTCATGCAGGTTCGGACTTAGGTATTATCCGCTCTAAAGCAGAACCAAATGCTGATGGTAGCTATGCAATCTCTGGCGAGAAAATCTTTATCTCTGCTGGTGAACACGACATGGCTGAAAACATCATCCATATCGTTCTTGCACGTTTACCAGGTGCACCGAAAGGTACTAAAGGTATCTCATTATTCATCGTTCCTAAATTCCATGTAAATGCAGATGGAACTATTGGCGAGCGTAATGCGGTACGTTGTGGTTCTATCGAACACAAAATGGGTATCCATGGTAACGCGACTTGTGTCATTAACTTTGACCAAGCTAAAGGTTACTTGATTGGACCTGAAAACCGTGGTTTGAACTGTATGTTCACCTTCATGAACACAGCACGTATTGGTACTGCTGTTCAAGGTTTAGCAGCTTCTGAATCATCTTTCCAAGGTGCGTTAACTTACGCGAAAGAACGTTTAGCAATGCGTTCACTTTCTGGTCCTAAAGCTCCAGAAAAAGATGCAGATCCGATTATCGTTCACCCTGCTGTACGTAATATGCTTTTAACTCAAAAAGCGTTTGCTGAAGGCGGCCGTGCACTTGTTTACTTACTTGCTCAATACGCTGACATCGTTGAAAAAGGCGAAACAGAAGAAGAGCGTAAGTTTGCTGACAACATCTTGTCTTTATTGACTCCAATTGCAAAAGCATTCTTAACTGAAACTGGTTCTGAGTCTGCGAAGCACGGTGTTCAAGTCTTCGGTGGTCATGGTTTCATTTCTGAGCATGGCATGGAACAAATCGTACGTGATACACGTATTTCATGTTTGTATGAAGGTACAACTGAAATTCAGGCACTTGATTTGTTAGGTCGTAAAGTATTGCAAACTCAAGGTGCAATGCTGAAAGACTTTACCAAAATGGTTCACAAATTTGTTGAAGCAAACAAAGACAACGCTGCCATGAAAGAATTTGTTGAGCCGCTTGCAGCGCTTAACAAAGAATGGGGCGATCTCACCATGCAAATCGGTATGCGCGCAATGCAAAACCCAGATGAAGTAGGTGCTGCTGCTGTAGACTACCTCTACTTCTCAGGTTATATCACTTTAGCGTACCTATGGGCTCGTATGGCACTTGTTGCACAAGAGAAATTAGCAGAAGGTACTAGCGAAGTTGACTTCTACAATGCAAAAGTAACAACTGCTCGATTCTACTTCAAAAAAATCTTGCCACGTGTTCGCTCACATGTAGATGTTATTGCTGGTGGCCTAGATCCATTAATGTCATTAGATGCTGAACATTTCGCTTTCTAACCATAGTTAGTTGCGATATGCAATGTTAAAAAACGAAAAAGGACTGCTCAGTTTTGACGGTCCTTTTTTTATAAAATCAATGATAAATTTACACTTTAAATTCCATATCCATTTCGTTTAACAGGATATCTAGCACAGGCCAATGTGCACAAAAAAGGTGAACGATTATGCCAATTTACAATGCTCCTTTAGCTGATATGAAATTCATCTTAAATGATGTATTCAAAGCAGAACAATTTTGGCAGTCTAATGAGAAACTCGCTCATGTAGATGCTGCAACTGCTGAAGCAATTTTAGAAGAAATGGCTAAATTTGCTCAGAACGTGACTCATCCATTAAACCGTACCGGTGATGAAGAAGGCGCTCGCTATGAAAACGGCGAGGTGTTCACTCCAGCAGGTTTTAAAGATGCATTCCGTCAATATGCAGAAGGCGGTTGGATTGGCTTAGGTGCCGACGAAGAATGGGGCGGTCAAGGCATGCCAAAAATGCTCACCGTTCTTTCTGATGAAATGTTATTTGCAACTAACCCATCATTTATGCTCTACCCGCTTCTTTCTGTGGGTGCAGGTATGGCTTTAAGCAGCTATGCATCTCAAGAACAAAAAGAAACTTACTTACCTAAGATTTATTCAGGCGAATGGTCGGGCACGATGTGTTTGACAGAACCACATGCAGGTACTGACTTAGGTATTATTAAAACTAAAGCTGAACCTAATAAAGATGGTACTTATAACATTACAGGTACTAAAATCTTCATCACTGGTGGTGACAACGACTTAGCAGAAAACATCATTCACTTGGTACTTGCTAAAACTCCAGATGCCCCTGCTGGTTCACGTGGTATCTCGCTCTTTATCGTACCTAAGTACTTTGTGAATGAAGATGGTTCATTAGGTGAACGCAACCTAGTTGGTCCAGGTTCTATCGAACATAAAATGGGGATTAAAGCATCTGCAACTTGTGTGATGAACTTTGATGGAGCAAAAGGTTACCTCGTTGGTAAAGAAAACGAAGGTCTTGCTGCCATGTTCGTTATGATGAACTACGAACGTTTATCTATGGGTATTCAAGGTTTAGGTGCATCTGAGTTTGCATATCAAAATGCAGCACAATATGCGACTGACCGCTTACAAGGTCGTAGTGCATTAGGTGTTCAATCACCAAACAAACCAGCAGATAGCATTTTGGTACATGGTGATGTGCGTCGTATGTTGTTAAACGTACGCGCAAACAATGAAGCATCGCGTGCATTTGCAGTGTATGTAGGTCAACAGCTCGATATCACTAAATTCTCAACTGATGCCGAAGCTGTGAAAAAAGCCAATAATCGCGTTGCGCTTTTAACGCCGATTGCTAAAGCTTACCTGACCGATACAGCATTCCAAGCAACTTTAGATGCTCAAATGGTATTCGGTGGTCACGGTTATATTCGTGAATGGGGTATGGAACAATGTATCCGTGACCTTCGTATTGCTCAAATTTACGAAGGAACAAACGGCGTTCAATCTCAAGATTTAATTGGTCGTAAAACTATTAAGTGCGGCGGTGCGTTCATTGCTGAATACATTACTGAAATCCGTGACTTTGCAAATGACTTAGACACAGACTTGAACTTTATTAAAGATGCAACTTTAGATGCTGCAACTGAAATTGAAGCAATCACTCAGTTTATTATTGAACAAGCTGCTGAAAATGTAGACTTCCCGAACTCTGCTGCTGTTGATTACTTACATGCAGTTGGTTTACTCAGCTTCGCTTATATGTTTGCGAAGATTGCAGCTGCTGCTAAAGATAAATCTGGTGATTTCTACCAAAACAAACTTGCTTTAGCTCAATACTTTGCTGAACGTATCTTGCCAGATATTGATGCGCGTATTGCTAAAATCAAAGCAGGTTCTGACTTAATTATGGGCTTTAGTGAAGATTACTTTACGAACCAAGCTTAATTAAGTTCTTTATAAAAAACGCCTGATCTTTCAGGCGTTTTTTTATTTTGTATTTACTATTTCCATTGGCATGGAATTTGTTTTAATTTCTAAACATTCTGAAGCAAATAAAGATCCCACTATGCCTGATCCAAAAAAATACGAGCGACTACTTGACCGTTTCGGTCATTACGCCGTAGAAGCATTCCATTATTTAGCCTTATTCATTATTGGCTGTATGGTGGCTTGGTCTGCAGCCAATACTGTTTTTGAAATCCTAACAATCAAAAAATATGCTTCAATCGATGATATTTTATTATTATTTATATACTTAGAACTTGGAGCAATGGTTGGGATTTACTTTAAAACCAATCATATGCCTGTACGCTTTCTTATTTATGTTGCGATTACGGCATTAACCCGCCTACTTATTTCAGATATCCAACATGACCATAAAGCGGATATGGATCAAGTCATTATTACAGGCTCAATTCTTATTTTAGCCCTTTCTATCTTAGTCGTTCGTTTTGCGTCTTGGAATTATCCTTCAGTGATGAAAGAAAAGCATGCAAAAACACCTACAACCTTAAAGCCTCCTCAGCCTCAAGATGATGAATTAGCATAGAAAAATGGCCTCAACATTGAGGCCATTTATATATTCTATATTTCAAAATTAACGAACACGATAAATTTGATGTTTTGAGTCTACAAGTAAATATTGGTTAGGTGTTTTAACCCAACGGTATCCACGTGGCGGCTCATACAAACGATGCGATCTCCAGTCTGAAACATAATAGCGACTATTACGGTATTCCGCAGGCATACGATCACCGCGTTTAAATGCTACATATCGACCATAGTGCTTTCCACGATCGGCATTTGACCAACTTGGCGCCCGATGATCATTACGATAATCGTGGCGATGGTCATCACGATCACGATGTTCATATCGGTCATGGTCTCTACCATGATTATTATCCCAACGATGATTTGTATCGGCCATCGCGGTAGCTGATATACCTAACATTAACGTCGAAAGTACAAGAACGATTGGCTTTTTCATGCCCTATTTCCTTTTAATCTTGATATGAAGCTAGATTAGAAGACAGTCAAGGAGAAACCATGAATAAAACAGATAACATTGCTAAGGTTTGTAATGACTATAAAGAAAATATGAAGAATCTGTATCTATGCTAACATTAGCTTTTTTCTAGCTAGGTCAATTGCTGTGTCTGAAATCAGTTTTGAACGTCTTCATCAGTTTTTCTGCAAAGTTCCAAGTGTGCAAGAAGCACGTATCATGGCGAATGGAGCAGATGGCGAACACGCTTGGTGGTTTAAGTTCAGTATTGATGTAGAACACCCACTTGCATGGCAAACAGTTCAAGAGTTAGGGCATGTTTTAAACTACCTATCAACAAACGAACGCCTACCGACCTTATTCTTTCCTGTTTCTCCACCTCCGTATATGAACGGTGAAGCAAAAGATTTTTTATCATGGATTATTCAGTGTAATCATCCGGAGTTTTCTCCAGATGTAGTCTGTGATTGGCTTGAAGCGCGTTTGCCAAATCCTGTTGATGATGAGTCACAGTGGAAAATTAAGACTGATTTGAGTGAATTAGAAAAGTTAGATGATAAGACTTTGGATCAGTTGATTCCTCCAGCGCCTTAAATTATTTCAATGATGAGATAGGCTAAGTGATATAGAAATTAAATATTTTCCAATATTCGCTGGTGCTAAATGTCATCCACAACCTGCCCGAAATTTATGAATATATTGTTTTTGCAATAAAATCGGTTAAATGGAGATATTGAACAGGTTTTGTGGATGACAAATGCCTTTGGTTACTTTGGGCAAAACCAAAGTAACGAATGAGCTGTAGGTCTAGGGTGAGACTAGGTAAGACTCCGTCGTGAACATATAGCCTCAATGTTTATATAAAAAATAGAATTAGAAAGTCGATAAACCTGACCATTCCATAAAACGATAAATCCAATACTTCACTTTAGACTCATCTGCATATTTCGCATAGTCCACGCTCATCTGTCTGCCTTGCAGGTTTGACCACGATGTATTGAAGTAATTTTGAGCATCTTTAAAGACTTGATCTTGAACTTTACCCACAACCAACATGTCAGTTTCAAGGTTATAATTTTTTAAATTACGGGCTGTAAAATTGGCCGATCCTACAATCAACTCAGCTTGCTGAGCGTTATATTTTAATATCATTTTGCTATGGTTCTGCTCGCCATGCGTATCACACCAACGGATTGGAATGCCTGCCGCATGTAATTCTGAGGCAACCTGACGGTTTGGAATACCATTCTTTTGTCGGCCAAAAGCATCTTTATTTGGATCAAGCAAAACCCGGACAATAACACCTCTTTCTTGAGCACTTTTTAGAGCCTGAATAATCTTACGTTCAGATAAATAGAACATACTTAAATCAAGGTACTCTTTAGGCTTAGCTGAGTTAATCAATTTTAATACAGATTGATAAATCGCCCCTTCAGTTAAGACTTGGACTTGAGGTTTGGTTACGTCTTTTTCAAAATCACCTAAAATGAGCGAGGGTGCACTACTTCCCGACATTCGTGCAACCGCTGCTTCAGTTTGTAGAACATCAGCTGCTGTGGCTCCCGTTACAACCAATGCAACATTTGAGTGTCTAGAACTACCATCATGTGGGTTTGCAGAAGTTACAAGTGATTTCCAGCCAGCATCGGTATCGACGACTACAGTTTTACGATGATTTGCCTTAAAGTTAAATAAGTTTAAATAGCTACGCAGTGTAATTTTTTCATCACCGAACGGATTTGGTAACCAGCCTTTTTCAGAATTATTTCCAACATTCTGGCAGCAGATGTACCATAAGCCGGACCAGAATGGGTTAGACGCACGTAATGGGCCTAAATTGGTTTCAATCACATCAACACCTGCTTGACGTAACTGACGGTAATTTTCAGGTTTTAAGCCCCCATAGACCGAGTTAATCGGGTCAGTAATCATCACAATCTGAATTTGGCGATTTTGTCTTTTTTTACTTACCAATGCATCAGTTAACTCTTGCATGAGTGGTCTTTGCTTTATTTTTGAATCGCCAACTTCTGAATTAAACAAGAACATATCCACCACAATCGTGGTTTTGGCCTCATCAATCATTTTCAAGATTTCATCAAAGATGTGCTGATCAACCTGTTGTTGTCCTTTTGCATCAAGGTAGGTTTTATCTGCTAAAAATTTGACATCGGCATGTCTAAGCTTGCCACTAAAGTTAATCCCTTGTGGTAATGGTTTTACTGTGTGGTAAATTGCCGATGCAAGATATGCAATAGCAACAACGCAAAGTAATACCGCCATATAACGACGCCCTGACCAATTTATTTTTTGATGAATTCGTTGAAAAATACGCATAAAAAAGACCTAACTTGATAGTTTCAAGTTAGGTCTTTTAGTTTGATTTTTCAAGTTTAGTTTCGTGTTAAACCCTTAAAATTTAAAATCAACACCTACTGTAAAATTGCGTCCAACTTGTGGAATATTGGATAAGAACGAAGCATGTTGATAAACGGTGTCATCTAACAAGTTATTCGCTTTCATATAGACGCGATAATCTGTTTTTGCACCATATTGCCCAGAATATGCCACACCAAGATTTAGCATGTTATAGCCTTCGGTTTCGGTCTCGTAGGCAGCAATTTTGTCTTGGTTAAAGACATGATAATACTCGGCAGAACCACTAAAACCATCACCGAAGTCTGCATCGACTTTAGTCCCTAAACGTCCAGCTGGAATACGCGGAGCATTACCTTCTGCATCAATTTTACCGCGTACATAGTCACCAAAAGCACTGATCTTGTACATTGGGGTAATTTGATAACCAATTTCACCCTCTGCACCATAGAAACGTGCTTTATCTTGGGTGTATTGAACTAAACGGAAGTCTTTATAACGGTCAAGGGTCTGCGCATAGATGTAGTCATCAAACCAGTTATGGTAAACATGAAGATGGTAATCAAGTTTGTCATTATCAAAATGCAAACCTAACTCAACGTTATTCGATTTTTCCTTACTGAGCTGATCGTTCCCTAACTCATAAGTATTCGTCGCAAAATGCCCACCATTTGCATATAACTCTTGAGCTAAAGGTAAACGTTCTTGATGTGAAGCTACAAAAGAAAGTTTATAGTTTGGCGCAAACTCCCAGTTCGCAGCACCAGCATAAGAAAAGGCAGAACCATCAAAATCTTGTTTTGAGTTATCGTCTACATCAATTTCTTGCTGATCTGCACGTGCAGAAAGCTCAAAATGTACGTCTTTCCATTGTTTATGTTCTAAGGCAAATACGCTCCACTTTTTGGTAGTGGTCGGAGCCATAAAAGCTTCTTCGCCAGTTAAATCTAATTTTTGCTGGCCTAACTGCGCGCCAATGACCCCTTCCCAATCAGCAATAGGGTTATGTACTAACTCGATACGGCCGTCATAGCCTTTGTTTTGGAATCGGGTAGCAATTGCTCCTTCTTCAATTTCATCATGCTGATAGTCGGTATAGCTTGCTTGTGCGCGTAACTTTTGAAAGCCTGCAAATGGATCATTTAACTCGGTTTTAAGATCATAACGCTCAGATTTTAAATCAATCCATGGACCACCATGTTCGTGCTCGTGTTCTTCATTTCCATGATCATGAGCTTCTTCACCATCTTCATGCTCATGATCGCCACAATGTAAATGCGGTATTCCCGTTAGATGAGCACTACAACTTTCATATTCATGGCTATGCCCAGGCAAACCATATTGGTCTCGACGGTTGCTATAAGAAATGCCGGTATAACCACGGTCATAAATCCAAGACAACCCGACGTTAACTGAATCACCCTGAGCAAAAGTATTATCTACACGACGCTCTTTTTCACCTTCATGAATATAATTTGGGGCAATGTAGTTATTCGCATCACGTGTTAAGCCCTCAACACGTAAAGCCACTTGACTGCCCAAGCCAACAGTTACTCCAGCACTCGCCAGTTTTTCATCACTTCCAGTGTTATAACGTAAGCCAACTTGTCCTTCATAACCGTTTTCAGGCATTTGCGTAGGGATCTTGTTATCAATAACGTTGACTAAACCACCGACAGTTCCCGCACCAAATAGTAATGTAGAAGGGCCTCGAATCACTTCGACTTGTTTTGCAAGAACAGGATCTACAGTTACCGCATGATCAGGAGATAAGGTTGAGACATCAATATTCTCTGATGAATTTTGAAGCACTTTAACGCGTGGACCATCTTGTCCACGGATGACTGGTCGACTCGAACCAGCCCCAAACTGATTCGCGTAAATTCCGACTTCACTACTAAGTGCATCCCCAATGGTCGCAGCGCCTTGCGACAGATGCTTTTGGTCAACGACAGTATCTGCAACAGCAAAATCTTGTGAGGTTTGCTCAAGTGGATGAGCCTTAATTCGAATGGTTTCTAACTTTTCAACATTTTCACTTTCTGCTGCAAACGAAGGAACGGATATGACAGCTAAAATGGATAAGGTCAAAATATTTTTATAAAACTGCATTGGATGTGTCCCGAATCACGATATGTTTTATTTTTGTTATACTATAACATTTCATTTGTTTTGCAATAAAAAACATTTTTAATTAGACGATTCGTTAGACTGGTCAACTAAATGATGTGAGTAATTTTTGATTTCTAATGCCTTTTACCATCTCTCATGCCGTTATAGCTCCTCCCTTATCTAAGCTTAGCCAAAATACTTTACCGATTGCTGCTTTAGCCATTGGGAGTATGACACCCGATCTTTACCGCTTATTTACAGTTCATTCCAACATGCTGACGCACCAATGGAAAGGCCTGATCTATCCCAATCTTGCATTAGGCTTGCTGTTTTGTGCTGTTTGGTATTTTCTTTACCGCCCAGTGATTTACCGTTTTTTTGGTGTGCAACATGATCTTGCGCTCAATTCTTTAAAACGTATTTCTATATTTTTTATTGGAATCATATTTGCACTCATCATCGGCATAGCGACTCATCTGATTTGGGATGGTTTAACGCATGCAGACTTTCGGACCTTTGTATTTAAAGATGTATTAGCGACAACAGTTCATCTTTTTGGACGTCCATATCCATTACATCGTCTTTTGCAACTAGGCTCTTCTGCTCTTGCTTTACCTTTTCTCGCTTGGATGTGCCTTCACTATTACCAGCGCTATAAACAGCATTGGAAAGTAAGTAGAAAAATTAAAATTTTTGCATGGTCTTTATTTATTCTATCTACGCTCTTGGGCTTATTTTCTTTTTGGGATTATGCTCGCTACATTCCTCATGAGGTTTGGCATGCTGATACCTATTATTTTACAGGCCGTTCGATTAATGAGTTTATGCAGGGCTGGTTAAGCACCTTTAGCTTAGGATGCTTATTATTCTTGTTTTTAGATCGGCAACAAAGAATGGGATGAATCAGGAAACTTGCTGCCAAATTGCTCATTTTCAGGTTAATTTCTGCGGTTTTTTGATCTACTTCTTGTGACAAACCATGCAACAAGGCATAATCGAAAACTTATTTTTTTTGACGGTGCGCGGTTTACGCATCCGTCTTTTCAGCCAATATAGTTTGGATAATCTTCATTATGATGCGAACTCATTACTGTGGCTCTTTAACTGAAGCCCAAATCGACCAAACCGTTACACTATGCGGTTGGGTACATCGTCGCCGTGACCATGGCGGTGTTATTTTCCTTGATATGCGTGACCGTGATGGTCTCGTTCAAGTAGTTATTGACCCAGATACTCCAGAAGCATTTGCAACTGCAGATAAAGCACGTTCTGAATATGTATTAAAAATTACAGGTCGTGTTCGTCGCCGTTATGAAGGTACTGAAAATGCCAATATGGTGAGTGGTCAAATTGAAGTTTTAGGTAAAGACATCGAAGTTCTTGCCGCTTCAGAAACACCTCCATTCCCGTTAAATGATGAAAATACCAATATTTCTGAAGAAATTCGTTTGAAATATCGTTTCTTAGATATTCGTCGTCCTGAAATGTTGGATCGTTTACGCTTCCGTTCTAAATTAACCAATCTTATTCGTAATTATTTCGAAGATAATGGTTTCTTGGACGTTGAAACACCTATTTTGACACGTGCAACACCTGAAGGTGCGCGTGACTACTTAGTACCAAGTCGTGTACAAAATGGCAGTTTCTATGCACTTCCACAATCACCACAATTATTCAAACAATTGTTGATGGTGGGTGGTATTGATCGTTACTACCAAATCGCGAAATGTTTCCGTGACGAAGACTTACGTGCTGATCGTCAACCAGAATTTACTCAAATCGACGTTGAAACATCGTTCATGAGTGACGATGACATTATGGACTTAATGGAAGTCCTTACTGTGAAGATGTTCGATGAACTTCTTGGCGTTAAATTCGATAAATTCCAACGTATGACGTATGCAGATGCAATGCGTGACTATGCATCAGACAAACCTGACATGCGTATTCCGTTGAAACTCGTCGATGTTGCAGACTTAATGCAAGAAGTAGAGTTCAAAGTATTTGCGGGTCCTGCAAAAGATCCTAAAGGTCGTATTGTTGCTTTACGTGTTCCAGGTGCAGCGTCATTGCCACGTAGTGCAATCGATGAATACACCAAATTCGTTGGCATCTATGGTGCAAAAGGTTTGGCTTACATTAAAGTTAATGAACTCGCTAAAGGAATTGAAGGTCTTCAATCTCCAATCGTGAAATTCATTGAACCGATCGTACTTGAATTGTTGGCACGTGTTGGTGCGCAAGATGGCGATATCGTATTCTTCGGTGCAGATAAAGCTAAAGTTGTAAATGATGCAATGGGTGCTCTTCGTGTGAAGATTGGCCATGATTTGAATCTTTCAACTTGTGAGTGGGCTCCACTTTGGGTTGTTGACTTCCCAATGTTTGAAGAAACTGACGATGGCAAATGGACTTCTGTTCACCATCCATTCACGCTACCAAAATCAAGCGTAGAAGAAGTGAAGAGCAATCCAGGTGAAGCACTTTCTGTTGCTTACGACATGGTATTGAACGGTACTGAAGTTGGTGGTGGTTCACTTCGTATTTATACATTAGAAATGCAAAAAGCGATTTTTGAAGCGCTTGGTATTTCTGATGAAGAAGCAGAAGAGAAATTCAGCTTCTTATTAAATGCGCTTCGTTACGGTGCTCCTCCTCACGGTGGTTTGGCATTTGGTCTTGACCGTTTAGTGATGTTAATGACTGGCGCGACTTCAATTCGTGACGTTATTGCATTCCCTAAAACTAAGACTGCTGAATGTCCACTTACTCAAGCACCTGCTCCTGTTGAAGCAAATCAGCTTCGTGACTTGGGCATCCGCTTACGTGAAAAGCCAAAAGCTGAAGAAACTAAATAATTTTTAGATTTTCAAATTAAAAACCCTGCTTATGCAGGGTTTTTAATTGATTAATATCAATTATATACTTTACTTAAATAAGCTATGCTTTGAGAATAAGCAGGTCAGTGGCATAATAGGCTGCTTTTAATTTAAAGGTCCACTTTATGGCTATGCGCCCTAATGTACGTCGACATGCTTTAGTCGTGATTGTATTCTCTCTCGCACAATGGTTTTTCATGCGCTATATCCTTGCAAATGAATTATTTAATATCACTACCAATCAACGTATTCTTTATTTCTGCGTAAGTAGCTTGGCAGGTGCATTGCTTATTTTTGTTGCACTGATTTATATGGTTTTAAAAGGAAATGCAGATAAATAAAAATTGTATAAATAGATACAGTTTTTATTTATAAACATTAATTTGAAATACGAAAAAGATTATATATGATTCCGCGCATAATACATTATTGCTGGTTTGGTCCTAATAAAATTCCTGAGCAGCTTCTTAAATACATGGAGTCATGGAAATTATTTTGCCCTGATTACGAAATAAAATTATGGAATGAGGAATCTTTTGATATAAAAAGTCATCCTTTTACCTTATCTGCCTATAATGAAAAAAAATATGCTTATGTTTCTGACTATGTTAGAGCGTATGCTTTACACAATTTTGGCGGAATATATTTAGATACAGATGTAGAACTAAAAGAAAATCTAGATATTTTTCTAGAGCACGAGGCTTTTACAGGTTTTGAAGGTAAAGGTTCACCTTTTACTGCTGTTTGGGGAGCAATACCAAATCATAGCCTAACAAAAACCATCTTAGAATATTATGAACATCGGATTTATACAATTAAAGAAAATACTAATACATTTTCAGTATCAGAAATGTTAAGAGAAAAGTTTTTTATTGATCCAATGAACAATACCCTGCAAGTCGGGAATGACTCTATAAATACAATTCATGTATATCCATCAACGCACTTTTGCCTAGACTTACCTAAAAACTTTGCTACCCATCATTTTTATGGATCTTGGCTACCTGATAAAATTAAAAGCTATAAAGAAAATGCTTCAGAGATATATTTCAATGAACAGTTAGAATCTTTAGAAAATATTACTCATAGTAAAGATTTTCTAAAAACTCTCGCTACTCATATCAAAATTAAAGATTTATTTAAACTTATTCGCTATTTTATACAATATAAATTGAAGTAATTTATATTGTATAACTATATTTATCTAACAGAATTTGTTTTATTTTAACACTAGCTGTACCATCTCCATAAGGATTACTAGCGGTAGCCATTTGATGATACAGCTCACTATTTTCCAATAATTTTTCCACCCAGAATATTATTGAATTAGTTTCAGTTCCCACCAACTTGACTGTTCCTGCCTGAATCGCCTCTTGTCTTTCGGTAGTATCACGCATTACCAGAATTGGCACGCCCAGACTTGGAGCCTCTTCTTGAATCCCTCCAGAGTCAGTCAAAATCAGGTAACTATGTTTCATTAAATTAATGAATTCCAAATAAGACTGAGGTGGTAATAAAATAATATTTTTAATATCACTTAGATATCTAAAAACAATATCTTTCACATTAGGATTTAAATGAACAGGATAAATAAACTCAACTGTGGGATATTTTAATGCCAAATCTTTTATGGCTTGACAAATATCAATAAAACCTTGACCAAAATTTTCACGCCTATGCCCTGTAATCAGAATTTTTTTTATTTTTTTATCTAGATTGAACTTACTCCCATCATATTTTACAGGTAATGGTAAAACTTGATCAGAAACACTCAATAATGCATCCACTACGGTATTTCCAGTAATGTATATACTATTTAATTGAATATTTTCTTTTTTTAAGCACTCAGCAGCCAACTCAGTTGGAGCAAAATGTAAGTTAGAAATTTTAGAAATTAACTGTCTATTGCCCTCTTCAGGCCAAGGTGACTTTAAATTATAAGTTCTTAACCCTGCCTCAACATGACCAACATCAATTTGATTATAAAATGCGGATTGCGCTACCACAAATGCAGATAGTGTATCACCATGAACTAGTAATATATGTGGCCTGAAATTCTGATAAATACTATCCATATTCTGTAAAATATTTGCAGAAAGTTGATTTAAACTCTGATTAGCTTTCATTAAATTTAAATCAAAATCAGGGGTTATTTTAAAAACCTCTAATACTTGGTCAAGCATCTCTCGATGTTGAGCTGTCACTAATACTTTAACATCGAATCTATCGTCTTTCTTCAAACACTGGATCACAGGCGCCATTTTAATAGCTTCAGGACGCGTACCAAATGAGATAAGAACTTTAATCATAATGAAATAAATTATTCCTTTTTCTAGTTAAGCCAGAAATGGATAGAAAGGATATGCAAAATCTAAAATGTTACTCAGATTGTTGCCTAAATGAGAGTTTTCTATGATATCGCAAGGCTATCAACAATGAGCATAGCAAGATAGAATATCTAGAATGTATTGTATCAAGTTAGTTGAAACATGAAAAAGATTCTTATTCTATGCGTCTCTTTGCAAGGAAGTAATGAACGTCAAGAAAAAATCAAACAGCAACATCAAGATTTACAATCGATTATTCCTGATATAAAAATTGACTTTGAATTTTTCAACGCTATTTATGGAAAAAAACTTCCTCAAGAATATTTAACTTTTCTAAATTTAAGTCGTCAATTTGCTGGCTTATGTGATCATGAACTAGGGCCAAGTGAACTAGGCTGCTGGTTAAGTCATATGATTATTTGGCAACGCCTAGCTCAAGGTGATTATCAAGCATATGACCGTATTATTATCATTGAAGATGATGTGATTTTTCAAACTAAACATATACAGCAGAAGCTGCATTCTCTATTAGAAACCAATCCTTCATTCGCATTCTTAGGAGGACACTCTGAACCTTCTAGACGACGTATAAGAGGTTATATAAGTAATGATGAACTTTACTTCAATATGACTGGGCCCAAAGACCTATATACTGCAACATATGCTTATTCTTTAACTACAGAAACAGCCAAAAATTTTGTTTGCAAGCAAATTCAGAAATTGACTTATATTGATGACTGGAAGTATCTATTAGCAGGCGATGTTTCAACGCCCTTTTATTATTGCTTTGAACATGATGATGAGATGCAAAGTCATATTGCATCAGATAGAAAAACGTACATGAAAAAACCAAATCGTTTTAAAAAGAACTTTAACAAAATGAAAAATGATTTAATTTCTCGAATTATATCTCTATTCATTTTCAAAAAAATTATTCGATTAGCATTTTTCCTAAATTCTACACAATCACATAAAACGGGCAGCTAGCAGGTACTTAGATGTTAATCACTCGCAGTCTTCAAAAAAAATGGTACAAATACCAACAAGCAAAAAAAGCAAAATCTTTTGACTCTCATTGGTATATGCGTTTCGGCTGGTTAGAACAACCTTTTACAACACTTGAGCAATTAGATTCACTCTTTGAGATCCATTCCCCTAAAAAGTTTACATTTGCAGATAGCTTTTATGCTTATGAAAATGGCCGTCATTTTATTTTTTTTGAAGAAGTTGATGACGAACATCCAGTAGGCTTTCTTTCTGTCTTGGAAGTCTTTAAGGATGGCACCTACACACCGCCTGAGACAATCTTAAAACTCGATTACCACCTTTCTTATCCTTGTGTATTTAAAGTAGAAGACACTTGGTACATGATTCCTGAGACTTCGGCTAATAAAACCATTGAGCTTTGGAAATGTGCTGAGTTTCCACTGAAATGGGAAAAGCATTCTAATCTGATCGAGAATATCGAAGCAGTCGACAGCACACCTTTTTATCATGAAGGCTTATGGTATCTTTTTACTTCAACGCGTCGTGATTGTAAGAAGTTTGGTGACCGTTTAGATCTATTCTTTACTGAAGATATTTTGAATCCTGAATGGCAAGAGCACCCAATGAATCCAGTGTGTCGAGGCAGTCAGCAGTTTCGTATGGCAGGCAAACCTTTTATTTATAAAGGACAACTGGTTCGACCAAGCCAAGATTCTTTAAAACGTTATGGCGGCAATATCGAATTAAAAGCGATTACTCAGCTTAGCTCAACAGCCTATGAAGAAAAATTACTAGAAGTGGTTTTACCAGACTGGAATCAGGAAGATGACGGTTGCCATACCATTAATGTCGAAGATAACTTCGTGGTACTTGATGCCATCCGCCTTACGCCAAAAAATAATTAAGTTTTTAACAACTGCTTATAAATATGAAGCGTCTGCTCAGCCATGGCTGGTACAGTCAGTTCAGCCTTGGCTTTTTCATATAGAGGGCTAAAGTCATTTTGTGCATCTGGCTTAAGTGCAGCTTGAATTGCGCTTGCTAAGCCTTCTGCATCTCCAATTTCTGCTAGATATTGTTCTGGCAGCCACTCGATCACACCATTCACTTTAGTTGAAGCCATAGCTTTATCAGCCTGTAAAGCCTCGACCATTACGAGCGGAAAACCTTCACGGTCAGAAGATAAAACTACAACATCTGCCAACTGAACCAAATCTCGAGCATCAGTTCTAAAGCCGAGAAAAGCAACCCGATTTTGCATGTTTAATTCACTGACTTGTTTCTCTAAACTTGCTCTAAGTGAACCATCGCCTACAATCCATAAATTGGCATCGATATGTTGCATCGACTCAATCAGTAAACTGATATTTTTTACTGGTTCTAGACGTCCAATACACATGACAACTTTTTTGCTAGGGTCTAACTCAGCAAAATCTTTTTGAATCGATTGAAGTAATTTTTCTTTATTTTCAACTGTAAGAGCAGGTTGAGGATAAACTCCATTATAAACTACGTGTGCTTTCGACTCAGGAATCCCTTGTGTGAGTGCTTGGCTCACCGCAATAACGGCCTCACCTGCTAAATAGGCAGATTTATTCTTTTTGGTACCATGTACCGTCGTTACAAATTTTGGGCCAACTAAAAATGGCTTAATTCGGGCAATCAGCTCAGCCGCCTTTCCTGCTTGTGCATGAACAATAGCAGGTTGAATTTGCTGGATCAGATTTTTAAGTTGCCAGAGTAAAAAAATATTCCAGCGGCTACGTGCAAAATCAACAGCATGAAAATGTACCTGTTGGCTAAACTTGTCTACATAGCAAGGATGTGCAATCACGTGCACTTCATGGTTCAAAGCAAGCTCATTAACAAGGTTAAAAGTGTGCTGCTCTAAGCCACCAATTCCGCCACTCGTTGCCAATACCTGAACAATTTTCATAGCTTGCCTACTTATTTTTATCTTTATTCAGAGTCTGTTCAAATAGTTTGGCTTCTTTTAGAAATGCATAAAATGCGTTAATCATACTATTTACGAAACCACGCCAACCATTTAAGAAACTACGGCGAATGAAATAAGACTTCATAAAAGTCACTGGCATCACCAAAACCAATTTTGCAACGCTTGGAGACTTTCCTTTTTGGAATTTCTCTAATGCTTTTAAATTGGAATATTGGTTATTTTTTTCGACTTTCACGAAAATGCTCGACTCGCCATAATGATAAATATCATGTTGAGCGCGCTGAGATTCACCATCCACAATCACATTTTCATGGACTTTATTGGCAAGGTCATAATGCCCTTTAGACTTGCGAAAAAAACGCACCTTTGCATGCTTTTTAGTATGTTTACTGTTCGGAACACCTAAGAACACATCATTAATGGGTGTGATTAATGCATCAAGCTTATTGTGTTGGATCGTTTCAACAATTTCTTGTTTTAACTCCTTAGATAAGACTTCATCACCATCTAAATTGAGTACCCAATCATTTCGGCATTTTGCTAAAGCCAAACTTTTTTGCCCAGCATAACCTTGCCAGTCTTGGTGAGAAATTTGCGTATTTTCAAAGCGCTGTGCAATTTCATAAGTATTATCAGTACTGCCAGAGTCTAAAATAATGACTTCATCAAACTCACTGACACTTTGTAAAGTTCGCTCTAACCAAGCACCACAATTTAAAGTAACAATATAGATACTACATGGAATTTTATTCATAACTTATAACGTCCTTTAGCAAGGGCGATACGCATCTGTAAAGCATTCATGGCACCATGCGTGCTGACACGTGGAATATTAAATTGATTAATTGCTTCGTACGCTTCGATTTTTTTACGAGTTGATACAGCGTTTTTAAAGCCAATCTCTTGCGCCATTTTCTGGTGCTTTTCGTTAAATCGACCAAATGGATAGGCAAAGCTAGGACATTTTCCAACTAGTGCTTCAACATCTTTTTTAGATTGAAGCATTTCATCATAAGCGGTTTGATCATCAAGCTTAAGTAAGTTCACATGGTGTTGCGTGTGCGCACCAAATTCAATCAAACCAGAACTTGCCATTTCATGGATTTGCTCATGAGTCAGCTTTTCAATTCCTTCAATTTGGGTCGCCAAATAAATGGTTGCCTTTGCATTATATTTTTTAAGTAATGGATAGGCATATAGATAATTATCCATAAAGCCATCGTCAAAACTTAAAGCAACAACGTTCTTTTGGCCACGATATTGTTCAAGCTCAGAGACAAAGCAAAAAGTAGCTTTTTTACGCGTCAACAACTGTAAGAGTTGTTCAAACTTTTCAGGAGGCATATTCATGCCAGAAGCCGCATCTTTAGGGGTCACCTGATGCAGCATGACAATACGTGGTAGTTTACTCGAACGAAACGGAAGCCAAAATGTATAATTACCCAGCACATATAACAGTGCAGCAAGTGCTAGCAGGCCTACCGCAACGTACAAAAACCACATCATGCATACACCTCATGTGACCATTCATAATTTTCTGAAAGGGGCTGCTTAAATGTCACTTCAACCATAAATTGGGTGATACGCTTAGCATTGAAAGATTTGCGTGTTTTCTCCCACCCCTCTTTCGCTATTTTTTCAGCTTGCTCTGGATTCTGATCAAAGAATTGTATCTTTTTGGCCAAGTCGAACTGATCATCAAAGTAAACCACTTCCTGCTCAGTGTATAATTTTTCAAAGCCAGGAATTCTTGGGCTAAAGGTGAGTAAACCATTACCAGTCAGTTGTACAATACGGTCAGAACTATACAAGGTTACATCATTACGGCGTGAGTAATTGAGTCCCATTTTTGTCTCAGACAGAACTTTATAATAACCTTTACCGTAAACACCCGGCTGTTCAAAGCAACCATAATATTGATAGTTCACATGGCCTTGTTTCAATGCATCTGCCAAATCTTTTAAGAACTTCTCACGTTCAGGTTCTTTATAAACCACGCCACAGAAAATAAAAGTCTTGTCTGTGTTAGCATTTGAAAATTGTTGTAGCGTTTCTACATTACGGTGACCAACATTTGGCAAATAGGCGACGCTTAAATGAGGCTGCTTTAATTTTTGTAGATATTCGCCACCTGTTGTGCAGAAAATAGCATCTAGATAAGGCGAAAATGCTTTTACGAAATCGAGTTTGCTTTCGAGATAAAGTGGGTCAACATACCAAAATGCAATTTTAGTATTTGGATAAGATTCTTTAATCTGTCTAAGGACATCCGGACTCATTAAATCACTATGCCCGATGAGTACCAGATCAGGTTCAATATTATTAACGACCTTTAGTACTTCTTTATTGGCCCAACTGGCACCCAGTTTTTTTGTTTTAAAAATGGTTCCCATGCGAGCCATGTCACGAAAACTAAAGTCATAAACGAAATGGCCATTTTCAATTAATCCGGCAGAAATTTTACGGTCTGTGCAGTAAAAATGGGCGCCTTGTTTATTAAAGCCAAAATTCGCAATATGCAATATTTTCATTTATTTACTCAAAATAAAAAATTTAATTTTTCGCTAAAAGATATGTTGCCACACGGTCTGCTTCTTTAAAAGCATAAGGTTGTGGTAACTGTACAACACAAGTCTGCTGTGAAATTAACTTTGATTCTAACATTTGATCAACTGAGTAGGTAATGCGGTCGTCTTTCAAACGGTCCATCGCCATTACCCCTACTCGACAACCCGCAGTAAGCGCCTCAAATATCATAGATACGCTATCTTCTGTCACCCAAACAGCTTCTGCTTTTTGCATTTCTTCAAAAATCCAGCCTTGAGGTGTTTGCTCAACCGGAAATATTTGCAAATGCTCGGCGAAGCTTTGCTGTCTTAAAATATCAACAAATCCTGCTGGCGTGCGGCGTGAAGTCGTCAGAATAATTTCAGCGTCTGGATTATTCTCAACAATTTTTTGAACACTGCTTAATACTTTATCTTGGTTCCATTGATGTCGTTTAGATGAGCCGCCTAAAGCGATTAAAACTCTGGCTGCTTGATGGCGGTTTTCATTACGAATTGGATTGAGTGCACCACGCGTGACAATCACATGGCTATCGGCATGAATGCCATCATGTTCTGGAATAACAGCATAATCAAAACAAACCACAGGTAAGTTAGGCTTCATTAAAATAATAGTTTTAGCTTTTCTAAAAATTTTACCGAGTAACCAGACCCGAAAATGAGTGTGACTGCCCACTCCAAATATAAAATCGGGGGCTTGTTGAAATAAGGAGTTTTTTGAAGAGAAAAGTACCTGAATTAAAGAAATAATAGGTAAATCAGAAATGAGGATTTCTTCAAAAGTTGTATCTGCCCGTTGTCTTTGCATCGCCTGAAACAAGCCTAATGCTTGTGAGCGATGTCCTGCCTTACCATCAGAGACATAGACAATATGCATAAAAGCTCCATAAGCCAAAAATAAAAAGGCGAAACCAAAGTTCGCCTTTTTATGTTAACGGATTAACTTATTTTACGTAAGTTAACCAGTGTTCATATTTCGGATTTCTACCTTGAACTGCATCAAAGTAAGTCTTTTGAATTTCAGTAGTAATTGGGCCACGGCCACCTGCACCAATTGGACGGTCATCGTATTCACGAATTGGTGTTACTTCCGCAGCAGTACCTGTGAAGAATGCTTCGTCTGCAATGTAGAATTCATCACGTGTAATACGACGCTCAACAACTTGATAACCAAGATCTCTCGCAATCGTCATGACAGTTTGGCGTGTAATACCATCAAGCGCACCACCAGCGATATCTGGAGTATGTAAAACGCCATCTTTAATCAAGAATACGTTTTCACCTGAACCTTGGCATACATAACCTTGTGGGTCCATTAACATAGCTTCATCGTAACCAGAATGTGCAACTTCTTGGTGAGCAAGAATTGACAACGTATAGTTACCAGATGCTTTTGCTTTACACATGGTCACGTTTGGATGATGGTGAGTAAACGATGAAGTTTTAACGCGAATACCATTCGCCATTGCTTCATCACCAAGGTATGCGCCCCATGCCCATGCTGCAACTGCAGCATGAATGGTGTTATTTGTTGCTGCAATACCAAGTTTTTCTGAACCGATCCAAATAAGCGGACGTAAATAGCAAGAAGCTAATTTATTTTCACGAACAACATCGATTTGTGCTTGTTCAAGCGTGGCTTGATCATACGGCACTTTCATTTGATAAATTTTTGCTGAATTTAACAAACGTTTTGTGTGGTCTTGAAGACGGAAAATGGCAGTACCTTTAGGCGTTTCATAAGCACGAACACCCTCAAATACGCCCATACTGTAGTGTAATGTATGGGTTAAAACGTGAATCTTTGCATCACGCCAATCAATTAATTTTCCATCTTGCCAAATAAAACCATCACGATCAGCCAAATTCATGGAACACTCCAAATTGTTATAAAATCATTCACTATCCAACTCAACCGAGGCGGTTGGGTCTATTAATCTTTGCCATAAATTGCAAACGACCGCACGGGTACTACGCCAGTCCGCTGCGCTTACTTGCATGGATTGATTTGCAAGGGCTAAACGGTGGCTTTCGGCACGTTCACTAAGATAGGCTCGAATTAATGCTGTGGCATCTTCACTGGATAAGCAGTCTGCTTTAGCAGCATCTTCTAATATTCTTACATTATCAGAATAATGGGCGAGATCGGGTTTCGTCCCGCTCCATGCAAGTACAGCATACTGTGCCATAAATTCGATATCGACGATACCACCTGCGTCCTGTTTTAAATGAAAAATACCATGTTTTTTTTGTTCAGAAGACGAACCTAGGTGGTCTTTCATTTTCTGACGCATTTTCAACACTTCTTCACGAACATAAGCCTCATCTCTAGATTGAGTCAATATCTCACGGCGAAATATTTCAAATTTCTGGCAAAGCACCTCATCGCCAGCAATAGAACGTGCTCGAACGAGTGCCTGATGCTCCCAAAGCCATGCACTTTTCAACTGATAGTGTTCGTAGGCCTTAAGACTTGTCACCAATAAACCTGCTTCACCTGAAGGTCTTAAGCGTGTATCAATTTCATAGACACGGCCATCAAGGGTTTGAGTGGTCATGAGTGACATAAACTTTTGAGCGACACGCATCGCAAACTCAAAGCCAGTAATAGACTTCGTTCCATCCGTATCGGCTTGCTCATCTAGATAATGAATAAAGACAAGATCTAAATCGGAGCCATAACCTAGCTCAATGCCACCAACTTTGCCATAACCAATAACAGCAAAGGCTTTGTAGTCGAGTGAGCAGCGCTTTCCATCGACATCACATGGATAACCATGACGCTTTGCTACGGTCTGATAAGCTAAATTAAGCGTTGCGTTTACACTCACTTCAGCAATATCGGTTAACGCATCGGATACTTTCATTAACGGGCTTTCAGCCAGCACATCGCTTGCAGCGACAGTAAGTACATTACTCTTTTTAAACAGGCGAAGTGCTCGCATTTGGTCTTCAACCTGATCAATTTCAATGCGAAGCAACTGCTGGCGTAAAGAATCTTCTAAGTCCTTGCGTTTTGGCAACTCAAAGTCCATCGATAAAAACTCATCAAGCAGTACTGGATATTGTGTTAGCTCTTCACAAATCCACGGACTTACGGTTGCCATTTTAACTAAGCGTTGCAATGCGCCTTTACTTTCAATCAACATCACTAAGTACACGGTTCGGCGCATGACTGATTCAATCAGCGGCATTAAGCGCAAAAGTGCAGTTTGAGGTTGTTCTGACTGTAAGATCACTTCAATTAAATGAGGCCAGAATGTTTTTAAACGCTGGACAGCATTTGAAGGTAATTTTTTGAGTGCATGACCGTGCCAGAATTCATGAATCAGATTTTTCGCATTGTCATCCAGCACTTCATCTAACTGCTGCTCTAACTGTCCAAAGTTTTCAGTCGCTGCATTTGAACTTGTATCTTCAATCAATTGCTTAAATTGAACTTTTACTTTCTGGCGTTTCTCGTTTAAAACATCAATAAATTCATCCCAACTCGCAAAACCCAAGGTATCTATAATGCGTTGTCTTAGGTCAATTTCTTCTGGCAATAGCTGAGTTTGCTGATCGTTGAGGGCTTGAATTGCATGTTCAACACGGCGCAAAAACAGGTAGGAATCTTCTAATTCTAAAACGGCTTGTCTTTCTAACAAACCTGCTTCGCCAATGTGCTCAAGGCTGACTAAACATTGGCGGTCTTGTAACTCACGTTTAGACCCGCCATAAATAAGCTGGAACACCTGCACAATAAACTCAATTTCGCGAATACCACCCGCGCCGAGTTTAATATCATCTTCAATATGACGGCGCAGAACTTCACGCTCAATCATGGCTTTCATATCACGCATGGCAGCAAAGGCGGTGTAATCGACATAACGACGGAAAACAAAAGGACGTGTCATTTCTAACAAGTCTTGCCCTTCTTTATCTCCAGTTACAACACGTGCCTTGATCCATGCATAGCGTTCCCATTCACGACCATGCTGACTTAAATATTTTTCCAAAGCTGCATGACTAATCGCCAATGCCGAGCCATCCCCCCAAGGACGCAAGCGCATGTCTACTCGAAACACAAAACCATCTGCGGTAATGTGCTCAAGCAAATAAATGAGTTTTTGTCCCCATAAAATACAGAACTGCTGTACATCAATGCATTTACGACCATTGGTTTCGCCTTGTTCATCAAAGGCAAAAATTAGATCAATATCACTCGAGAGATTAAGCTCTTGTGCACCGAGCTTACCCATCGCAACTACAATCAAATCTTGAACTTTGCCAGAGTAACCCACAGGTTCACCGTGTTTCGCTACGAGTGCTACACGTGCAAAAGCCTTTGCCGCACAAATGCTGGCATCGGCAAAATCAGAAAGTTCACGAGTAAGTGTGACAACATCGGTAAGCTGATTGGCATCTTGCCAGATCCAGCGAAACATTAAACGACCACGCAAAATACGAAGTGCGCGCATCCAAGATGTTTCGTCACCAATTCCATCTAATGTGGTTTGTACAAATTGATAAATTTGATCAGTTGAGAGCGGTGCAGTAAATTGATCTATTTGATAATCTTGTTCTAAAACAGCCTGATGCAGGCCTAAAACTTGTTCTGCATACTGACTAGCACGCAATGTTTTTTGTAACTGCTCCGCATTCATATAAAAAGCTCTTTTCCTCGTACTCTCTTTTTAGTTATAGCAGTTCGAGTAGTGGTAGGAAAAGGGATTAGACTAATTTTGCTTCCGATGATGATTGATATTCGATATGAGGATCATGACTGTCTTGAGCCGAAGGTAATAAAACTTTAAATGTGGTTCCAACACCCTCTTTGGAACTGACATTAATTTTCCCCTGATTAATCTCGACAAAACGTTTACACAAGCTCAAACCTAAACCCGCACCTTTTTCACCTGCGGTACCTTTAAAGCTGGCAGTAATACGTGGATGGAACAAATTCGCCATTTGTTGCTTGGTCATGCCTAGACCAGTGTCTCGCACTGTTATTTCAATATTTTCGCCAGTTTGTTTGGCTTCAATAAAAACTTTGCCCGAACCATCAACATCTGTAAATTTCAGCGCATTTGACACCAAGTTTTGAATTACCGACGTCATCATATTGATATCGGCATAGATTTTTAAATCTTCTGGTACAGCATTCACCAATTCAATATTTTTCTTTAAAGCTAAGGTATATAAAACATCAAAAACGATATTACTGACTTGTCTAAGGTTAAAGTTAATCGGGTGATAAACAAAACGCCCACCCTCAGCCATCGCCCATGTCAGTAAGCTTTCGAGCAAGTTATAGGTCGATTGAGAAGTGTCATATAGATAGTCTGCAATGTTTTGAATGCTCGATTCATCTAAAGTTTCACGCTCTTTGGCGAGTACTTCTGAAAAACCTAGCAGACCATGAAATGGCGCTCGGAGATCATGTGAAATGATTGAAAAGAATTTTGTTTTACTTGAATTAATCGCGACTTGTTGCTCATAGAGTTCGTTTAACTCTTCATAGTTAAACTTCAACTCGACCTGTTGCATAAAAGTAGAACAGTAATCGAGCAATAACTGGATGTCTTCATCTTCAAATGTTGCTGCATCGTCATCAAAAAAAACGGCGAAGCCCATAGAGGTTTTATCAGGATGTAAAAGATGTACGGCCAATGCCCTACTACACTCAATATTTAATTCTTTTAAATAGTTGGTTAAATTTTGATAGGAAGGATGTAAGTGATTAATCACCTGTTGTTTAGCAAAGCACTGTTTTAAATGTTTTGAAGGTTTAAACGAAATGGCGGTCATACCATCTGGGCAACGATGCCAAAAGTAAGGTTCTTGATTAAAAGTCAATAAGGCTTTTTTACACTTCAAAAGACGAAGACTAAACCGGAAAAATTGCTCGATATAGTTCTGCTCGGCATTTAATCCAAGCAAAAGCGATATTCTACAAGCACTTAACTGCTCAATCTGGTTTAGTTCTAAATGTTGGAATGTCATTGCCCGCCTCACAGATTTTGTCGTTTTTGGTCGGAACCGCTCTTAAAAAAAATGTACTTATAATCATTATGATCTACTACAAACTTTAACACAGTACATTAAAAGAGCAACTTTCTTTTCAAAATAGAAATGTGAAGTTTCAATTAAAGGTTTTTAGATACACAAAGTGGGTATGTTTGAGGAAAATACAACAAATGTTTGAAGGTGGAGAGTTGTAAGATGTTAGAAATGCGAGTTCAGAATACTCGCAAAAATATGTTCAAAAAATATTATTTGTAGAGGGCTTAGGATCTATCTTAATTCGACTTTAATGATGCTCTTTTTTTAATTTGAGTAAGCTCATCTTTTGAGCTAGTTCAAATGTGCATCAACTCGAATCTAAATAAACGTCTATTTCCTAATTTTTAGATATAAAATAATTTCATTGAAAATAGAACGTTTCTATGCTTCCTTTTCCTAAAAAATTAGATACAAGATCCCATCTCGTAAAATTTTATTTATAAGTTAATCATCTGATCAGCTTTTTTTATTTTTTGCATAAATTTATCTGCATGAGACAAACTTGATGCTTGCATCAAAGCAACAGCTGCTGCCATGAAGCTAGCAACTCCTATAATAATAGTACATATAATAAATATAAAAGGTGTATTTTTAGACAATAAAAAACTAGAAAACCAAGGCGAAATTAGAAAAGGAATAGAAACTATAGATGCAAATAAAAAATACTGTAAGTTAAAAAATATATTCTGAGTTTTTACAGATCTATTTTTTTTCAATTTAAGATTAAAACTATTGGAGTCTACTTCTGCAATATCTGGTGAGTAAATAATAAATTCTTTTCCAATCTTGTAATGATGAATAAGGTCATCTAATTTTATTAAAAATTTTTCATCCAATTTAATTAAATAACATAAAAACTTAAAGTCTATCAACTCAGATTTGACTACATCTTGTGCGGCACGATCTAATACTAATTTATTTTTATCTTCTTTCTTTTCATAAAATTCATTGAAAAAACGGATGGTAGCATCTAAACGAGTAGAGAAATCTTTATGCTTTAAAGATAAAACTTCTTCTCTTTTATAAAAGAGCCCTACAACAGCAGCAATACCTGCAAATATTGGTATCCAATCTTTTAAATTTTCCATGTGATTTTATTCCCTCACTAACATACTCGGAATAATAGGCATCCCACACCACTCAGCAATACTGTTATAACGTCTTCCTAAACTTTTGATCAACTCTAAAGCTTTTCCTCCTTTTTGAGCCAGATTATTTGCTTCAGAACCCACTTCATTAGTATCTTTTAAAAACTTTGCTAATTTTTTCATACCATTTGAATCTTTAACATCTTCTGGTTTATCTGAATTTCTATTAATTTCTAACGCGTTCTGAATCATTGCTAGTTTATTTTTTAAAACTTCACTATTAGTAAGATCAATCAATTCTTCAAGCTCATCATTAGATTTAATGAATTCAACTTTATGATTGATAACAGTAGATTGTGAGTTATGCAATTGATTATTAATATATATAGGTGAGTTCGGACGAACTAATGCCTTCCCAATAATATTTTCTAAAAATTCTTTATCTTTTTTTAGCTCAATAATTCTATGTTCTTTCATTTCTATAAGCTGATGTTGAAATTTTAACTCTGTCTCAAAAGTTCCTAATTTAGTTTTTAATTCAGCAATATCTAGATAGTTATCATAAAAATTTTCAGGCTGTATATCTCTATGAATCACAAGTCCAAACTCATCAAACGCACGTTCTATAATTTCCTTATCGCCATTAGCAGATTCAACAACCAAGCGGACAGTATTATCTTCTTGTTCAATACGGACTTTAGCATTCTGTTCGGGATACTTTTTCCGCATCACAGTTCCAAAGTAATTGAGTATTCCTAGCCCAGCCTGATAATGTTCAGGCTTAAATTCAATAGATCTCTCAATCATAATTTTTTCTTTCGAGCTTTCTAGTTCTATTACCTGTATCTCGCTAAAGTCAAAGCTTAAACCCAAAATTAAAAAAGGAATTTCTATAGGAATTGGTAAAACATTATTAGATTCCTCTAAATAAGCTTCCCAAGAACTAGTTTCACTAAAATTAATATATTTTTCATGAAATTCTTTATCTAAACATACTCGAATTGGTAATTTTTCATCCAGAATTAATACTTTCTGGTTTGTTTTCAATATTTTAAAAATATATTCTAAAAAAGACTTTGAAAGCCCCATACCAAAACCGAAATCAACTATTAAGTTATTTTTTTCAAGTAAAAAATTAAATGTTTTATCTTCATCTAATTTGTTAAAAGAAAATTTACTCCAGCCATTCAACTCAAATTTTTCATTAAAATTCGAACTCGACAACATATAATTTAATAGTTTTTCTTCAGATTCTTCAGATTCTTCAGATTCTTCAGATTCTTCAGATTCTTCAGATTCTTCAGATTCTTCAGGAAAGAAAATTTCATCATTAATATTAAAAATAAACTCTATTTCATGAAATTCGGACTTATATTTAGTTATTAACTTTTCCCAAGCCCCGTTATAACTTAAAACTTTTGTAATATACATTCCTAAACTCTTATTAATTTAATATCGATGATTTTCTGTTTTTATAACATTTTAATAGATTAAAACACTATCTTATCTATAAGCAATTAAGCTAAATAACAAAAAACCAAAGCTAATGGCATTAAAAAACCCCTAAGCCGTTAGCATAGGGGTTTTCGTAGAATCTTACGATTCTGAATATGGTCCCGAGGGTCGGACTCGAACCGACACGTCATCTCTGACAGCGGATTTTGAGTCCGCCGCGTCTACCAATTTCACCACCTCGGGAGAGGAAGTATGTTTGTGTTGCGTATATTAGCGCGTTTGTAAAACTTGTCAAACCCTAAGTGAATATTATCGTTCACTTTTAGATCACTTAAACATTTTTCATGATTTAAGCCAGAAGCACAGCCATAAAAAAGCGAAAAAGTTTATACTAGGCCCAATTTTTGCGGTGTTTTTTTCTAAATATGCAACTGTCTGACTTTTCCTTTGAATTACCTAATGAACTTATTGCCCGTTACCCTCTTGAATCACGTAGTGCTTCACGGTTGTTGCACTTAGACTCAAAGGGTCAATATCACGATCACATGTTCACAGACATTATCGATCTGTTCGAAGAAGGTGATCTGCTAGTGCTCAATGATACCAAAGTAATGAAAGCTCGACTTAAAGGAAAACGTTCTACAGGCGGTGCTATCGAGATTTTGGTTGAGCGCATGCTGAACCACACCACAGCGTATTGTCATATTAAATCGAGCAACTCACCTAAAGCTGGTGCTGAGCTTTTTGTTGGTGCAGATAACATTCCTGTGATTGTACGTGGTCGTCACGAAAATTTATTTGTGGTTGAGTTTTCACAGCCAATCTTACCTGTACTTGAGCAATATGGTCAGTTACCTATTCCGCCTTACTTTAACCGTGAAGCAGAAGAAATTGACACCGAACGTTATCAAACGGTTTTTCATAATCCTGAAAAAATTGCCAGTGTTGCCGCACCCACTGCAAGCTTACATTTTGATGAAGAATTATTAGAAAAGTTAGAACAAAAAAATGTTCAAAAAACTTTTGTGACTTTACATGTTGGGGCTGGCACATTTATGCCAGTTCGAACTGATGACATTACCAACCACATCATGCACAGTGAGTGGTGCGATGTACCTCAAGAAACCATTGATCTGATTTTGGCGACTAAAGCACGCGGAAATAAAGTGATTGCCATAGGTACAACTGCAACACGTGCTTTAGAAAGCGCAGCTCAAGCCCATGGCGGTAAAATTGCGGCTTGGACTGGCGACACGCAAATCTTTATCTATCCAGGCTATCAGTTCTGCATCGTAGACCGTTTAATTACCAACTTCCATTTGCCAGAGTCTACTCTGCTCATGTTGGTATCAGCTCTTTCAAATCGCGACAACATTTTAGCTGCCTATGAACATGCAGTTAAAAACCGCTATCGTTTCTTTAGTTATGGCGATGCAATGCTGATTGATAAATTAGAAGTTTAAAAAAATTGAGGTTGGGTTAAACCACACTGGTGAATTAAAAGGTTTAACCCAGCCCAGATATTTACAATAAAAAATCATGAATTTAACCCTGTGTGTTGCAGAAATTTATAGATAAAACTCAAGCATCAATTTTTTGAAGACAAATTCTTAATTTAAAAGCATTTAGTATTTATCTCTTTCAATTTAAAAGATAATCTAGAAATAGCTCTTTATGATAATGAACTCATTACTTCCATGCCAATCGATACCGTACAAGAAGCTCTTCATATAAGACGTAAAAAAAATACACAGGTTTTTCGCAATATCGCTCGACTTTGGGATGCTGGACAAAAATCTCATTCAGCCCAAGATCTTTTAGATGCTTTACATCCTTGGCGTGAAGATCACAACCTTCGCTTTTTTAATGTAATCCCCTACTTACTCGCAATTTGCAGCATCACAATATTGGCCTTTGGTTATTTTCTTCATCCACATATTCAATATCTTTGGAGCTTTTTAGGCGCCTTTTTAACGGGGTTTTTAGCGTATTTACTCTATCAATCTCAAGAACCTTTAACGCAAGTCATTCGTTATCTAGAACAGCGTATGGTGATATTGCGTTATGGTTTACAATTTCAGCAGTTGCCAGCCTATCTTCCCATTCATGCGCAGCCAGTTTTAGTTCTGAGCAAATTAAAACAGTATTTCCCACTGTTTAACCGAGGGACTGAATCTAACGAAATTACCCAATATGCTTCGGTCACATGGAACGATGGCGTAACCGATCATCAAGTCTTGCTGTTTCAATATCATTACGTTAATGAAATACCGATTATTCAAGATCAAAGTAGCGATAAAAAAATTATAAAAGAAATTCATAAAGACCTATGGGGCGCTTTTATATTTGAAATGCCTGCCCTAGGTATTGCTGTCAGCAATCAGCGTTCTCGTTTTTTTACTCCCTACAGCAGTAAATGGCAAAGTAGTGATATTTTAATTAACCAAGAACTTAATATTTTTGGGGTTAATCAACATCAGTTAGCCAAAGAAGTCAGCCCAAGTCTAACTTTAAAATTACATGATTTTTTTCAGCACTTTACAGGTGATTTAATTTATCATCACGAAGAACAAATTTTGTGTTATCTGGGTGAGCAAAATCTTTTTCAGACCACCAGTAAGCAAAGTGAAATTCATGATGTTTCAGCATTGCGTGGGCACTTGCGTACCATGACCATGCCGCAATATGAAAAATTTCAGCAAGTAATGTTGAACTTAATTAAATAAATCTCTCGTATTACTTAACTGGTGACTCATTAAAAAATGAGACATCCAAAAGTGTACTGAGGGAATAACAATAAGGAACTGACCATGACTGGTTTATTTATTTTCCTAGGGATTTTTGTTGTACTGATTGTCTGGGGCATTCACATCCGTAATACCATCGTACGTTATTTTAATGCGACCAAACGTGCTTGGTCTGAGGTTGCCAATTTCGAACGTCAAAAAGTCAAAACTTTGGAAGCGCTTGAGACAACACTGAATCAATATACTCAGTTTGAAAAATCGACATTAGAAAAAGTCACCGAACTACGTCAGCAAATTCTTAATTTAAATGTAAATAACACTGATATTTCTCAGCTGCAACAAATCGAGAAAATGAGCAAAGAACTGATTCGTAGCTTAAATGTCGTTGTTGAAAACTACCCTGAGCTTAAAGCCGATTCACTTTATAGCAAAATGATGGATGATATTCAGGAACAAAACGAAAATGTAGGTGCTGCGATTAGTATCTTTAACCGTAATGTCGAGCTGTTTAACAACCAGATTGAAGTATTCCCTAACAATCTCATCAATACATTAACTTTATCCAAGAAAGTTATTCGTCCTTTTAAGGATAATCTTGTTAATGAAAATTTTGACTATAAACCTAATTTTTAATAGGAAAAAAACAGCCCCTAACCTGTCGGAAATTTTATCTATTTTATAGCCAGCTACATTTAGTAGTAGAACTACATCGCAGAATCAAGGAAAATAGCTCTCTTTTTAGCAGCGAACTGTTTCTTCGCCTCTGCTCGTGTTCAGGATTTTTAGATGAAGTTTGAAAAATTAGGTCAGTCGGGGCGCGCCCGTCGTGGTCGTTTAACTTTAGAGCATGGTGTTGTTGAAACACCTGTTTTTATGCCAGTGGGGACTTACGGCACAGTCAAAGGTATGTTACCGCGTGATATCGAAGATATTCAGGCACAAATTATTTTAGGAAATACATTCCATTTATATTTGCGTCCGGGTCTCGAAGTGATTAAAGAACACGGCGGTTTGCATAACTTTATTAAATGGGATAAGCCAATTTTGACTGACTCTGGCGGTTTCCAGGTTTTTAGTCTTGGCGCAATGCGCAAAATCAAAGAGGAAGGTGTTACTTTCCGCTCACCGATTGATGGTTCAAAAGTATTTTTATCACCTGAAATTTCTATGGAAATTCAGCAGGTTTTGAACTCTGACATCGTCATGATTTTTGATGAATGTACACCTTATCCTGCAACGCATGAAGAAGCACAAAAATCATTGCAGCTTTCTTTACGCTGGGCAAAACGTTGTAAAACCCATCATCATGATGAGCTCAAAAATAAGAATGCATTATTTGGCATTATTCAAGGTGGTATGTATGAAGACTTACGTGATGAGTCTTTAAATGGTCTTCTTGAAATCGGATTTGATGGGTATGCGATTGGCGGTTTATCTGTAGGTGAACCTAAAGATGAGATGATCAAAGTTTTAGATTATCTACCAAGCAAAATGCCACAAGATAAACCGCGTTACTTGATGGGCGTTGGTAAACCGGAAGATATCGTTGAAGCGGTGCGCCGCGGTGTCGATATGTTCGACTGTGTTATGCCAACCCGTAATGCGCGAAACGGTCATTATTTTGTCACTGATGGTCTGGTACGTATTCGTAATAGTAAATATCGCCATGACCAGAGCCCGCTCGATCCACATTGCGATTGCTACACTTGTAAGAACTTTACCCGTGCTTATCTATTCCATCTTGAAAAATGTGGAGAGATGTTAGCGTCTATGCTCGGTACTATTCATAACTTACGTTATTACCAACGTTTAACTGAAGGTATGCGTGATGCATTAGAGAATGGCACATTTGATGAATTTGTTCAGGACTTTTATGCCCGTCGTGGTTTAGAAGTTCCACCATGTCCGGTTGATGAATAAGCCCGATTTGCGCTCAACCTCAAGACAAGGTAAATTGCAAAACGAATTAGGATTATGTCAGGTATCTGACTCATATTTTTAACTTTAGGAAATCAAAATGAGCTTTTTAATTTCTGCTGCACATGCAGCACCGGCAGCTGGCCCAACTACAGGTATTTTGCCAAACATCTTGATGATTGTCGTATTCGTTGCAATCTTTTATTTCTTAATTTGGCGCCCTCAAGCAAAACGTGCTAAAGAGCACCGTTCTTTAATCGAGAGCTTAGGTGTAGGTAGTGAAGTTGTGTTCGCTGGTGGTTTAATGGGCAAAGTGACCAAAATTGAAGGTGACTATGCAGTTGTTGAACTTAGCCGTGGTGTAGAAGTAAAAATTCAGCGTGCCAGCGTAATTTCAGTATTACCTGAAGGCACTCTAAATAACCTTTAATCATAAAACAGTCGTGCTTTAGCACGGCTTTTTCATTTAAGAAGAAAGCGAATGCGTTACCCTGCATGGAAATATTTACTGATTCTGGTTGTTCTGGTAATCAGTACATTATACGCACTGCCTAGTCTATATCCGGATGAGCCCGCCGTTCAAATTTCCGGTGCCAAAGCTGGCACCCAAATTGATCAAAGTGTGGTGCAAAAAGCAGAGCAAATTTTAAAAACAGCAAATATTGCAAGTCACGATAATACTTTTACAAATAATGCTGCCCTATTGCGTGTCAGCTCTTCTGAAGCGCAGTTGAAAGCAAAAGAAGTATTACGCCGTGACTTAGGTGATCAATATGTTGTCGCCCTAAACCTTGCACCAACCACACCGGAATGGTTGCAAAAGATTGGGGCAAAACCAATGAAACTTGGTTTGGACTTACGTGGTGGTGTCCACTTCTTGCTTGAAGTAGATATGGACAAAGCCGTTGCCCAACGTATGGAAACCTCTGCCACCGATTTGCGTCGTCAGTTCCGTGAAAACAAGATCAAATTTAATAGTCTTGCATTAACTAATAATGTGATCACTGTTCAATTTGCTGACAATGCTGACCGTGATGCAGCAATGGATTTTTTACGTCGTAATGGGAATGAATATACCCAACAGGCATTAGCAAGCTCTACAGGTTCTACTTTAAAGCTTTCTTATACTGATGTACGTCGCCAAGAAATTCAGTCATATGCGGTGAATCAAAACTTAACAACATTACGTAATCGTATTAACGAACTTGGTGTTGCAGAAGCATTGGTACAAAGTCAGGGTAGCAACCGTATTGTCGTTGAATTACCGGGTGTGCAAGATACAGCTGAAGCGAAACGTGTTTTAGGCCGTACTGCAAACCTCGAATTCCGTTTGGTTTCTGACGCAAATGATCAATATATTGACCCATATACAGGTAAATATAATGGTCAACCTTTACCTCCGGGCACAGAAGTTTTTGCTTATGAGTCTCTAGATAGCGGTCGTCAACTTTTGTTGCAACGTAACCGTATCTTGACGGGTGAGCGTGTTCAAAATGCAAGCTCTGGCTTTAGCCAAGACTCTGGTGGTGCCGAGGTAAATATTACCCTCGACAGTGCTGGCGGTAAGCTTATGTCTGATGCAACTCGTAATGCCGTTGGTAAACGCATGGCGGTATTGTTCATCGAAAATAAGCAAAAAATTACTTATGTCACAGATCCTAAAACTGGTGCACAAACAGAAGTTCGTACTCCATACACTGAATCTGTAGTCATCAATGCTGCAACCGTTCAGGCCGTTTTAGGTTCAACTTTCCGTATTACCGGTTTAAGTTCTCCTCAAGAAGCATCAGAACTTGCATTAATGCTACGTGCAGGTGCTTTGGCTGCGCCAATGTATTTTGTTGAAGAACGTGTAGTTGGTCCAAGCCTTGGTCAAGAAAACATTGATAAGGGCGTATTATCAACTCAAATCGGCTTCTTGCTTGTTGCAATCTGGATGGTGGTTTTCTTCCGTCTATTTGGTTTAATCGCTAACTTTGCACTTGTTGTTAACTTGGCAATGATTTTAACGGTTATGTCATGGATTGGGGCTTCCCTCACCTTACCAGGTATTGCGGGTATCGTTATTACCATTGGTATGGCTGTCGATGCGAACGTATTGATATGTGAGCGTATTCGAGAAGAAATGCTCTGGGGCGCATCGCCCAAACAGGCCATTGTGGCCGGTTATGATCGAGCCTACAACACCATTTTTGACTCGAACTTAACGACGTTCCTCGTTGCATTCATTCTGTTTGCAATTGGTACAGGCCCGATCAAAGGTTTCGCCGTAACATTAATGATTGGTATCGTGTGTTCGATGTTTACTGCAATTACAGTGACTCGCGCAATTGTACAAATCATTTATGGTAAACGCCGTAATTTGAAAAAGTTGAGCATTTAAGGAGATCGATGATGACTAAAGTGACTCAACAAGATTCTAAACAATATGGACGTCCGGATGATGCAAAAATCATCCCGTTCATGAAGATTGCCAAACCTGCGGCAATCTTCTCGATCCTTATTACGTTAGCGAGTATTTTCTTTATTGTAACTAAAGGTCTTAACCTCGGTTTGGACTTTACCGGTGGTGTTTCAGCTGAGCTTAACTACGCTCAACCAGCAAATCAGTCTGAAGTTATTCAGGCACTCGACAAAGCTGGCTTTAAAGATGCTGTAGTACAGACACTTGGTAGCAATAAAGACTTACTTGTACGCATGCCTGTACAAGAAGTTAAGGTTGAAGACCTTAATAACGCGATTACTAAGGCTGTACAGTTGCCAAACAATGCCGCAGAAGTTCACAAAGTGGACTCTGTAGGTGGTCAAGTTGGTAACGAGCTTTATGTTCGCTCTGCTGGTGCGGTTGCACTTGCACTTATCTTAATGTTGATCTACGTGACGATCCGTTTCGAGTTTAAACTCGCAATGGGTGCCGTGATGTCTTTATTCCACGACATCATCATTATTATTGGTGCTTTTGCATTATTCCAGTGGCCATTTGACCTTACGGTTTTAGCTGCGGTACTTGCTGTCATTGGCTTCTCGCTTAACGATAACATTGTAGTGTCAGACCGTATCCGTGAAAATTTCCGTAAAATTCGCGGAGCGACTCCTCGTGAAATCATCGATATTGCTTTAACCGAAACTTTACGTCGTACCATTCATACATCAATGACCTTATTGCTTGTCGTTCTAGCAATGATGTTCTTAGGTGGTGATGGTCTACACTGGTTCGCTGTTGCAATGTTTGTTGGTGTCTTTGTAGGTACTTATTCTTCAATTTATATCGGTACAGCTTTTGCCTTATGGCGTGGTCTTAACCGTCAGGACTTCATCGTTCAGGTTAAGCCTGAATTTGAAGATGAAATTCCTTAAGTTGTATAAAGTAAGACATATAAAAAAACCGCGATTAATTCGCGGTTTTTTTTATTTAAAACATATTATTTACGGCGCAATGCATCCGAAATTGCTTCAACCAACTGTTGAGAAATTTCTTGTTTAGATGCTTTCTCTAACTCACGCTTTTTCATGTGATAGTTTTCAGCAAAGAAAACCGTCATGGCATTTTCATCAGAAGCAAAACCAATATCTGCACGAGACACATCGTTACATGCAATCATATCTAGTTTTTTAGCGACCAGTTTTCCTGCTGCATACTCTTCAACATTTTGTGTTTCAGCAGCAAAGCCCACCATAAATGGACGTTTTTCCTGACCCGCAATGGTTGCCACAATATCTGGATTTTTCACAAGGGAAACATTCAACTCATCCCCTGCCTTCTTAATTTTATGCTCGGCAACTTCTGCTACACGATAGTCTGCGACTGCGGCAGTTGCAATGAAGATATCACAGCCTGTTTCTAACGAGTCCATGCTGATATCTAACATTTGTCTTGCAGAAGCAACATTTACTCTTTTTACACCATTCGGTGTATCTAAACTTACAGGCCCAGCAATTAGCGTCACTTGTGCGCCAGCAGCGTAACAAGCAGCAGCTAAAGCAAAGCCCATTTTACCAGTGCTGTGGTTCGAGATATAACGAACAGGGTCAATCGCTTCACGCGTTGGCCCAGCGGTAATCACAACTCGCTTTCCAGCCAACAAGCCAAATTTTTCAGCGATTGCACGTTGAGCCTGATGAAAATAGCCAGCGACTTGCCTTGCAATTTCTTCTGGCTCTGGCATACGGCCTAAACCGACATCACCACATGCCTGCTCACCCGCATCCGGCATAATCACATGCACGCCATCTTCGACTAAGGTTTGTAAATTTCGTTGTGTTGCTTTGGCCGCCCACATTTGCTGGTTCATGGCAGGTGCAACCCACACAGGAGATTTTGTTGCCAAAAACACTGTACTGAGCAAGTCATCTGCTAAACCATGCGCAAATTTTGCCAAAGTATCGCAGCTTGCAGGCGCAACCAGTAATAAATCAGCCCAACGTGCTAATTCAATATGTCCCATCCCAGCTTCAGCCGCAGGGTCTAAAAGTTCAGTATGAACGGGATTACCAGAAAGAGCCTGAAACGTTAGTGGAGTAATAAATGCCTGAGCACCATGTGTCATGACCACACGCACGTCAAAGCCATAATCTTTAAGGCGACGGACTAAAATGGCACTTTTATAGGCAGCAATTCCGCCAGTAACAGCTAAAACAATGTTTTTATGAGGAATAACACTTAGATCAAAGCTCACGAACAGGATACCTTACTGTTGCAGTGGCGCTCACAATAGCATTAAATACGCGTAGACCCAAGATTGATTGGGCAAACAAAATAAAATTTTAAGCGAATTATGCTGGGGAATATGAATACTTCTATTAAAAATTGGCCCGAACAAGAACGGCCAAGAGAACGGTTATTACAACAAGGTCCGCAAAGTCTATCAGATGCAGAGCTACTCGCGATTTTTCTTCGCTCAGGTTCACGACAACATTCAGCAGTCGAACTGTCACGTTTACTGATTCAGCACTTTGGTAGCCTAAATGCAGTATTTGATTCATCGTTAAGTGAGTTAACTCAATTTAATGGAATTGGAGCAACAAAATATTCACAATTATTGGCAGTTAAAGAGCTCGGGCGGCGTTATCTCGATCATCACTTTCAGCAAAACGATCTTAGTCTCCACTCTTCTGATTTAGTTTTGGATTATTTGCGCTATGAATTAAAAGGCGAGAAACAAGAAGTCTTTGCAGTGCTCTGTCTAGATACAGAATTAAGAAAACTTCACTTTAAAAAGTTATTTTTTGGGTCAGTTCAACATTGTGCGGTTTCAGTCAATCAAACCTTACGCTACGCCCTACAACAACATGCTTGCCAGCTCGTTATTGCACACAATCATCCCTTTCGTTCAGCACAGCCTTCTGCCGAAGATATTGCATTAACTCAGCAACTGGAACATGCCTGTCAGCTTGTCGAAATACGCCTCTTGGATCATTTTATTATCTCACCAGAAGGAAGCTTTTCATTTGCTGAACAACAACTGCTCAACCCTGCAATAATATCAGTTCAATGATATTGACAAAGGGGCACTAAGCCTAGAAGATCAAAGCAAAAATAGTGACGTTAAAAACAAAATGATTGTTCGTGAGCAGCCTAGTATTTTCAAAGTATTATTCTCTTGGCGAGGGACAATTTTACCCAAAATTTTACCCTCTCTAGGGGTCGTTATGCTGATTTCGGCAATCATTGGGGGCGTAGAATATATCAATCTTTATCGCTTTCCAGAGATTCCTTTGGTTGGCTTTACTCTTATTGGCGTCGTACTTTCTATTTTCTTGGGATTTAAAAATACTGCATGTTATGACCGTTGGTGGGAAGCCCGAAAATTATGGGGTGTTTTAATTGCAACTTCACGCCATTTTGACCGTGACTGCCGAATTTTGACTCAAGCCCGTCGTGAACGTGTTATTCAGCATGTGATTGTTTTTGCTAATGTGTTACGTGATCGTTTACGTCGTCAGACTGCGAACCCAACTGAGTTAATACAAACCAGCGGTATGAGCCAGCAAGCACTCACCCAGCTCTATCAGCAAAATAATGCTCCTCAGTACACACTTAGCCTCATTCACTGGGAATTATTGCAAGCGCTTAAAGAAGGTGAAATCTCAGACATCATCTATGCACAGATGAATAGAAATGTTGCAGATTTAAGTGTCGTGCAAACTGGCTGTGACCGAATCGCCAATACACCTATTCCATTTGCCTATTCAGTTTTGCTCAATCGCACTGTCTATTTTTTCTGTTTTATGTTGCCATTCAGTCTTGGTTCATTGCTTGGGTTAGCAACACCTTTACTGGTGGGAATTTTGGCATATACATTCTTAGGACTTGATGCACTCAGCTCGGAAATTGAAGAGCCCTTCGGTACTCAAAGTAATGATTTACCTTTAGATGCCATGGTACGTAGTATCGAAATTGAACTTTTAGGGACTTTGGGGAAACCTACCCCACCACCAATTCAAGCTCAAGATAATAACTTGTTGTAATGGCTTAGAGAAAACGTTCCCAAACACCTTGCTGATTAGCCGTTGGCTTAGGTGTATTTCCCAGTTTAATCCATGGCATATTTTCACCATGAAAATCACTGCCAATCGATACGGCTAATTGATATTGCTCAATCATCCGATCAATCATCTGGCGAGTAGATAAAGTTTCCATCGGTGGAGGTAACTCAATTGCGTCTCCACCTGAAGTTGCAAACAATTCAATTAAATATCGAACGTTAGTTGCAGATAAATCATAACGAGTCGGATGTGCTAAAACTGCCAACCCTTTACTTTCGTGAATCATGTCAATTGTTTCTTTTAACCCTAATCCTTCAAACTTTACAAAAGCACGTCTTCCCTCTTTTAAAAAACGATCAAATGCTTGTTGAGGACGGGTTACAACTTTTTTCTCGACGAGTGTTTTAGCAATGTGTGTTCTGGTGATGCGATCTGCCTGATCTTCTACTTTGGCAAGAACATCCTCATAAATCTGAAAACCAATACATTTTTCTAATAAATCGCAAATTACTTTAGCTCTTTGCGCTCGTACTCTTTTTTGTTGTTCTAATGCTTCTAAAATTGGTGCTTCATTTTGCATGTTTAAAGCAACAATATGTACGCCATAACTCTTCTTCGTTGTTGGACGTGACCACTGACTTGAAATTTCTGTACCAGAAATGATTTTTAAATCATGACCTTGTGCAGCAATTCTAGCTCGCTGCAACCCATCCATTGTATCGTGGTCAGTTAAAGCCAAAGTATGCAAATTCACATCTATAGCAGCTTGCACCAGTAATTCCGGAGACAAAGTTCCATCAGAAATATTGCTATGTGTATGTAAATCTATGCCTTGCATCTTTTATACTATGCCATTCACCAAACCTGATCAGATACTCTAACATGAAAGCACTTCTGGACTTTGTTCCATTAATTATTTTCTTCTATTTATATAAAACAGTTGATCCAACCGACACACAGCATCCTTTACTTAAACTGATCGGGTCTGCTGGTGGTGTCGATAATAATAATATTCTTGTAGCAACTACTGGCTTAATTATTTCAATGCTTGTGGTATATGGTGCCCTATTTGTTTTCCAAAAATTCCGTCTAGATAAACAACAGTGGTTTGTATTGTTTATGACTGTCATTTTTGGTGGCATCACCCTCATGTTAAGTGATGATTTCTATATTCGTCTGAAAGCTGCGATTTTGAATTTGGTTTTTGCAGGTGCATTCTTAGTTTCACCTTGGTTTGGTAAAGATCGTAAGCCACTCATACGTCGTCTATTTGATCCTATTTTAGACTTAAGTGAAAAAGGTTGGAAAAATCTAAATTTTGCTTGGGCAGTCATGTTTGTAGTGATGTCTTGTTTACATATCTTCTTCGCGTTTTTATTTCACGGCGGAAAATATTGGGGTGAATTCACTGCATTTGGTGACATGATTGTCATGTTTTCATTTATCATTATTCAGTTCATTATTTTACGTAAACATTTTAAGTCACCTGAAGCTTAAAATGATTCCTGATTGATTACAGAGATACGATTACATGCCTTTTTTTGTTCTAAGCTGTACCGATAACGAAGGAACTTTAGAAAAACGCTTGGCAGTACGCCCTCAGCATATCGAACGTTTGCAAAAACTTGATGATGAAGGCCGCCTTGTTACAGCGGGAGCTATGCCAAAAGACCCGAATGATCTTCAAGCAGGTTTTTATGGTAGCACCATGATTGTTGAATTCGACAGTCGCGAAGCATTAGACGAATGGTTAAAAGAAGAACCATTTCTCAAAGAAGGCATTTACGCTCATATTGATGTAAAACCGTTTAATAAAGCATTTCCAAAAGGGTAATTATATGCACCCTGCAATCAAAAGCTTTCTCGGCTTGTGTTTGATCTGTTCAACTGCTAGTGCAGTTGAACCTGCTGCCACACCAGCAACGACTCCTCCAAGTGCGCCTTCAGCTCAGGCGACAAACAAGCCAGTTCCAACAGCTGCTACAACGGCCTCGACCGCAACAAAACCACTCACGGCTGAGCAACTTGCAAAGAATAAACAACAGCAAGATGCGAAAATCAAAGCTTTGGTTCAAGATCAGGCATCTCGTTTAAAACAGTTAGAACATGCCAACCTTGAAGCACTCGCCCAGAACCAAGAGTTACAGTTAAAAAATGATAGCCTCTCTGTTCAGGTTCAAGTCTTACAAAGCGAACGTAGTGCGCAAATGTTTTTATATGGCGCGGTTACCTTAGCTGGTGGCGTATTGCTGGGTTTCTTTATCTCTAGTTATATCCATACAAAACGTCGACGCCAGTGGTAAATCCAAGCGATCTATTAAACTAAATGAACGTATCAAACCGTATACAAACAGCAGAACTGGACTGGGAATTAATCGATGGTATCGAGGTTCCCATTTCCAAACAATTTGGTGATGTCTATTTCTCTAAAGATAATGGCCTACTTGAAACACGGCATGTTTTTCTAAATGGTAACGACTTATCAGAACGATTAGCCAATCTAAAAGATTTTGAATATTTCAGTGTAGGAGAAACCGGTTTTGGTACGGGTTTAAACATTCTTGCACTTTGGCAACTTTGGCAACAAGTCCGTCCTGATAATCAAAGCCATTTACACGCCATTAGTGTTGAAAAATTTCCATTAAGTAAAGCCGACCTTATTCGTGCTTTAAATGTCTGGGATGAGCTTAAACCACTTGCAGACCAGTTAATTGAACAATATCCGCTACCTATTGCCGGATGTCATCGTTTAAGTTTCCCTGAAGAGCGTTTTAGCATCGACTTATGGCTAGGAGATGCACAAGATATTTTCCCAAGCATGGCTAAAACTAAAGCAGTAAATGCTTGGTTTTTAGATGGCTTTGCACCCTCTTGCAATCCAGACATGTGGGAACAAAACGTTTTAAACCATATTGTCCGTCTTTCTGACTATGGCAGTACATTTTCCTCTTTTAGTGTCGCGGGTGTTTTAAAACGTGGGCTAAAAGCGCATGGTATTAATATTTCTCGTCCACGTGGTTTTCGGCATAAACGGGAAATGCTCAAAGCAATCTGGAACCCACCTCAATCTGATGATGAGTCCTCCTCATTAGACCTAGTTCATTCATTGGGTAAGGGACAACAGCATATTGCGATTATTGGGGCCGGTATAGCAGGTTTAACTACGGCGTGGGCATTTGCAGCACGTGGGCATCAAGCCACCTTATATGAGCGAACAGAAGCATTATCTGGCGCTTCTGGAAACCCTTTAGCCCTGCTTAATCCAAAGCTATGCCCAATTGAGCAAAGTCATGAACATCTAATGACCTTAAGTTGGCAACATGCCTTGAATTTTTATAAAAATTTTCAAGCATTTCGTCCACTTCAAATACAACAAATCGCCTTGAAAAACGCAGACGAACTTCTCGATCTTGTAAATCAATATCCAGCTCAGGTTGTTACTCACTCAACGAACTCACTTGAAACTGCATATTCAAGTGTTTTACTTACCGAAGCCGGCTCAGTTTCACCACATCAACTACGTGATGAAATTTTGCAACATCCTTTGATCGATTTAAAAATTCTCAATATTACAGAGCTTGTATCTTGTGAAAATAAAGTTCAATTGAAGACTGGCAATGAAGTTGTTGCAGAGGCAGACAATGTTGTTGTGTGCTGTGCACGTCAAAGCGCGACTTTTTTTGAAAGCTATCCACAGTTAAAACCAATACGTGGGCAAGTAAGCTGGGTTGACAATACTTTTGCTCCCCTGCCTTTACAGGAAGCTTATAGCTATGGCGGCTACTGTATGCAACTTAATGCTTCACAGATGATTTTAGGTGCGTCTTTCTACCCAAATCGTGAGGATCAAGAAGTAGTGCCAGAAGACCATGTACATAACTTTGAATTAATCCACAGCGTATTCCCTGAATATGCACAACAATTGCCTTTTACGACTACTTGGCAAGGCCGAGCATCTATCCGCGCACAAAGCTTAGATTATTTTCCTCTCGTTGGAAAAATGCACGAGAATAGCCGAATTGCTACTTTTGCTGGTCTTGGTTCTAAAGGCTTCTTATTTGCTCCGCTATGCAGTGAGATCTTAGTTGCCCAAATGTTAGGAGAAGCTTGTCCAGTACCGGACCGCCTATTACAAAAATTGAATCCGCAACGATTCCAAAAAAAAGTAAAACCTAAAAAGCCTTATTTCAAACCACAATAGTTCAATTCCATAAAAAAGCACCCGAAGGTGCTTTTTTTTATGCGCCCTGCTCTAGAGGCAAGCCGGCATCACGAGCTGCACGTGTCCCCCCCATCAGCACGACATATTCACGCGAGGCATCGAATCCTTCTAGTGTCTCAGCTGCACGAGGAGCTTTGCTACCACCACCACATAAAATATAAATCGGCTGACCCGCAGAGACCTGGTTCAAAATATCAGCATTCAAATCATTAATCGGGCGATTTACCGCACCTTTAACATGCCCTTCTGCATAAGCATTTGTATCACGGACATCCCAGATAACAGCATTTTCTGGGAATTCAAATGTTGTAATTTCTTGTTTACGGATCATTGTGCACTCCTTTGATGTAAACAACACTTGGCAAATGAAGAAAACCCTCTTAGCATCTCAAATATTCTTTCCCTTTGTAAAGGTCTAAACTATGCCTTCTTTCGATATTGTCTCTGAATTAGAGATTTTTGAAGTTAATCATGCTGTACAGAACACACAAAAAGAGATTGCAACACGTTTTGACTTTCGTGGTCATGATGTTTCAGTCGAAATAAACGAAAAAAATAAAGAAATTAAAATCAGTACCGAAAGTGATTTCCAGTGTGAACAAGTTTACAACATGTTAGAAAATCATTTTTACAAACGTAAAATTGATATACAAGCTCTAGACCCGCAAAAAGCTGCTGCTTCAGGCAAAAATTTTGTACAGGTCATTAAACTTAAAGACGGTCTTGACTCAGATACTGCAAAAAAAATTAATAAAGCCATTAAAGAAAGTGGCGTTAAAGTGCAATCTTCTATCCAAGGCGACAAAATTCGTGTAACGGATAAAAAGCGCGACACTTTACAACAAGTGATGAATTTTTTACGTGAACAACAATTTGGTGTGCCATTACAGTTTAATAACTTTAAAGATTAATCTCTTGTCGTGACATTCAAAGCTAAGGTAATTCCATGTCTCAATCCAATCGTCTATCAAAACTGGTAAAAGCGACTTCAAAATTCCCTAAAGGTATTCGGAGTACACTTTGGAGCAAGGCGTTTGGTCGTATCGTGCCAATGGTGGGTACAGCAAATATTCGCTATCTGGAAGTAGACTCAAACCACGTTACTGTCCGTTTAGAAAACCAAAAAAATATGCAGAATCATATTAAAGGAGTCCATGCTGCTGCTATGGCTCTTTTAGCAGAAACTGCGACTGGTTTCCTAACGGGTTTACACATTCCTGATAACCGCATTTTATTAATCAAATCATTGCATGTAGATTATTTAAAAGTGGTTGAAGGCGGTTTGACTGCCACAGCAACGTTATCTGCTGAACAGCAAAAGTTTATTGCGAATAATGAGAAAGGTGAACTTGTGATTCCGGTTACTGTCATTGATGATGCTGGCAATGAACCAATCCATTGCCAAATGCTGTGGGCATGGTTACCTAAACGTAAGAAATAAAGATATAAAAAAGCCCAAATTTAAATTTGGGCTTTTTTATTATTCACAAGATGCTAAAAACTTGTGTCTCGCTTCTTCAGGAATCTGACGCTTATTACCTTTCACGTCAACTGCTACAAAGGTAAAAACTCCTTCGGTAATGCGTATTGGCTCACGAGAGTCATCATGACTATCCCAAACTTCAATTTGCATTTGAATAGAAGTATTTCCAACTTTTAAGATTTTGGTATAGCAGCTAATGACAAAGCCAACCTTTACCGGAACCAAAAAGGTCATTTGATTAATGGAAATCGTAGCACAGCGGCCACGACTGAAACGTTCTGCGTGAATTGCTCCAGCCAAGTCCATTTGTGACACAATCCATCCACCAAAGACATCACCACTCCAGTTTGTATCGGCTGGCATGGCAATTGTTTGTAAGGATAAAACCCCTTCTGGTTTGGTATAAGCTTCTGACACCTTAGCTCCCGAAATTCGTTTGAAGTTGTTGATCAAGCCACTGCTGCAATTCAGGCGCACGTAATGCGCCGCTAATACGCGCAACCTCTGTCGTTTTATTCATTAAGACAAGTGTCGGAATACTTCTCACATGAAAAGCTTGGCTCAAGCGAGGAGATTCTTCGGTATTAATCTTGGCAAAAATAACGCCTGGATTCTGTTTTGCGACCTGCGCAAAATGTGGTGCCATCATTTTACAAGGTCCACACCATTCTGCCCATAAGTCTATGAGAATAGGTAAATCACTATTCGTGATGTAGTTACTAAAATTTTGCTCATTTAACTCAATAGGTGCAAGCGGTAGTAATGGCTGATGACATTGCCCACAGCTTGGTTGCTCAGGAAGTTTTTCTTCAGGAACTCGGTTTTTTGCACCGCACGATGCACATACAATAATCATTTACACCACTCCTATATGCTGATGTAAAAATTCTAATTGGGTTATCACTGCTTTTTCAAACCATGAACCGTGATAAATATCAAAATGTTTCATATCCCACTCATGATAACTCACAAAAGGCGCAATATTTGTCGCAGCTTCGCGACTGGACTCAATAGGAATAAGTGAATCTTTTTGGGCCGCAATAAATAAAACTGGAATATTAATCTGGCGTACAACTTGAATTGGACGGTATCGCATCAAATTAAAAAAGACACGTGCAGGAACCTCCCCACTCCAATAATAGTCAGAATTTACAATCGATAAATAACCATAATAACTATCCGCTGTAGGCATAAAGCATAAATTATGTTGATCGACGACAGGTAATCTTTTGGGATTAAGCCCCATTTTTGATCCCATATAGTCCTGACTCGATAACTTCAATGCTTGAGGATAGCGTTGCAAAGGATAAAGCTTGGCAGTTTCAGCGCCATCGACATAAGGAATTTGTACTAAAATTGCCTGAATATTTTTTAATTCAGACGCCAGACTTAGCGCATATCCCCCACTTAATGAAGTCCCCCACAACACGATCCTTCGATTATCCACAAGCTTACAGGTAGAAGCATATTGAATTACGGTCTTCCAATCTTCTAACTGTGAGTTGATGGAGACCATTTCTCTTGGCTTGCCAGTGCTCCCACCCCAATAGCGATAATCAAACAGAATAACAGCGTAACCTGCTTGAGCGAACCGCTGAGCATATTGGATTAATTTAAATTGACGCAACGCAGCAAAACCATGGGCCATAATAATTACGGCAGATTTTTTATTTGTTTTAGGAATATAAAAATCAGCTGCGATCGTTTCCTGACCACATGGAACATATAAAGGCTCAACCGTATAAGCGTGCATATGTGCTCCGTTGAAATAGAATATGAATAACCAATTTTAAAATAGCTTGATGATCATTTTTAAAATTTATAACTTAGCTATAAGGCATAACTTTCTCAGTCAGAACAACACACGAGTGTCTTGTATCTCAGGTTAAGCTTAATGCTATGATACAGCATAAGAGGTTTTGTTAAATTTTGGAGTGACGAAATGTCAGAGAATGTTGGTTTCGCAGGTCAAATTGGTCCAGAGCATGTTGGCCAAGTTGTAGAAAAAGGATTTAAATCGATTATTAATAATCGACCAGATATGGAAGGCGGCCCAGAACAACCTACAAGTGCTCAAATTGAAGAAGCAGCACGTCAAGTAGGCTTAGACTACGTTTATCAACCTGTTGTAGCTGGACAGATTACAGAACTCGATGTACGTACTTTCGCAAATCATTACAATGAGTTGCCAAAACCTGTACTTATGTTCTGCCGTACAGGAAACCGTTCAAACAATCTATATCAATTAGCAAAACAAATGGATTTGCTAGACGATTAATTTTAAGAAATTAATATTTTATAAAACCCTATTTCTTCTTTAAAGTAGGGTTTTTTGATAACTTATTTTGCATATCTCTGCACGAATTCAACAGAACTAAAAATAATATTGATCTAAAGTGTTTAAATCTCTTTGAATCATTTATTAATTTTTATGAATAAATTTATATTTGCTCTTTTAACTTGTTTAATTCTTACAGCATGCTCATCAATGCAAGTAAAGCCTACAGTTGGAGTAACTATGGGTACACGAATTTAATCGGATAGCTTCCCCACAAATATAATGAGCAACCTCATGAAATATATGTTATTTTATAAATCTAAAAAATTATTTTAAATAACTTATCATTTTAATTGGGGATAATGATGAAACTTACTCATGGGGTATGCGGGGTTACTTTGGCTGCTTTTTTGACAGCTTGTGGTGGGGGTGGCAGTGATGGCTACTATAACCAAAATTCAAACTCTGGTTCTACGACAACACCAACCACACCATCAACAGATCAAGAGTTGGCGACTTCTGTTTTAAATAGCGTAAAGCAAGAAGGGAAATATTTATTTGGTGCATATGATCTTAATGATGAAAAATTATCAAAAGGTTATATTGATCACGCATTAGATACCTTCGCACAAGGTCCACTCAAGTTAACATTAGATATTCGAAAAGTAGATCTTACCAAGTACTCCGACCACTATCGTGATAAATGCTTTATTAAGAGTACTACAGACTACCGCGCCTGCTATGTATTTAAAGGTGAAGAAATTAAAACCTTGCTCTCTGGTTATAATGATTGGGACTTTGATATTACAGCAGATGATTTAAAGAATATTAAACTGGCAAGCGATAACATATCTCCAAATTTAGAGGATTATCAATCAAATACCAGAATTTATATTTTTGAAAACGAAAATAATGATAAGAACTTTCAGGATGTAACAATTACTGGAGCCTTTGCGTATCCATTTCAACAGTCATGGGGACTTGAACAAACCAAGCAAAAAAGATTTGTGTTAATTAATTCAACAACAAGTGATTATAAAATTACTACAACTACTATTGTTCAAGATCCGGAAACAGGTCAACCCACTGAAAAAGAAGTTACTACTGGTGCAATGAGTGTATATAAAGATAATACATCAACAGATGGTGATCTCTACGTAGTTCAGGGTGGTTCTGGTTTCAACGTACTTATCAATGATAACTCTAATGTTCCTTTTGCAGAACCAATCTCATTTGTCGTGAACTCAACAGCAGGAAACACAAATAATGCGACATATAAGGTGAGTCAATCTGGTAATCAAATCCTAAGCTTACCTAATATTAGTAGCCTTGAAGGAAGTCGCGTTGAGAACGAAGCTCCAACGACTAATACACAAAAATTTAATGGCAGTATTTATCTAGAAGGAAAAGATATATTTACCTTTAAACAGAGTATGAACGGAACCTCTTTGAACTTTAAACATTTAATTAATGGCATAAGTATTGAAGGTCAATCTACCAATCAAAATGGCACCGTATCAACTAAATTAAAAAAACCTTTTGAGCAAACCTTTACATTTTAAAGCTAAATAATTAGAACTAAACCCTCTATTGATGAGGGTTTTTCTATATATTCTATTTATCTATTAAAAATAGCTTAATGAAAAATGTTCGATATTATTATCATTGGCGCAGGTACAGCAGGCATCAGCGCCTACAAAGAAGCGGTTAAATATACTAAGAATCTTTTAATTATAAATGATGGGCCATGGGATACCACATGTGCACGTGTAGGTTGTATGCCAAGTAAAGTCTTAATCTCTACTGCAAACCGCATGCATGACATACAAAATGCTCAAGAGGTCGGCTTAAGCGCTTCTGTAGCTATTGATACTGATCAGGTTATGCAACATGTAAGAGCTTTACGTGACCGCTTTACAAAAGCAACCCTAAAAGATGTAGATCAATGGCCGACTGAGCATAAAGTTTCTGGTAAAGCACATTTTATTGATGCACAGACTGTAGAGGTTAACGGAGTACAATATCAAGCAAAAAGTTTTATTTTAGCGGTTGGTTCTACCCCAAATTATGATCAAACTTGGAAACAAGAGCTCGGTGACCGACTCATAACAACAGATCAAATATTTGAGTTAAAACAATTACCCAAGTCGATTGCTGTAATTGGTAGTGGAGTGATTGCCCTTGAGATCGCACAAGCCTTGCATCGTTTGGGCGTAGAAACCACTATATTTGCTCGCAGTAAACGAATTGGGATACTGACTAGCTCAAAACTTCAAAAACTTGCGCAAAAAGAGCTAGGGAAAGAATTAAAAATTCTATTCGAGACTTTACCAAGTGAAGTTAAGTGTAATTCTGAGGGTGTCATATTAAATTATAAACTAGAAGAAAAAGAGAAAAATCTCAAAGTTGAATATGTTCTAGCTGCAACTGGCCGTTCAAGTTTACTTGATACTTTAAAACTAGAAAATATTGATGATTCTTTTAAAGATATTAAGTCATTACCTATAAATGCAAAAACCAAACAATTAGAGGCCTATCCAATTTTTATTGTCGGTGATGCTTATACCTCAACACCATTACAACATGAAGCAGCACATGAGGGGAAAAAAGTTGTTCATAACTGTTTGAACTATCCACAAGTCAATCCAGTTAAGACTCTTACTCCATTAGGAATTGTATTTAGTGATCCAGAAATGGCGATTGTTGGACAAAGCTATAAACAACTAAAAGACACTGGTATAGACTTTATTACAGGTGAAGCTTCTTATGAACGACAAGGCAGAGCTATCGTTCTTGGAAAAAATAAAGGAGACATTGAGGTTTATATAGATAAAGAAAGTCAAAAGCTTCTGGGTGCTGAGTTATTTACAGAAGCAACAGAACATATGGCTCACCTATTAAGCTGGATAATAGGCGAAGGTTTAACCTTAAATGACATTTTAGAGAAACCCTTTTATCATCCAACTCTAGAAGAAGGTCTTCGAACTGCTTTAAAACATGCACGTAGACAGTTATAAATGTGATTTTATTGATAAGATTTCCCTCATATATAAAAAAGGACTCTATAAGAGTTCTTTTTTATTGCCGCCTATTTCTAAATTCTTTATTTTCGTCATTTAATTCAAACATAAAAAAACACCCTCAACTGTAAAGTTGAGGGTGTTTAGAATAATGAGCTGGCGATGACTTACTCTC
>NZ_LMOE01000008.1:0-213018 GCF_001423205.1 Acinetobacter sp. Leaf130
CGCTGATGGTAGTGTGGGGTTTCCCATGTGAGAGTAAGTCATCGCCAGCTCATTATTCTAAACACCCTCAACTTTACAGTTGAGGGTGTTTTTTTATGTTTGAATTAAATGATAAAAATATTGAGCCTGCGTAAGTAGCAATTAATTAACAAAAATATCTAATCAATAGATAAGGTTATTCTGTAGCAATATTTTTTAATAAAAAATCTATTTTTCTTCTGAAAATTTCAAACTGATATGTATGATAAATAGAAACTATATGTTATAAATATTGAATAGGCATGATTTTTGCTTGTTTTATGGAATCTAAAATATATGAAATTATCTGTTGGGTTGAAAGTTGCGAATTCTCTATCGTTAACACCTCAATTGCAGCAGGCGATTCGTTTGTTACAACTCTCTAGTTTAGAGCTTGAACAAGAAATTCAGATTCAATTAGATAGTAATCCTTTACTTGAAAAAATAGAAGAAGAGTCATTAACAGAAAGTTTGTCTACATTAGAAAGTAAAGACTCAGATGACTTAACAACTGAACTAAATGCAAACCATTTGCCTGATGATTTACCAGTCGATACTGAATGGGATGATATTTATACTCATCAATCGACGGCTTTGGCTACTCCAGAATTTGAAGAGCGAGAGGATAATCGCCAAGTTCAATTATCTTTAAAAGAACATATTCTAGAACAAGTTAATCTTCTGCACTTTTCTAAAATAGATCAATTAATTGCTTACTGTGTTGTTGATGCATTAGATGATAAAGGGTTCTTGGATGCTGAGTTGGAGGAAATCATTTTAGCATCACAGCAATTATTGAATGAAATGGATATCGATGAAGAGATAGAGGAAGATGAAGTTTTAGTTGTTTTAAAACATATTCAAAGACTTGATCCATTAGGAATTGGTTCACGTAATTTAGCTGAATGTTTAAAGATACAGCTCGAATTTTTATCGAAAGACGTTGAATATTTAAACGAGGCAAAAAGCCTATTGCAATATTATGAACTTTTAATAGCAAATGATCTAAATAAATTACTCAAGCAGACAGGTCTAACGAAAGATCAATTGAAGTTTGCAATCAATCTTTTAAAAACATTAAAACCCTATCCTGGTATGGACTTTGATAAAGAAGAATCAGACTATCAAATTCCAGATGTGGTGGTTTCTAAAAAAGATTTACACTGGCAGGTTCAACTAAATCCAGATGTGCTGCCTAAATTAAGAATTAATAGTTTTTACTCTAGTATGATTCGTAGAGCAGATCAAAGTGAAGACAATTTATATTTACGTAATCAGATGCTTGAGGCAAAAAACTTTATTAAAAGCATTGATGAGAGACATAAGACGCTATTAAAAGTAGCATCTTGTATTGTTGAGCATCAAAAAGCTTTTTTGGAGATAGGTGCTGAAGCAATGAAACCGCTGGTTCTCCGAGATGTTGCTGAAGAGGTAGAATTGCATGAATCTACAGTTTCTCGTGTAACAACAAATAAGTATATGCTTACTCCACGCGGCCTTTTTGAGTTGAAATATTTTTTCTCTAGTCATGTAGGCACTACTGCGGGAGGTGAGGCTTCTTCTACTGCAATTCGTGCCATGATTAAAAAACTTGTAGCAAGTGAAAATCCATGTAAACCTTTGTCAGATAATGTAATTGCTACATTATTAAAAGATGAGGGAATTGAAGTGGCGCGACGTACCGTCGCAAAATATCGAGAATCGTTACATATTCCTTCATCGTCTGAAAGAAAAGTCTTGATCTAAATTTTGAAGTATGGCTATTCTAGAGATTCATTATGACGAAATAATGAAATTTCATTTTCACCAAGAGGAGTAGCTAAAATGGTTTAATTGCCCCAATTTATCTTTTTGATAACATTAAATCGTTTTAGTTCTTCTTTAGATAACCTAAAAAAGGTGAGGGATAGAATTATGCAAATAACGATTCGTGGTCATCATTTAGCAATTACACCAGCTATAGAAGAAAATATTAAATCAAAATTTAATCAATTAACGAAACACCTAGATCAGGTGAACAGTATGCAGATTAAATTAACAAAAGATCATCAAATTGATAAGCGCTCTCATAAGGGCAGTTCAAATCATGTTGCAGAGGCTATTGTAAGATTGCCGGGGATTGAGTTGTTTGCTCAGGCAACTGCTGATGATATGTATACTTCAATTAAAAAATTGACTGAAAAATTAAAAAGACAATTATTAAGATATCGAAAAATGCAATGTACTTATTCGCAAGTTACTGTTTCTGTTTAATAAGTTTTTTGAAGTTAAGAGAGGCTTGAAAGATAGCCTCTTTTTTATTGATAAAATATAAACACGTACTGAATTCTTGGAAAAAGTTATAGTAAAATACTCCGTTTTACCCCTTAGGTTGTGTCAGAGGTCTTTGCAATGAATAGTGAACAGCTCACTCAAATTTTAAAAGAAGCTTTCCCTGTAGCGGAAGTGGCGGTGAGCGGACAGGCTGGAAAATTTGACCTCCGTATAGTGGATGATCAATTTGAAGGTAAGCGTACAGTGGCTCGTCAACAGTTAGTTTATGCACCATTAAATACTTATATTGCAAGTGGGGAAGTTCACGCGGTAACAATTCGTGCAATGACCAAAGATGAATGGCGTAAAGCAAGCCTTTTCGGAGCTTAAATATTAATGGATAAATTTTTAATTACGGGTGGTGTTAAGCTCGAAGGTGAAGTGCGCATTTCTGGTGCTAAAAATGCGGCTTTACCCTTACTTGCTGCAACTATTCTTGCAGACTCTCCAATTACAATAACCAATGTTCCAAATCTTAAAGATGTTAATACGTTGGTAAAGCTAATTGGTGGATTAGGGGTAACGATTGGCTATGAAAATGACACAGTAAAAGCAGATACCTCTACTTTAGATAATCAGTTTGCACCTTACGAACTAGTAAAAACAATGCGTGCCTCAATTTTGGTTTTAGGACCATTATTAGCACGTTATGGTAATGCTAAAGTTTCTTTACCAGGTGGTTGTGCGATTGGTTCAAGACCTGTGGACCAACATTTAAAAGCTTTAGAAGCTTTAGGTGCGCATATTGAAGTTGAAAATGGTTATGTCCATGCTTCAGTTGATGGTCGCTTAAAAGGTGGTGAAGTTGTTTTTGATATGGTTACTGTTGGCGGTACCGAAAACATCTTAATGGCAGCAGCATTGGCAGAAGGTGTTACGACTATTCGTAATGCAGCACGTGAACCTGAAATCACTGACCTTGCTCAAATGTTAATTAAAATGGGCGCCAAGATTGAAGGTCTTGATACAGATACTCTTATTGTAACTGGCGTAGAAAGTTTGCATGGCTGTGAATATGCTGTTGTTGCTGATCGTATTGAAACAGGTTCGTATTTAGCAGCTGCTGCAATTACGGGTGGACGTATAAAAACAACTCATACAGATCCAGCATTGCTTGAGTCTGTTTTAGATAAGTTTGAAGAAATGGGTGCTGAAGTCACTCGTGGTGATGACTGGATTGAACTTGATATGTTGGGTAAACGTCCTAAAGCTGTAAGTTTTAGAACTTTGCCACATCCAGAGTTTCCAACCGATATGCAAGCACAACTGATGGCTGTAAATGTTATTGGTCGTGGATTCGCAACAATCTCTGAAACGATTTTTGAAAATCGTTTTATGCATGTTCCTGAATTGTCACGAATGGGCGCTAATATTCAGGTGGAAGGTCACGATGCTGTTGTAACCGGAGTTGAAACCTTACAGGCGGCACCTGTTATGGCAACAGATTTACGTGCTTCATTCTCTTTAGTTCTGGCTGCTTTAGTTGCAGAGGGTGATACCTTAATTGATCGTATCTACCATATTGACCGTGGTTATGAACATGTCGAAGAGAAGCTTCAAGGTTTAGGTGCCAAAATTAAGCGAGTAAGTTAATGAATGATGTAAGAAACGATGATCCTAATTTTGATGTGATGGGTAATTTTGATCATGGTTTGACCTTGGCATTAAGTAAAGGGCGTATCTTAAAAGAGACGTTGCCTTTATTGGCTACAGCGGGTATTAATTTGCTCGAAGATCCGGAAAAGTCTCGTAAGCTCATTTTCCCTACTACGCATAAACAAGTACGTATTTTGATTTTACGTGCGTCTGATGTACCGACCTATGTAGAAAATGGTGCAGCAGATATAGGTGTAGCAGGTAAAGATGTATTGATGGAGCATGGTGCTCAGCATGTATATGAGTTGCTTGACCTGAAAATTGCTAAATGTAAGTTAATGACTGCTGGCAAAGTAGGCATGGAGCATCCAAAGGGTCGTCTAAAAATTGCCACGAAATATGTCAATCTTACACGTCAGTATTACGCAAGCTTAGGTGAGCAGGTTGATGTTATTAAGCTCTATGGTTCTATGGAGCTGGCACCTTTGGTTGGTTTAGGTGATTACATTGTAGATGTGGTTGATACTGGTAATACTTTAAGAGCAAATGGTCTTGAGCCATTAGAGGAGATTTGCAAAGTATCTTCTCGGTTAATTGTAAATAAAGCCAGTTTTAAACGTAAACAAACTTTGTTAAATCCAATCATTTCACAGCTTGAGCAAGCTGTTCAATCACGTTAAAAGCAATTTCCCATCATGCTTTTGCGATAGTTAAGCCAGATGATGCCCACAAGCGCTTAGAAAAAGAGTAAACTTACTTTTTCTTTTTCGCCTTGTGGGTAAATTGATGCGACGTTTATCGACTCAAGATCAGAACTTCAAACAGGTTTTTGCTAAGCTTTTAGCATTTGAAACCGTGAATGATCTTAATTTAGTGCAAACAGTAGATCAAATTATTGCTGATGTTCGTCAGCATGGTGATGATCATGTTTTAAAGCTTACTCAACAGTTCGATCGACATCCTGCGCATCAATTTTCAGATTTAGAATTATCTCAAGAACAACTTAAAACTGCTTTTGATAATTTAAGCCCAGAAATTCGTGATGCTTTAGAGTTAGCCGCAAAGCGTATTCGTATATTTCATGAAGCTCAGAAACAAGATAGCTGGACTTATATAGATGACTTGGGCAATACATTAGGGCAAAAAGTGACGCCTTTAGACCGTGTTGGTATTTATGTGCCAGGTGGTTTAGCCTCTTATCCATCTTCAGTTCTAATGAATGCTGTACCTGCTCATGTTGCGGGTGTACCTGAAATTATTATGGTTGTTCCTGCACCAAATGGTGAGTTAAATCCATTGGTTCTTGCCGCAGCTTATCTTGCGGGAGTTAGCCGGGTATTTACCATTGGTGGGGCACAGGCTGTAGCAGCTTTGGCTTATGGTACACAGACCATTCCACCTGTAGATAAAATTACTGGTCCGGGGAATCGTTTTGTAGCAGCTGCTAAACGTGCTGTATTTGGTCAAGTCGGCATCGATATGATTGCTGGACCTTCTGAAATTTTAGTATATGCAGAAGGTGAGAATAATGCAGATTGGTTAGCGATGGATGTTTTATCACAAGCTGAACATGACACAGTGGCTCAAGCTATTTTTATAACTCCAGATGAAGCTTTGCTTAATGCAGTAGAGTTGGCAATCGAAAAGCATTTAAATGAATTGCCAAAGGCAGATATTGCACGAACTTCAATTGAAAACCGTGGTGCTTTGGTATTAGTCAAAGACCGTGCAGAAGCAATTGAGTTGATTAATCAGGTTGCACCAGAGCATTTGGAGCTGTGCTTAGATGATGCCGAAGCGATGAGCGAAGATATTCGTCATGCTGGAGCAATTTTCATGGGACGTTATACACCTGAAGCAATCGGTGACTATTGTGCGGGTCCAAACCATGTATTACCGACATCTGGAACTGCTCGTTTTTCTTCTCCTTTAGGCGTTTATGATTTCCAAAAACGTTCGAGCTTGATTATGTGTTCGAAAGATGGGGTTAAAACCTTAGCTAAAACAGCCGACATATTAGCTGTCCAAGAGAACTTAGATGCTCATGCACGCTCAGCACGCTATCGTTATCAATAAGCTTATAAACCTTGTAGTTTTTTTTTAATTATTACTCAGGGCTGATTTTCAGCCCTTTTTTGAGATAAGACCATGACTTTATCTACAGCACAAATGCGCTTTTGGAGTCCAGAAGTTCGTGAATTAGAGCCTTATGTTCCTGGTGAACAGCCTAAAATTCAGAATTTATTGAAACTTAATACGAATGAAAATCCATATCCGCCATCACCAAGAGTAGTTGAAGCAGTTCAAGCTGTTTTAACTCAGCAAGCTGATGCATTGCGTTTATATCCAGACCCAGATGCTACAGCTTTAAAGCAAGCAATTGCTAAACAACAGAATATTGAGGTATCTCAAGTTTTTGTGGGGAATGGCTCAGACGAAGTACTTGCTCATATTTTTAAAGCATTTTTCCTTCAAGACGAACCTATTCTTTATCCGGATATTACTTATAGTTTTTATCCAGTTTATAGTCAGTTCTTTGGAACAAAAACTAAAGAAATTCCACTTAATGAGAATTTCGAGATAGAAGCTAAGGACTATATACAACCAAATGGTGGGATTGTTATTACAAACCCTAATGCACCAACCAGTATTGCAATGGCTTTGCCAGATATTGAGCAAATCTTAAAAGCAAATCCAGATCGGGTAGTGGTGATCGATGAGGCTTATGTTGATTTTGGGGCAGAATCCGCAGTTGGTCTTGTAAATCGTTATGAGAATTTGGTTGTTTGTCAAACAACTTCGAAGTCTCGTTCATTAGCTGGTTTGCGCGTTGGTTTTGCAATCGCTCAGCCACATTTAATTGCAGCGCTTGAAGCTGTCAAAAATAGTTTTAACTCATATCCTATTGACCGTTTTGCAATTGCAGCCGCGGTAGCTTCTTTTGAAGATCAGGCTTATTTTGAAGAACAACTTCAGAGAGTTATTTCTAGTCGTGAAAAGCTAGTAGATGACTTAACTGCTTTGGGCTTTAAAGTTTTACCTTCTAAAGCGAACTTTATTTTTGCTTCACACTCAGTCCATGATGCAGGCAAACTTGCAAAGCAATTACGTGAACAAGGTATTATTGTGCGTTATTTCAATAAGCCTCGTATTAATCAATTTTTGCGTATTACAGTGGGTACTGATGAGCAGAACATGCGTTTAGTGCAAACGTTAAAACAAGATATTCTTTAAGTTTTAATCTGCTGTGCTGTTCATCAAGTTCAGCATAGCAGAGATTTTATCAAGGCTTTCTTGATATTCTGCTTCTGCATTTGAGGCAATCGTAATACCACCGCCGGCCCATAAAGAGAGCTGATTTTGATATTGTTGAAAGCTGCGGATAAGAATATTCCAGCGACCCGTTCCATCAAAATTGAAGTAACCTAATGTCCCGCAATATGCACCTCTTGCTTCTTCTTCTAATTCTTCAATAATTTGCATTGCCCGAATTTTTGGTGCCCCTGTAATTGATCCTCCCGGTAAAGCAGAGAGCAACATTTGCATAGGGTTGATATCATTTTTAAGAGTCGCAACAATCTCACTGACCATATGATGGACTTGATTAAAACTCTCGATTTCGAATAATTGTGTTGTTTTTACCGACCCTGTATTGGCATAAATGCTCAAATCATTACGTAATAAATCAACAATCATGACATTCTCTGCCTGATCTTTTTGCGAGTTTTTTAAAGTTTGTTTAGAAATAAAATCTCTTTCAATATTCTCATATCGAGGCATAGTTCCCTTAATCGGTCTGGTCTTAATTTGTTTATTTTGATTGAATTCAATGAAAAGCTCAGGGGAACAACTTAATAACTCAAATTGATCTAATTTTAAATAACCTGCATATGGTGCATTAGTAAGATTCCATAAATCTTCTGCTTTATTTAACAACGACCCTATAAAATTAGCTTTAAATTCTTGAGTTAAATTAATTTGATAACAATCACCCGCTTTAATATATTCTTGTATTTTATAAAAGGCCTCAAAATATTGTTCTTTAGACCATCTTGGCTGAATCGCATTCTTTAATTTAAATGTATTTTTAGAATTATTGACAATAGGAGTCTCTAATTCTTTTTCAATATATGTGAAGAGATCAAGAGCATTTTCTTCATCGCTAAAAAAATACCATTCATTATCTATATATTTTAAAAAAGAACGATATTGGCCTAAGAATAAAGATGGCTGTATATGATTCTGACCGTTAATAAATTGATGTGCTGCAAAATCATAACTAATAAAACCAATATAGCCACCGTTAAAACTTATTATCGATTTATTATCTTTATTTTCTTTTAAATTATTTTCTTTAAGTTGAATAAAATCTAATAACTGATTCGATTTTGAGATATTTTTATATTCATTAAAATTTTGACGCTGAAAAACTAAATCATTTTTATTTTGAATAAGAATGTATTGTTGAGGAAGAAAGCCAATAATAGGATTGTTATTGTCATTTAAATAAATGAGCCCAGTTAATCCTTGTAAATTTTTTAAAATCTCGGCAGCATTTTTACCATTTAATGAGATTTTTTTCTTTAACTGAGACATTTTTGAATAAGAGAATAGTTAATGAGGGGAATATTAGTTTACTACAACTTGTGGATCGTCAGGGAGAAGACTTATAGGGGAGGTGTTTTTTGCTGATAAAATAGTCGAATTTTAGTGTGGGATTGGGGGATATTTAGAAATTAAAAGTAGAATAAATTGAGTGTACCGTTTGTCGGGTAGTTGGCAAAAAATGCACAACACTAGTTGAACAAAAAGTAACGTAGATGTAATTTAGTAATTGCTAAGCAAAACTACTCAAGGATTGGAAGTTTCGGTTGCTATATAAAGAAAAATGCAACTTGAGACAATGAGAGTGGTTAAAGTCAAAAAATAAATGCTCTTGGGAGAGTGCTCAATGAAAATGTTCACTAAACTTGCTTTAGTTTCTTCTTTAGCTATCAGTGCAAATGCAATGGCAATGCAGTCAATGGATGATGCTGCACTGAGCGCTGCTACAGGTCAGGATGGTATTAATATCGGTATTGCTTTAGGTGCTGGTGGTATTTCTATCGATAAATTATATATTCACGATAACGATGGTTTAGACCCAACTACAGGTATTACAGGTGCTGCAGCAACTGCGGGTGCAATTACAATCACAGGTACAACGGCAACTGGTGGTAAAGCGATCACTCTTACGCAGGTAGATACGACAAAGAATCTATTAGATCTTAAAATTGATAGCGTTGGAGCATCTGGTGGAAATGGCGCGTTTTTAAACGTTGCTGCAAATGTAGGTGCAGTTAATATAAAAGTTGGCTCTATTGGTGTTGGTAGTTCTGGTACTTTAAATGAAACAACTGCTGTACGTGGTATTACTGAAGCTGCTCCAACTGAAATTCTCACTGGGTTAGATTTATCTTTAGGTGCAATTTCAGCGAATGTTCAGTTAGGTGCTACTCCACAAGGTGCAATGATTAAGGTAAATTCAAGCTTACAAGGTGGTTTGACACTATCTAACTTGGGTATTAACGATGCTGCTGGCGGTGGTAAAATTGTTCTAGACAAAGTAATGGTCCGTGGTGCTGGTAATACAACTGGTAACTTAGATGTGAATGCAGATATTTCTGTTGTACCTACTGGGTTGAAAATTCAAAATAATAGTACCCAAGGCATGAACGTATATGCACAGGGTATTCGTTTAGGTTCTAATACTGCTGCTTCAATAGGCGATGTTGAAATCCAAGGTATTAATGTAGGTACTTCTACAATTACAATTTCTGGTCACTAATTTAGAAAGTTCAAAATTAAAAAAGCGCGTTTAGTACGCGCTTTTTTAATTGAGGTTTTAATTAAATTTTTCTTAAGAATTAATAAAATTACTATATGTATATTAAATATATTAGAAGTGCTCATAGTTAAGAATGAGAGCCAATTAACAGTTTAGTTAGAGTAGAACTATGCATTCATCAAAAAGATTAAAAAAAAGCTGTTTTTTACAAAAAAACAAGGTATCTTCGAGTCACAGGGATGTAGAGCTATTGCTCTAAGAATAAAATGAATAAGGCCAGTTAGGCCACCATTTAGACCAAGTGCTTATGTTAGAGATAGTTTTAGGCTCAGCATTGATGTATTACTTTGCGACAGAAGCCTTCGAAATAGAAAAAAAGCCGCCGGGAACTGTTTATTACACAGAGACTGCCGATTCACGTAATTTATCTTTTCGCCGAAATCATATTGAACCCGTTACGATTAGACCTGCGATAGAGGATCAATTTCGCGGTATTGTTCGACAAGCATATGATTATAGCTGTGGTTCGGCTGCACTTACCACTTTATTAAATGGCTATGTGGGCACTAGCTTGACTGAACAACAAACGATGAGCGGCTTGCTTCAGTATGGTGAATATCAACGGATTATTGAACGCCGTAGCTTCTCACTACTTGATATGAAGCGTTTTGTGACTGCTATTGGTTTAGATAGTGGTGGTTACCGAGGGGAGTTCTCTGATTTAGTTAGATTAGGTCAGCCTGCAATTGTTCCCATTTCATATGCTGGATTTAAACATTTTGTCGTATATAAAGCTTATAAAGATGGACGAGTCTATGTTGCTGACCCTGCATTAGGGAATATCAGTTTTGACGAAAATCGTTTTAAAGAGATTTGGGATAATAATACTTTGTTTGTTATTTCTGTTCCTGAATCGCAACGTAAAGACTTATTGGCATTGAAAGATGCGGATATGCGTCATGTGGAAGATGCAACAGTTAACCGTTATGCCTTTGTTGATGTGCAATATCCGACATTTAATTATGACCGTTTAGCAAATAAGGCCTCAACAATGCGACGGGTTTTGGATAATGACAGCCATTCTTCAAATCATAATCAGCCGATAGAAACTTTTATGCGTCTTTATTACAAACGTAAGTAATGAATTTTTGATTTAGTAAAATAAATAAATTGGGTGGAAGGAATATGAATAATCGATGGATGAAGATGAGCGTATTGGCCTTAAGTATGAGTGCCATTACAGGAACAATCTATGCAAAGGATCAAGTTGCACAAACGGAAGTTCAAAATACTGTAGTTGTTTCTGAACCGAATACGGCATCAGAAGTAACGCCAGCAACAGATTCAGTTCAAGATGGAAGTGCAATTTCATCTACAGATGTGGTAACTAGTGATCCTGTAATAGCAAATACTGGAGCTAATCAAGCTGCTACCGCTTTACAGAAAAAAGAAGGTGATGCGAGTCAAGAGACCAACTTACAAGAAGTATTTACCTCGAATGAACGACAATATTCGTTAATTAAAAGAGGGGAAATTTCTACATATTATGATCTAGATTACACCTATTACCGCGATAGTATTTTGGATTTAGCACTAGCTGATGATAACTCTAGTATTAGTCGTTTAAGTATTAGGGAAGATGCTCAACATACATTGACTAACAGTTTTACAGCACAATATGGTGTTTTAGATAATTTAACACTTTCAGCAACAGTACCTTTAGTTGCTAAATCTGATATTGCTAGTGATTCAACTACTGCAGGATTGGGTGATATTTCTTTAGGGGCGCGTTGGGAACCTTTTCCACTTAAACAAGGGCGCTTACCTTTAGTCTTATTTGGTAACGTATCTACTAAAACTGGGGATAGCCCATATGAAGTTGCTCAAAATGAGCTTTCAACTGGTAAAGGCTATTACTCTGTAGGAGTAGGAGCGAGTACTCGTAAGTACATCGATCCAGTTGTTTTATTTGCATCTGCCTCTGCCAATTATGGTTTTAAAGAGACTGGTTTAAATCAGGTACGTGGTGGTGGTCGTGTTTTAGAGTCATTTGATCCTGGAATTAGTGGCGGGTTCTCTTTCGGTTTCGCCTATTCATTTAACTATGACGTGTCATTAACCATGTCATATCAGCAAAGTTTTAACTTAAATTCTGAGTTTCAATTTGAAAATGGTGAATCATATCAGTCGCCAGATCAGAGTAGTGCGGTGATGGCTTTTGCTTTAGGGGTACGTGTTTCACCTGATACGATTGTTAACGGTACAGTTGGTTTTGGTTTAACAGAAGATGCACCAGATGTTTCACTTGGTTTATCGTTCCCGCTAGATATTTTAGGTTTGCGCAAAAAATAAAAATAAGGAGATAGGCAGGTGAAATATCCTAAATTATGTCCTCTAACGGCGGCAATTGTGATCTCTGGTGTTTCTAGCTTTGCCAATGCTCAATTAGGACAAAACCTAGCTGTTGATATTCGTTCACTATCGATGGGGAATGCTGTAACGGCAGATCCGCCAGGGATTAGTGCAGTTCATTTTAACCCAGCAGCATTAGCTAAGATTGATGGCCTGCAAACCGATGTACAAGGTATTCTTGCAAATTTTGATATCCAGCGTGAGTTCTCGGCTCCTCCTGGGTACAACGTTTTTGGTTATTCGGATGATCCTCTGGTTTGTAATGATGGTCCGGAAGTTACTGCTAATATTTGTACAGACTTTAAAGGGCCTGTACGTGGCGATGTAGAATATGCCAGCTTATATGTGCCTATTCTTAAAAAAATGGTTGATTTAGGAGCTGGTTATCCACTCGTTGCTCCTACAGCAGGAATTGCCTATAAGCCTCCGGGTTCGAAAGTAACCTATGCAACAGCAATATATGCACCATTGGTAGCAGGTTTTGGTGCAGAAAATGGTAATGCTGGTAACTATATGGGGCAACAAGTCGCTGTAGAGCGAATCACATATTTATCCCCATCTTTTGGTTATCAAGTGAATGACCATTTATCAATTGGTGCTTCAATTGGTATGTCATATAACGCACTAGCATTAAAGACAGATCTTCGTTTTCCGAATGAGATGATTGGTGTCTTACGCATGGTTGATGAAGTGGTTTGCGCGCCATTTAAGAACAATAATGACATGATTACTAGTCTATTATTATTCGGGATGTGTAATGCTCAAGAAGGCATGAATCCATTTAATAAAATGGGAGCCTTACAAGTTTCCATGGAGCAGTCTTTAAGCCCAAGTTATAACTTGGGCTTGCTGTGGGAGCCGACAGATGATTTTGGCTTGGGTATGGTCTACCAAAGTTCAGCCAAGATGCGTATGAAAGGCAAATACATGATTGATAATGCTAAAGCGCCTCAAGAATTGATACGCGGGCTGAACTCATCTGCGACCGGACAAATTTTAGCGCGAATTCTAGGCTTGCCTGGCTATGTGCCAGATATTGAATCGGGTTTAGTAGCGATGGATTTAGAATATCCCGCACATTTTCAGGCAGGTATTAAATATAAGATTTTTCCAGATTTACAAGTAAACTTTGATGTTGGATGGACCGATTATTCAGCATGGGATAAATTTAAATTTGAGTTTGATCGCCAGATTTCATTACTTAAAGTTGCAAAACTATTATCTAATGATGTGACCGATAACTCTTTAGCATTGCCATTAAAGTTTACTTCACCATGGAGTTGGGGAATTGGCTTAGAGTATTCGGCAACGGATCGTTTGAAATTACGAGCAGGTTATGAGCCCCGCGCTAGCGCTATTCCTAATGACAAACGTAATACTATGGTTCCAATTAACAATGCGCAATTGTTCGGTTTAGGATTGGGGTATCGTTTTGATACAGATACTGACCTAGATCTTTCAGTTGGTTTCTTACGTAGTCGAGATAATATTCCAGCATGTACGAGTACTTTATCGAATAAATGTGGTGTCGATAATATTTTATTAAATCCTTATGCTGGTTTGGATGTAAAAACAAATACTAAAATTACAGTGCTTGGTTTGAGTTACAGAACAAAATGGTAAGACAATATAAATGGATGTTTCGACCTAAATTTGCTATTTCAATTTTATGTATTGCAATAGCAAATGTTTCTATATCTTATGCAGACGGTTTTTATACGATTATTGGTCCTGATGGTCGTCCTATGATTGTACCGAGTAAAAAATTGGATCAAAAAAAACAGTCTATCCCTCAAATAAAAATACAACCTCAAAATGCACCAGATAAGACAGTAATTCTTCCTGCTCAAAAAAATTATAAAGAAAAAGAGCAAATTAAAGATTTACCGAAAAAATTAGAACAACAAGCAGAAAAGAAATTAAATACTGCACCAACTGCACCAACTGCACCAACTGCACCAACTGCACCAACTGCACCAACTGCACCAACTGCACCAACTGCACCAACTGCACCAACTGMACTGCACCAACTGCACCAACTGCACCACAAAAAACTCAGAAGGATACTCACTCTGTTTTAGCAGAAAGTCGTGAATTAAAAACACCTATTGAAAAAACTAAAACTAGTGAAAATGTAAAAGTTCAGACGGCATCTAATAATGATGAGTGGCAAAAAAAGTTGCTTTTAATTCCACCACCGATAAAAAGTACTTCGCAAGCTTCCCCAGCGCCAACTGCTACTCAAGATAAGTCTAAATTTACTACTATCGATGGTGTGGAATATGTAAATAATGAATATCTTGAAGATCAAGAGTTTAATCTTGAAGGAAAAAAACGTTTTTATCTCGTGCCAGATGGCTTAGGAAGAACCGAATCAGTAGAGCGGAAGAAAGGCGTAAGCCGATCAACGTTAGATCAGCTTTTTAATCGCCATACTCAAGATAAAGAGTCTACAGTTGTATTAGCACCAACATATATGCGTTTATCTTCGAAAGAGTTAGTAGCAGCTTTTGAACAAGATCAATGTTTTATTAAGGGTTATAACAAGTCAATTAGGACGCTTAGTATAAATAAGGAAGTAAATGTATGGCCAAGAAAACCATTGAAAGAAAAGTTTGAGTATGAGTTGATAAAGCTTGATCCCTCAATCCAACATTTAAAAATTATGTCGTTCGCTGCTAGTAATGAGAAACCTTTATATTATTGGCCTTTAGCTGTTTTTTTAGATGACAAAGGTTGTATTTTAGAGGGAGTAAGTGGATTTAAGAGTAAATCTTATCCTTCTACCATGTTACAACATGCATCAATTCAAGGCGTTTTAAAAGTACCACCATCAGCACATTACATGATGATGACACCTTTATCCTCTGCCGTAGATGTTGCAGAAACCGAGTTATCTAATCAGGGACAAATTCAAATTTCCGTATTACGTTAAAAATAAGTAGGGTATCTAATGAATAAAAAAGTTTTATGGCCTTTTGCATTAACCACATTAGCGATTATGCTAAATGGATGTGGTGGTGGTAGTTCCACAATAAATGAGAATCCTACAAATGGATCAGGAGGAGCTACCGCTAATGGAAGTTGTTCGGTAACAAGCAGTGATTGTCTACAATTTTCTTTAGATTACCCAATTGCTGGTATCAATTTTACATGTAGTAGTGCGGCCAATCTAAGCTTTGTTACTAAGGCTTCAGGTAATAGTGTTATTGGATCTTGTAAAGTTGGAGATACTGCTAATTTTTATTTGCAAGATGCTAAAAATACAAGAAAAATTGAACTAGGCTCCGTCAAGCTGGACACTGTTTCAAAAATTCAGATGACTGTTCCACCACGTTTAAAAGTTATGGATATGGCTATCGGATTAACTGGACAAACTCCAACATCACTTAGCCAAGATGATCCTACAGTTCGTGTTGCAATGGCATTGGTAAAACTCTTTCAAAGCATTGGCTTAGAGCGTGGTGAGAATGTTGTTGGCGATTTGCAGCCAACACGATTTACCGATGACAAGAAAAATACTCTAAATATTTTAGTTCAAAATATTACCGCTACAGAATGGAAAAATGGTGCTTATGCCAATATTTTGAAACCTTGGTTAGATGTAAGTCAGATATCAGATGAACAAGCTTTTGAACTAGTAATACAATTAGCAAACTTAAGTTTAGTAGGACTATATCAATCAGATTATCTTACTTTGGTTAAACCTGTTTTAGGATCGAATCAACCTTCTTTAGTAGCTGAAAATTTTTATGGATGTAATCTAACGAATTTGGCGGATTGTCCAAAAAATGGGGTTAATACCCAACATGTGTTAGGTAATTTGTTCTTATTATCTGATCGTCAGGGATATACATTTGGTTATGGTTTGCAGTGGAAAGGAACTAGTACGATTGCGACTGGAACAGCGATTAGTAAAGTATTTAATATTTTGACCAAATCAAAACCAACTCAAATGATTGCAAGTGCGCAAACTAGCTGGCTTGATCCAGTTCAAACAGAGATTAAATCAACAAAACCATTTCGCTTAAAAATCTCTAGTAATATTAATGAAGACTTAGTGATTTATCAGGGTAAATTATTAAATGATTCATTTATCGCAGGACGTGATAGTTCATATTTAGCTTTGACGAATACGAAAATTCCTAATCCTCAGCAATATGCATTATGGAAACAGAGCGCTGATAACCAAAATTATATTGGTTCTATGGATATTACTAAAGTGGCACCAGCAAGTTATTTATCCAGTCAGATCTTTAAAACTGCTAATAACGTCAAATCTGGTCAAACTTATATTTTTCCATTATATGCGACTCTAAACTTTAAATTTGATACCGCAGGAATTGCACCTATTGATCTGGGTATTGTAGTTGATGAACATGGAGATATTCGAACCGATATTAAACCTAATGCTACTTCAACAGATATGTCTGGTCAGTGTGGAGTGGTTTCAAATACGAATTTAATTGATAACAATGGCGTTCAACAATACCGCATTGGTACAACTGGAGGAACGGAATCAGCAGCCACTGATAAGTCAATTACAGTAAGAATGATTTTGGGTGCACCTGAATTAGGAAATTTAAATGGTATTGTCTTTGGTTTAAATTCAAATGTAGTTCAAAGTACTTCTGAAGATGACATGAAAACATTAGTTGTAAGCGGTGCAAAAATTAATGTTGCTAACCTATTGCAAGGGCAAAGTAGTGGTGCAAACCTTACAACCTATGCTAATGAAACAGTTCCATGGGTTAATCTCTATGCGTTATATCAACAGGTATATAATAATATTAAAAATATTTCGCCTGCTCCGACTGAAGCTGAAAAAGCTCTAGGTCAGCGTCAGGCAGGAACTGTGACACTTAGAACAGCTGATTGCTATCAGATTAAAACTAAATCTTAAAATATTAAACAAATAAAAAAGACCGCATAGCGGTCTTTTTTATTATCTAATTGATTAACCAGTATGGTCTAAACGAGTACCCAAAGTTTCAAGATGCGTTGGAAAAACTTGTTTTTTACGGTCTTCAAAATAATGTCTTAATGTATGTTCGACGCTAGGGAAGGCTAGCTCTCCCCATGGAATTTCATGCTCTTCAAACAGACGACTCTCAATACTTTCTTCACCTGCACCAAAAATTCCATCTTTCAGCTGTGCTTTGAAAAGTACATAAATTTGACCAATACGCGGAATATTGTACATACAATACAGTTGTTCTATTTCTATCTCGGCTTCTGCTTCTTCACGAGTTTCGCGTGCTGCTCCTTGTTCCATGGTCTCGAACAATTCCATATAACCAGCGGGTAAAGTCCATAAACCATAACGAGGTTCGATAGCACGACGACAGAGTAATACTTTGTCTTCCCATAACGCTAAGGCACCGCAGATTACTTTGGGGTTTTCATAATGGATATTGCTACAATGAGTACAAACACGGCGTACTTTATGATCACCTAAAGGAATTTTTTGTTCGGTTTTATGCCCACACGCTACACAGAAACTCATAATTATCATCGAGTATAGAGATGACTCAGCATAACTGAATTTTTAGACTTACGCATCAACTCTATGTCTTAAGTTTATTTTTCAGATATGATGCAAAGAGAGACAGAATAATAGGTGAATGGTATGGAAGAGCACTTGCTAACACAAAAGTTACAGCAAAGATTGCGCTTTTCCACCCGCATACAAGAAGCACAAGCAGCAGTACTGATTGCTATTACAAATGAAAATGATCCTAAGGTATTGCTTACACGCCGTTCAATACATATGAACAACCATGCGGGGGAGGTTTCTTTTCCGGGTGGAAAGCGTGATCCTAGTGATACCAGTAATATTGTTGTAGCGTTAAGAGAAGCTCAGGAAGAGACAGCTTTAAATCCTTTTGATGTACAGTTGTTAGGTGATTTGCCGATGCAACGTGCACGAAGCGGGTTGTCTGTAAAACCTATCGTTGGGCTTATTCCTCCAGAGGTGACTTTAATACCTCAGCCTACCGAAATTGATCGAATTTTCTTTGTCCCGTTACAGCAACTTATTGAGACGCGTCCAACACCCTATGAAGTTCGATATGCCCATCAGTCTTTATATTTTCCAAGTTTACAGATTGATAATGAAATTATTTGGGGTTTAACTGCTCGTATGTTAGTTGCTCTGTTTAAATATGGATTGGGTTATCAGAAAGAGTGGCCATTTTTACTCAACTCACCAACATTTGGTATGCCAAAATTTTCTCATAAGAATAAATGATCAGGATTGATAAATTATGATGTATAGCTATCAAGGACAGCACCCAAAAGCCTTACATGAACCATGGGATGGTTGGGTTGCTCCCACAGCAACGTTGATTGGACAAGTAGAGTTGGGCCGTCAAGTCAGCATCTGGTTTGGTGCAGTAGTTCGTGCTGATAACTGTGTAGTTCGAATTGGTGATTTCTCTAATATTCAAGAAAATTCAGTTTTACATACCGATGCTGGACTTGAGCTAAATATTGGTGAATATGTCACGGTCGGACATAAAGTTATGCTGCATGGTTGTACGATTGGTGATAATAGTTTGATTGGCATGAACGCCGTAATTTTAAATCGAGCTGTGATTGGCAAAAATTGTATTATCGGAGCCAATGCCTTAATTCCTGAAGGGAAAGTCATTCCAGATAATTCAGTGGTGATGGGATCGCCCGGCAAAATTGTTAAGACTTTAGATGAAGACGGTGCTGCAAAAATACGGTTGAGTGCATTGCATTATGCTGAACATTTTAAAAGTTATAGTGATTTAAAAGAATTTCACTTTTAACTCTTTTTTAGCAAAATATTTTTATGCCAAGTTAAATCTTGGCATTTTTATTTAGACAGAGAACGACTCGCCTATCAGAGCCGAGTGGGGTATCATAACCCTCGTTTTTAATCTGATTTAATACTAAGGTTGTGCATGAAATTGCTGGCGTTGGAAACTGCAAATGAGCAGTGTTCTATCTCATTAGTCGATGAAACCCAAGAACTGTTTTTTCAACTCGATACGCGGGCGAAAGCACAAACCCAGACCATTTTGCCGATGATTGAGCAGGGGCTACAACAAACAGGTCTTGAGGTTGCTGGTCTGGATGCAATTGCCTTTAGCCGTGGGCCGGGTTCTTTTAGTGGTGTCCGAATTAATGCAGCTGTGACTCAGGCTTTGGCATGGTCACAAGATTTACCCGTTATTCCCGTTTCGAGTCTGCAAGCTTTAGCACAAGCCGCATACCGACTTGAAGGTTTAGAACAGGTGACTGCGGTTCTCGATGCTCGTATGAATGAAGTTTATATTGCAAGTTTTGTTCTAGATGAGCATGGAATTATGCAATGTATTGATGAAGAAAAATTAATGGGCTATGAGCAAGCGGCTGCTTATGCAAAGCATTGCTTAATTGGTTCGGGTGCGAAGCTCCTTCAAGCTGATGCACAACATCAAACAATCACTGCAACTGCACAAGACATTGCTTCTATTGCACGTGTTTATGCAGCGCAAAAGCAGTGGGTTGATGCTGAACATGCTTTGCCAGTTTATTTACGTGATGATGCATGGAAAAAAATAGCAGATCAGGGTAAAGCAAAATAAAGGCACTACTCATGCACATATATTTTGAAGTAGATTTTCAAGAGCAAGCACAGCACTACCAAGCTGCGCTTTGTTCTAGAGGTGTGACTGTCGATTTGCAGCCAGTTGAAAAGCTTAATTCACGTTTTTTGCGTTTAAATCCTGAGTTGGCACTTTGTGTAGATGAAAACGGGCTATGGTTATCTGCAAATGGCATGAAAATGCAGCCCGACTGGAAAGCCGAAATTTCCCGTTTAAAACGTGCAAGTCTTAAATCAGAAATGATTGCTCGGGCTTGTCAGTTAGGTGAAAAACCTATCTTAATTGATGCTACGGCTGGTTTAGGACACGATAGTTTGCTCATGGCTTATCTTGGCGCACAAATACAATTGGTTGAGCGCCATCCGATTTTATTTACCTTACTTGAAGATGCAAAAGTACAAGCTGAACAAGACAGCTTTTTAAGCCAGTTTATGAATCGGATTCAACTGATCTTTGCTGACTCTGCAAGTTATTTACAACAGTTGCAGCAAACAGCCCAAATGGTTGATGTGGTTTATCTAGACCCGATGTTTCCGCAGCGTGACCAGAATCATCAAGCCATCAAAAAGCAAGCCCAAGTTAAAAAACAGATGCAGCTTTTACATCTACTTTTACCCGAAGATGGTGAGATGGATTTGGGGGATAATTTGCTGGTTTTGGCACAGAAAGTTGCTAAACGTGTAGTGGTTAAACGGCCACGCCATGCTATTTTCTTGGCAAATCAGGAGCCAGCTCATCAATGGCAAGGAGATGCTTGTCGTTTTGATGCGTATTTTCAGTAGGCTTATGTAAGGTTAGGTTTTATTGCTTGAATAATGCACAAATATATGTGATATAGTTCAAAAGCATGATTGCTAAAATTCTTAGCAGGCATACACTTAATATGCCTGACAAAAACGAAATTTTTGAAAACCTTCTATGATTGATCTTAAACCCTCCATTAACTTTTGGCATGATTTTAAAAGCAACCAAATTGCCGGAATGTGGCTGTTTTTGGGATCAAGACGTTCTTTACAAATTGTACATCCATCAATTCTTCAGCTCATTGTCTGGGGAATTTTAGGGGGATGTACTAACTCTCTTTATAGCTGGCTTGTGGCTGGTCAAATCGGTGATTTCAATTCACAAGGTTTAATTGGTTACGCACTTTGGCCGTTTATTGCTTTAATTGTCGGTATATTTTTATCACAGCGCACTAACCAACCTCGCTTAATGCTAGTACCAGCTTTACTTTGGTTGGTTCTAGATACAAATATCTTATTAATTCAATGTTTAATTCAGTATTTAGGTTCTAACGGTTATCTCAACTTTATTCCAGATGCTATTTATAACGGAATTTTACCAAGCCTATTTGTGGCTTTGTTCGTATGGCAAAGTTTAGCGGTGATTTGGGTTTTCTCACGCGAGCTCAAGTGGCCTTGGTGGGAACGTGCACTCGTCATGGTTGCGACTATTGCGACGATGGTGGTGTGGCAACTTTCTGTAAAAGATCAACCGATTTGGAAGGTCGAAGATTCAGCTCCAACATTTGCTGAAGATGCTTTTTATGCACAAAGTAAGCTACTGAATGACTCGTTAGAGCAAGTCCAATATGGTGAGCAGGCAAAAAGTCATTGGTATTTTTTAGGCGTGGCAGGTGATAGCTACCAAGATGTTTTTAAATCGGAAGTAGTCCGTATTAAAGAACAGTTTGATACACGTTTCGGAACGATTGGGCGTTCGATGATGTTGGTCAATAATCCAGATACGCGCACAGAAATTCCAATTGCCTCTAAAACCAGTATAGAGTTAGCCCTACGCCGTATGGGGCAACAAATGAACCGTGATAGTGATGTGCTATTTCTATATATGACTTCACATGGTGAACAGAATCACTTTGAAATTGAAAATGCACCATTAGATCTAGGGCAAGTAGACCCTAAATGGTTGCGTGAAACACTTGATAAATCCGGCATTCGCTGGCGTGTGATTGTCATCTCTGCCTGTTATTCAGGAAGCTTTATTCCTGCTTTACAGTCTCCTGATACTTTAATTATTACTGCCTCTGCTGCTGATAAAACTTCGTTTGGATGTAATAACGAAGCGGACTATACCTATTTTGGTCGAGCTTTCTTTGATTTGGCTATGCGAGAGCAATCTTCGATGAAAGATTCGTTTAGTACAGCTAAGCAAACGGTAACCAAATGGGAAGTGGCTCAAGGTGTAGAACCTTCAGAGCCTCAGTGGATGATTGGTAAAAATATGGAACTTATGCTACCTCAATTGGAAAAGTATCTATTTCCTCAGCAAAATACTGGTAGTGTAGATATTGCTCAAACAAAAACAGAGGCCAAAAACGATGCAACTCCTGCAAAAAAACCGCTGCTTTGAAGGTGAGCAACGTGTTTACCAATTTGAATCTCAGTTATTAAAAGGGCCAGCTAAGTTTGGTGTGTATTTGCCACCAGCAGTTTTAGAAGGTAAACCCTGTTCAACCTTGTTTTATTTAGCAGGTTTAACTTGTACTGAAGAAACCTTTGCCATAAAAGCGCACGCACAACATATGGCGGCACAATTAAGCCTAATACTGATTACACCGGACACTTCTCCTCGTGGAGAGCAGGTTGCAGCAGGGGATAATTGGGATTTAGGTCAAGGCGCGGGTTTCTATATTAATGCAACGCAAACACCTTGGTCTGAGCATTATCAAATGGAAAGCTATTTGATTGATGAGTTATATCCACTCATTTTGAAAAGCTTTCCTGTAAACGCTCAACAAGTTGGTATCTTTGGGCACTCAATGGGTGGCCACGGCGCATTAACTTTGGCTTTTAAATATCCTGAGAAGTTCAAGTCTGTATCTGCTTTTGCACCGATCTGTGCACCAACTGAATGTGCATGGGGAGACAAAGCCTTTAGTCATTATTTAGGTGCAGATCGCGAAAGCTGGCTTGCTCATGATGCCACAGCTTTAGTCTTGAAAAATGGTGCAGTATTTGACGAAATTTTGGTTGATCAGGGATTGGATGACCAATTTTATGAACAGCTTCACCCTGAAAAATTTAAGCAAGCATGTTTAAAAGCAGGACAACCTTTAACTTTAAGACAACATGCTGGCTATGATCATGGCTATTACTTTATTCAAACCTTTATGGATGAGCATTTACAGTTTCATGCAATCCAGTTAGAAAAGGTAAATGGCTAATTAATGTTGCCATTCCACCTGAAATTCTTGTTGAGCCATGCGGTTTAGATGATCAAGCACGACTTTTTCTAAGTGGTCATGGTCATCTAGCTGACTATCAATAGCAACGTTTAGCTGCTCTGTTTCTGGTGCAAGCGTAATGGTTGCTGTAGGCATTAAAATTTTGAAATCTTGTTCAGTCTCTTGTACTTCAAATTTGTGTTTCCAATGATTAACTAGACGTTTTGCAATACGTTTGCCATCGTTTGTTAATAGATGAGTTGTGCTTTTCATTATCAATCCTCACATTACTTTAATGTACCTTAACAAATTCATTTAGCGCTTAGCATTCTAATGTTGCAACGTTACGTTGCAAGTTTGAAATGTTGCGATTTGAGCAAGGAAGAGCAGGCCAAGTAGGCGGTTTTTTGTTATAATTTTAAGCCTCTCCTTAAACTCTTAGCCAGGTCATCCACTTATGTCCAAGCCTTATTTGATTGCTCCTTCTATTTTATCTGCCGATTTTGCTCGTTTAGGCGAAGATGTAGACAAAGTGTTAGCCGCAGGTGCAGATGTAGTGCATTTTGATGTAATGGATAACCACTATGTTCCAAATTTAACTTTTGGTGCTGGCATTTGTAAGGCTTTAAAAAATTATGGAATTAAAGCACCTGTTGATGTGCATTTAATGGTGTCTCCGGTTGACCGCATTATTGGAGATTTTCTGGAAGCTGGTGCTGATATTATTACGTTTCACCCAGAAGCCTCTCATCACATTGACCGTTCATTACAGCTGATTAAATCAGGTGGTGCAAAAGCCGGTTTAGTATTTAACCCTGCAACGCCATTACACTATTTAGATTATGTACTTGATAAAGTTGACCAAATTTTAATCATGAGTGTGAACCCTGGCTTTGGTGGGCAAAAGTTCATTCCAATGACCTTAGAAAAATTGCGTGAAGCTCGTAAAATTATTGATGCGAGTGGTCGTGATATTCGTTTAGAGGTAGACGGTGGTGTTGGCCCTGCAAATATTCGTGAAATTGCAGAAGCTGGTGCAGATATGTTTGTTGCTGGTTCAGCCATTTTTGGTCAACCAGATTATAAAGTTGTAATTGATCAAATGCGTGCAGAGCTTGCGAAAGTAGGTAGTGTTGACGCTTAAAAAAGTATGCTTAATCAAGGGTAGGCTTGTGGATAACTTTGTTTATAACTGTATGGATAACTGTGTTGATAACCATATGGATAAGATGTTGGTAAAATAAACAAAATTAGATCAACTGCTTATTCTCTAGGCTGAATGTATGAAAAAAGAACGTTTTGGCGTTCTTTTTTTATGCGAGTTGGATATTTTATTACCTGATTTTTTATTAAGCTTTACTAAAAAATAACCAGTGCAAAAAACGATAATATTGTGTGGACGCCTTTTAAGAAATATATGGATGTAAAACTGTAAAAGTGTCATGAAAAATAAAGCTAAATTTGGTTTAATAAGTTTTTAGTAAGAGATCTAGATAATTAATGACGATAAAAATTTTAGCGGTAGATATGGATGGGACTTTTCTTAATTCTAAGAAGCAGTACAACAAAGCACGTTTTTTAAAACAGTACGAACAACTCAAACAAAATAATATTCATTTTGTGGTTGCCAGTGGTAACCAACTTGCAAAGCTTGTTACCTACTTTCCAGAAATTAGTCATGAAATTGCTTTTATTGCAGAAAATGGTGCACATGTTGTAGATGCAGGGCAAGAAATAGCTTTTGCTCATTTAAGTCAGCAACAATTTATTGAGACATTAAAAGCAATTGATTCAACCTATACATCTAAAATGGTGATCTGCGGAAAGCAGAGCGCTTATGTACACAAGTCTATGCAGGCCGATGACTATGCTAAGGTCGCTCGATACTTTGAAAAGCTAATAGTTGTAGAGGATTTTTATGCATTAAAAGATTTAGTGTGCAAAATCACTTTTATTGCTCAGAAAAACGAAAGTTTTGCTATTTTTCAAGATCTTCAGCAGCAAAGTTTTGTTGCAGATCAATTATTAGTTCCCGTTTCAAGTGGTTTTGACTTTATCGATCTTATTCTTCCTGACCAGCATAAAGCACATGGTTTGAAGCTTTTATTAGAAAAATGGAAGGTTGAACCTGATCAAGTCGTTGCGATTGGCGACAATAATAATGACATACAAATGATTAAAGCAGTGGGTTATGGGTTTGCGGTTGAAAATGCAGTAGAAGCTTTAAAAGCAGTAGCGCCTTATGCGGCTGCGAGTAATGAGCATGAGGGTGCATTGCAAGTGATCGATTTAATGCTTAAGCATGAAGCTCCATTTTCTTAATTGATGAAGATCAATTGCCTAGAGTTGAAAATTGTATATCAGTAGAAACTTGGTTATGCTAGTACTATTAAGATTATCCGTTTGCTCTAGGTAATATACGACAATGGCCCTACAACACCTACGCAAGTATGCTTGGTTTGTGTTCCTAATGACTTTGGTCATTGGGTGGAGTGGTGTGTCTATTGCTCAGACGCCTATGCAGTATGATCTTCACACTATGCCATGTCATAGTGAAAAAATGACTGATCACTCTGTACATGTTCAAGCAGATGATCAGACTGTATGTCATCAAGCCATGACCCAGTCTCTTCATTCGCACGGTGAGCATTGTAAGGACTGTAACCCCGTACATTGTCAAATTGTGAATCTGGCATTGCAGCAAGCTGTACCAGACCTTGAATCACAATTTGTTCCCATATCCTCTCAATTTAGCAGTATTTATCAGGCTCAGCATTTAGCCGGATACTGGCAAGAAATTTTACGTCCTCCTAAAGCTTAATCCTTTCTTACTTATTTTTTAATTAAAAAGGATTACAGCAATGTCTCATAAAACAATTAGCAGCTTAGTCGCTGTATTTGGGCTATTGGTTTCACCATGGTCCCTCGCGGCAATTAAGGAATATCACCTTAATATTAATGAACAACAGGTAAATGTTACTGGTCAACCGCTAAAGCGAATTACAGTAAATGGAAAATTTACAGCACCACTCCTTGAGTTTGAAGAAGGGGATGATGCTGTTATTCATGTGCATAACCAATTAAAGAATCAGGATACGTCTTTGCACTGGCATGGTTTGTTATTGCCAGGGTTAATGGATGGCGTACCGGGTTTCAATGGTTTTAAAGGAATCGCTCCAAACGGAGATTTTGTTTACCGCTTTAAGGTGAAACAAAACGGCACTTACTGGTATCACGCCCATAGTAAAGGCCAAGAGCAAGACGGTTTATATGGCCCACTCGTGATTTATCCGAAAGGGAGAACACCAGTTGCAGCGCATGAAAAAACTGACCGTGATTATGTTGTGATGCTTTCAGATTTTCATAATTCATCTAGCGATAGCATTATGAAGAATTTGAAAAAATCTGCTGAGTATTATCAAAATCGCCGTGAAACTGTATCTGATGTCTGGAAGCAGGTTAAAGCACAAGGTTTAAAAGCAACTTGGCAAGATCGTTCGATGTGGAACCAGATGCGGATGTTAAAAACCGATATGTCTGATGTGACGGGTTATACCTTCTTAGTCAACGGTAAGACACCGCAGCAAAATTGGACAGGTGATTTTAAGGCAGGCGATAAAGTCCGACTACGTTTCATTAATGCCTCTGCAATGTCATTTTTTGATGTCAGAATTCCAAACTTAAAAATGACAGTCGTGAGTGCAGATGGCCAGCCAGTCAAGCCTGTAGCAATTGATGAGTTTCGTATTGGCACAGCCGAAACCTATGATGTGATTGTTGAACCTAAACAGGCAAATTATCAGATTGAGGCTGAGTCAATTGACCGTAGCGGCTTTGCTATCGGTACTTTGCATGATGAAAATACTCAGGCGGTTGGTCCAATTCAAATGCCACAGCCACGTCCGCGATCTTTATTGACCATGGATGATATGGGCATGAGTCATGGTGATGGATCAAGTGATGAACATGCTGGCCATCAAATGAACATGCAACATGACATGTCGACCATGCCTGAAATCAAAAAAGAGACAAGCCATGCCAATCATGATCACACAATGATGAACATGAGCCATGACATGAAAAATATGTCATCTGAAGAACATGATCATTCTATGATGCAAATGAAGCACGACATGTCAGCGATGCCTGAAATGAAACACGATATGCAGGCAAAGCCATCTAGCGAGCATGATCACGCTATGATGAATATGAATCATGAAATGCCAGCTCAATCTGAAAGTACGACTAAAAAAGATGAGCCAGTTTATGGCTGGGCAAATGCTTCAACACCAACGGGAATGAAAGCACTGCAATATAGTGATTTGCAATCTTTAACACCTCAGCCAGACACGCGTGCACCAGAACGTGAATTAGTTATTCGTTTAGGCGGCAACATGGAGCGTTATATCTGGACCATTAATGGCAAGAAATTTAGCGAAGCTGAGCCATTACAAGTTAAATATGGCGAACGTATTCGCTTGAAGTTCGTGAATGACAGCATGATGGCTCACCCAATGCATTTACATGGCATGTTTATGCAATTGGAAAATGGTCAACAAGCTGAAAACTTACCCAATAAACATACCGTTATTGTTCCACCAGGAAAGACCGTTACTGCGTTATTGACAGCCGATGCATCAGGAGAATGGGCGATTCATTGCCATCTGCTTTATCACATGAGTGCAGGGATGATGAATAAGTTGATTGTGGCTCAAGTGAATGATGGGGCACAACCAACATCTCAAGCACCTGTTCAATCTGAAAATGAGAAAGGAGCTAGTCATGCGCATCACTAAGTTATTTTCTCAAATGATATGTTGCAGTGCTTTCTCGAGCGTATCTGTATTTAGTTTTGCTCAAGAACCTTTAACACATGATCATTTACGCGAACATGGTGGTCAGGTTTATCAGGCGACTACGATTGATACGGGCTGGACTCAAAATGAAGAGGGAGAAGGGAGTTTTTCTTCTGAATTAGAAACTTGGGTGGGAACGGATGAAAATAAATTGTTCATTAAAGCCCATGTTGAAAAGGCCGAGTCAGAAGATACTAATTATGGCGGTTCAGTGCTTTACAGCCGAAATGTAGCTGACTATTGGGATGTACAGGCCGGTGTAAACTATGAGCGTTTACAGCGGGAAGACCAAAAGCAAGATCGCTGGGCTGGTGTAGTTGGTTTACATGGCATGGCACCTTACTTTTTTGAAACCGATGCCTATCTCTATGCCGGTGAAGATCAGTTGTGGAAGCTAAGCTTAGAAACTGAAAGAGACTTACTCTTTACCCAAAAGTTGATTGGTAAACCTTATTTAAAAGCAGACGTTGTTTTTCAAGATGAATCTCGTTATGCCAGTAAAACAGGTTTATCGAGTTTACAAGCTGGCTTTCAAACCCGTTATGAAATCAACAAAAAGGTCATGCCATTTGTTGATTTCGGTTATGGCTATGAAAAAGGCTTAAAACAAACTGCTTGGCAAACTGGAACTGATTCTGAACATGGTTGGTATTATGGAGCAGGGTTAACACTTAAATTCTAATTGCAGAACAAAAAGTAAGCTTAACGACATGCCATTGGTTTATACTAATGGCATTGTTTTTTGTGTCAGTTATGGTGCACAGATGGCTTTAGAAAAACAAGAGAATCAAATACATTTAAGTAAAAGTGGCTCTAGTTGCGGGTGCTCAAGCATGCCTTCTCAGGAGTATTCTACCCCTAGTGAACCTGTGGCTAAGAAGAGCCAATGGGTGAGTTATTATCATATACCTCACATGGATTGTGCAGCCGAAGAGCAAATGGTACGGATGGCTTTAGCCTCTTACGCTGACGATATTCAGGAACTTAATTTTGACTTACCGGCACGCCATTTGGCGATTTATCACAGTGCTCAAGCTGAAATGATTACCCAAAGCCTACAACGTTTAGGATTAGGAGCCGAGTTACAACAAACGCAGCCACATTATGAACCTGTTGAAAAACCTAAAAAGGTTAGAGCCAGTTCTTCAATGAATGCAGCACAAAAGCAAGTTTTACAATGGTTATTACTTATTAATGGGGTCATGTTTGTCATTGAGTTTATGGCAGGCATTATTGCTTCATCGACAGGGTTAATCGCCGATTCACTCGATATGTTCGCAGATGCTGCAATCTATGGTATTGCCTTATTTGTGGTAGGTAAAAATCTTAATGCTCAATTAAAGGCTGCACATTTGTCAGGTTGGTTGCAGTTCGGCTTAGCCATAATTGTGTTAATTGATGTCCTGCGCCGCTTTATATATGGCAGTGAACCTGTTTCAATTTTGATGATTTTGATTGGTGGATTAGCTCTTGCAGCCAATATTAGTTGCCTTTATTTAATGAGTGACCATAAAGAGAGCGGGGCGCACATGAAGGCGAGTTATATCTTTTCTGCAAATGATGTCATCGTAAATTTAGGTGTTATTGTTGCGGGAATATTGGTTGCTATTACGGGTTCTCCTTATCCTGATTTAATTATTGGACTGATTATTGTTTTATTTGTTTTGAATAGTGCCCGAAAAATTTTACAGTTAAAAAACCAATAATATTTTCTAAGCTAGGTAAGCTTTAGATAGAGTTTGCCTTCATTTTTTATTTTAAAGTAAACTGAGTCCTCACATAAAGGAGGAACGACCTCCCCCATAATGGGTCATCATGTCGGGACGACCTGACAATATAAAAATTAGTGAATGTTATGGCTTGGGCTATTTTAATTTTAGCAGGTGTATTTGAAATCATTTGGGCATATTCTATGAAAATGTCTGAAGGTTTTACACGCTTAACCCCTAGTATTATTACCGTAGTTTTTATGATTTTGAGTGTAGTTCTACTTTCAATATCAATGAAAACTTTACCTCTTGGTACTGCCTATACGGTTTGGACAGGAATTGGCGCAATTGGATCATTTTTAGTGGGCATATTCTTTCTCAATGAACCAATTGGAGCTATGCGAATGATTGCCGCTGTACTCATTGTGTCAGGTTTGGTTTTAATGAAAATTTCGTCACCGTCCTAAGAGAATAAACTATGTTGCTGTCTTATAAGTATATCAATTCGCCTGTTGGGCAATTAAAGCTAGTTGCGAATGAAAATGCTTTAGTGGCAGTACTCTGGGACAATGAAAATCCAAAACGTGTTCGGCTGGCTGAGCTGGTCGAACAAGTTGAACATCCAGTTTTATTAAAGACTGAGCAACAATTAGAAGAATATTTTGAAGGCAAGCGCTGTGAGTTTTCTTTGCCATTAGATTTCGAAGGAACCGCATTTCAAAAACAGGTGTGGGCTGCGTTACTCACCATCCCTTATGGGGAAACAAGAAGTTATAAAGAGATTGCACTTCAAATTGGTAATGAAAAAGCTGTACGAGCAGTGGGCGCTGCAAATGGGAAAAACCCGATTTCGATTATTGCGCCTTGTCACCGAGTAATTGGTGCGGGTGGGGCATTAGTTGGTTTTGCTGGTGGTCTTGATAAGAAAGATATTTTATTAAAGCTAGAGCAACAATGAGCCGTTTTGCGCTCGATTTTTTTAGTCTTTTCTACTAAGCTGTTAACACTGATATTTCATGAAGAAGGTGCTTCATTGCATCGCTTTTTTGAAATATTGATCTTATTCATAACAAACTCTGGATGTTCTAAAAATGGCTGTCGGTGACGTAACAATGCCACAAATGCATGTGGTAAAAGGTGTAAAAATTGGCTCAACAGAAGCATATGTACGTTACCCAAACCGACGAGATTTAGTCATTTTTGAGTTTGCAGAAGGTTCAAATGTTGCAGGTGTATTTACCCAAAATGCATTTTGTGCTGCACCTGTTCATGTCTCTAAAGCCCATCTTACCCAAGGTAATCCTCGCTATTTAGTGATTAATACGGGTAATGCCAATGCAGGTACTGGACCTACAGGCTTGAAAAATGCTCAAGATACTTGCGCAAAATTAGCTGAGATTGCTGGGGTAAACAGCTCAGAAATTTTACCGTTTTCTACAGGTGTAATTGGTGAGCAGCTTCCAATGGAGCGTTTACTCGCTGGACTTCGACCTGCATTAAACACTTTGCAAGAGGCTGCTTGGTATGATGCAGCGTCTGGCATTATGACCACAGATACAGTACCAAAAGGCGCATCTGAACAATTTGAGCTAGATGGTATTACTTATACCATGACAGGTATTAGTAAAGGCGCTGGCATGATTCGTCCAAACATGGCAACCATGTTGAGCTTTGTAGCTACAGACGCACCTATTAGCCGTGATTTAGTACAAAGCTTATTAAAGACAACGGTTGAGCATTCATTTAACCGTATTACGATTGATGGCGATACCTCAACCAATGACTCTTGTATTTTTGTGGCAACAGGTCAGGTAGGTGGAGCTGAAATTACTTCAATTAACGATGCACGATATGCTCAAGTGTTAGAAGTACTGGCTCGTGTTATGAATCGTTTAGCACAGTTAATTGTACGTGACGGCGAAGGTGCAACGAAGTTTATTACTGTTGCTGTAGAAGGCGGTGGCAACACTCAAGAATGTTGTGATATTGCTTATAGTATTGCTCATTCGCCGTTAGTAAAAACCGCGCTTTTCGCATCTGACCCGAACTGGGGCCGTATTTTAGCTGCGATTGGCTATGCAGGTGTTAAAGACTTAGACGTGTCTAAAATTCAGGTATGGCTAGATGATGTACAAATCTGTAAAGATGGTGGAGCTGCCGAGGACTATACCGAAGAGGCGGGTGCGCGTGTTATGGCACAAACAGAAATTACTATTCGAGTTGATTTAGGACGCGGTCAGGCCAAAGACACGGTATATACCTGTGACTTATCTTACGACTATGTCAAAATTAATGCTGATTACCGTTCTTAAATATCAGTTATAATCAAGCCTCGACAAAGAGGCTTTTTTATTAGCCCCATCTTTTGATATTAAATGATTCAAGTTAGTAAATCATTTAAGCAGTAACGTTATATGCGAGCAGGTATGCCAGCATGAAGGATAGAGAAGACGTTTTATGAGTGATGCGACTTTAATTGCCAACGATGCAAAAAACATTGTACAAGCGCATTTAGACCGTTTAGGTGAGCCAAAAGACAACCGCTTAAGTGAAGAAGCAAAACAACAAAAGTTTGCTCAGATCGAAGCAGAGCTCAAAAAACGTGATGCTGTCCTTGTTGCTCATTACTATTGCGACCCTGAAGTACAGGAACTTGCCGAAAAAACAGGTGGGTGTGTTTCTGATTCTTTAGAAATGGCCCGTTTCGGACGAGATCATGCCGCCTCTACACTGGTTGTGGCAGGTGTTAAATTTATGGGAGAAACAGCAAAAATTCTGTCTCCTGAAAAAACAATTTTAATGCCGACACTCGAAGCGACTTGTTCACTCGATTTAGGTTGTCCGGTTGATGAGTTCACTGCCTTTTGTGATCAGCACCCTGACTACACCGTAGTTGTCTATGCCAATACCTCGGCTGCTGTTAAAGCACGAGCAGATTGGGTGGTGACTTCAAGCTGTGCAGTCGAAATTGTTGAGCACCTAGATAGCTTAGGTGAAAAAATTATTTGGGCACCAGATCAGCACTTAGGTCGTTATATTCAAAAGAAAACCGGTGCTGATATGTTGCTTTGGGATGGCGCATGTATTGTGCATGAAGAATTCCGTGCACGTGGCATTGCCAACATGAAAGCACTGTACCCAGATGCGGCTGTATTGGTACATCCAGAGTCGCCAGAATCGGTTGTAGACATTGCAGATGCTGTAGGTAGTACTTCTCAATTGATTAAAGCTGCACAGACTTTGCCAAATGAAAGACTTATCGTGGCAACTGACCGTGGTATTTTCTACAAAATGCAGCAAGCTGTACCAAATAAGATTTTAGTTGAAGCGCCAACAGCAGGTGAGGGCGCAACTTGTCGTTCATGTGCTCACTGTCCGTGGATGGCAATGAATGAACTCGATGGAATTTTAGAAGTTTTACAAAAAGGTGATCAGGAAATACACGTCGAACCAGCGCTTGCTGAACGTGCCAAAATGCCTTTAGATCGAATGTTAGCCTTTAGTGCATCGTTAAAGCGTTAAAAAACCTCAAAATGCTTGTTAAATATACATTTGATAAGGATTTTTAACTTTTTTTGACAATAGGTGTTGACGTCTGAGGGCGTCGCGCCTAGAATGCACACCGTACCGCACGATGTGCGATACAACAAAAGCTGAGATAGATCGGAGCATAGCACAGCCTGGTAGTGCACCTGGTTTGGGACCAGGGGGTCGTAGGTTCGAATCCTACTGCTCCGACCACTTAAAATAATATTTTAAGATCGGCGAAGTATCGCATGATAAGCATCATCGGTTAAGCGCCTGTAGCTCAGTTGGATAGAGCATCCGCCTTCTAAGCGGATGGTCACAGGTTCGAATCCTGTCAGGCGCGCCACTCGGTAGCTTGGTACATAGAACTATTTGATGGTGGATGTAGCTCAGTTGGTAGAGCCCTGGATTGTGATTCCAGTTGTCGCGGGTTCGAATCCCGTCATTCACCCCAATTTCGGAGCATAGCACAGCCTGGTAGTGCACCTGGTTTGGGACCAGGGGGTCGTAGGTTCGAATCCTACTGCTCCGACCATATTTAAAAGCGTTCAAGCTTTAGAAATATCCCAAATATTAAAAAGAATTTCTTCTTGTCTTAACGATAGAAGGAATTTTTTTGTTTTTATATATTTAAATTTTAATTCATACACACTCCAATATTTGAACTCATATCCTTAATACATATAACCTCTGTTCTCTGTTCTCTGTTCTCTGTTCTCTGTTCTCTGTTCTCTGTTCTCTGTTCTCTGTTCTCTGTTCTCTGTTCTCTGTTCTCTGTTCTCTGTCTGTTCTCTGTTCTCTGTTCTCTGTTCTCTGTTCTCTGTTCTCTGTTCTCTGTTCTCTGTTCTCTGTTCTCTGTTCTCTGTTCTCTGTTCTCTGTTACTGATATTTTTGTCTTAACTCATCTTTTTCTTTATCTGATAAAAATGCAATTTTAAGTCCATTGTCTTGAGCTGTATAAATTTGTTCAGGGGTTAATCCTGCCAATGGGGCAGCACTTAAATATTCATGTTGTATCTCAATGCCTTCTACAGCAGGGTCATCTGTATTAATGGTGGCAAGCACACCATGTTCTAAAAAAGTCTTTAATGGGTGCTCTGCTAAAGACGGAACTGTATTGGTTTGAATATTTGAGGTGAGACAAGACTCAATACCAATCTCATGTTTTGCCAAATAATCTAAAAGTTTTAAATCTTGAACTGCTTTAACGCCATGTCCAATTCGTTCAGCACCTAATTCTTCAATCGCTTGCCAAATACTTTCTGGGCCGGCAGCTTCGCCTGCATGTACCGTAATGTGCCAACCTGCATCACGCGCTTTTTTAAAGTGATCAATGAATAAGTTGCCCGGAAAACCAAGCTCATCTCCAGCAAGATCCAACGCTTTAATATCATTTTTATGGGCAAGTAGAGCATTTAATTCTTTTGCGCAGGCTTCTTGACCAAACGTACGGCTCATAATGCCAATTAAATTCGCTTTTACCCCGTAAATCTGACTGCCTTCTTTCACACCAGCAATAACCGCCTCAACGACTCCCTCAAGCGGTAGTTGATGCGTCATGCCCATGTAACCCGGCGAAAAACGAAGCTCTACATAGTCTAGGCCTTGTTGTGCAGCATCTTGCATGTTTTCAAATGCAATGCGTTTGCAGGCATCTAAACTGGCTAATACTTTTACGCCCCAATCCAACTTCGATAAAAAACTTAATAAGTCAGGTTGGTTGTCAATCACTTGTACGTGTGGACGTAAAGATTCAATGTCGTAGGCAGGCAAATCTAAATGGTATTGTTGCCCTAATTCTAAAATAGTTTGAATACGGATATTGCCATCGAGGTGGCGGTGTATATCTGTAAGGGGAAGTGTTTTTGTAATCATAGGCTTCTTCTTATCTGTTCGTATCCATTCATCATGCCTGTTTAGGGGCACTGATAAAAGTTTGGATTTGCTATGTTTTTGTGAAAAGGGGTTTAGTTGAGTTTTTTGAACTTAAGATATTCGTTTAAGTTTTAATTTTGATGACATTGTTCTGGCCTAAGAAGATAACGCAGTCTGTGTAAGATACAAGCACTAAGATTTTTATTGTTTTTAATCTCGCTGAGCCTACCTACTGTTGACTCTTTAACAATGGATTGGCTAAAGAATGGTCATTGGTATTTCGTCTGTTACTTGTAAATATGAGTGAAGGCTTGCTAAAGACCAAACTGATAAAGCGATTAATTTATCTGTAGAAATCTATTTCTGGCAAGTAAATGAAAAGAAGAAATAGGAAGCGTTCAAATGAAGTCGGTACTTTGTCATCAAGCAAAATTACAAGTGGTGGACCAACCGAAATTAACTCCTACAAAAGGACAGGTGTTATTAGAAGTGGTTCGATGCGGGATTTGTGGCTCTGATTTGCATATGCAACATCACTGCGACCACATGCATGATTTAGCCGCACGTGTCGGGTTTAATGGTTTAGCTAAGTCTACGGACCCGTTTGTACTGGGACATGAGTTTTGTGGCAAAGTTTTGGATTATGGCCCAAAAACTCGTCATAAATTTAAAGCCGATACACTCGTTTGTGCGATGCCTCTTTTAAATGTAGATCAGCATGGTTATTTATCTACAGGGCTTTCTCCAAATGCTTCAGGTGGTTATGCCGAGCAGGTACTTGCTCAATCAAGCTTGATGTTTGAAGTACCGAATGGCTTAAATGCAGATAGTGCTGCCATGACTGAACCTATGGCGGTTGCTTTGCATGCTGTTCGCCGTAGTCGTGTGAAAACCAGTGAGCCTGCGATTGTAATTGGCTGTGGTCCTGTCGGGTTAGGTGTCATATTAATGCTTAAAGCGGCTGGGGTTAAAACTGTGGTTGCCAGCGACTTTTCGCCAAATCGCCGTAAGCTTGCCGAGCAATGTGGTGCAGATATTGTGGTAGATCCTAAAGAGACATCGCCATTTGCTAACTGGAAAGAGTTTGGTTTGCTGGGCAATGTATCTGATGCAATTAACATGGGCATGGGGCTGTTTGATAAGTTACAAGCGACACGCTTACCGTGGTGGCATGGATGGCGCATGATTGATAAGTTAGGTGCTTTGCCAAAACGTCCTGTTATTTTTGAGTGTGTGGGTGTACCGGGTGTTTTACAGCAAATTATTGAAGGTGCACCTTTGTTTTCCCGAATTGTCGGGGTGGGCGTGTGCATGCAAAGTGACAAAATAGAACCCGCACTTGCAATTAATAAAGAGTTAGAAATTCAATTTGTATTGGGCTATACACCGCTTGAGTTTCGAGATGCGCTACATATGATTGCAGAAGGTAAAGTGAACTGTTCACCGCTAATTACAGGTGTTGTTGGCCTAGAAGGTGTTACGAGTGCATTTGAGGCATTACGTGACCCTGAACAGCACGCCAAAATCTTGATTGACCCGAAACGTAGTGGTTCAGATATTCAATTGATGAGTCATTAATTCAAAGTAAATTACGGTTAATTAAAAAGGTTGTGATCTCATTAATCACAACCTTTTTTTATGAGTATAAATCGCAATATTGGGTGTTCAATAATAGCTATAGAGCTGTGTTACTTTTTAGCTGCTCTAATTCGTGGTGAATCCAGTCAACAAATTTCTGAATGGTCGGTGTGATGTCTTGGCTCGAGTGAATCAGGTAGTACTTTCGGCTGCCTTTTAGTTTTTTATTGGAAACAATCACCAGTTCCTTTTTTTGTAGTTCAGACTCAATCAACATTTGCGGAATTAAGGCCATTCCCATGTCATGACTGGCAGCAACGGCAAGCATTGAAAATAACTCATGGCGTTGTCCATCAAAAGGCTTCGGGTGCTGCATCTGGTGAGTCAGAAACCATTCTTGCCAAATGCTAGGTCGAGTGGTTTGTTGCAGTAGGGGAATTTTTAGTAAATCTTCTGGAGTTAAATCATAGGTATTTTCATTGATCATCACTGCATCTGGAAAATACTTTTTGATTAGTCTTGGTGAGCAAACAGGTACAATTTCTTCATCCATTAAATAATGCGCTTGTATGCCGGGCCAGTGGTCAATTTGCTGCTGTGTGCCTGCAAAAATAGCAGCGTCAAAAATATTGTCATTAAATAAAAAAGGTTTGGTACTGGTCTCTAAGTGAACCGTAATTTCAGGGTGTTTTTGATTTAAAAGATGAAGTTTGGGTAATAGCCAGCGCGTTGCAAAGGTGGGAACCACACCTAACTTTAATGTTCCACCTAAACCCTTATGAGAAATCACATCTGCCGTACATTTTTCTAGCCCTAATAAGTAGGGTTTAATGCTTTTAAAATATTGTTGACCTGCAATGGTGAGTTCAACGCCATGTCGAGTACGTATGAATAATTCAACACCCAAGAAATCTTCTAACTGCTGAATTTGGCGAGAGACCGCGCTTTGGGTAATACATAACTCTTGCGCAGCATAGGTATAACTTAGATGTTTTGCTGCACTTTCAAAGCAAATCAGGCCCTGTATTGATGGGATGCTTCTTCGCATAAATAAAATCCTTTTATTTGTCTTCATATTTCAAAACAGCATATGACCTAAATGCAGATAGCAGAGTTTAGTCTAAAAATAAGCCATTTTTAATGAAATACAACGAATTAAATATCTAAATTTAATCCTACTTATTTTAAGTATGCATAAGTCGCATATCTGCATGAAGATTTATCGTTTGATTACTGCATTTTTCACGCATAACATCGAGTTAAATAAAGAAGATCAAATCAAGCAGAGGATGCGATGAATCACATGGTGACAACAAAAAAAGCAAAAGTTCAATTTAACTGGCAAGACCCATTTTTAATTGAGCAACAGCTTACCGAAGATGAACGTATGATTCGTGATGCGGCTCATGCATATTGCCAAGAACGCCTGCAACCACGTGTACTCGAACAATTCCGTCATGAAACAACAGATCCGTCTATTTTTCGTGAAATGGGAGAGCTTGGCTTATTGGGGCCAACCATTCCTGAGCAATATGGCGGTGCAGGTTTGAACTATGTGAGTTATGGTTTGGTCGCACGTGAAATTGAATATGTCGATTCGGGCTATCGCTCTATGGCGAGTGTACAAAGCTCATTGGTGATGGTTCCAATTCATGAATTTGGTACTGAAGAGCAAAAGCAGAAGTATTTGCCTAAATTGGCAACTGGTGAATACATTGGCTGTTTTGGTTTAACAGAACCTGACCATGGCTCAGACCCAGGCAGTATGATTACGCGTGCTAAAAAAGTTGATGGTGGTTATCGTTTAACTGGCGCAAAAATGTGGATTACCAATAGCCCAATTGCTGATGTATTTGTGGTTTGGGCAAAAGAAGTTTCTACTGAAGGTAATGTGGGTGATATTCGAGGCTTCATTTTAGAAAAGGGCTGGGAAGGGCTATCTGCGCCTGCCATTCATGGCAAGGTCGGTTTACGTGCCTCGATTACAGGTGAAATTGTAATGGATAACGTTTTTGTACCTGAAGAAAATGCGTTCCCTGAAATTCGAGGTTTAAAAGGTCCATTTACCTGTTTGAACAGTGCGCGTTATGGCATTGCATGGGGCGCAATGGGTGCTGCCGAGTTCTGTTGGCATACCGCACATCGATACACAATGGACCGTAAACAGTTTGGCCGTCCGTTGGCTGCAAATCAGTTGATTCAAAAGAAACTGGCAGATATGCAAACTGAAATTGCATTAGGTTTGCAAATAGCTTTACGTTTTGGCCGTATGAAAGATGAAGGTATTGCGTCAGTTGAAGGCACATCTTTAATTAAGCGTAACAACTGTGGAAAGGCGCTTGATATTGCTCGCATGGCACGTGACATGATGGGTGGAAACGGTATTAGTGATGAGTTCGGTGTGGCCCGTCATTTGGTTAATCTTGAAGTTGTGAATACCTATGAAGGCACACATGACGTTCATGCCCTGATTTTAGGTCGTGCGCAAACAGGCATCGCGGCATTTAGTAACTAACTCATTCATTTTTAAAAAATTGAGGTGTTCTTTCAAGAGCACCTTTAGGGTTTTGTACGCAAAAATTTATGGATAATGACAAGATTCATCGCAAGGATACTCATGTGAAGATGTACCTCTGTGTACTTAAAATTGAATATAAGATGATGAAAAATATAGAAGATTAAGTCATACAGAAAACATAAGTAGGCCATCGATGACTCATTTGGGAAAATGAGGAACTAAAGATGAACAATGACGTTCAAGTAATATCGAAAGAGTTAAGAAATACATTTCCAAGTAATCTTGGAACATATGAAAAGATTGGACCACATACATGGAAATGGGCGTTGCTATTTGCCTATTTTGCGATGGTGGTCGATGGTGTTGATATTATGCTGCTGTCTTATAGCTTAACCAGTTTAAAGACAGAGTTTGGTTTAAGTACCTTTCAAGCGGGCGCATTGGGTAGTGCGTCGTTGGCAGGAATGGGCGTTGGCGGTATTTTGGGTGGTTGGGCATGTGACAAGTTTGGTCGTGTACGGACCATTGCCAACTCGGTGACCTTCTTTTCGGTAGCGACTTGTTTATTGGGTTTTACGCAAAGCTTCGAGCAATTTATGGCTTTACGCTTTATTGGTGCTTTAGGAATCGGAGCACTCTATATGGCTTGTAATACCTTAATGGCTGAATATGTGCCGACAACTTACCGTACAACAGTATTGGGCACTTTACAGACTGGCCAAACAGTGGGCTATATTGCTGCGACGCTGTTAGCTGGTGCAATTATTCCCGATCATGGCTGGCGTGTTTTGTTCTTTCTGACCGTGGTGCCTGCTTTTGTTAATATTTTCCTACAACGATTTGTGCCAGAACCAAAATCTTGGCAGCTCACCAAAATTGAAAGTTTACAAGGCAATAGGCAGCCTAAAGAAATTGTGGTGGATGAAAAACCAAAAAGTAGCAGCATCTATAAGCAAATTTTTAATAACTTTAAGCACCGTAAAATGTTTTTGTTGTGGATGACTACAGCATTCTTCTTACAGTTTGGTTATTACGGCATTAACAACTGGATGCCAAGTTATTTAGAAACAGAAGTGCATATGAACTTTAAAAACTTAACCAGTTATATGGTGGGTTCATATACTGCAATGATTCTAGGCAAAATTTTAGCGGGTTATCTTGCTGATAAATTTAACCGCCGTGCTGTTTTCGTGTTTGGAACAATTGCCAGCGCCGTGTTCTTGCCGATCATTATTTTCTTTAATACTCCTGACAATATTTTGTATTTATTGATCACCTTTGGCTTCTTATATGGCATTCCATATGGTGTGAACGCGACGTATATGGCTGAAAGTTTTTCAACCGATGTGCGCGGAACAGCCATTGGCGGTGCTTATAACATTGGTCGTGTCGGGGCTGCTATTGCACCAGCCACCATTGGTTTCTTGGCATCGGGTGGTACGTTTACCATGGCCTTTATTGTGATGGGCGCTGCGTATTTTGTTGCGGGTATATTGCCAGGCTTATTTATTAAAGATCGTCAGTACGATCCACAAAGACAATCATAAACAATGACAAGAAGGTGCGTTGAGTACCTTCTAAAAAGATAAGGGTATCGTTATGGGTGCATTACAAGGAATTCGGGTTTTAGATTTAAGTCGTGTGCTTGCGGGACCGTGGTGTGGACAAATCTTGGCAGACCTTGGCGCAGAAGTGATTAAAATTGAACGTCCTCGAGTCGGTGATGACACCCGCATGTGGGGACCGCCATGGATGCCCGATCAAGATGGATACATGACACGTGAATCTGGCTATTTTCAGTGTACCAACCGCAATAAATATTCTGTTGCTGTGGACATTACTACACCCGAAGGTCAGGCTTTAATTTATGAAATTGCTAAGACTGCCGATGTTGTAATTGAAAACTACAAGACAGGGTCTTTGGCTAAATATGGTTTGGACTATGCTTCGTTAAGTGAGCTGAACCCGAACATTGTGTATTGCTCGATTACTGGTTTTGGACAAGATGGTCCGCGTGCGGAAGAACCCGGTTATGACTTTATTATTCAGGGTATGTCAGGCTTAATGAGCATTACCGGTGAGCCTGATGATGTGGCAGGCGGTGGTGCACAAAAGGTTGGCGTGGCTGTTGTAGATATTCAAACTGGTTTGTATTCAACCATTGCCATTCAAGCGGCCTTGATTGCACGTTCGCACACAGGGCGTGGTCAATATATTGATATGTCACTACTTGATGTGCAGGTCGCAGCATTGGCAAATCAGGGAATGAATTATTTAGCTTCGGGTAAAGCACCGCAGCGTATGGGCAATCAACATCCAAGTATTGTGCCGTATCAAACTTTTAAGGCCAAAGATAAAGAATTTATTATTGCGTGTGGTAACGACAAGCAGTTTAAAGATTTGTGTATTGCGATTGGTTACCCAGAGCTGCTCGAAAATGAAAAGTTTGTGCGTAATCAAGACCGCGTAAAGTATCGAAATGAACTGATTCCTTTATTGTCGAAGCACTTTTTGCAGAAAACTGCCAAAGAATGGGTCGAGATGATTCATGCGCTTAAAGTACCCGTAGGTGTTATCAACTCTATTGAAGATGCTTTGGCTGAACCACAAATTGTACACCGCAATTTGGTGGTGAATATTCCTCATCGTTTAAATGAAAACTTCCAAACCATTGGTTCACCAATCAAGTTGTCTGATACTCCGGTTGAATATCATCATGCACCGCCAGAGTTGGGTGAACATACTGCTCAAATCTTATCGAGATTTAAAACAGCAGAGGAGCTGGCTACGTTAAAAGAGAAAGGTATTATTGATGGAAAAATTGCTTAATTGATTGCTGCTTTTAATGTGATTTAATTTAAATAGAAACTGTGATTTGCAATAAATCACAGTTTTATTATTAAAAAAATAAGAGTTTTAATATTTAAAAATAAGCGGCAGCTCTGGTCTGAAATCATGAACCATTCCTTGAGGCTCATGATCAAAACTAATTTCCATTAAATGCTCTAATCCATCAGTCACTTCAAAACTATCAAGCGTATTGAACAGTAACGAAGTAGGGTGCTGTTCAAGGTTTGGAATAGAAACCTTAATTGCGGTGATTTCTGATAAATCTTTGCTATGCACAAGTGGTTGTTGTTTTTCTTTTGCAGCAAGGTCTGGTCGTGAAGCAAATGAAAGGAAGAACCACATGGGTTCAGACACAACAGAATCTTTGGCAACGTTCACTTCTAAGTTGGCTGGTAAATAGCTTGGCTTGTAAACCCAATGAGGAAATTTTGCACCGTTATCATCTTTATTTTTAGGGCGAAAACAAATACCAAAAGGGGACGCGATATTATCTTGAGCACTGAGTCGTTCAAAAAGCAGAGTGGGTTTTGTGAGATCACTTGAGGCTTCTTCTGGATTATTTAAAAAGATTAATTCGATAAAGCTATTTTTAAAGAAAAAGCGTATGTTTTCAGTACCTTGACCCGGGTGCTTATTGGGTGAACCTTCTGTTAGACCAAATTTCTTTAAAGTTTCAGCTTCGGGAGCGCCTGATTGTACACAAATAAAAATATGGTCCACTTCCATTTTAAGTTCTCATGTTAATTTTGATGAATATTAAATAATTGATTAATAGAATTTTTCATGTTTATCGCAAGTGTTTCATCGAAACCATCGACTAAAAAGCGGCTAATTAAGCCTTCAATCACCGTATAGATCAGCTCAGATAAGGCTTCACCATTGGGTATATTGCAGTTTTTCGCAATCAGTACTTTAATCCATTGTTTATGGGCTTTAGAAATAGAAATAATGTCTTGATCATCTTGGTTAGATTCAGCGACCGCTCTTACAAATAAACAGCCTTTAAAAAAATCTTGCCTAAACCAATTGGTATGCCAATCAAGAATTTTATTGATGGCCTCTAACCCCGTTGCATCTCCCACATAGCCTAAAAGACTTTGCTTAAACCGTTCATCACGGGCAATCAGTACAGACTGAACCAGTTGATTTTTATTTTTATAGTACGTGTACATGGTGGTTTTGGAACAACCGGATTCATCGCGAATCAGGTCGACACCAACCCCGACAAAACTATTTTCATTAAATAACTTCTCGGCTGTATCTAATATTTTTAAGGCAGATTTTGACATAAAACTTTTCCAAAAAATAAAATAGTACAGATCTGTACTATTTGGAATTTTATCTATATGCTTTTTAAAAAGCAAATTTTTGTTTGAGGAATACAACCCATGTTCTCGATCTTTTATGGCAAAGAAAAACTGGCTCCATCGCCCAATAAAATTGATATTTTACGAAGCCTTATTGGTGGAACATTGAGCATCTTTATACTTTTGTGGTTGAGTAAGCTCACACACAATATCTTTATCATGGCTCCGTTTGGTGCGACCTGTGTATTACTCTATACCGTGTCCCAATCACCTTTGGCACAGCCCAGAAATATTATATTTGGGCATCTTATCTCGGCTTTTGTAGGTTTGTTTTTCCTAAAATTTGTCGGAGTTTCTATTTTTACAATTGCTTTTTCAGTGGGCTGTGCCATTGCACTCATGCAAGTTTTTAAGTGTATTCATCCACCTGCTGGGGCCAATCCTTTGGTTATTTTGCTTACCGCGAGCAGCATACATTACCAGTGGAGTTTCTTGATTTTCCCTGTTTTGGTCGGTGCAGTGTCTTTAGTTCTGGTGGCGATGCTGATTAATAATATTAAAGCGAGCACCAAGTGGCCGATGTATGGCTTGGGAATTTTAAATAGTAAAAAGTAGGGAAGGCATGAAGTGTTTTGAGCTGAAAAATAATAAAAGTATTCACTATGCCAAGATAGTGAATACTTTTGAGTGAAATTATGACTTCTTCGAAATACGATCTTCGATGGCAAATTTGAGTAAAGAAGCACTGCGGTAAAAACCATGTGCGAACTTTCCAAATGGCATGGTAATAAAGAACGTCATGACCGTGGCTAAATGGAAAATCAGTAAAAGTGCCATGTAAGGGGTATTGCGAAATGCCATGAGTGCTAACCCTGAAGCGCTAACGATAAGTAGAAGGAAGATAAAGCCTCGATCTACAGGTTTTTGCTCGCGGTCACCATGTAATGGATGGCGTTTAAGGTTTAAATACAGCAAGCCAGATGGCCCAACCACTAGGCCAAGTCCACCCAAAGTACCCAAAATCACAGGTAAGCTAAAAATAGGGTAAGGCGCATGTAGGTTAAGGAAATAGTGATATAAAGTCGCTACACCTGTGGCTGCAAAGCAGAGCATAAAGCCATAAAAAGTAAGGTGATGGAACACGCGGCGGATTTGGGTATAACGGTCATCTTGCTCATTACAGCCTTTGCCATGCCCACCATCTAAATATTTAAGCGTTAATACATTTTGAGTGGCTTGAACAAGATCAGGTTTTTCAACTTTGCCATGAATGACTTTAGATGTTTGTCGCCAGAACTTACTAATTCCAATGCCGAGCAGAACAATCGCAACTGTAAAGGTCGCTCCAAAAAGTAGAGCTAAAAAGTTATGCGGGAAAATCGCATAGAAATTACCTTGGTAGCCTGCAAACAGGTCAGTGCCTTTGTACCACACCACAGCTAACATACATAAAAAGAAAATAAGTGTTAATGCCGAGACAAAAGGAATCCCGACAGACTTATAAAGTCGGCCTAAAGGCTGAGGGGTCGCAAACTCTTGATAAGTTTCTAAACGTACTTGTGCCATCGCTTGTGGAATATTTACACCAAACTCATGTGGTGGAGCGTATTGGCAAGCATGTAAACATGCACCACAGTTATGGCACAGGTTTGCGAGGTAATGAATATCGGCTTGGTTAAACTCAAGGCGCTTAGTCATCGCCGCAAATACAGCACAAAATGACTCGCAGTAGCGACAAGCATTACAAATCTGTAGCGCTCTTTGAACTTCCTGCTCATGGTCAGAGAGCTGAACAACTGGAATTAGGGCTTTAGTACTAGCATTCATGTTCAACTCCTTGTGAAAGTGCATAGTGGGCTGCATTTTTTCCGGCAATGCGTCCAAAGGTCGTTCCAATCGACATGCCGACTCCTGCGGTATAACCCTGACCGAGTACATTACCTGCCATCATTTCACCTGCGACAAACAGGTTGCGGCTGGCTTTATTGTTAAAACGCACAGCAGCATCGTCTTCGACTTTTAAACCTAAATAGGTAAAGGTAATGCCGGGTTTAAGCGCATAGGCATAGAAGGGTGGTTGATCGAGCGGAACGGCCCAATGGGTTTTGTTGGGAACAATATTTTTGGTGGTGCAGTCATCTAAAACCGTATGGTTAAAGGTACCTTGCACGCAAGATTGGTTAAATTCTTCTACGGTGTGGCATAAGGTTTTTGCATCTAGCCCGATTTTTTCAGCCAGTTCTTGAATGCTATTTGCTTTTACACCCGCAAACACAGGTGGCATAAAGCGACCAATGGCTTTTGAGTCAATAATGGAATAGGCAATTTGCTGTGGCTGTTTGGCAACAAGACGGCCCCAAATCGCATAACGTTTTGGCCAGAAGTCTTCGCCTTCATCGTAAAAACGCTCGGCTTTATTATTGACCACAATACCCAATGAAACACAGTCAATACGGGTGCAGATGCCGCCGTCATATAACGGTGCTCGTGCATCTACGGCCACGCAGTGGGATTGAGATGGGTCACCAATAATATCGGCACCTTGATCTATCATAAATTTGAGTAAGTTACCCTGATTAAAGCGGGTTCCACGAATAATGAAATTATCGGCAGGCCATTCGCCGTTTTCATTTTGTCCCCATGCTTCTCTTAACCATTCTAGATTTGACTCAAAACCACCTGCGGCTAATACACAGCTTTTTGCTTTAAACACACGACCATCTTCAGCAATTGCGGCTTCAAAATGTCCTTGGTTTAACTTTAGATCTCTAATTTTTGTGTTGTATAAAATTTCGATGCCAAGTTCTTGAGCACTACGGTAATACGCATTAATGAGGGCTTTACCGCCACCCATAAAAAAGGCATTGGTACGTGCAACATGCAAAGCACCCGATAGTGGTGGCTGAAAATTCACGCCATGTTTACGCATCCAGTCACGACAGGTCGCCGTGCTACGAATGACGAGACGAGCTAAGTGCTCATTGGTTTTTCCGGCAGTGACTTTAAGTAGGTCTTGCCAATATTCTTCTTCGGGGTAGGCATCCACCAATACATCTTGAGGAGCATCATGCATGCAGCGAAGGTTACGGGTGTGTTGTGAGTTACCACCACGCCATTCTTTAGGTGCTGCTTCTAGCACCAGCACAGAAGCGCCATTTTCCTTTGCTGTGAGCGCAGCACACAGTGCGGCATTCCCACCACCAATTACAATCACATCATGCATGGATTTCTCCCTTTCTCAGCTAGGGCTAATGTAGCTTTAAAAGAGAGGATGGAGTGAGAGGCTGAGTTTGAATGGGTGTTTAGTAAAAATAAACACTAATGGCTTAAGTGTTTATTATCTCCGCACCCGGCCAACGTTTTTCATTAATCAGGTTGGTCACACAGGCACGAATCACCACTTTAGTGGCTAAGGTGGCAGGTGAGATTTCTTCTTCAGATAAACTAATTAAATAGTTAATACGTTCAATTGCAGGTTCTAGAACGCGCAGTAAACATAAGTCTTGCCGAGAGTTTAATGCTGCACCCGCAGGTTGGATGGTTGCCATTTCAAGTTGGCTAATGCTTTCCATTAGCAAATGTAGCCCATCAATTTCATAGGCCACTTTAAGCTGATGAATTTTTTGTTCGAGCAACAAACGCAGCCCATGCCGTTGGCTCGGTAAAATCAGTGGAAGTTCTTTTAGTTGTGGATGGGTAATGGTTTGAGTGTCGATACAGCTCTCAAGGTGGTACTGGCTCAGCACTTCTTTTGGCGAGATTAAAAACATCTGTTCTTTGACTAAAGGTTGTATGGCCCACTGTGGGTCGACATCGTCACTAAAGATGATTGCAACATCGAGCTGTCTTGCATTAACCAAGGCTTTGAGATCACCCGATAAGCCTTCAATTAAACGGACTTTAATGTCGGGATAACGGTTTCTCATGAGTTTTAAAAAGTGCGTGCCTATAACCGACGCGACACTCGGTGAAAAACCGACGGTGACATGACCACTTAAGCGTGAAGAATGTGCAGAGTCTACGGCATGGTCTAAGTGTCTAAGCGCCAGTTGAACCTGTTGAAAAAAAGCCAAACCCGCAGGGGTGGGAACCGTTCCCAAAGCGGTGCGTTGTAACAGGCGAATCGAAAGCTCGCTTTCTAATTTTGAGATTTGCTGACTTAATGCAGAAGTTCCAATATCGAGATTTTTTGCAGCTTTACCCAAGCTTCCTGACTCGATCACCGCAATAAAATACTTTAATTGTTTGAGTTCCACGGCAAATACTACATTGTCCTTTATTGGTTATTCTACACTGGTTTATCGCTATTCATTTTGTTCTATTACGCTGAGTAAACCACCAACAGAGTAAAGGCAACATCACCTCAAGATGTTGCCTTTTAGAGCTTTTATTGTTTAACCTGCTCAAGACCCTGTTCTTCAATAATTTGTGTTGCTTGTGGTGACTTCACAAATTTGATGAGTTCTTTTGCGACTTTTTCATGTTCAGAGTTTTTACCGATGCCTGCTGCAAATACAGTGACTTTTTGATAAGGCGCAGGAATTGGACCGACTAAATCAACTTGACCATATTGGCCTGTAAAAGGTTTGATTTCACTAATTTGCTGGAAACCAATATCAAACTGACCTTCAGCAATACGTTTTGCAACGCGGTCACCGACCACTTTTTCTGCTTTACTAGAAATCACTTTGTATTCGACAGGTGGGAAGCTTGGAAAAACATCTTTTTCAAGATGCGTACCGCTCGCACTTGCTGAATAGCCTATGTGCTTAGCATTTAATAAAACTTTTTCGAATTTTGCCGCAGAGCTAATATCTGGTTTTGGTGCACCCTTAGGCACAGCCATGCCAATGCTTGAATTGACTAAAGCACTTTGTGAACTTGGGTCTACATAACCTTTTTCTGCAAGCTTGTTCAGTTCAGGAGCAGCCAACACCATCACATCAAAATGTTCACCACGATCGAGTCGATTTGGAATTGCGGTTGGCGACGCGCCCATTGATGAACCAGACGAAAGGTGAACCGTATGACCAGTTTGCTTTTCAAATATTGGAATGAGTTTTTCCATAGATGAATAGAAACCGCCTGAGCTAATCACTTCGAGTGTATCTGCGTTAGCAAGCGTTGAGCCTAAACCTGCACCAGCTAAGCAAATGGTCATGAAGATAGGGGACTTTTTCATAGTATCTCGCTTTAATGATAGGAGAGCACAGTACGGCTGCAACATGCGCCGTACTGTTCATTAAAATTTCAGGTTAAGTAGTTGTTTTAAGCGCTAACCTTCACAGGTTCAGCAATTGCTTCAGAATTTTTCTGCTTGGAACCACGGCATAGATATAAGCTTGAGATCAGGCTACATACCGCTGCTAACATCAGCCAGAATGCTGGTGTACTTGCGTTACCTGTGTGTTCAACTAGATATGTACATGCAATTGGAGTCATGCCACCAAAAATAGCTGCTGCAAGACTAAAAGCTAAAGAGAAGCCGACTGTACGTACACGCTTTGGCATCACTTCGGCGAGGGTTGCTACCATGGTGCCGTTGTACAGACCAAAGAAGAATGAGAAGTAAGCAAGCGTAATAATCAGATTGGTGAAACTAATATCACTCACCAACCAGCTTAAAACTGGATAAGTTGTAAAGATGGCAAGTGTCGTAATGCCGACTAAAACAGGACGACGACCAATTTTGTCTGAAAGTAAGCCACCCATTGGCAACCAGAAGAAATTCGACAAACCAACAAACACAGTCGCTAAAAGGCTATCTGTTACCGACATTTCTAAAGTACGTTTTGCATACACTGTGGTGTAAACGGTAATGAAATAGAAAGTAGTTGTGGTCATCGCACTCATCATCATGCCCGCAAGTACGATGCGCCAGTTGCTTGCAAGCGTGCTGAAAATTTCTTTGGTCGATGGATGAGTTTTTTGTGCTTTAAAGTCTTCAGTTTCCTCTAAAGTACGGCGGAACAAGAAGATTAAAGGAATAATCAAACAACCAATTAAGAACGGAATACGCCAGCCCCACTCACCCACTTGAGCATGAGTTAAAATGGTGTTGAGCCAGTAGCCAAGTAATGCTGCAAACACAACCGCAATTTGTTGGCTGCCAGACTGCCAGCTTGTAATAAATCCACGGTTTTTATCTGTTGCAATTTCAGCTAGATAAATCGATACACCGCCAGATTCAACACCTGCCGAGAAGCCTTGTAATAGACGTCCAATCACCACCAAAATTGGCGCAATAATACCAATGGTTTCATAACCCGGTACAAAGGTAATTAAGATGGTTCCGATTGCCATAAGGCTCAAGGTAACAATAAGACCTTTACGTCGTCCAACTCTGTCGACATAAGCACCCAAGAAAATAGCGCCGAGAGGACGCATAAGAAAGCCCGCAGCAAACACGGTAAATGTCATCATTAAAGAGACATATTCATTTTCAGAGTGGAAAAATTTTGCTGCGATATAAGTGGCATAGAAACCAAAAAGAAAAAAATCGTACTGTTCTAAAAAGTTGCCACTCGTTACATTTAATATTTTTTTAAAAGTAGCCCTACGGTTATTCACGACATCCATTGGAGACCTCCTTGGCCTGACAAAATGGAAACATTCACGATCTTCAAGAGAGGGCCTTAAATCGACTCATTCAATAAACCTAAATAGCAAATGGGTTAGAGATGAGATTTAAAGGTGTCCTTTGTAGAAAATGTGATGCCTTGTTTCCAGTTCAAACTACACATCTATAATTCGATAAACAGAAATTCACTTATCATTCAGATGAAAATGTAATCTCAAACAGCAGGAGGGAGTGAGAGGGCAAAATTAATTAGGTATTTAATAAAATTAATGACCCTTTATAAAATAATTTCAGAACATGGCCAAATTTGGTTTTGAATCAACTCTTTCACACAGGCTTTAATTGCCGATTTTGCAGCGAGTGCAGCAGGTGATAATTCTTCTTCGGCAAGGCTGACTAAGTAATTGATTCGCTCAACTTCAGGATCGATCAATTTTAGTAGTTGAAGCTTGTGTTTGTACTCTTGCAGACAAGCACTTCCGGGGCGGACGCTGGCAAGGTCGAGGTGAATCAGGCTATCCATCAGCAAGTGCAAGCCATCAATTTCATAGACGACATTGAGTTGTCCAATCTTGTGCTCAAGCAGTTTTCTTAAGCTATGACGCTGCCGTGGCAACACTAAAGGAATATCACCAATTTGTTGAGACCGAATAATGCCGCTTTTGATGCACTCAGCAAGACCGTATTTTTCGAGCACTTCTTTTCGTGCCATTAAATACATTTGCTCGCGTACCAGCGGTTGTATGGACCATTGCTTGTCAATTTCATTGGTAAAAATAATGGCAATATCAAGCTGACGTGAATTAATCGACTGAATCAGGTTACCTGACAATGTTTCCACAATTTCTAGGCGAATGTCTGGATAGCGTTCAGACATTAATTTCATTAAAGGGATGCCAATTAAAGCGGTAATGGTAGGTGGAAAGCCAAGACTCACATGGCCTGAAAGCCTTGCCGAATGGGCAGCATCTACCGCAAAGTTAATCTGACGTAAAATCAGTTGAGAATGTTTTAAAAAGGCGAGGCCTGCCGGAGTTGGGGTCACACCAAAAGCATTACGCTGTAATAGGCGAATGCTTAGCTCTTGCTCTAGCTTGCTAATTTGTTGACTTATTGCTGACGCACCCACATCGAGTTTTTGAGCAGCTTTACCAATACTGCCTGCTTCAACCACCGTCAAAAAATATTTTATTTGCTTGATTTCCATAATAAATGTATTCGCTCATCATCCTTGATTTATAGAGATATGAAGGATTGGGAAATCTATCATGCGCTTTAATATTAACAGCAATAAATACAAAAGTTTCTTAAAAAATTATCTGAAAGTTTTAAATCTTTGTCGTCTTTAATCTTGAGTTCAAATGAACTTATCTCATTTCAGAGAGACAATCTTATAATTTTTAAATATGGCATCCACAGTCAACGAATTGGCGTTTGGGGCTAAGCACACCACTCAAAATCTAAATAAAGTGAACAATCAAAATAAAAAAATCCAGGATGGATCCATGATTTTTGTCGTAAGAAATAGAACATTAGTATTGGGAATCGCTTCAATTTGTACAAGTGCATTACATGCTGCTGCATTTGATAAAACAGGCCAATCCGTATCAGCATTTTTACAACCGGGAAATTACTTTGAAGCCAGTTTAGGTGTGACAGATACTGATTTAAAAGGAGTGGAATCTGGTACTAACCCTTCACATCAGTCAATTTCCGACATTGCCAATACAGATTATCGGCCGACTGCAGCTTTAAAATTTCAGCTTGCACCGCAGTATTCATTCGGATTGCTTTACGATCAGCCTTTTGGGGCTGACACCGAATATTCTGGTGTAAATGGCTTTGTCGCAACGCCGAAAGACACAGTTATGCTTCCCGGTATTACGACTACAAGCCTTGCAAATGCTACTTCTGGTCAAGTTCCCACAGGGAATGCTAAATCAGAATTTGATATTCAAAGTTTCAGCTTCATTGCAGGATATCAGCCTAATAAAAACTGGAATATTTTTGCAGGACCGGTTTATCAAACCTTCAAAAGTCAGGTCAATTTAAGAGGCAATGTATTTAGTCTTTATAATGGCTATGACTTTCAAACTAAAACTGTGGGCGATTGGGGTTGGTTAGCTGGACTGGCTTATCAAATTCCTGAAAAGGCCGTTAAAGTTTCGCTTACCTATCGTTCTGCTATTACCCACAAAGTAAACGCAACCGAAAATGCGCCGTTAATTGATATGTTAACGACTCAGCAAGGACGCGATTTAGTTAGCCAACATCTCGACTATATGATTTCTATTGGGCAGATGACCGAGCAAAAGAAAAACTATTTAAATCACATTATTTCAGAGTTACCTAATGGCGAAGGGTCTGGCACAACCAAATTTAAATCTCCAGACTCAGTGAATTTGGAGTTTCAAACGGGTTTACGTCAGGGAACTTTATTGTTCGGTAGCTTGCGTTGGGTAAATTGGAGTGATTTGGCGCTACAACCTTACCGTTTTGGTGAAATTTCAAAAGTTGTCGGGGTGTTATCAACACCGAGCCGTCCAGAAGGATTTAATTTGGTTCGTTATGACGATGACCAATGGACTTTAAATTTGGGAGTAGGGCAACGTTTTTCACCTAAATGGTTAGGCTCTGTGTCAGTGGGTTGGGACTCTGGTGCAGGTGATAAAGTCTCAACGGGTGGCCCAACCAAGGGATATTACAACTTAGGAGTGGGAGCCCAATACAGTCCAACATCGCAATACTTTATTTCTGGTGGTGTGAAATATTACTGGTTAGGCGATGCAAAAGGTCAACTTGGCGCACAGGCGGGTAGTGACTATTACGTGGGTGAGTTTAAGGACAACCACTCGATTGGGTATGGACTCAAGATTGGTTATAAATTCTAAATAATACAAAAAATTAAAAAGGAAGAAACGAATGGACTCATTGGTAATTACCGTATTCTTACCCATAGCTTTGGCCATTATTATGGCCGGCATGGGACTCGAATTAACCCTCAATGATTTTAAACGTGTTCGTCAGCATCCTAAGGCAGTGTTTGTCGCACTGTTTTGCCAGCTAATCGTTCTGGTGAGTATCGCTTTTCTCATTTGTAAGGTCTTTGTTTTACCTCCAATGATTGCGGTGGGACTGATATTACTCGCCGCTTCGCCAGGTGGTCCAACTGCAAATTTATATAGCTATTTATATAAAGGTGATATTGCCCTCAACATTACTTTAACTGCCATCAACTCGGTGATTGCCGCTTTTACCTTGCCATTGATTGTTAACTTTGCCTTACAACATTTTGTCGCGAGTGAACAAAATGTAGGGCTACAGTTTTCTAAAATCATTCAGGTATTCGTGATTATTTTAGTTCCCGTCGTGATTGGGATGTTGATCAGACATTTTTCGCCTCATTTAGCAGAGAAGCTAAATAAACCTGTTCGTGTTTTCGCGATCATATTTCTACTTTTTATTGTTTCACTTGCGATTGCCAAGGATTACCAAAAACTTCTCAATTACATTGGGCTAGTGGGTGGGGCCACCTTACTTTTCTGTATTTGTAGTCTTGCGATTGGATATTTGGTGCCTCGTTTATTTGGTATTAATAGCTTTCAAGCCAAAGCCTGTGCTTTTGAAATAGGAATTCATAACAGTACCTTGGCGTTAACGATTGCTTTAACTGTTATGGCGAGTTCAGACGCAGCTATGCCGGCAGCCGTGTATTCAATCTTAATGTATGTAATGGCAACTCTATTTGGTACATTATTGAATCGATTAGAAAAGAAAGAATTAGTTAAAAGAAAAGTACTTATTAATTAGATATGAACATTATTCAAAGAAGGAGCTTAAAGCATGGTAAATAAAGTTCAACTCTATCGTTTTTTAGGTTTGTCAGCTTGTGTGCTATTGAGCAGTACGTTGAATGCTCAACCTGCGGAAGTAAACTCATCTAATTTACCTACCGTCTCACAAAAAGCGATAACCATTATTGACGGCCAAACAGAATGGTTAAGTAAGGTTTATAAAGATATTCATGAGCACCCAGAATTGGGATTTATGGAAACCCGCACTTCTGCCATTGTTGCCAAAGAGCTTAAGTCATTAGGGTTTGATGTTAAAACCGGAATAGCAAAAACAGGCGTGGTCGGGATTTTAAAAAATGGGGCGGGACCAACGGTCATGTACCGTGCCGACATGGATGCCAATACGGTTCAAGAAGCGACTGGTTTACCTTATGCAAGTAAAGTGCGGGTAAAACTTGATGATGGAACCGAAACACCTGTTGCACATATGTGTGGTCATGATGCGCATGTGACATGGATGCTGAGTATGGCAAAAACCATGGTAGCTCTAAAAAAGGAATGGAGCGGAACCATTATTTTAGTCGCACAACCTGCTGAAGAGCCTGTAACGGGTGCTAAAGCTATGGTATCTGATGGTTTATGGACAAAATATAATTTACCAAAACCTGATTATTTCTTTGCAGTGCATACCACACCTGCACCTGTTGGAACGGTAATCAATGCACCGGGACCACGCATGGCGGGAACCGATCAACTTGATATTTTATTTAAAGGGGTTGGTGGGCATGGTTCACTCCCATATTTAACCAAGAACCCGATTAGCATGGCTGCAAATGCCATTACTCAATATCAAACTATTATGGGCAATGCAGTTAACACCCAGCAACCTGCGGCATTGTCTATTGGTTCAATTCAAGCCGGAAATTCGAATAACGTGATCCCTTCAACCGCGTTGGTCAAAATGAATATGCGTTGGTTTGATCCAAAAGTACGCGAAACGATGTTAAATAACATTAAGCTCATGAGTGAAGGCGCGGCTGAAATGCAGGGTATGAGTCAAGATCAATTGCCTACTTTAACGCTCAAAGGTTCGACCATGCCTGTAGTCAACGATAAAGAATTCTCTGCGCGTCTAAATGGACCATTAAAAGCATTATTAGGCGATAAACAAGTCTTAACCAATTTCCCACCGTTTATGGGGTCGGAAGATGTTCATCATCTCTTAGGTGATCAAAAAGACATTCCGTTTAACTTTATGTTCATTGGCGTGGCAGATCCGGTTGTGTTTGCAAATGCAGTAAAGCAAGGCAAACCCGCACCTTACATTCCGCACAGTCCGAACTATGTTGTAGATTTAAAAGCCTTGCCAGTCGGAGCTAAAGTCACCACAGTGTCTATGCTTGAACTGTTAAATAAAAAATAAGATATTCATAAAAAAAGATGCACATCGAGGCATCTTTTTTTTATCTAAAATTTCTAAAAATTTAAGATAAAGACAGATGTTTTTCCCGATAGTGTAGCGGTGATAAATCTGTCCAGCGTCGAAAAGCACGGGTAAAACTACTCACATCGGTAAAGCCAAGAATATAGGCAATTTCGGTAATATTGTGGCTTGAGTTTTTAATATACGACAAAGCGAGTTCGTGCCGTGTATTGTCGAGTAGCTCGCTATAAGAGGTATTTTCTGCCGAAAGCTTGCGTTGCAGACTGCGTATACTTAAGCCTAAACTTTTTGCAACGTCTTGCTGTTGAAAGTCACCTGTAGATAATTTTTCAATGAGTTTTACTTTCACACGAGCCAATATATTTTCTTTATCAAACCGAGCGAGATAACGATTAATAATCTCATCATATTCTTGGGTGAGGCTAGGATTCCCACCATCTAAAGGCTGCTCTATGGTGGCTGTGTCAAATACAATCATGTCTTTGGGCGCATTAAACACAATCGGGGCTTTTAAAATGCTTTTAAAGTTTTCCAGATCTTCTGGTTCCGAGCGTCTTAGTTCAATGCGTAATGGCGAAAAAACAGAGCCTTGTAACGCGCGACTTGAACGAATAAAAACAGAGATAAAAGCATCGATAGATTCGGGTTGAACTTCGTCAGGAACATGAATAACGAAATAATGATTTTTTCCCTCGCCATAAAACTCGAGTTCAGGAATGTCGGTTACTATACGAAAGTAACGAATAATTCTTAAAAACATTTCTTTTAGTGTTGTGCTGGTAATGAGTGAATGGCCCAACACATGAAATGTATTTTGGTTGACTTGGCTGGCAACTTTAAGGCCAAAGCACGAGTCCTGAGTCGCTTGAACGGCTAATTTCCATAAATTTGCTGTGTTTTTTAATGAATAGCGTGCATCTGGATCATTTAGGGCCTTAACATCTAAACCTGCTTGTTTTAATAAAGGTTGACTATCCACACCTGCTTTCTCAAGCGCTTTTTGAATCGCTTTAACCCAGCTAGCCAGTGCCGTTGCTGTCTGTGGCATGTTATGTCCTATAACTTGTGATTCATATTCCTGTGAGCAGTATAAAAGATTCAAAACTAAAAAATCTTTTGTTTGTTTTGAATCTTACTATTTTGGCATCCATAGCCAATAGATTGGCGTTTCGAGCTAAGCGTACAAAGGTAGATATAAATAAAGTAGGGACATGAGAAAACTGAGGAATAACGGATGACCTACATATATAAAAATCCTGCTGGAATGAGTGATAGCGAAAAAACGGAACACATTAAAAAAGTGGTCACAGCGGAAGGTGTGGCTTTACGCAAGCGCCATCCCATTTTGAACCATCAAAATGCAATAGGGGCGATGATTCTATTTGTTTCCCTCGTTGGAATGATTGCTACGGCCGTACTCTATATCAATCATCAGCTTTCAGCGTGGTTCGCAATTCCAATTATTGCGTTTTTTGCATCTCTTACCCATGAGTTAGAACACGACCTCATTCACTGGATGTATTTTAGAAAAAAACCATGGGCACATCATTTAATGATGGGCTTAGTGTGGTTAGCTCGTCCAAGTACCATTAACCCGTGGAAACGCCGTGAGCTTCATTTTAATCACCATAAAAATTCAGGCACTGAAGTTGATTTAGAAGAAAGAGCGCTCACCAATGGAGAGCAGTGGAGCATACGCCGACTCGTCGCGATCGGTGACAATGGCTTTGCAGTTTTACTGCGCATTATTGCTGCAAGTAATTGGACCGTTAGAAAAGTTATTTTTAAACGTGCGTTCTTAGCTTATTTTCCACTTGGAATTATTCATTGGTCTCTTTGGTATATCTTCTTAGGCTTCCATGCAGTTGATATGGTTGCAAGCTTGGCAAATGCACCGATTGCGTGGTCAGCTACAACCCTAAATGTTATGCATGTGATTAATATTCTGACTGTGGTATGGATTGCGCCAAATGTGCTGCGTACCTTCTGCCTGCACTTTGTGACAAGCAATATGCATTACTACGGTGATGTTGAATTAGGCAATGTGATTCAACAAACTCAAGTGTTAACACCGTGGTGGATGATGCCGTTCCAACTCTTTTGCTTTAACTTTGGTTCGACGCATGCCATCCATCATTTTGTGGTGAAAGAACCATTCTACATTCGACAAATGACTGCGCCTGTTGCCCATAAAGTCATGCGTGATATGGGTGTTCGATTTAACGATGTCGGAACCTTTAAAAGAGCGAATCGTTGGAATGTAAATGATTTATCTGAATCGAATACTTAAAAAATAGATTCTTAACTCGCTTGAATGGACTGAGTTCTACAGATAGGGCTTAGTCCACACTCTACAGTTTCTTAAAAATGAAGTGTCTCTACTGAAACTGAGTAAAAAGAAGAATCACACCTAATGCACATAAAATTGAACCAATCACCTTATTAATTTGCACTTGTTTGGCTAACATTTTTTGTCTTAATAGCATGGATGAAAACAGAACAGCCACCAATGAAAACCATACAAAATGTGCAAATGACATAAAAAAGCCATAAGCCAAAAGAATCGTTTTAGGCGTGGTTAAACTCACAATTTGCGTATAGGTACTAATCACGAATAGCGTGGTTTTCGGGTTGAGGGCATTGGTAAAGAAACCATATTTCATGGCTTGGAAAGCACCTATAGAAGTTAAGGCAGCAGTGTCTAAAACTGGTTTTTGAGTAAAAGTTTTATAGCCGATATAGATCAAATAAATCGCGCCAATATACTTAACAATATTCAAAATTTGCGGCGTATAAGTCATCACAAACGCAACAGCAATTAATGTATAGGTCACATGCACCAATACCCCAAGCGATATACCGAGTGAAGTGAAAACCCCTATTTTTCTACCGTACAAATAACTATTTTTCGTGACAATTGCGAAGTCAGCGCCGGGGCTAATAACAGCCAAAATCGTAATCAAAATAACTGCAATGAACTCTGCCATTATCTTGTACCCTCACTGAAAACGAGAGGTTTTATCTGTACTTTTTGGAATATATTTGAGAGGAGAACTGTTTTACTTAAAGCTGTTATTCTTTTCGTGAGAAAGATTGGGGTTTTACATTTGTGAAGATAGATATAGATATTCAATATGTTTTTCATCATCTAAAATAGGATTTAATAAAGATGATTTTTATTTTGAACAGAAACCTAAAAATAAAAATCGATAAAAACGACTACACATCTATGAGTTTTTGGAATGATCGAAAGAATATCGCTGAATTCGTTAAAATTTTTCTATTTTGTGGCGAAGTATGGCAGCGTCACTTTAGCTGCAAAGAAATTATTTGTGACGCAAAGTGCGGTCAGTAAACAGATTTATAACTTAGAAGAAGCTTTAAATACGACTTTGTTCGATCGAAAAAACAAAACACTTGTGATGACGGAGCAGGGCGAAATTTTATTAAGTTGTTGCCATCAGGTTTTTGGTCAACTCGATGAATGTTTAATACAGTTAAGCCAGCCTAAAACTCACAACAAACAACTGGTCTTGTCGTGTGAACCGACTATTTCCATGAAATGGCTCATTCCACGGTTATCAAAATTTAAAAAGCTCGGTCATGATTTTGAGGTGGTGTTACTCACAGCAGGTGGGGCGGTCGACTTTGAAAAAGATAATATTGATATCGCGATTCGCAGAAATGATTTTGATTGGGGCGAGCATATCTTTAGCGAGAAAATTGCCAATGAATATATCGCTCTAGTTCAAGCAACCAAGCCATCGGAAACAACCGACTTACTCATTTCGACCTCTAGACCAAATTTTTTCAAAAGCATTAGCCGCATTGTTGAATTAAAGCAGAGTTTAAAAGGGTACACCAAAGTTGAACTTGAACATTTTTATCTATGTTTAGAAGGCTGCTTAGCTGGACTCGGCGCAACAGTCATCTCAATTTATATGATTGAAAAAGAGCTAGAGTGGGACTTACTGCAAAAAAAATCACCAGTCGTACAAGACGGTTCAGCCTATTTTTTACTTTCTCATAGCGCTTTTGAGGAAGACCCGCGGAAGATTATATTTTTAGAATGGCTAAAAACAGAGATGAGCGAGAGTCAGCATAAATTACTTTAAGTCTAGGCATTTTATCTAAAGTTATATTGTTTAAATTATTGAAAGTAATAATAAATATTTGAGTTTGTAAAGGTGGTTTGCGAGCGCCGTATATTGAATTTTTGCTGTCTAAAATTCCCAAAGATGAAAAATATTTAACTTCATACTTCTTTATTAAACCCTAAACATGAATTTCACTCAGTTTTGAATGAGACTAAATCATTTTTATTCATGTTGTGATTGCGGTATAAATCTATTCACGCTCTGAAGCGTTCCAGTAATTCAGTTTTGATAAGACCATAAGGCACAAATCTGACAAGGCTGGAAAGTTTAAAAAGAGCTCGAAATATTTTTAGGTTTATCTCAGAAATTAGGGTACTGATCAAAATGAGTAAAGAATTTACATTTACGATTAAGAGTATTTGTTTCGATGAAAACTATCGTCCAGCAGACAATACGCGTATTACAACCAACTTTGCTAACTTGGCGAGAGGGATGAGCCGTCAAGAGAATCTGCGCAACACATTACAGATGATCGACAATCGTTTTAATACTTTAGCTCATTGGGACAACCCTAAAGGCGATCGCTATGCGGTTGAACTTGAAATCATTTCAGTTGAAATGAATGTTGATGCTGCAAGCCATAACAGTGCGCTTCCTTTAATCGAAATATTGAAAACCAATATTGTTGATAAAAAAACTAATGAACGCATTGAAGGCATTGTTGGCAATAACTTCTCGTCTTATGTACGTGACTATGACTTTAGTGTGCTTTTGTTAGACCACAATAAAAATCAGTCTACTTTTAGTACACCAGAGAAATTTGGCGAATTGCACGGTAACTTGTTTAAGAGCTTTATTAACTCTGAGACTTACAGAGCAAACTTTAAAAAAGCGCCAGTGATTTGCTTAAGTGTTTCAACAACTAAAGTGTATCACCGCACTGAAAATGAACATCCTGTTTTGGGTGTGGAATACAAGCAAGAAGACTATTCATTAACTGATGAATATTTCCAAAAAATGGGCTTAAAAGTTCGCTATTTCATGCCGAAAAACAGTGCTGCACCTTTGGCGTTCTATTTTACTGGTGATTTGCTGAGTGATTACACCAACCTTGAGTTGATCAGCACCATCAGCACCATGGAATCGTTCCAAAAGATTTACCGCCCTGAAATTTACAATGCAAATTCAGTTGCTGGAAAATCTTATCAGCCAAGTTTGAAGAACGAAGATTACTCACTTACTCGAATTGTGTATGACCGAGAAGAACGTAGCCGTTTGGCTATTGAGCAGGGGAAGTTTGTTGAAGAGCAATTTATCAAACCATACCAAGCGATTCTTGAGCAGTGGTCTGCTAATTACGCTCCTAATTAATCAACATACGGGTCATTGATCATGAAAAAATTATTACCGACTTCAACTGCTGGCAGCTTACCTAAACCGTCTTGGCTTGCAGAACCTGAAAAGCTTTGGTCGCCTTGGAAACTCGAAAATGAAGGCCTGATTGAAGGTAAAAAAGACGCTTTACGTTTGGCGTTGCACGAACAACAACTTGCTGGCATCGACATTGTGAGCGATGGCGAACAAACCCGCCAACACTTTGTGACCACGTTTATTGAACACTTAAATGGCGTAGATTTTGAGAAACGCGAAACCGTTCGTATTCGTGACCGTTACGATGCAAGCGTACCGTCTGTCGTGGGTGCTGTGTCTCGTCAAAAGCCTGTGTTTGTTGAAGATGCTAAGTTTTTACGTCAGCAAACCAATCAACCAATTAAGTGGGCATTACCTGGCCCAATGACGATGATTGATACGCTTTACGATGGTCACTACAAGAGCCGTGAAAAACTTGCTTGGGAATTTGCTAAAATTTTGAACCAAGAAGCGCGTGAGTTAGAAGCTGCTGGTGTAGACATCATTCAGTTTGACGAACCTGCATTTAACGTATTCTTTGACGAAGTAAATGACTGGGGTGTTGCGACTTTAGAGCGTGCAATTGAAGGTCTAAAATGTGAAACTGCGGTCCACATTTGCTACGGTTACGGCATTAAAGCCAACACTGACTGGAAAAAGACATTAGGTTCGGAATGGCGCCAGTACGAAGAAGCTTTCCCGAAACTGCAAAAATCTAACATCGATATTATCTCGTTAGAATGTCACAACTCACATGTGCCTATCGATTTGCTCGAACTCATTCGCGGTAAAAAAGTAATGGTTGGCGCGATTGATGTCGCATCTAACCAGATTGAAACTCCAGAAGAAGTAGCTAACACACTTCGTAAAGCGCTTCAGTTTGTAGATGCCGACAAACTTTACCCTTGCACAAACTGTGGCATGGCGCCTCTTTCACGTGAAGTGGCACGTGGCAAGTTAAATGCTTTAAGTGCAGGTGCAGAAATCGTTCGTAGAGAACTTACTGGTTTTGAACTCTCTGCTTAATATTTACCAATAAGTGGTATAAAGGGTTACTTTTTTGATGGCAGTTGATAATCAAACAAGTAACCCTCATTTTACTTACTACATGTCGTTCTACTCAGAACGCATGTCGATAAAGTACCTTCCTGATGGAGTTGGGCGGTATAGCAAACACTCAGGACAAGGTACGATTCAATTTAGGAATAATGTCATGGTTCAAGCAACAGACTTTAGAAATGCAATGTCTTTACTCACAAGTGCAGTTAGTGTTGTGACGACGGCAGGCATGTCTGGCCGTTTTGGATTTACTGCCTCTGCTGTTTGTAGTGTGACTGACACACCTCCGACATTATTGGTGTGTATGAACCAATCTGCGAGTTCACATGCACATTTCCTAGATAACAAAATCTTAACTGTGAATGTTTTAGGCGCGCACCACGAACATATTTCAAAAGCATTTTCATCTAAGCTCACGCCAGAAGAACGCTTTAAACATGGCGCATGGATTGAGTTAGAAACAGGTTCACCTGTGTTAGATGATGCTTTGGTAAGTTTCGATTGCGAGATTGAGCAAGTTCAACAAGTCGGCACACACACCATTCTTATTTGTCCGATTGTTGCGATCAAACAAAGCGAGCATGACCAAAGCTTGGTTTATTTTAATCGTGCTTATCACCAAGTGGGGCAGACGGAGATTGTCTAATCCCACTTTTTATAAAATTTAAAATAATAATTTAATAAATCTAAAAATTATAATAAATTTAATAACTTATGAAGTTTTTAATATTGACACAACTAGTCTCCCGAATTATTCTCGCTTGCTTACCGTTATGGTAGAACGAGAGGGAGACACCTTGTGTGTACTGGTTTCGTCTTGTCCAGTCTGTCAACTCTCTTTCGTCCTACTACCATTATTTGAGAGTGATTAGATAGAACTCCTTTATTATGGTGGAATGGAAGAATGACGCTTCGTGCGTGCTGGGGTACTTGAGGCCAGTCTGTCAACTTTCTTTCATCCCACCACCATTATTTGAAATTTATAAAATTCAATTAAATATAATATCTAAAATAATAATTAAGTTAATCTAATGAAAAATAATAATAAATTTAAATACTTGTCATAAAAGCTACATTGACACCTATCAACTCTCAGATTATCCTTTGCCTGCTGGCCTACATTGCCAGCCGGCTATGACAGGCCGGAACCTAAGCACATTGAAAAAACTCGTTTTTTTTAATGTAGACTCGTTCGTCCCCCTTTTGTTGCGGTAGGACGGAAGGGGGACACCCTCGGGTGTGCTGATTCTTAGGTTCAGTCTGTCAACCCTCTTTCGTTCTGCCACCATAATTCCAAATGAATGCTTTGGCAGAACTCCCAAAATCAGGAGTTGGCTATGCACATCCATTATTTCTTGGCACTCATTGCCAAAAGCTATAACGACACAGCTTAAAAATTTAAAGCAGCTTGAACGCCATAAGGTTTTCAGGCTTTAAGTCATTTTTACTTAAAACTTAGCAAAACAAAACTTGAGATGTGCCAAGCACCGTCTTACGGCTTTGCTGTGCCTTTTTTTCTCCCAGAAAGGGCACAGGCTTTTTATCTCATTTAGAAACAACAAGAATTTAAAACGGTAAAACTATGCCAACTTTAGAAACGACTTCAAAAAAATTAAAAGCAATACATACCGCAATAGATCTATTTAACATCTATGGCTTTCACAACACGGGCGTAGACCTGATTGCCAAAGAAACTAAAATTCCGAAAGCCACGCTTTATAACTACTTTCACTCGAAAGAATGCCTCATAGAAACGTGTATAAGCTTTCAAAAAAGCCGACTGAAAGAAGAAGTTCTGGCAATTGTCTACTCACACCGCTATTCAAAACCAAGTGATAAACTTAAAGAAATTGTCCGTTTACATGTCGATGTAAACAGCCTTTACCATCTTTTGTTTAAAGCCATTTTTGAAATAAAACTGCTTTATCCAACGGCTTACAGCATGGCGGTTGAATATCGAAGATGGTTGCTTCGAGAGCTTTTTGATCTGGTTTTTAGTCTGGAAGCTAATGTATTCAATCCCGATGCCAACATGGTTTTAAACTTAATTGATGGCTTGATGTTACAGGTTTTAAGCTCTAACAGTTTGGATGAACGGGATGTGGTGTTGGAGCGGTTTTGGGGGAGGGGGAAATAATAAAATAGTATACGGTGGCTATACTTAAGGTTATTCAATAAAATTTTATTTTCATGCTAATATTTACCAGCTAAGGGCATATGAAATATGTTTATATATTATTTTATATGTTAATTTTAGAGCCATTATTTAGGTTGGGATATATTAATAATGAAATTATTTATAAAAATTATTTTATCCTTAGTGGCTGTTTTTCTTATTCTATTAGTTTTAACCTCATCTTTTAACCTACAATTAAAAGTTTTTAAACTACTTCATCCTGATTGGGTTGAATTAAAAGATTATAAAATTTTAGATTATAACGTTTATTGTAAAAGAAAATATTGGCGACGAGGAATGGAGAGAAGTGCTCGTGGAGATATAAGGTATCAATATACATATCAAAAAAAAGTTTATAAATCAGAAGAAAAAGATTTTTTGGTTGTATATAGATTGATGATTTCGGAGAATTGTGATGAGATGAAAGAGCAAAACTTATCTATATTTAATGAGATAAAGAAAAATAATGAAATAAAAGTTTTTATTTCACCAGATACAAAAAAATCAAAAATATTAATAGAAAAAAAAGGTTTATCGTTTAGAAATTCTTGGATGATAAACCTTGTGTTAGAAATCCAATTAATAATTTTGGTCTTAAGTGGATTAATTATATATCTAGTTGTCACTTCTAAAAAATAATAGAGGACTAATTTGTATTTTAATAATATATGATTATCTGTCATTTGCTAAAAATTAATCTATTATAGTTTTGAGTTATGAATAAATTTTTCTATAGCGGTCTTTATCTTGTGTTGTTTTTATTTGTTGTAATATTTTTTTGCACGAGCATTCCTGCTGCTAAGTTAAAAGTTTTTAATGTAACTCATCCAAATTGGATACAGGTAGAAAAATTTCAGATCTTAAATTATGAAATTAAGTGCTCAAGTCCTTGGGGACGAGGCGGGGACAAAATGGCAAATCTAGCAGTTTCATATCAATATAATTATGGAAATAAAAGCTATCTTCAACAAGACCAAGTTTTTTATAGAATATATAAAACATATATTTTTGAACATTGTGATTCTTTTAAAGAAAAAAATAAACAGCTTTTTAATAGGGCTGTAAAAGATCAGACAATAAAATTATTCATAAATGAGAACTCTCCTAATAAAGCTAAGTTATTTCTTACGAATACAGAATTTAACTATAGATTATCTTGGTTAAGTATTTTTATCTCAGAAATACAAGGAATTCTATTGACTTTATTTGCAATTTTTACTCTTTATAGTATTTGTATTTTATTTTCAAGAAGATGATTTTGTAAGTGATTTGGATTTAAATAAGTTAAAAGAATTTCAAAATAAATTTTATTTTCTGAGTTTTAGAAGTGTTGTTAATAAAAATAGGTTTAATATTCAGAATATACTGACTAGTAAACCTATTTTTATATAATAGTTTAATTTTATATTAAGAATAAATTATAAAATTAAAGGAGTTAAATTTCATTGTAATTTAATGAAATTGTTCTAAGGCTTCTTTTGCTGGCTCATATCCATTGTCGGCAGCTTTTTGGAACCAAAATTTAGCTTTTTCATAATCTGAGTAAACATTAGCATACATATAGGCGAGGTTGTTTTGAGCCTCAGGTACGCCTTTTTCTGCTACTTTTGTATATAACTCTAAAGCTTTTTCATTATCTTGTTTAACCAGACTGCCATCAGAATAAATATTTGCTAAATTATATTGAGCTTCAGAAAGATTTTGCTCTGCAGCTTTCTTATATAATTCTAGTGCTAAATTAATATCTTTTTTTATTCCATTCCCTGAAATATAAGCATTTGCTAAATTATATTGAGCTTTAGCATATCCTTGATCAGAAGATAATTTATAAAATTCTAAAGCTTTTGATCTATCTTTATTTACATAATAGCCATTATCGTACATCAAACCCAAATTATATTGAGCCTCTGGAAATTTGTTTTTAGCAGCTTTCTCATACCAATAGTAAGCTTTTTCGTCATTCTTTGGGGTGCCTATTCCTTTTGAATACATTCCTGCTAAATCATTTTGCGCAATAGGTAGGCCTTTTTCAGCTGCCATTTGGAAATAAGAAAAAGCTTTTTGATAGTCTTTAGGTACATCTTTACCTAAGAAATATCTACCACCTTGTTCATATAATTGACTTGCTTCATTTTGAGTTTTATTTTGTTGTGGAATCGGTTCTGAGCAGCCTGCACTACCTAATAAAAATATACTTATGAGGCTAGAAATCATTAAATACTTTAAATTCATAATATATCTCTGTGAAATTAATCTGCTCCAACTATATGCCATTCTACCATTGGATCTTTTTTTATAGCCTCTTGTCTCTCTCTCTCAGCCGCTTTTGTCTCAACTTGATCCAATATGTCTACTGCATCGAGAACGCCTTGAGCTGCCTCTATAGCAGTCTTTGTTTTTCCAACCGTATTTCCTAACTCATCTCCTTTGTCTTTTAACCAGTATTTCACACCTATGGCTGCACCAGCACAGGTGAGACCAACAACGGTAGCTTTTCTAGGATCTAACCGTTTTATTGCTACTTTTGCACATTTTCCAGCAGCAGCAAGTCCAGCTACTTCACCCGTTTTTTCTCCAGCTTTAGATAGCACTAATGTAGAAGATTTTGTTGCAAGGGCTTCAGGGTTTCTATCGACAATAGCTAATGCTAACTCTACTCCATCTCCAAAATTACCTGCTTTTGACCCTAATTTATCAATCTTGGTTCCGAATTTTTTAGTATCGAATACTTTTGTATGCTGATTACCTTTAAAAATTCGTCCTGTCTGAGGATTTTCTTTATAAAATCGGAATTCCCTAGCTTTTTCTAACCTTTCTTTACTAAACAAAGGCGTATTTTTTGAGTGGATAAGACCCCATCTAAAATTGTAATTATCTACAACAGAAGTTCCATCTTTTAAATAACCTAATATATCTGAAGATTCTGAGGCTACATTAGCAGCTGTTTCGAGATGTTCTCTAGTAAACACTGAAACAGGCCTACCATTTTGGTTTACTTTCTGTTGTAAATCTTTCTGTTCATTTGCCATCTTTATCACTCACAATACTTTTTGAATATTCAATTATTTATGATAGTTACTTCTTAAATAATCGCCTTTCTCATCTGTTTCTTGTAATAAATCGATTTCTTTCAAAATTTTAGGGCTTACTAAAATTATCTCTCTTACTAAGTTATTTTCTATTCTTAGTATTGGTTTAAATTCATTAGTAATTAAACTTTTAACGGATAGGATTGGAAAGTCATCTTTAGGACATACAAATACGGCTTCACCATCATTATTTGTTCTACATTCCATAAGAGTTTTATTATTATCATCGCTTAAGTTAAATTCTAAATTTGGTATAGGATCTCCTATAAAATCTAGGAATTTAATATAAGTATTATCCTCAATAGTTCCACCAAAACGGCTAATATAGTAGTGCCATTCATCGCCACCAATCAGAACTTTAACTTTTTCCTGTTCCTGTGATCTGATACGTCCAGTCCTACCATACTGGTCAAGGAAGCCAGTTTTTACTTGTCCATTTGAATGTAAAACAGAATATTTAATATTTGATGTATCTGGAAATAGATTATAAACATCTAATTTATTACTAAAAGGAGATTGAACATTAGGGATTTCGGGTAAAGAATAATTAGCTTTTTCACCGCCTTTAAAAATGTGTTGTCCAGCTTTCGGCTCAAATTTTCCTGGTGTAATCAGAGTAATACCATCTTTATTAATAATAATTTGAGAACCACCAGCCATCAATAACCTCAATTTTTATAAAAAAATATTCAGAACTTTGTATAGATATAGCCTAAAATAAATGCATATCAAATGTCTCGTTATTTTACGTAAAATATGACTTTCATCTTAGCTATTCAATTAAACGATAGCATTGTCGTTGCAGCTGATAATAAAAGAGTAACTGTAAATGAAACCTTAGATATTGAACTTTCTACTACACATTGCTCGAAGTTATATGCTTGGGAGCAAGGTATTATTACGGGTACGGGCGAATCAAGAGTGGTTCAGCAATCAGTTGATATATTTAAAAATATAGCAAAATCTAAACTAATAGCTTTACCTGAATGTCTAGATATTTCTAAGAAAATACGTACCTTAGAATTAGGTCAAAATCTTGATCAGGTTCATAATGGAAAATTACTTTGCTCTAGTTATAGTCAATCTGGCGCGCAATTATATAAAATTGAAAGATTTGATAAAACATCTCAGCATACGCTGAAAAAAGTTTCTCCCATGGAGATTATTATTTGGCTATTCCATCCAAATGTAGACTTGATTGCAGATAATTTGAAGAGGCTCTATTCTGATCTCAGAGATTATTCTCTATTTTCAACACAAGTTGATTGGATAAATTATTATATCAATAGGCTGAAACCAATTTATCAAAAACAAAGTGAAGTCGATCCATTTATGAGTCAAAGCTTTGATATCTTTTTTCAAACAAAAGATGAGCATTTCTTTGGGCATATTCCTAATACACAAAATATTCCTTTAAGTTTTCAACAAGTTTTTAAAAAAAATAGCTATATTAAATAGATATAAAAAAATCGAAATAAAGCTAGATTTTACGATGGCTATTACTTTAGGCATAGCCATAAAATTACTGGCTTGAGGCATCACGGGTTTGATAAAAAGTTATACGCGTTTTACGAGAAACTTTCTTCATACTCCACATATCCATCTTCAATTGCAGGAATGATCTCTACAAACTCAACGTAGGGCACTATGTGGAATCAATAACTTCTTAAAGCTACTGATCCCAACTTTCTTATCAATTTACTATTTATGATCTGCTGGAAACTTACTATAAAAGTCAGCTTTTTTATAAGCTTCATATGCAGCTTTACTAATAATAATGACAGGTTCACGGTTCTTTCTGGTTATTTCAACTGGCTGCCCATATAAAGCCTGATCCATTAACCTAGATAGCTGTGCTTTGGCATTCGCATAATTCATACTTTCCATAACTACTCCTTTAAAAGTTATAAACCAGCATCAAATTTAAGAGCTTGTTCCACTTTCCATCATCACCTGCTGCAAGTGAGTTACCTGTACCACCAACAAATGGGTCATTTTTACTCATTAAATATTCGGTATATAAAGAGATGTTTTTATAGTCCCATGCCACGCCAACAATATTTCGTTGTGAATCATCAAAATCCTGTTCTTTTTTATTGAAGCCACTAAACACAACGTAAGGGGTTACGTTGAGGGAGTCCCGTACATTCTTAAAGGTGTAACTTGTATCAACCGTGTAGAAATAACCTTCATTGGCAATATCATATTCGCCATCGAACGAACCAAAAGTAGAGCTATTAGGATTTAAAGCATCTTTGTTGGTAATAGACTGTTTACCACCTGTTAGTACAACATTTAGATTTTTATAATTAATGCGGTTAAACAATGCCCACGTGTTTCGCTCACCATCAGCAGAAGTCTTTTTATTTTCGATGTCGGAATACCAATAGCTTCCGCCAACAGAGACTTTGAGATTATCTGTACTTAAAAATTTAAGGTCTTGATCAACACGTGCCATCCACATGTTTTTTTCATTTAAATCTGTTTTTAGTGGATCGGATGAACTTACCAGGTTAGCAGTATAGCGAGCAGAATCTTTGCTTGTACCATGGTAGTTACCACCATCGGTTGCGAAATAAGCGAGATCAATTTTAGTCGCTGATGGTGTTTCGAAATGATAGTTCACCCCCAAGTTCAGCGCATCTTGAAGCCCCATAGTATTGTTAATACCTGCATAAAAACTTGTATCCCAATAACGTCCCGGACCAAATGGAATTGGTTGTAGACCTAGAGTGATGTTATCCGTTGAGTTTAAACGGTAACCAGCGTAGGCCTGTACCAAGGTAGAGAAATCACAAAGGGTGTCGTACTGATAGCAACGATATTGAAATTTTCCAAACCAGTCGGGCGACTCATATGCCACATTTAAAATGGCTGCATCAAATTTTAGTTTTTGGTCAGATGTAGTTTCACCATAATCTTTGTCTTGATAATTGGCACGTAAAGTTCCAGAAACCGTAACTGCTCCACGTTCACTTTTAGGGTCACCGAAAGTCACACCAGCAAAAGTGGGTAATGACATTCCTACAACAACGAAACCCAATCCAACTTTAAAAAAAGCCTTGTTCATTTACATATCCTTGTTTAAATGAAAGTTTAAGAAACTTATTCCTGTTTCTTGTTTTTAATTAAGATATTGATAATTAAGGTATTAAATCTAATTTATACCTTTCGTCTCAAAATCTTACTTTAAAGATAACATATTTGTGTTCAAATATAGAGTATTGCGTTCACAATGTGGATGTTTTGTTTTTAAATGTCACTATAATTTTGGAATAATAAGCATGCAGAAAAAGAATATTTTTTAATTAATTATTTGTTTTATATATTTATTTTTAAATTTAAAGATTTTTTTATAAATGGTTTCTCCATTTTCTTCATAAGTTAAACATTTACTAAAAACATATAAAATGAACTATTAATTTAAAATGTGAACACTTTTTTTGTAACTTATATTTTAAATCTATAAGTTTTTAAGAGCTAGTATTCAAGCTTTAAAAACTTTTATAAATTTAATTTAACTATAAATTTTATAAACTTAAGTAATTTTTTCTAGATGGCGAGAATTGTAATTTAAAAATATTAAATTAAACTGATTAGAAGGAAAATCTTATTTGTAGTTTTAAAAAATGAACGTTGTATTTGAAATTTGAACGTTTTGTATTATGATCGATTTTGATCACGGTTAGATGGATTTGGGAATTAACCGAAATTACAAAGGAGATGGACATGGAACAGGCTATAAGTTCTACAGGGAAAAAGGATATTGGCGTGGCAAATCGACGGAAATTTATTACCAAACTAACTTGGCTTATTGCTGGCGGGATGTTTGTAGACGGCTTTGTTCTTGGTTATGTTGGAATGGTGATGCCAGCAATAACACAAGAGTTAAGCCTCTCTTTAACTTGGCAAGGATTAATCGGTGCAGCAGCACTTATAGGAATTTTCTTTGGTAGCCCTTTGGGTGGGTGGCTCGCTGATAGAATTGGACGTCGTCCAATGTTCACTTTAGACCTTATGCTGTTTTTGGTCTGTTCCATTGCACAATTCTTTGTTTCAGATGTGTGGTCACTCTTTATTGTTCGATTCTTAATGGGCGTCGCCATTGGGATGGAATATTCGGTAGGTTGGCCAATGTTATCTGAATTTGCACCTGCACGTAGCCGTGGGAAACTTTTAGCCTTGCAAGAAGTAGGTTGGTATGTAGGATTCTTAGCTTCTTATTCTATCGGATATGTTTTAACAGTAATCTGGCCTGTCCATTGGAATATTATTTTAGGTTTAAGCACCATCCCAACTGTTATTGTGCTTTTACTTAGAATAGGGACTCCCGAATCACCGCGTTGGTTAATGAGTAAAGGTCGCAAAGAAGAAGCTATTAAAATTGCTGCTGAATATATGGATGAAGAAGAGCAGCGTGACATTTTAAATCAAAAACCTGTTGCGGCGGATAAGCATCATGGCTTAATGGAATTATTCACACCTAAAAATATTAAAATTACCGTATTCGTTTCTGTCTTCTATTTCTGTTCAGTAACTCCATATTTTGCAATTGGCTCTTTTGTACCTATGGTATTGGAAAAGTTAGGCTTAAGTGATGGTTTTACAGGTGGCTTATTTTTAAATATTTTTGCTGTAGCAGGTGTTATTTTTACAGCGATGTTAGTTGAAAAAATGGGGCGTCGTAAACTTGGTATTCCACCATTCTTTATCTGTGCTATAGCTTTTGTTGTTATTGGTTTATACGCCGAAGGTTCACCAACGCTAGTATTAATTTGCTTCTTAGTATTTTATTTTGCAAATACAATTCCTACAGCACTTACAGGTGTATATCCGGGCGAAGTCTTCCCAACCGAGGTCCGTGGAATTGGTATTGGGTTTGTGACTGCGATATCTCGTATTGGAGCAGCAGCAGGTACATTCTTATTGCCGCTTGGAATTGCAGCTTATGGTGCCGAAATGATGGTATATATTGCTGCAATTGTATGTGTAGTCGGCGGCGTTGTGTCTTACTATCTTGCTCCAGAAACAAAGGGTAAAGCCCTGAGCGAAACCGCTTAATAAAAAAATATTTAACTTAACCTGAAACAAAAAAAGCTGCTGTGATAAGCAGCTTTTTTTATAAGAGATAAACTAAGTCGATATGGTTTTAATTTAAAATAAATACATGATATATATTGATAAAAATTTAAATCATAAAGAATGCAAGTCTTCATTAAATAAATGGACATTTATTGGTTTTGTTATATGTTATATTACGCCAACTTGTAGACTTGATGTAAATGTGTAGAAATGAAATGGTGATTCCTAATGTCTGAGCAAGCTGAGCTAAATGAAGAATTAAATGAGAATACGGTAGAAACACCAGAACTCATTAATAAATCAGTGATTAAGGCAACCGTTTTATTAAATAAGCTTGGTCAACATCCTCGAGGTATTACTGTGACTGAACTGGCACAGGAAGTACGTATGTCTAGACCAACGACTTTCCGTTTACTTTATAGTCTTGAGCAGACTGGTTTTGTCGAAAGATACGATAATAAATATATGCTTGGTTGGAAGATCGCTCGTTTAGGCCGTTTAGCCGACCCTCATAGCGGCATACTTGCTTTGATTCAACCTATATTGCAGGGCTTGGCAGATCAGTTAAATGAGTTAATTGGTTATGCAGTAGTAAATGGCGAAGCTGATTTTGACCTAATTGCTGAAGCATCAGGTGGAGGCCGCTGGTTCTCTTTACAAGGTTATATTGGTCGAGATTTCCCAATTCATGCAAGTGCAACAGGTAAGATTGTTCTTGCTGAACTCAGTGATGAGAAATTGAAGAACTTATTGCCAGCAACTTTACCTCAAATGGCAAGTCGCACTATTACTGACCGAGCTGAGCTTATTCGTAATTTACAACAAATTCGCGTACAAGAATTTGCAATTATTGATGATGAGCTAGAAGAAAGTTTATTTGCTGTTGCTGTCGGGGTTCGCGATAGTGCAGGTAAACTTGTAGGGGTACTTGCTGCTACAGGCCCTAAACAAAGAATGCTATCTCAGTCTTTAGTAAATATAGTGAGTGAACTTCAGAAAACTGCAAAAGTAATATCTGAAAAAATAGCTCAAATATAATATGAGGCTATTCCTGAAATTATGCGGGAATAGCTTTAGCTAAGTAAGCTTGAGACATTTGAGGATTTAGATTTTCTAAATGGAATTCAAGTTTTCCTTTTTTCCGATCATGAAAATAATGCTTTAAGGTTTGGCTAACACTAGAAAAAGCGAGTTCAGACCAAGGAATTTCACTTTCTGAAAATAGGCGTGATTCGATGGTTTCTGGGCCGTTACCAAAAAATCCGTTGATTAATTGAGCTTTAAATAAGACATATACGTGACCAATTTGCGGAAAGTTATACATACAAAACAGGTTCCCAATTTCGATTTCTGCTTCCGCTTCTTCCCATGTTTCTCTTATAGCACCTTGTTCCATAGTCTCACCTAGTTCCATATATCCAGCAGGTAAGGTCCAGTAACCGTAACGTGGTTCAATCGCTCGTCGGCATAAAAGAACTTTATCATCCCATGTCACTAAGGCACCGCATACAATTTTGGGATTTGTATAATGGATTTGATCGCAAGCTGAGCAAACTTGTCTCAAATTATGATCACCAGCGGGAATGATCCAAGAGGTTTTCTGTCCACAACTTCCACAAAAATTAAAATAAGACATAATTTTGCATCCTTGCAACTGACTAGAAGTACAAAAGTCTATTGACACAAAGTTGTATCAATAGACTAAAAGGAACATTAAAAATTATTGAGCTTCAATCCAGCGGCCATCAATGCGACGAATGATTTTCCATGGATTACTTTCTTGAAGTGCAGGAGGCAGCATTGCATCAGGGAAAGTTTGATAAGCTACAGCTCGCATAAAGCGACCAATTGCACCTGTTCCAACTGAGGTTTTAGCAGATGAAGTTGTAGATGGGTAAGGGCCACCATGGTGTTGAGCATAGGAAACAGTTACACCCGTTGGCCAACCATTCCATAAAACACGACCGCATTTCTCATGAATTGCTTCGATAAAATCACCCAAAGCTTCATCATTCTCAGCTTGTAATGTGCAAGTGAGCTGACCTTTAAATAGGGATACCATTTCAGTCAAATCTTTTTCAGACTGGTATTGGACGATAACACTCGCAGGTCCAAACATTTCAAGTTCAAGAATTTCAGGATTTGCTTTAATTGCTTCAGCAGTAGTCATCAAGATGGTTGGTGATGGCGCTTCAGCATCATTTCCTTCCACTAAAACTTCAACGTTGCTCAAACCGCGAACTTGAGCCAATGATGCTTCAAAGCCTTTTCTTAAGTTAGGGGTAAGTAATGGGGCAAACTTTTTCGTTGAAAATTCTTTTTGCAGAACAGGAATAATCTCAGCAACTTCGAACTGAGGTACAAACAATAAACCTGGCTTCGTACAGAACTGTCCCATACCCATTGTTGTGGCATTTGCGTAGCCAGTCAAAATGTCGTTACGACGTGTTGCCCATGCTTTTTCAGTTACGAAAACTGGATTAATACTGCCTAATTCACCAAAGAATGGTATTGGCTTTTCACGACGAGATGCACGGTCAAATAAAGCTCGGCCACCTGCGAGTGAACCTGTAAAACCAATCGCTTGTACTAAAGGATGATCAACCAAAGCTTCTGCACCTGCTCGACCATGAATGACAGAGAATAAACCCTCTGGTGCTCCAACTTTTTTCAAAGCTTCAACAACCACTTCACCTGTGCGTAACCCGAGTGATAGATGCCCATCATGTATTTTGTGTACCACAGCACAACCTGCGGCAAGAGCAGATGCACTATCGCCACCCATTACACTAAATGCAAATGGGAAGTTAGATGCACCAAATACTCCGACTACACCTAAAGGTACATTCACGCGACGTATATCTGGACGTGGACCCATTCCCCAGTTTTGATCAGCATGGTCAATCGTTGCTTCAAAATGTGGCCCGTACTGAATTTCTTTAGCAAATAATTGTAATTGAAAAATTGTTCTCTTCATTTCGCCTTGTAAGCGAGCGACATCTAAATTGGTTTCTTTTTTAGCTATTTCAATGAGTTCATCTGCATGATGGCCCAATCCTCTTGCAATAGCATCTAACCATTCTGCTCGCTTTTTTGGTGAAACTTGTCGAGTTGCTTCATATGCAGATTGTGCTGCACTGACTTTGTCAAAAACTTCTTGAGTTGTAGTAACAGGTGCCATGGTAATGAGTCCTTTTTTAGTTTCCTTTGCTGCTTTCTCTATATCTGTCTTAGAAAACAATCACATGGTGATTCCAATTTTCTCTACTTGACAGGATATTTTGGATATCATACATTACGTTCATAAGTTAAACAAGCAGTTCACAATGTGAACGTTGAGCTGTCTTGTAATGAATGAGTAATTGAGTCAAGAAACAAGGGAAGGGAGATCTCCAATGACCAAACAAATTAAATTTTTTGCTTTCGACTTTGCTGGTCCAGCACATTTATCAGCAGGAATTTGGAAACACCCACTAGATCGTGGACATGAATACAAGTCAGTTAAGTACTGGGTTGAATATGCAAAATTATTAGAGAAGGGCTGTTTTGACGGTATCTTTTTTGCAGATAACGTGGGCTATCACGATGTATACAACGGCTCTTATGAAGAAGCTTTAAAAGATGCAGCTCAGTTTCCTGCAAATGATCCTGCTTACATTATTCCGGCAATGGCAGCAGCGACTGAGCACCTTGGATTCGGTGTAACTTCATCTACAGCTTACGACCATCCATATAGTGTGGCTCGTAAATTTGCCACTTTAGATCATTTAACAGATGGTCGTGTTGGCTGGAATGTGGTGACTTCTTATTCTGATAGTGCCGCAAAAAATCTTGGCTCAGGTACGCAGCGTAGTCATGATGATCGTTATGGTCACGCAGAAGAATTTGTAGATGTTGTATTAAAACTTCTCGAAGGTTCATGGGAAGACAATGCCGCAGTCGTTGACCGTGAAAAAGGTATTTATATTGATCCAACACGTGTTCACGAAATTCATCATGAAGGTGAGCATTTCAAAGTTCCCGGTATTTTCATGTGTGAACCTTCAAAACAGCGTACCCCTGTAATTTTCCAAGCGGGTGGTTCGTCTCGCGGTGTTGCTTTGGCTGCTGCTACAGCCGAAGCTGTATTTACAAATGCCACTTCTAAAGCTGGTTTGAAAAAGCAGGTTGATAATTTACGTCAACAAGCTGCCGCTGCGGGTCGTGATCCGAATCATGTTGCTGTTGTCCAAATGATGACGGTCGTGACTGGACGAACTGATGAAGAGGCACAACAACGTTATGAAGAGTATAAAAAACTCGTAAGTTATGATGGCGCGATGGCACGTTACAGTGGTTGGGCTGGCTTAGATATGTCAACTTTCGATCCAGATGTTCCATTAAAACATGTGAAGACCAATGCTGGTCAAACAATGGTTGACCTATTCTCAAAAATGGATCCAACAAAAGAATGGACGCCTCGAGATATTGCTGAATATATCGGTATTGGTGGAACTTCACCTGTAATTGTAGGTGGTCCTGAAACTGTTGCTAAAGAATTGCAGTCTTGGGTCGATGAAACTGGAATTGATGGTTTCAATTTAGGTAATGCTATTAAGTTTCAAGATATTAAAGACTTTATTGACAATATAGTACCAGAATTGCAAAGCCGTGGCTTGATGCGTACTAGCTATGACGGCTCAACTCTACGTGAAAATATTTTTGGACAAGGTAATGCTCGTTTAGCTGATGATCATCCGGGTGCTAAATATCATAGAACTTCTGCCTAAGGACAGGCATAAAGCATAACTTTAAGGAGAAAGAAAATGACAGTAACTAGCCCAGTAATTGCCCCAGCAGACCAAAGAAAATTATTTGGTTTACTACCAACAGGTGTAGTCGCTATTACAGGTATGACTGAAGATGATAAGCCTACAGGTCTTGTAGTAGGAACTTTTCAGTCTTTATCTCTAGAGCCGGCATTAGTGACCTTCTGTGTAGATAAATCTTCAAGCACATGGCCTGTATTAAGAAATAAAGGCAAATTTACAGCGAATATTTTGTCTACTACGCAACTTGATGTATGCAAAGCATTAGGACGTAAAGGGGATGAAAAGTTCAAAGGCTTATCTTATCAAGATAGTCCGATTGGTACTCCACGTTTAGATCAATCGGTGGCTTGGATTGATTGCCAAGTATTATCTGAAGTGATTGCTGGTGACCATTTTATGATTGTTGGTGCAATCAAGGCATTCCAGTTTGGAGCAGAAAATGCCCTGATTTTTAGTGGTGGTAAGTTCGGAGAATGTCAGCCATTACCTACGCCAAACCCAGAAACTGATAACAACATAGCAGCCGCTGATTTGGTGTCCCGTATTTCAAATGCTTGGACTAAGGCATGGGGGGAAGGTGAGACTGCTGCATTTGAAAATATTGTTAGTCCTGACTATGTGCGTTATTCAAAAGGCAGCCAGAAACTAAATCTTGCAGATATGATTCAGCAAATTCAAGAATCTCATACCGCATTTAGTGATTTTAAAGTAGAAGTTCTTCATACCGTTCAAGAAGATGGCTTTATTGCTTTACATTGGAAAACGGTTGCTAAACACACAGGATTATTTATGGGTGTTCCAGCGACATACCGTAATGTAACAGTGCATGGTTCTTCTTTTATGAAACATAAGAATGGTTTGATTACTCAGGAATGGGTGGTGTGGGATCCGAGAGAGTTGTTAGCTTCAATTGATATCTGGCACTTAGGTGATAAAGCAGTTTGATGAAATAAAAAGGTGATTCAATTAAAGAGTCACCTTTTAAAAAGGATAGACGAAGAAATTTTAAAGGAAATAAATCATGTCACTAAATATTGAAGCAATTGCAGATCGATTAATCGAAGCTCGAAAAACGAATACACCAGTTGATAAAGTATTTCCAACCGAAGATGGGTTAAGTGTGGCTCTTGCTATTCAGGTCCAACAAGAAATTATTCGTAAGGAAGTTGAAGAGGGTGGTCGTATTGCTGGTTTTAAACTTGGTAATATTGCAGCCGCTATGCAAAATAAATTTGGTGTAGATCAACCTGATTTTGGTTATTTGATGGAAAGACTTTTCCATTTTGAACGTGTGCCTGTATCGCCTGATAACTTTATTTCACCTTATGTTGAGTTGGAACCTGCTTTTGTATTGAAGCATGATTTACAAGGTTCACAAGTGACTGTTGCTGATGTTATTTCTGCAACAGACTATGTACTTCCAGCTCTAGAAATTATTGATTCGCGAGTTAAAGATTGGAAAATCGGTATCTACGATACTTTGGCCGATTGTGGTTCTGTGGGTGGTGTTATTTTAGGTGCTCAGCCACGCCAAATTAGTGAGTTAGATTTAACCAATATAGCGGGTGAAATCTTGATTAATGGCAAAGTTGTTGCACAAGGCAATACAGGTGATATTTATGGTAACCCTGTGTCTGCAATTGCTTGGGTATGCCGTCGTGTTGCTGAGTTTGGAATTGGTTTTAAGAAAGGCGATATTATTCTTGCTGGTAGTTGTTTAGCAGCAGTTGAAATGACACCAGATACAGCAATTACTGGACGCTTTGCTAATTGGGGTGAAGTCTCTTTTGAATATCGCAATGGTAAATAAATTAGAGAGTTAATAAAAAAGAGTGGATTATCCACTCTTTTTTATTGAGTCAGATAAACTACTTTTTTGTTAAGACGATAATACATAAAAAGATAGAAAGTAAGCCTAGATAATTACTAAACGTTAAGCTCTCACCAACTAATACAACTGCTAGCAAAGTAGCTACAGGAAGCTCGAATAAGGCTAAAGTCATTGCCTGACTTGCTGGAATGCGTTTTAGGCCAAAACTGAAAAACAAATAACCTAAAAACATAGGTACAAAAGCAATGTAAATTCCTACGAAAATATTTTCATGAAAACGGAACAAATTGGTTGCCGTAAAAAACAGAATAGGAATAACAATAAGTGAGCAAATCCCAAAAATTGTTCCCATTGCTGCTCTGGAGTTAATATCCTTATTTATAAGACTTTTTATTGTCCAAGAGTAAGTTGCGTAACTTAAGCCAGAAATTAATCCATATATGACCCCAATCATACGGTCAGCATGAATAACTTGGTTGTCGTGATGTAAGTTTCCACTAAATGAAAGAAGAACTACGCCCATAAAGCCTAAAATAAAACTGATAAACCATGATAATGACAGAGGCCTTTTATCAAATAACCATTCAAGCATAACTGTAAATAACGGGGCAAAACCAATAGACACTACTGTACCGATCGATACACCTACGGTTGCTACTGAAGAGTAAAAAGCGACAGGACATGCTATTGATACAACAACACCTATTAAAATCTTAGACTTATATTGAAATAGGTTTTTATAGTCTTTTTTTATTGCATTTAGACTTAGTAACGTATGAATAAGCCCACCTACACCAATAGAAACTAACCCAATAATGATTGGATTTAACTCTCTAGAGAATGAAGCTGCTGTCCCAGCCGTTCCCCATAAAAAAGCAGCAAACAGTACGGATAAAAAACCTACATAATAATTGATGGATGAGGCTTGAGTAGTCTGAATGCTCATATTGAGTTAGCTCTAAATTAGATAATTAAAATGATTGATGAATCATTTTTGAGTTTTATGATTATAAAGGCTGGTGTTCACTATTTGAAGATTGTGTTCAAAAATAAATTAAATTTAAAAATAATTAAAGAAATACATGCTAAGACTCAGTTATATTTTTATGATGATTAGTTAGTCAATTTAGTAAGCTAATCTTATATCATTTTTCATCACGACCAGATTTTGACTGATCGTGCAAAACTAAAAATCTTCTTCACAACTTTTATAAAGAACTTTCATACTCCACATATCCATCTTCAATTGCAGGAATAATCTCTACAAACTCAAAGTAGGGCACTGTACAAAATTCAGAGTCTCGAATCGCATCAATCACAAAATAATAATCTTGCAAAGATGTCGTCTCAAACACAGCAATATCACTGGCTTTAGTGCTAAATGCCTCAACGTCATACCAGCGAACTTTTACAGTTGGGTATTTCTCAAAAATAGGTTCAAGCTTTTGTGTACTAAACTCAGCACGCTTTTCCCGAGCTAAAGCCAACCAAGCAGGCAAAGCTCTTAAATGAATAAAAAAAGTATAGGTTCTAGACATAACCACTCCATGACTGAGCCGAGTTGTAGTTCAACTGAAAAAACATCATTTGCTTGTCATATCAATATGACTCAGTCAGTATATGAGTGATTACTCACATTAAATACTCGCATTTCGGCTCATGTCAGAAACTCTTCCAGACCCACGTAAACGCCCGCGTCAAGCACGCTCAGTGGCTACCTTTGAAGCAATTCTAGAGGCGGCTGCTCGCATTTTAGAGTCTTTAGGCTTTGCGGGATTTAACACAAATGCCGTGGCTGAACTTGCTGGTGTAAGCATTGGTAGCCTATATCAATACTTTCCATCTAAAGATGCCTTAATCGTTGAGTTAATTCGACGTGAGCGAGCTGAGCTTTCAAATCATATTGTTGAAGCCATACAGCAAAATGCTACCGCAGACTTAAAAGAAAAACTAAAACTCATCATTCAGGCTGCTGTACAACATCAATTGAGCCGTCCACAGTTAGCACGAACACTAGAGTTTGCTTCTGAAATGATTGGAAAAGACAGTGAGGAAAGTGAGCTTCAACATGAGCTTGAGATCATAATTTCTGATCTGTTCATGCGTTCTAGCGTTTCACATGCTCAGACAGCCGCACAAGATGTGATTGCTTTAAGTAAAGGAATGATTAACGCGGCAGGCATAACAGGGGAAAGTGATTTAAACCATTTACAGCAGCGAGTTGAAAAGGCTGTATTTGGTTATTTGGATTTGACTTAAAGATCAGAGTAAAAGCCAATGTTTATCACAACAGATATTCTTGTAGTTCTTTTTCAATCGTCTCACTAATCAACGTTGAATAGTCACTTTTCTTAGTATCTAAATGACGCATTAGCCACACATCTTGTTTTAAAGTTTGCTCAGGCAGTATCGGCACTAAACCCGAAGCCTTTGCAACAAAACAAGGCAGAGCTGTAACTCCTTGTCCTTCAATGACTGCTCGTAGTTGCGAGTGCATGTTATCAAAAGACAAAGCAGGGGCTGCATCTTGGGTGAGTTCACGCATCCATTGTGCTAAGAAAGTATATTGAAGGCTTCGGTCCCAACCGATTATACGATGATTCAGTAAATCATCATCCCTTTCAGCATGCTCTGTGAAACTGGCGAGATAATCTTGACTACAATAAAGACCATACTCTAGTTGGCCAAGGCGTCGAATAATGTAACGCCCGCTTTCAGGTCGAACAAGTCGAAGAATAATGTCAGCTTCCCGTCGGGAAAAATCAACAGGAACGACACTCGTTGAGATTTCTAATTGTAAATCTGGGTGCTTCAGTTGCAATGCTGTTAGCTTTGATTGGAGCAACTGCTGCCCGATTAACTCAGGTAAAGCAATACGGAACAATGATTGTTGTCCTTGATCGTTGTAACGTTCCATCGCTATTAAATGCTCTTCTGCTTTTTCAGCCAAAGAAAAAAAATGTTTTCCAACGTGGGTAAGTGTATAGCCATCACTGTCTCGGGAAAAAAGAATCGCATTGAGACTTTTCTCTAGTTCAACAGCTCTGCGATGTACGGTAGAAACACTAATACCAAGCAATTTTGCACTGCGGCTCAACCCGCCAGTTCGTCCAATAGCTAACAAAATTTTAGTATCGTCCCAGTTCATACCTTTCCATATTTAGAAAATGCGTTTGCAATAAAAACTATAGTATCCCCGATGTTTAGATTTATACAATTCAAACTACTACTAGAGGGACTCAAAACTCATTATATGAAGCGACTATAAACCTTTTAGACCTGCGACATGTATTACTGCAATTAAATAAGATTTTCTGGTTATGGCGGGAGCTATTTCTGAGATCACAATGTTAACAACAGAGGAGTTCTGCCATGACGACCATTTATGTAGTTGATGCATTTACCACCAAACCAAATACAGGAAATCGAGCTGGAGTTGTTCTAGATGCTGACCATCTTACAACTCAAGAGATGCAAGAGATTGCTGCATTCGCAGGGTATTCAGAAACTGCCTTTGTTTTGTCACCAAAAGATCAAAGCCATGACATACATGTTCGATATTTTACGCCAACAAATGAAGTCCCGATCTGTGGACATGCGACGATCGCCACTCATTTTTTACGTGCAACTACAGGTCACCAATCAGACTATCCATTAATCGCAAAAACGGGGGCAGGTCATTTACCCGTTTCAATATTTGGTAGTCCAGAAGAGTTATTGGTGAAAATGACTCAAGGTCGCGTAGAGTTTTTACCACCTTTTAGTGTGAGTCAACGGAGTGAACTTGCAAGCGCACTGGGTGTGAGTGAAGGTGATTTTGCTGACTTACCAATACAAGTTGTCACGACTGGGCATTCCAAGGTGATGGTGCCAATGCTGAGTAGAAGTAAGCTTGATGGATTAATTCCGAACAATGAAAAACTGAAAGCTATGAGTGCTGAAATAGGTTGCAATGGTTTTTTCCCATTTGTCTTGGAAGGTAGTGAGCAAGAACCTATTACTTATGGTCGAATGTTCGCACCTGCAATCGGTATTAATGAAGATCCTGTAACTGGTAATGCAAATGGTCCAGCGGGAGCGTATCTTGTTCACTATGATTTAATCGAATGTGCCCAGAAAGTAAGTTATTGGGGATATCAAGGCCTCGCAATACAAAGACCGGGGCGAGTTCTAGTAACAGTTGAGAAAATAGATTCAATATTACATGTCAGCATTGCAGGACAAGCGGTTTTAGTTGGTTCAGTTTTGTACTCGAGAAAAGATTGATTATATTTAAAAAATTATGACATCTTGCGAGTTTTAAAGAAGTTCTTTTCTTTACCTAAGTTCATCATCTAAAACAGCCGCACAAGATGTAATTGCTTTAAGTAAAGGGATGATTAACGCGGTAGGCATGGCAAGGGAAAGTGATTTAAACGATTTGCAACATCGAGTTGAAAAGGTTGTATTTGGCTATTTAAATCTGACCTAAAGATCGTACATTTTTATGAATATGTAGATATGAAAGAGGGCAACTAATAGACCAGTTTTTTTGAAAAATAAGCATGATATAAAAGTGAGTTGTTAATTATTAATTATACATATAATGTGTATTTGTAATTTGTTTTGAGAATATTAAGACATTCTAAATAACATAGGGTGTGAGTTTAAAAAAAATAAATCTATTATATATAATGAACCTTAAAAGAATCTTAAAATAGTAAAATTTAAAAATTATAATTTTCATTGTGATTTAAAATTATTAATTTAAGGATTTACTTTAGGTTGAAAAATTAAATTTTATATAAAAATGAGTAATTGTTAATTTATATATTAAATGTTAAATTTTTAGTTTAAATAATAAACATATGGAATAAAGTCGATATAAAACTTTTTTTTATCAATTGGTAAAAAAATATTTATAAGTCAATGTCTTTGCTTTACTGAACTAAGTATAAAATTAATCATACATCAGAAATTGTACTAAAAATGAACAATTTGTATTGAAATGTGAATTCTATTGTTTTACTGTTTTATTGAAGTAAAAGTATGTTGATTTTATTTTCACTGCCAATAAAGCCAATATAATTCAATGTCTTAAGTGATTTTTTGATGTTGTTTCATATAGCCTATTAATTATTGTCAATGCAGAATGAAAACAAGATGTATCACTTAAATCATTACCCAAGAAGGTGGTAGTATGACTTTAGGACTTACTGCTCTTGAACTCGCCAGAATGCAATTTGCATTTACTGTTTCGTTTCATATAGTTTTCCCCGCAATCTCAATTGGCCTAGCAAGTTTTTTAGCTGTTTTAGAATGGCGTTGGCTAAGAACCAAAAATCCTATTTATCAAGATTTATTTAAATTTTGGATCAAAATTTTCGCTGTTGCCTTTGGCATGGGGGTTGTCTCTGGGGTAGTCATGAGCTACCAATTCGGTACAAACTGGAGTGAATTTTCGAGAATAGCAGGAGGCGTCACAGGCCCCTTGTTAGCATATGAAGTTTTAAGCGCCTTTTTCTTAGAAGCTGGCTTTTTGGGTATTATGCTTTTTGGTTGGGGACGAGTTGGTCCTCGAGCCCATTTCTTTGCAACCTTAATGGTAGCGATCGGAACATGTATTTCGATGTTCTGGATTTTAGCATCCAATAGTTGGATGCATACCCCACAAGGTTTTAGTATCGAAAATGGAATAATTGTTCCCCAAAACTGGTTTGAAATCGTATTTAACCCATCATTTCCTTATCGTTTTACACATATGGCTATTGCTGCATTTTTGGTTGCGGCGTTGTTGGTGTGTGCAACAGCAGCATGGCATTTGCTTAAAGGTCGTCGAGATGCTTTAGTCAAAACATCATTTTCAATGGCTCTTTGGCTGATTATGGTTCTTGCGCCTTTGCAAATTTTAGTGGGTGATAATCATGGTTTAAATACTTTGCATCATCAACCTGCCAAATTGGCTGCAATTGAAGGCCATTGGGAAACAAATAAAAATGAAGCTATGCCTTTATATTTATTTGGTATTCCTGATATGGAAGAAGAACGTACTAAATACGGAGTATCAATTCCTTATTTAGGCAGTTTAATCATGACGCATTCATTAAATGGTGAAGTCAAAGGTTTAAAAGAATTTGCTCCTGAAGACCGTCCGAATTCTTTGATCATCTTTTGGAGTTTCCGTGTCATGGTTGGTATGGGAATGTTAATGCTGCTATTAGCCGTATTGGGCTTATGGTTGCGTCGTTCTGACCGTTTATATGAAAGTAAATGGTTCCAACGTTTTGCATTATGTATGGGTCCATCTGGGTTTATCGCTCTTTTAGCAGGTTGGTTTACAACAGAAGTCGGTCGTCAACCTTGGGTTGTTTACAATGTACTTCGTACTAAAGATGCGTTGTCACCCGTATCCGCATCGCAAGTTGGAATTACTCTAATCATTTTTGTTCTGGTTTATTTTGTAGTCTTCGGTATTGGCATTTATTACATGTTAAAGCTCATGCATAAAGGCCCGCAATTCTTAAGTGCACATTCAGGCGAACATGCTGATATTGATCAAACACCAATGCGACCAATGAGTGCAGTTGAAGAAAGCCTAGATAAACTAGAGTCAATACGGGAGAACCGCCATGATTGATTTATCTCTTATTTGGATTGTCATTATCGGGATTGGCGTATTGATTTATGTCATTCTGGATGGGTTTGACTTAGGTATCGGAATTTTATTTCCTTTCATTAAAGGTTCCCATGAGCGGGATGTGCTAATGAACACAGTTGCTCCGGTCTGGGATGGTAATGAAACTTGGATGGTACTTGGTGGTGCGGGCCTTTTTGCAGCCTTTCCGCTAGTTTATTCAACAGTTCTCTCTGCACTCTATATGCCGATTATTTTAATGGTAATCGCATTAATATTCCGTGGTGTAGCTTTTGAATTCCGATTTAAAGCAAACCGTACTAAACACCTGTGGGATAAAGCTTTTATTGGTGGTTCAGTATTTGCAAGTTTCCTTCAAGGTGTAGTTTTAGGCGCATATATTCAGGGTATCAAAACCTTAAATGGTGTTTATGCTGGTGGACAACTGGACTGGTTGACTCCTTTCTCTGTGTTTACAGGTATTGGGGTAGTCGTTCTATATGCAACTTTAGGGTGTGGATGGTTAATTTATAAAACTGATGCTGACATTCAAGAAAAAATGTTTTCAATGATGCCTAAACTGATCATTGCAGTATTTATTATTTTCGGATTAGTCAGTATTTATACACCACTTTCACAACCACAAATTGCCGAGCGTTGGTTTAGCCAGCCCCAGTTAATGTACTTTAGTCCAGTTCCGGTATTAGTACTTATTTTTACTGGTATGGCTTTACGTGCATGTAAGCAAAAGAAAGAACTTAGCCCTTTTATTTACACACTAGGCTTAGTCTTCCTTGCTTATACAGGCTTTTTAATTAGTTTGTGGCCTTATATTATTCCACCTTCAGTAACGATCTGGCAGGCAGCAGCTCCAGCGAATAGTCAATTATTTGCTTTAATTGGTGCGTTGTTACTCATTCCTATTATTCTGACTTACACCATTTTTTCATATTGGATTTTTAAAGGTAAAGTGCGTGTTGGTGACGCAGGTTACCACTAGGAGTTTATATGAGACTTTCACAGACTGGATGGTTCATTTTGCTTTGGGTGGCTGGTGTGCTCACATTAGGAATTGTTGCAGGGTTTTTTAGATTCTTAATCCAACTTGCCTATCAATAATTTGGATAAAAAGAAGAACTGAATCTACCAGTTCTTCTTTTTAAGGGTTAATTAAGGTTTCACTTGATTTGGTTGATAAACTTAAGTTAAGTCAAAGGTGCTGAGGAATGAAATGGTTAAGTTATCAAAAGAAGATTCTGTAAGCATAACTCCTGAAATTGAACAACAGTTCGAAATTGTTTCATCAGCGCTCTTACCTGAATCAAGATTGGTGGATCAGTTCCAAAGACATAAAAGGAAATTACGAATTTCCTTGACTGATCGTTGTAATTTTAAATGTAGTTACTGCATGCCTGATCATCCAACTTGGTTGGCTAAACACGATATTTTAAGTTTTGAGGAACTTTATAAATTTTGTGAAGTCATGGTTAAGCTTGGAATAACTCAAATTCGCTTAACGGGTGGTGAACCTTTAATGCGAAAAGGTGTAGTCAATTTTATTAATACGCTAAACCAGTTAAGGGTATTAGGTTTACAGCGTATATCAATGACAACCAATGCTTATTATTTAGAGAAATATGCAGTTGAGTTAAAAAAAGCAGGGCTTGACGACCTTAATATTAGTTTAGACAGTATTAATCCTGATACTTTTTTAAAAATGACTCAAAAACCATTAGAGCCAGTTTTAAAAGGTATTAAGGCAGCAAAAGATGCCAATATTCCGATTAAATTAAACTGTGTTTTGGTTAATGGTCAAAATAATGAAGACATATTGCCTTTAACTCAGTGGGCTTATAAAAACGATTATGAGCTACGTTTTATTGAATATATGCCATTAGATCAGCCTGAGCATTGGAAAAGAGAGAAAGTGATTATTGAGGATGAAGTTATCAATGTCCTGTCATCACATTTTCAAATTCATAAACTAGCACGTAATAATGACCCAGCCACGATCTATATCCTAAATCAGCATTTTAGGATTGGCATCATTTCTACAATTAGCAAACCTTTTTGCCAAACCTGTGATCGTTTACGTTTGACAGCGACAGGTGAGTTATTCACGTGTCTATTTGCCAATACAGGCACATCAGTTCGACCTTTGTTGGAAAAGGCTAAGGAAAAAGAACTGATAGAAACGATTCTGGAAACGGTTTGGCAAAAAAAAGCAGGATATATTGCATACCAAGCTGCACCTGTTCGTAAGATTAGTATGCATTCTATTGGAGGTTGATTTTTAATCCATATAATTTAATGGAAATGTATATAAATTTTTATTTGAAATGAATGGCTTAATATAAAAGCTGTGCATTATCTAGGTTTACAGGATTTTTTATGAAAAATGTAGGTATGAAGCCTGAAAGTTATCGTATTGCAACTGCAAGTTCGGAGTTATTTGCTCCATCTGATTGTTTGCAGTTATTAGCTGATGGTAATACTGAAAAAGGTGATGCATTAAAAACAGCGCGTATCGCTGGGATTCTTGCTGCTAAGCGTACCGATGAGTTAATTCCTCTTTGTCATCCTTTACCTATTTATCGCGCAGATGTTGACTTCGATATATTGGAAGATCGGGTAAAGATTCAGGCAACAGTGGAAACCATCGGGCCAACTGGTGTTGAAATGGAAGCTTTAACTGCTGCCAGCCTTGCTGCATTAACGATCTATGATATGTTGAAACCGCATTGTGAACCCCATGAACTGATTATTGGTCAATGTAAGTTGGACTTGAAGAAGGGCGGAAAATCACACTATAAGCGTCATCTTCGACAGGCTGTATCGGCTGCCGTTATTGTTTTGTCAGACACAGTGGCTTCAGGTAAAAAACCAGATACTGCCGGGCGTTCAGTTGTTGAAACTTTAACTGAGGCTGGATTTGATCCAATTCATTACCAAATCATTCCTGATGAACCGTTACAGCTAAAACAATTGATTTCAGAATTGGTTAAATCCTATGGATGCATCATTACCGTAGGTGGCACAGGTATAGGTAAGCGAGATATTACTGTTGATACGATAGAGCCATTACTCGAACGAGAACTTAATGGCCTGATGGAAGCAGCACGCGCTTTTGGTCAAAGACGTACGCCTTATGCTGCCATGTCTCGAGGGGTTGCTGGTTTTATTGATCGATCGCTTATCATCACTTTACCTGGTAGTCGTGGTGGAGCTTCTGAATCAATGGCGGCTATTTTACCTGCACTGGTTCATATTTTTGATGTATGCCGTGATTTACCGCATCCAGGAGGTTATGAATGAGCTGTTCTGGTCAAGGACTAATAAGTTTAGATGAAGCATTTGTAGCTTACTCTACGGTTGAGCCGAGAGTGGTTCAAACTTTACCGCTAATACAGGCCCATCAACATTATCTAGCACAAGATGTTTTATCTGATATTGCGCTACCGTTATTTACTCAAAGCGCAGTAGATGGGTATGCATTAAAAAGTGAAGACATTAATGCAGGCATCACTGAATTTGAGCTGGTTGGAGAAATACGCGCAGGTATTGAAGAACATATCCAGATAGAGTCTGGACAATGTGTTCGGATTTTTACAGGCGGTAAATTACCAGATTCGGCTGATACCGTTGCCCGACAAGAAATCGTAAGTAAAACAAATAGTCGAATTAGCCTAAATCAAGCCATTAAAAAAGGCGTGGATATTCGTTATCAGGGTGAAGAATTATCAGTTGGTGCAATACTCGCAAATGAAGGCCAATATCTAAAAAGTGGTTTAGTGGCAGCCCTTGGTATGGCAGGGGTGAAAGAGGTTAAAGTCTTTAATCACCCGAGTATTGCTGTGCTTATTACAGGGGATGAAGTTAGCCAAAGTCTTGATAATGATGCAAAGGTTTTTGATGCAAATTCTCCGATGATTTTAACATGGTTGCATGAGAGAGGTTTTCATACAGTCCATATAGAACATGTAATTGATGATGAAGTTATATTGAAAAAGGCATTGGCAAATGCACTTGATCATTACGATTTGGTTGTCACTACTGGAGGAGTTTCAGTCGGTGACTATGATTTGATTCGCCCTGTTTCTCAAGCATTAGGAGCAAAAGAAATCTTTTGGCAGGTTGCTCAGAAACCTGGAAAACCGATTTATTTCGCTGAATATAAAAAACAAAAACACGCCTCGTATTTATTAGGACTTCCTGGTAATCCCGCAGCGGTTTTTGTGTGTTTAGAAATCCATTTGTCAACTTTGCTTAAAGCAATGCAAGGTCTAAAAGACTCAAAACCAGAGTGGCAGAAAGCACTCTTAAGTGATTCTGTAAAAGGTGATAGTCGAGAACAGCTGTTACGTATGAAATTAAAAGTTGATGAACAAGGGCAACTCAGTGTTTCCAAGCTCAAAAAACAACAATCTCATATGTTAAGTAACTTAAGCGAAGCTAATGTAATTGGTCGGATTCCTGTGTTTAACAACCCTGAAAATTCTCCCCAATTCATTGAGTTCATTAGTCTTTAGGACTTTGAGTTATATAAGGTGGGGTAAGAGTAAATATGTCCATATATCCCGATACTGACTTAGTCATTTTAGCCGGTGGTCAAGCAAGACGTATGCAAGGTAAAAACAAGCTTTTGCAACAGTTTGACCAAGAAATTCAACTACTTAAAATTTATCGTAAATTTTGTGATGAGGTTTCTAAGATTTGGGTTAACAGTTATCGGGATTGTACGGTCTATCAGAAAATCATACCTGAAATACAGTGTTTTTCTGATGATCAGGAGGGTTTTTTCGGGCCATTGATGGGAATGAAAAGTGCGTGGTCGCATGTACAGGCAGATTTTATACTTTTCATTCCTTGCGATATTACTTTTATCCCAGCAGGGTTGTTATCAAAAATGCACCAAACCTTATCTGAGGCAGAAAATTCTCAAGCTGTATTTATATCTATAAATGAACAAAACCTTTACCCGTTTTGTTTATTGAAAAGAGAGAGTTTGGCTACGATTGAAAAGCATTTAGCGGACAATCAACTCAGTATCCGAAAATGCTTGGATGACTTGAAGCCTCAGATCGTTAAATATGAAAATCCTATAAGTTTTCATAGCATTAATTCAGAACGGGAGTTGAAACAATACCGTGAAGAATTGCAAATACTTAGCGGGTCTAAATCAAATTAATTAAACCCGAATATTCATTGTTTCGCTAGGCTTAAGTAAAGGTATTTAAATGGCAGAGATTAAAGTTAAGATTGAAACCTATGGTGCAGTCGAAAGACATTTACCCGCAGATTTAATCCTTTCTTGTGCGGAAAATAGTTTAGTTTCAGAAATTTTGAAGCAAATTTCTGATCAATATCCTGATTCTTTGAAACCTTTGGATCGATGTGCATGTGCGATTGGTGATGAAATTATTCCACGCCGTCATGCATTAACAAACAGCTGTACATTGGTTTTATTATCCCCTGTAGCAGGAGGTTAAAATGACAGATATGTCTCGCATTAAAGAAACAGACCTGAGTTTAGATGATTTTGAAACAATTGATCATTATCCCGAATGTGGCGGTATTGGAATTTTTATTGGGACAGTACGAAACCACCATGAAGGTCGAAGTGTCAAGGCATTAAAATATACTGCATATAAACCTATTGCTGAAAAAATGATCCGTGAAATTGAGCAAGAGATTAAAAGCAAATACGGGGTTTCATATATTCAGGTTATTCACAGAATTGGTTCGTTAGATATTGGAGGAAAAGCAATTATTGCTGTGGCATATGCACCCCATCGTAAAGAGGCTTTTCTGGCATGTGAAGAAGCTGTTGAGCGTGTAAAACATGAAGTTCCAGTTTGGAAAGAAGAGTTTTACTCAGATGGGACTAGTGAGTATGTCGCTGGCTGTTGTATCCGGACAGATGAGGATGGTGTATCTCATAATCATCACCATTCTAGTTCCAAATCTCACTCTCATTAAAATGAAATAAATTTGTATAAGATTAGATGAAGATGTCTTCTCTTCTTAAATTTATTTCATTATACATAGAGTGAATAATTGCAAGTTAAATACGTTAAGTTATAACAATGAAGAATGATTGTTATGAAAAGTTGTAATGTAAGTTAATGAAATTTTTTTCATGAGCTGATTTTGGATTAAATCAGGTAACCCAATCAAGAGGGCACTCAAATGAACAATTCAGAACAAATAAAACCTGAAGCTGAAGGCGAAGAGCGTCATATTCAGGAAAATACAAATTTCGCGCGTATCGAACCTTATACGCATCCAGCTGGTGGCTGGGGAGCCTTATTGAGTGTTGCCCGAAATTTAAAAAGGCAAGAAGTCTTTGCTAAAGGCTCAATCACATTAATGAATATTAACCAGCCAACAGGTTTTGACTGTCCTGGTTGTGCTTGGCCTGAAAAAAAGAATGCTCATGCATTTAACTTTTGTGAAAATGGAGCAAAAGCTGTTGCATTTGAAGCAACAAGTAAACGAGTTACTCCAGAGTTTTTTGCGCATCATACTGTGAGTTGGCTATCTGAGCAAAATGACTTCTATCTAGAGGATTTGGGACGCTTAACAGATCCAATGCGTTATGATGCAGCTACGGACAAATATGTTCCAATTTCTTGGGATGATGCATTTCAAATCATTGCTAAGCATCTTCAGGCTTTAGATAACCCAGATCAAGCTGCATTTTATACATCAGGTCGAGCAAGTAACGAAGCAGCTTTCTTGTATCAGTTATTTGTGCGTAGTTTCGGAACGAATAACTTCCCTGATTGTTCAAATATGTGTCATGAGACAACTAGTGTTGGTTTGTTAGACTCAATAGGACTTGGAAAGGGAACCGTTACTTTAGAAGATTTTGATGAAGCTGATGCTGTATTTAGCTTTGGCCATAACCCTGGTACGAACCATCCTCGAATGCTCGGTACTTTGCGTGAAGTTTCACGTAGAGGCGGTAATATTATTGCGATTAATCCTATTAAAGAACGTGGATTAGAGCGCTTCCAAGATCCACAAGCACCACTTGAAATGATGACTAATGGCAGTACTCCGATTAGTCGTTTTTATTTCCAACCTAAAATTGGGGGGGATTATGCTCTTCTATTAGGGATGATGAAGCATCTTCGCGAGTGGGATAAACAAGCAACCCAAGCTGGTAAAAAAAGTGTATTTGATCGTCAATATATTGCCGAGAATACAGTCGGTTTTGACGAAATGATGCAAGAAGTTGATCGAACAGAATGGAGTGATATCTATAAGTATTCTGGTCTTTCTCCTGAACATCTGGAATCACTTGCTAAAATGTATATGGATGCCGAACGTTCAATTTTTTGTTGGGGAATGGGCATCACACAACACAGACATGGTACCGCCAATGTCCATATGTTAGCTAATTTAATGTTGGCAAAAGGGCAGATTGGTCGTCCAGGCGCAGGCTTATGTCCGGTTCGTGGGCATAGTAATGTGCAGGGTGACAGAACCATGGGGATTAATGAAATACCAAGTAAAAAAATGCTGGATGACATTGACCGTGTTTTTGGAATTAAATCACCTCGAAACCATGGTTTTGGTGTTGTTGATACCATTAAGGCGATGTATGAAGGCGATGTGAAAGTCTTTATTGGCTTAGGTGGAAACTTCGCGGTTGCAACTCCAGATACTCCTTATACACAAGAGGCTTTAAGACGTTGTTCATTGGTTGTCAATGTTGCAACTAAGTTAAACCGCAGTCATTTAGTTTGTGGTAAAGAAGCATTAGTTTTACCGTGTTTAGGTCGAACAGAAGTAGATAAACAACTGAAGGGTAATCAGGCTATCTCGGTTGAAGATTCAATGAGTAATGTCCATTTGTCAGCTGGGCGTAATGAGCCTGCCTCACAAAACTTACTTTCAGAACCTGATATTGTTGCACGAATGGCTGAAGCGACTTTAACTGACTCTAAAATTAAATGGCGTTGGTATATTGAGGATTATGATCGTATCCGTGATTCTATTGAAGACGTTTTTGAAGAGTTCAAAGATTTCAATGGTCGCGTATATCAACCAGGTGGTTTCCATCTTATCCATCCTGCGAATGAGAAAGTTTGGAACACCCCAGCTGGTAAAGCTCAGTTCCTCATCACACCATTAACAGAAGTCTATAAAGATCAAGAAAGTCAATATGCTGATGAGTATACAGAGAGCAAAGTCTATACGTTAATGACGACTCGTTCACACGATCAATACAACACGACTTTATACGGTCTTGATGACCGATATAGAGGTGTTTTTGGTCAACGTCGCGTATTGTTTATGAATCAAAAAGACATTGATGAAGCAGGATTTGTTGACAATCAATGGGTTGATATTGAAAGCGTATTCTCTGATGGCGTGAAACGAGTGGTCAAAAGTTTCCGAATAGTACCTTATAACATTCCACAAGGAAGTTTAGCGGCATACTATCCTGAGACGAATCCTCTTGTTGCGCTTTCAAGCCATGATAAATACGCCAAAATTCCAGCTTCGAAGAGCATTCCGGTTATTCTACATCCAGGTGATGCGCCTGAGCACTTCAATTTATTTACTGAAGTTGATCCTGAAGATGCAGATAAAAAAGTTGTAATTTAAATATTTACTACTTTAGTCCACTATGAGTGAAATTGGATGGCAATCTTTGATTGCCATCCTTAATTGTAAGGAAAGCTAAAGTTGGAATCACAATTTTTAGGTTATGAGTCAGTTCAAATCACACGATTTGAGAAAGGCCAAACAGAGACTCAGTTTGATAAGGTTGTTCAAGAGTATCCTATTGCCTTAGTTTATAATGGTATATCGCATGCTGTTATGATGGCTACACCAACTGATGTAGTAGAATTTGCAAAAGGTTTTAGTCTTTCTGAAGGGATAGTTGGAAGTTTAAAAGAAATTTATTCAATTGATATAATTCAGAATAATTTTGGCATACAGGTTGAGATGCAGATTTCATCAAAAGCTTTTATGGCATTAAAAGAACATCGCAGAATGCTCATTGGTAGAACGGGATGTGGCTTATGCGGTATAGAGAGCCTACAACAATTACATTTTTCTTTACCAAAAATTAGTCATCCAGTTAAACCAGATTGGTTAAGTGAAATCCCTAGCGCAGTGAAACAATTAAAAAGTCAGCAAAAAATTACGGCTGTTACAGGGGGGGCGCATGCTGCAGCTTGGGTTGAGAATGGAATAATTCTAGCTTTATTTGAAGATGTTGGACGTCATAATGCATTAGACAAATTGCTGGGGCATATTTCTGCACAGAACTTTGACTTATCGAAAGGCTTTGTTGTGATGACTAGTCGAGCAAGTTATGAGCTGATTCGAAAGTGTGCTGTTTTAAATATAGCTTTACTTGCAACGATTTCGGCCCCAACGAGTATGGCAATACAAATGGCACAAACAGCCGGCTTAACTTTGGCAAGCTTTTGTCGAGGCGACGGTTTTGTAGTCTATACTCAATAAATTCTGATGCTTCAGTAATTGGTCTGGCTGGACATTCAGGTGCAAAAAAATAGTATCTTGCATGTGATTGCTAGACCAATAGCTCCAATACAAGGTTGGATTTAAATCAATATTCAAGTTTGCTTTTGATAAAAAAGAGAAAATAAATTTATCTATTCAACAACGTCGTATGGGTGTTTAGTATCTCAAGATGCTCAATTATTTCCGCACAAATATGCCCGCAAAGCTTTCGGTTGGAGAAAAGTAGCGAGCAGCATTCGCACTGTTATATGTGACTAATAATAGAGAGGAAATAGAACTATTAACAGATACCATTTGGTATCTATAAGGGGCAGAATTATATTATCAATCTAATAAATCTTTATTCATTTCATATTCAATATTTGAAACCATCTTGTCTAAAGGTAAACCATTTATATTTAAGCTAAAAGGTTCTTCAAGCTGAGTACTGAGAGCATCTAATCCTAAGAATAAATAAGCAATCAGGCCGACTAAGAAAGGAGTGCCGATTCCTAAAGTTGTTTCTAAGCTAAATGGCAATATAAAACAGAAGCAATATACAGCGCGATGTAATAATACAGAATATGAGTATGGAAGAGGTGAGTCTTTTATTCTATCGCATCCTGCTTGGACATTACCTAAATCAGTAATATGCGTGTTTATTTGATTGTAAATAATGTCTGTCACAGCTTGTTCTTTCAGGGCTGTAATTAAAACATGCTGTATTTTTTCTAAAATAAATTGAGGTGGATTTTTTTGTTCTAGTAATATTTTGATATCAGAATCGCTGAGAAAACTATAATTTGAGAGTAGGTCTGCATTTAATGGGGTATTACGTAATCTATAGCGCAATATACTACTGAATAATATTAAATAATTCAGTATCAATACTCGATAAGATTTTGTGAGTAAAAGAGTTTCACGGAGAATGTGTCTTGATGAAGCGATTAATGTTCCCCAAAGTTTTCTCGCCTCCCACCACCGATCATAACAAGCAGTATTTTTGAAACCTAAAAAAATGGATAAAATAACACCAAATATTGAGAAGCTAATGGTGGGGAAAGTTGCAATTTTAATTACATTGAAGTATATCAAACTGCTAAATGCAGTTGACATTACCAACACTAGAATGAGTGCAGGAAGTATTTGAGGCAAAACCGTTTCATTCCATGCAAAAAGTAAGGATATGATGCTTTTTTTGTCTCTTTCAAACATGGTGTTTTCCTTTATATCTGATTTTATTATAATTTAGATATATTAGAATTAATAGAAGCTTAAATTTTTGCTTGGATAAATTTTTTATGTCGAATTTGTTGTTAAAATAAGTAAAATCAATATGTTATAATCAAATTGTGTGAAATTTTATAATCAAAGTGAATATGTTTTCATGTTGTATTATAAAGAGAAAAAATTAGCGAAATAGTTCAAATATCTATATTTTATTTATCCTATAAATTAAAAAGAGCCTAAGATTTAGGCTCTTTTTAACTCGATTTTTGATTAATGTAATTTTCGAAATATACATCAAAAATTTTACATTAACTGTCTGTCTTTTAATTCAGATCGAATCAAACTTACCAGCTTAACGCGCCACCAGTTTGGTAGTCAGTTACACGCGTTTCAAAGAAGTTCTTCTCTTTACGTAAGTCCATCATCTCAGACATCCATGCAAATGGGTTCGTTACACCAGCAAATTGCTCTGGTAAACCTAACTGAGATAAACGGCGGTTACAGATGAATTTCAAATATTCTTCCATCATGCTTGCGTTCATACCCAATACACCACGTGGCATCGTGTCACGTGCATATTCGATTTCAAGCATTGTACCTTCAACAATCATTTGAACCACTTCTTGTTGGAACTCTGCGCTCCAAAGGTGAGGGTTCTCAATCTTGATTTGGTTAATCATGTCGATACCAAAGTTCAAGTGCATAGATTCATCACGCAAGATGTATTGGAATTGCTCAGCAACACCGTTCATCTTGTTACGACGACCCATACTCAAAATTTGAGTAAAGCCACAGTAGAAGAAGATCCCTTCAAGAACACAGTAGAACGCGATCAAGTTACGAAGTAAACGTTGGTCGTTTTCAGGTGTGCCTGTGTGGAAATTAGGATCTGTTAAAGATTGAGTATATTTCAATCCCCACGCTGCTTTACGCGCAACAGATGGAACTTCACGGTACATGTTGAAGACTTCGCCTTCGTCCATACCTAAAGATTCGATACAGTATTGGTAAGCATGAGTGTGAATTGCTTCTTCAAATGCTTGACGCAAAATGTACTGACGACATTCAGGGTTGGTAATGTGGCGGTAAATTGCCAATACCAAGTTGTTTGCAACCAAAGAGTCAGCAGTCGAGAAGAAACCTAAAGAACGCATAACAATCGTACGCTCATCTTCAGTTAAGCCATTTTCAGACTTCCAAAGCGCGATGTCTAGGTTCATGTTTACTTCTTGCGGCATCCAGTGGTTTGCACACCCGTCAAGATACTTCTGCCAAGCCCACTCATATTTAAATGGAACAAGCTGGTTCAAGTCAGCACGACAGTTAATCATGGCTTTGTCGTCAACTTGAACACGTTGTGCGCCCATTTCTAGCTCTTCAAGGCCAGGAGCAACATCTAAATGTTCTAAGGCTGCAGAGGCTCTAGCCACCGTATCGGAGGCAACTGTTGGTCGCACGGAATGGGTTCCAGCGGATTGTGAAGTTGCCAAGCTCTGCGATGATGACTCCGCAGAAGATACATTCTGCGAATTAGTCGTTTTTTCCGATTTGACGGGCGCAGACTTGAGTTCAGGTGCAGCCGGTTTTTGCGAATCATCTTCAAAATCGTCCCAACTAAGGATAGACATTTTTGTTCTCTCTTCGTTGTGTATATCTATATTTGACATCTCTTAAACGAAGATGTCCCTACTATACGCTTTTAATGTGTAAACAAAATTAAGTTTTATTGAGGTATGACCAAATTTTGGGCCTTTGGTCTCTACTCCCTACTACTTATTTTGCTTACGCTGTTGCTTACGTATTGTGAAAAATGCGTAAATCAGCGGTATATAAAAGAAAAGAAAGGCAAAGATTAAAACTCCAACACCAAGCATATAGTTATGGCTGAGATGAGAAAGCATAATCTTTACCTCTTGTAAAATTGCTCTTTAGCGAAAAAGAGCAATTTTATTGAATGTTATTGGCAAGCTTCGCAATCAGGATTGTCGATTGAACAAGCCATTGGAACTGGAGCTGCTTGGGTAAAACCATCTTCTTCAACTGCTTCAGGCTTTTTCGCTTCTACAACAGGGGCAGCAACCGGAGCCGCTTCAACAGTCGCAGGTTTAACTGCGTTTAAAGCACCTGTGTTAATTGTAGATTTTTCAGCAGAAGTTGCACCTAAAGCTCGGAGGTAATAAGTCGTTTTAAGACCACGTAACCATGCCATCTTATAAGTGATGTCAAGTTTCTTACCATTTGCACCAGCAATGTAAAGGTTAAGCGACTGTGCTTGATCGATCCATTTTTGACGGCGTGATGCAGCATCAACGATCCAGCGTGTATCCACTTCAAACGCAGTAGCAAAGATTGCTTTTAATTCTTCAGGAATACGAGCAATTTTTTGTACTGAACCTTCGAAGTGTTTCAAGTCATTAACCATCACTGTATCCCAAAGACCACGTTCTTTTAATGCGCGAACGAGGTATGGGTTAATGACAGTGAATTCACCAGACAAGTTAGATTTCACATATAAGTTCTGGAATGTTGGCTCAATTGATTGAGAAACACCACAGATGTTAGAGATGGTTGCAGTAGGAGCAATTGCCATCACATTTGAGTTACGCATACCGTCTTTTTGAACTTTGGCACGTAAAGTGTCCCAGTCTAAACGTTGAGTACGGTCAACTTCGAACATGCGCTCTGGACGAGATTTCGCAACAATTTCTAAAGAGTCGATTGGGAGGATACCTTGATCCCACAATGAACCTTTGAATGTTGAGTAAGCACCACGTTCAACAGCCAAGTTGCTTGAAGTTTCAATTGCGTAGTAGCTAATCACTTCCATTGATTCATCAGCAAAATCAATAGCAGCGTCTGAACCGTAAGCGATGTTCATTTCATATAGAGCATCTTGGAAGCCCATGATACCCATACCCACAGGGCGGTGTTTCAAGTTCGAGTTTTTCGCTTGTGGTACAGCGTAGTAGTTAATGTCGATAACGTTATCGAGCATGCGTACTGCTGTTTTAATTGTGCGAGCTAACTTCTCACGGTCTAACACACCACCTTGAACGTGTTGTACAAGGTTGATCGAGCCCAAGTTACATACTGCAATTTCGTCTTGATTTGTGTTCAAGGTAATTTCAGTACATAAGTTAGATGAGTGAACTACACCAACATGTTGTTGTGGTGAACGTAAGTTACATACATCTTTGAATGTAATCCACGGGTGACCAGTTTCAAACAACATAGAAAGCATTTTGCGCCATAAGTCTTTAGCACGTACTTTCTTGTGTAGCATGTTTGTTTCTTTCGCTACAGACTCATAGTAAGCATAACGCTCAGCAAATTCAGCACCAGTTAAGTCGTGCAAGTCTGGAGTTTCAGAAGGCGTAAATAATGTCCATTCACCATCTTCAAATACACGTTGCATAAACAAGTCTGGAACCCAGTTCGCAGTGTTCATGTCATGTGTACGGCGACGGTCATCACCAGTGTTTTTACGAAGTTCTAAAAACTCTTCGATGTCTAAGTGCCAAGTTTCTAAGTATGCACATACTGCACCTTTACGCTTACCACCTTGGTTTACCGCAACGGCTGTATCGTTCGCAACTTTCAAGAATGGAACTACACCCTGAGACTTACCGTTTGTACCCTTAATGTAAGAGTTCAAGGCACGTACAGGTGTCCAGTCATTACCTAAACCGCCAGCCCATTTAGAAAGCATTGCGTTGTCACGCATTGCGCCATAAATGTCATAGAGGTCATCGCCAATCGTTGTTAAGTAACAACTAGAAAGCTGTGGACGTAACGTACCTGAGTTAAACAGGGTAGGCGTAGAAGCCATGTAGTCGAAGCTAGACAATAAGTTATAGAACTCGATTGCACGTTCTTCTTTATTTTGCTCATTTAACGTAAGACCCATCGACACACGCATAAAGAATAATTGCGGTAATTCGAAGCGAACGCCGTTTGAGTGAATGAAGTAACGGTCAAATAAAGTCTGTAAACCTAAATAGGTAAACTGATTAGAGCGTTCTGGTTGAATTGCTGCTGCAAGTTTCTCTAAATCGAAATCAAGCAAGTCTGGTGAAAGCAGATCAAGCTCTACACCTTTTTTCAAAAAGGCTTCGAGTGCAGTGTTTTCAGGAGTATCTGTAGGTAAGCCTAAGAACGCTAAACCGGTGCTCACTAATTCACTAGAAAGCAAACGTGCAGTCACGTAAGTATAGTTTGGTTCTTGTTCAATACGAGTACGTGTTGCCATCATCATCGTAGTGGCAATATCAGTCTCTTTTACGCCGTTATATAAGTTTTTAACGGTTTCATCGACAATAGCCTGAACGTCAATACCTTCCAAACCTTCGGCTGCTTTAGCTACAGTTGCTTGCAATGCACTTAAATCAAGTGGCTGAAGCTGACCGTTTGCATCGGTCACTTGTAACGTAGGATGGTGGTTTGAGTTCGTTTGCTGACGAGCTGTCGTACGTTGTTCGCGGTAAATTACGTAAGCGCGGGCAACTTTCTGTTCTCCGGTACGCATTAAAGCAAGCTCAACCTGATCTTGAATTTCTTCAATATGGATCGTACCGCCTGATGGTAAACGGCGAGTGAAAGTATTTAATACCATTTCCGTCAGTTGGGTAATACGGTCGTGAATACGGCTTGAATCCGAACTCTGTTGACCTTCCACAGCAAGAAAAGCTTTACCAATCGCAACAGAAATTTTCTCTGCATCAAATGCAGCAACATCTCCAGTGCGTTTGATCACCTGAATTTGACCGGGAGTCGAAGTAATTACGCTCATGCCAGCATAGCTCCATTGTCACTTTTGTTATGTTTATAGACCGTTTGAACCGAGCAAAAAGTATGCCACGATGTTTGAGGGATAAACACAAGACTTAGTAGTTAAAGTTTATTTTGAACACAAGATACGGGATTTTTCATAGCAGATCAATCTTGACTTTTTAGTAATTTTTTATCTGTATGATTTGATGAGAGATAGCATAGCAAAGCTATCAAAAAACACTTATAGATAACTTTGTGGATAACTCAAAAAACAAGCACTTAAATACAATTAAAGTAGTTAAAGAAATAATTTGTTTAATATTCATACATTGGAAATATGAATAGAATATGAAATTTAATAACAATAACTAAATGTTAAAAACACGAGAAAATTCAAAGGTTAATAAAATGCAACAAAACATGGTTGTCATGTATCAGTTTGGTGAACGCCTACTTGTTTACAATGTAAACGTGTGTATATTGCAAATGATAAACGAATGTATCTGCAAGATTTTTAAGATGCATGTAATGAGATTTATAGGGGCAATGATATGAGCCAAGAAGAAAAGTTACCAAAGATTCTGATCGTTGAAGACGACGAGCGTTTAGCACGATTAACTCAAGAGTATTTAATCCGCAACGGCTTGGAAGTTGGTGTAGAAACTGATGGTAACCGTGCAATTCGTCGTATTATTAGTGAACAACCAGATCTAGTGGTCTTGGATGTCATGTTGCCGGGTGCCGATGGCTTAACCGTTTGCCGTGAAGTTCGTCCACATTATCATCAACCGATTCTTATGTTGACTGCACGTACAGAAGATATGGATCAGGTACTTGGCCTTGAAATGGGAGCGGATGACTATGTCGCTAAACCAGTTCAGCCACGTGTACTTTTAGCCCGTATCCGTGCGTTATTACGTCGTACAGATAAAACTGTAGAAGACGAAGTTGCACAACGTATCGAGTTTGATGACCTTGTGATTGATAATGGCGGCCGTTCAGTAACGTTGCATGGTGAGCTTGTTGATTTCACTAGCGCAGAATATGACCTATTATGGTTGCTTGCATCAAATGCTGGCCGTATCTTATCGCGTGAAGATATCTTCGAACGTTTACGCGGTATTGAATACGATGGTCAGGACCGTTCAATCGATGTCCGTATCTCACGTATTCGTCCAAAAATTGGCGATGATCCTGAAAATCCAAAGCGTATTAAAACAGTACGTAGTAAAGGTTACTTGTTCGTTAAAGAAACCAATGGGTTATAAGATCTGCATAAACTTCCTATAAGGTTGGTCGAGTGTTTAAACACAGCATATTCCTGCGAATATATGCGGGACTGGTAATTCTTGTTGTTTTGGTTGCCGTTTTTGGTTATTTGCTTGTACAAATCATCAATTATCAACGGGCACAAGAATACCGAGAGTCTTTAACTGATGGTATTTCTTATGTCATTAGTGAAGGAGTCGCTCGACAACCGGGGAAGCAACAAAAAATAGACTGGGTTTCAGATGCATCGGATTTATTGGAACTTCCAATTTACTACACTGATGCGAGCAAGGTTGAGTTATCTCGTACCGAGAAAAAACGGATCGAAGCTCAAAAATCTGTTGTCCGTTACGATGCCAGTAATAGTATTGCGTATATTATTATTGGCTTGCGTGATGATCCTCAGCACTATTTATCCATAAAAGTTGACAAAATTAGTGAGCGCCAAATGAAGGCTCTCCCTATTTTTGTACTTGATTATCTAATGTTTTATCCGGGGCAAGAACAAGAATATCTTGCCAAGATTCAGAAACATTTTTCATATCCAATTAATATCTACAATATTCAAGACGTTAATCTGGATTCTGAGCAAATTGGCCGTTTACGCCAAGACCAAAGTGTCATGTTGTACAAAGATAGTGCAACAATGCGTGGTACGACCATTTCGATCGTATCTCCAATACCAAATCATCCTGCACAAGTTCTGGTTCTTGGACCGGTTCCGATGTTTAACTGGATGCCTTTACAGCTTTCAGCAGGAATTACCTTATTTAGCCTATTCCTACTAAGTTTAGGTGTTTACGGTCTTATCTTGCCGTTAGAACGTAAAATTCGCCAAGTCCGTTATGCGTTAAACCGTATGAAGTCTGGTGATTTGTCATTGCGTGTTCCTATTGAAGGAAGTGACGAAATGGCAAACTTGGCATCAAGTTATAACAACATGTCTGATCATATTCAGCGTTTAATCGAGGCTCAGCGCGAGTTGATGAGAGCAGTATCTCATGAATTGAGAACACCAGTTGCCCGTATACGCTTTGGTACAGAAATGTTGGCAGAAGAAGACGATTACAACCATCGTATGCATCAGGTTGATATGATTGATAAAGATATTGAGGCGCTCAATACCTTAATTGATGAAATCATGACTTATGCAAAACTAGAGCAGGGTACACCTTCATTAGATTTTGCTGAAATTGCTCTATTCGATGTATTGGATCAGGTTGCGGTAGAAACCGAAGCTTTAAAAACGCAAAAAGAAATTGAACTTGTTGCTCCCCCTGTTTATTTGAAAGTAGATGCAGAGCGTCGTTATTTACATCGGGTTGTTCAAAACTTGGTAGGTAACGCTGTTCGTTATTGTGATAACAAAGTTCGCATTACAGGTGGTGTTCACAGCGATGGCATGGCCTTTGTTTGTGTTGAAGATGATGGCGCCGGAATTCCGGAACAAGATCGTCAAAGAGTATTTGAAGCCTTTGCTCGCTTGGATGATAGTCGTACTCGTGCGTCGGGTGGCTATGGTTTAGGGTTGTCTATTGTAAGCCGTATTGCTTACTGGTTTGGTGGTGAAATTAAAGTAGATGAAAGTCCTACATTAGGTGGAGCTCGCTTTATCATGACATGGCCTGCAAAGCGCTTTAAACAACCTCCTTTGAAAGCCAATAAAAAAGCACCTTCATAAAGGTGCTTTTTTATTGCATTATTTATAATCGAGTTGCATCTGGTTCCAAAATAGGTTTTCCGCTTCTTAAGCTGCTCAACGCATCGGAATTAAAGTCGATCAGTAATGAATTATTTTTTGCATCAATCTGGTATTTTTGAATAAGAGGTTGATCTCCATTAAGCGTTTCTATTTTATATTCATCCGCAATATGCAAAATACCTTCTAGGTTTGTTGTAGTTGACGCAAAATCCTGCCTAAATATTTCATAGACATCTCGCAAGTCAAAAATTGCATTGTTAGCATCTGGATGTTTGTGAATATAGCTTTCTATATGTCGCACAAGTAATTGCGCAAACAAGTAGTAGTTTGGTTTATGCGTATATTCTAGAGTCATGCATTTTTCTCCTTATTATCTGTTATTAGCATACATGGCAAAATATAGGATATTGTATAAAATTCATTACACTAGATGATTAAATGAAAACCTATAAAGATATAAAGACCCGATTACGCCCTTGGCGTTTTGCTTGATATAAAGCGTCATCGGCTTCTTTAAATAAATTTTCAATCGCTCTATGAGAAGATGGTGAATATAAACTTATGCCAATACTCACTTGAATGAAAATTGGTAATTTCCCATAAATATAAATCGGTTGCTGACTAATTTTAATTCGTATTTGCTCTGCAAGGTCAAAAGCACTCTCCTTGGTTGTATCTGCAATAAAAATTGCAAATTCTTCACCGCCAAAGCGGCCCAATAAGTCATGAGGATGCAAAATATTTTGAATGGTGGTGACACAGGTCTGTAGGGCGCGGTCACCTATTTGATGGCCGTAGTTGTCATTAACTTGTTTGAAATGGTCTACATCAAGCATGAAAAATGCTGAGGTTTTATTTTCCTTGTATACCTTTTCTTGAAGTAATCTGACCGACTGCAAAAACTGGCGTCGGGTGAGGCTAGAGGTTAGCTCGTCATGTGCAATAGCATGTTGAAGCTTTTGAATTAACTCTGAATGTAAAACACTAATGCTAGAGACGGTAAGAGGTGCAATCGTCATCATGATTAATCCAATACGAATTGAAATGGTATTGCTTAAATATTCGTTCGGATAAAGCAGAAGGTAATGTCCAGAGACATGATAGATAATATAGGCACTGGTAAAGGTTGTAATGAGTGCAACGATAATAGGTTTGTAGCGAATAGCGCACCAGATGAGTGCAGCAATCGGGTAGAGGAGCGAACCAGGACCGGAATCATAATAGCTGGCGGCAATAGAAATAATGACAGCCAAAAAAGGTAATAGGTCAATCGCTTGTAAGCCACGATTTCTAGAAAAGTAGTGTTTTACCTGACTATATTGAGGCAGGTTCAAGATGATAGGTAAAAGAAGTAGGGCATTTTGTAGTTCTGAAGTGAACCAGTAACCGAATTCATCCCACAAATTACCAAGCATAAATTTAGTATTAAACATAGGCACAAAAGTTGCTGCAAATAATGCGCCTGCTATGCTACCTATCCCACATAGACCAAATAAAAAGAGGTAGGAATAGCCTCGATAGGCCGCTTTAATATGCTGATTAAAAAACATATAGAGGGCGAGGGTACTAACAACATAAATAAAATTTGACGTTGTTAAAACGAGTGTGAGAGCAAATGGAGTACCCTGAAATAGGTCAGCAATAACATAACCTATGTAGGCACCTAAAAACGTGCTGGGTCGACGTGTGCTCGAAAAGCGAATGAGTAGACCGAGCAAAACAGAATTGGCTGGCCAAAAGAACGCCAGAAAACTTAAAGGACGAGATGCGATGCCAATAAAACAACATACCGTAATAATGAAGCCAAACAGGAGAAAAAATTTTAAAGAAGAGGGAAATGAAAATTCACGAAGTGAGTCTGGCATCAGCTGCCCTTAATGATAAACACTCTTATCCAAGAGTAATAAAATATTATGTATGACTAAACATTCATCATAATTCAGAGGGGAAGTTGAATACAATAAAAAACAAACTAATATTATAAAAAAGTAAGTTATAAAAACTTAATGGTCGATGAACTATGTAATTATTCTAAAATTAAAAAATGAAAAAAATCATCATAAACAAAAAAACTATTAAATAAACCGATTATGCGTGGTGAAACCCCCCTTACAACCCATAGAAGAATAGTTTTGTTTAGAAAATCATCCGAAAGACTAAGACGCTTCAACTAGCATGCGAAATTAGAAATCAGGTACAATTGGCGGGATTAATTTTGTGTTTGGTGTATTTGAAGGCCAATACATACATTCTTTGTTAAATAATAGGCCTGCCAGGAGTTATCCCCGCATGAGTGCCATTACTCCATACGACTGGGCGATTATCGCCTTCGTGATCGGCGTTACATTTCTTTGCGTCTTTATGCTCACAGTTCCCTTACTCCTCGGGGGGAAATCGTGGGGGCGTGCTAAGCAAGAGCAGTTTGAATCGGGTGTCGTGAGTGCTGGTGGCGCTCGCATTCGCCTGTCTGCAAAGTTCTATTTAGTTGCAATTTTCTTTGTTGTCTTCGACTTAGAGGCACTTTACCTCTATGCATGGTCTACTTCTGTGCGTGAAGTAGGGTGGTTGGGATATACCACTGTCGTGATCTTTGTCGTTGATTTATTGATTGCGCTTGTTTATGCCTTCTCTGTAGGTGCTTTAAGTTGGTCACCAGCAGATCGCCGTAAATCAGCAGGTGAGGCGATTAAAATCGGTTCGCCAACAATGAACATTGCTGAAATTACATGCTTTAACTCTATTGAAGAGCTCGTAACTGACCCTACAGGCCAGATTCCAGCTCAATCATCAGGTCGTGTTAAGTCAAAAACTACACCTGCATTGTCATCTGAAAAGGAGTAAGTCGGGATGAAATATACTCTGACCCGCGCGAATCCGGATGCTGATCAATACCCATTGCAAGAACGTCAAATCGTGACAGATCCATTAGAAGAGGAAGTGAATAAAAACGTATTCATGACTCGTTTAGAGGATGTCTTGCATACAGCAGTAAACTGGGGGCGTAAAAACTCCTTGTGGCCATTTAACTTTGGTACCTCATGTTGTTACGTTGAATATGCAACGACCTTAACAGGTGTGCATGACTTGTCACGTTTCGGCGCAGAGGTTATCCGTGCTTCACCTCGTCAAGCTGACTTGATGATTGTTGCCGGAACCTGTTTCGTAAAAATGGCACCAGTTATTCAGCGTCTATATGAACAGATGTTAGAGCCTAAATGGGTCATCTCGATGGGTGCTTGTGCAAACTCTGGAGGTATGTACGACATCTATTCAGTAGTACAAGGTGTAGACAAAATTATTCCTGTTGACGTGTACGTCCCAGGTTGTCCACCTCGTCCTGAAGCGTTAATTCAAGCTTTAATGCTTTTACAAGACCAGATTCAATTAGAGCGACGCCCGCTTTCTGCCGTGATCGGTGATGATCTTCAGCCAGTGTATAAGCCAAAGATGATGCCAGAACGTGACCGTAAGAATGCGCAGCGTATTGCCGTTAAAAACTTACGCTCTATGGATGAGATTAAATAATTTTTTGACGGTGCTTTGACATATCTAACCGATATGTTCATCGAGAAAATTGACAGAATTTGTATTAAATAGGAAGCCAAGCCAATGGCTGAAACTGACATTGCTATGCCAGAGTCAACACCAGTTGATTCACGCCCAGCATTTGCAATCGTAGAAGAACTCAAAACCAAATTTGGTGAGAACTTTTACGTGCAGGCGACTTTTGAAGAGTTTCCAACAGTCTGGGTTGAGCGCGCACGCGTGCAAGAAGTCCTTATGTTCCTACGTAAAGTGGAACGTCCATATGTAATGCTGTTTGACTTATCTGCGATGGATGAGCGTTTACGTGTTCATCGTGATGGTTTGCCAGCATCTGACTTCACTGTGTTCTATCATTTATTATCGCTTGAGCGTAATAGTGACATTCGTATCAAGGTTGCCTTGAACGAAAATGATCTTAACCTTCCGACAGCGACTAATATCTGGCCAAATGCCAACTGGTATGAACGTGAAGCTTACGATATGTTCGGTATCAATTTCGAAGGGCATCCAATGCTCCGTCGTATCTTGTTGCCAACGTACTGGGAAGGTCATCCTTTACGTAAAGAATATTCAGCACGTGCGACAGAATATACGCCGTACATGCAAGACAAAGCGAAACAAGACTTTGAACAAGAGCACTTACGTTTTGTGCCAGAAGACTGGGGTCTTAAACGCGGTAACGCTGACGAAGACTTCATGTTCCTGAACTTGGGTCCTAACCATCCATCTGCACATGGTGCGTTCCGTGTTGTATTGCAGTTAGATGGCGAAGAAGTGAAGGACTGTGTTCCTGATATTGGTTATCACCACCGTGGTGTGGAAAAGATGGCTGAACGTCAAACATGGCACTCTTTCATTCCTTATACTGACCGTGTTGACTACTTAGGTGGTTGTGCTCAGAACATGCCGTATGTGATGGCTGTAGAACAAATGGCAGGAATTAAAGTTCCTGAACGTGCTCAAGTCATTCGTGTCATGTTGAACGAATTATTCCGTATTAATAACCACTTGTTGTTCTGTGGTACGGCAATTCAGGATGCCGGTGGTATGACACCAGTATTTTATATGTTCGCAGACCGTCAAAAAGTTTACGACATTGTTGAAGCAATTACGGGTTATCGTATGCATCCAGCATGGTTCCGTATTGGTGGTACAGCGCACGATCTTCCAAATAACTGGCAAAAACTTGTTAAAGAATTGCTAGAGTGGATGCCTAAGCGCTTAAACGAGTACTACACAGCAGCATTGAAAAACTCTGTGTTTATTGGCCGTACGCGTAACGTTGCACAATACGATGCCAAGTCTGCACTCGCATGGGGTGTGACAGGTACTGGTTTACGTGCGACAGGTATCGATTTTGACGTTCGTAAATATCGTCCATACAGTGGCTATGAAAACTTCGATTTTGATGTGCCAGTTGAGTATGAAGGCGATGCATATGCACGTGTACTCGTTCACTTCCGTGAAATTACTGAGTCGTTAAAAATTATTCAACAGTGTTTGGATAACATGCCTTCTGGTCCATATAAAGCGGATCATCCATTGGCTGTTCCACCACCGAAAGATAAGACATTACAAGATATTGAAACCTTGATTACGCACTTCTTGAGCGTTTCATGGGGTCCTGTCATGCCAGCGGGCGAGTCATCATTTATGACTGAAGTGGTTAAAGGTGCAAGTACGTATTACTTGACTTCAGATAAATCGACGATGAGTTATCGTACTCGTATTCGTACACCGACGTTTACTCACTTACAGCAAATGCCTGCAGTGATTAACGGCAGTTTGGTATCTGACTTAATCATTTATCTGGCGACCATTGACGTGGTTATGGCTGACGTGGATCGCTAAGAGGTAACACATAATGATGATTTTGACTGATAAAAAGCCACGTGTGAATGTTGAAGGGATTTTGACTGCGGAAGAAATTCACGACATCGAACATCACATTGGTCACTATCCATACCCTCGTGCAGCCTCTTTGGATGCATTGAAGTGTGTACAACGCCGTAATGGTTGGGTAGATGACGCTCAAATGAATGCCATCGCACAGTTATTGTCGATGAGTGTTGCTGATTTGGAAGGTGTTGCAACATTTTACAACCGTATCTATCGCTACCCGGTAGGTCGTCACGTGATTTTGCTTTGTGACTCAATTGCTTGCTTCTTAATGGGTGCAGAAACACTTGCTGAAGCATTCCAGCGCGAATTAGGAATTCAGTACGGTCAAACGACACCAGATGGTCGTTTTACACTGCTTCCAATTTGCTGCCTAGGCAACTGCGACAAAGGCCCAACTTTAATGATTGATGAAGATACTCACGGTTTAGTCGAAGTGACATCAATTAAACAGTTATTGGAGAAGTATGTATGAATACTGAACCAAAACCAATTTATGGCGACGGTAATCCAGAAACTCATCCGCTCACTTGGCGTTTAAGTAAACGTGAAGAAGTTCGTGGTGCTGATGATTACGAAGCACTTGAAGGTTATGCTGGCTTTAAAAAAGCATTAGGCATGAAACCTGCTGAAGTGTTAGACGTCATTAAAGCTGCAACTGTAAAAGGTCGTGGTGGTGCGGGTTTCCCAGCGGGTATTAAATGGTCATTAATGGCACCAAATGATGGTGGTCCACGTTATTTGATCTGTAATGCCGACGAAATGGAGCCGGGTACTTTTAAAGACCGTTTGTTGATGGAAAAACTTCCACATCAATTGATCGAAGGTATGTTGATTGCGGGTTATACATTAGAGGCAACTCAAGGTTACATCTTTATCCGTGGTGAATATATTGAGGCAGCTCAATATTTAAATGAAGCATTAGAACAGATTCGTGCTAAAGGTTATTTAGGCGAAAACATTTTAGGTTCTGGCTGGAATTTTGATCTGCATGTACATACGGGTGCAGGGCGTTATATCTGTGGTGAAGAAACTGCATTGATTAACTCGCTCGAAGGCCGTCGTGCAAACCCACGTACTAAGCCACCATTCCCGCAAGTTGCAGGTGCATGGGGCCGTCCAACAATTGTGAACAACGTTGAAACTTATAACAACTTGCCAGCAATTATGCTTCGTGGTCCAGAGTGGTATATCGGTTTATCAGCAGGTAAATCAAAAGACCCAGGCACTAAAATTTATGGTGCATCAGGTAAAGTAAAATTCCCAGGTCTTTGGGAGTTGCCATTTGGTACAACTGCACGTGAAGTGATTGAAGATCATGCTGGCGGTATGCGTGAGGGCTTAAAGCTTAAAGCATGGTTACCGGGTGGTGCTTCAACTGACTTTTTACCGGCTGATACCATTGATTTACCAATGGATGCAGACACGATTATGAAAGCAGGTTCTCGTTTGGGAACATGTTTATTGATGGTGGTTGACGAAACTCAATGTATGGTATCGCTCACTCGTAACTTAGAAGAGTTCTTTGCGCGCGAATCATGTGGTTTCTGTACACCATGTCGTGATGGTTTGCCATGGGCTGTTAAAGCGCTTAAAGCACTTGAAGTAGGCGAAGGTAAGAAAGAAGATATCGATCATTTACAAGAATTGACTCGTAAATTATGGATTGGTAAAACTTTCTGTGCCCACGCACCAGGTGCGATGGAGCCGCTTATGGGCGCACTCAAACATTTCCGTGGTGAGTTTGAAGCGAAAGTGACGACTCGTCCTGTCGTGCAAACCAGCAACGTAGAACAAGCTTAAGGAATTCGACTTATGGCTACAATTCATGTCGATGGAAAATCGTATGAAGTCAACGGCTCGGAAAACTTGCTACAAGCATGTTTGAGTCTGGGCATCGACATCCCATATTTTTGTTGGCATCCATCCTTAGGTTCGGTTGGTTCTTGCCGTCAATGTGCTGTTACGCAATATGCGAATCCAGAAGATACGCGTGGTCGTTTGGTCATGTCATGCATGACACCAGCATCTGACAATACCTATATCTCGATTGAAGACAAAGAAGCAACAGATTTCCGTGCATCTATTGTTGAATTTTTGATGACGAATCACCCACACGACTGTCCAGTCTGTGAAGAGGGTGGTCACTGTCATTTACAAGATATGACTGTGATGACTGGTCATGACCGTCGTCGCTACCGTTTTACAAAGCGTACGCATTACAACCAAGAACTCGGCTCATTCATTGCACATGAAATGAACCGCTGTATTGCTTGTTACCGTTGTGTTCGTTACTACAACGACTATGCGGGCGGTACGGACTTTGGTGTGTATGCCAATGCATCTCGTGTGTATTTCGGTCGTCCTGAATCAGGTACTTTAGAGTCTGAATTCTCGGGTAACTTGACTGAAGTATGTCCAACAGGTGTATTCACTGATAAGACACATTCAGAGCGTTATAACCGTAAATGGGACATGCAGTATGCACCAAGCGTGTGTCAAGGCTGTTCTTCTGGTTGTAACATTTCTCCGGGTGAACGTTATGGTGAAATCCGTCGTGTAGAAAACCGTTTCAATGGTTCGGTTAACCAATACTTCCTTTGTGACAAAGGTCGTTTTGGCACAGGTTATGTAAACCGTGCAGACCGTCCACGTCAGCCTCAGTTCCGTAACGGTGAAACTGTTGCAACTGTTTCTGTCGATCAAGCTTTAGATCAAACGATTGCGAAGCTTCAAGGCAAAAAAGTCTTGGGTATTGGTTCTCCGCGCGCAAGCTTGGAATCGAACTATGCATTACGTGAGCTTGTAGGTCAGGCAAATTACTCAACTGGTGTTGCACAAAAAGAGCAAAAACTTGTTGAACTTGCTGCATCTATCATGCAAACCGAGGGTATTTACAACCCGAACATGCGTGAAATCGAAAGCTATGATGCTGTCTTGATTTTAGGTGAAGACCTGACTCAAACTGCACCACGTATGGCCTTGTCAGTTCGTCAAGCTGCGAAAAACAAAGCTCGTGAAATGGCTGCAAAAACACGTACGCCAGACTGGTTAGCTGAGCCTGTACAACGTATTGGTCAAGAAGCAAAATCTCCGATCTATATCTTGGCTGCAACTCAAACTCGCCTTGCCGATGTTGCAACTGGTGAAGTTGTTGCTTCTCCAAATGACATTGCTCGTTTAGGTTTTGCAGTAGCTGCGGCAGTGAAAGGCGAAACAGTGAATGGTTTAGATGACGATGCAAAAGCATTTGCTCAAACCATTGCTGATACGTTAAAAGCAGCAAACAAGCCATTAATCATTGCGGGTACTAGCTTGCAAGATGCTTCTATTATGGAAGCTGCGGCTGAGTTGACTCAGAACTTGGGTTCTAAAGCTGGTTTAAGTCTTGTGGTTCCTGAAGTGAACTCGATGGGCTTGGGATTGTTTGGTGGCTTAAGCCTCGAACAAGCATTTGCTCAAGACTACGACACACTTGTGATTGTTGAAAATGACTTGTTCCGTCGCTTACCTGCTGTACAAGTGCAGGCTGCACTTGATAAAGCTGAAACAGTAATTGTGCTTGATCACAGTGAAACTGAAACTGTGAAACAGGCTGATATTGTACTTTCAGCAGCAAGCTTTGCCGAAGGTGACGGTACTGTTGTAAGCCAAGAAGGTCGTGCACAGCGTTTCTATCAAGTTTATGATCCAAGTTACTACAAACCTGATTATGCAATTAAAGAATCATGGCGTTGGTTACATGCCATTGAAACTGGCATTAAAGGTAAAGCTGTAGACTGGACATTGCTTGATGATGTGATTGAAAGCATCGTAAAAAATGTACCAGTACTTGAAGCTATTCAAGATGTGGCGCCTGATGCAGGTTACCGTGTACATGGTTTGAAAATTGCACGTGAACCACGTCGTTATTCAGGTCGTACAGCAATGCGTGCGCCGTTATCGGTTCATGAACCTAAACAGCCTACAGATCTAGATTCAGCATTAACATTCTCAATGGAAGGTTATGTTGGTCCTCAAAAAGCATCATCATTAGTACCATTTGCATGGGCTCCGGGCTGGAACTCTCCACAATCTTGGAACAAATACCAAGATGAAGTGGGTGGTCACTTAAAAGGTGGTGATTCAGGTATTCGTTTATTCGATCGCTTGGCAAAACGTCCTGCACGTAGCTATGTAGCTCCAGTAGCGGTAGTTGCAAACCCTGAAAGTTTCCGCTTAGTACCAATGCATCATATTTTTGGTTCTGGTGAATTCACTACTAAAACACCTGCAATGGAAACTCGTATTCCAGAAGCTATGTTTGCAGTGGGCGAACAAGATGCAAGTCGTTTGAATCTTCAAGAAGGTCAACGCATTACAGTAAAAGCAGGCGAAACCAGTGTGAGCTTGCCTGTACAAGTAATTGAATATTTACCTACAGGTTATATTGGTTACCCAGTTGGTTTAGCACCAATGGTGTCACTAGCTGAGCCTGTTTCAGTGGCTTTAGGAGTGTAATTCATGAATCAAGAAATTATACGTCAAACGCCACTTTGGGCTGAGAACTGGCCAATTGCTTATGCTGTAGTTCAAGCAGTTGTGATTTTGCTTGTGGTTGTTTTAGTTGCCGCGTTGATGTCTTTTATTGAACGTCGTTTGCTTGCCTTGTGGCAAGACCGTTATGGTCCAAACCGTGTTGGTCCTGGTGGTATGTTCCAGATCGTTGCCGACATGCTCAAGATCATGTTCAAAGAAGACTGGACACCAAAATTTGCTGACAAGCTTACATTCCGTTTAGCACCAGCTGTTGCAATGGCAACAGCGGTTCTTTCATTCATGGTTATCCCAGTGAGTCCTTCGCTGGGTGTTGCCGACATGAGTATCGGTTTGTTGTTCTTCATGGCAATGGCTGGTATTGCAGTCTATGCAGTATTGTTTGGTGGCTGGGCTTCAAATAACAAATACTCATTGCTTGGTGGTTTACGTTCAGCTGCTCAAACCATTTCTTATGAAGTGTTCTTGGGTATCTCATTGATGGGTGTGGTTGCAATTGCAGGCTCATTTAACCTTCGTGAAATTGTTGAAGCACAACGCGATGTTTGGTTCGTCATTCCACAATTCTTAGGTTTCTTGATTTTTGTGGTTGCTGGTGTTGCGGTAACTCACCGTCATCCATTTGACCAACCGGAAGCAGAACAAGAATTGGCTGAAGGTTACCATGTTGAATATGGTGGTATGAAATGGGGGATGTTCTTCGTTGCTGAATATGTCAACGTGGTACTTATTTCTGCATTGATCGTAACTTTATTCTTCGGTGGCTGGTTAGCGCCATTCAATTTAGAAATTCCATTTGTTCCGCCAGTATTCTGGTTTGTGATTAAAACAGCATTCTTTGTAATGATGTTTGTTTTGGCTCGTGGTTCTTTAATGCGTCCACGTTATGACCAAGTCATGAACTTTGGTTGGAAAATTTGTTTGCCATTGGCGTTGGTCAACTTGTTAGTGACTGGTGCTGTGATTCTGATGAATCAGGCCTAGGACAGCAGGGAGTACAAAATGTATAAATTTCTAGCTGGATTCGGATCGATTGTACGTTCGTTATTTATGGTATTTAGCCATGTAACGCGTAAACGTGACACGATTTTATATCCAGAAGTACCGGCTGAACAGATTGTGCCGCCACGCTTTCGTGGTCGTATTGTGTTGACGCGCGACCCAGATGGGGAAGAGCGTTGTGTGGCATGTAACCTATGTGCGGTTGCGTGTCCAGTTGGCTGTATCTCATTACAAAAAGCAGAAACAGAAGATGGACGTTGGTATCCGGAATTTTTCCGTATCAACTTTTCGCGCTGTATTTTCTGCGGTATGTGTGAAGAAGCTTGTCCAACAACTGCGATTCAGATGACACCAGATTTCGAACTTGGTGAATATGTACGTCAAGACTTGGTTTATGAGAAAGAAAACTTACTCATTTCAGGTCCGGGTAAATACCCAGACTACAACTTCTACCGTGTAGCTGGTATGGCGATTAACGGTAAAGAGAAAGGTCAGGCGCAAAAAGAAAGTGCACCAATCGATGTACGGAGTCTATTACCATGATGTGGCCGTTTTATTTGATGGCACTCGTGGCCATCGTTTCTACGGTTCGTGTAGTGACTAACACGAACCCTGTACACGCTTTACTTAGTCTAATTGTTTCATTGCTTGCTGTTGCTGGTATTTTCATGATCGTGGGGGCGCCTTTTGCAGGTGCTCTTGAAATCATTGTTTATGCCGGAGCAATTATGGTTCTGTTTGTCTTCGTGGTGATGATGTTGAATTTAGGTCAACACACTGTAGAACAAGAACGTAAATGGCTTTCTTCAGATGCTTGGGCATATCCAGCACTCATGAGTTTCTTACTCGGCTTGCTTTTGGTTTGGATGCTTGGTGGTGAATACACCACAATTTCAGCACCACTTGGGGCACAAGTGATTGGACCAAAAGTAGTTGGTCAAGCACTCTTTACTCACTATTTACTATTGGTTGAAGTTGCCGCGATGTTATTGCTAGCAGCCCTTGTTGCAGCATACCACTTAGGTAAACGTGAACCAGGTGCAGAAGAGGAAAAAGAATAATGGGCCAGATTCCTTTAGAACATGGTTTGATTGTTGCAACCATCCTTTTTGCACTCGGTTTTTACGGTGTAATGGTGCGACGCAACCTATTATTTATGTTAATGAGCCTTGAGGTCATGATGAATGCTGCTGCATTGGCATTTGTTCTTGCGGGTAGCGTATGGGCACAACCAGATGGACAAGTTATGTTCATTCTGATTTTGACCCTTGCAGCAGCAGAGGCATGTATCGGTCTTGCGATTGTCCTTCAGTTCTATCATCGCTTCCATCACTTGGATGTGGATGCTGCTAGTGAGATGCGCGGATGAGTTATTTATATCTAACAGTATTATTTCCGCTAATCGGTTTTATTTTATTGGCGGCAGGACGAGACAAACTCTCTGAAAATGTTGCAGCAATTATTGGTGTGGGTTCTGTAGGTTTATCTGCATTATTTGCATTGATTGCTGGAATGGCATTTACCACAAGTGGTCAGCAAGTTTTTGTTCAAAATCTGTGGACATGGTTCAATGTTGGCGGTTTTGCGCCGGGCATTAGCTTACATTTAGATGGCTTATCTTTACTCATGATGGGCATGGTTACGGGTGTTGGTTTCTTAATCCACATCTTTGCATCATGGTACATGCGTGGTGAAGAAGGTTATGCGCGCTTCTTCTCTTATTTCAACCTGTTTGTTGCCAGCATGCTTGTGCTTGTATTAGGCGACAACTTGGCGTTGTTATTCTTAGGATGGGAAGGCGTAGGTCTTTGCTCTTATTTGCTTATCGGTTTCTATTATGCAAACCCTGCAAATGGTTGGGCTGCGATCAAAGCATTTACAGTTACCCGCGTAGGTGACGTATTCTTGCTTATTGCTTTATTCTTGCTTTACCAACAATTTGGTACGTTGAATACTCAGTACATCGTTGAACACGCAGCAGAAGTAATGACGAAGAGTTCGTCACTTACGATCTGGACTGCATTAATGTTGTTCTTGGGTGCGGCTGGTAAATCTGCTCAAATTCCATTACAAACATGGTTGGCAGATGCAATGGCAGGTCCAACACCTGTTTCTGCATTAATCCACGCTGCAACAATGGTAACGGCTGGTGTGTATTTATGCTGCCGTTTATTTAGCGTATTTGAACTTGCGCCTGAAGTGATGCAATTCATTTCGGTAACAGGTGCCGTGACTTTGCTAGTTGCAGGTTTTGCTGCACTGGTTCAAACAGACATCAAACGTATCTTGGCTTACTCAACAATGAGTCAGCTTGGCTATATGTTTATGGCTGTAGGTGCGGAAGCTTATCAAGCTGGTTTGTTCCACATGTTGGCCCACGCATTCTTTAAGGCATTATTATTCTTGTCTTCTGGTGCGGTGATTCTGGCTTACCATCACGAGCAAAACATTTTCAAAATGGGTGGCTTGTTCAAACGTAACAAATTCCTGTTTGCTTGTTTCGCAATTGGTGGCGGTGCATTAGCAGCTATTCCATTCTTGACGATTGGCTTCTTCTCTAAAGATGCGATTCTTGGTGAAGTTTGGGTACAAGGCCAATCAGTTGCTTTATATCACACCTTATATTGGGTGGGTGTAGCAGGTGCATTCCTGACTTCGATTTATACATTCCGTTTAATCTGGGTTGTATTCTTTGGTCAAGAAAACACGCCTTACCATGAAATTAAAGGTGCAACGTACTGGGCTCCATTGGGCATTTTAGCTGTACTGTCTACTTTTGTTGGTGCCGTATTAAAAGCACCTGTAGCTGGTATTCTTAATACTGCAAAAATTCCTGAATTCCATGTGGCTGAACAATTTGTAGAAGGCATGCATGGGGCAGAGCATTTAGCAGTAGGCATTGCGCTAGTTGGTCTAGTTGTTGGTATAGCATTATTTACATTTGCTTATGGTGCAGTGAAATCATTCGCTCAAACAAGTTTGGGTGCAGGTCTGGCACATATTTGCCGCACTGCTTTTGGTTTTGATGCATTGTATGACATCGTTTTTGTTAAACCTTATTTATTCTTCGCCAAAATTTTTGGCCGTGACCCGATTGACAGTTTGTGGTTAGTTCTTCCTGCACTTGTGAAAGGCGGAAATAGTTTTACAAGCTCACGTCAAACCGGTTCATTGCGTGAATACGCATCAAGTATGTCACTCGGTGTAGTGGTGTTATTGATGATCTTGATCGTTATTCAGGTAGTGGGGAAATAAAATGGAAAACAATTTAATTTTACCCGCGCTGATTCTTGTTCCGTTCATTGCTGGTTTTATTTGTTGGTTAGTCGATAAGCTCGACAAAACTTTGCCACGCTGGATTGCCTTAATTGGTATGCTCATTACTTTGGGCTTAGGTCTTGCACTTTGGCAAAGTGGAACTTATAGCTATGAGTTGGGTTCAAAAATCCCAACTTGGACTGCTGAGTTCTATTTACCGTGGATTCAATCACTCGGTATCGGCATTCACCTTGCTGTGGATGGCTTATCTTTGCTCATGGTGTTATTAACAGCATTACTTGGTGTACTGGCTGTTGGTTGTTCATGGGGCGAAATTCAAAAGAACGTTGGTTTCTTCCACTTAAACCTCTTATGGAGTTTAGGTGGCGTTATCGGTGTATTCTTAGCGATTGACTTGTTCTTGTTCTTCTTCTTCTGGGAGATGATGCTTGTACCAATCTACTTCTTGATTGCGTTATGGGGTCATAAAGGTTCAAACGGTCGTTCACGTGTTTACGCAGCTACCAAGTTCTTCCTTTACACACAAATCGCTGGTTTAGTGATGTTAATCGGTATCCTTGGTCTTGTAGTTTATGGCTACATGATGACAGGCATGATCGGTTTCGATTACAACTATTTATTAGCTGTAGCCAACCACTTACCTGCGAACCTAGCTTATGGTTTCATGATCTGTTTCTTCATCGGTTTTGCCGTGAAGTTACCAGTATTCCCATTACATGGTTGGTTGCCAGATGCGCATGCTCAAGCTCCTACAGCAGGTTCTGTGGACTTAGCGGGTATCTTGATTAAAACAGCTGCGTATGGCTTGCTTCGTTTTGTAATTCCATTCTTCCCGACAGCTTCTGCTCAGTTTGCAGATATTGCGATTATTTTCGGTTTGATTGGTATTTTCTACGGCGCATGGTGTGCTTACCAGCAAACTGACATGAAACGTTTACTTGCGTATACGTCGATTTCACACATGGGCTTTATTTTACTTGCAATCTACGCAGGTAACATTTTGACCTTCCAAGGTCTAATGATCATGATGTTGGCACATGGTTTGTCATCAGCTGCATTGTTCATTATGTCTGGTCAGATCTACGAGCGTTTACATACACGTGATTTACGTTTAATGGGTGGTCTTCGTGGCCAGCTTCAGTACTTGCCATTTTTCTTGATGTTCTTCGTAGCTGCTCTTGTAGGCGTGCCAGGTTTGGGTAACTTTATTGGTGAATTCCTGATTTTGATGGGTTCATTTAATAAATATCCTGTCTTCACGATTCTTGCTTCTATCAGCCTTGTATTTGCAGGCTTATATGGCTTGATCTTGATTCACCGTGCTTTATTTGGTGAACCAAACCCTGAACAAAAGCAACACTACACTAGTCCACTAAAAGACTTATCTGCTCGTGAAGTTGGTATTTTGATGATTTGTGCGATTGGTCTCGTTTGGCTTGGTATCTACCCACAAACATTCTTGGATATGTCTCATTCAAGCATGCAGTGGTTGGTCAATAGTTATATGCCAGTTCAAGAAGTCGTTGAAACTGTTCAGCAAACAGCTACTCAACTTGACCATGTGGAGATCCAATAATCATGAACTTCACAGTATCACTCTCTACGCTTATGCCTTTAGCTCCGGTGATGATTGTTGCTTTGACAACAATCGTCGTCATGCTGTTAATTTCTATTAAGCGTAATCATAATTTAATCGCAACAACTTCTGTTGTTGGTCTAAACCTCGCTGCACTTTATATTTTATTTGCAGTATTTGGCGGTAAGTTTGTACCGGCAAATGTGATGGGCATGTTTATGGTTGATCCATTTACCATGTTCTATCAATTTATGATTTTGATTGCGGCATTGGCTTGTTGTACTTTGTCTCATGCTTACATCGAAACTTATAAAGATAACCGCGAAGAACTATATCTTTTGTTACTTGCTTCAGTAGCAGGTGCAATGTTGATGGTTGCAAGTTCTCACTATGCATCGTTCTTCATTAGCCTTGAGTTAATGTCGATTCCTGTATATGGCTTACTTGCTTATACTTATCAACGTAGTAGTTCACTTGAAGCGGGTATTAAATATCTTGTACTTTCAGCGACAGCTTCTGCAATGTTGTTAATGGGTATGGCATATATCTATGCATATACTGGTTCACTTTCATTCTATGATTCTGTACAGGCTTTATTTGGTGCAATCAAACAGCCAATGGTGTTATTAGGTTTAGCACTCATTATCTTTGCTGTTGCATTTAAATTATCGCTTGCGCCATTCCATAAATGGACACCAGATGTATATGCAGGTGCACCAGCGCCAATGGCAACTTTCTTGGCGACTGCTGCTAAAGTTGCAACCATTGGTTTGTTCGTGCGCTATATGCTTGCTTCAGGCGCAATTATGGTGGATTCGTTAGTCACTATTTTGACAATCATTGCAGTATTGTCGATTTTAGTGGGTAACTTACTCGCTGTTCGTCAAGTTAACTTAAAACGTATTCTTGGTTATTCATCTATTGCTCATTTTGGTTATTTGTTAATTGCTTTAATTAGCATGACTTATGCGAGCTTGGGTAGCGTAACTGTATATGTGGTGTCTTATGTATTAACAACTATCGGTGCTTTTGGTGCGGTAGCGTTAATGTCTAGCCCATATAACAACGTAGATGAAGCACAAAGCCTTGCAGACTACCGTGGTTTGTTCTGGCGTCGTCCAGTACTTACAGCAACTTTAACAGTCATGATGCTATCTTTGGCTGGTATTCCATTAACAGCGGGCTTCATTGGTAAGTTCTTAGTGGTAATGGCTGCTGTAACAACTCAACACTGGTTCTTGGCTGCAATGATTATTGTGGGTAGTGGTATTGGTTTGTACTATTACTTACGTGTGATGGTTGTAATGTATATGACACCACCAGAAACTCCTCGTATTGATGCAGATGCTCATTGGGGTCAAAAAGTAGGTGGTTTAATGGTATTGGCTGCTGCTGCATTAGTTATTATTTTGGGTGTTTACCCAGATCCAATGATTAATTTGGCATTAAAAGCAGAAATTTTATCTCCATTACATTTCATGCTTTCACAACAACAATAATCCTAGTGTACAAAAAAGCCTCCAAATCTGGAGGCTTTTTTTTATTGGGCATTAAAAAAAGATTATAATAAATACGTTTTTATATTTTTAGGTAACATCTGTGGCCATTCAAGAAATTCGTCACCCACTTATTCGTCATAAATTAGGTTTGTTACGTCGTTCTGACATCAGTACTAAGAATTTCCGTGAGCTTGCTCAGGAAGTGACTATGTTATTGACGTATGAAGCAACAAAAGATTTACCAGTTGTGGATTGTGAAATTAATGGATGGGCAGGAACTGTTACTACTCAGCGTATTGCTGGTAAAAAAATAACGATTGTACCGATTTTACGTGCAGGAATTGGTATGCTAGATGGTGTACTTAATCTGATTCCAAGTGCAAAAGTTAGTGTTTTAGGTCTGGAGCGTAATGAAGAAACACTAGAAGTTCGTACTTATTATAAAAAATTAGTTCCAGATGTTGCTAATCGTCTTGCAATGATTATCGATCCAATGTTGGCAACAGGTAATTCATTAGTTGCTGCTATTGATGTGTTAAAGGCGAGTGGCTGTAAAGATATACGTGTTATGGTATTAGTTGCTGCCCCAGAAGGTGTTGCTAAAGTTGAAGCAGCTCATCCAGATGTGCAGATTTATACAGCATCTATTGATAATGGCTTAAATGAACAGGGCTATATTGTTCCTGGTTTAGGCGATGCGGGCGATAAAATTTTTGGTAGTGTCCAAAAAGACTAATTTTTGAAATAATGATAAAAAGAGACTTAATCAAACCGTAAAGTTTTGAGGGCGGATTGAAAGTCTCTTTTTAATTTTCTGCTGTAATAACAGTATTGAAAAAGTAGGGTAAAGATCATGAAGCAAGAGTTTTATACCGGAAAAGTTAAACAATATGATCCTGACAAAGGATTCGGTTTTATTGGAACGGCTGAAGGAGATATTTTCTTTCATATTTCGGATTTTCCTGCATCAGAAGGGGAGCCGAAAAGAAATGAAAAAGTGAAATTTCTCGCTGTAGATAATCAGGGGAAATTTAAGGCTATAAAGATTGAACGTATCGATCCTAATCCGTCTAAAACCAAAAAAACTCAAATCACCGATCATAATAAAGCGATTACAACAGAGTTGTTATCACATTTTCGACGCTAATAGTGTTCTCAATGCTCAAAGCTATTTGGGTGCCGAGTTTAGCTAAGACCAGCAAAGAAGATTTTTGATCGTTTGTGGAACGAGTAAGTAATAAAAAATTAAGGGAGGTGTTAACTTCCCTTAATTGTTTTAAGTAATAAATAATAAAATGAAAAGAATGGTGAGTTATCTGAGAACAACTCAAGATGGCACTAGAAGATCAGGTCTTAAACCTGCTCTTCACAGAATTGTAAGAATGCTTTGAGGCCAGGGCCTTGGTATTTTTGACGGTGTACCAACATGTAAAGTGGGCGAGTAAGTTGCCAGAATGGCGTTTCTAAAATAACTAATTGTTCTTTTTCAATTAAAGGTTCAATAGCGAGTTTAGAAATACAAGACATTCCTAAACCACCAGCAACGATTTTCAAGATTGCTTCATTGTGACCTAGGGTTAGGCGAATATTAGCGTCTGGTAGATCTTGCAAAATAGCATTATCAAACACTTCACGAGTTCCCGAACCTTCTTCACGTAAAATCCATTCAACTTGATAAAAATCATGTGCTGTTAAAGGACGATTTAAACGTGCTAGAGGGTGATTAGGGGAGCAACATACTGCAAGCTCGTCATCACGCCAGTGAATGCATTGAAGTTGAGGTAGGTGACACGAGCCTTCAATTAATGCTAAATCAAGCTGAAACTGATTGACAGCTTCAATCATTTGGCGTGTATTGCCCACCTGTAATTGCAAGTGTGCTTTGGGGTGATACTGTAAAAAGTTCGCCATTAAATCTGGCATGAGGTAATCACTGATCGTTAGAGTTGCCCCAATACGTAAGTCAATACTTTGTAACTCACCCTTTGCAGCTTGCTCAAAAGCTTCACAGCGACCTAATATCTCTAGTGCTTGTGGCAATAGAAAGCGACCAAGATCATTGAGTTGTAGTCGTTTACCTAAACGATCAAATAGAGGGGCACCAAGACCATCCTCTAAATCGGCTAAAGCCATACTTGCTGCACTTTGCGTCAGTCTGACCGCATCACTGGCTTTGGTGACAGTTCCTTCTTGAGCGACTGCTACAAAAACAGCCAACTGGCGTAATGTCATGCGCATGTTTAAAAAGCCTTAACGTTTAAAAGTATTCATTATTTCGACTGTCATGCTAACATGAGCGCACTATTTCATGCCACGTTGAAATCATGTCAATTGAAAAATTTAGCGTAGAAAAAGTTTTATCTGTACACCGCTGGACTCCAACTCTTTTTAGTTTCACCATGACTCGCCCTGCACATTTTAAATTTACTGCTGGGCAATTTGCACGTATTGGACTGAAAGTTGGAGAAGAACTTGTTGTTCGTGCCTATTCGGTGGTGTCTTCTCCATTTGATGAAACGCTAGAATTTTTCTCGATTGTGGTACCTGATGGCGCATTTACTTCAAATCTTCAACATTTGAAGGTAGAAGATGAGCTTTATTTAGAAAAAATACCTTATGGTTACCTTACTTTAGCTCGCTATCAACAGCCTTTACCGCATGATTTATGGTTATTGGCAACAGGTACTGGCTTAGCTCCATTTTTATCGATGCTACAAGACTTTGATACATGGTCGAAATATCAAAAGATCAATTTGGTTTACAGTGTACGTACAGCTGCTGAATTAGCTTATGTCGATCGTATTCAAGAGATTGCTGAAACTTTTGGGGAAGGGCACGTCGGTTTTAAATTTATTTCAATTATTACTCGTGATCCATCAGCACAGTTACACGATCGTTTACCAGTTTTGATCGAAAATGGTGAATTAGAAAAAGTTGCTGGTATAGAATTGAGCCCTGAAACAAGCCATGTCATGCTTTGTGGAAACCCACAAATGGTGGATGACACTAAAGAAGCTTTAAAGCGCCGTGGTTTGACGATGAATCGTCGAGGTGAGGGAAATATTGCAGTAGAAAATTACTGGTAACAAACGACAATTAAAAGAACTTTAAAATTATTTTTATGGATATGTTTATTAATGGACAAACATATCCATAAATTCACGAATTTCGGAAATCGCACTGTCTACATCGCTTGAAAGCCAAGTAGGTTCAAAAAGGCCTGCATAATGTTCTAAACGGTCTTGGGGAACAACTAAGCGAACAGGACAGTCTTCTTCAAGTAAACGCCAAGGTAAAATCGGAACTTCATTGTCCAGAAAAATATTGATATTACGAATATCAACAATCATGGCGTTAATGCAGTCAGGAAATGGCATAACTGAAAATTCTTCAGTACGACGACGAAAATATTCCAGATCACCCCATTTGAGTTCATAACTTGGTTTATTAAATTCAATAATACCAATGAGATGTTCGTCTCTTGTCTGGTGGATATAACATTGATGTGTGACGTCAGTGTCGAGATCAAGAGTTACATTTTGCTGACGATACATCATAAAATAGGGAAGCTTTAAAACATGGGGGCTTATTATAGCCTATTTTCTAAAAAGTAAGCGCTAAAACATATTGTATTACAAATGGGACATAGATGAAGTTCGTAAATAATTAGAAATTATTTTTAATTGCTTAAATTAATGTGTGCAAATTTTATACTATTTTAATTGTTTTAAAAGTAGAGTTTTGCAATCACAGACACCTTCGCATAATGCTTTTTCACACAATGCAACAAAGCAAATTGCTATGATGAATATAAAGTTAATGATAATAGAAGAGGGGAAAGAAGATGCATGATTTTTCAAAACCACCTCATGTGACGAGTCCTGAAGAAACTGCGAAAAAAAGAAGATTACCAGTTTATATTTTAATTATTGTTGGGCTTTTTCTTCTTGCCCTTGTAGTTTATATGATAGCTGATCATAGCAAAGTGCCTAAAGAAGAAAGAGCTATGCAACATGAGCCTGTGCCACAAGTCATTTCGAATGCTTCTAATTTAAAGACCTATATAGGTTAAAAAGAGGTAATAATTTAACCAGTATATCTTGATATCAAGCCTTTAGGTGAAGACCTAAAGGCTTTTTTGCAACCTTTTGCATCAATTTGTTGTATTTATGCAGAAGTGTGTTGATTACAAAATATTCAAAACATAAGGTGAGATAGACCGCATTCATAGTCATTTTTACAACGAATGGTGTTTCCTAGAGATAACACTGAAAAGAACAGAACAATTGAGGACATAACAATATGAATGAATTTTTTGATGGGCCTCGCGGCGCTCAATTTGATGCGATGTATTACTGGGATCAGTTCCATCCTATTCTGGCTGCAATAGTGATCTTATTAGTGGGTTGGATAATTGCTTTATTGGTAGCGGCAGGTGTGAAAAAGCTACTACAAAAAGTAAATACCAATGCCAAACTATCTTCAGCCACTGGCCGAGCCCCAAATATTGAAGGCTTAATTTCCAAGGTCGTATTCTGGTTTATTTTAATCTTAGCGGTTGTCGCAGCTCTCAATGTACTTAATATTAGTGGAGTAAGTGGCCCGTTCAGCAATATGGTGAATCAGGTACTCGTCTATATTCCAAATATTATTGCTGCTGTGGTGGTGGGTTTTATTGGTTGGATCGTGGCTCGGTTGGTACGAGCAGGAGTGACCAATGTTTTATCTAGAACTCAGCTTGACGATAAGCTCAGTACAGAAGTTGGCGTAGGTGGTATTAGCCAAAATATTGGTGAGATTCTTTACTGGCTTGTATTGTTACTTTTCCTTCCGATTGTTCTTTCAATATTAGGATTAACAGGCTTACTGATTCCAGTTCAGAATATGGTAAATGAAGCGGTAGCCTTCTTACCAAATATCTTTATTGCGGGCGTTATCGTTTTTGTTGGGTATATCTTGGCAAAAATTGTACGTGGTATTGTTGAAGGTCTTGTTAATAGTTTAGGTATTCAAGCTCAAGCGGAAAAAATTGGTCTTTTCAAAAGCTCTAATGTAGGCAAATTTTTAGGTTCGTTTGTTTTTGCTATCATTATTATTACGACATTGATTGTAGCGTTCGAAGCTTTAGGTATTGAGACAATTTCTCAGCCAGCGACAGCAATGCTGAATGAAATCTTGCAAGCAATTCCAAACATTATTGCGGCTGGTTTAATTTTACTGGTTGCTTATATTGTTTCTCGTTTTGTTGGGCGTTTGGTTGCCGAATTAATTGCAGGCACAGGTGTCGATGAAATTCCTGCCAAATTAGATGTACAACGCTTTTTAGGTCAAACTAAAGTTTCTAGTGCTGTCGGTTGCCTAATCGTATTCTTCACCATGCTTTTTGCAGTATCTGAAGCGGCAGATCGTCTTGGTTTCGATCAAATTAGTGGTCTAATCGCAATGTTTATCCATTTTGGTGCAAACATTCTGTTAGGTGCTGTTATTTTGGTTATTGGCTTCTGGCTCGCAAATGTTGTGGCGAACGTGGTGCAACGTGGTGAATATAATAGCTCGCGTTGGTTAGCTAGCTTAGTTCGTGTCTTAATTATTGGTCTAGTACTTGCGCTTGGTTTAAGAGCCATGGGTATTGCAGACTCAATTGTTAATCTTGCATTCGGTTTGACTCTAGGCGCAGTTGCAGTTGCTTTCGCTCTTGCATTCGGTTTAGGTGGTCGCCAACCAGCAGAACGACTTTTAACTGATTTACTTGATAAAGCTAAAAAAGAAGCGAATCAACCAAATCCTCTTTATCAGCCACCGTCTAGCACGAGTAGTGCGGCTCCAGCCACAACTACATCTGCGCCAACGACTCCACCATCTACAGTTTCATCTGATGCAAAACCAGCTGATTCTGTACAGGTGAATCCAGCACAACCACCGGTGAATAAACCATTTGGCTCTACAGGTGAAAATGATGAAATTTAAGGGAATTAAACTGAATTTCAGATAAACAGTACAAAAAATCTTTGATTTTTGTGATAAGTTCGACCACTCTATATTGAGTGGTCGTTTTTTTTTGGCCGTTATAAAAACAAATAAGTGAGGAAAATACGATGAAGAAACCAGGTCGTTTTTTAGCACCAATTGTCATTGCCGGAATTACGGTAGGTTTTTTAGCGAGTGCTTATAAATTTGTATTTAGTAAGTCGGAAAGCTCAAAACAGACTACTGCTCAGCCACAAGATTCACAGACCACATCAAATAGTTCGAAAAACTCAAATTAGTTTATACGTATTGGGCAGCAGCATAGGCAGAAGACCATGCCCACTGGAAGTTGTAGCCACCTAAATGTCCGGTCACATCGAGTACTTCACCAACAAAAAACAATCCTTTCTGCTTTTTACTTTCCATAGTCTTGGAAGATACTTCTGTTGTATCTATTCCGCCTAAAGTAACTTCAGCGGTACGATATCCTTCTGTTCCAGACGGTTTAACTGCGAAGCCATGTAACTGCTCAGCAATATGATCTAGCTGTGCATCACTGATATTACCAATCGCTGTTTCGCTCTGCTCTGACCATATGAGTTGTTGTAACTCTTGGATGATACTTTTGGCAGTGAATTCATTAAGAAGAGTACGTAATAAAACTTTAGGCTGTGTTTTCTTTTTATCTTTTAAATAAGTCGCTAAATCTTGGCTTGGGAAAAAGTCAATTTTAAAACTTTCTCCTGAATTCCAATAGTTCGAAAGCTGTAAAGAACTTGGTCCACTCAAACCACGATGGGTAAATAATAATGCTTCAGTAAAGCTATTCTTTGAGTTGCTTAACGTCACATCCAAAGCATTACCACTTAAGCGTGTAGTGACTTCTTTAATATGATCTGAAAAAGTAAATGGAACTAAACCTGCACGAGTTGGGAAAACCTGATGTCCAAATTTTTGTGCCAGTTCATAGCCAAAACCAGAACCGCCTAATGTTGGAATCGATAAGCCCCCAGTCGCAATCACTAAAGAATCACAAGTGTAATGTCCTTGATTGGTGTTTAGTGAAAACCCACCTTTTTCCAAGGGTGTAATTTGTCCAACTTCGCAATGGGTTTGAATATCTACATTTTTAGTTTTATTACACTCACTCACAAGCATTTCTAAAATTTCTTTAGCGCCGTTTAGCGTAAATAATTGCCCGTGTTTACGTTCTTCATAGGCAATTTTATAATCACACACTAAACCGATAAAGTCCCAGTTGCTATAACGTGACAGGGCAGAAATAACGAAGTGCGGATTATGAGAAATATAGTTATCAGGTTCTACATATAGGTTAGTAAAGTTACACTTACCACCACCCGACATTAAAATCTTTTTACCAATTTTATTGGCTTTTTCTAAAATTAAAACCGAGCGCCCGCGTTTAGCAGCATGTGCAGCCAACATGAGTCCAGAAGCACCTGCACCTAAGACAATGACATCGACATGACTGTTAGACATAAGAGATTCTCGATTAATCTTGAAAATTAAAAAGGGGCATATACTATCATGCCGACACTTACTCATGCTAAAGACATTTATTGGTATGAGGAGCAATATCTCCTAAAAATTAATGAATCAGTAGCTTAGCTTGTTTCTTATATCAGCCTGTAAACCACCAGAATGAATTGCCAGAATACGAGTTCCTTCAGGGAAGTAATTATTTTTGATAAGGTCAAACAGACCGAACATCATTTTTCCCGTATAGATCGGTTCAAGAGGTACAGCGTATTGTTCTTCGAAATTTTCTATAAATGCCAATAACTCAGGTGAAGTTTTAGCATAACCACCACAACAGTAGGCATCTGTCAGTGACCAATTCTGTTTTTTAGTCCACTGCGGAATCTCTTGTAGTAGAAAGTCGCCTTTTAAAGCTGAAAATCCTAGAACCTTTTGATGTGGTGCACTTCGTTGAATCAGCCCAGAAATAGTCCCACCAGTTCCGACTGCACAGCAAATCACATCATAGTTTTGCAAATCACTTTGGCTGAGAATTTCTTGACAACCTTGTACGGCTAGCTCATTAGAACCGCCTTCAGGAATAATGAAAGTTTCAGGAAATTGATTGTGTAATTGTTGAAGATAGTTTGCATCATCTCTCAAACGATATTCAGTGCGCGAGACAAAATGTAAATGCATTCCTAAACTTTGAGCTGTTGCTAAAGTAGGGTTAAGAGGTTTGCCAGCTAACTCTTCCCCACGAATAATTCCAATACTTTTAAAGCCAAAAAGATGAGCTGCATACGCAGTTGCAGCAATGTGATTTGAATAAGCCCCACCAAAAGTCAAAACGCGTGATAATTCTTGTTGCTGTGCCTCAAGTAGATTGTATTTTAGTTTGAAAAACTTATTCCCCGAGATTTGAGGATGAATTAAGTCTAACCGCTTAATATCGAGATGCAGGGGATAGGGAAGTTGAATATGTTGATAAGGAACCGATTGAGTAATGTGATCAAACATTAGAAATTGAGAAAATAATGATTGATCACATTGTAACTTTTTAAATAGAACTTTAAAAAGCTGTTTACGAATTTGTATCGACAGAAGTAACTACTGACATACCAGGGCGTAAATGTTCCATTCCTTCCTGATTTGGATCGATGGTTATACGTACAGCAATCCGTTGAACAACTTTAGTAAAGTTTCCTGTCGCATTGTCTGGCTTTAATACACTGAACTCGGAACCCGCAGCAGGCGAGATTTGCTCAACATGTCCTGTAAATTTTTTGTGTTTCATCGCATCGACTGTGAACCATGCCTTTTGACCAATCCGCATATTGGCAATTTGGGTTTCTTTAAAGTTAGCAATCACCCAAGTTTGCTGTGGAATAAGGTAGAGTAACTGTGAGCCTGCGGCTACATATTGCCCAACACGAGGGTTAACTTCACCAAGTTGGCCATCCATCGGAGCAACAATAACGCTATAGTCTTTGGTGGTTTGTGCTTGATCTAACTGTGCTTTAGCACTTGAAACTTGTGCTTCTAAACCAGCTTCTGCGACTTGCGCTGTTTTAAGTGCTTCATTTGCAACTAATACATTGGCTTCTGCCTGTTTCAGTGCTGCAAGGTTATTTTCAGCATCTGCTGCGGCTTTATCTTGTTCAGATTTAGAGGCTGCGCCACTATTTCCTAACTGTTGATAGCGTCTAAGCTGCGCTAAAGAGAGTTCGTATTGAGCTTTTGCTTGATCCACTTTGGCTTGTGCCGCCACAATATCAGCTTGTTTCTGAGCAATGGATTGAGTTTGATTAGCTAAAGTATTTTTAGCTTGTTCAACACCCGAAGCTGCTTGTGTTACTTTTTGATCGTAAGTGGTTGCATCAATATGCATGAGCACTTGACCTTTTTTAACATGGTCAAAGTCTTTAACTAATACGTCTTTAACGTAGCCATTAATTTGTGAAGATAAAATTGTGGTTTTACCTTTGACATAACTATTGTCAGTTTGCTGAACACTGGTTGCAAACGGCCCGATTCTCCATGCCCATAAAATCACTAAAATACCGACAATAAGAACACCTAACATCCATAACAGTGTTGAGCGTTTTGTCGGAATCAGTTTACTTGCAGGTGCAGGTGTTGGCTCGTTGGCAGGTGCCTGAGCAGGCGTTTGTTCCGGTTTATTTTGATCATCTGACATATATCAATCTCAATTTCTATTTCATCAAATACGAAAGCCGTTAAGGACGGCTAATTCCTCTGCGTTGTAGATATTTACTACGTGCAATATTAAATCCACCCCATAAGAGTAGGGCGACGGCAAAAATACCGTTTAAAGCAATAACATCATTGTAGGCACGTACTTGGGCTTCACGAGTGACCACTTGATTAAGTGAGCGCATGGATTGAGCTGTTTGTAATGCTGGGTCAGTAGTCGTGATTGATGCACTGCGTTGATAGGTAGAGAGCCTTTGAGCGACTAGAGGGTCTGCTTGTTCTAAATCTTTAATGATCTCTGCCTGATAGTTCTGCGTACGATGTTGTTGATAGGTCGAGAAGAAAGAAGACCCTACAAGACCACCGAAGGTTTGGGTTGCAGAGAACAACACAATAAAAGTCACCACATACGAAGGGCCTTTAGCCAAGGTTTGTGCGAAGCCAATGAGAAGTAATGGCCCAATGAATAAACCACCAGCAAAACCCACTAAGAATTGACTTGCAAAGAAGTTCACAGGTCGGACATCACTGGTTAAGTGATAATCTAGTCCACAGGCGACCAGAATCAAAAACTCTGCAAAAAGTAAGTGGAAGATAATTCGTTCGCGTGAAAAGGTAAGTGCACTAAAAAGTGTTCCGCTTAAAATCCCTATGAATATCACAACATAGAGGGGCACAAATTGGTCAGGACCCATTCCCATTGTTTTTAAGAAATTAACAGCAGCATAGCTTTGCTCTGACATTAAAAGACGTATTGCAAAAGCACCAAAAATGAAACGTAGGGTTGAAGAGGCGCCTAGCCAACGCGTCATAATTAATGGATTGGCTCGATAGTGCTCATAGAGCAAACCTAAAACAACTAAGCTAAAACCTGCGATTAATATATAGGCAAGCCATTCGCTATTAAACCACCATAAAATTGGACCTTGCGTCAGCACGATACATAAACATGCAAAACCTGGAGCCAATAAGGCAAAGGTGAAGAAATCTTGCTTCTCAAAAACATAAATTCTTAAGCTACGTGGTAATTTCAATGAAACGACCATGGCTAAACAACACAGTGCTAAACCGAGCTCAAAGGTGTAAAGAACAGACCAACTGTCTGTACTTACAAGGAAAGGAGAGATAATCCAAGCCAAGGGTACGCCAAGTTGCTGAAAGCCGAAGGCGATATATATTCCTTTTGCCATGTCTGCTTTTTTAAAGGCCTGCATGGTGTAATACATACCTAAAGAGCTTAGTGGTGCACCCGCTAAACCAGCCACAATCCGAGCGAATAGTGCCATTTCATAGGTGTGCACAAAAATATGCAAAACAAGAACCGCAATAAAAATAACCAGCCCTATTTCTGAAAATACTCTCAGGCCATATTGTTGTCTGGCTTTAAACAAAATCAGGTTTGAGCTTACATTTGCCATGACATAGGCCGCAGGCAGCCAAGCAGCTTCGGAAGGTGTAAGACCGTATTCACCTTGGATTAAAGGTAAGTTTGCCGTAATAAAACCATTACTTAAGCTTGCCGAAAGAGCGATAAATAAACCGATAAAAAAGTAAATAAACCGCTTAGGTACAGAGTGTGCAATAGCTGCTGGTGAACCAGGTAGAGTCGGTTGCTCTTCTGGTGTCCAGTCGGGTGGTGTTTCTAAATAACGAGGCGTTTTACTCATTCTATCCCTCGAATTTTTTGTATTTGAATACCATGAAATAGTAATTCAATTGCTCGTTTTGCTAAGCGAGTCTGTTCTTCTGGCTCATGTCCTTGAAATGAAGAACCTAACATTGCAGTAACCATTGCATAGTCATCAGCAGTTAGATCAGCTCGGCACAGTTTTTGTTCTATTGCTTTTTCAATCAGTGGATTAAGTGCATTATTTCGCCGTTCATAGATTTTTAACATAATTGGGTCTTGTCGATCAATTACTCTCCAAAAATCTTGCAAAATTGCGAGCTTGGGAAGTTGCCCAATGTGTCCTTCAATTAAACGAAATAAACCGTCTCCGAATTGTTGAAAATGAGCTGCTTTTTGCTCTAGCTGTGTAATCGCGCGTTCTAAAAGTGCGCTAATTAAAGCTTTGCGATCGCAAAAGTTACGATAGAACGTTGCTCGTCCTACACCAGCGTGGTCAATCACAACTTGTAAGGGGACATTAATGCCATGAATACGAAAACATTCTTCGGCTGCATTGAGTAATTCATCCCGATTATGGGCAGCAATTTTTTGACGTTTACTCATGTCATCGATTGGGGAGTTTTAAAGGTTATATATTTAACGGACATTTTTGTCCGTTGTGAAGATATAAATTGTAAAAACATGAAAATTCAATTTTCATCATTTATATCTTCTCCATTTTTATCTGCGTCATAAAAAGCTGGTAGAATACCGCGCAATTGCGTAATGCTAGGTCAATACAATGTTTGAGTCCCTTATTCCTCTTTTTTCAATTGCGATGGCATTGATGCTTGGAGCAATAAGCCCTGGGCCAAGCTTTATTTATGTGGCACAAAATTCAATTTCTAAATCACGTAAACATGGTTTGTTCACGGCTTTAGGAACGGGTACAGGTGCGGCTCTGTTTGGCCTATTAGCTGTTATGGGATTACAAGCGGTCTTATTGGCTGTACCTTCTGCATATTTAATTTTAAAAATTGGTGGTGGGCTGTATTTGCTTTGGCTAGCTTTTAAAATTATTAAACATGCCAAAGAACCCATTGCCATGGAGAATGATGGCAAATCAAAAATGACCTATAAACAGGCATATCGATATGGTTTGATTACTCAGTTAAGTAACCCGAAAATTGCAGTCGTACTAGCAAGTGTGTTTACTGCTTTACTGCCGAAAGAAATCCCAAATTATTACTACGTCGCATTGCCAGTGATTTGTTTTATGATCGATGCGGGATGGTATTCATGTGTGGCAATGCTTCTATCTTCAGAGAAGCCTAGAAAAATGTATTTAAAGGCAAAAACTGGTGTTGACCGAGTTGCTGGAAGCATTGTTAGCCTATTGGGTTTAAAGCTAATTTTCTTCAAATGATAAATCTTTAATTAAAATATCTAAAAAATCCAAAGCCAGCGATTTATAGTCTGGCTTTATTTTTGCGTAAAATATATACAAATTGAAATATCTTTTTTAGCACTTAAACATTTAAAAAGTGGTAACTTAATAAATAAAACAAAAAGAAATGAGGATCACGTTATGAAAAAACTAATGGTGAGCATTTCTGTAGTTTTTCTCATCTTAACTACAGGATGTGAGATGAGAACGATGAGTAAGCAACCACCAGCAAATGAACGGACCATGAGTATTGTTGGCACTCCAGTTCATGAAAAGGATTATAAAATTTCCGATATCCAAGCGAATAATCATGAGCAATCCAACTATTAAGTTACTTGCGGGGTGTGCGACTTACTGTATTTTGAATATGGTCAATGCATGTGAACCTGCATCTTTAGATTGGGAGCTTTTTCAGGGAAAATATGATTTAAATCATGATGGAATGTACAGCCTAAAAGAATTTGAACGTGTTGAAGATTTCTATCCTTATAACTGGCCCAGCGATAAACGTTTTCAAGGTGAAAACAAGCATATAGGGTTATTTCATTATTTAGATGAAAATAAGAATGGCTATTTAACAAATATATATGTTTTATTTAATAACCCTTGTGAAGGGTGGCCGTGGTCGTAATTTAAATTCACTTATTTATGTTTCTTTAGAACTCGAATTTTAAAAATAAAAAAGCTTCCAATTTAGGAAGCTTTTTTTATGAAGGCAGATTAAGAAACTTTATCACCTGGTTTTGCACCGCTATCTGGAGAAATAATGAAAATACCTTCACCATTTCCAGCAGCAAGTACCATTCCGTTTGAAATACCAAAACGCATTTTACGTGGTGCAAGGTTAGCAACCATAACGACCAGTTTACCTTTTAAATCTTCTGGTGCGTATTGGCTACGAATACCACTGAATACGTTACGTGTTTCAGCTTCACCAACGTCTAAAGTAAGTTGAAGTAATTTATCTGAACCTTCAACAGTGCCTGCTTCAACGACCTGAGCAACACGTAAGTCAACCTTTAAGAAATCTTCAATACCAATGATTTCTGCTTCACCAACTGCTGGAACAGGAGCCGCTTTTTTCTCGGCAGCTTTGTCCTTTTTCGCCGCTGCTTTAGTTGCTTCTGGAGCAGGAGTACCTAAAGACTCTTTAGATGCATCCACCATTGCTGCAACAGCTTTTGGATCAACACGTTGCATAAGCGGTTGGAACTGTGCAATCTCATGGCTTACAAGAATTTGTTTACGTGATTCGAAATTGAAGCTCTCAAGTTTTAAGAAACCTTGAACTTGCTCAGCCAAAGTTGGAAGAACTGGAGCTAAGTACACAGCTAATTGACGGAACAAGTTGATACCAACTGAGCACACATCAAGAACTTGTTGTTCTTGACCTTCTTGTTTAGCAAGTGCCCATGGCTTTTTCTCGTCAATATATTGGTTTGCACGATCAGCAAGCGCCATAATTTCACGAATAGCCATTGAGAATTCACGTGCTTCATATGCGCTAGCGATTGAATCACCTGCATCAATAAAACTTTGTACCAATTCAGATTCTGCACATGCAGCAGATAAAGTATTTTTAAAGTTACTGTTGATAAATTTAGCGCAACGGCTAGCAATATTGACGACTTTACCGACTAAGTCAGAATTTACTTTTTGAATAAAATCATCAAGATTTAAATCAGAGTCTTCAACTTTATCTGAAAGTTTAGATGCAAAGTAGTAACGTAAATATTCTGGGTTTAGATGCTGTAAATAAGTCTCTGCTTTAATGAAAGTACCACGAGACTTAGACATTTTTTGTCCGTTCACAGTCAAGAAACCATTTACAAAAAGACCCGTTGGAGTGCGATAGTTTGCACCATCCAACATTGCAGGCCAGAACAATGCATGGAAATAAACAATGTCTTTACCAATGAAATGGTAAACATCGTTTTGACTGTCTTTTTTCCAGAAATCATCAAAACTTAAATCTGGGCGCTTAGTTTTGATGTAATTTTCAAAACTCGACATATAACCGATTGGTGCATCTACCCAAACATAGAAGTATTTATTTGGCGCATCAGGAATTTCAAAACCGAAATAAGGTGCATCACGGGAAATATCCCAATCGGTTAAACCCGACTCAAACCATTCATCTAGCTTGTTTGCAATCGAAACAGGTAATCGACCTTCATCACGGGTCCATTTCTGTAAATACCCAGCAAAGTTCGGTAGTTTAAAGAAATAGTGATCTGAAGATTTTTCAACTGGTGTTGCACCACTTAAAGTTGAACGTGGGTTAAGTAGTTCAGTTGCATTATAGGTTGTACCACAAACTTCACATGAGTCGCCGTATTGGTCTTCTGACTTACATTTCGGGCATGTGCCTTTAATGAAACGATCAGACAAGAACATGCCTTTTTCTGGGTCAAATAATTGAGTTACAGGGCGAACTGCAATATTTCCAGCTTCACGGTTTTTAATATAGATATCTGTTGAGCGGGCTTTGTTCGCCTCGCTATGAGTTGAATCGTAATGATCGAAATGTACACCAAAACCGTCAAAATCACGGATGTGTTCTTTTTGAACATTCGCAATTTGCTCTTCTGGGCTAATACCATTTGCTTCGGCACGTAGCATAATTGCTGTACCGTGAGCATCATCCGCACATACATAAGTCACATCATGACCCATTGCTCGCATGGCACGAACCCAGATATCTGCCTGGATGTAACCGAGTAAATGACCCATATGAATTGGACCATTAGCATAAGGGAGGGCATTAGTGACTAAAATTTTACGCACGGATTTCATTCTCTCATTCGTATTTATAAGGTGGAAGATTTTAACTGATGCAGGGAGATAAGCAAAGATTAATAATCTTTGGCTTGGTGCAAGAGGTTTCTATAAAAATGGGTTTTGGTCAGAGAGCGTTTCTCTTTAGAACAGATAAACAAATCAAAAAATATTTGAATCTTCCTGTATTGTCTTTGTTTCAAATTGCAGTTACGGTCAGAAAATAAGCCATAACGATGTATAACTAATAACTTATTCAGGTAATTTTTTAATTAACTACGAGGATAACAACGATGACTACTGAAAATAAATTAGATGAGTTAAAGGCAAAAGCGGCAGATGCAAAAGTACAAGGTGAAAAAGCTTTGGAAGATTTAAAGGAAAACGTAAAAGCTAAAGAAGCTGCTGGTAAAGAAGCTGTTGAAGATAAAGTAGATGAATTAAAGGCCAAAGTGGCAGATGCAAAAGTTCAAGGCGAAAAAGCTTTGGAAGATTTAAAGGAAAATGTAAAAGATAAACAAGCTGCTGGTAAAGAGGCAGTTGAAGATAAAGCAAATGATTTGAAAGGCAAACTTGAGGATGCTCAGCATACCTTGCAAGATAAGTTCGATCATTTACGTACGGAAGCAGGTCATAAACTTGATGACGCCAAAGCCAAAGCAGTAGAGTTAAAAGATGAGGCTGCAACAAAATTTGATGAGTTAAAAACGCAAGCAACGGCGAAATTTGATGAGTTGAAGAAAACAGCAACAGATAAGTTAAATAAATTGAAGCACCATGATTCTGATGAGTAAGTTTATTTAAACTAAAATCTGCACTCCTTACCTAAAAGATGGAAGCTTGAAAATTAGCAATTCTTCATCCTAAGGTGAGCGAGTGCGGATCAATACTGTTACACTATCTCCATTAAGCTGTAATGATCTGTTTTTGGAGTAAACAATATGTCTTGGCTTTCTTCATTAAAGTCTGTTTTTTCACCCGCACAAGAAGTGAAAGAAGATGAAATCCAAACGGTACTCCAAAATTATTTACTACCGCATTCAAAAGATGCTTTAAAAGAGCGCATTAGTCAGCTTCAAGTTCAAGGTCGAGTATTACAACTCACCATTAATACATTTCCTGATGAAAAAGAGCACTTGCAGCAAATTCATGATGATTTGGCTGGGGCTTTAGAAAAGTGTGGTATTGAAGAACTAAATCTACATGTGGTTCAACAAAAGCGTCCTGCACAAGAAAGTTCAAATCTACCTCCTGTGCTTGATGCTTCACCTAAAGCAGAACCAGATCCAAATAATCCACCTATCCAAAAAGCAGCTCCGCAACAAAGAGATGTTCCACTTCATCCTCGCATTAAGCATGTTATTTTAGTTTCGTCAGGTAAGGGTGGCGTTGGTAAATCGACAACTACTGTAAATTTAGCGCTTGCCTTGCAAAAAATGGGGCTTAAAGTTGGAGTGTTGGATGCCGATATCTATGGCCCAAGTATTCCGACTATGCTGGGAAATGCTGGCAAAACTCCTCTTATTGAAAGTGAAAGTTTTGTGCCTTTAGATGCTTATGGCATGGCGGTGTTATCGATTGGACATTTAACTGGTGATAACAACACACCTGTCGCGTGGCGTGGACCGAAGGCAACGGGTGCTTTAATGCAATTATTTAATCAGACCCTTTGGCCTGATCTAGATGTATTGATGATTGATATGCCACCTGGTACTGGTGATATTCAACTCACGCTTGCGCAGCGTATCCCAGTTACTGGTTCAATCATTGTGACTACGCCACAAAATGTTGCCTTATTAGATGCTACTAAAGGTATCGAATTATTTAATAAAGTTGGAATTCCTGTATTAGGCGTCGTTGAAAATATGTCGACCCATATTTGCTCTAACTGTGGTCATGAGGAGCAAATTTTTGGTATTGGCGGGGGTGACAAGCTCTCTGAACAGTACCATATTCCATTATTAGGCCGCTTGCCTCTAAATGCTCAGATCCGTGAGCATGCTGATCAGGGTAAACCTAGTGTTGTAGCAATGGATGATGCAGCTGATAGTTATATTGATATTGCTAAGGCGATGTGGGAACAGATTGAAAAAATTCCTCAGCGTACACGTGATGACAAACGTATCTTCTGATTTATTTAAACCCGACTTCAAGTCGGGTTTTTTATTATCTGGTTAAAATAAAAAATTAAACCACTGAATCTTAATAACAAAGCTAAACTTGAAATTGGCATATAGATTGCTACTTTACACTTTTCAAAAAGAAAGGGTAAAAAATGCAATTTAAATGTGCTTTTGGCGTAATCAGTTTATGTAGCGCCTTATTTTTAGTCGGATGCAATAATGACGACTCTTCTGTTTCACAGACACCAACAGTTCAGGAGCAAAAACAGAAATTACAGCCGATTATTATTCAGGGTGCTTTGCCTGTAGAGTCGGAAAGAATGGCTTCAAAATTAGAGAATAAGGTTGTCGAAGAAATTGGTGGGTGGACATTCTGGAAGGGTACCTATAATGGTTATCCAATGATTATTTCTAAAACCCGTATGGGTATGAGTAACTCGGCTGCGGCAACTGCTTTAGCCATTGAACGTTATAAACCGATTGCAATTATTAATCAGGGAACATCAGGCGGGCACGACCCAGATCTACACGTTTACGATATTGTCTTAGGAAAATACGCAACTAATATTGGTGCATTTAGAACACCAAAGCAGCCAGTTGATGGTGGTTCAAATTCACTCACATGGGTTGAGGCTTTTGATGTTTTGCCAACAAAGGAGTCTGACCCAGAACCTATTGCAATTCGTAAATTTGAAGGTGACCAAGAGTTATTAATGGCGGCACATAAAGTTCGTTATGATAAAGGCGAGGTGGTTGAGGGAACGATTGGTTCAGCAGATGTCTGGAATAATGAGCTTGATCGTATTCAATTCTTCCATCAACGCTATGGCACTTCAGTCGAGGAAATGGAAGCAGCATCTGTTGCACAAATTGCCAGCCAGTTTAATGTTCCTTTTCTAGGAATTCGAATCTTATCTAATAATATTACGAATAATGGGGCTTATGACCCTGGTACAGGAGAGGCTTGCCAAGAGTATGTACTCAATGTAGCTGAAGAGTATATGAAATCAAAACTACCAAAATAATAATTTAAAACTAAGCAAGAAGATTGGAGTCTTTATAAAACTTCTTCTTCTTGCTTCTTATGGCGATGTCTACTTTTCCAGTTTTTAATGACCATCCAACGCCAGAAAATTTCTGTAGATAGATATAAAATGACAGCAAATACGAAAGCTTCGACAACAAGACCTGTCATCAAAATTTTCGCAAGACTAAAATCAATGTGCCCATGGCCGAAATGAGTAATCCAGCGGGAAATTTGGTGCAATACACCCAGTAGCATTTCTTTGTTGATCATATGCACATGAAAAATATGTGCACCAAACCAAAAACCAATATATAGAATAGGAACTAAAGTAAGAGGATTACTTAGCCAAGCTAGCATTAAGCTAATTGGTAAATTTACTTCAAATAGTAAGACTGCCATCACAATAAATACGCTGTGAAAAGGGATAGGCAGTAAACCAAAAAAGGTTCCAACAAAAACAGCTCGGGTAATTGATTTTCGATTGACATACCAAAGCACAGGATTCAGGGTCTTTTTACCAAAAATCCTTAGAAATTTCATATTTGAAACTTTCTCGGGTGAGGGAAGCCAAGATTGAAAAAAGTGCTTTGCCATAATCATTAAGGTAGTAGAGCGCGGTGCTCTAAATAAAAAAATCAGAAACAATATATGAATTTAAACTTATTAAAAGCTTAAAATTTAAACTTACCATCACTATATATTTTTTATTATAAAGGCTTTTGATGGAAAAATAGACTTAAAATAAAAATACTTATGTTATTTAAGTACGAAATTATTTGAAAAGCATAACAACTGACCGTAAAGTTTTCTTTATCACTTTTTGTGGTAATTTTATAAGCATATGTTTTTAATGTTTTTATTTTAATTTTTAAAATGATTTTAAAAATTTTGTCTTACAATTACCTTTTGCCATGTGACAGGATATCTATTAATCTGAGATGACTATATTATGAGGTCATTCAATGATTTCATGGCTTTTTATTGGCTTAGTAGCCACAATTTTACTTACACCTGGTCCGACTAACACTTTACTCGCTTCTTCAGGCGTGCAAGTAGGACTACGGAAGTCAGTAAAACTTATTCCGGCAGAAGTTTTGGGTTACGTGATCTCTATTTCTGCATGGGGAATGCTGATTGGGAAAGTGTCAACCACATTGCCATTGCTACCGCCTATTCTTAAGCTGTTGAGTGCTTTCTATATTATTTTCTTAGCCATTAAGTTATGGCATACGGCAAATCAAGAAATTGAATTAAATCAGCCTACGATCCGTACTCGTGAATTATTTTGCGCAACCTTATTGAATCCTAAAGCCTTGCTCTTTGCTTCGGCAATTTTTCCGGTAGCTGCGTGGAGTGATTTTCACATTTATTTAATTCATATGATGGCTTACTTAGCGCTTATTACGCCAATTGCCTTATTCTGGATTTTCTTGGGATCACTTTTAGCTTCAAAGAAAGTTGCGTGGCTAAATCAGACTAATTTGCAAAAAACAGCTTCACTCGTTTTAGTCAGCTTTTCAATTCCTATTAGCTATTCTGCTTTACTGAGCCTTTAAAGGTACCGCTGAGCTATTCTTATTTGTTTGAGTAGCTTTGCGTTGTTTTCATAATTGCTTTTTTAAGTTAAAGTACGTCGAAATCAATGAAATTACCTTTTGGATAGAAAATACATGGCTATTAAGTCTGATCGTTGGATTCGCGAGATGAGCGAAAAACACGGCATGATTGAACCTTATGCAGAGAATCAAGTCCGTTTTGATGAAAATGGTGAAAAGTTGATTTCCTACGGGGTCTCTAGCTATGGCTATGATGTACGCTGTGCCCGTGAATTCAAGGTTTTTACTAACGTACATTCTGCAATTGTCGATCCAAAGAATTTTGATGACAAAAGTTTTATCGATATTGAGTCAGATGTTTGTATTATTCCGCCAAACTCATTTGCTCTAGCACGTACAATTGAATATTTCCGTATTCCTCGTAATGTGTTGACTGTATGTCTAGGCAAATCGACTTATGCTCGTTGCGGTATCATTGTGAATGTGACTCCATTAGAACCTGAATGGGAAGGTCACGTAACTTTAGAATTTTCAAACACCACTAATTTACCTGCACGTATTTATGCAGGGGAAGGCGTAGCACAAATGCTATTCTTTGAAAGTGATGAAGTATGTGAAACATCTTATAAAGACCGTGGTGGTAAATACCAAGGTCAAACAGGCGTTACACTTCCGAAAACATAATTTTTCTTAGATAAAGAAGAGTTTTAAAATAATGGGTCGCTTAGGTGGCCCAATTTTATGAATAAAATTTACATGAGGTGCGTTTATCGGAATAGTGATAAATGACAGTTTCCTTTTGTAAAAAATAATATAATATGATCAATAATTGATTTGTTTTTTTGTACTGCATCACAGTATTGAAAAACGAATGTATCGGATATAGGTTGTCTTTTTAGTAGTAATTACTTAGATATCTACTAAATTCAGATAGGCCAAATAAAAAGAAATTAAACAGGATTATGCCCCCACGGATACGGAGGTCGGCCATGCGACAGTTTACGTCTCTTCGAGTAGCACTTTTGACACTCGGAAGCTTATGCTTTTCTTCAGCTTATGCTGCTTCTACATTAGTGCCTATGTCAGATGCTGAACTATCTGCGACTCGCGGGCAAGCCTTAATGGGTATGTCTTATATTGCACCTACAGATTCTGCAAGCAACTCAAGTTCAAATGGAAATATGGGTTTTTATCGACTTGCGCTAGATGCTCAATTAGAAATTAATGCCAACATTAGAAGATTACAGTTGGGTTGCGGTGGTGTAAATGGAGCGGGTGCCTGTGATATTGATATTGATTATCTGAGCTTAAGTGGTGGTACTGTAGATAGTACTAGTACTGAACGTGCTTCGTCTTCTGCTGTTATTACCAATCCCTTTTTAGAGTTCGCTGTTAAAAATCCAGATTCAGCTTCTACTCGTGAGATTCAAGGTTTTCGATTAAGTGCTAAGTCCCTTTCTGGCTTACTTACTTTTGGTTTAGAAAATGGTGATGCTTCCACTGGTATTAATTCATTAAGTGGATATATGGTAACTAAACCAACAGGGGGAACTGTAACTACGAATCCTTACTATGGCATTACCCAAGATGAAACAGGAACAGCAATTACTGGACGAGCGCAAGTTCTAGGTAATCTATATACAGTTCCGTTTACATCGAATTCTTATAATCTAAACTTAGGGACTGGTACAGGGACATTATCAATGGGGCAGCAGATTATTACGGGTAAGCGTATTAATACGGCTAATTTAAATGCAACTGCAAGGGTTGGAGGAATTTCCGTTACAGGAACTTTAGATGCAACTGCATCAGTACTAGGTCTTCCAGTTGCGATTTCTGGCAACGTAACAGGAACAGTAAATAATTTAGATGTAAATGTAGCAATTAAACAAAGTCTGGGTTATTTCCATGCTGCGCAATTAAATGGATCTGCTGGTTACTTATCTGTACAAGGTGTAAATATTTTGTGGCCAGAGGCAGCATCGACTGCTCAAACAGGATGGTGGTTAGAACTTACAAATCCAATTGATATTGGTCAAATTACTCCTACGGGGAATGTTGATATTGCTTTAGCCACTATTAATGATGCTTTAGGACAAGTCAGCTCATACCTAAATAATAATCCTGTTCCATGTGGAGCACTTGCATATAATTGTCTACTTTTAGGTAATCTTCCAATTGGAACTATTGATTTAACAGGAAAAACGCCAGCTTCAATGGGATTAACTAATGTTGTATTACAAAAACAGAGTTTTTCAGCTAACTGTTACGGTTCTTTAAAATTCTGTTGATTAATTTAAGTAATTGGACAATTTTTCATTCATCGGAAAAATGCATTTTTGTTCATTTAATTTTGCATTTGTGTAAATATTCAGCATAATAGAAATGTGGAAAGGTTGGCAATTTTAAATGGTTGCACCTTGCAAGATGAAAAGGAAATAATTCTATCTTGCTTTAAGGACTGTTAAAGAAAAAGAAATATGGTGCACAGCATCGTATAAAACAGGAAGGTCACGATGACTACACTTAATTATACGGTATGTTTTCAAAAAACCGTTTTGGCAAGTTTAATTGGACTTTTTTTAAGTCAGTCTAGCTTTGCTCTTGAAGAGCTTTCAGATGCTGGTTTAAGTGAAACTACGGGTGAGGGTATTGCGATATTACCTCAAAATGCATTTATGGTGTTTCGTGGTGCTGGCCCAAATGAATCTGTAAATCAAATTATTACCGATCGTAGTAAAGATACGGGTTATATTAACTATGTCCCTGTTGGGCCTTTGAGTGTTGCTGCAGCTGATACGAGTGGTAATGGTAGTGTCGGACCAGAAGACCGTGCAGTTGGTAAAGCGGATATCTTTCTGTATGGCTTAGCATTATCTAAGTCGGATGGTGATGCAAATTCACGTATTGCTAATACCTCAGCCGCAGCAGCGATTTCGAGTTGGGGTACGGGTGCCAATCCATGGATATTCAAAGTAAAGACTGCTACCAATGTTCCTAATTTTAGTACAACAGATAGTTCTGTTTATCCTGTTACGTATTTATCTTTAGAGGCTCCTCTTTATCAACCAACAATTGATGGAGCAGAGGGAGCAGATGCATATAATTTAAAACTGGGTCTATGGGCTGATGCATTTGTACGAAATCCAAATGTTGTCGCTACAACGAATGGCTCTCTAGCCCAATTTCAATATGGCAATAGTAATGGATTGATTGGAACAAGTATTGATACAAGCCGTGCTAACAGATTACGCTTACAAGGGATTTTAAACGGTTTCAGTCTAAACGGTAGTCAGATTAGCCTGTTTCAGACCTTAGGTGGGGCAACTTCTGCTGGCGGAATGAGTCCTTTTTATAACAATACTTTAGGAATGTCTGGTTTAGTTCGTTTAAATACAGGCGATAGTAAAAACACTAGTATTGTCACTGAAAATGTTACGAGTCAAACGCAAACATATGCAACAAGCAGTAATAACGGATGGCAAACCGTACATGCAGGTGCAAATTCAACTTTAAGCACCAGTAGTACTGGAGATTGTGGTAACAGCGGAACAGGGAGTTTCAGTACGTCTCGTGGCTGCCGTTACTATGTAGAAAATCGAACTAGAACAGATACAAAAACATCGAATAAAACACGAATAGCGTTTAATGATACAAGTAAGGTATTACGATTTAGTACACGTGAAACCTCAGATTCACCAAATGCATCAAATAATTTATATACCCCTGCATTTGACTCTACTGGTGCTGTAGCACCAAAATTTGCTGATAGTGAGGGATTATATCTCTACAACCCAAATATTAATTTGGTATTAGGTAATTTATATCAACCATTGGTTTTAGGTTCAGACGGTAAAAACTTTAGTATTGAAATTGCGCGAATTGCAAATAAACCAGAAATATATAAACAGATTTATACAGATTATACTGGTACTGACACGACTTACAAAGGTTCTACGTGTAACGTTTATTCGTGCGTTAACCCTACCCATAGTAGTATTACGATTGGTACCGTCTATAGTCCTGATAATGGAAAAACCTTGTTAGCAAATACGGGGGAAGGAGCTATTGGGGTCTCTTTTGGACGCTTAATTTCAACTGGAACACAAGTTTCTGGAACTTCAGCGGGTAGCTTGGTGTCATTGACCAACTCAGTGTCTGGTACTACATCTGCGACCATGACAGAAGTACGTTTTAAACAAAGACAACAAAATACTCAAACATGGAATCAAACCTATAGTTGTGGTTTGTTTAATTCGAACTGTGATTATACCACTGTTGGGTATTTATATCAGTGGGAATATAACAAAGGAACTGGTGCTTGGGTTATTACAAATCCAACACCAAAACCAGCCGATGCTCCAAAGTGCTCTGGTGCACTAGGATGTACAAGTACATCCGGTTCAACTCCAATGTACGGAACAACCTCCAATCGTGATTGGAGCAATGCTGCTATTCCATGGCTAACTTCAAGAAATGCTGTAGTCAATGATTTAATTGGTAGTAGTAATGGCACAACTGGCTATGTGATTCCAACTGCCAATCAAGCTCCAGCATTGTCCAACATTAGTCCTTTAAATAACTTGGGTTCTGCTTCAATTGACGGTGTTTTAATTCAGCATTTAAAACTCACCACCAAAGGTCTATGAGAGGAGGGTAATGATATGAAAAAATTAAGTACTTTGATCCTCGCTCTTTTTGCAACGGTTACTCACGCAGAGCTGCAAACTTTAGATAATGATGCTTTGCAGGCGATTAATGGACAGGCCGGTGCTGATTTATCTTTGATGCTCAATTTAAACCAGACAACTAACGGTATATTTGACAATGGTAGTGGTGGTGTCTGTGAGAACGTGGAGTTCTGTCATATAGGTTTAGCAATTAATAAACGTTTTGTGCAAGCAGATGCGACTAAGCCAAGTGGTTGGGCCGAAAATAGCGATAGTGGTAATAAACTTTGGTTGGTATTTAAAGGTGTACAAGGAACTTTAAATATTCAAAAAATGGGTTTGGATGGCGCTGATTTGAAATATTTGGATCAAAACAATATAGAAATGATTAAGCCTGCTATTCAGCTTAGTTTTAGTGCAGCGCAGCCAATTTTAATTCGTAATTTTGGTTTCAATGCTTTATCGATTGAACAAGATAACTTTACGAGCTCAACAACAACGCAAGGCTCGAGTGCGAATATGTATGATTATGCATATTTCAAAAAACCGACATATGCTGCGACTGCTAATAGTGGCAACCAGCAAGTTGCTACAGCAACTCCATCGGCCTATGACTATGGACGTGAAACTGGTTTTATGGGCTTAATGATGAACGGAAACTTGGCTATTCAAGGAAAAGTCATGGTCTTTAGCTGTGATGGTAGCCATCCTCGTTGTTAAGGTTAATGTAGATTTCAAAGGAACTGAAGTGATGAAAAAAAATAAAGAAAATCACAGCTCAAAGTTTATTTTAAATACATTAACAACCAGCATGTTGTTAGTGAGTGGACAAATTTATGCTTTAGAAGCTTTAACAGATGCTGATTTGAGCGCCGTCAATGGACAAGATGGGATCTCGATTCAAACTACATTTAACGAAATTAATATTGATAATGCTTACTGGGATGACCATGCAGGCACACCAACAAGTGCTGATCAGGTATTAAGAGCTCAAGCGAGTGGTGTAAAAGTCCAAAAAAGTAATGCATCTAGTCAATCTTTAAGCACTAATTACCGTTTAGATGTTGGGAGTAACCCAACTACGGGTAAAACTGGACTAGACTTTTCTATGCAAAGTAGTCCATCACTTATTACCGTAAATAGCGTTAAAGTTTGTAATAGTTCAGCTAGCTGCTCGCCAACTTTAGGGCAGTTGGCTATTCAAACTACTTCCCCTCTAAATTTGGCGCTTACAACCCAAGATGGGCTATTTAATGCAAATAGTCAGTCAAGCATGACGCTTGGTATTAATAATGCCAATATTTATCTAGGGCAAGTGGATGCTCGTAGCCAGTTAAACCAGCTAATTTTAAGAAATTTTAACTTTAATTTTGTTGGTAAAGGGGCCATGTTGATTGACCCAACTCGTGGCTTAGTTTTACAGACAAATACAGGAACTAACGTTGCTGGTGTAGGGCAAACTCCGAATACTACCTATGGCTATGTTGATTTTAACCGTGTAGCAGATTCAGCTTCTGGTTTAACTGCGGGTACGTATGTTGATAGTAGCGGCAAAGTAACCAATTCAGGCCTGAATATTGAGGTCATGTTAAGTTCTAATGTCGATAAAACTAACTCTTATGCTTTGGATGCAACTAATAGCCCACAAAATGCGAAAGGTTTGATTCGCTTAGGTGCTAGCGGACGTATGGTAAATAGTTATTTACAAGTCCGTGGTATGGATGGTTCATCAGATACAACAATATTAGGTGCAGCAAATACCGCTTCGGGTACGGGCTCAAGTAATAGTATTTTAGGTAATTCTGGAATTGCCTTTCGTATGAAAGGTGAGTTCACTAAAGATAATGACTCAATGCTAGGTGCAGATGGCAAAGCAACCACTTTAGAAATTGGTGGGGCAGGTCTGAATGCTTACGGTTTCGAATTTGGTAATTTAACAGGTCTTAACTCAGCTACGCGTGGTTATTTTGACAGCGGAAATATTTATTTAAATCTTGCTGATACAAAAACGTTATTAATGCCAAACAACGCGACTTTAAATGCAATTCGTTTAGGATCGGGTACTTTAACAACGGCTGCTGATTATCAGCATAATATTCACCGTGATACGGTTACTAATCCGTTTAGCTTAATTCTTGCGATGCGTGGAGCAGAGTTTCAAGCATTTTCAAGACGTGGTCGTTTTACGACAAGTGCGAATGTCGCTCCTGCAAATCAGTTTGCAGACAATGGTGCAAACAACCAGTGGGGCTTAGCATTACCTTTTTATAACTTAAATGCTAATGCTGCTGTATATGGTTTAGATGCGCCGGCAAATAGTGCTTATTACTATACAAAAGATGCAAATGGTAAGCCTGTTCAGAATGTTGTTGCTACGTCTGGAACAACTTCTCGTTTAGGTTTTGGTATTGCTGCTGGAACTACAGGACGTGATGCGACTGGAACCAAAACAACCTCAATTTTATTAATTGATGGTTCTCCAAATGCTAATAATGGTGGTAGTCCTACTGATTATTACATGGGCTTACGTAATATCGATATGTTCCTCAAAGGCAATGGAAGCATTGGTTTAGAAAATGGCAGTCTTAATATTAGTTTAAAAGAAATGCTCCTTGCTTTATCAACTGAAATTGCAGCAGGATATTTACCAGGGGCAAAATATAAAACTTGTCCAGCTACCGGTTCATGTACCTCACCAATTGATAACTTTGCCAGAAATAATGATGTCTTATTTGGTCTAAAACTGCGTTTAGGTGGAGATCTTAACTTATCGATTGTGCCAAACAGTTCAATTGCAGATGGTAGTGCTCTAACTGTACTCGGTGATTTCACCATGCCTGCCACAGCAACTGGAAATACGGTTCAAATTAGTGATCCGATTGATGGTTCTGCAATTGGCTTTGATAATATTACTGGAAAACTTGCGTTTAATACTGCTTTAGTTGTTGGTAAAGACAGTGCAAGTGGTTTAGGTAAAGTTGGCGTAAATACGGCGGTTTATTTTAATCCTGATAAGAGTATCGACGGCGCATTACGTGTTAAAGATATTAACTTCTATCCGCCATCAACTGGCGCAGGTGCACGTTTAGGTGAGCTTGCCATTACTGGTGGACGTTTAAATAGTAGCTTTAGTATTGTGCCTAGAAATGGTGCTTTTAACTAACCAAAAAAGTGGCAGTCATTGCCACTTTTTATAAAAAATTTATTTTGAATATGATTGGATTTGCATTCGTCGGGTTATAGGGATAATTGCTTTGTGCTTGAATATTATTCTGATAGTCTGAACAAATAATAAGCGTTTGTCTCTTAAGGATTAGAGCGACATGAAGAATAAAAATATAGGGTGCTGGTTGTTACTTGCAAGTAGTTCAAGTGTTTTTTCAATGCAGCCTTTAGATGATCAAAGTCTTGCGGCCGCGACTGGCCAAAATGGTTTAACCTTAGGTATTCAGGCTGATAAAGTTAAATTTAATCAAATCGCTCTGATTGATACAAACGGTATTGCCTCAACTTCATATAACAGTAAGGCTGGCTTTGTCATTGCAGGGAATTCTACGAATCCGGTTCCTGGCATAGAGTTTATTAAAGCTGCGGTATCTAGTAATCCTTCTTTTAATATCGTAATGGATACTGATGCAGGTGGTGGAAATCCTTTTTTAAATTTAGCTGTATCTATGGGGAGTGATGTAAACGGTATTCGACTTTTACCTTTTTCAGTCTATATGGCTCCCAGCGCATCTTTATCTAGTCCATCCGATTACGCATTAACAAGTTATGCACCAAAATCAATTTTTAGTTCGGGAACGACAGTGAATACGGGGGTAAAAGAACTAATCCGTTCTACTGGAAATCTAGATATTAACTTTGTACAAACCAATAAACCTCGTTTAAATATCCAGCTTGGTCATGCGGCTCAATCAGTTATGGTTAAATTTGGTGGGGCAATTCAATCTATTTGTTCTGCTGCTGCGGGTTGTCCAATTACTTTAGTCTCGGATAATACGGGAGCTACATTCGGATTTAAATTTGCTGGAACAAATACCTCGACAGGTTTTGTGCTTGATGGTTTTTATGCAGGGGTTGATCCAACGGGATTAACTTTTGGGAATAACGGTGTGTCTAGTAAGTTCGATGCTTCACTTAACAATGTCACTTTAGGAAATATGGGAACCCAAAGTACAACGACATTTAATAACTTGCCTAATGGTTCTATGGGGAGTTTTGGTATTACGGGGGCGTCAGTGACTGACTTAAAAATGAAAGTAAGTGGCTTTTAGAAAAAATAATAACTTAACCTGAAATATGAAAGAGGGCGATTGTGAAAACAATCGCCCTCTTTTTATAACTATATTGAGTTAAATGTTTTCTGATCTGGTGTGTTCTAACTGTTGAACAATTTCATCCAAAGCTTTAATACGCTTAACTTGGTCCCATAAGTTTTTAGCTTGTGGGTAGGCCTTAGTCATCATCCCCAACCATTGTTTATAACGACCGACCATACCAATTTCTGTTTTTGCTTGACCGTTTAAAAAGCGAATTTGTAAGTCAACCAGCTGTTCCCAACTAAATAATGCCTCATTCATATTTTCACGAATGCATTGTGTTAAGTCTGGAGTAGTCACAGCACCACGGCCAATCATTAAATCTTTACAGCCAGATTGTTGCTGGCAAGCTCTAGCATCTGCATTGCTCCAGATTTCACCGTTGGCAATTACATTAATTTTTAAAGCTTCTTTAATGGGCAGAATTTTTTCCCAATAAGCAGGTGGAGTATAGCCGTCTGCTTTAGTTCGCGCATGAACTGTCAACCAACTTGCACCAGCGTCTTCAACAGCATGGGCATTTTCCATGGTGTGATTTTCATCTAGATAACCTAAACGCATTTTTGCTGAAACAGGAATATGCGGAGGTACCGCATCTCTTACAGCTTTAATTAGCATATGTACAACATCAGGTTCATCAAGAAGAACTGAGCCGCCTCGGTGTCGGTTTACAGTTTTTGCGGGACAACCGAAATTTAGATCAATTGCTGGTGCACCAAGCTCTACAACTTTCGCTGCATTTGCTGCCAGCATATCTGGGTTGTTACCTAAAAACTGAACATGGACAGGTGTACCAGCCGCTGTTTTACCGTCATTTTTTAATTCTGGACAAAAACTATAGTAAATATGGTCTGGCAAAATGCTGTCTGTAACTCGAATAAACTCGGTCACACACCAGTCAAAATGACCAACAGATGTGAGTGTATCCCGCATGATCGGGTCAGTTAAACCTTCCATTGGAGCGAGTATGAGTTTCACAGTCTGTGTCACCTGAGCAAAAAGAAAACAGCGTTATACGGGATATGTATAACGCTGTCTAGTATCGATGAAATTTTAATTAATTTAGAGACCCAAAATCATTTCAAGCACAAATTTACTACCAATAAAACCAATGGCTAAAAGCACAAAGCCGATTAAGGTAAAACGAATGGCCTTTTGTCCTCGCCATCCGAGTTTGTAATGGCCAATCAATAATGATCCATAGATAAACCAGGAAATAATACTAAATACGGTTTTATGAGCGAGATGTTGGGCAAAGAAGCTATCGATAGTCAAGAAACCAAAAGCGAGTGCAATTGTTAATAGAATAAAACCCGTAATGATGAGGTCAAATAACAAAGACTCCATCGCCTGAATTGATGGGAGTAAATTGACCCAAAAGCGTTTTTTTTGTTTCTTTTTGAGTTCACGATTTTGGAACCACAGCAAAATAGCGTGAATGGTTGCCATTAGTAAAACTGCATAGGCAGATAAAGACAGAATGATATGGACATCAAGGCCTAAAGAGTGTTGCTCAATAAATTGATCGGGTCGGCTGAATGCAAAACCTAAAATCAGGCCAATAGCCGCTACAGGAATGCCTAACAAGTTTAACGGTACAATGGGGCGAAAAATACTAAAAATTAAACTTAACAACAGCATAAGCCACGATGTAAAAGATACTAAATTAAAAACATCGTAGTTAATTCCGGCTGGTGTCAGCATGGCGTGGCATAAAACTGTGCCGTGCAACAGGAGTGCCAAAGTTGCAACAACAGCAAATAACCATGGGTTTGGTTCACGTTTTGACATTAAACGAATAAACAGATACCAGAAAGAAGTGGTATATGCAATGAGTGCCAAAATTGTGTAAACCAAGGGGAGGCTAATCATGTCAAACCTTTTTCAGGATTAATTCATCTATATAAGATATAAATTCGCTGCGAACTAAAGTATCCTATAGCATTCTATGCATAAATTTTCTATTTCGAGAAAGATTTTTTTGCAACTAGCCATTTTAAGCGGATTTTGCAATGTTTGATACCTTAACAGAACGACTCACACAGAGTTTAAGAAATGTTACTGGCTCAGGGCAGCTGACCGAAGACAATATTAAAGATACCTTACGTGAAGTACGTATGGCACTTCTTGAAGCCGATGTCGCGTTACCTGTAACTCGTGAATTTATCGCGAAAGTTAAGGAAGAGGCATTGGGCCAGGAAGTGATGACTCAGTTATCGCCAGGCCAGGCATTTGTAAAAATTGTCTATGATGAACTCACCAAGATGATGGGTGAGGCGAATGAAACACTTGATTTAAGTGCTAAGCCTCCCGTTGTTGTATTACTTGCTGGTTTACAAGGTGCTGGTAAAACTACAACTGCCGCTAAGTTGGCACGTTTCTTAAAAGAGCGTCAAAAGAAAAAAGTAATGACGGTTTCTGCGGACGTTTACCGTCCAGCAGCGATTAAGCAGTTAGAAACTGTCTCTAACGAAGTTGGGGCAGGTTTTATTCCTTCAGATGCTTCTGAAAAGCCAATTGATATCGTTAATCGTGCAATTGAACAGGCAAAAATCCAATTTGCTGATGTATTGATTGTCGATACCGCTGGTCGTTTACATGTCGATGCAGACATGATGGACGAAATTAAAGAATTACATGCTGCTGTTAAGCCGACTGAAACTTTGTTTGTGGTTGATGCCATGACAGGTCAGGATGCTGCAAATACAGCTAAAGCCTTTAATGATGCATTGGCACTTACAGGTGTGATTCTCACTAAAACTGATGGTGATGCACGTGGTGGTGCAGCGCTTTCTGTGCGTGCAATTACAGGTAAGCCAATCAAGTTCTTGGGTATGGGTGAGAAGCTTGATGCTTTAGAACCATTCCATCCAGATCGTGTTGCTCAACGTATTTTAGGCATGGGTGACGTACTTTCTTTAGTCGAGGAAGTTGAACGTAAAATCGACAAAGAAAAAGCCGAAAAAATGGCTAAAAAATTGCAAAAAGGAGGCAGCTTCAACTTTGAAGATATGCTGATGCAATTTGAGCAAATGAAAAGTATGGGCGGCATGATGGGCTTCTTAGATAAGTTGCCTGGCATGAGCGGTGCAGGAATTCAGCAAGCGATTGAGCAAGCGAATCCTGAAAAACAGGTCAAGAAAATGGAAGCTATTATCCAGTCAATGACCGTTAAAGAACGCCGTAATCCAGACTTGATGAACCCAAGCCGTAAAAAACGTATTGCAGCTGGTTGTGGTATGGATGTTGCTGAAGTGAATAAACTCATTAAGCAACAAGCACAAATGGCTAAAATGATGAAGAAGTTTGCGAATCCATCTGGCATGAGCAAAATGATGCGTTCATTAGGCAATATGCAAAAACAATTTGGCGGCGGCGGTGGCGGCGGAATGGGACCACTTTTTGGCAACAACGACCAAAAGAAATAAGTTCGTAAAATAAAAGGCGCATATAGCGCCTTTTATTTTATTCTGTATTTTAGTCTTTAGGATAATGAGCAATATATTGTTGTAATCCTTTGAGTAAAAGATCAGTTTCTACAACTGGATTATATTTTTGCAAGAACTTGGCAAATAGTTGTGCATCTCCACCGGTAAGGAGCAGTTTTTTCGGAGATTGCTGCATAATATTTTCGATAGTACTAATAAGGCCTAACAAAATACCGTGATGGACTGCATCTACGGTGTTGTTGCCTGGGTTTAGATTATCAAAAGCTGAGTCAGGAATTTTAATGCCTTTTGTATTTTGAATAAGTGCATCGCGTTGCAAATAAAGGTTGGGTAAAATGTACCCGCCTAAATGTTGTTTGCCTTGCGTTAAATCAATCGTTAAGGCTGTTCCACAACCAATAATACAATAGTTTTCATCTGCTTGAGCCACAGCGAGTACTTGTAACCAGCGGTCAATTCCGAGCTGACTTGGTACTTCATAGCCACACTTTAACTCAGCATATTCAGCATGAACCTTTGCAAAAACAACTGGAATTTCAAGCCATTTTAGAATTTGTTGAATGCGTTGATTATTCTCAGCATCTAAGACGGATGACACCCCAATCCGATGTAGACCTTGATGCTTAAAATGTTGAATTAACCCAAGTAATAAATCGGCAGGGGATTGCAAATGCAGTTCTGCGGCATGCTCAATAGTTTGGTGATTTTCAGTAATCCAGTATTTTAAACGAGTGTTCCCGATATCGAGCCATAAACTTTTCATGGAGAAACACCTGTTTATTGATTGATCTGTGGTCTTAAACGACCTTGATAAAACTGTTTAGGTTCTGGAGTTTCAAGTATGACGGCTCCATCATTGGAAATTCCAACAAAACGACCTTCTACTAGTCCTTGGCTATGCTCAAACTGCACGAATTGATTAATCCATGCGGCATGATGATTAAAACGACCAGCTAAGTTGTAGCAGCCATGATCGAACCAGCGAGCTGCGTTTTGAATAGCCATATACAGCTCTGAAACTAACTCAAGACGGTTGTTTTGCTCTAAACCTAAATCTTCTAAAGAGGTAATCGACTGATCACTGTCGGTTACGGGTGGCGTTTTTAAATTAATGCCCACACCTACTATAGCCTGATGTTGCGAAAGGGGTTCAACTAAAATTCCACCCCATTTTCCTTGCGCACTATATAAATCATTTGGCCATTTTACTTGTAAGCTTAGAGGCTGTAATTGTGGGATTTGCAAAATATTTAGAGCAACTTCAAGTGCTAAGCGACCATCTAAGGGTGTTCGAGTTTGCACCAATGTGCTTAAATAAATATTTCCTTCAGGTGAAATCCATTGCCGTTGATGTTGACCTCGCCCTTGAGTTTGTTGAGCACTGCAAACCAAGCCTGTTGTAATGCCTTTTTGGGCAATTTCACGAATATCATCATTGGTCGAAGTTGTGGTTGCTTTTAATAAAACCACTTCTGGAAGCTGGTTTTTTGCGCTTAAAAGTTGTTGTAGTTGGCGAGTCTCTAAATCCATGTTGAATATGAGCAGAGTGGTAAAACATTTATGGAGTTAATCATATATTTACTCATTGGCGCAATTGCTGGTTTTACTGCCGGATTGTTTGGGGTTGGTGGTGGATTAATTATTGTACCAATCCTCTATGTCGTTTTTACCCAGTTACACTATGACCCTGCGGTAATCATGCATATTGCAGTAGGAACATCACTAGCAACGATTATCGTAACGTCTTTTAGTTCGGTGTCGGCTCACCATAAAAAAGGAGCTGTACTTTGGCCAGTTTTTCGTAATTTAGCGCCTGGGCTCATTATTGGTTCATTTTTAGGTGCTGGTATTGCTGACCTGATGTCTGGTCAACATTTGCAACTTCTTATTGGTATTTTTGCCGTTTTCATGGCTTATCGCATGTTTAAAGGCGCCCATGTTGTAGTTGATCCAACACGTCAGCTTCCTTCAGCATCTATGCAAGTGATGGCAGGTGGCGGAATTGGTGTTGCCTCTGCAATTTTTGGAATTGGGGGCGGTAGCTTAACTGTTCCGTATTTAAACCGTCATGGCGTCATTATGCAAAAAGCAGTCGCAACTTCTGCTGCTTGTGGTTTACCAATTGCTGTTGCGGGTGCAATTGGCTTCATGTGGTTTGGTGCTAAAGAACACATCTCTGTACCTAACACGATTGGTTATGTGCACATCTATGCTTTTATTGGCATTAGTGTTATGAGTTTTATTACAGCCAAGTTTGGAGCAAAAGTCGCTCATGCATTGTCACCACAAATGTTAAAAAAATGCTTTGCCTGTTTGTTAGTGGTGGTAGGTAGTTATTTTATTTATAAAGGCATTATGCACTAGAGAGTAAAATATTAACCTTAAGAAGACTATGATCTAAGAGCTTGAATTTTTAGAAATTCGAGCTTTTTTTATTAAAGAATATACGAACATTCGGGGCTTTTATTCATCTGATTTTGGTGTTGTTTTTAAATGGGTTGGCTTAAAATGCAATGAAATTGTCAGACAATGACATAGTTTTTAATCGATGGGATCAGTTAAAAACAAGGATGCGAAAGAAAAGCATGGATTAATGCATATAAAAAGTAGCGGGTGATTTATGAATCTCGAAGAGACAGAAAGTCTTTCTGAGCAAATTGTCAAATATATTAGCGAACAGATCATTAGTGGTGAGCTGGTTGAAGGCGAGCGTATTCAAGAACTACGTATTGCTAAAGAGCTTGACGTGAGCCGAGGATCAGTTCGTGAAGCATTGTTATTATTAGAGCGTACTCATTTAATTGAGATATTTCCACGCCGTGGGGCAATTGTTTCAGAAATGTCTGCACAGCAGGTTAAAGCACTGTTTGACACAAATATGATGTTATTGGGGCATATTGTTCAACGAATAAGTGAAACATGGCGGGCACATGAAGCAGATCAATTACAGTTATTGTTAGAACAACTTCTTGAGCATGTAAAAGCAGGAGATATCGAGAAATTTTATGATGGTGTTTTCCAATATCTGGCTGAACAGCAAGATATGGTCGGAAATCCTTATCTAATGAAATTCTATAAAGAGTTATTGCCTTCATTACGTCGTAGTTATTTTTTGACCTTAAATACTTCTAAACGAGAACTACAAGAAGCATTTGCATTATTTAAACTCGTGATTGATGCAATTTTGATCCGAAAATCACAACAAGCCGCTTTATTTATGGAAGATTTTTGTCGACACTTACGTAACCTTGTGTTGGAATCGCTGACACGAATGAAACAGATTGAATTGGCCTGGGCAAGACGCTCACGCCGCTAGTTAGGGCATTATGCGTTTAAGCAGTTTAAAACTTTCCGGCTTTAAATCTTTTGCAGATAGTACAACTTTAAATTTTAAGGCTAACCGCACAGCAGTGGTTGGTCCAAATGGTTGTGGCAAATCAAATGTAATTGATGCCATTCGTTGGGTGATGGGTGAGTCAAATGCTCGTCAACTGCGTGGTGGTAGCATGCAAGATGTTATTTTCACAGGAACTTCCAAACGTAAGCCAGTTGGTGTGGCGAGTGTTGAGCTACGTTTTGATAATACGTATGGCAAGTTAGGTGGATCCTATAATGCTTATAATGAGCTAGCTGTTCGTCGTCAGGTCACTCGTGAAGGCAAGTCCGAATATTTCTTAAATGGCACACGTTGTCGCCGTCGTGATATTACCGATATTTTCTTGGGAACAGGGTTGGGACCACGTTCTTATGCGGTGATTGAGCAAGGAATGATTAACCGTCTGGTTGATGCCAAGCCAGAAGAAATGCGTATCTTTATTGAAGAGGCAGCAGGTGTTTCACGCTATCAAGCTCGTCGACGCGAAACTTTGCAACATCTTGAGCATACTGAGCAAAACCTTTCACGTTTAGAAGATATTGCCCTAGAGTTAAAATCGCAGCTTAAGACGCTTAAACGCCAATCAGAAGCAGCCGTTCAATATAAAACATTAGAAGGTCAGATTCGTACTCTAAAAATTGAAATTTTATCTTTTCAAGCAGATAAAAGCGTACGCTTACAAGAAGAATATACGGTTCAAATGAATGAACTGGGCGAAACTTTTAAATTGGTTCGCTCAGAGTTAAGTACGATTGAACATGATTTAGAAGCAACCAGTGCTTTATTTCAGCGACTCATTCAGCAATCTTCACCACTACAACACGAATGGCAGCAAGCTGAAAAAAAACTATCTGAACTGAAAATGACTCTGGAACAAAAACAGAGTTTATACCAGCAAAACAGTACGACTCTCGTTCAATTAGAACAGCAAAGATTCCAAACTAAAGAACGTTTACAGCTTTCTGAATTGCAACTTGAAACGTTGAATAATCAGTTAGATGAACAAACTGAGGCCTTAACTGCAATTGAGCATACTGCAACGGAAGCTGAACAAAACTTTGCTGATTTACAATCCCAGCAAAAACAAGCACAACAACAGTTTGAACAAGTAAAAGCTCAGGTTGAAAAACAACAGCAGCAAAAGATGCAAATGTCTGCCCAAATTGAGCAGTTAGGCAAAAATGTTCTAAGAATTGAGCAACAAAAAGAAACGTTGCAACATCAAGCAAGTCAAATTCAATCGCATGTTCATGAAGATGAACAGGGTGAGCTTGAGCAACTGCAACAGCAGCTTCATCGTGAAATTGCGACACTTGAGACGGAAATTGAGCAGCTCTCACAGCGTTTAGAGCAGTCTCAACAGCAACATCAGGCAAGCAGAAATCAGCAGCAAAGCTTGAAAACAGAAATACAAGTTTTATTATCAGAGCAGAAAAACTTAAGCCAGCTTGTTGCTAAGCAAAGCCCGAAGCAACATCAAGATGCACTACGTTTAATGCAAGCTTTGCAATTAACAGAGCAAGGCAAACCACATGCGCAGATTGTTGAAAAGTTTTTAGCGAAATGGTTACAAGCTCATATTCTTGAGACCGAACAAACTTTTCAAGAAGGGGTTGCTCGCCAGTTAAAACCTTCAGAGCAAACAAGTCAATTTAAAGGTAATTTAGCTTGTTTAAATGATTGGATTGCATCTCCACAGCTATCAATCTTTTCGAATGTAGCGATTGCACAAGATTTGACTCATGCTTTAAATGAGCAAAAGCAACTGCAACATGGGCAGTCTATTTTGACTTTAGATGGTTATCATGTTGGGCAGGATTGGGTCATTGCTCTTATGTATGATGACGAGAGTCAAAGTGCACAAGGTATGCTCAGTCATCGCATTCGTCTAGATGAAATTGAACAAGTTCTTGAAAAGCAACAACCCGAATTACAAGTATTAGATCAAATTGTAGTTCAGCAAAAAGATGAACTAGGGCAGTTGCAGTCTGATGTGCAACAGAAACAGCAAGTTGTTAAACAAAAACAAAAAGACTTACAACAGCTTGATGTGCAAATTGCTAAACAGCAAACTGCGGCACAGGCATTTTTACTGCAAAAACAGCAATTGAAAGATCAGTTAGCTCAGTTAGACATGCAACTTGAAGAAGATGCAATGCAAAAAGATGATCTGGAGATTGATTTACATGCGCTAGCAATCAAGCTTGAAACCATTTTACCTGACTATAAAACATTGCAATTTCGGGTAGAAGAGTTAACAGAGCAACTAGAGGACCAACAACAAGCTCTGCATCAGCAACAACAAGAACGTGAAATTTTACGTCGTAACAGTACGCAAACGACTCAACAGATAGAGTTGCTTGAAAAAGATATTTCGTTCTTGCAGAGCCAATATCAGCAAATTAATGCTCAAATGGAACAGGCGAAAAAATTTGTTGATCCTATTCAGTTAGAGTTGCCAAATCTTGAGTCCGAATTTCAGCAACAATTTGCTCAAACTGAAAAGTTGCAAAAGAACTGGAATGAATGGCAGCTTGAATTAAATAGTGTGCAGGAAAAACAACAAACCCTGACAGATCAGCGTCATCAATATCAACAAAAAGATGAGCAGCTCAGAGAACAACTTGAAGCAAAACGTTTGGCATGGCAAGCAGCTAAGTCAGATCGTGAACATTACCAAGAACAGCTTAAAGAGCTAAATGCCGAGCTCCAAAAGGGCTTACAAATCGATTTAACCCAGCACCAGCAAAAACTGGAAAAAGTACAGAAACAGTTTGAAAAAATCGGTGCGGTTAACCTTGCCGCTTCACAAGAGTTTGAAGAAGTTTCCCAGCGTTTTGATGAGTTGAGTCACCAGATTCAAGATTTGGAAAATACGGTAACTCAACTAAAAGATGCGATGAAAAGCATTGATCAGGAAACCCGTAAGTTGTTTATGACAACGTTTGATCAGATTAATCAAGAGTTGCAAAATCTGTTTCCAAAGGTCTTTAATGGTGGTGAAGCAAGTTTAAGTCTTGAAGATGACTGGCAATCTGGTGTTAAACTGATGGCTAGGCCACCGGGTAAGAAAAATAGTTCTCTAGCATTACTTTCCGGTGGAGAAAAGGCTTTAACAGCTTTAGCATTAGTATTTGCGATTTTTAGATTGAATCCGGCACCGTTTTGTGTGTTAGATGAAGTGGATGCACCACTTGATGATGCGAATGTTCAGAGATATTGTAATTTGGTAAAAGAGCTTTCTGAACATGTACAATTCATTTACATTACACATAATAAGCTGGCGATGACCATGGCAACTGATTTGTTGGGTGTGACCATGCCTGAACCGGGTACATCAAAATTAGTCACTGTCGATTTAGAACAGGCAAAAGAATACGGGTTAGTTTCGGAGTCATAGAATGGAAATCAATACGATTATTGGCATCGTTGTCGCCATTATTATTATGCTAATTGGCTTAAAAATGATTTTAAAAAAGTCAAACCATGCTGAACCCTCATTAGACAGTGATTTGCATATTAATCCTGATAGTAATCAGCCGGTTATACCTAGGCATGTGAGAGATCAGCTTGAGCAAGCTGAAGCCGAGGGTGTATCGGCGACTAGCGCAGAGCGAGTAGAACCGACTTTAAATGCGGCGTCACCAGTTAGTGAAGCAAAACAAACAGAAACTTTGGCTGTAGAACCTACTAAATCAATTTCGGCCGAACAAATTCAACCAGTTGTTGAAACTTCTCCAGATGAAATTAAATCTGAAGAAACTGTAAAAAACTCTACCATTAATGCAGATAGTTCAGTTGAGTTGGTTGATACGGTTTCTGTTAAATCAGAAGAAAGCTTGGAACCAGAAGGCGAAAAGGCTGAGCCTGAGTTGAGTTTGAATCCAAATATTGAAACTGCCGAAATTGCTGAATTTGAAGGTGAGAGTAATATTCTGGATGTGCATTTGCATGAACAGCAGCGCTATGATGATGAAAGTGCATTAGCGATGGCTGAACAGATTATTGCATTAAATGTTTATCCGAACCCGCGTCGCGCGTTGTCTGGCGATAAAGCACTTAAAGTGCTGCTGAAATACGGTTTACGTTATGGCGAAATGTCGTGTTTCCATCGCTATGAAAATACTGATGAGCCGAGCGTACTTATGTTTTCAGTATTGCGTATGACGGACAATGGACCAGCTGGGTTTGATCTTGAAACCTTATCTACTGAACAAGTCCAAGGATTGGCATTTTTCCTTGCGCTTCCAAACAGTAAAGCTGTAACTGGTTTTGACATGATGGCGAGTATTGCAGGTTTAATTGCTCGTGAAATTGACGGCAAAGTTTATGATGAGAATAATCTTGAATTTACACCACAGTTAAAAGAGCACTGGCGTCATCATGTGATTGATTATCGTCCGGCACAGGCGACTGCCTAGTTTTAATTTTTTACATTCGTTGCGATAATTGCAACATATCTAGTCGCAGTTCAGGGTGGAGAAATTTCCACCCTTTTTTATGGTGAATAACATAATGGCAACAACTTCCGTGATCGAACAGATGCGTCAGCTTATTCAACTGATTGCAAAGCATAACCATGCATATTATGTGATGGATCAGCCGACAATCTCGGACAGTGAATATGATCATTTATTTCACCAGTTAAAAGCTTTAGAAGAGCAATATCCAGAACAGGTTCAATCAGACTCCCCAACTACAAAAGTAGGTGGACAAGCACTCTCTAAATTTCAAAGTGTGACCCATGTGGTTCCTATGCTTTCTTTGGGGAATGTTTTTAATCAGGAAGACTTGTTTGCATTTGCACGCCGTGTCGAAGAGCGTTTGCCCAATCAAAAAGTACAATATGAAGTAGAACTAAAACTCGATGGTCTTGCGATTTCGCTTTGGTATGAAAACGGTGTGTTAATACGTGGGGTTACACGTGGTGACGGAGAAACTGGAGAAGACATTACCCAGAACGTTAAAACTATTCGCAACTTGCCTAAAGTGTTGCATTCGGATCATTTTGAAATTCCACGACTGCTTGAAGTACGTGGTGAAGTGCTCATGCCAAAGTCTGGCTTTGAAAAACTCAATGCCGATCAGGAAGCAAAAGGCGATAAAACGTTTGCGAACCCACGTAATGCCGCAGCTGGTAGTTTAAGACAGCTCGATCCAAATATTGCTGCTGGCAGACCTTTAGCATTTTATGCGTATGGTATTGCACAGTGCGAACCAAATCATGGCTTAACCACCATGCATGATAGCCTGCAATGGCTAACACAACTTGGATTTGAAATTGCTGAACGTCAGTATCTATGTAATTCAATTCAGGAAGTACAACAACGCTACGAGCAAATTCAGCAAGAACGTCCCGATTTACAAGTTGAAATTGATGGAATGGTCGTAAAGGTTGATGACTTAAAACAACAACAACAACTTGGTTTTTTAAGTCGTGAGCCACGTTGGGCGACTGCCTATAAATTCCCTGCACAAGCTGCATTAACTACGGTTGATCAGATTGATTGGCAAGTGGGGCGTACAGGTACTTTGACTCCTGTAGCACGCTTAAACCCTGTATTTGTGGGGGGTGTTACGGTTTCCAATGTAACTTTACACAACATTGGTGAAATCCATCGTCTTGATGTACGTGTTGGCGATACGGTTAGTGTTTATCGTACTGGCGATGTTATTCCTAAAGTAGAAAAAGTCTGGCCAGAGTTCCGCTCACCTGATGCTGAAATTGTACATTTACCTGAAAGCTGTCCTGTTTGTGCCTCACCCGTTGTAATGCCAGAAGGGGAAGCCTTAGCACGTTGTTCTGGTGGTCTTTACTGTGCTGCTCAGCGAATTGAAGCCATTCGTCATTTCGTGTCACGTAAGGCGCTTGATATTGAAGGTTTGGGCGATCGTTGGGTAGAATCTTTATTACATCTCGATTTGCTTAAAGATGTTGCCGATATCTATCATTTACATGAGCACCGAGAAACTTTACTCGGTATTGAGAAAATGGGCGAGAAGTCGGTACAAAATCTGATTGATGCCATCGAAGCCAGTAAAAAGACAACTCTTGCGCGTTTTATTTATGCTTTAGGAATTCGTGGGGTAGGTGAAACTACTGCCAGAATGTTAGCGAATACATTCCAAACTTTAGAAGCCCTAAAAGCTGCCGATGTTGAAGCTTTAAAGAAAACACCGGATGTCGGCGATATTACAGCAGAATGGATTGCTGACTTTTTCTTGGCGCCTCATAACCTTGAAGTGCTTGATCGCTTAATTGCAGCAGGAATTCATTGGGATGCGCCGACTGCACCAACACGCCAGCCATTAAATGGCGAGAGTTGGGTTTTAACAGGCACATTAGAGCAAATGACCCGTGATCAAGCGACTCAAATGCTACAAGCCTTAGGTGCGCGTGTGAGCGGTAGTGTATCGAGCAAAACCAAATGTGTTGTTGCTGGTGAAAAAGCAGGTTCAAAATTAGAAAAAGCTGCAAAGCTCGGTATTGTCGTTATGAATGAGACTGATTTCTTATCACTTATGGCGAGCTATGGGCAGACCTTAAGCGAATAAATCTACCGAAATAAGAACCATTGATTTTAGTTACAAAATAATAAATTGATGGTTTATGTCATATTTTAACGCTTGTCTGGGTGTATAAATCGGACAAGCGTTTCTTTTTGCAGAGAAAATTTAATTAACTTAAACTGCAAATGCGTATGTTTCTCATTTTAATTTGATAAAAATCATAAACTTAACTATTTTTTACTTTGCAATCATTTTTAAGATTGCCCATAATAGTTCTCATACGATAGGAGATTTATTATGCGTGGCAATCCAGAAGTCATAGACTATTTAAATATGCTCATTGGCGGAGAATTGGCTGCCCGTGATCAATATTTAATCCATTCTCGTATGTATGAAGATTGGGGTTTAAATAAAATTTATGAACGTATTGATCATGAGATGCAAGAAGAAGCTTCTCATGCTGATGCGATCATTCGCCGTGTATTGTTTTTAGGTGCTAAACCAAATATGCACCGTGAAGACATTAATGTCGGTACAGACGTTGTTTCTTGTTTAAAAGCAGATTTAGCACTTGAATATCATGTTCGTGAAAAATTAGCGACAGGTATCAAACTCTGTGAAGAGAAAGGCGATTACATTAGCCGTGATATGTTACGTCAACAACTATCTGATACTGAAGAAGACCATACCTACTGGTTAGAAAAGCAATTACGTTTAATTGAGTTGATTGGCTTACAAAACTATATTCAATCTCAAATTTAATAAAAAACCCAGCTGATGCTGGGTTTTTTATCGCCTGATTTTTAGCTTTAATAAAATAGAAATAAAAAAGTATTTTCTCAAATTTAATATATTCAAAGCCTTAGTATATAAGGCTTTGGCAGTTACAAAAAAATCAGAAAAATTGTATCACACCCCCTGTTTTTTTTATGAAATTGGATATAATTTCGCCAACAAAACCCTTGCCTAGAAACTTCATGAGGCAAGGGTTTTTCTATGGAAAATCGGTTGGTATGGATCGCCAATGATTTTATGGTGAGTTCGCGAAATATGTTATTTACCAAACCTGCTGTTTTAGATACAGCTACTCTCTTAAGCACGCAGCGTCTTGCAACACGACTAAGCTTTTTTAGCTTAGGTTTTGCGACCGCAGCTTGGGCACCCCTGATTCCTTTTGCACAGCAACGTTTAAACCTCAATCATGCTGATTTTGGTTTGCTTTTGCTTTGTATGGGTATCGGCTCAATGATTGCGATGCCTGCGACTGGTGCTTTAGTCAAGCGTTGGGGATGTCGTCCATTAATTGCGTTAGCATTGATGCTGTTAATGGTGTTATTACCTAGCCTAACGATGTGGAACAGCATTGTGATGATGGCTGTAGCATTATTTGTGTTTGGGTCGGCAGCAGGCTGTCTTGGAGTAGCTATAAATTTACAGGCAGTGGTTGTTGAAAAACATAGCCTGCGAGCTCTGATGTCTAGCTTCCATGGAATGTGCAGTCTTGGCGGCTTAACTGGGGCTATGCTGGTGACTGCATTATTGGCAGTAGGTCTTTCTCCATTAATGAGTACTTTGTCTGTTGTAATGATTTTGCTCGTCATTGGTGCAGTTGCTATTCCTCCTTGTTTAACGTCTTTTGAACAGGATGAAAAGCCACATCAAGAAGCCGATACACCTAAAAAACTCTATCGACCTAAGGGCATTATTCTGCTTATTGGCATGATGTGTTTTATTGCCTTTTTATCAGAAGGTGCGGCAATGGATTGGGGTGGTATTTATTTAACAAGTAAGTATGAACTTAATCCAGCCTTTGCTGGTCTTGCTTATACCTTTTTTGCTCTGAGCATGACGACTGGACGTTTTACGGGCCACATTTTGCTAAAACAATGGGGTGAAAAAAATGTTGTAACTTATAGTGCCATTGGTGCAGCAATTGGTATGGCTGTTATTGTGACCGCACCCGTATGGCAAGTGGTTGTATTAGGCTATGCACTTTTAGGATTAGGCTGTTCCAATATTGTGCCAGTGATGTTTTCTCGCGTAGGGCGACAAAACGATATGCCTAAAGCAGCGGCACTTTCTTTAGTATCAACAATTGCCTATACAGGTTCCTTAAGTGGGCCAGCTTTAATTGGTTTAATTGGTGAATGGACTGGTTTAAGTACAGTTTTAACAGGTGTAGCAGTATTACTATTTATTATTGCTTTACTTAATCGCTTTACACTCGCAAAGGCGAATTAATTTATAAATAATAGAAACAATCTAAAGAACATCGAGAATTTAATTTCTCGATGTTCTTTTATTTAGATTTATAAAACCTGATAGATAGATTGATAATTGTCTTGTAATAAGCGCTGAGGTTTCATCAGTAAAGTTAGTGTTTTTTCCAAATCATCTAAGAAATCGTTTCTCCAATGAGTAAGATCAGATGCTGATAAACCCTCTATCAATTGTTGATAACGATTAATACGCTCAGCTTTAGACATTTCTAAAGCCATTTTTAAAGCATCCATCATTGCTGCTCTGTCTTGCGGATCAACAATCAAGGCTTGAGACATTTGCTCAGCAGCACCAGCATATTTAGATAAAATTAGTACGCCAGGATTCTCCGGATCTTGAGCTGCAATATATTCTTTAGCGACTAGGTTCATACCATCGCGTAGTGAACTAATCCAGCAAATATCGGAGTGACGATAAATATGCATGAGATTATGGTGTTGAACTGGATCATAGCAACAATCTACAGGTCTCCAGTCTTCATGTGCAAACTCTTCATTAATCAATTCCAACTTGGTCTTAAAACGTTCGTATAAACGTTGATAAACTGCAATATCAGTACGTGACGGTGTTGCAACTTGCAGATGTCGGACTAACCCATGATATTCAGGATTAGTTTCCAAGAAGGTTGCAAATGCATTAAAACGCTCAAGTAAACCTTTTGAATAATCAATTCGGTCAACCCCAATGATTGTTTTTTGACGAGGTATTTCTTCAAAATTAAACACACAAGGGTTTGGCAAATCTTGTTGCGCTTGCTTTTGTATAATCTCTGGCTGAACGCCAATCGGGTACGATTTAATTAGTATTTGACGCTTTTTGTAGCTGATACTGTCACGGTAAATTTTCTGAGCTTCAAGTAAACTTAAACATGTTTGCATACATGCATTTTGATCAATCTGGGTTTGTAAACCAATTACATCATATTGGCTCAAGTCTTGAATTAATTCTCGAGCCACAGGAATTTTGAGCCAGATGTTCAGGCTAGCAAAAGGAATATGCAGAAAGAAACCAATTTTATTTTGCATGCCTAATTCACGGCAGTAGCGGGCTACACTAAAAAAATGATAATCATGTATCCAGATGATATCTTCAGGCTGAGCCAGCTGTTTTAACTTTTCAGCGAATAATCGATTGACCTTTTGATAGGTTTTATATTCTTGCGAATCATATTCAATAAGATCCTCTCGGTCATGCATCGCTGGCCACAGAACCTTATTTGCAAAACCACAGTAATATTGCGCGTATTGTTGATGAGTGAGAGGGCAGGTGATGTAGTCAATTCCCTGAGAATAGGCCTGCTCAAATTCTGGCGCTTCGCTATCGGTAATTTGCTGACCATTCCAGCCTAACCAAATACCATTGCTATCATTTAATGCATCTTGTACAGCTACAGCAAGGCCACCTGCTGAAGCCTTACCAGATGGCATACTTATTCGGTTCGATAATACGATTAATTTAGACATATTTTTTCTCCATTCTGATTTCGGCTATTTTTGACATATAAGTTTTTTATTCTGTTTTGAAATAAAAAAAGAAAATTAGCGACGTCATCGATATCTTTTAATCTATATTTGGCATGTGTTTCACCAGAACCTACTTTAATGGTGAGGCCAGATTGCTGATTAATACAAATAAAACCAGATTCATCTGTTAAATCATCTCCTATAAAAATAGGTAACGCTGAGGGTAAATTGAGATGATTTAATATAGTTTGAATTGCTTTACCTTTATCAGCTTGGTCAGGAATTAATTCAACCACAAATTTTCCCCTATTTATTTTTAACTGGGGATAAAAGGATTTAATCTGTTGCATTATATTAAATGCATGATTTTCTAATTTGGGATTTTCACGATAATGTAAAGCAATAGAATATCCTTTATCTTCAATTAATAATTCAGGATATTTCTCACAAGCTTTTATAATATCTTGTTTTAATTTTTTAAAATTAATACTGCTTAAATCTGGTCGAATATAATTATCTGAACCAAAATAAATATCTAAACCATGTAAACCTGCAATAGGAACCTCAATAGGGGCTAGTAGCTTGCCTGCTGTATCTATATCACGACCTGTTACAGCAATAACGGGAATATTTAATTCAATAATTTCTTTTATAATTTCTAATGTGGTTTTTGGAATAAAACTTTGCTCAGGATTAATTTGAAATGGTGCTAATGTTCCATCAATATCTAAAAATAAACAGTAATTTTTATCTAAGGATAAGGTATTTATAATATCATTGGATGTAACAAAATATGTGTTTTTCTCTCTCCCATTAGATATTGTACTTTGACTGTTCATATTAGCCTTCCCAATATTTTCTTGATCAATAATTAATCTTCTAACATTAAAATGAATTGATGAGTCATTTCTTTTAATAAAAAAACATAAGTATTAACATTAATTACATTGCATAATGGATTTATAGGCGAAGTGTGAGTATGTTGTTTTTTGATGGGCTTCAATGTTTAGATAATTAAATTTTTGTATGTTTCCTATTAATAATGCGCGTTTTATTTATCAATATATTTCAGAATATTAATAGGTTTTAATGTGTGATCTAAAATCAATATTTTTAAATTTTATGGCTGATTTTAAAAGATATTTTTTGAAATATTAATATATAATTTGCATTAAATGAGCTTTGGGTAAGAATATGAAGTTACAAAATAAAATTTTATTGATTACAGGGTGGGGAGTAGGAATTGAACCTTTGCAACCATTAAAATTGCATTTGCAGCAGAAGGGTTTTGATGTGCAACTTATTAATATATTTGATGTTTTAACTGAAAGTTTCCAGAAACAGCTTAATTTATTGAATGATGTCGATACTGTAATTGGGTGGTCTTTAGGAGGTCAATTAGCAACTCACTTAGTTGATTCTTTTTATAAGAGCACTGGTCTAACTAAAACTTTAATTACACTTGCTTCTAATCCATGTTTTGTTGCTAATACTAATTGGCAGACTGCAATGCCTGCTGATGTGTTCAGTCAATTTAAAGCTTCTTTTTTGCAAAACCAACAAGTCACTTTAAAGCGCTTTTATTATTTAATTACTCAAGGATCAGCACAAGCTAAAAAAGATTGGCTAAACATGCAAAATATAGCAAATCCGCCCCCGTATGAGTTGTTATTACAAGGGTTAGAAATGTTAGAGCATTTAAACTTGGTAGATAACTTAAAAAATTACTCAGGTCTGCAGCTTCATTTATTTGCAGAGCAAGATGGTGTCATTCCTTGCAAAATTGAGGAAAATTTTGCACATATCGCGACAGAAAAGATGAAATACAAAGTATTAAATGAAGCTACTCATGCTTTTCCATATCTACAAGTAGAACGAACAATTGAAGAAATCTGCCAATTTTTAACAATTCATCAGCAAAGTTAATCAGCTTTGATTGATATCGCAATTTTCTTTCATTCTTAACAGGTTTAACATGTGTTCAATGAAAGATTTGAACGCTGTAAAAGGGTAAATAGGATGACCGATAATTTTGATTTGGAACATATTTGGCATCCTTATACTTCAATGACCCAACCTTTACCAACATTTAAAGTTAAACGTGCTTATGGCGCGACGATTGAGTTAGATGATGGTAGGGCTTTAATTGATGGTATGTCATCTTGGTGGTGTGCTATTCACGGCTATAACCACCCTGAACTCAATCAGGCAGTGACCGATCAATTACAAAATATGTCTCACATCATGTTTGGTGGTTTAACCCATGATCCTGCAATTGAACTTGGAAAAATTCTTTTAAAAATTACCCCGCCAAGTCTCGATAAAATTTTCTATGCAGATTCAGGTTCTGTTGCCGTTGAAGTTGCTTTGAAAATGGCAGTACAGTTTTGGACCGCTCAAGATAAACCGCAAAAAACAAATTTTATTACAACGCGTTCTGGCTACCATGGGGATACATGGAATGCGATGTCGGTGTGTGATCCAGTTACAGGCATGCATCAGATTTTTGGTACAAGCTTACCAAATCGTCTTTTTGTTGCAGCACCGCAAACCAAATTTCATGAAGAATGGAATCCACAAGATATTGCAGAATTAGAACAAGCGATTCAGCAAAATCATGAGCATCTTGCAGCCTTAATTATTGAGCCGATTGTACAGGGTGCAGGCGGCATGCGTTTTTATCATCCTGAATATCTACGTCAAGCCAAAGCACTTTGTGAACAATATAATCTGTTATTAATTTTTGACGAAATTGCGACAGGCTTTGGGCGTACTGGTAAGCTCTTTGCGTGGGAACATGCACAAGTCGAGCCAGATATTATGTGCATAGGTAAAGGGCTAACAGGTGGTTATATAACATTGTCTGCTACCTTAACGACGAAGCATGTTGCCGAGACCATTAGTCGCGGTGAGGCTGGCGTATTTATGCATGGTCCAACCTTTATGGCGAACCCCCTTGCTTGTGCTGTTGCCTTAAAAAGTACTCAATTATTAATTGAGCAAGATTGGCAAGCCAATATTGAGCGAATTGAACAACAACTTACTCAATACTTAACACCACTCAATCAGCTTGATTATGTTGCTGATGTAAGAGTATTGGGGGCAATAGGGGTAGTTGAACTCACTGTGAATGTTGATATGAAAACATTGCAGCAACAGTTTGTTGATCGTGGAATTTGGATTCGTCCTTTTGGTAAATTGGTCTATGTAATGCCACCTTATGTGATTACCAGTCAGGAATTAAGCTATTTGCTTGAGCAGTTGGTTGAGGTTGTTAAAACCATGCAGGGAGTGCATTGAAATGTCGTTGCTTGATCATTTTACTATCCAATTAGATGAACTAAAACAACACGGCAATTTCAGACAGTTCACTCAAAATGTACAGCATGAGCGTTTTATTACGATTCAAAATAAAACGATGCTGAACCTAGCTTCAAACGATTATCTTGGCCTAGCTGCGGATGTAAAACTTCGTGAAGAGTTTTTAGAAAATTTTCCAGTCGAACGTAGCTATTTTAGTTCTTCGTCATCACGTTTATTAACGGGTAATTTTGAAGAATATGAAAAATTAGAAAATAGCCTAAGCCAAGCATTTGGTGGTCGGGCGGCACTATTGTTTAATAGTGGCTACCACATGAATATCGGTATTTTGCCAGCTGTTGCCGATGGGAAAACTTTAATTTTGGCTGATAAGCTGGTTCATGCGAGCATGATTGACGGTATACGTTTATCTGGTGCGCAGTATGTACGTTATCGCCATAATGATTTGCAGCACCTAGAACAACTTCTGCAAAAATATCATGATGATGAAAAGATTGAGCGAATCATTGTAGTGACTGAAAGTATTTTTAGTATGGATGGTGATGAAACTGATTTAGCTGCTTTAGTGCAGCTAAAAAAACGCTTTGCCAAAACGATGCTCTATGTTGATGAAGCACATTCAATTGGTGTGCGTGGCGAACAGGGTTTAGGGTGTGCTGAACAATACAATGTCATTCACGATATTGATTTTTTGGTGGGGACATTAGGTAAAGCACTAGCAGCAGTGGGGGGATACATTATTTGTCACCCAATTATTAAAGACTATTTAATTAATAAAATGCGTCCGCTTATTTTCAGTACGGCTCAACCGCCGATTGTGATGGCTTGGGCAGACTTTATTTTTCAAAAAGTATTAGTTGCTCAATCTCAGCGTGAACATTTAAAAAATATTAGCCAATATCTTCAACAAGCTGTTGTGCAAAAGGGTTATGTAAGTCCATCGACCAGCCATATTATTCCAGTCATTGTGGGAGAAAGTCAGGCTGCTATCGATAAGGCAAAGCAGGTTCAGCAAAGTGGTTTTTATGCCATGCCTGTGCGTCCACCAACAGTACCTAAAAATAGTTCGCGTTTGCGTATTTCTTTAACGTCAATGGTACAGCAACATGAGCTTGAAGAATTGGTGAGTTTTCTGTGAGTCTGAATAAAAACTTGGTTGCCCAACGTTTTGCTAAAGCGGGGCAAAGCTATTCAGAGCATGCAATTGTTCAAAAACAAATTTGCCAAAATTTAACGGTTTTACTCCAGCAGTTTTGCCCTACAACGATGTCACGTGTCTTTGAAATTGGTTGTGGTTCTGGCAATTTAACTCGTCTTATTGCTGCATCTTTTCAGATTGAAGAGTTAATTTTGAATGACTTGTATGCAGATGTGCAACAGCACTTTAACCATCAAGAAAATTTGAAATGGTTGATTGGTGATATTGAAGCTTTAGATTTTCCGCAGCAGCTCGACATGATCCTTTCTGGTTCGGCTTTGCAGTGGATGCAAGATTTACCTCGTGTACTTCAACATTGTCATACTGCTTTAAATGAAAAAGGCTGGTTATGTTTTTCAACTTTTGGGCCAAGAAACTTAATCGAGATTAAAGAATTAACAGGGCAAGGTTTAAGTTATTGGTCTATTGAAAATTGGAACAATGCCTTAACTTTGGCGGGTTTTGAAGTTCTGCATTTGTCTGAGTCAGAAGCCCAGCTCTATTTCGATACACCTAAAGCTGTATTGCAGCATTTAAAAGCAACAGGTGTGACAGCAACCGCACGGCATCGCTGGAATAAGCAAACTTTACAACAGTTTTATCAAGATTATGATCGGTTTAAGCATGCTGAGGGATATTTCTTAACATATCATCCGATCTATTGTATTGCCCGGAGAATTAAGTAAATGAGTGGTCAGATCTATTTTGTGAGTGGGATTGATACCGAAATTGGTAAGACCTACGCTACAGGCTTTTTAGCAAAATTATGGACTGAGCAGGGTAAAAAAGTAATTACCCAAAAACTCATTCAGACGGGTAATGCTGATATTTCTGAAGATATTGAAAAGCATCGTGAAATTATGGGGCAGGGTTGGTTTCAAGAAGATCATGACAAGCTCACCATGCCGGAAATTTTTAGTTATCCTGCTTCGCCTCATCTGGCAACACGCCTAGATAACAGAGAAATTGACTTTCAAAAAATTGAAAATGCAACACAAACACTAGCTGAGCGTTTTGAGATTGTTTTACTCGAAGGTGCTGGTGGATTAATGGTGCCATTAACTACAAGTGTACTCACCATCGATTATATTGCTCAGCACCAGTTCCCCGTTATTTTAGTAACATCGGGTCGTTTAGGAAGTATTAACCATACTTTACTTAGTCTTGAGGCGCTTAAGTCTCGTGGGTTGAAATTACAAGCATTGGTATATAACCTAAAAGATGAATCAAAAGATCCATTAATTTCTCAAGATACGTCAAATTACTTGAAAGACTATTTAGCAATTCATTTCCCTGAAGCTGAGTGGATTGAGTTGGCAAAAATGAATTAATTTAAAATAGGCTATAAAAAAACCGCTCTTATAAGAGCGGTTTTTTATGCATTATTTAATATTTTAGAATTTCTTAGAACCACGGTTAAAACCAGTCGATTTGCGTTGGTTACCAGTATTCACAGGAGCTTCTTTTTCATCATCGCGACGTTGTTGACGCAAGAAACCGCCACGACGAGCTGCCATTGGCTTTTCGGTCATACGGTCAGTACGACGTTTTGCCATACCAAATAAACCTGTGCCTTGACGTGGTTTTAATTCAACTGATTTTGCTAGATTATCGATATCAGTTTTATCGAGTTCCATCCAGCGGCCAGTACGTAATTCGCGTGGTAAAATAACTGTACCGTAGCGTGTACGCAATAAGCGGCTTACTTTAAGTTCTTGTGATTCAAAAATACGACGAACCTCACGGTTACGACCTTCTTTCACCACTACTTGGTACCAGCGGTTAATACCTTCACCACCAATTTCTGAGAAAGACTCAAATTTAGCTGGACCATCTTCAAGCTCTACACCAGTTACCATTTTTTGGCGTATTTTAGGCGTTACTTCACCCATAACTCGAACAGCATATTCACGTTCAATTTCATTTGATGGGTGCATTAAGCGGTTAGCAAGCTCACCATCATTTGTGAATAGTAATAAACCAGTACTGTTAATATCTAGACGACCTACCATTACCCAGCGGTCATTTGCAATTTGTGGTAAATGATCAAATACGGTTGGGCGTTTTTCAGGGTCATTACGTGAACAGATTTCACCCTCTGGCTTATAGTAAATCAATACACGGCGACGAATTTCGTCTTCAATTTGAAACTGAACTTTACGGCCATCAATGCGTAATTCATCGCCTGGTTCAATGCGCTCACCCACTTGGGCAACACGGCCGTTCACACTCACGCGTCCTGCGGCAATAACCTCTTCCATATATCGGCGGGAACCTAATCCGATCCGCGCTAATACTTTTTGCAATTTTTCACTCATGACAGCACAACCTTAGACATAATGATCAACAGTCCACCTCTTTATGATTTCGGTGCATTCGCATCGAGGGCCATAAAGGCTTCCTTGGCGTTCTGTAGGGGAGGCAATTGGCCTAGCGAAGCTAGACCAAAAGCATTCAGAAACTGAGGCGTTGTAATTAGCAACGCAGGTCTTCCGGGTAAATCTCTAAAACCGGCTTCTTTAATCCAGTTCCAGTCAAATAGTGTTCTAAGAATCTGACTATTATTAGACACACCACGAATTTGTTCAATATCAGCACGGGTAACCGGTTGATGATAAGCAATGACAGCCAGTGTTTCTAGTAATGAAGGCGACAGTTTTGTTGGTCGCTCTGGCCATATTTGCGCAATAATACTACGATATTTAGATCTTACCTGAAAGCGAAACCCTTGCGCTGTTTCAATCAACTCAATAGATCGGCCATGTTGTAATAGCGCGAGCTGTTGTAAAAGTTGACGAAGCTGTTGTTTATTATACTGATTATTAAATGCTTCTTTTAAACGGGCAATTGAAACAGGTGCTTCACTGGCAAAAATAATTGCTTCAAGTTGTAATAAGACTTCGTGATGAATGTCAGCTAATGACAAATCACTATTATTTTGTTCAAAGCTCATATTGAAGATCCTTGAATTGCAAGGGGAGCTTCAATACCAGAGGCAATAATTTTAACTCGCTGTTGTCGGGTTAACTCTAAAACAGCCATAAAAGTTACAACCATTCCCATGCGACCTTGCAAAGGATTGAGTAATTCTTTAAAACTTAACACGTCACCAGACTCTAATTTCTCTTCAATATATGCAATGCGTTCTTCGAGTAATACAGGCTCTTGAGCCACGACATGAATAACGGGTTCTGGGCGGTTAAATACACAGAACAACGCATCATGTAATGCTGAAATATCGTAGCCTTCATAAACAGGAGCAATATGACCTAAGCTTACATTTGCACTGAATGTATCACGCTCAAGAATTGGCATTTGACCTAAACGCTCAGCTGCTTGCTTAATGCGTAGATAGGTTTCAAGTCGATCAATAAGTTCCTGTTTAGGATCTTTTTCAATACTTATAACCGTAGGTTTTGGCAAAAGTAGACGAGATTTCAGGTCAGCCAATAAAGCTGCCATCACCATATAATCAGCAGTCAGCTCAATATTTAACGACTTCATACTATCCATATAGGTTAAATATTGAGTTGCTATAGGAGCAATATCGACTTGAATTAAATCAAAACCGTTTTTTTGAATTAGATATATTAAAAAATCTAGTGGGCCTTCAAACTGTTCGAGCAAAATCTCAAATGCAGCAGGAGGTATATAGAGATCTTCAGGAATCTTGTCATGCCACTCATCTAAAACACGGATGTGTGGAGCGTCTTCCATGGATTGATGAAGTGATTGATTCATTACGATTATAAGCCACGCGAATTTTCAAAAGCATGAGACTTGTTATTCAAGTCAAAGAGAGCTGTAAATAGAAGAACAGCAGATAGTGGAAATCATTCTAAATGAATTGTGCCTTTTAATAAATTACTTAACGACTAAAGTGTAAAAAAAATCCAAAATAAATAAAGAGTATTTTTTTGAGTGATAATACTTTTTTTAAAACTATTGGTAAAAATTGTAAGTGCTTATTCAAAAGCACTTACATCGCCAATACCACGGCGAATAATTTCAGGATGTTCACCCGATAAATCAACAATACTTGTGCTTGTTAAAGTACCAAAACCACCATCAATAAATACATCAATTCGTTTATCTAATTGATTTTCAATATCGTATGGATCGTCTAGGGGATCTTCTTGTCCTGGTAAAATTAATGTACTGGTGAGTAGCGGTTCACCAAGTTCTTTTAATAGAGCCTGACAAATTGGGTTACTTGGAATACGTAAGCCAATGGTTTTCTTTTTAGGGTGCATCAACCTACGAGGAACTTCACTGGTTGCAGGTAAAATGAAAGTCGTAATGGCTGGGGTATTGGCTTTCAATAAACGATAAGTTGCATTATCAACTTTTGCATAAGTTGCAATATCAGATAAATCACAGCACATAATGGCATATTGATGCTTAGGCCCTAAACCGCGAATCTGCGCAATACGTTCCATAGCATTTTTATTACCGATCTGACAGCCAATTGCGTAGGCAGCATCGGTAGGGTAAACCACAACATCTCCGGCACGAATGCGTTCAACCGCTTGGCTAATGAGGCGTTGCTGTGGATTTTCAGGATGTACATGTAAATGCATCATATTTTGGAGACTCCATCACGCCAGTGTTAAAAATAATTATTAGGCTTTTTAAATGAACTAGACAAGTAGTGAACGTAGTTTTTTTGTCAATTAATCAAGGAGTTCACGTTTGAATTCATTTAATTGTAATGGTGTACCCGAACGTGTACATTGGCAAATAAAACCAATAAATGCTGCTGCATCACGTGGCAACTTAGCTTCACTTGAAAAGTAACGTTGTACTTGAGCATAAACATTATCTTTAAATATTTTTCCATCTCCGCCGTCACCTGTCAGGTTATCAAGCGAGACTCTAAACTTTCTACCAAAAGACTGAGAGAACAACCATTCAATTGCCTGCGGCTTAATTTCTACTTGTTCAAATAGACTTTGTTGTTCTTGTGTACGGCCATCAGGTGCATACCAATATCCTAAATCAGGTAATAGGCGGCGTTTTTCACCAGCAATCGACCAATGACTGATTTCGTGAAGGGCGCTGTTAAAAAAACCATGGGCGAATTGGATTTTAGCAGCGCCCTGATTTGTTGCCGGGAAATATTCTGGTTCAAAATCTCCACGAACTAATGTCACATTATGGTGGGAAAACCAGTGATTAAAGTGTAAAATAAGCCAATCGACTTGCTCAGACTCTGATTTTGAGCTTGACCATGGTGAGAGTTGCACCGTGTCAGGTACAAGAGTGTTCTGATGAGTTGAATGGGTGCAAACGAGTAATGAAGAGTTAACTTCAGGTTGCGGCTGCAACAGGTGCATTGCTTAATTTACCCCGAGTTCTGTCTAAAGAAGTGCAAAATTGTATCTTAATCTTTGACAGAGTACCGATGAATTTGTAGAATTGCCGCCTTAATTATGTCAGCAAATACCTTTCCGGCACAGATTGAGCCGTTTAAATGGGCTGAACAAGGCTTTACATGGTCAGGTAAACTGCCCTTGTCTCGCTTTGCTCGTATCGCTCGTGAAGCTGTTGGATCAATTGATAACCAATTGATCAACATAGACTGTAAGCTATCAATGGATGCATATCATCGCATTGTGTGGATGGATGGTCATATGGACACGAAAGTTCCAATGGAGTGCCAACGTTGTTTGGAACCTGTTGAAATGCCTCTTGTCTTAGACTTTCATATTGCATTAATGGATGATGAGTCACTGATAGAGCGCTTGGATGAGGATGCTGATTTCATCGTTTTAGGTGAAAGTGAGTTTACGACGAAAGGTGATTATGATACGCCAGCCTCGATTAACTTGCTCGCACTACTAGAAGATGAACTGTTATTGTTGGTGCCTTTATCTCCCAAGCATGATGCTTGTGAAAATAAACATCAACCTACCATTCAAAATGTTGTTGAAGAAAAACGGGATAATCCGTTTGATGTTTTGGCAGGTTTGAAGGGTAAACTTAACTCATAATTTGTGATATAATTGTGAGATAAGACAACTGAATTTGTTCTGATCCATTTTTTCGATCTTTGTAAGGAGCCATCATGGCCGTTCAGCAAAACCGTAAAAGTCGCTCTCGCCGTGACATGCGCCGTTCACATGACGCTTTAACCGAGAATGCATTAACAGTAGACCAAGCAACTGGTGAAACTCATCGTCGTCACCACGTGACTAAAGACGGTTTCTACCGTGGTCGTCAATTATTCGCTAAAGCAGCTGATGCTGAATAATTGTATGATATGCATTAAGCGTGATGCTTAAGTATAGAAAAAATGGGAGCGAAAGCTCCCTTTTTTTGTTGTTTTTCGCAATTATAAAAATATAAATAACATGTTAAATTTCCGCTCCAGAAATGAGTGAAAACCCAAAAAAGGATTTCTTATGTCTGCTAAACGTCTTGAACAAGTAGCTTTAGCCACAAAAACTGCGTTTGTGTTTCCAGGTCAAGGTTCACAAAAAGTCGGTATGCTTGCTGAACTAGCAGAACAGTTTAGTGGGGTTGGGCAAACCTTTGCTGAAGCTTCAGATGCGCTTGGATTCGATCTGTGGCATATCGCGCAAAGTGGTGAAGGCCTCAACCAAACAGAAAATACCCAACCTGTGTTATTAACTGCCAGTATCGCTCTATGGCGTGTATGGCTTGATTTAGGCGGTCTGGCACCTAAGTATCTTGCAGGACATTCTCTAGGTGAATACAGCGCTTTGGTTGCTGCAGAATCTATGAGCTTGGCAGATGCAGTGAAACTCGTGAATTTGCGTGGCAAACTCATGCAAAGTGCTGTTCCTCAAGGGGAAGGGGCTATGGCTGCAATCCTTGGTTTGGCTGATGAAAAAGTGGTTGAACTTTGCCAAATCGTGAATGCAGAAGGTCAAGGTTCAGTAGAAGCTGCAAACTATAATTCACAAGGGCAAGTCGTGATTGCTGGAAGTACAGCATCTGTACAACAAGTGATGGCTTTGGCAAAAGAGCAGTCTGCTAAGGCAATTGCTTTACCTGTGTCGGTTCCTTCGCATTGTTCATTGATGAAACCTGCTGCTGAAAAATTTGCAGAAGCTTTGGAACAAACTGCCATTGAGCTGCCTACCATACCTGTAATACAAAATGTCAACGCGGGAATAGCTACCGATGTTGCTCAATTGCGTCAGGCGTTAACTGCTCAATTGTACCAATCTGTACAATGGACAGACACGATGCAGTTTTTACAAGACCAAGGTATTCACTACGTTGTTGAGTGTGGGCCTGGTACAGTATTGAGTAATCTCGCGAAGCGTTTACCAAATATAGAAAAAGCTTTTGCTATTGATAGCAAGAGTAAAATGGAAGATGCCCTAAATGCTGTTTTAGTGGCAGAAGGAAAAATTGCATGACACAAGAACGCAAAGTTGCATTAGTAACGGGCGCGAGTCGGGGCATTGGCGCTGCAATTGCCCAGCAACTTATTCAAGACGGTTATTTTGTTGTAGGTACTGCGACATCTGAATCTGGTGCACAAAAGTTAAGTGAAAGCTTTGGTGAGCAAGGTGCAGGTTTAGCTCTCGATGTGCGTAATCTCGATGAGATTGAAGCAGTCGTTTCTCATATTGAACAGAACTATGGCCCTGTGCTTATTTTGGTTAATAATGCGGGTATCACGAAAGACAATTTATTGCTACGTATGTCAGAAGATGATTGGGATGACATTCTCAACATTCACCTTAAAGCAGTATATCGTTTATCTAAACGTGTGCTTAAAGGTATGACAAAAGCGCGCTTTGGCCGCATTATTAATATTAGTTCTGTTGTTGCACATTTTGCAAACCCAGGTCAGGCGAACTACTCTGCTGCAAAAGCAGGTATTGAAGCGTTTAGCCGTAGTCTTGCAAAAGAGATGGGTAGCCGCCAAATCACTGTGAACAGTGTGGCACCAGGCTTCATTGCAACAGAAATGACAGATGCACTTAGTGAAGAAATTCGCAAAAAAATGAGTGATCAAGTGGCTTTAAATCGCTTAGGCGAGCCACAAGATATCGCAAATGCGGTGAGTTTCCTTGCAAGTGATAAAGCAGGTTACATTACCGGTACGGTATTACATGTAAATGGTGGTTTATACATGGCCTAGGGCTAATGTATAACTTTTAAAAATTTTTATATTCAATTAAACTAGTGGCAAATCAAACGCCACGAGCAATGAGGAGAATTCCTGTGAGCGATATCGAACTACGCGTTAAGCAAGCAGTTGCAGAACAACTTGGTCTTAAAGCTGAAGAGATTAAAAACGAAGCATCTTTTATGGATGACTTAGGTGCTGACTCTTTAGATTTAGTTGAACTTGTAATGTCTTTCGAAAACGACTTCGACATCACTATCCCTGATGAAGATTCAAACGAAATCACTACAGTTCAATCTGCAATTGACTATGTAACTAAAAAACTTGGTTAATTCGCATATTGCTGAATAAAAAGAAGGCCACCGTAAGGTGGCTTTTTTTATTTGAGTAAAATAAAAGAGATACATATTTTTACAAGATCAACCTCAATTGATAGCAGAGGCTTGTCTTTTTTGAAGTATAACAATAAAGGTCAGTTTAATGACTTTACTATAAACAATAATATGAGGACTAAAAGATGGGTCTTTTTGATTTTGTAAAAGGTATTGGTAAGAAAAATACCGCACCAGCAGAACCACAACCAGCTCCGGCAACACCAGCAGAACCTTCTGCACAAGAAATCGCGAATAAATTATTAGGATTAATTAAAAGCTTAGGCCTAGGGGTAGAGGGTTTATCTGTAACGTATAACGGTGCAACTGATACCGCAATCATTAAAGGACAGGTAAAAAGCCAAGCGGATAAAGAGAAAATTATTCTTATTGTTGGGAATATTGATCATGTTGCACAAGTAGATGATCAAATGACCGTTGCAACTCCTGAACCAGAAAGTAAATTCTACACAGTAAAATCTGGTGATAACCTTTCAAAAATTGCGAAAGAATTTTACGGTGATGCGAATCAATACCAAAAAATCTTTGAAGCAAACAAACCAATGCTTAAAGATCCAGATGAAATCTTCCCAGGACAGGTTTTACGTATTCCTCAATAATTGAGAGTAATAAAAAAAGGCGCTTTTAGCGCCTTTTTCTTTTTCTAGAATCTTTTTGGTATTTTTTGCCCATTTGCTACCGGAGTCTCGGCGTTCTTTAAAACACCGAATAACCATGTTTCAGCATGTTGAACTGCAATTTTTAAAGAATCACCTAAAGCCAAACGACCAGCAATAAAACTGGCTAAAGAACAACCTGAGCCGTGATACTCACCATCTAAGCGGGGGCAACTACTACTCGCCGCAAGTTCACCATTAATATATAAACTATTTTTAATATAATCTGGTGTATCTTCGTGTCCACCTTTGACTAAGACAGCTTTTGCGCCCATTTCAAATAGCTTTTGCGTTGCTTGTTCTAAGTCATCGACACCCGTGAGAGCACGTAATTCGACTGTATTTGGAGTAATAATAGTGGCTAGGGGAATAAGCTCAACGAAAGCTTTGACAAGAGTTGCTTGATCACCTAAAGAACCCCCGCTGTTTGCCACCAAAACAGGATCGAGTACATATTGATATTCTGGATTGGCACGAAGAAACTCCGCTAAAGCAGCAATGTTATCTGTGGTGCCAAGCATGCCTGACTTAACGCATTTAATGGGCAAATCACCTACAACTGCATTTGCTTGAGCTAATAATAGTTCTTTTGGGGTTGCTTCGAAGCCAAATACTTGTTGTGAGTTTTGTATGGTGAGGGCTGTACATGCAATTGCTGCATGAGCACCACTTTGTCCAATCGCTTCAATATCAGCTTGTAAACCTGCACCACCTGAAGGGTCTAAACCCGAGAAACAAAGTACGGTTGGACGCACGGTTATTTCCTTTTCAATTTAAATTTACGTTAGTATAAGAGAGTTTGATTAAACTCTCGACCAATTGAATTAAATACTTTACTGGGTTAATGATTGAATGGCTATAAAACATATTTTGATTGATTTGGATGGAACACTAACCGACCCAAAAGTTGGTATTCATACTTCAATTCGTTATGCAATGGATAAGTTGGGCTTTCCATTGGCTGCCGATTTAAATATTGACTGGACAATTGGGCCTCCTTTAAAAGCCTCATTAGCAAAACTATTAGCCACTCAAGATGATGCTTTGGCTGAACAAGCCTTACTTGCTTATCGTGAGCGTTTTTCAGTTACAGGTTTATTTGAAAATGAAGTATATCCATCAGTTGCGCAAACACTTAATGCATTGAAAGAAGATGGGTATCGTTTATTCGTCGCAACCGCTAAACCAACTATTTATGCAAAACGTATCTTAGATCATTTTGACTTAAGCCAATATTTTGTAAATATTTATGGTAGTGAGTTAACTGGGGAACGTACCAATAAAGCTGAACTTATTCATTATATTCTTGAGCGTGAGCAATTAAACTCAGAAGAATGCTTAATGGTAGGTGACCGTCAATATGATGTTTTAGGTGCTCGCCACAATGGTATTGAGGCGGTCGCTGTGACTTATGGTTACGGAACACCAGAGGAACTTAAGCAAGCGCAACCTAAAGCAATGATTACGCAATTTTCTGAACTTTTGGAATATGTCGAAGATCAGGCAACACAAAAGAAAGTATCTTAAATATTAGTAAATTTTAATGTGAAGGTTTGGCTTTTATCTAAAGCCAAACCTTCTTTTTATTTAAATACCGTGTTGTTGGCGGTATTGAACAAGTTCTTCAATCGTAATCACGGTTAAGTGATGAGTTTGGGCATATGCCAAAACTTGAATACCTGATGCCATCGTGCCATCTGGGTTGGTTAATTCGCATAATACACCAGCAGGTTTAAGCCCAGCCAGTCTTGCTAGATCAATTGTTCCCTCAGTATGACCTCTGCGAGTCAGTACTCCTCCAGTACGTGCACGTAAAGGAAAAACATGGCCTGGACGGTTAAGATCACTTGGAACAGCACCATCTTTAATTGCAGTTTGAATGGTAGTAACGCGGTCTTTAGCCGAAACACCTGTCGTAACACCTTGGGCTGCTTCAATAGTCACTGTAAAAGCGGTATGAAACTGGCTTGAGTTTTGAGAAACCATTGGTGGAAGTTCTAAATGATCTGCTAACTCTTCTGTCAGGCATAAACATACAATACCTGAGCCATCACGAATCATACGTGCCATGGTTTCAACAGTTAGAGTTTCGGCTGCAACAATTAAATCTGCTTCATTTTCACGATCGAAGTCATCCATAACCAAGACAGGTTTGCCTTGACGGATATCTTCTAATGCTTGTTGAATACGTTGTTCAGCAGGAGAGAGGGCTGAGAAAAAAAGTTCTGGTTGAATTAAGCTAGACATAATGAAACGCTCTCGTAAAAATACGGTTGAACATTTCAGGACTGATGTAAAAACAGGCTGGCACTGAAATAAAACGGATTTATCCCAGTTCGTCGTCTTCTTTCATCCGGACTATACCGTCGGCTTTGGAGTCTCACCAAATCTGCTCAAATCATAAAATTTAAGCTCGTGGGCTTGTTAATTTATCAATAAAAATTAACTTTACCACCGGTGGGGAATTACACCCCGCCCTGAAGCGATGGGTTTTATTATAGCGCGCTTGATAAAATTGGCTAGATGCTTTTGTAGAATGCTAAGTTTCTTTATGAATAAGTATTTTCACAAATGGAAATAAGCTTTTTAACAAGAGCTTACTTGTTGATATGAAAATGGAATGCTATGTTTTTTATAGAAAATTATAAATAAAATAGGTGTTTCATGCAGATAAGAGATGATTATCCCCTTAGGAATACTTTATTTATTCAGCATCTCCATATTTTTAGTTATGTATTTATGGCGGTCAGTATTCTTTATTTAATTGCTGCTAATTGGTTAATGCTTCCAGACAGCATTCAGCTAGCCATCCCACCACTTATATTACTTGTGACAGCATGGATCAGCATAAAAGATACCTTAAGTGAAGGAGTTAGGCAGACTTTACATGGTATTTGCGGCTTGATGGTAGGCTTAAGTTTGGCTGTAATCGGGCAGGTCTATCAAACTGGAGCAGACAGTTATTTACTTTTCCTGATTTGGACATTGCTGTTATTACCTTGGCTATATCGACCCAATATTGGAATCTTTGCTTTAATTTGTATTACTAGCCAACTTACACTTTTTTTATTTTTTAAGCAGACTTTTTGGTTGGAAAAGTTTCCTTATTTATATCTGTTTGCTTTGAATTTATTAAGCCTTATAGAATTTTGGGTATGTATAAAGAAGTATCGTGCTTTACGTTTCGTCTTTATCGCTTGGTTTGCAGTCATTTCAATCATTGGAATGATCCAATATTTATCTGGTGAAAATATTCCTTATCTGATCTCGGCTTTCTTTTCAGGAATAATCGGTTTTTATTATTTCTTCAAAAAAGATGATCAATTATGTGCCAGCTTAATGGCCGCTGTTCTTGGCGTGACTGCAACAATATGGCTTGTAGATAGGATCAATGACTTATTTAAAGATTCAAATGAGTTCATTTTTTTATTCATTGCAGGCATTATTTTTATCTGGTTTGCGCTGATTAGTTATTTTTTAATAAAAATTTTTCGTCAAAGTCGCTTTTATATAATTCCTTTAGCTATTGGAGCTTGGCTTGCTGGACTGGCCCTTGCTACTTTTACTCTCGTGTTCTGGGAAGCTGTTTCTTTAATTATAGGAGTTATTTTTGTTTGTATAGCTTCTATTTTATTGAAAAAATCTCAACACTACTTTTTTCGGCAATTTGCCTATTGTTTATTCATAAGTGGTCAGACTGCTTTTTTGTTTCATCTAGAGTCTGAAACAGATCAGATGTTGTGGGTGTTAATTGCACAGATTTTTATTCTCTGTATAAGTTATTTTTTTAAACCCCATTGGTTCTTTATTTTAATTCAAATGCTTGCTACTTATGGCATAGCATTTATTTACTTATTACAAATGGATCACTCATTGTGGTCGTTAAACTCCACTCAGATTTATTTAAATTTAACCCTGCTCAGCTATTTTGTTTTTAGTTTGGTATTCTTGCCGAAGGCTAAATCGATAGTTCAATATGAGCGTAGTATCTATTTATGTGTGCTTACGGTAGTTGTAGTAGCTACTTTCTTTGATACTTTTATGGGACTGGTTCTAGATAGTTCGGAAGATCGGCAGATATGGATTTTCTATTTATTACCTAGTCTTTGGTTGCTTTGCTTTAGTATTTTTTATTTGTATAAGCAGTTGCATGGAGTAGTGTTTTTCGCATTCTTACTTTTTGGTGCATTGCTCATTGCACTTGGCTATTTTGAAGTTTTCATTTTATTTATCATTCTAACATGGGCGATAAAAAAGAAAGATTATATTGTTTATGGCGTCACTCTATTAGTATTTGTTTTAGTACTTTGGCAGCTTTATTACAACTTACAAATAACTTTTTTGGCAAAGAGTGCATCGATTTTGATTTCTGGTCTTGTTCTATGGGCTTTATATTGGTTGCTCCACCAAGAAAATCAACGCCATCTTATTGAAGGAGAAAAATAATGAAGAAATATTTTTCTCTTATTCTGGCTATAGCTACCACATTATTTTTTGTGGGATTGATAGCGAAAAATGAATGGCATTTGGATCATAGTAAAAGTATTTTTATTGAGCTTAAGCCAGTTGATCCTCGTTCAATTTTACAAGGTGACTATATGGCATTGGCTTATGAATTAAATTTACAATCTCTTAAAGCCCTCTTAGGAAGTGAAGGTGAGGCTCTAGATCAGGTGATTTTTAATCGTCCTTCTATTCCAGCAAAAGTTATTTTGGATTCACAAAACCGCGTAGTTCGTACAGTTTTAGATATCAATAATTCATTTGCTGGGCAAAGATTAATTTTAAAAAACCCTGAAAATCGTTTTCAAGCTTTATATCCTGCCTCTCGCAGCTTCTTGTTTGCTGAAGGCTTGGCCCAATGCTATGAAAAAGCCAAATATGCTGAATTTAAGGTAAATACAAAAGGAGAGGCGATTCTGTTTGATTTGCGAGGAGAGGGGCTTCAACCATTAAATTGCAAACAGCAAAAGAACTGGTGGGAAGGAACCATTTAGGATTTATAAAATGATAAAAGCCCGTCAATGCGGGCTTTTTTTATTCTAAGAATAAATTAGGCAACTTGAACAGGAATACAATTCGCTGTGTGGTTGACTGTATTATTTGGGTTAGCATAGACCAAACGTGGTTTATGAATATTTGCTTCAGCTTCAGTAAAATCACCAAATGTAGCAATAATCACTAAATCACCGACATCTGCTTGATGTGCAGCACCACCATTTACTGAAATAATTCCAGAGTTATCTTCACCACGAATTGCATAGGTCGTGAAGCGTTTGCCATTGGTTACATTCCAAACATGAATTTCTTCATATTCACGAATACCAGCTAAGTCCATCAATACGCCATCAATTGCACAAGAACCTTCATAGTGAAGTTCAGCATGGGTTACAACTGCGCGGTGAATTTTGCATTTTAATAAACGAGATAGCATGGCTAGCGTCTCCTGAGTAGACCTAAGAATAAGATCTTATGGTGAAATCTTTAGCTTTTGCTGTTGGCAAAGTGGCTGATGCGCATTTTGCTCCTAAAAAAGCAAGATAGCAAGCTTGATTGTTCAACAATTTAAGTTGGTTTATACGCATTAATTTGATTCATGGCCTGTGGAACTTGTCCTTGAACAAGTAATTTCACTTTAGAAAGGGCATGATCAATTGCTGCATCCATCAGACATTGTTCACTACTTGGTGCTTTCCCAAGTACATGACCTGAAACTCGCTCTTTTGAGCCAGGATGTCCGATACCAATACGTAAACGATGAAAATTTGGACCAATATGAGGGACAATGTCACGTAAACCGTTATGACCACCATGTCCTCCGCCTGTTTTTAGACGAATTACACCAGGGTTCATATCAAGTTCATCATGAGCAATCAAAATTGCTTCAGGAGCAATTTGATAAAATTTTGCAAATGGAACTACACTTTGTCCAGAACGGTTCATAAATGTAGTGGGTAGAAGTAGACGGACATCGTGTCCTTCTATATTACCACGTCCGCTGATTCCGTGAAATTTCGGATCATTTTTTAATGTAATGCCATATTTATTAGCAAGCTGTTCAATGAACCAAAAGCCTGCATTATGGCGGGTTTGGGCATATTCTGAACCAGGATTGCCCAAACCAACAATTAGCGAAATATTTGACACTAATCTACGCCTTTCAACACTTATGCGCGTTTGAAGTCAGCGTGCATAGGAGTGTTTTTAGCTGGGTGACGTTGTAACGCTTGGATTTTAACGTTTTCAACTTTGTCGCCAACTTGGATTTCTATAACTTCTTCAAAGAAAGCATTGTTTTCTAAAGCTTTTACAAGCTGACGAAGTTCTAAAGTAATAGCTACAGGCTCAGCATTGCCACCATAAATGATAGCTGGAATTAATGCTTCGTGACGAAGGCGGCGGCTCGCACCTTTCCCTTGTTTGTCTTCAGCACGCGCTTGAGCGTTTAATACGAAGTTTGACATGAGTAAATCCTCATTAAAGTTAAATAGACTAAACTTGCGACCAGTTTAGTGATAGAAAACCCCAGCCAAAGCCAGGGTTCATAAAAGCTGCGGTATTATAAACTATCGAACATCGCACTGATAGATTCTTCGTTATTAATACGACGAATCGTTTCAGCAACCATGCTAGCAACAGAAACCTGGCGGATTTTGCCCAAGGTTAATGCTTCTTCAGAAAGAGGAATAGTGTCAGTGACAACTAATTCATCAATAACTGAATTACGTAAGTTTTCAATAGCCTTGCCAGAAAGTACAGGGTGAGTTGCGTATGCAACTACACGGCGTGCACCAAATTGCTTAAGCGCATCAGCTGCTTTACACAATGTACCGGCAGTATCAACCATGTCATCTACGATAACGCAATCACGATCTTTTACGTCACCAATTAAATGCATAACTTGCGATTCATTGGCTTTTTGACGACGTTTATCAATAATTGCTAAATCGATGTCACCCATCTGTTTGGCAACGGCACGAGCACGTACTACGCCACCAACGTCAGGAGAAACCACCATAAGGTTATCATGCGATTGTTGACGTAAGTCAGCAAGCAAAGCAGGAGTACCATAGATGTTGTCGACTGGAATATCGAAGAAACCCTGAATTTGGTCAGCATGTAAGTCAATCATTACGACACGATCAATACCAACAGTGGTAAGCATGTCTGCAACAACTTTAGCTGTAATCGGCACACGTGCAGAACGTGGGCGACGGTCTTGGCGAGCATAACCAAAATACGGGATAACGGCTGTAATACGACCAGCACTTGCACGACGCAAAGCATCTGCCATAACCAAGATTTCCATAAGGTTATCATTGGTAGGGGCACAAGTAGGCTGAACGATAAATACGTCTTTACCACGAACATTTTCAGTAATTTCTACTGAAATTTCTCCATCAGAAAAGTGACCGACTGATGCAGCACCTAGAGGGATATGTAAGTGACTTACGACTTTTTGAGCGAACTGTGGATGAGCATTTCCACTAAAAACGACAAGATTGGGCATGAAGCACCCTTGGCGGTTGGTATGTAATTAAATAGATGGCAGGGGCGGCTGGATTCGAACCAACGGATGCCGAGATCAAAACCCGGTGCCTTACCACTTGGCGACGCCCCTAATGCGGCAGAACTTTAATATTTTTGCAATGCAATGTCAAGATGAATCAACAAAAAGCATAGCAATTAAGTCTGTCTTTAAAATAAGAGAATGGCAGGGGCGGCTGGATTCGAACCAACGGATGCCGAGATCAAAACCCGGTGCCTTACCACTTGGCGACGCCCCTAAATTCGATGATATATATGATGGCAGGGGCGGCTGGATTCGAACCAACGGATGCCGAGATCAAAACCCGGTGCCTTACCACTTGGCGACGCCCCTAATATAATCATCATTACAGGTGAGGTTGGCAGGGGCGGCTGGATTCGAACCAACGGATGCCGAGATCAAAACCCGGTGCCTTACCACTTGGCGACGCCCCTAACGTGTAACCTTAAAATGATTAAGAGGAGATTCTTTTAAACTATTTACCAAGTAAGATTTACATGGTGAATGCTTAAGAATTTCATCAATATTCATTTCATTCGTTACTTCAATAAAAACACAAGCACCTGTACCTGTAAGCTTTGCTTGACCAAACTGATCTAAATATTGCATTGCTTCTTCCACTTCAGGGTATAACTGTCGGGCCAATGGCTCAAAGTTATTTCCAAAATTAGAAGGTTCTAACTGATAGGCGCAAAATTTAGTGGTCTTAGAGTCTCTTGTCAATGTTTTTTGCGAAAAAAGCAATTGAGTGCTGATAAAACAATCAGGTTTTAAAATAATGAACTGTTTTTGATCTAAGTCTATGAATGATAAATGTTCACCAATACCTTCAGCCCATGCATTTTTACCATAAATAAAAATAGGAACGTCGGCACCGAGCTTTACGCCATAGTCTGCAAGTTGTTCTTGATTCAGGCCACATTCCCATAATTGATTTAACACAATCAAGGTTGTGGCAGCATTGGATGAACCTCCGCCTAAACCAGCACCCATTGGAATATTTTTTTCAATTTTGATGTTTAGACCGCAGAATTTTTTTGCGTGCGGTCTTAATATTTGAGCAGCCCGATAAATCAGGTTTTCTTCAGGTCGAACTTCACTCAATCCATCAATTTCAATTTGTTCATCTAAAGTCGGTGTAAATATCATCCAGTCATATAAATCAATGAGTTGGAAAATGGTTTGTAATTCATGATAACCATTTTCACGGCGTCCTGTAATATGTAAAAACAGGTTGAGCTTAGCTGGAGAAGGGACTCGAATCATAGATTTATATAATTAGACTTAGCGGTTTTGGATGACCATTGTAATACGGTTTTCTTTATCTTCAGCAAGAGCTTGCTTTAAAACCAGTTTGTTTGGCAAAGTTTGTTCACCATCATAACTGAAATTAACTGTCCAGCCGTCTTCAATGAGTTGGTTTACACGATTTTCATTATCTTTACTGATTTGAGCACTTAAAGTTGCAGGTTTAGCCAATATCCAACTTGTTAAATGAGTAATTGGTGCTTGCCAACCAGTTGCGCGCTCTAAAAGTTCTTCAGGAGAGGCCGCAGTAATTAACCCTGTTTTAGCACTATTTAACTTCACTTCACCGGGTTTACCCTGAATTTGGGTTTTTCCTACACCTAAAATGCCGCTTAATTCAATATCAAAATTATCTTGTTGTTGAACCCACGTGAAAAAGGCACTACCAGTTTGCTGTGGTGTGCGAACCCCAATCTTACCTTGTAAATTAAAGTGTTTTTCGTCTTGAACTTGCTGGGTAACCGCGGGTTTAGGTTGAGTAAAATGCTGACAACCGGTTAGAAATAATACACTTGATCCACAGATCGCTGTGCACAGTTGGGCAAATTTGCTCATATATTTAACTCTTTTTTGCAGATGTAGGTAAAATTAACGCATCAAGCTGTTGTAATTGTGGATCATTGGCATGTTTTTGTTTCAGTTGTTGTAACACAGCGCTAAATTGAGTTAATGATCCTTGCATATACAGGGCTTTAGCATAACGAACGCCAATATTTACATTATGGCTGAGTTCATAAGCTTTGCCTAAAGCTTCTGCTGCACCTTCATAATCATTCTGTAAAAATGCAATATAGCCAAGCGTATCTAGAATTGAGGCCTGTTCCGGCGCATATTCTAAGGCTTGTTCTGCATATTGACGTGCTTCTTTTAACCTACGGTTTTGCAGGGCTAGTGTATAGGCATATGCATTTAGATAAGTTGGGCTGTTGGGCTCAAGTTGTAATAATTGCTTTAATGTTTTATCGAGTTTATCGCGGTCAGTATATGGATCAAGTAATAAAACTTCTGCGTAAATGAGTTCCGGATCATCCGGTAAATTCTTTATCGCTTCATCTAATAAATTTAAGGCAGCTTTTTTATTGCCCATTTTCTTTAAAATTTCAGCTTGAGCTTGATATAAGAAACTTGCATGTTGAGGGTAATTTACGCGTTCTTGAGTGAGGAACCGTAAAGCATCGTGTAAATTATCTTGCTTATCATAAATCGCAATCAGATTACGTCTTGAAACAACGTATAAACTGCCATCAACTAAGCGATAGTAAGCTTTTGCTGATTCATAATGTTGTTTGCGTTCTGCATTAATTGCTAAGTAGTAATAAGCCTCATTTTGGTATTTTGCAGAGTTTCGTAGGTCAACAAGATATTGTTCTGCTTTGTCATATTGTTTTAAATCAATGCTGGTTAAGCCTGCAATAAACAATGCTTCTTCAGCTTTGGGATTAGCCTCTATAACGTTTTCAAGCTTTTCTAAAGCCAGTTGAGATTGATTAAGTTGTATAAGGTAACGGATTTCAGCTAAACGAATATCTAAATTTTTCTTATATTTACGGCTGGACTTTGCATACCATTTAAGCGCACCTTCTTGATCGCTAAGAGCAATGAGTAGGTTTGCTTTCATTAAAATAAAGCTCGTCACTTTAGGACGTCGGCGTAGTGCCTTGTTAATGTTGGTTAGAGCAGATTCTAATTGGCCATTTTGGGCTTCTAGGTTGGCGATAAGAGCTAAAATAGAAGGGTTGTTTTTTTCAGAGCTAGAACGTAAAGCTGTTAATAATACTTCTCGATCTTGAGCATTTTCTGGGGCAATACTCGCTAAAATTTGTTCTAAATCGGCAGTCGGATCTATTTTTAAAATTTTATCTAATGTTTCAGCGGCAAGCTGATATTCATGTGTTTTTAACGCAATATGTGACAAATAGAATAAAGCAGGTACATCTTTGGGTTCTTGGGCTACCCAATGTGTAGCAATGTTTAAAGCGGCTTGAAAATCATTATATTCAAGGGCAACATCTAAAGCTCGCTGTTTAATTGAAGTAGAGTTACTTTTGATTGCGAGTACTGTGTAATTGTGCAAAGCGTTAGGAATGTCATCATAAGCCAGAGCAAATTCAGCGACCATAGTTTGCTCTAATGCCTGATCAAATGAATGCACGGCATAGGTCTCTTGCACAGGGCGTGCATAGACATGCGAGGACATGCTACCTAACAATAAGAATGTGGTAGAATACTGTCTTATCGAAGCACCGTTAAAATTAATACGGCTATTCATTTGACGCAATTTTTATTGATCCAAAGTAATGCTTTTTATGACACCGATGTTGCACAATAGCATAAATTTAGCGAAATGATGATCTGATATGTCTTTCTTTGCATTGGGTGTCAACCATCAAACAGCTTCTGTCGAACTCCGCGAACAAATTGCTTTCAATGCAGAGCGATTAAGTCGTTTGCTTGCCGAACAAAGCCATCACCAAAGCTTAAAGGATTTGGTAGTTGTTTCGACGTGTAACCGTACAGAAGTTTATGCCATGGCGGAAAATGCCGAAAGCCTTCTGAAATGGTTAGCTGATGCCAATAATATTGATGTACAGCACTTAATTCATCATGTTTATCGTTACGAGAACACGCAGGCAATTACACATTTAATGCGAGTAGCGAGCGGCTTAGACTCTCTCATGCTCGGTGAGCCGCAAATTTTAGGGCAAGTTAAAAGTGCTTTGGCATTGTCTAAAGAAGCTCAAACCGTCTCTCCTGAATTAAACAGTGTTTTTGAATATGCTTTTTATGCAGCTAAACGTGTACGTTCCGAAACTGCGGTGGGCAGCCATGCCGTTTCGATGGGGTATGCGGTTGCACAATTGGCTTTACAGGTTTTTAGTAAGCCCGAAAAACTTACTGTGATGGTTGTTGCTGCAGGTGAAATGAATAGCTTGGTTGCTAAACATTTGGCTGAAATGGGCGTCGCCAAAATTATTATTTGTAATCGTAGCCGTGAGCGTGCTGACCAATTGGCTCAAGAGATTTCACATCAGGTTGAAGTTGAAATTATTGATTTTTCAGCATTGGCTGAAAACTTGTATCGTGCTGATGTGGTGTCGAGTTGTACTGGTAGTTTATATCAAGTTATTGCTTATCCTGATGTTAAGGCTGCATTAAAGAAACGTCGCTATCAACAAATGTTAATGGTTGATTTAGCTGTGCCCCGTGATATAGATCCTAAAGTTGAAGCGCTTGATGGTGTCTATTTGTATGGTGTTGATGATTTACAAAGTGTGATTGAGGAAAACCTCGCTCAGCGTCGTCAGGCGGCTGTTGAAGCGGAAGTGATGGTGAATCAATTAGCTACCCAGCTTATTACTCATCAAAAAGTTAAAGAGGCAGGCAGCACAATTCACGCTTACCGCCAACATAGTGAAGACGTTAGTCAACAAGAGCTGACGCATGCATTAGAGGCTTTGCAACATGGTGAGAATGCTGAGCAAGTATTACAGCAATTCGCGCATCGTTTGACGCAAAAGCTTATGCATCCAACATCTATTTTGCTACGCGAAGCTGCCAAGGCCGAAAATCCTGATTATTTTGAATGGTTACAACAGCATTTACAGGATGTGTTTGATCATGAGCGTAAGTCAAAACATTAAGACAAGAGTCTTAAACTAATTTGTTTGGTTAATTCATTAAGCTGTTGTCTTAAATTTCTTGATTCAATTAGAGAAATCGGCGATTTAAGTTTCTGACGTAAATATCTTTCTTTTAGGCCTAAAGCATATTCTTGGGCTAATTTATCGGCCACTTCTGGTGCCTGCGTTAATGCCTGAATATTGGTTCTTTGCATAATATCGGCAATTTCATGGCAATAGCTGCTACAAGCACCTAAAACATAATAAGTTGCAAGCTCTTGATCATCCGGTAAGTCATCAAAAATACGATTTAAAATTGCCAGTACTTTTGCTAATAATTCATCTTGATGAATATAGGCACGTAACCCTTCAAAATGAATATAAAGAAAAGGGTGGTGCATCAAAATTGCAATTGCAAAGTCTTCATCTTTAGTATGAATGTTAAATGAGAGCGAGGCATCATGGCTGATTTGTGGTGTAAAACGTTTACCCAGTCCGAGTTTTTCACGGAAAGATTGATTGAGTAAATAACGGAACGAACCCTGTTTGGGTAATAGTTCAGTCAGTTCTCGGAGTTCTCCCATGACCAAGCTTTTGCCTTCAGGGGTACTGATGTCATGTTGACCTGTTAAATGGGCAAAGACAAAATCAGACAAAAGAGGGGACTGTTGTAGTAGTTTTTGGAAATTTTCAAGCCCTTCACGACGGATCAGAGAATCGGGGTCATGGTCATTCGGTAGTACGAAAAATTTGAGTTCACGACCATCATTGAGAAGTGGTAAAGCAATTTCTAACGTTCTGCGTGCTGCTTTTTGACCCGCAGCATCGCCGTCAAAAGCAATGGTAATACGGCTATTTTGTTTAAATAAAATATTAAGATGTTCTGTATTACTTGCTGTTCCTAAAGTTGCAACAGCTCCTGTAATGCCATATTGCTGAAGTGCAATGACATCCATGTAGCCTTCAACCATTAACCAGTCGTTAGACTTAAGTTTTCTACCTTCATAAAGCCCGTAAAGTAGCTGATTTTTATGGAAGACCTCTGAGTCAGGCGAGTTAATGTATTTGGGCTTAATCTCATCATTTAAGGCACGTCCACCAAAACCAACGACGCGGCCTTTCGGGTCTCGAATCGGAAAAATCACACGGTCACGTAATAAGTCAAAATCACGACCATTATCGCTTGAACGGATAAGCCCAAGTTGCTTTAAACCATCAATGTCATAAGGAAAAGCTTTCTCTAGGTGTTGCCAATCTTCTGGTGCATAGCCTAAGCGCCAAAATTGAATCGTCTGATTAGTTAAGCCACGTTGTTTAAAGTAGTTTTTTGCTTTTTGACTGTTAGGTAATTGGTGTTCATAGAACTGTGCAATATTTTCCAGTAAGTCATATAAATTACCTTCTTGAACAGGTTCCTCAAAGTTGAAAGGCTGTTCAAATTGGGCAAAAGGGTCATCAAAAAATACTGGTTCAAGCGAGTTGTAGCTATCATCTATTGGCTGCTGAGGAACAACGGGCTCCGCCGTATTTGCTTTAGCAACTGGCGGCTTCGTAACCTGACGGGTATAAGACAGTTTTTTGTTTTCGGTATTATCTTTGGGTAGTTCAACTCCAGCGCTACTCGATAACTCTTTCATTACATCTATAAAGTTTCGGTTATCAATGTCCATCAGAAAACGGATCGCGTTACCGTTGGCCTGACAGCCAAAGCAGTGATAATACTGCTTGTCTCGATAGACGTGGAACGATGGAGATTTTTCTTGATGAAAAGGGCAACAGCCGGAATATGTACGTCCCGTCTTTTTCAGTTTCACACGCTGACCAATCAGATCGACAATATCTGTGCGATCTAAAATTTGATCAATCGTATGTTGTGGAATTGCCATAATTCAGATAACCGTATTAAAACTGATGAGAGAGTGAGTCAGAATATTCTGACATGATGAGGCAAGATCTATCCAATAAATATTTTAATATTTTATAAAAACAAACAGGCAAGTGATATCACTTGCCTGTTTGTTGATGTTTTTTAAAGCTTAAACTTATTGAGCAGCGTCATCTACACCTTGTTTCGCATCATCTGATTGAGAATCAGTTGATGTATCTGTAGAGGTAACAGCAGGAGCAACAGTTGTATTTTCTGCTGCTTGTGGCTCAGGTTTGTCTAATAAACCAAAGCTTAAACGGTTTGTCCAACTACGTTCTGATTTTGGTGCTTCAACTTGTGTTTGCTCTGGCTCAGCAGTTTCTTCTTTATCTGAATTGCCAATTAAACCGAAGCTAACACGATTAAGGAAGCCACGTTTTGGAGCTTCTGATTCACTTGTGCTTTCTGGTGTTGCGGCAGTAGATTCACGGCCAAAAATACCTAAAGTCGCACGGTTAATCCAGTTGCCTTCTTTACGAGCAGCACGCATGTTAACTGTGCCGTCTTTTTTCACAAGACTAGGATAATTGAGTTTTAAAACTTCAATATATTGTTGTGAAGTTGCTTTATCGCCTAATTTGTCATAGCTGTATGCCAAAGTTGCTAAAGCTTCTGGAACTTGAGGAGTTTGTGGATAATGTTCAATTACCCATTGAGAACGCTCTGCAGCAGCGATCCAAGCTTTACGTTTAACATTAAAACGTGCAGCAGTCATTTCATTTTCAGCAAGTTCTTGTCCAATAAATTTCATGCGTTGAGCGGCATCAACAGAATATTGGCTACTTGGGAAACGACGAATTAAATCAACAAAATTTTGATAAGCAACTTTTAAATAGCTCACATCACGATGAGATTGTTGCAAAGATGTATAGCGCATCAAACTATCGTAGTTTTGCTCCATATTCGCTACAGCACGAACATAATAAGCATAATCTACATTTGGATGCTGAGGATTTAAACGAATAAAACGTTCCGCTAAGGCAATTGAGCCTTCATAATCTTTTTGCTTAAATTTCGAATAGAGAAGTTCAAGTTGTGCTTGTTGTGCGTATTGTCCAGTCGGATAATAAGTATCGATTGCTTCTAAAGACTTGGTCGCATCAAGATATTGACCACGGTCAAGCGACTTTTGGGCCTTTTCGAAGTAAGCTTGTTCACTAGATTGTGGGCCACTATCGACCACTTCTTTTTTACTTGGATTGCTGCTACAGCCCACAAATGCAGACGCTAAACCTAAAGATAAGGCAAGCATCGTAATTTTATAACGTGGTAGCGACATAAAAACTCCTCTGTTATGTTGGGCAATGAGCTACAATTGCGCTATTAAACCACTTTTATCTCAATGATCAAATGACTTCAGCACAATCTTCAAACACAAACTTATCTGAAACCGACTTCAATTTACTTGAAGATTCTGAGGATGCAGATAACCATACTTCTGATACAACTGCAACACGTTTATCGTTGCAAGTTCAGCTAGATGAAAGCTATCTGGGGCAACGTATCGATCAGGTAGCAGCCTTGGTGTGGAATGAGTTTTCACGTGAAAAGCTTAAACAATGGTTGAAGGATGGCCATCTGTTGGTGAATGGTAACATTGTCAAGCCAAAGCACCGTTGTGAAGGGACAGAACTGCTTACACTCGAAGTTGAGCTCGAGGCTCAAACCACGAGCCAACCTGAAAATATTCCACTTAATATTGTCTATGAAGATGACGACATTTTAGTCATCAATAAACCTGTCGGCATGGTGGTACATCCAGGGGCTGGCAATAGTTCTGGAACTTTAGTGAATGCCTTGCTTTATCATTTTCCAAAATTGTCGGAACTTTCTCGCGCTGGTCTAGTACATCGTATTGATAAAGATACCAGCGGTTTGTTAGTCGTTGCTAAGAGTCTTGAGGCACAATTTTCTTTAAGCAAACAGTTGGCAAATAAATCGGTTTACCGTGTATACGACTTAGTTGTTTATGGAAATATTATTGCTGGCGGTACTATTGATGAACCTATCAAACGCCATCCAGTTGACCGTGTGAAAATGGCGATTTTACCGGGTGGGCGCGATGCTGTGACCCATTACAATGTAAAAGAACGCTTTAGAGATTTTACACGTGTACAAGCTCGTCTTGAAACAGGTCGAACTCATCAGATTCGTGTGCATTTTAGTTATATCGGTTATGGACTGATTGGCGATCAGATTTATATGAATCGTGTACGTGTACCTGCAGGGGCGTCTGAATTACTCATTGATACTTTACGTGGTTTTAAACGCCAAGCATTGCATGCAGCTAAATTGGGCTTAAAACATCCTCGTACTGGTGAAGAAATGTTATTTGAAGCGCCGTGGCCTGAAGATTTTACACATTTAGTGAATGTGTTACGTTCAGAAAACGCTGCATATTAAGGACGCGTATATGGAATTTGTTCAAGGGTTACCTCAAGGCGTATGTGTAGGGCAGACACGTGTTCAACATCCTTTGGCATTACCAACGGATCAACTTGAGTTGTCTGGTTTTAATCTGGCTTTACATGTCAACGATGAGGCACAACGTGTTCAGCAACATCGCATGATATTGTTAGATGTGTTTGCGAAGTTCGGTGTTAAAAAAATGACATGGATGACTCAAACACATAGTACGATTTGCCATACAGTAAATGAACAAATTCCTTTTAAGGCATTAATCGGTGATGGTTTGGTCACTCAAACTAAAGGCCATGCTTTAATGATGATGACCGCTGATTGTTTACCTATCGTCTTAGGAAATGCTGAAGGTACGGAAGTCGCAAACTTGCATGCAGGTTGGCGAGGTTTAGCTGGCGGGATTGTTGAAAATACAGTTGCCGCGATGCAGAACCCTCCAACTTGGGCATGGTTAGGAGCTGCGATTAGTCAACCTTGTTTTGAAATTGGGGCCGAAGTAAAGGCTGCTTTTTGTGATAAATATCCAGAGTTAGGAACAGCTTTTGTTGAGGGGGCAGCTCCAAATAAATTTCATGCAGATTTATATGCAATTGCGCGTTTTATTTTGCAGAGTCTAGGTGTGAAACAGGTTTTAGGTGGAGATCAATGTTCTTATCAACAGAGCGATGATTATTTTTCTTATCGCCGTGATGCGAAGACTGGACGTATGGCTACCTTTGTTTTTATATAAGCTTTATAAACATAAGTAAATTCACTCTCTTATTTTGTCGTAATTAAACAGAATAAGAGAGTTTTTATTGAGTTTGAAAATATTACGATTGTGAACCGTATTGAAACGCTTATATTTCATATTTATAGATGTAGGTTTAGCAAGCGCTAATAAAATGATAAAATAGAAAAAATCGCTCAAAATTTTAATCTTATGTCTTTGCCTGAAAAACATCTCTCTATTGTCTACCACAGTCCATATGGTCATACCGCCAAGGTAGCTTTCGCTATTGCTGCTGGTGCAGAGGTGATGGGGGTAAAAGTACATCTAATGAATATTGAACATATTGATTGGGATGCGCTTGATGCATCACAAGGCATTATTTTCGGATCTCCTACCTATATGGGAAGTATGACTGCCGACTTTAAAAAGTTTATGGACAGTACTTCTAAGCGTTGGAAAGAGCGCTTATGGCAAGGCAAGCTTGCGGCTGGCTTTGCAAATTCGGGCGGATTGAGTGGCGATAAACTAGCGGTATTACAACAATTAAATATTTTTGCCATGCAACATGGCATGTTGTGGTCAGGTTTACCTTTAATGACGACAGGGCATAGTGAAAAAGATTTAAACCGATTATCGAGTTGTTTAGGCTTAATGACCCAGTCAGACAATGCTCCTGTTGAGATCACTCCTCCACAAGGTGACTTAGATACAGCTAAGTGGTTTGGTGAATATATTGCTGGACTTTTATATAGGCTAAATTAATAAATTCCATAACAAAAAAGCCTCTAAAAAAGAGGCTTTTCATTAAATTACTTATGAAATATACGAGCTTTATCACGTTGCCAGTCACGGTCTTTTTCAGTTGCACGTTTGTCGTGAAGTTGTTTACCTTTCACAAGTGCAATTTCAAGTTTAACCAAGTGACCTTTCCAGTAACACGCCAAAGGAACACACGAGTAACCTTTTTGGTTAACTGCACCCATCAGGTGTTCAAGCTGACGGCGGGAGAGCAATAACTTACGGGTACGTGTTGCTTCAGGTACCACATGGGTCGAAGCCGATAATAAAGGCTGAATTTGTGAGCCAAGTAAAAATGCTTCGCCATTCTTGAAAATGACATAACTTTCCGTCAAAGTCATGCGCCCAGCACGTAAGGATTTTACTTCCCAACCTTGAAGTGACATGCCCGCTTCAAATTTTTCTTCGATAAAATAATCATGACGGGCACGTTTATTTTGTGCGATTGTTCCGCCATTATGTTTCTTTACTACTGTTGCTTTCGCCATAATTCAAACTTCCACAATTATGCCTATTGTGCCGTAAACTGATGCTAAGGTGAAGTTTTTCCTGCACATGAATATTTCGCCTCATGTATAACTTTTGCTAAAATAGGTTCACAATACAATTAGAGTACTAGCGGATGTCTAAAACGCGTGTAATTTATCCTGGAACATTTGACCCCATCACGAATGGACACGTTGATTTAGTTACTAGAGCATCAAGAATGTTTGATGAGGTTGTAGTAGCAATTGCAATTGGACATCATAAGAACCCCTTGTTCAGTCTAGAAGAAAGAGTTGAACTGGCACAATCATCTTTAAGCCATCTATCAAATGTTGAATTTGTAGGCTTCGATGGTTTACTGGTTAATTTTTTCAAAGAACAAAAGGCAACCGCAGTACTTCGTGGTTTAAGAGCGGTTTCTGATTTTGAATATGAATTTCAACTTGCCAATATGAACCGTCAACTTGACCCACATTTTGAAGCGGTGTTTTTAACACCATCTGAGCAGTACTCTTTTATTTCTTCGACATTGATTCGGGAAATTGCTCGTTTAAAAGGGGATGTAACCAAGTTTGTTCCGCAAGCTGTGGTTGAGGCCTTTGAACGTAAACATCAACAAGGTTGGTAACGTGTCGTTATATATCACCGATGAATGCATAAACTGTGATGTTTGTGAACCAGTTTGCCCGAATGAAGCAATTTTCATGGGTGAAGTGATTTATGAAATTCATCCAGATTTGTGCACTGAATGCGTTGGTCATCATGACCAACCGCAATGCCAATTGTTTTGTCCTGTAGATTGTATTCCTAAAGATCCAGAGCATGAGGAAACGGAAGAACAGCTATTCGACAAATATAAAAAACTAATTGCTCAAAAAAGCACAAGCAATTAGTAAATAAATTTGTTAATATGCGCCCCTGAAGTGAGCTGGATGGTCGCTGCTGTGGAGGTCTTCGTGACTGAAGCAGGGGAGGAAAGTCCGGGCTTCATAGGGCAGGGTGCCAGGTAACGCCTGGGCGGTGAAAGCCGACGGAAAGTGCAGCAGAGAGTAGACCGCCTCATTCGTGAGGTAAGGGTGAAAGGGTGCGGTAAGAGCGCACCGCGTGTCTGGTAACAGTTCACGGCATGGTAAACCCCACCAGAAGCAAGACCAAATAGGAATCCTGAGGTACGGCCCGTACTGGATTCGGGTAGGTCGCTTGAGCGTATGAGTGATTGTACGCCTAGAGGAATGACCATCCTCGACAGAACCCGGCTTATAGGCTCACTTCACCTAATTTATTTAAAATTTTTCTTGACGTGCATTAAAGAAACTAAGATAATGCGCGCACAGTTTAAGGCTATGTAGCTCAGTTGGTTAGAGCACCGCACTCATAATGCGGGGGTCACAAGTTCAAGTCTCGTCATAGCCACCATTTTATAGACCACGCTCCTGCGTGGTCTTTTTTTATGCTTATTTTTTGATTAAACAGTTTGTAAAGACTGACTTTATAATGATGAGATGTTTTTGATTTTTTTATTAGCTTATTTATATTTAAAAAATTATTCCCGTTAGCTTAAGGCAATAAGCATCTTAATTGCAGGTGGTATTCGCTATTACCATTTTTATCTCAAATGGATGAACTCGTAACACGTGGGCACAAAGTACGAGTTACATTAAGCTTACGGTGCGCTTGGACATGTAGCATTGTTAAATGAGTTAAAACAGAAATATACAGAGCATGTATTTAGCTATGCTGACGCAGAAGGTTGTGTGCTTAACTTAGCAAATTTATTTCATTACAACCTAAAGAAATACATGTTTATGTATATGGACTTGAACTAATGATTGTTGCTGTGATTAATTGTTGTGATAAGCATAGTCACTGATGAATACATTCATTGGGAACAATTTGCTTTAACAGTTCCTGAAGATGGAGATGTTTTTATAGTTGTACTTGCCAAGTCTAATCAATTTTATAAGCGTTCGAAACATTAAATATTGATATTGAATGCCTATGTTGTGAAGGGGTATACGATACATGTGAAACTGCTATTTTGGAAGGTAAAGCAGAACATTTTGATCGATACCTCAGTGATGCAGGAAAGATTTCACAACAGAGTATGATGATTTGGGGATCGAGGGCAAAAGGTAAAAAAACTGGTATTAGATTTTTAATACATTTCTTTTGGTCGATCAATTATTTAAAACATAAATTTGCTAAAAAATGAACAAATAAAGGTGATCTGAATCTTATTTGTTCATTTGATGGAATTTAATGATTTTGAACTCTTGACCTGTTCTGCAGAACTATAGATAATGCGCACACAGTTTACGGCTATGTAGCTCAGTTGGTTAGAGCACCGCACTCATAATGCGGGGGTCACAAGTTCAAGTCTCGTCATAGCCACCATTTTAAAAACCATGCTCATGCATGGTTTCTTTTTGTCTTTTTTTTACTCATTAAAATGTTTTTCAATCATATCGAGTGTTTTTGGGCTTTGATAAAAAGGAGCTAAAATCGCTTGAAGTAACGGCTCTAAAATACCGTGTTCATTAAAGACATTCATGACTTTAGGGTAAAAACGTAAAGCTTCAGTTTGTAAATCGGTTTCGGTTAAACCAATCTCACTTAATACTTCAAATAAACTCTCGTCTTTGTAAAATTCATAAAAAACTTCTACGCCATACAAAATAAGATCTTGCATAAATTGTGACTGGCGTAATTCTTTCCAATATTCGTAAATTAAAACAAAGAACTCTTCAACATCAAGAGGAGTTAATTGTTTCATAAACTCATACATTTTTTTATGTCTAAGATCTTCCCAGACATGTCGTATCAGACTTTCTAAATCTTCAGTCGACAAAAGACTTAATTCTGTAAGTTGCTCGTGAATAAAGCTGGCAATCCAAGTTTCAAGTTTATGCTCAAGACGTTGTTGTTGTAAAAAAGAGAATTTTTTGAGTTTATGTTGCCATTCAAAATGATAGTCATCTACTCTAGATGCATTTAGAAATTTTGGTATTTTCTGTTCTAAGGTTGAGGTAGCAATATATTGGCAAAGTTGTTGAACGGCGGGGCTAGTTCTTAAAAACTGGTTGAGATAATGAGGAATATGCTCCATTTCCAAAAATTTGGAGAGCCACATTTCAAATTGGTGGTCAGATACCAAATCTTGTAGCTGAATTGGAGACTTCATAGCAGACAGATAAATACGCTGCGCAATTTCCCCAATAAACTCAAGTAAACCAGCACCTAGCTGCATTTCAAAAGCATAGCGTTTCACAACGGCTTGTAGTTGCTCTAAATCCACCACTTCATGAAGCTTGATTTCGTCAGCATGTTGCATAAAGAGTTGAATGAACTGCTGGAAATAAATAGGTGAGTTTTCTATAGATAATTGTTTTTTAAAAAATTCCACCTGCTCAAGCAAAAGTGCTTGAGCAAGTGTTATAGTTTTTGATGAGTTTTTTTGCTCAGTCATTCGCTGTCCAACCGTTGACAATCGGATAACGTCGTTCGCGGCTAAATGCACGAGAGGTAATTCTCGGACCGATAGCGCCTTGACGACGTTTGTATTCATTACGATCAACTAAACGGATGACTTTTTCAACTACTTCTTTATCAAAACCTTTGGCAATAATATCTGCCTGACTTAAATCTTCTTCAATGTATGCGTAAAGAATGGCATCTAATACATCATATGCAGGTAAAGAGTCTTGGTCTTTTTGGTCTGGGCGAAGTTCTGCTGAAGGTGGACGAGTAATAACACGTTCAGGAATAACAGGAGTTTCACTTAAGCTATTACGGTATTTTGCCAATTCAAATACGATCGTTTTATAAACATCTTTTAGAACAGCAAAACCACCAACCATGTCACCATAAAGTGTACAGTAGCCAACTGAAAGCTCAGACTTGTTGCCAGTAGCGAGTACTAAATTACCAAATTTATTTGATAAACCCATGAGTAATGTGCCGCGTGCGCGCGCTTGTAAATTCTCTTCGGTTGCATCTGCTGGTGAGTTGCCAAAGAAAGGATACAAGGTTTGCATAAAGCTATTTACAACTGAATGTATTTCAGCAATACCAAAAGTCACACCCATACGACGAGCTTGTTCTGCTGCATCTTCAACACTAATTTGAGAAGTGTAGGTATAAGGCATCATTACGGCTTGTACTTTTTCTGCACCAATTGCATCAACAGCAATAGCAAGTGTAAGGGCAGAATCAATACCACCAGATAAACCTAAAATTACACCAGGGAAACCTGAACGCTCTACATAGTCACGTGTTGCCAGAACTAACCCTTGATAGATCTCTGCAAATGTTTCTAAAGCAGGAGCTGATTCTGTGACTTTAAATGCTTTGTTTTTTGGTTCAAATTCAGCGATGTAGAGGTCTTCTTTAAAGCTTGGTGCTTGTAAAGCAATTCGACCATCTTTATTGCTGACAAAACTTGTGCCATCAAAAATTAAATCGTCTTGTCCACCTACTTGGTTAACGTAAACAATATTCAGATGAAGTTGTTTTGCAAGTTCACTTAAGGTTTGTGTACGGTGTTGTGGTTTACCGACTTCATATGGTGATGCATTGAGTACAAGAACAGTATCAACATTTAATTGGCTTAACTGTTTTACGGTATTAATTGACCAGATATCTTCACAAATCAATACGCCAAACTTATGTCCAAGATATTCAAACACCAAATGCTGATGTCCTTTTTGGAAATAACGTTTTTCATCAAAGACGCCATAGTTTGGTAAATTGTGTTTATTAAAAACACCCAAAACTTGACCGTCTTTCATGACAGCAGCAGAATTATAACGTTGACCATCTTCTGTCTGGTTTACAAATCCGAAAACCATGACAATATCTTTAACTTCGGCAAGTTGAGCAAAAGCCTTTTGCATACGTTTATTTAAATTTGGACGTAACAGTAAGTCTTCAGCCGGATAACCAATAACAGAAAGCTCGGGAAAAATAATCAGGTCAGCGTTTTGTTTTTTCGCCTGATTCACTTGCTCAATCATCTTTTTGGTGTTTGAGTCAATATTGCCAATATGCGGAGAAAACTGAGCAAGGGCAACTTTAAAACTTTTCATTCAAACCTAATCCTAGATCATAACGAATATAGATACACATAGTGTTGATTTTTATAGATATAATTTTTCAACGATGTGTATGATACGATAGTAAACAATTAAAATAGTAAACAAAAATGTCAAGATCAATAATATATACCAATCACATATTTTCTGCGTAAAAATAACGAGATTTTCTGTATAGAATAGAAACAGGCTTCATTATTTTTATTGTTTGTATACTGCCTTATCACAAGCCAATTTGGAATAAGCGCGTTATATTTTTTTCAATAATTTGAATTAAGTAAGCGTGATTTTCTTGTTTAGATAAGTATTTCTGATTTATAAGAATTCTCATTTACATTAAGCAAAAGATGTTACGTTCAAAGAAAGACTGATTATTTAGTTACAAATGAAGTTGAGGTGAACAGATAATATTTGGGATTTTCCCAGAGCAAATGTCACGGGCAATTTCACCTTGTTGTTCAATGTTATAAGAGCTAAACGCCTTGTGGGGAGAGTAGGTGTATTTATAGGGATTGTAATTTTTAAAGCTAAGATAATAGGCCGATTGCAACAATGCACCTTTAAGTAGTACATGAATACCTTTTTGATATTGCATGACATGAGTGAGTTCGTGAATAAAAATACCCTGCATAAATTTAGATTCTAGAGCGTAATTTTCACTGTAGTCGGAAGGGTTGACGTAAATATTTCCATTTGGTGCCATAAAAATACCGCAAGACTGCCAAGGAAGGTAGCGAGTAGCGATAATTTTAGGTTGTTCACAATTGAGCATGTCACCGAAAACAAGTTGTGCTAATACTTTTTCTTGAGTCGTTAGATATCTGATGGGATAGTTTTTTAAGTGACGAAAAATAAAAAGCGTAAGACGTATAAATTGTTGTTGGGTTGAGTGTTTAAGGGCAGTAAGGGTTAGCATAGCTTTGCCATTAAATGAGTTCATCTATTTCTTTAGGATAGTATAGATTACTTATTAGTAAATAAAGGGTCAGAGTTACTCATTGGGTATAACTTTAAGAGAGCGTTGATTTTATGCTTTTGATTGAAAAAGTTAAATATAGGGATAACTCTGCGAGTTTTTATTGTCTAAATTAAAGGAATTGCTCAGAAAAGCAAAAGCCCCAGTTAAAACTGAGGCTTTACGACAACTAAAATCACTACAGCAAATAAGATTAAAGTTGGCATTTCATTAAAGAAACGCCAGAACTTATGTGATTTATAGTGTGCATTTCCGATAAGTTTTTTACGATAGTAGCCACATACCAAATGGTAGATGATTAATAAAGCGACTAAAGCAACTTTAAGATAAAACCATGTTGCCTGATGGTAATGTCGAGTTGCATCGCCCCATTCGACAAGAAAATGGGCGGTAATTAATGTGGCAATCATAGAAGGCCACATAATTCCGCGATACAACTTACGTTCCATTACTTCAAAGCGTTGATGACTAGCTGCATCTTCACTCATGGCATGGTAAACATATAAACGTGGTAAGTAGAACAAAGCAGCGAACCAACAAACCACAGCAATAATATGTAATGCTTTTACCCACAAAAAAGCATCAGAAGGTGCATCCATTGATAATCCTACGTGGGATTATGCATCCCACTTCTTGAAAATAAGGCAAGCGTTAACACCGCCAAAGCCAAAACTGTTACTCATTACAGTATTCAATTTTGCATCACGTTTTTCAAGTACGATATCAAAAGGTTTTGCGCCTTCATCAAGTTCAGTCACATTGATGTTTGGTGCAATAAAGTCATTTTGCATCATTAGAACAGAGTAAATAGCTTCTTGTACGCCAGCTGCACCTAAGCTATGACCTGTCATAGATTTGGTTGAGCTAAGAGGAGGTACATTGCCTTCGCCAAATGCACGTTCCATTGCTTTAAGTTCTGTAATGTCACCAGCTGGAGTAGATGTACCATGTGTATTTACATAGTCAATTTTTTCTACGCCATGTTGTTTAGCTTCTTCAAGTGCCATTAATACACAACGTGTAGCGCCTTCACCACTTGGAGCAACCATGTCTGCACCATCGCTGTTTGCAGCATAACCAACAACTTCAGCTAAAATGTTGGCACCACGTGCTTGAGCGTGTTCAAGTGATTCAAGTACGACAAAACCACCACCGCCAGCAATAACGAAACCGTCACGGTCTGCTGAATATGGACGAGATGCTGTTTCTGGAGTTTCATTATATTTCGAGCAAAGCGCACCCATTGCATCAAATAATAAACTTTGAGACCAATGATCTTCTTCACCACCGCCAGCAAGCATAAGATCTTGTTTACCAAGTTGAATAAGGTTGTACGCATAACCAATTGCGTCAGCAGAAGTTGCACAAGCACTTGTAATGGTATGAGCAATACCTTGTAGTTTAAATGCAACACCTACGTTTGCAGTAATCGTGTTTGACATGTTGCGTGGTACGAAGAAAGGTCCTACTTTACGTGCACCTTTAGTCTCTAAAAGCTCTGTCATTTCAACAACAGATGCAGTTGAACCACCACCTGAACCGCCTGCGATACCGTAACGTGGATTACCACCGATTTGCTCAGCAGTAAGTCCTGCGTGTTCAACAGCAGCTACAGCAGCATTGTAAGCGTACATTGCACATACGCCCATAAAGCGTTTTAACTTACGGTCAATATGATCAAAATCTTGTTCCGCAGCAGCGCTCACATGACTTTTAAAATTGAGTTCAGCATAAGTTGGGTTAAAACGTGTCCCGGAGATTCCGTTTTGAAGTGAATGAGTAACTGCTTCTAAAGAGTTACCGATACATGAGTTAATACCCATACCAGTGATTACAACACGTTTCATCTACAGGTCCCTTTATGGTGATATTAAGAGTCTATGGTGATCAACAGCTATGAAAATGAATAGGAGAATATAGCTATAAGAAAACAAGACTCATGTTTTTTCGTTGTTAACATGATAGCAGAAAGGATTTTTATTTCTTATGGCAAATCTTTATGACAATTTTACATTTAAAAAAAATAACTAAATACATGGTATGTTGCATTTAGGGTTAACTAAAATACACACATACAAGTTGAGATAAATCCACATTCCACCTAGTATTTATGTCTAATTAGATAAATTAAAAAATCGAGGTACTTGATGACAAAATTCAATAATAATCAATCTGACAATTTGTTTTCTCAGGTCTTCGGAGTGGCTAAAAAGCTCAGTTCTACAGGATTGAGTATCTTGCAACAGAGCCAATCAGGTGATGTAAGTAAGGTAATTGAACCAATTCCAGCTGGTAAAACGGTTGAAGGTAGATCGAGAACAAAAAGCCCATTTGAAGTTGAGCAATATGAAAGTCCTCAACAAATGCTTCGAGAACAATTACCGAAAGTAACTCGTCAGGTCTTTGGACGGCATTTTACAAAAGTAAATGGTGTGGCTACATTTCTTTCCCCAGATTGGGATCAAAAAGTTTCAGGCTATTTATTTGATTGGTTGAATGACTTTAGTTCAAAAAGCACCTTAACTGAAAAAATCTTGGAAGAAGCGGGGGCTAAAGATTTATTTGAACTAACTAAGGATACGGGCCGTTCTCAACGTTTAAGTCAGGCGCTCATTGAACAAAACAAATTAATTGCGACAATACAAGGGGCAATCACAGGTGTGTCCGGTGTGGTTGGCGCTGCTGTAGATGTTCCTGTTTCACTCGTTTTGGTCTTGAGAACGATTTATCAGACAGGAAGATCACATGGCTTTGACCTTCAAGAAGTTACTGACCAAGATGTTGTCGAGTTTATCTTTAAAGAAGTGGATATTAGTCTGATTGCTGAAAAGCAAACTTTATTGTTAGCTTTAAAAACATTACGAAATATGTTGGAAACGCAAGATATTCATCAATTTCAGCAAGTGTTAGGTTCAACTACTGATTTTGATACTTTAAAGAACTGGTTAGTCGATGAAGACGGAGAGTTTAAATGGGGGTGGTTAAATCGTATTCCGAAGCTCTCTGCCTTTGGTAAAGTTACCCCAATTGCTGGTGCTGTTTTAAGCGCAGTGTATAGCTGGAAACTACAAGAAGATGTTGGTCATAAAGCACAAGCTATCTTTGGAGCTGCAAGACATTATTTAAATGAACATCCAAGTGAGCATTTATCTCCGCTACAGGCTTATTATGCTGCGGTTACACTCATTCAGAAAGCCAGTCCACGTCTTTTAAATGCTGGTGAAGATGGCAATATTCACGCTGCGCATCATCATGAAGTAGAAAATCATGATGTAATTTCAAAAGTATCTATTGTCTTAAAGCCGACAGAAAGTAAAAAGAGCGAAGAGAAAATTCAGGAAAATGTTCATCAGGGTATCGAGCAACTTGCCGATAAACATGTAGAGGAACATGAGCATACTGAGCAAAAACCAGCTTTAGCTCCAGAGGAAGATGAGGAGGGGCTGGATGATAAAAAATACTCTTAACAATACGCTTACAAATAAGAGGTTTAAAAATAAAATTTGAACTCTATTTAAATTTGTAAGTTATCCTGTCAAAGATTGATATGGTCAACATTTGGTAAGTATTGCCGTGTTGACCATTTTTGCATCTTAGCTTACAATTATGTGCCCTTAAAAAGAGGTATTTCTTTTTAAGGTTTTTTAATAACGGGAGAATTGCCATATGGCAACAACGAATCAGTTGATCCGTAAGGGTCGTACGACTTTGGTTGAAAAATCCAAAGTTCCTGCGTTGAAGGCTTGTCCACAACGTCGTGGTGTTTGTACACGTGTTTATACAACTACACCTAAAAAACCTAACTCAGCTATGCGTAAGGTTTGCCGTGTTCGCTTAACTTCAGGTTTTGAAGTATCTAGCTACATCGGTGGTGAAGGTCATAACCTACAAGAGCACAGTGTTGTTCTTATCCGTGGTGGTCGTGTTAAAGACTTACCAGGTGTACGTTACCATACCGTTCGTGGTTCATTAGACTGTGCTGGTGTTAAAGATCGTAATCAATCACGTTCTAAATACGGTACTAAGCGTCCTAAGAAGTAATTCTAGGAAACTAGTCCAATAAGCCCTTTAGCGTTTCGCTTGTTTGAATTCTTCATAGATTTGTAATTCAAGCGACGTATAGTAAGGCCAGCGTCGTGTACATGACACTTGTACAAACTGCTGGATTATCCTGAAGTGTCATATTATTAGGTGTATTAAAATGCCAAGACGTCGCGTAGTCGCTGCTCGTGAGATCCTTCCAGATCCAAAATTTAGCAGCCAAACAATCGCTAAATTCATGAACCACGTAATGCAAGATGGTAAAAAATCTGTTGCTGAAGGTATCGTTTACGGTGCTTTAGAACGTGTTCAAGAAAAAAACAAAGTAGACCCAGTTGAATTTTTCGAGACTACTCTTGAAAAAGTTCGTCCTATGGTTGAAGTAAAAGCACGCCGTGTTGGTGGTGCTACTTATCAAGTACCTATGGAAGTACGCCCATCCCGTCGTACTGCCTTAGCGATGCGTTGGTTAGTAGATGCTGCTGCTAAGCGTTCTGAAAAAACGATGGCTTTACGTCTTGCTGGTGAGTTGCTTGATGCAGCTGAAGGTAAAGGTGCAGCAATCAAAAAACGTGAAGACGTGCATCGTATGGCTGAAGCCAACAAAGCCTTCTCTCACTACCGTTTCTAAGCGGATAAAACAGTCCCTAATCAGGAGAATATTCATGCGTACAGCAGCTCGATTCAACATTGCTCTTTATCAAAGTGGGAGCTTTGCGGGTATTTAAGTTGCCTGCTTGGATATTTGTACGCATCAATTTAATTGATGCGTCCTGTTTTAAATATAACATTTAGGAATGTAGACATCATGGCTCGCCAAACCCCAATTAGTAATTACCGTAACATCGGTATTTCTGCGCACATTGACGCAGGTAAAACAACTACAACAGAACGTATTTTGTTCTACACAGGTGTATCTCACAAAATTGGTGAAGTACACGATGGTGCAGCAACAATGGACTGGATGGAACAAGAGCAAGAGCGCGGTATTACAATTACCTCGGCTGCTACAACTTGTTTCTGGTCTGGTATGGGTAACCAATTCGAACAACACCGTATCAACGTAATTGACACCCCGGGACACGTAGACTTCACAATCGAAGTTGAACGTTCTATGCGTGTTCTTGACGGTGCGTGCATGGTTTACTGTGCAGTTGGTGGCGTACAACCTCAGTCTGAAACTGTATGGCGTCAAGCAAACAAATATAAAGTGCCTCGTTTAGCATTCGTGAACAAGATGGACCGTACTGGTGCAAACTTCTTCCGTGCTGTTGAGCAAGTTAAAACTCGTTTAGGTGGTAATCCTGTACCTATCGTTGTGCCAATCGGTGCAGAAGATACGTTTGCAGGTGTTGTTGACCTTATCGAAATGAAAGCGATTATCTGGGATGAAGCATCTCAAGGTATGAAGTTTGAATATGCTGAAATTCCAGCTGACCTAGTTGATACGTCTAATGAATGGCGTACCAAAATGGTTGAAGCTGCGGCTGAAGCTTCTGAAGAATTAATGGACAAGTACCTTGAAGAAGGTGATCTTTCTAAAGAAGAGATCATTGCAGGTTTACGTGCTCGTACATTAGCTTCTGAAATTCAAGTAATGCTTTGTGGTTCTGCGTTCAAAAACAAAGGTGTTCAACGTATGTTGGATGCTGTAATTGAATTCTTACCATCACCTACAGAAGTTAAAGCGATCGAAGGTATCCTTGACGACAAAGACGAAACTAAAGCGTCTCGTGAAGCATCTGACGAAGCTCCGTTCTCTGCGTTAGCGTTCAAAATCATGAACGACAAGTTCGTAGGTAACTTAACATTCGTACGTGTTTATTCTGGTGTTCTTAAACAAGGTGATCCGGTTTATAACCCAGTTAAATCTAAGCGTGAACGTATCGGTCGTATCGTGCAAATGCATGCGAACGAACGTCAAGATCTTGATGAAATCCGTGCAGGTGATATCGCAGCGTGTGTAGGTCTTAAAGACGTTACTACTGGTGATACATTATGTGATGAGAAAAACATCATTACACTTGAGCGTATGGAATTCCCAGAGCCAGTAATTTCATTGGCTGTTGAACCAAAAACTAAAGCTGACCAAGAAAAAATGTCAATTGCTTTAGGTCGTTTGGCTAAAGAAGATCCATCGTTCCGCGTTCGTACAGACGAAGAATCTGGTCAAACAATTATTGCTGGTATGGGTGAGCTTCACCTTGACATCATCGTTGACCGTATGAAGCGTGAATTCGGTGTTGAAGCGAACATTGGTAAACCAATGGTTGCTTACCGCGAAACAATCAAAAAGACTGTTGAGCAAGAAGGTAAGTTCGTTCGTCAAACAGGTGGTAAAGGTAAATTCGGTCATGTATATGTTCGTTTAGAGCCTATGGATGTTGAAGAAGCTGGTAAAGAATACCAATTCGCTGAAGAAGTTGTCGGCGGTACTGTACCTAAAGAATTCTTTGGTGCGGTTGACAAAGGTATTCAAGAACGTATGAAGAATGGTGTATTAGCTGGTTACCCTGTTGTGGGTATCAAAGCGACATTATTCGATGGTTCTTACCATGATGTCGACTCTGATGAATTGTCGTTCAAAATGGCTGGTTCGTACGCTTTCCGTGACGGTTTCATGAAAGCTGATCCTATCCTTCTTGAACCAATCATGAAAGTTGAAGTAGAAACTCCAGAAGACTACATGGGCGATATCATGGGTGACTTAAACCGTCGTCGTGGTATGGTTCAAGGTATGGATGATCTTCCTGGTGGAACAAAAGCAATTAAAGCAGAAGTTCCATTGGCTGAGATGTTTGGTTACGCGACTCAAATGCGTTCTATGTCTCAAGGTCGTGCGACTTATTCTATGGAATTCGCTAAATACGCTGAAACTCCACGTAACGTGGCTGAAGGCATCATCGCTAAGTTCCAGACTGGCGGTAAAAAAGGTGACGACGAGTAATCTTTCGATTACTATAAGCCCAAACTAATTCTTAGTTAAAACCAAGCGCTCGTGCAGTGACCCTGCATGAGCAGTTTATAAAGGAAGATCATCATGGCTAAAGCCAAGTTTGAACGTAATAAGCCACACGTAAACGTGGGCACAATCGGTCACGTTGACCATGGTAAAACAACTTTAACTGCTGCGATTGCAACTATTTGTGCAAAAACTTACGGCGGTG
>NZ_LMOE01000009.1:0-174094 GCF_001423205.1 Acinetobacter sp. Leaf130
AAGCAACCAACTCAATTCCAAGTAACTGTTTTTCAACAAGTTTCTATCTGCATCACCGCCGATGGATGTGCATTATAGAGGATTAAGATCCCTTTGCAAGCGAAAATTAAAAACTTATGACTTGAGCGTTCATTTTTAAAACAACAATCATATTAACTAATTGTTTTATATCAATAATTATTTTAATTATTTATTTTTGACTTAAATAAGCCAGTATCATGCTCGATAATTCTTGTTTAAGTTGTTGTTCTGAGATAAGAAAATTGTTCTGACTAACATATCTCATCATTGTAAAAAGCGTACTATTGATGATTACAAAGGATTTATGCTTCACCTGTTCGAAGTCCCATTGATGGGGATTTCTACTAAATGTATATAGTCCAACTTCAAAAAAATGTTTTTCTAAAATCTGAGCAGCTTGCGAATGACTATAGTCATGCCAATGCTTTAGTACCTCTATAAAAAACCATGATCGGCTTTTAATGCAGCAAATCCTAGTTCTATTGCTAAGGGGATAAGGATATCCAAAGGAATATTTCCTTGCTGCATAACTAATTCTTTGAGTTGCTGCCCCAATAGTTCGCTTTTACGGCGCAACAGTTCTTCTATGATTTGATCTTTATTCTCAAAGTATTGGTAAATTGAACCCACACTTACTCCAGATCTCTCTGCAATTTTAGGAGTGGTGGTATGGAGCAATCCATATTGGGCAATACAGTGCTGTGTCGCCTCTAAAATATGGTCAACAATAATTTTTGAACGCTGTTGCTGTGGGGCTTTTCTCATTGGTTTTTTATTCTTTAAATGTGAATTGAATGCGAATAATTATTCATATTAGCCTATTTATTATTCAGTTCAATAAGTAAGTGACAATATGCAAACAAGCAGCCCGACTCGACTTGCCTCTTTTAATGACATGCAAGACAGTAATTTCTTTACTCAGTTTTTAAATGTCTGTTGCGAAAAACCAGCACAGCCAAGCTATACAGAATATGTGTCTTTACAACGTGCTCTTTATGAAGGGGACGTTGTAATGGATAAAGTAATTGATTGGGTTATGCAAGATCCCAAAGATCACCGCATGATTTTTGAGAAGATATTATTTCAAGGCCGCGATGACTTATCTAAACCCATACCTATTGAGTTAGAAAGTTTCTTTAATTACATTGAACAAAAGCCTGAATGGCTAGATCAACATCAAATTGATGAGGCTATTAAATTTACTCATCGTTTAGGAATAAATAATGGTTTTATTCTTAGAGATTTATCTTTGATGGCAGGATATTTATACCCTGGGTTTAATCAGCCTCTAATTTTAACAGGTGCATTAAAGAAACAGGCGGGTACTCGTTTAGCAGAAACCACAAAATGGTGGGTGGATATTACTGAACCTCAAGGGCTTTCTCGTTTGGGTTCAGGCTTTACCTCGACCATTTATGTTCGCTTTATTCATGCACTCGTTCGCCGGCAATTGAAAAAGTCTGATCGTTGGGATAGCGAAGTTTGGGGAATTCCTCTTAATCAGTTTGATTTAGCAATGACCAATTTAGCGTTTAGCAGTGTGGTTTTACTCGGTATTAGAGCTTTAGGAATATGGCCGACAAAACAGGAAACTAAGAATTTTTTACATTTTTGGCGTTATGTTGGCTGGCTGATGGGTATTGAGGAAAAATGGCTTATTCAATCTGAAACCCAAGGCTGGCGGTTACTTTACTGGATGCAGTTTGCTCACCCGCGCTCCGATCACAGCAGTGTTGAGTTAGGATCAAGCTTATCTAAAGAGCCTTTTGAGAGAAAATATCTGCATTTACGCTCTTTGCAGCAGAAGCTTGCTTACCGACAACATTTAGAACTTACACAATTTTTTATTGGTAAGAAAAGAATGAAACTACTCGGATTACCTCAGCAGTCTGCTTCATGGTTTGCTTATTATCTGATTTTGCGTAATTCATTACTTTATAGTGGTGCAAAGCTTTCACCAAAAATTGAAAACTTCTTATCCAAATCAGGGCGTAATATACAAAAACTTGGTCTAAGTCTTTATCAGAATCAAGGTAAAACAAAAACCTTGGCGAGTATGCATCAATAATTTTCCAAGCCTAAAAATAAAGAATGGAAGTCTGGATATCAGACTTCCATTTTTAAATGTTAGGAACTTATTGAGGCGATGAACTATGCATTTCAGCGTGATTCATTTGCTCAGATGTCTCCATCATTTGCTTATTTTTTTGACTTGGCATGTAGTCAGGCTCATTGTTGATTGCCAAGTAAAAAATGATCATAAACAATAAACTCAAGATAGAAGCCACAATAAGTAACTTCCATCCCCACCAAGACTGTTCAGGCGATAATTTATTTGTCATTTCATTTCTCTCATTAAATTAATATTTTCAGTTCATTTAATTCGCTACAGCTTATTAAAACTTCATGCTCATACGAACCCAGTAGTTTCTTCCAATATTATTGAACTGCTCTTCACTCGCAAATCCAAAGCCTGCACTACCCGCTTTATTTAAGTGTTCGGTGTAGGTTTTATCTAATACGTTGTCGATGCCGACAGAGACATCAATATCTTTACGAAGGTTGTAACTTCCGTTTAGAGAAAGAGTTGAAAAACCTTTACTTGGTTTTAGGTCATATCCCACGATGTTACCCTGATGTAGACTCACGCGGTTTTGCTCAGCAACAGCTCGCCACAACAGACCTAAATTATATTTGTCAGCTACATAGCGAATATTTAAACGACCTTCTAAAGGGGAGATTTGAGGTAGTGGTTTATCATCTGTGGTGTTTTTACCCCAAGCATACATCGCACTCAAATCTGCCTGAATATGATCAGTAAATTGATATCCAATACCCGCTTCCGCGCCTGCAATGGTTGCATCGACATTTTTAGCGCCTGGCGTAATGCCGTGACTACCATGCCCACCATGCTCGTTAGTATGCAAGTGACTATGATCATGATAATTCATCAAAATATAGTCATCTACTAAGCCTGCATAAGCAGAAGCCCATGTATTTAAAGCACCATGTTGTTGTTGGAACCCCATATCCAACTGTAGTGTTTTCTCAGGATTTACACCATTAAAGGTATTAGTTGAGCCAGCATTTCCATGCTCAGGCGAGAAAAGCTCCCAATAATCAGGCATACGCTCTACATAACCTAAACCGATATAGCTTTTTAGGTCATGCTCAGGATGTTGGTTTTCCCAGCGTACAAATGCGCTTGGTAAAGTCTTTTCAAGTTTGGTGTTAAAGCCTTGTGCTTGAGAGTCGGCACGTTCATCTTCAATTGTGACTCGATCTAAACGCACACCTGTGACCAGTTTGCTGAGATCGTTCCATTGATAACCAAGCTCACCAAAAGCACCGTATGATTGAAAACGCATATCTTGACTAAACGGCATATTCATTTTTGGTGAAGACATGCTTCCACCATGTTTATTAAATTGAGAATCTACACCTGTAATCAAACTCCATTTATTCCATTCAGTGGTCATGGCTAAACGTGAATTTAGTGTTCTACGCGTTACTTGCATAGCTGATTTATCTAGATATATTTCATGAGTTTCATGATCATGCTTTATTTCTGGCTGCCGTAAGCTAAAGTTATCCATAATATGGTCGTTATAGCTGTAGTTCACCTGCCCTTCTATTTTCTTGATGACATTAGTGATGTTTTTCTTTTCAAAACGTAGACCTAAGCTTTCACGCGAAAATTGTGAACCGTCCATTGAACGTCCAGCATAAAGCGATTCGCCATCAGATTTTCCACCAGTGAGTTCAACCCATGTGTTTTCATCTGGAGTGAAACCAATCGCCACATCAGCATTCCATTTTTCCCATGCTGAAGGTACGGTATTGCCGTCACCATCTTGATAACTATTGGACTCTGAACGATTAGCATTTAAACGAATATATTTCTTTTCATTACCAATTGCCGCTTCAACATTATGGTCAATACGCCCATATGAACCTAACAAAACACTGGCTTGCCCACGATAAGGTTTCTCTGTAGTGAGCTTTTCAGGCTGACGTTCAAAAAGAACAGTCGCTGCTGAACCCGTATTGGCATATTGAACCGTTTGCGGACCTTTAATGACAGAAATACGGTCATAACTTTCTGGAGAGATATAAGAAGTTGGGGCATCCATACGGTTTGGGCATGCGCCTAAATTTTCGGTTCCGTCAGTTAGAATTTTGATGCGTGAACCAAACATACCTCGGAATGTTACATCGCCATTTGTTCCACCGCTTTGTATTGAGTTAAAACCCATAATACTTTGCAGGTAATCTGCACCATCTGTAGCAGGTACTGGCTGAATCGGTTGCTTTGGATCTGCATGAACAATAAGACCATTTGCATCATTGCCTTGCTGTGCTGTAACAACGATAGGTGCCAATGAATGAAGTGTTTTGGTATCGACATCATTTTTTTGGGAATCAGCAAAAGCTATACCCGAATGAGAGACAGCAAACATCGCAACCCATAAAGGTTGTAATAAGAATTTAGAATGTGACATTTTTTATACGCTCTAAAACATAAATAAAGTGATATTGAAGTCAGTTAAGACCCCAACAAAAAATTGCTTTTATTTATGCAAATAGAGGTGGTGCACGCCCTTGCGGGAGTAGGAAAAGTCGCTGTAGCGCAAAATAAACATGTTTGAATGCTTGCTGATAGGCGACTAAGCGAACTTGTATGCGAACTAAAACTTCTTTTATGCCGAATTCAGGCGGTAAAACCAGATTGGCATAGACGGTACAATATTGACATTGATGGTTTGCATCATGATGGTCATGGTGTTCAGGTACTTGAGCCTGCTCAATATGATGTTCATGATGTGAATGCATGGTATGTGACATGGCTTCCGTCTGTGCTTTAGGCTTCAGCAAAGCACGGGTAATAGTTTCACAGACCGGAGCAATTTGATATTGCTTCGGTAATAGCGGCTGTAGAAATACCGCGACCTGTAAAAATACTGCTGCGCATGCAAGCAACAGACCACTACGAAAAACCAAAAATCACATCCACACTATATTAATATTTGAAGAATAGAAATTTTTAACGTTTTACTGCAACTTTTTCACGCTCACGTTGACGAACAACTTTTTCGACTTTTTCTCGCGCACGCTGACGTTTAAGTGGCGACAAATAATCCACAAATAATTTGCCATTTAAGTGATCCATTTCATGTTGGATACAAACAGCGAGAAGTCCATCAGCTTCTATCTCAAATGCTTGACCTTCAAGGTTAATTGCCTCAATTTTCACACGTGACGGGCGCTCAACTTTGTCGTATATTTGTGGCACCGATAGGCAGCCTTCTTCGTACTGCTGCTTATCTTCTGTCAGTGGAGTGATTTTGGGGTTAATAAAAACCAAGGGTTCATCTTTAGCTTCAGATAAATCTATAACGATTAACTGAATATGACGATCTACCTGTGAAGCTGCTAAACCAATACCTGGTGCGGCATACATGGTTTCAAGCATATCTGCTGCAAGTTGACGAATTTCATCAGTAACTTCTTCAACAGGCTTAGCAATGGTACGAAGACGGGGATCAGGAAAACTTAAAATAGGTAATAAGGCCATACTGACGTCCTCACTTATGCCATTGATTGAAAAACCAAATGAAGGAAATACTTCATCGAAAAATTGTGTGTAAGCCGCTCATTATAACGCATCTGCACACATAATTTTTAGGAATTATCATAATGAAAAAGGTTTTTAACGGCATGGATGAATTTCATGCTTTGGGGATAAAAAAGCATTTACTTGCTTTCGCACTTTTTACAGGGGTTGTAATGGGTACAGTAGCAGAGGTTCATGCTGCTAGTCCGAACCATAATCCACCCTCTCTAAAAAGTAATGCACCACATGTCTACGTTGTAAAACGAGGAGATACGCTGTGGGATATTTCTGGTCATTTCCTAAATAAACCTTGGCGCTGGCCAGAAATCTGGGCAAGTAATCAGCATGTCAAAAATCCACACTGGATTTACCCGGGTGACCGCTTATTGTTATGCAGTTTAGCTGGTCGCCCATTGATAGGTAAAGATGAGGGAGATGGTTGTGTCGGCATTATTCGTCGCTACACAGGCCAAACAGCAAACTTACAACCTCAAGTTCGTGTGGAGTCGCTCAACGATAATGTGCCTGTTATTCCACTTGAAGATATCAAACAGTGGTTAGAACACGGCACAATTTTACCAGCCGATGCAATTGAACACACCCCCTATGTAGTGGGAACTGCCGATCAGCGCGTACTTGCTGCAAAGGGTCAAACGATTTATGCCCGTGGACAAGGCTTAGTTAATGGCCAACGTTATGCAGTCTACCGTGAAGGTGAACCTTACTATTTCACAGACAGTAAAGGCAAAAAGCACAGTCTAGGTATTGAACTACAACAAGTTGCCTCGGGAATTGCGATCTCTTCTGAAAAAGACATAACAACGCTTGAGTTAACTGATAGCTACGATTCCGAAGTGCGTCGTGGTGATCGGGTTATGCCAGAAGAAGAAGCAACATTACCTACTTTATTTTATCCGGTAGACGCCACTCAAGTTACAGATGCCGGCAAGATCATTCGTGTAATGGGTTCAATTGGCAGCGCTGCCAAAAATAGTGTAGTGACTTTGGACCGCGGTACGGCTCAAGGTGCTAAGGTTGGTCAAGTTTTTGATATTACCCAACAAGGTGAAACCATTCGAGACCCTAAAACCAAAGAACCAATACAGTTGCCTGGACAACAGATTGGTAGTCTTATGGTTTTTAGAACCTTTGATCAGCTTAGCTATGCCTATGTATTAGAAAGTGAATTACCTATTAAGGTAGGTTCAAGTATTCAGCCACCTCGTTTTGATGATTAACGCTGGATATACCCTTTACAATGCTTACTCAACTTTCATCACACCATTACCACACCCTTAAAGTGTGGTATTTGGTTCAGCACTCTTTAGTTAGCTTTAAAAAAATTTTCGACTATTTCGGTAGCTGTGAAACGGCTGTACAACCTGCTGGGTTAGCCCAATGGTCTAATCTCGGTTTACATGCCAATCATTTAAAACGCGTAGATGAATTTCAAACTGCTCAAGGTCAGGCTCATTTTGAAAAATTGATTGAGCAGATCCAGCAATATACCGACTTTATTTTAACGCCCGATGACTCTGGTTATCCTACGCAATTGCTACCTTACACAGATCATCCGCCCATCATTTTTGGAAAAGGCCAAGCTCAAGCTTTGCTACAGCCACAAATTGCTATTGTAGGTAGTCGAAAACCAAGCCCGCATGGTCGTCAGGTTGCTTATGACTTTGCCTATTACTTAAGTGAAAAAGGATTTTATATAAGTAGTGGTTTGGCATATGGAATTGACGAAGCTGCTCATCAAGGAGCTTCAGTACATCAACGAACTATTGCTGTAACCGGAACAGGTCTAGACAGCACCTACCCTGCTCAGAATAAAAAACTTGCAGAACAGATCTTGGCTCAAAACGGCGCCATCATTACTGAGTTTCTACCCGGTACGCCACCATTACAGCAGCATTTTCCACGTAGGAACCGAATTGTTAGTGGTTTGAGTTTAGGAGTACTCGTCGTCGAAGCAACTTTAAAAAGTGGCTCTCTGATTACTGCCAACAAAGCTGCTGAGCAAGGTAAAACGGTGTTTGCTATTCCTGGCCATATTTATAGTGAGTTTCATCAGGGCTGTCATCAACTCATTCGTGAGGGCGCAATCTTAGTCGATCACCCTGAACAGATTATTGAGGACCTTGCTCTCCCAACACAGTGGCAGAGTCAACAACAAAGCCAAAGTGAAGCAACTGAAACTGGCGCGCCAGAAATTCCTGAACATTTAATTAAACTATATCAATCTTTAGACTGGATCGGTCAAGATATCGATCAGCTTGTTGTGCACCATTCACAACCCGTTGCTGAACTCACCTCTTCACTCATGGAACTAGAACTACTTGGTTTATGTATGCAACAATCAGGGCTGTATTTACGTTGTCGCTCTTAGTACTGGAGCGCACAATAGCAATTCTGTCTGATTGAAAGGAAGAGTATTACCATGATTACCACCTCAGTTACCGAAGCAGCCGAAAGTTTACATCAAGGTCAAGTCTTGGCGTATCCAACTGAGGCAGTTTGGGGGCTAGGTTGCGACCCTTTTAACGAACAAGCTTTTCAAAAAATTCTAGAGCTGAAACAAAGACCTATTGAGAAGGGTGTCATTTTATTAGCCGGCCATATTAGCCAAGTTGAGCACCTGTTAACCTCTTTACCTCAAACAACCCAACAAGAAATTATTGATTGTTGGACGCATCACCAACCCTCAGAAAGAGCCACAACTTGGCTCTTGCCAGCTGGTGAACATATTCCTTCATGGATTAAAGGTGAACATCCACTTGTCGCTGTTCGAGTCACCACACATCCTTTGTGTGTAGCATTATGCAATGCTTTTCATGGTTTTATTGTCTCGACTAGTGCCAACCCGAGCGGGCAAGAACCTGCTCATTCACTACAAGATGCCTGCCAATACTTTGGTTCACAATTAAACTATCTCAATGGTGATTTAGGCCAAAGTCAGCAGCCAAGTAGAATTATTAATGCTCTCACAGGCGAGATTATCCGCGCTTAATTTCAAACAAAAAAAAACTCAGTTATATAGGGATAACTGAGCATAAAAAAGGATGGGTATATACCGCATCCAGAGGGTTTGGATATCTCTGCAACGAAAGATAATTTGCCAAAAAGAGCGTCTTTCGTAGTGGTCGCTATTATGTGGCAATAGACTAAATGAGAGAAATATATAATTTCTCTAAAAAAAGCATGAAAAGTGTAGAGAATTTACGGTTTTTCGCTTAAAAATTAAAATTATATTAATATTTTTATTCGGCTTTTTTAATATTTATATTTCAACCTAGTTTTATAATCTATTTATAAATCATATAGAAAAGCTTTAACTAATAAAAAAATGGCATATTTTCATTAATTTTTTTCAAAATATGCCATAGTTTTTTTAGTGGTCTTAGTTTTGCTCTTGTATCAACTCACTCTTTTTGGAACTGACCTTCTTTTGAGCCATGATGATACCAATTAAAATTATTACACCACCTAGTGTGTGATAAATGGTCCACTGCTCAGATAACCAGACACTCGCAATAATTGCTGTAAACACAGGAACTAAGTTCATAAAGATACTTGTTCTATTAGGACCAAGTTGCTGAACAGCCAACATCCAAACTAAAGGCGCAATGAGTGAAGCAAATACTCCTGCATAAATAGCACTCGGAGCATTTTGTGCATTTAAAGCATCCAGTCCGAACCAGAAAATCAAAGGAAGGTGAAATATTACAGAAAAACCAATCTGGACATATAAGCTCGTCATGATTGGAAGTGGCAACTGCCATTTTTTTAGAAAAACCCCATAAAATGCATAAAAGAACACAGCGATAATCATTAAGGCATCACCAAGATGTCCACCAGAACTTAATAAGTGACCAATATCTCCTTGGGACATGACATAGAGCAAACCTGCAAAAGACAAAATACTGCCAAAAACTGCAAAGCGATTAGGCACATCTTTTAAAATGGCAAGAGAAACGAAAATCGTAAAGATCGGAATAAATGCATTCACAATTCCCATATTAGTTGCACTGGTATAATGGGCAGCCGTATAAGCAAGCCCTTGATAAAGCACCATTCCAAATGCACTTAATACTGCTAATTTAGGCAAATACTGTTTTAATAAGTGTCGCTGTTTCCAAACCGGTAACAACATAAATGGGGTTAAAATAATAAAGGCGATTAACCACCGGTAAAAACTGATACTGACCGGAGAGATATAATCAGAAACATAGCGGGTAACTACAATATTCAAAGACCAAATCAGTACTGCCAAAATGGGAAATATAAATGCCCATTTATGATATTTCATGACCTGACTCATAGTAATACGCCATCTGTAAAAGAGAGTTTATTTTGAAGAATGTCTTAATAAATTGAAATATCGTATTTCCGACATTGATATTGAACTTAGGACATCATCCATTTTTTAGAATAATGTCCAAGTCTTCATGGCATGTTCCACAACTTTGTGTAATTGCTCGGTACTCGCCCCATCTCTTGCCTGAATCGTTAACCCTTGAATGACAGTTGCATAAAAGTCTGTCATTTCCTGTAACGGTGCATTCGAAGACAAATCACCCTGCTCTACGCCTTGTTGAAGACGTTTGAATAATTTTTCTTTGGTCTTTATTCTTTTATCGAGAAGATTTTGCTGCACATTCTGAGTAGCGTCAGAACAATTCATAGCTGCAACAACGAGCATACAACCAGCGGGCTTATTTGGCTGGACGAGTCTTTTAACGTTATCGTATAGATAAAGTTCAAAAGCGATTTTTGCTGTTTTTGCTTCTAAAAAGATGGTTTCAATAGGGCATGCTTCATGAGCCAAGTAGTAATCAATACTTTGATAAAACAGCCCAGCCTTATCTCCAAACGTACTGTATAAACTTGGTGCTGTAATTTCCAAAGCCTGTGTTAAATCACTGATCGACGTTGCTTCATAGCCATGCTCCCAAAAAAGCAACATTGCCTTTTGCAAAACCTGCTGTTCATCAAAGCATTTAGGACGTCCACGCTTTTTTTTCAGCGTGTCCTCAGCAGCGATCAAATTCGTTTCATGCCTATTTGTCATAAAGATCACATCTATTTTTATAACAATCGTTATTAAATTAATTGACGTTCGATTTTTTATCAACTATTTTATTTTCATAATGATCGTTAGTTAATTAATAAATTGCCTTTCCTCACTCCAAATTTAGCCAAGTAAGGATTTCCTATGGACCAATCTTCTATCTCTAAAGCGCGACCCACGACCTCCCCACAGGGAAGCTGGTTTGCCATTTTGGCCGTTGCCATTGCAGCATTTGCATTAGTAACAAGTGAATTTTTACCTGTTGGTGTTTTAAATAGTGTTGCAACAGATTTAAATATTTCTGTAGGTACAGCCGGTCTTATTATTACTGTACCCGGCATTATGGCCGCGATTGCCGCCCCCTTATTACCAGTTTCAGTGAAACAACTTGATCGACGCTATGTTCTCATTTTACTGACAGCAATTATGGTTATTGCCAATACCATTACTGCTTTTGCTGAAAACTTTCATATTTTATTACTCAGTCGCTTAATCTTAGGCATCTCAATTGGCGGGTTCTGGGCCACGGCAATCGCTTTAAGTGGAAAATTAGCTCCCGCTCATCTCCCTATTGCTAAAGCAACTGCTGTTGTAATGGCTGGTGTAACTTTTGCGACAGTTTTAGGTGTTCCTATTGGAACATGGTTAAGTGAATTTTATGGCTGGCGCAGCGCTTTTGGAATTACAGCAGGAATTGGCTTAATTGTTTTAATCTTACAATTAATCTTTTTACCTAAACTTGTTCCAGACTCGCCAATCCATATGAGGGACTTACCAGCATTATTACGCACGCCTAAAGCACGTAGCGGCATGCTGATTGTCTTGCTTATCGGCCTTGCTCATTTTTGTGCATATAGCTATTTAGCACCTTTCTTTAAGAATATTGCTGGCTTTAACGGAACAACGATTAGCTCATTATTATTGCTCTACGGAATTGCAGGTATTTTCGGAAATGCATTTGCTGGATATAGTGGTAATTTGAATGTCCGATATACACTTGCCTTTGTTAGTGCTTGCTTTGCAATTGTATTTTTTGGATTCCCACTTTTTGCCATCCATGAATTTGGTGCTATTGTCTTAACTGCTTTATGGGGCTTCGCATTTGGTGCTTTTCCTACCTCAGCCAATATCTGGATGTTTGTACATGCGCCACATGCAGTTGAAAAAGGTATGCCTCTTTTTGTAGGTATGTTTCAGGTCATGATTGCCACAGGTTCATTATTAGGCGGTTATGTGGTTGATCATTTCAATGAAAATACCTTAATTTATGGCGTATTAAGTTTTGTAGCTTTAGCACTCGTAAGTACTTTTACCCTAGCAAAAGGCTTAAATAACCCTAAAGCGACCTGTGAAAATTAAAATATTAGTCTGAGTACAAAGATGAACAATGAGGACCAACAATTTTCTTTATTGAACAGTATAGAAGTTCATGAATTTCTATATCAAAAAGAAGATATTGTTCGTCCTCATGCCTCGCTCTGGGGAGATTTTAATTTCAGCTTAAATGGCATTTTAGAAATGCAGGTGGAAGAACAGCTATATCTGTCTCCACCTAGTTATGGACTTTGGATTCCACCTCAAACGGTTCATCAATCGACTGATATTGATCACGAAATTCACTATATCTGTATTCGTCTACATCCCCGCCTATGCTCTGTTTTAGGAGATGTCTGTCAGTGTTTTAGTATCCAGCCCTTTTTTCGGACGTTGGTCCTCCAAATTCTGGAACAACAGAAGCAGAATAAAAAACCTGAATATTTAGAACATCTTTTACAAGTCTTATTCGACCAATTACAACAAGCCCTAGCCTATTCGCATTATTTGCCTCAAACGCGGCATCCAGTTTTATTGCCTATTTTAGAAAAGCTTTCCGACCCATTACTTTTTGATCACTCTTTACAACAGTTACTCCAAAATTTCTCGGTAAGTGACCGTCACCTGTTACGTTTGAGTCAACAAGAGCTACAACTCTCTTTATCTGAATGGAGAAATCGAGCCAAAATTGTTTATGCGATTCATCAAATACGACAAGGTACTCCAATTAAACGTTTAGCATATGATTTAGGTTATCAACATAGCTCAAGTTTTATTGAGTTTTTTAAACGTTATACTGGACAAACACCTATTCAAATTAGAAATAACTAGAATTCGCTTTATCTTTTAAAATCTTTTTCTTTTTTGAACACGAATATTATTGCACTACCCCTCAATAGCAGTTAAAACAAATGCGTTACTTGATATCAACTACAATCTTTAGGAAATACTCATGACACAATCTGTATATCACATCCCAGTAAAAGCTATTTCAGGCGAAACGGTTGACCTTGAACAATATAAGGGCAAGGTTTTACTTATTGTAAATACTGCTTCTAAATGTGGTTTAACTCCACAATACGAAGGCTTAGAAAAGCTTTATCAAGCAAAAAAAGATCAAGGCCTTGAAATTTTAGGTTTTCCAGCAAACAACTTTAAAGAGCAAGAACCAGGTTCAGATGAAGAAATTCAACAATTCTGTTCATTAAATTACGATGTTCACTTCCCTTTATTTTCTAAAGTGTCTGTTGTCGGTGAAGATAAGCACCCACTCTATGAAACTTTGACAGCAGCTCAACCAGAACGTACTGGTGAAGGACCTTTCCGTGAGCGTTTAGAAGGTTTAGGTATTCCAACTAATCCAGCTCCAGAAGTTTTATGGAACTTCGAAAAATTCTTAATTAATAAAAATGGCGAAGTAGTGGCTCGTTTTGCTCCAAACCTAACTGCGGATGATGAACAAATCGTTAAAGCAGTTGAAGCAGAGTTAGCAAAATAACGTTTAAAAACGTAAAAAAGAGCGTTTTCTACGCTCTTTTTTATTATCTGGTCAAAATGTTGTTTGTTTGCAAAAATACAATCTTTCTCCATATTTTATGCCTATAGTACCTATTTGCTTTATTTGATGTTGTTTGTAGTTATGAAAAAAGTTTTACAGGGTGCGTTTCTTCCTTTTGTAATTTTTGCCTCAGGCATGCTTTTACTCGGGTGTGATCAGGCACAAGACCATGCTACTGAACAAGAAAATACTGAAATAACTGAAAAGGCGTCCGATCAAGCTATTGAACGACAAGAGTCAGATATTGCTCCAAGCAAAACCGAATTTAAAAGCGGCAATATTTTTTATATGGTTCGAGATGCTGCTAATTTACAGCTTAAAGCTGGAGATTATGTTGAACAACTTAAAGACACTCAACTTGACGTTGAACAAGCTATTCAAGATAAAAATCAAAATGAATTAAAAACAACTGTTTCAACTTTAAAACAGCAATTACAAGGTTTAAATCAAGCTCTTCTCACCTTAGATATCAAAAGTCAGGAAATTGAGAATATTCGCCAAAGTTTATTACATGCAAATCAACAAGCTCTAAGCATGCCTTTACTAAATGGGAAATTAGATCAAATCAATTTTGAACAAATTGAAAAACAGCTTAATACCATTCAAATGGATATGGTTAAACTCGCAGCTATGATTATGGCTGGAGATGAAAAACCTGATCCAAAAACTGATTCTTAAGTTATATCCAAATAATAAAAAAGCCACCTTACGGTGGCTTTTTTTGATGAACACTGCACAAATTATAATGCGCGGTTCTTCATCTTACGGATAGTTTCAAGCTGACCTGAAATCTCTGATAGAGATGCCAATGCAGCAGCTGAGTCCAAATCACTCTTTTGGTTCGCAAGCAATTGTTCAGCATTTTTACGTGCTTCTAAAATTGCAGCTTCATCCAAGTTGTCAGCACGGATTGCAGTATCTGCAAGAACCGTTACAACATGAGGTTGAACTTCTAAAACACCGCCAGATACATAGACGATTTCTTCTGTACCATTTTCCAACTGAACACGAATCGGGCCCGGTTGAAGCAAAGTCACAAGTGGTGCGTGTCCTGGCAAAATACCAAGTTCACCACCTGCGCCTTTCGCGATTAACATCGTTACTGCGCCAGAGTAAATAGACTCTTTAACACTTACGACATCACATTGCATAGTCGCCATGAGATGATCTCCTTAAATTAGAGTTTCTCAGCTTTAGCAATCACTTCGTCAATACCACCAACCATATAGAACGCTTGTTCTGGGATGTGATCGTATTCACCAGCTAATAGACCTTTAAAGCCACGAATCGTTTCTTTAAGCGATACTAATTTACCAGGAGCACCAGTAAACACTTCAGCTACGTGGAATGGTTGAGAGAAGAAACGTTGGATTTTACGCGCACGGTAAACAACCAATTTATCTTCTTCAGCTAACTCATCCATACCCAAGATCGCGATGATGTCTTTAAGCTCTTTATAACGTTGCAAAATGTTCTGTACAGAACGTGCAATTTCATAATGCTCTTGACCAACAACTAATGGGTCTAACTGACGTGAAGTTGAGTCAAGTGGATCGATCGCTGGATAGATACCAGAAGATGCGATGTCACGGCTCAATACTACTGTTGCATCTAAGTGAGCAAATGTAGTTGCAGGCGATGGATCTGTTAAGTCATCGGCAGGTACGTATACTGCTTGGATCGATGTGATCGAACCAGATTTAGTAGACGTAATACGCTCTTGAAGAACACCCATTTCTTCTGCAAGTGTAGGCTGGTAACCTACTGCAGATGGCATACGACCTAACAATGCTGATACTTCAGTACCTGCAAGAGTATAACGGTAGATGTTGTCGACGAATAATAATACGTCACGACCTTTACCATTTTCGTCTTTTTGATCACGGAAGTATTCAGCCATAGTCAAACCAGTTAACGCTACGCGTAAACGGTTACCTGGTGGCTCATTCATCTGACCGTAGACCATTGCTACTTTGTCAAGAACGTTAGAATCTTTCATCTCGTGATAGAAGTCGTTACCTTCACGAGTACGCTCACCAACACCAGCAAACACAGATAAACCTGAGTGAGCTTTCGCGATGTTGTTGATCAACTCCATCATGTTAACGGTTTTACCAACACCAGCACCACCGAATAAACCAACTTTACCACCTTTTGCAAACGGGCAAAGTAAGTCAATTACTTTAATACCAGTTTCTAAAAGGTCAGTAGAAGCAGCTTGTTCAGCATAAGAAGGCGCTTGACGGTGAATTGGCAAACGTTCTTCAGTTGCAACTGGACCAGCTTCATCAATTGGGCGACCCAAAACGTCCATGATACGACCAAGCGTAGCTGGACCTACTGGAACAGAAATCGGTGCATTTGTGCTAGTTACATTAAGGCCACGTTTAAGACCTTCTGTAGAACCCATTGCGATGGTACGAACAACACCATCGCCAAGCTGTTGCTGAACTTCTAATGTAGTTTCAGTACCGTCAACTTGGAGAGCGTCATAGATCTTAGGAACGCTATTGCGCTCAAACTCGACGTCGATAACCGCGCCGATGATCTGAATGATACGACCGCTACTCATTGCTGTCTCCTCAATTCAAACTTAATAATGTTAAACGGCAGCGGCACCGCCAACGATCTCAGAAATTTCCTGAGTAATCGCGGCTTGACGCAGCTTGTTGTAAATGAGTTGTAGGTCTTTAATCAGTTGTCCTGCGTTGTCTGTCGCTGCTTTCATCGCGACCATACGAGCTGACTGCTCACATGCAACGTTTTCAATCACACCTTGATAAACCATAGACTCGATATAGCGAACCAACAAACCATTTAACAATTGTTCTGCTTCTGGTTCGTAGATATAGTCCCAACCATAAGTACGGTTGAGATCATCGCCTTCTTCTGCTGGTGCTAAAGGAACAAGTTGTTCTACTTTAGGCTGCTGAGTCATTGCATTAATGAAGCCATTTGATACGAGGTAGATACGATCTAATTCGCCCTTATCAAATGCATCAAGCATAACTTGGACTGAGCCAGTTAACTGTTCCAAACTCGGCGCATCGCCAAGTTGGGTAGTTGCACCAAGCACTTTACCGCCGTAATTCTTAAAAAACGAAACCGCTTTTTGACCAATTAAAGCAAATTCAACTTCAATTGACTGCTGTTGTTGTGCTTTGACATGCTGCACAACTTTCTTGAACAAGTTAATGTTCAAGCCACCGGCCAAACCACGATCTGAAGACACTACGATATAGCCAACGCGCTTAACTGGGCGGTCAACCATATAACGGTGTTTGTATTCAGGGTTTGCTTGAACCAAGTGAGCAATTACACGGCGCATATTATCGGCATACGGACGGCCCTGAGCCATGCGCTCTTGCGCACGACGCATTTTAGAAGCAGCTACCATTTGCATCGCGCGAGTAATCTTTTGCGTGCTCTTGATACTAGCTACTTTGGCGCGAATTTCTTTTAAATTTGCCATACGCTTAACCTAGTATTCGAAAGCCCTTTCGAGCTTCCGAAGGTTGATCCGTGAACCAAACTTAACTAAAACTAAACTTAGTAAGTTTGAGTCGCTTTAAAGCTTTCAATACCTGCTTTGATTGCTGCTTCGATGTCTTTGTTGTAATCACCAGTTTCATCGATTTGTTTCATCAACGGAGCATATTCTGAGCGGAAGTAAGAGATTAACGCAGCATCAAAGTCTACGATTTTCTTAACTTCTACGTCAGCCATATAGCCTTCGTTAGATGCATAAACAGAAACAGCTTGGTCAGCAATTGAGTAAGGAGCATATTGCTTTTGCTTCATTAACTCAGTTACACGTTGACCATGTTCAAGTTGCTTACGAGTTGCTTCGTCAAGGTCAGAAGCGAACTGAGCAAACGCAGCCAATTCACGGTATTGTGCTAAAGCAGTACGGATACCACCAGACAATTTTTTGATGATCTTAGTTTGAGCAGAACCACCAACACGAGATACAGAGATACCCGCGTTCACAGCAGGACGAATACCTGCGTTGAATAATGATGTTTCTAAGAAGATCTGACCGTCAGTAATCGAAATTACGTTCGTTGGTACGAATGCAGATACGTCACCTGCTTGAGTTTCAATAATTGGCAATGCAGTTAAAGAACCAGTTTTACCAGTTACTGCGCCATTAGTGAATTTCTCAACGTAGTCAGCAGATACACGAGAAGCACGTTCAAGAAGACGTGAGTGAAGATAGAATACGTCACCCGGATACGCTTCACGACCTGGTGGACGACGTAAAAGCAATGAAATTTGACGGTAAGCAACAGCTTGCTTAGACAAATCATCATAAATAATAAGAGCGTCTTCACCGCGGTCACGGAAGTATTCACCCATTGTACAGCCAGAGTACGGAGCTAAGTACTGCATTGCAGCAGGATCAGCAGCCGCAGCAGCGACAACAGTTGTATACGCCATAGCGCCAGTTTCTTCTAGCTTACGTACAACGTTTGCAATTGTTGATTGTTTTTGACCAATCGCAACGTATACACATTTAATGCCAGAATTTTTCTGAGCGATAATCGCATCGATCGCCATCGCTGTTTTACCAGTTTGACGGTCACCAATAATCAACTCACGCTGACCACGACCCACAGGAATCATGGTATCAACTGATTTATAACCAGTTTGAACAGGTTCGTCTACAGACTGACGCCAAATTACGCCTGGTGCTACTTTTTCAACAGCATCAGTTAATTTCGCATCAATTGGGCCTTTACCATCAATTGGGTTACCCAAAGCGTCGACAACACGGCCAAGAAGTTCCGGACCAACTGGAACTTCAAGTACACGACCTGTACAACGAGCTTTTTGACCTTCTTGAAGGCTTAAGTAGTTACCTAAGACAACGGCACCCACTGAATCCTGTTCTAGGTTCAGTGCCATACCAAATAAGCCGCCGTCAAATTCGATCATTTCACCGTACATTGCATCAGCAAGACCGTGAATGCGCACGATACCGTCGGATACCATAACAATGGTACCTTCGTTTTTAGCGGTCGCGCTGGTGTCCAGATCGCTGATACGCTGTTTAATGAGCGCACTGATCTCGGATGGATTCAGTTGTTGCATTGCGCTATTCCTCAATCTTTTAATAGTTCAGTCTTCATCATTTGCATTATGCAAGAAGACGAGTACGCATTTTTTCAAGCTTGTTAAGCGCAGAATCATCTATCACTTGATCGCCTGCACGAATTACAACACCTGCAATAAGCTCAGGTTTAACTTCAACTGAAACAGTTACAGTACTGTTAAAACGCTTTTCTAAAGCAGATTTCAACAATTGCTCTTGCTCAGCAGTTAATGGGAAAGCCGATTCAATCACGACATCCACATTGTTGTTATTCTGTGATTTAAGCTGTTCATATTCTGCTTCAATTTCAGGTAACAACATTAAACGATCGTTATCTGCAAGAAGTGTCAAAAAGTTAGACACTGCTTGAGACTGATCTTCACCTAAAACTTTAGCAAAAAGCTTCACTTGCTCCACAGGAGTAAGTTCAGGGCGATTTAAATAAGCGGAAAATGCTTCGTCTTGCACCGCAGCACTGAGCACTTGTAACGCATTCGACCAATTGTCTGTTGCACCTTGCTCAGAAGCATAAGCAAATGCTGCTTTGGCATACGGACGTGCCAACGTCAAGAGTTCAGCCATGATTCGCCTCTCTTAAAGTTTAGCAGCCAGCTGAGACAGCATGGCGTTATGAGCTTCTGCGTCAACTTGCTGGTTCAGGATTTTTTCTGCGCCAGTTACTGCCAAAGCAGCTACTTGTTGACGTAATTCTTCGCGAGCAGAATTGATTTCTTGATCAACAGCTTCTTTAGCCTGTTGACGAATACGCTCACCTTCAGCCGCAGCTTGAGTACGAGATTCTTCGATCAATTGTGCTGCACGACGGTTCGCTTGTTCGATCAATTGAGCCGCTTGTGCTTTAGCTGCATCAAGCTCTTGCTTTACTTGCGATTGTGCATCGGCAAGCTCAGCTTTCGCTTTTTCTGCTGCATTTAAGCCATCAGCAATTTTACGCTGACGCTCACTAATCGCATTGATTAGTGGTGGCCAAACAAACTTCATGCAGAATGCAACAAAGAATGCAAACGCAATCGCTTGACCAATCAATGTGAGGTTGATATTCATTGCAATTCCTCAAATAGTGGATTTAGGAATTAAGATGATTAACCTACAAATGGATTAGCGAAGATGAAGAACAAGCCAATACCAACACCGATCATAGGCACAGCATCAAGAAGACCCGCGATTAAGAACATACGAGTTTGAAGTTGTGGAGCCAATTCTGGTTGACGAGCAACAGCTTCTAGAAAGCGACCACCCAAAAGACCAAAACCAATCGCAGTACCTAAAGCACCGAAAGCGATCAAGATAGCAGATGCAATTGCAACTAGACCTAAAGTGAGTTCCATGAAAAATTCCTCAGAGGTTAGGTTATTACCAAATTAAATTAAAAAAAATTCAGCCCAACCATCGTTTGATAGTTAGGCAATACCATTAATGTTTTTCGCTTGCCATGCTCAAGTAAACGATGGTAAGCATCATAAAGATGAATGCCTGCAACGTGATTACAAGAATGTGGAAGATCGCCCAAGGCACAGATAACGCCCATTGAATCCAGAACGGCAATAAAGCAATTAGGATAAAGATCAGCTCACCTGCATACATGTTACCGAATAGTCGGAGAGCTAATGAAATCGGACGAGCAAGGAATGTTACCAATTCCAAAATCAAGTTCACTGGAATAAGCAACGCTTTTGCAACTGGATTACTTGGGTTAAATGGGTTAAGTGCCAACTCGCCAACGAAACCACTAACACCCTTTTCGCGGATGCTGTAGAACAAGATAAGTACAAATACAGATAAAGACATACCTAAAGTAATGTTTGGATCTGTAGATGGAACGATCTTGAAGTAAACGTGGTGAGGGTTCATACCAAATACGTTTGTACCCACAAATGCTGCAACTTGAGGAATCCAGTCAACTGGGAACAAGTCCATTAAGTTCATGAGGAAAATCCACACGAAAATAGTTAATGCAAGCGGAGCGATTAAACGTGATTTGCCATGAAAGGTGTCACGGACACTTGAGTCAACAAACTCAATGATCATTTCAATTGCAGACTGGAATTTAGTTGGAACACCTGCATTTGCAGCTTTCGCAACCATCCAGAATAACAAACAGAAAATAACACCAAGGCCAATTGACCAACCCATTGAATCCAAGTGAATTGCAGTGAACCCCATCGAATGAGCTTCTTCAGCAGTCTCAGCCAATTTCCATGTACCGTCTGGCATTTTGCCATAGGTCATATTGGTCAAGTGATGCTTGATATACTCTGTCGAAGTGAGGGCATGTTCTTCAGCAGCCATAAATCACACCTGGTCAATGTCAATTACTAAAAAGAAGGGTTACGAACATCGGCGTACTGTCGATATCTCGCCACCCTCCAAAAAATCTTCAATTCTTCTTGTTTCTATACCCGTTTTTCTAGACGTGACACCCAAAATGGAGCGACCCACGACATTGCCTGAACGAGAATAAAACCAAACAGCAATGCTAACGGTGATAAAGGTTTAACATTGCTCAAAATCAAAATAAATCCAACGATCATGATTGCAAATTTGCCTAACATGCCCCTATACATGTTAGACAGCACTTGTTTTGATGCTCTCGCACCTGCTGTTCTGAAGGATTGCCATGAGAAATAACTCATAGCAAGCCAGCAAACCAGTGCACCAAGTGCCGCACTTAATGCTGCTGTCATGTCTTTTATGCTCCACGCCACGAGGGCGGAAACAGGGATCATACATGCTTGTAAGAAGACCAAAGCTTTTGCTAATCGTCGGTCAATCAAGCGACTAGTTCGGCTCATTATTTATCCACTCACAGCATAAATGCTTGACAAGTTTAGCTGATGATCGCTTTTAATCGCAGGCATTATAGAGTTACACCCCTGAACATGCAATCTTTTCCCGACTTTAGTCGGGGTTTTTCATGACCGGTGGTGCTGACGCTACAGTCAGCCTTTGTTTATTTTTTATCTTACTTTTGCGTACTTAATACACATTTATCTGTTTTTATAGCCAGTTTCTTCCATGCAGTGACGAAATCATCCTCGTTATTCATGCTCTCGTCTACTGGCTGAAAAGTAATGTTACCTAATTTTTGATACTGACTTTTAGTCGTAAAACTTTCTGCGAGCAAACACATCTGATTTTTCGGTCGATTATCATTAAGATACTTAATTTGAGCCGCTGTTGGTGCAACATGCGGATCATCCGTCAAAGCACCTGCGAACTTTAAGTTTAACGAGCGCTCTAAATATTGATAGGCATCATGATATGACCAATATGGCTTACCATTACTTGTACTGTCGTAAACTTGTGCAGCCTGAAACATCTTACGGGCAAACATATTGGCATTATTCCAATATTTAGCCTTATTTTCAGGATGCTGCTGAGAACGTAAAGCAGCAATAAAGAAACCGATTCGAACTGCGTTGTTTGGTTCTAACCACACATGGGTGTCTACTGTATTAGGTAAAGCCACACCGCGTGTACTACGCAGGGGTAAAACAGAAACTATGCCACTATCTAATAAGGCAATCGCTTTCTTATTATTACCTAACAATTTATTTAGAGGTGCTTCATGAGCCTTACCCAACCAGATCACTAAAGATGCATCATTAATTGCTTTACGGTGAGCCGGTGTCAACTGTACGTCATGACCTGTCTGACCTTTAAGCAAAAGCTGAGGTTCTTCAACACCCTGAGTGATTTCTTTTGCAATCAGATAAATCGGGTGTGTAGAAACCACCAAACCCTGACTCCACCCTAACGTACTCAAAAGCGAGAACATACTGAAAACAAAAAAACGGAACATGCTAGACCATCAATTTAAATTAGCTCGAAGCATGTTATAATATAACAAAGTTACAAAAATACCTAAGATTAATCGAATGAAGCATCGCTTCATGCTAATATTCCGTTAAAAATTCGAGGTTATTTCTATGAGTTCCTGCTCGCATGAACATCATGATTCTTTGCATGGTGTGCATGATCACCATAATGTCGCAAACCGTTTAGCTGAAGCAGAAAATTTATGTTCTGCGACTGGCGCACGACTTACGCCTTTGCGCAAAGAAGTTTTGGAACTCATTTTAAACGCTTCAGGTCCAATGGGTGCATATGACTTACTCGCACGTATAAAAAGTCAAACTGATCGCCCGGCTGCTCCTCCAACTGTATATAGAACTTTAGATTTTTTATTAGAAAAGGGTTTGATCCATCGCCTAACTTCTATTAATGCCTATATTCCCTGTTGCCACCCTCGTGAAGGCCATCAAGCAGCATTCTTGATTTGTACCGAATGCCACATGGTTAAAGAAGCCTCTTCTCAAGGTTTAACTCATCAGCTTGACCAACTTGCAGCGTCAGATGAGTTCGTGGCTCAACACAGCATTATTGAAATTTCGGGGAAATGCCAACAGTGCCGCACAACTCCTTAAATCCTGTATTAATTCAGCTTGAGCAGGTTTCTGTTCATCGCGATGATCGGGATATTTTAAAAAAAGTTGATTTTGCTCTACATCAAAATGAAATTGTGTCTTTGATTGGTCCCAATGGTGCAGGTAAATCAACACTTATTAAAGTTCTACTCGGTATTCTCCAGCCGAGTGGTGGTCGAGTTATCCATCATAAAAAACTTAAAATGGCTTATGTGCCACAAAAGTTCAATCCTTCACACAGCCTACCTTTACGTGTTCAGGATTTACTTGATTTAGAAAAATGCAACCCTGCCCTGCGTCAGGAAATTATTCAAGACACAGGCATTTCCAAGTTACAACAATCAAAAGTACAACAACTTTCTGGTGGAGAACGCCAACGGGTACTACTAGCGCGTGCCTTACTTCGCCAGCCAGATATTTTAGTTCTTGATGAACCGATGCAAGGCTTAGATATTCAGTCAGAAGCTGAACTTTATGAGTATGTCCGCAGTTTGCCGGAAAGATATAGCTGTGCAATTTTAATTGTTTCCCATGACTTACAATGGGTGATGGAAGGAACACACCGTGTGGTGTGTTTAAATAAACATATTTGCTGTAGTGGACTACCCGAGAACATTCAACAACATCCTGAATATCAGGCAATATTTGGAACTCAACGGGTTTTCTATCAACATCATCATGATCATTGTGCTCACGGTGATGCTGCACACCCCTGCCCTCATAATGACCGCCCTCACATCCACCCAGAACCGGAAGCTTAAGCCATGATGGAATGGTTACAATTATTGTTGCCCGCATGGATTATGGGAACCTTGCTGGTGTTTTTGACTGCACCTCTTGGTTGTCTAATGCTTTGGAGACGGATGTCTTTTTTCGCTGACACCATGGCACACGGCACTCTACTTGGGGTCGCTATCGCAGGTGCTTTAAGTCTTCCTCTTTGGCTTGGTGTTGCAGGCACTGCCATTTTATTAGTCGCAATTTTATGGGCGCTCCATGACAATCGCTTACCCAATGATGCTCTCTTAGCCTTATGCTCAGCGACATTACTGTGTAGTGGTTTATTGTTTATTCAACATGTTCCAAGTTTAAGACCTGAGCTTTTGAGTTACTTATTTGGTGATTTACTCAGTATTGATTGGCCTGACTTACCTGTTTTCACTCTAGTTATTGCGATATCACTCGTAATTCTTTACCGCTTTTGGCAACCTCAAATTCAGTTTGCAATTGATCCAGACATTGCAGTCAGTGAAGGTGTTAGTGCGAACTGGCAACGTCTTATTTTCATGCTTTTATTGGCTTTATTTACTGTCTTAGCTTTGCGTGCTGTAGGTTCTTTACTTATGGGTGCATTACTTGTAATACCTGCTTTAAGCGCTCGCTTACTGGCAAACTCGCCAAAGCAAATGGTTATTTGGGCTTTTGTGTTAGCCCAGCTTGGGGTTAGTGTTGGATTATGGTCAAGCGCAGCACTGAATATCTCTACAGGCTTGAGTATTGTTTTATGTATGGCGTTAACTTTTGCCATTATTTTTATAACTCAAAAGCTAAAAAATCAAACACAGGCGGCCTGAATTAGGACGCCTGATGAACTGTACTTAATAATAAAGCCGCACAGCTAAACATAACAGCAAACCCCCTATTCAAATATTTTTGCTGTTTAGGGGAACGAAGTAATCTTAGAACCTTTGATGCCAGCCCTGTATATCCAGCCATGACAACCAAATCAATACTAATCATAGTCACAGCCATAATCAGGTACTGTATCCATTGAGGTTTACTCAAATCTAAAAACTGCGGCAGCACAGCCAATAGAAATACAATCGCTTTGGGATTACTAATATTGACCACAAAGCCATTTAGCAATAGCGCAAATACAGATTTATCTCTTTTTTCTTGTTGAATTTCTATATCTTTTATAGGTGCTGTCCACTGTAAATAAGCAAGATATAACAAGTAAATCACACCAAACCATTTCACAAACTGAAAAGCCAAAGGTGTCGTTGCAAATAAAACTCCAACACCCGCTGCCACCACCATAATTTGAAGTAGCAAAGCAATTTGTAAACCGATTGCATTCCAATAACCATGTCTAAAGCCATAGTTTAAACCACTCGACATTGAAGCAATTGCTCCCGCACCTGGTGAGATACTAATTACCCAACAGGCCAACATATAAGCAAACCAAACTTGCAGAGACATAGCGAAAAATAAACTATAAAAGTGGAATTATACTGTTTTATAAAACTATCTTGATGAGAATTCAAACAATAAAATCAAGAAATAGACTACTAACAGCTCTGCGCATCAGGCACAATAATTAAAACTCATATCAAATTATAATCGAGGAGATTCCTTCCAATGAGTGCTCAATCTGTCATTTTGCCGTTGCCATCAGACCATGCACGCTTTATTGTTCTTCGTTTAAAAGACTTAACTATTGATGAATTAAAAAACCAACTTAATGCTTTATTTGAAGCACGTGACCGCCTTATTACCCAACATTCAGATGCTCAAATTAAAACAGCAGTCGCTTTTGGTCCTGAATTATGGGAACAGCTATATTCGCAAACTCCTATAGGCTTTAAGCAACTTGCGCCTGAACAAGGTGCATTCAACATGCCCGTTGTACCAGCTGATGTTCTCATTCATATTGCCAGCATGCGCTCTGATATTTGTTTTGCATTGAGCCAAGCATTTTTTGAAGGTATTCAAGATAAAGTTGAGGTTCTTGATGAGCGTGTATGCTTCCGTTATTTCGATGGCCGAGATATGACCGGCTTCATAGACGGAACCGAAAACCCTCAATTTCCAGATGACCGAGCTGAAACAGCGCTCTTACCAGAAAGCACTGGGGTATTTGCAGATGGCAGCTTCATTTTTGCGCAGCGCTATGCCCATGATTTAGAAAAATGGAAAAAATTGAAAGTTGATGCGCAAGAAAATGTTATGGGCCGCACAAAACTTGAATCTATTGAATTAGATGATGACGTTAAACCAGAAAACGCCCATGTTGCCCGTACTGTTGTTGAAGATGATGAAGGCGAAGAAATGGAAATTCTACGTCATAGCCTACCTTATGGAGATGGTCGAGGTGATCAAGGCCTATTTTTTATTGCCTATACTAAAGATCTCACTATTATTGATGCCATGTTAAAGCGTATGTTCGGTACAAGTGGAGATGGTATTCACGACCGTTTATTGCATTTCGTGACCCCACTTGATGGTGCTTATTATTTTGCACCTAGTGAAGAGTTGCTAGAAGAAATTTTAGAAGATTAAAATAAAAAGAGGAGTTTAAGCTCCTCTTTTTTATTCTCATTCTTAGAAAGGAATACGCTTATATTTGCGGTATTCAGGTTTCCAGAACGACTGATCAATTTTCTGTTTCAACAAATCATCACTAATTGTTACAGCAACGCCATCAGCCATAGCAGCTTTTGCAACTTCGAACGCAATAACTTTAGAAACTTGTTGAATCTCACCCAATGGCGGTAATAAATCAGCTTGTGGATCTTTAAGCAATGGAGAGCAATTTGCTAAAGCACTACTTGATGCCATTAACATATTTTCTGTAACACGCTTAGCACCCGATGCCACCACCCCCAAACCAATGCCTGGGAAAATGTACGAGTTATTACACTGCGAAATATTGTAAAGTTTGCCGTGATGATTCACAGGAGCAAACGGACTACCTGTTGCAATTAATGCTTTACCTTCAGTCCACTCCACAATATCAGCAGGTACAGCTTCAACACGTGAAGTCGGATTAGATAATGGCATTACAATTGGTCGTTCACAATTTGCTGCCAAAGTCCTAATAATTTCTTCTGTGAACAAGCCAGGCTGTCCAGAAACACCAATTAACACTGTAGGCTTAGCATTTTTAACAACATCGAGTAGTGAAATAACTTCTTCGATATTGCCCCACTGATCAACCACCTCAGCTTTTTGTGCCAACTTACGCTGGAAGTCGAGCAAGTTTGGTTGATTCTCAGTGATCAAACCAAAACGGTCTACCATATAAACGCGAGCACGTGCTTCTGCATCAGTTAAACCTTCTGCAATCATTTGTGCAACAATTTGTTCTGCAATACCACAACCTGCCGAACCCGCACCTAAAAACGCAATTTTTTGATCTTTTAATTGCTTGCCCGCTGCACGACTCGCAGCAATCAAGCTACCAACCGATACCGCTGCTGTTCCTTGAATATCATCGTTAAAACAGCAAATTTTATCGCGATATTTTTCTAAAAGTGGCATCGCATTTTTTTGTGCAAAATCTTCAAACTGAATTAATGCTTTTGGCCAACGACGCTTCACAGCTTCAATCACCATATCTACAAATGCATAATATTCATCGCCACTAATACGTGGCTGACGCCAACCCATATAGATCGGATCATTTAACAATTGTGGATTATTCGTACCAACATCAATTGTGATTGGCAATGTATAGGCTGGGCTAATACCACCACAAGCCGTATAGAGTGAAAGTTTCCCAATCGGGATTCCCATTCCACCAATACCTTGATCACCAAGACCTAAAATACGTTCACCATCTGTAATGACGATAACTTTTACATTGTTTTTATTTACGTTTTGCAAAATATCATCAATCACATCACGATCTGGATATGAAATGAAGATACCGCGGTGACGACGATAGATATCAGAGAAACGCTGACATGCCTCACCTACGGTTGGGGTATAAATAATCGGCATCATTTCTTCGAGATGATTTTCGATTAAATGATAGAACAAGGTTTCGTTGGTATCTTGGATATTACGCAAATAGATATGTCGATTAATATCATCAGTGAAAGCGCAATATTGCTGATAAGAGCGCTGGCTTTGCTCTTCAATAGTTTCAATAATATGGGGGAGTAAACCGTGTAAGTTAAAGTTACTTCTTTCTTCTTCAGTGAAAGCCGAACCTTTATTTAAAAGTGGTAACTCTAAAAGTGTAAAACCTGCATATGGGATATAAAGGGGATGTTTACTTGGGTGTCCTGATATCATTGCCTATCTCATTTTCCAGCTTAGAGTAGAGAAAAACACGTTTTGTATGGTCTCTAAAACTCTTTGTGCGTATAAGCTTAAGCCTAATTCGTTCAAAATAGATATTTTAAACTGTGATGTTAAAATTAAAGACTATTTAGTTAAAACATGTTTAAAAATAATTAATAAATATCAACACTTTAATAATTTTATATTTTTAAAAAATTCTTTTATTTATCTAATTTCAAAAGCTTTTAATATATATTTTTACTTACATAGCCATTTTTATAATAAATAATGGTGAGATTAAAAGCTAATCTACTTTTTAAAACCTCTTAGAAGGCTTGTATTTGTTTGTTTTTAGAATAGTGAAGTGATTCACCCTGCAATATTCATTTAAAAAATAATCCTCAGTAAATTGCACAAAAAGAATTACTGGAATATCAAATCCACTCCCCTAACTCATAGGAAATTTGCTATATTTGACGTTTTTCTGCGACATCTATTTTCGATTGATATGAATACGGCAATACAAGCAGCTCTCGACCATGCAGTGCAAACTCTTCAACAAGAAGGGGTGCTTCCTTCCGACTGGAATAACACAAGCAACTTAACACGCACCAAAGACCGAAGCCATGGCGACTTTGCTTCTAATATTGCCATGATCGGCTCGAAAGCTGCTGGTATGAAACCACGTGATTTAGCTGAGAAAGTTCTAGCTGCATTACCAGAAGTTGCAGATATCAGCAAAGCTGAAATCGCAGGACCTGGTTTTATTAACTTCTTTTTAAATGCAGACCAGCGCTTTGCTATTCTTGACCAAATTCAAGCACAAAAAGAATTTTTTGGTCGCAGTCAGGCAAATGCAGCGAAAAAGATTCAAGTCGAATTCGTTTCTGCAAACCCAACGTCTAGTCTACATGTAGGACATGGTCGTGGTGCTGCATATGGTATGACTGTTGCTACGTTACTTGAAGCAACAGGTGCTAAAGTTGACCGCGAATACTATGTGAATGATGCTGGCCGTCAAATGGATATTTTGGCGACTTCTACTTATTTACGTTATTTAGAATTACTAGGTCAAAACCTTGTATTTCCAAAAAATGCTTATCAAGGCGATTACGTTAAAGAAATAGCACAGACTATTATTGATAAAGATGGCGATGCATATCTTCGTGAAGTGGCTGATGTTTATAAAGATGTGCCAGAAGATGTACAGTATGCTGAAGAACTAGATAGCGACGGCAATAAAGTCGTTTTATCTGGCGACAAAGAAAAACATATTGATGGTCTTATTGCCAACTCTCAACAATTACTAGGTGAAGGCTACCGCGTATTCCATCAAGCTGCTCTTCATGCCATTTTAGATGATATTAAAGATGACCTTGCTGACTTTGGTGTAACGTTCAACCAATGGTTTAGTGAAGCATCTCTTAGCGCAAAAATTGACGAAGCTTTAGAAACACTTGATCAACGTGGCTTCCTTTATGAAAAAGATGGCAACATCTGGTTTAAATCGACTGAATTTGGCGATGAAAAAGACCGTGTTGTTAAACGTCGTAACGGTCAAACCACCTACTTTGCATCAGACATTGCTTACCACTTAAATAAATTACAACGTGGTTATACCGACCTGATTGATATCTGGGGTTCTGATCACCACGGCTATATTTCTCGCGTAAAAGCGGCAATTGATGCAATGGGTTACGACTCTAAAAAATTGACTGTGCTTTTGGTTCAGTTTGTAAGTTTATGGCGTGGCGGAGAGATGGTTCAAATGTCATCTCGTTCAGGTCAGTTCGTGACTTTACGTGACTTGCGTAAAGAAGTGGGCAACGACGCAGCTCGTTTCTACTACGTGATGCGTAAGAGTGAACAACACATTGACTTCGACCTTGACCTTGCTGTGTCACAAAGTAAAGACAATGCTGTGTATTACATTCAATATGCACATGCACGTATTTGCCGTATGTTAGAAAAAGCATTAAGCACAGGCTTACAATTCGATGTAAACGCTGCACGTACACATGCTACTCGCCTATCTCTTGATGCTGAAACTGAGATTCTTGCTAAACTGGCAGCTTATCCAGATGCAGTGTTGCGTGCTGCAAATGCGTATGAACCACATCAGGTGGGTAACTACTTAAAAGAATTAGCTGCCTTGTTCCACGCTTGGTACAATGAACATAAAGTATTAAGCGATGATGCTGAGCTTACACAAGCACGTTTATTGCTTTCAATCAATGTACAACAAGTGTTGCATAATGGTTTAGAATTACTTGGTGTATCTGCACCAGACTCTATGTAAAAATTATATTGCATGGCAGTAAAATAAAGGTCATGCAACATATAGTAAGCAGTGGTTTGTAGAGTTAAAATAGCTTATACAAGCCACTGTTTTTAGCATCGTAATACGAGAATCAAACTCGAATTAAAACAATCAAAATACAGAGGAATAATCCACGTGTTTGGCAAAACGCAACGCGGTGTATCTGAAAGACCTAACAAGCCTAAAAAGCCCCTAATTCCCAAATGGTTAGGGACACTTGTCGCTATTTTGGCGGTCTTATGTATCGCTGTAATGCTTATGCTTTGGAAACCTTGGCAACCTGTTCCCGCAAAAAATCAGATTACTTCTGAACATTATCAAGAAGAAGATACCAATAAAGACTATCGTTTCTACGATCTACTACCCCAACAGCAAGTAACTCCTATTCCGGAACAAGCGATTCCTGAAAGCAAAAATCAAGGCACAGCCATGATTGTTGAGGCACCAAGTGCAACTCAACCAGCTGCTTCAGAAAGTGCAGGAATTGATACGAATCCATCAGCCACCGCTCCTCAGCAACCTACTTATATTTTACAGGTTCGCAGCTATAATGACCCAGATCAAGCTGATGCTCGCCGTGCAGAAATCATTTTAAATGGCTTATCTGCAGATGTAGTTAAGAGTACTGAAAATGGGCAAATATGGTACCGTGTTATTTCAGGACCTTATGACACCCAAGATGCTGCATTGGCTGCTCAACAGACTTTACAACACAGCGGCATTGACTCTATCGTGATCAAACGAAAGTAAAGTGAAAATAAAAAGGAACAAATATTTGTTCCTTTTCTTTTAAATATCAGCACAATTCCTTTCATTAGAACCAATTCCCTTTTTTTTCGCTTTTTGAAACGCTACCCTTCGCCGAATACGATGTAAAAAAGCCTGAATATTAGGGTATTTCCCTTGCAAGCGTGATTGCAAGGCTTCTAAAGGAAAACTCATTTGAATATCCGCAAATGAAAAGTCGCCTGCAAAATATTCATGCTCTGCCAAATAGTTTTCTAAAAAACTAATATGATCTTTCATACGTGGGCGGACAAAATTTGCCTTCACCCCTTCCGTGATTTTTTTTGCTACTGGTTGAATTAACCACGGCACATGCTTATTTACACTATTCATGACCAAAGTCATGACTAAGAGTGGCATGAGTGAGCCTTCTGCATAGTGCATCCAATAAATATACTGCTGTAAATCTTGGGGCTGTGTAGGTTTAAATTGTTGATTCTGATCATAACGTTGCTGTAGATATTCCAAGATCACAGCAGATTCTGCGATGACTTGCTCATCATCTGTCAGAATTGGAGCCTTACCCAAAGGATGAATACATTTCAATGTTTCTGGAGCGGAATAGTTAGGTAGGCGCTGATAATAATGAATATCATAATCTAAGCCTAATTCTTCTAAAGCCCATAAAATTCGAAATGATCGCGAACATTCCAGGTGGTGTAAACTAATCATGTTATTGCCTGCTTTTATTTTTCTTTTTACATAAAAAACAGCATGTGAACATGCTGTTTTATTCCATTTGTGGGATGGATATAAAATCATCCACCTCCACAAAATAGCATTTTTACACTGTAACAAGCACAGTATGAATGTCTAAACTACGTAACAAAGTTTTAGTGACCGGAGTTTTACTACATACCACTAAGATTTTTTGTTGGAGCTCTTCATCTGGTAAGTCTTTAAAAACAATACGACGCTCAATATGTTCTTCATGCTCTCTATTGGTATGAAAATCAATTTCAACTGAGAACTCACCAAAGTCATAACCTTTATGCTTCGCATACATTCTTAAAGTAATGAGTGTACAAGCTGCCAAACTTCCAGTAAGCAAATCATAAGGCGCTGGGCCTTGATCTTGCCCTTCTAGCTTTTCAGGCTCATCACAAAAATACTGATGGCGACCACTGGTAATCTCACCCTTCCATTGCTCGGCAAGGGGCTTTGCTTTACTACTTGCGATTACTGCTGTCATTTTGATGCTCTCATTTGATCTGGAAGAACAGGGGCTTCTAAGCGTGCACCAACATAATCTGGGATTTCACCAAAACGCGCATCATGATTAATCCATTGCTCACGAGCTTCTTTTAAATCATCCATTGTACGCGCAACAAAATTCCACCAGAGCAAAATCGGCGTTTCAAACGGTTCACCACCAATTAAAAGAACACGATTGCCTTTTTTTACTTCAATCTCAATTTCACTTAGTCCAGTATCCAAAACAACCATGTTATCAGCAGTTAACTCATGACCATTCACATGGGCAATACCTTCTAATGCCATAAAACCATATTCATAATTAGGATTTAATGGAATACGGGTTTTCGTATCTTCGGTAGCAATTAAATCGACACCCACTAAAGGCGTATGTACCACTACTGGAGAAGTAGTTGCCAGATATTCGCCCACAAGAACAGTAAATTCTAGACCGTCCTTTTCAACAACCGGCAACTCTGGATAATGTTCAAATTTCGGATCCATATTGCGCTTATGGTCAGGCAAAGCAATCCAGAGCTGAGCAGCGTGCATTTGAGTTTCAGTATCAGGTGCAACTTCTGTATGCGAAATGCCGCGACCTGCTGTCATCAAGTTAACTTGCTTAGGACGAATCAGTTGTTTTGAACCTAAACTATCGGTATGCATCATGGTTCCTTCAATCATCCAAGTGAAGGTTTGCAAACCAATATGAGGATGAGGGCCAACATCCAGACCGTCTCCTGCAGGAAAAGACACTGGGCCTGCATGATCTAGAAAACACCACGCACCAATCATTCGCTTTTGTCGGCTAGGTAAAGCCCGCTTAATCACTGTCCCCTGTCCAATTTCAGCAGAGCGAATTGGAAATTCCTGAATAAACTGATTGGCAAATTTTTCGCAATCGTTTGAATCAGAAATATCGTAATCATTATTATTGCTCATGATATTACTCTCTTTTACCTATGCTTTTGCAATGAGTTGTTATAGTGATCTTAACAATACACTCATTATTCAATATAGTCTTTTAGTAATACACAGGGTGTTATGAATGAGACAATCCATTTTTAATTATAGAAAAATTAAAGCTGCATGATACAGCTTACGATGATTGTGTTTTAACGAGTTGTTTTAGATTTTTCATGAACAATCCAAATTGTGGGAAAAACTCTTGAAATAGAGGGTGGTCTCGATTTTCCAACATAACTTCACTAAAAAGTTTTAGTCCAACCCCAAAAGATTTTGTAGTTTCATCATCAAAAAAATCTGCTTTTTTTAAGCGCTCCACAATTTCAAAGATATCGTCATGATTACCCGCATAAAACTCAAGACGCTCGGTATATGTAGAGGCCTCTCCTTTTGCATTCTTTAAATGTTGTACAGTGACATGATATTGATGTTGTTTCATATATAAATTCTCTATTAAAAATTTAATGACTTTTGATGATTTCAACCTGCATAAGATTGACTTCAAACTGGCTAAATACAGTTTTTAAAGAAGCTAAAAATTGCTCTTGTTTAGCGGCCGTTAGATCTGTACAGCGAATTTGCAATAATTGATTATTCTCGACTGTTGGTAAGTTAAATTTAGCTTCATCTCGTTGTGGCTGACGATTTGAAATTAAACCCACTCCCGCCAAGTCGTTCACTACCCGATAAACTGTGGCTAAACTTAATTTCTGTTTTTGGGCATATAACTTTTGGTAAATCTGTTTGACAGTTAGATCTTCTGCTTGCTGTTGAATTAAAGACAAAACAGCAAGTCTTGGATGAGTGACTTTTAGGCCCGTTTCTTTGATTTTATGCTGTAGCTCTAACATTTCTATTTCCAACTTATAATCGCCCAATTGCAACCGCAGCTTGATCAATTTTTTCAGCAATTTGATAAATCTGCTCTTGCTGTAAACTCGCCGAGTTCAACTTCAAACGTAAGGCTGTTTTTAGGTTTTCCATCGCACGGTGAATTTCAATTAATTCATCATTACTGTGAATTTCACGTCTAAGTCGTAATTTTTCTAATAGCTCAGTCAGCTTGTCTTGTTGTTCGGTTAAGTAAGTCTTACCCAACTCTGTGATTTGATACTGCTTACGTTCCACGTCTAACAAGATAATGAAATTCATTTCTTCCAGACTGGTTAATGTTGGATAAATGGTTCCTGCACTTGGCGTATAGCCATCACCCACCAAATCACTTATTTCTTTAATAATTTCATAGCCATGCTTTGGGCTTTGCTGAATAAGATGAAGTACTAAAAGTTTCATTCTGCCCGCTTCAAAAAGTCTCCCACGACGCCCTGAACGGTGATGGCTGCGATGATGCTCATTGTGTTCATCATGATGATGTTCTGATTGCTGTCTCATCTTTAAAGTTTCTCTAATATGTTTAATTTATGTTTGTTAAGATATATCTTAATATATCTTTTATCAAGCGTAAGTAATAAGATTAGATCTATTGTTTTGATATTTATTAAAATTAATTTTAATCGTTAAAATTTAAGTAATAAAAAAGGACGCTAATGCGTCCTTTTCTTTACCAACAAGCAGAGGAAAATTATTCCCACTCAATCGTTGCTGGTGGTTTAGATGACACGTCGTATACAACACGTGATACATCTTTAATTTCATTCATAATACGCGTTGAGATTTTATCAACTAATTCGTATGGTAAATGTGCAAAACGAGCTGTCATAAAGTCAACTGTTTCAACTGCGCGAAGTGCAATAACCCATGCATAACGACGGCCATCACCTACTACACCAACTGACTTAACAGGTTGGAACACGGCAAATGCTTGAGCTGTTTTGTCATACCAGCCGCTGTCACGAAGCTCTTGCATAAAGATGTCATCAGCAAGACGAAGAATATCCGCATATTCTTTTTTCACTTCACCCAAAATACGAACACCTAAACCTGGCCCTGGGAATGGGTGACGGTAAATCATGCTGTGTGGCAAGCCAAGTGTTGTACCTAATTTACGTACTTCATCTTTAAACAAGTCACGTAAAGGCTCAACCAATTCAAATTCTAAATCGTCTGGTAAACCACCCACATTGTGGTGAGATTTAATGACGTGTGCTTTACCTTGTTTGCTTGCAGCAGATTCAATCACATCTGGGTAAATCGTACCTTGTGCTAAGAATTTCACGCCATCAAGTTTACGTGCTTCTTCAGCAAAAACTTCAATAAACTCACGACCAATGATTTTACGCTTTTTCTCTGGATCAACTTCACCAGCTAATGCAGTTAAGAAACGTTCTTCAGCATCTGCACGAATTACACGGATACCCATGTTTTCAGCAAACATTTGCATTACTTGGTCGCCTTCGTTCAAACGAAGCAAACCGTTATCAACAAATACACATGTTAACTGGTCGCCAATTGCTTTGTGTAAAAGCGCAGCGACTACAGATGAGTCAACACCACCAGAAAGACCTAAAAGAACTTTTTCATCACCAATTTGCTTACGTAACTGCTCTACACGTAAATCAATGATGTGTTCAGGTGTCCAAAGGCCACCACATCCACAAATTTTATGAACAAAATTTGCAAGTAATTCTTCACCTTTTGCCGTGTGCGTTACTTCTGGGTGGAATTGCACACCATAGAAACGGCGTGTTTCGTCACTTACAGCAGCAACTGGACAACTTGGCGTGCTTGCAGTAATGCTAAAACCTTCTGGAATCTGGCTCACTTTGTCGCCATGACTCATCCAGACATGAAGTTGGTCTTCACGGTCTTGTAGGTTGCCAATCAGTTGGTCACGTTTAACGATATCAACTTCGGCATAACCAAACTCATGTACAGTACCCGGCTCAACTTTACCGCCTAACTGTTCAGACATGGTTTGCAAACCATAGCAAATACCCAATACTGGAACACCCAACTCAAACACCACTTGCGGTGCACGTGGGCTGCCTTCTTCATGCACACTCTCAGGTCCACCTGACAAAATAATGCCATTTGGCTTAAAAGCGCGAATGTCTTCTTCAGACATATCAAAAGCATACATTTCAGAGTAAACACCGGCTTCACGTACACGACGTGCAATGAGCTGGCTATATTGAGAGCCGAAATCCAGAATCAGGATACGATCTTCAGTAATTTGAGTATTGGTAGTCATGACAAACCACTAAATGGCAAAAGAATTAAGCGCGCCATTTTAACATTTTTCACGCTTCGGCGCACCGCAAATCATCATATATCTTATTTTTTTCATTTCTGAATCATTTCTATAGCTAGATTCTGTGACAGAAATCAATATTTAGTTATATTTATCAATAATCTGAGTTAATCTTAAAAACTTCACACGTATTGATAAATTCATCACATTCTATGCAGCATCACCATGAATTTGATGTTAAGATGACCCGATAAAACAGGCATTACCATGGAAAGGTAAATACCATAAGCGATATTTGTCTGTGTTTAAACAATTATCCATTTTTATGGCTTGTTGCCCCCTATCAAAATCAATAGAAATCCAAGGAACAACAATGCTTCAAACTATGATTGCAGATTTCCAGCAACATTTTTGGTTGTATATCTCTATTCCTTTTATGAGTGGTTTAATTGGCTATATCACCAAAGTGATTGCCATTCAAATGATGTTTTCGCCACTTGAATTTAAAGGCATTAAACCATTTCTAGGTTGGCAAGGCATCGTGCCACGCAAAGCCGAGAAAATGGCAACAATTGCTGTTGAACTGATGACAGCCAAGCTCATTAAACCTGAAGAAATTTTTGCCCGCCTAGATCCTAAACGTATTGCTAAAGAAATAGAAAAACCACTACTTGCCGCAGCTGAAGATATTACCCGTGATGTTGCGCAAGAATATCAGCCTGGGTTATGGGAAGGCATGCCAGAGTTTGCGCGCCAAAGACTGATTCGTCGTGTGCAATCAAAAGCACCCGAGATTGTTGAACATATCATGGGTGAAGTACAACGTGATGTGAACCGATATTTTGATATTAAACATCTGGTTATTAGCAACTTGCTTAAAGATAAGCGCCTACTCAATAATATTTTTAAACGAGTAGGAAAACAGGAATTTAAATTTTTCAGTAATGTCGGATTTTTCTTCGGTTTTGGTATTGGTGTGATCCAAATGTTTTGCTGGATCGTCACGCAAGGAAAATACCCGTGGATGCTTCCAATGTTTGGCGGCTTTGTGGGTTTTTTCAGTGACTGGATTGCACTACAAATGATGTTTAGACCACTTTATCCTAAAAAAATATTGGGTTATACATGGCAAGGTTTATTTATCAAACGTCAAAATGAAGTTGCAGCCGACTATGCTGCGCTCATTTCTAAACAGCTTCTGACTTCACGTCATATGATGGAAGAATTATTTTCTGGTACACATTCTGATCGTGTTATTGATCTGGTTAACCGTCATGTAAAACAAGAAATTGATATGCAAGCAGGCGTTATTCGCCCGTTGGTCGTATATGCAATTGGCGGAGAAAAATATCAGGATATGAAATCGCAAGTTGCTGAACGAATTATGCAACGGCTTCCAGAGACTATGAAATACGTAGAGTCTTATGCAGAAGATGCCATGAATATTCGTAGTACTTTAATTGAACGCATGCAGAAATTAACGCCTTCTGAATTTGAAGGCATGTTACGCCCTGCATTTAAAGAAGATGAGTGGGCACTCATTGCAGTTGGTGCAGTACTTGGTTTTGTTGTCGGGGAATTACAAATCCAGTTCATGCTCTAATTTTCAAATCATAGAAATAAAAAAACCGGATGAATTGATCATCCGGTTTTTATTTTGTCTTAAATATTATTTCTCGATTGCATGATCCAGACTAATACGACCAGCACCATGAAGCATCAAGAAGAATAAGCCACCTGCCATTGCAAGATTTTTCATAAAATGAATGCCATTGTTATATTGCGCCGCTGCATCAGCACCGCCTTGGTGGAATAAAAAAGCAGTAAGAATACTAAAGATCCCAAGCCCAAAAGCCGCAAAGCGTGCTTGAAAACCAAATAACAAGGCTAAACCACCACCGAACTCAACCAAGATAACTAAAGGAAGAATTCCAGCTGGAACTCCCATTGCTTCCATATATCCAGCAGTTGCTGCATAACCAGTAATTTTCCCCCAACCCGCAACAAGGAAGATATAGGCGATAAGAAGACGCGCAACAAGGCTAATGAAACTGTCTGCGCCTGATTGCGTTACGATATTTTTGACCACTACATTTGGATTAAACATATTGCCACCTTTATTTAAATGCTTATTTATTGATGAGCTCATTCTAGGTTTGAGACATTGATAATTAAATACTCAAAATCCATATATATCGTTGCATAAATGAGATGATCAATTTGTATTTTTTTGATGTTTTATACTGACTTTCTATAGGCTCACTGCTAGGATTTGAGCACGGTTTACCACTTGCTCTTATCATGGAACTTCTTGATTTTATTCTACACGTTGATCAACATCTCGCCGAATTTATTATAAATTATGGGACGTGGATTTATGGCATTCTATTTTTAATTATTTTTGTTGAAACCGGTTTAGTGGTTATGCCGTTCTTGCCGGGAGATAGTTTGCTATTCGCGGCAGGTGCTTTAGCTGCATCTACAGGTGCGATGGATCCATGGGTATTAGGCACTCTACTCTTCATTGCTGCCGTTTTAGGTGACACGGTAAACTACCATATTGGACGTTTTATCGGTCCACGTGTGTTTGAAATGAACTCTCGATTCATCAATAAACAGCACTTAGTTAAAACTCAAGAATTCTTTGCTCGTCATGGCGGCAAAACCATTATCTTTGCTCGTTTCATACCATTTGCCCGTACCTTTGCACCTTTTGTTGCTGGGGCTGGTAGCATGAACTATAAGTTTTTCCTAACTTATAACATTATGGGCGCATTCTGTTGGGTCGCTTCTTTTGTAACTTTAGGCTACTTATTTGGAAATATGCCAATCGTTAAAGATAATTTTACCCACCTTATTTTTGGCATCATTATTATTAGCGTTTTACCAGGCATCATCGCATTTATACGTGAAAAACTAAAAAATCGAAAAGCCAACGTTTGAGATTAATTTAGAAAAACCGGAATACTACTGGAAGCATACATAAAATAAGTAACATGGCCGATCCTTTATATAAATGATCGGCTTTTATTTTTTTGATTGGACCCGTTAACAATGCTCGTCCAAAAATCATCCAGAAACTTGCAGCCGGAATTAGGATTAATGTAAAAACACCAAACACTATGAGAAAATTTTCAGGCGAATTCCATGCTTCAGCAGGAAAGATACCCGCTGCAAACAACAAAGCTTTAGGATTTTTTAAGGTAGATAAGAATAATTGACGTGGTCGAATATTACGATGACTTTGACTGAACTGTTGTAAATGGGTGTTCTTCCATAAGTGAAAAGCAAGCCAGAATACATAAAGTACACTCGTAATATGCAAAATGAGCAGTAGTGCTGGCCAAATTGGAGCAGCTAAATGAATAAATACAGCCCAAAAGCTAATACCGTAGGCATAGCCTAACCATTCCATTGGAATAAGCCAGAATGCTTTAGATAAACCCTGAGAATGAGCAGCGGTTGCAAGTAAAGCATTTGTCGGCCCCGGAATGAGCAAAACAGCCAACATTGCCAATACAAAAAACCAACTCTCAATCATAAAATTTCCACAACATCCAAGATGGGGCCACCTTAAACGAAATAGGCAAAATATAGCAAGTTGATGAGGGCTTTTGATTATATAAAATACAGGATTTATGAAGCTTGAAAATTTAAAATGTATTGATTTATATTAATTTTATTATGAAACATTTTGCTAAACTTTATTCATCACAATATGCCTTAACTAGCATATTGTGATGCGAAATTGGCTACTAATTGGTCTTTTTTCGAACAATAATTGGACAATTTTTGAATTGAGCAGCCTGAACTATTGCTTCTTGCTGACCTAAAACACGTGAAAGTTCAGTATTTTTGGTTGAAGAAGATTGTCCCATATTGACAGAGATGGATGGACCGAATCCCCAACCGCCTCGTCCCCAGCCGCCACCTAGTCCAAGTCCAACACCCATACCGGTACTTTTCGGAGTTTGGACACCATTGTCGATATATTGTTGGATACGGTTATATTCACTTTGTAGCTGCTGACAGCCCAAAGATTGATATTGAGTCGGAGACACGTAAGTCGGTTTTACCGTCGTCGCACAAGCGCCTAGTAATAAAGTGGCTGCCACCAAAGGCGCAATATATAAGCCTTTCATCATTTTTCTCTTATCGTTTTGGCTCAATTTCACCAAACAATGTCTCATAAGCTTGAGTCAATTTATGTTCTGGTGCCAAATGAGCCAAAGGTAAATTTTTCTGATGCGATTCTTTCATTAAAACCGAAGGCGGTAACATGCTATTAAGTACAGGCAACCCTTCATCTTTCAACTGCTGAACCACTTCCCGAGGTAATTTTGCTTGAGCTTGAAATTGGTTGACGACAATTCCTTCAATTTCCAAGCGATCATTATGATCATCTTGCGTTTCGAGAACATTTTCAATCAATGTTTGTAACGCGCGCTTTGAAAAGACATCACAATCGAAGGGAATTAAGACTTTATCTGCTGCTATCAGTGCTGACAAAGTAAAAAAGTTAAATGCAGGTGGTGTATCTATATAGATACGATCATATCGTCCAATTAAGTTTTGAATTGAATCACGTAATTTATAAATTTTATGTTTACTTTCAAGTGCATGTTCAAGAGCACCAAGTGTTGGGCTGGCAGGAAGCACGTCTAATTTTGCAAAAGGAGTTGAATGTACAAAGCTATCAATATCTTTATTTCGCGGGGCTTTTAAAATCGAACCTAATGCATTACCGATTAAACCCTTTTGTTGATTGTTTCCCAACACATCATCAAAGAAATTTTCGATATTTGGTTCTAAAATTGATTTTTCAGCAGAATAGGTTGCGTCATCCCCTAAAAGGTACTGACTAGAGTTGGCTTGAGGATCAAGATCAATGACCAATGTCCTTAAGCCATGCTTGGCACTAATTGCGGCCAAATTTACAGTAATACTTGATTTCCCTACACCGCCTTTTTGGTTAAACACCACACGAGTTAACATGTTTCCCTCTGCATATTTTTTTACTGTACGCAGTTTAACCTAGAGCTTAAGCAAAAAGGCAAAGAATGTAGAACAATTAAGCAAAAACAGGCTTCACAATCACTAAAATAATAATAGCAATAAATGCGATAGCGCTAATCATTAAACCCGCCCTACGTTGCGCTAATAAAAGAGTGTCATCTTTTTTAAAGGCTTTCATAAGGGAAGATAATAAGACTAAAAATAGAATAATTTTAGCGTAAAACCACGGCTGTACCTGAAAGTCTTTCATAACCAATAAAATTGCGCCAGTAATAAAAACTACGGTAAATGATAGATGTTGTAAGGCAACTAATATTTTACGTCCCGCCGGATTTGGTTGTTCGCCTTGCACACCCACAAAAAGAGTCGAAGCGCGTAATACAAAAACCATAAGGGCGGCAGCCACCGCGGTCATGTGAATAATTTTAGTCAGTAAATGTGCATCCATGAAATTAGCCCTTAACTTTTAGGTGCATGAGCACATTCTGGGCTAGCGGGTGCCTGACCTTGCCACTCACTTGGTAAATAAGCATGAATTGCTAAAGCATGAATTTGTCCTGGATTCATTAAGTCTGAAGCTAAGGCATAAACTTTTTGATGACGTTGAACCAAACGCAATCCATTAAATTCATCGCTCACTACAATCACTTTAAAATGTGATTCTTTACCCGGGAAATAACCACCGTGTCCGGCAGATTCATTGATGACTTCCAAATGGCTGGGTGCAAGGGTCTGTAACCGTTCAATCAATTGTTGTTCAAGGCTCATAGCTTTTCCTTTTACGATTATTCGTATATTTGAACCTAGTATACCCTGTCTGCACACAAACAAAAGTTGCTCTTGTACGCTTTGGCTTCAAACAAAATGTCTATTTATTCGGCAACTTATCGATAAAAATACTTCTAAATACTCATTTCTGTTTTTATTTTATGCAATCAGCATAATTATTTGCATAAAGTTGTTGACCCATGTTTCGCTTAATGTATTATAAGCGGCACGCGGGAATAGCTCAGTTGGTAGAGCATAACCTTGCCAAGGTTGGGGTCGCGAGTTCGAGTCTCGTTTCCCGCTCCAAATTGGTTTTTTTTGAGAAAGTTTTCGTAAAAACTGCTTATATATGCGGGAATAGCTCAGTTGGTAGAGCATAACCTTGCCAAGGTTGGGGTCGCGAGTTCGAGTCTCGTTTCCCGCTCCAAATTTAAAAAGCCCTAGTCGAAAGACTGGGGCTTTTTTCTTTTGATTTCTTTATATATCTATACGTTTAAAATCACCAATTGTAGTGATTCAATCTAGTTATATTTGCAAGGTGTTGGGGTTATCCGATTCATAGATATAAATGGTAATAATTGAAAACAATCTAGATTAAAGCATTCTATATTGTGGCTCTGCTGTAAGCATATGGAAAAGATGAAGTTAGAATCGTAGATATAGCTTTCAAAATAATACTCTTCTGTTTTTTGAGCATTATTGGTTGAGTCGAGAAACTGTATACGTTCGGACAACACATGAAAGTTGAGCATCTTTAAATGACGACTCATTCCATCGCCAGTACATTTGATATAAGCCTCTTTTAACGTCCAAATTTGAAAAAACCGCTGATATACACTGAATGGATCAATCAGTTCATTCCCCTTAATCCATTCAATTTCACTTGGTGCTAACACACTATCCACACGCGTCCAATCGAACTCACGATCCACTCGTTCAATATCAACTCCTATTTCCCCTTCTTCAGTCACAGCAAGGATAATAACGTCTGCTGAGTGAGTAAGATTAAAATACACAGCCTTGCTGCCTTGTACAAAAGGCTTGCCGTTGGGATGTAATTGGAGGTTGACCTCATAGGGTGCAATACCTAGTTTATCTGCCAACACAGACTTCACTAACACACGAGAGATCAAGAAAAGACGAGCCGCTTTAGGGTGATATTGATCATATCTCAGCTTTTCTGCCTCGTTGAGAAAGCCGAGATAATGACTTAATACCAAATGATCTTGTGGTACCCGTGAAACTGGGCAGACATAAACCTGTACTTGGGCACGATCAGGCATTAGGAAGCTGTAGTGCTGATGTATTTCGTCAGAACAGGTGCGAGATAGTCAGAAACCGCATCTACATGTGTAACGTGTGGATTATGGCCTGCACCAGCGATAATATGTATAGGGATATCTGCGCTTATTGTGGTAACAATTGGATCTTTATCTCCCACAATGATTTCAACTTTAGAACTAAGTTCATTTAACAAAGCTGTCTGAGTTGCTCGCTGCTGCGGCAAACTAATACGGTGCATATACTCACTAATATGCTTGGCTACCGACACTCGACGTAAAGAATCCATTGCATAACCAACAGACGGATTTTGTTGTCCATCTGGATGTAGGTCTTTAGCAATCATATCTTTTGGCACAAAACGGAAAATCAGATTAGATATAGCTTGTATCTGAAACATTTTAGCGGCCTGCGCCTGAACAAAATAAGGCGATATGAGGATAAGGCGTGCAACTTTATCTGGATATTTCTTTGCAAGATTCAATGCAAAGAGACACCCTAGCGAGTGTGCAATAACAACACTATTTGGCGCTAAAAGCTTTGCAGCGGCATCAATAAATTGATGGTTGTTGTCTTCCATCATCTCATAACTGCCTGAACGCCCAAGACCAGGGAGGTCCATCATAGCCACCTGATCATATGTAATTTTATTGATGATTGGAGACCAGCATGCACTATCGAATGGAATCCCATGTAAAAATAGTGCAGATGATTTTTCTGATTTAACTGGCTGTTTAGTATAAATTTCTGTCCAATATCGACTCTGATAGCCAAAACCACTAGGTGTAGGTACTTGCATGCGACCAAAACGTGTAAGAACCAAGCGATCAATCCAGCGAGAGAAATAAGGACTGATATTGATCAGGTCAGCGATACCCATCTTCGCCGCCATCGCCTCTGCCCCAGCAACATGATAGTGCTCGGTAGAAATGAAAGAGAGTTGCTCTTTAGAACCGTCAAGTAATACCTCAGGTAATTTCTCGAGCAGACCTTTGGGTACTTGTAAATGTGGTGAGCTGACTCCTAAGTGCTCGGCAGCTAGGTGAACTAAGCTATGAAATTTCGGTGTCGCAGGATCAAGCAACATATACTCCTGAGCAATGGTCTCAGGATAAGACATCGTTCGGATCAGAAAGCTCACGATATACTGCATATTGCACAGCGGCAGGAATGTATCACGCCCACCTGGCAATGCCAGCAAGCGGCCCTGATATAGCTTATCAATCATGTCGGCGACACCTATATACTGCATATCGCCATATGTATAGAAACCATCAATGACTGTCGCTGGATTTATTGCAGTCCATGGCACATTTAAACGCTTACAGGCCTCAATGAAAGCTTGATAACCCAAAATTTTCGAAGCTTCATAGCCACCATGTTTGCAATACAACTCATCAGCCGACTCTTGCGGTGGAGCAGCCACACGATATCCGCCAATCCAGATAAATCGCTCAAGCTGCTTCAATGTTGCAGCCCATTCAATCAAAGCGAGTCCTGATTTAATGTTCGTACGCTCTGCTTCAGCTTTGCTAATGCCCCAATTAAATGAAGCAGCAAGATGATAGACAACATGGATCTTTGCCTGAGCATCCGCTAGCAGAGAGTCCAGCTTAAAATCACGGCTTAAATCATATTCAACAAATGAAATAGATGGATCAACTAATCCTTGCGTTGTAATGAAACCTAACAGCTTATCTTTCTTGGTTGCGGCATTACGCAGCGCAGCAATCACCTGATGACCTTCACGTAAAAGTTCAACAATCAATCTGCTGCCAATAAAACCTGCTGCACCTGTTACTAATATGGTCTTCCGTGAAAAATTATCTTTTTTTGCGTTATTTAAATTATCCATAAATCACCTTATTAGGGACTGGGCACTCCAGCATTGTTTTGGAGCGAATTATCTTAAAAATTATATCGAATCTGGGCATACACCAGACTGTTATCTCTAAATTGTCCTAACACCGTATCATTTTTACCCCAGAAGCGATCTCCACCTGCATTCAACTGCCAGTGATCATTGAGGCTGTAATTAATACGTACTCTCAACAATTCATTAGGCTCTGGTGCAAAATAGAATCCTGTTACTTCCAGCTTTAGATTATCGTTCAGCAAATTAAGTGCATAGCGCAGCATAGCTCCATACTGATCCTGCTCATATTGGTCACTGATTGTTTGCTGATAACGGTAAACTGTTCTCAATGATGGATTTGTTAGACTGTCGGCAGATCTGAAGTCCTCCGTATGTTTGTACACGCCTACTAAACTCAGCGTGGAGTTCTTTAATGACAATTCCGGTCCCATGACCACAGTTAAATTATTTTTCTTATGTGAAAGATCTTCGCTACCATCCGAGTCTGTCTTTGTATACGCAGCTTCACCTCGCCACACGAGATCTTTATGGTTATAACTGAAATCAAAGCCATAGACGGACATCGGATTATTTTTCAGTTGCAATGTTGCCTCCCCTGTTGGAGATGCTGAAAGAACTGACAAATCGGGCATATGATCCAAACCTGAAAAATACGATGCCCCAACATCTAGACCATCCACAGAATAATCCCAACGCATTGCAAACGCAGGGCGGCTCTTACGGTCTATGTCATACTGAACACCAGAAATCTGACGTAATGGAATCACATCTGAACGACTACGCGGATACCACAATGCCGTCCATTTATTGGTTCCAGATTCAGGAATATACGTCAATTTGAGAGCATCATTTCCAAGACGTTGATCTGTCTCATCTGGCACTAGACGCGTATAGTCACGCGGCGATAGGTTATCCGTTGGGTTAATCCCGTCAGCTCTCCCCCAGACTACAATTTGGCGACCAACGTCGAGATAAAACGTCTGATCCCAGTTATAAGATGCGTACAACTCACGTAAGTTGCGATTCACCTTACTCACCTGATCTGGATTTACAGTGTGGTCCGTTTCGTCTCCAATATTTATGTCGTAATGGATCTTAAACTCAGGGTTAAACTTGAGGGTACCATTGGACCAGAAACTTGCTTGCCCAATGTTTTTTAACGAGCTTAGATCACGACCCGATGACCAAACATCGAATCTGGCTGAGTTCTGGCTCACAAAACTAATTTCGCTGTCATCTGCATGAGCATGCTGCAGTAGCATAAAGCTACTGCAGCATGCAAATACCCAATAGGTACCTTGCATCATTTTTCAAGACTCTGCGGTGAGAAAATCTTATCAGATAAGGTTTTTTCTGCGGCAAAATCACTGACGATAACTTGTGTCATATGCTGAGTTTGCAGATTCTTTGCCATAGATTTCATGGCCTGCCATCTCGGTTTCACTTTGCCATAAGGGCGGATATCCGTGAACTCAATATGCTTTAACGGCTTACCTGCAGTATCCCAAATGTCGATGGTTGCTGTAACAAAGTTGTCTTTGAGTATGCACATGCGACGTTTGCTATAACCAAAGTCACTCTTCACAGTATTATTGATTGGCGTTGCTTCAATCATGTAGCAATCTTTGCCATTAAATTTGCCATCTGCAAGTTTAGTGTACTTCCAGTCACTTAACTTATAGCCAAGTACATCACCATAACTAAAGTCCGTACCAATAAAAGCATCACCCTTATTCGCCGATGCAAGACGGCGCACTTTTTTCAAGGCAGGCAGATAGACAAACATGCTATCACTGCCTTTTGAGTTCTCAATTAACAGCGTCGTGGTCCCCTGTACATCTGCAGGCGAGATGAACTCTGTCAAACGCATATTGTTCTGAGTATTCCCAGCCAGTTTGGTCATGTTTTTAGTCAGACGTACACGTTGATCGCCATTTTTAGAGGTCAACACAAACTTGGCACTGGCAGTTGAGCTCAGAAATTTAGAAGCATCGTCACTACGATTAACAATGTCTTGAACTTCATCTGCATAAGATGTTTTAGGCATCGACATTGTGAGCGCCGTACCCAACAAAAGGCTTGTCACGACAGTTTGTGCAACGGTAATGTTCTTCTTATTTGAGGGAAAGATAAAACGAGGTTTCAAGATTAGAATCATTGTAGGTACCATAATTAAGGTTGCAAATACACTGAAAAGCATCGCAATCACAATAAACATCGCTAGCCATTGATGGACGTGGAAGCCTTGCGACAAGGACAGCACACCGTAACCACCAGCAACCGCAGTCGCGACAAAAAGAGAGGCCTTACCAGCAGTACTTAAAGTTTTACGAATAGCATCTTTGATATCGCCCCCTTCTTCGCGCAAGATTTCACGCAAGCGATAGAGGAAGTAAATGGCATAATCTGCACCAATACCCACAGCCATGGCCGAGATGAGGGAGTTCGGAATATTGAGCGGAATGTCGAGCCAGCCCATCACACCAAAGATCGCAAGAATCGAGAACAGAAGTGGCGTCAGGACAATGAGTCCCGCAGAGAGCGAACGGAAAACCAGCGCTGAGATAAAGAATACGGCAAATGAAATCTGTAGAATATTCATGAGCTTGCCGTGAACCATTGTTTCAGTCAAAGCAATGGTCTGAGTCACATCACCACCAAAACTCACGACAGCTTTATCACCCAATTGACCCGCCATATACGTTTTTAGCGACTCAAGGATTTCTTTGATACGATGATTACTACCTGTTTTTAACAGAATCGTGATCTTGGCATAGCGCTGAGTCGTATCAATGTAAGATTCAAAATCAGTCGGTTCACCAGACATTGAATACAACAGCAGATACTGAGCAACAACATCTTTGGTTGCTGGAACCTGAAATGCCTGTGGCTGATCGGCATTCATTGCCTGATTCATTCTCTTGATATAGTCCACGATAGAGATGGTTTTACCGACCTCTGGAATTGAATTCGCGAACTTTTCTGTATTATCAATCGCTTTTAGAATTTCTGGATTTTCAATACCATCACGAACCTTTGTATCGACCATGATGTAGAGACTATTTGTACCGCCAAGAGACTGATTCAGAAATCTGTCATCTTGCTGCATTGGTAGGTCGCGCGAGAAGAAGTTACGGCTATCGTTATCTACCACAATACGGCTTGTGCCAATAGCAAGAAAGACGCCCAGTACTGCAATCACCGTCATTAGCATCATTCGCGGACGAACTGACAAAATGACATCGCCAATGCGTTTTGGAATCCAGTCCCAGATCGGTAAACCTTTACGTGCGACCTTGGTAACCGAAGGCGGTGGTAGCATCGAGCGAAGTACAGGAATAAAAGTCATCTCAATGATCAGCGTACTGATGATCCCGATTCCTGTAAAAATACCGAATGAACGGATGGTCGGAATATTAAAGGTCAACAGCGAGAAGAATCCAGCCGCTGCAATTCCGCCAGCCAATATCATAACCGGACCAACACGAACCATAGACTGCACCACGGCTTCGCTATTCGCAGCTTTAGGTTCCATACCTTGGGCAGTCAGTCGATCAAAGTCTTCATAGTATCGCTTGAGCAACTGCACGGCGTGCCCTGCCGCAATGGCCAGAATCAGAATAGGTGTAGGAGAGTTAAAGATATCCATTGGCTGTTTGAACAGACCCATCATCCCCATACCCCATGCCACAGCCAGTAAAGCTGTAACTAGTGGAAGGATCAAACCCTGCTTACTGCGGAATGCTTCGAAGTGCAATAACCCAATGACCAGTATCGCAATCGGGAACAAGATATTGATCCGTTTAGAGTAATCTTCAGCTTTATCCAAATAAACAGGATTGCCGCCGACACTGATAGTCATATCCTTAGACTGTTCAGCCGCTACGATTTTGTTGATTGGGCCCATCATCTTTTGGAAGCCCTCTGGACTTTCCTCAAGCTCAAGCAAAATAGCAGCAGTTTTCTGATCTTTAGATACGACCGAATTCATGTAGATTGGATTCAGCGCCAACAGTTTTTTCAGGTGATCGACATCACCTTCGGTCACAGAACTGTTCGGCAGTAGTTTCTTAGCATCAAATCCATCCGAATTGGCCGTGATCCCTTTGGCCTGACGTGCAGCCAGACTCATCAGAGTAGATCGAACCACACCCGGTGCATTATCCACTTCTTCGGTAATGCGTTTGACTTTTTCTAACACTTGCGGCTGATAAATATCACCCTGCTTCGGTGTAATACCAATCACGACCATGTACTTGGAGCCGAATTTCTTTTCTATCAGCTTGGTCGAGGTGATATAAGGATGTCCTTTGGGGGCAAGCGCATCTGGGTCAATAATAATTTTCACGCCAGATGCGAGATACGCCAGTGCAATCGTCAAAAGCATCACCACCGTCAGTACGATACGGCGATGTTTGAGAATCCAACGCGCATATTGTTCCATCACCTGATGAGTCTTGCGGCGTGGTTTATTGGTCTCGTGCGTCTGCTTACCAACCGACTCATAGGCTTCACCCTTCTGAGCCAATGCTTCAAGATTCGCAACATCTTTCTTGAACTGGGCGAGGACCATTTTTTTTAGCAGCGCTGGAGGCAATACACCAAAAAAGCTACCTGGCTCTGCCTCAAACACCCACTCAATCCATGTACCTTCCGGATGTGGTTTGAAGCGGTAAGTACCTGTGTAGTGGAAAGGTCCTTCCACTACTTTAAACGCATACAATTCGTTCGGTACTAGATGTGTGATTTCACCTTTAAAGGACATCTCACGTCCAATAAAGCTAAAACCGATTTCATACTTGCTGCCCACACGTGGAGTATTGTCTAGCAGTTCAGAATGCTTACACGACAATTGCCAGCCTGCATCATTGGCCGGGTTTGCAAGATAGTTGAAAACCTTGTCAATCTCGGCCGGTATGAGGAAAGCATGTTCTATGGTCACCATAGTGGTTCTACCTTCTTGTATTTCTTATGCGGGAATTGGATACATCTGATCAATTGTCTGGGCAACAGCCACGACATTCTCAGCGTACATAATTGATGAATGGTCACCAGGCAGATCTACCTGTGTAAATGTGTCTTTGACCAATTGATCCCAACCTAGACTTTCGCCAAAATCTTCCAGCTCATCTTTAGCCTTAACCAAGAGGATCGGAAAATCTTCAGGCTCTGGGAAATAGGTCTGGAGTGCGATGCCATTCGCCAAATAGGTATCAAAGTAAAGTCGGAAATCTGATGGGTCTGCATCTAGAGGTAGAACATTGATGGCCTTGGCTTCTTTAAGCACATGATCAAACATGTGATCTGGACTCAATTCACGCAAGTATTGCGCTGGTATCGTCAACTTCTTGCCATAAGGCGCAGCCAGATCACGGGCAAACCAAGACAAAAGCATTGCATCGTCGGCATCTTCAGGCACATTCTCTGTAATTGGAGCTCGGGTATCGATCATGACAATCCCTGTGACCTGCTGCCCCATTTGACGCAACTGATGACTGATCTCGTATGCAATCGCACCACCAAAGCACCAGCCACCGAGGAAATAAGGTCCCTCAGGCTGCGTCTTTTGCATTTCAGCAATGTAGAGCGTCGCCATATCTTCGATTGCCACTTCTGCTGCATCTGCTTCAATTAGTCCAGGAGACTGAATAGCACGCAAGGTACGTTTCGGATTAAGATGACGCGAAAGTTCCATATAACAGAAGGTACTGCCACCAATTGGATGGAACAGCCACAAGGGTTGCTCGTAAGTTCCACGGCGCAGTTCAATTACGATGGAAGGCTTAATTTCTTTATTTTCACGAATGATCTCGCCCAGACTCGCCACAGTGGAATATTGCGCCAGCAAAGCAACTGATAGTTCAGTACCAAAAGCTTTTTTGAGGTGATTAACAAGCTTCACAGCCAGTAATGAATGTCCACCCAAGTCAAAGAAGTCATCATGTATACCAACCCGTTTAACCGACAAAATCTGCTCAAAGGTAGTACAGAGTTCAATTTCAATCGGATCACGTGGCGCAACATAATCATTGCTTTGCTCAAACACAGGCTCAGGAAACGCTTTACGATCTAGCTTATTGTTAACCGTCATTGGAAACTGGTCCAATGTAATAAACGTATTTGGCACCATGTAAGCTGGTAGATGGATTTGCATCGTCTTTTTCAGATTAGCAATGTCAATCTCATGTCCAGTCACATACGCCACCAGTTTCTGATCATTGCTGGTAGTCGTCTTAACCAACACAACTGCGTCTGTGATACCGTCGATCTGTTTGAGAACATTCTCGATTTCGCCTAGTTCAATACGGAATCCACGAATCTTGACTTGGAAATCTAGACGTCCATGATGAGTTAAATGTCCATCCGTACGCAGACAGACTTTATCTCCGGTGCGATAGAGTCGACCGGCATTTGGTAGAGATGGCAAAGTTCTAAATTGCGCATCTGTCAGTTCAGGTCGATGCCAGTAATCGACTGCCAGACCATCACCTCCAATCCAGAGCTCTCCCATAACGCCTGGCGGGACTAAACGCTGCTGTTCATCAAGGACATAAAGCTGAGTGTTCGCCAGTGGTTCGCCTAAATCAATAAATTTTGCATCAGTGATACGAGCCGCACTTGACCATACCGTAGTTTCAGTCGGGCCATAAACATTCCAGAGACAGCCAACTTTACCCAGCAGTTTTTCTGCCAGAATAGTATCTAGCGCTTCGCCGCCACAGAGTGCAGTCAACCCTACATTGCCGCTCCACTCACTGTCTAAGAGCATTTTCCAAGAAGCCGGTGTTGCCTGCAAAACATTGATAGACTTAGTATTTAGATAATCTACCAATTGATTGCCGTCTTGTGATACCTCACGTGGGCAAACATGTACTACACCGCCGTACATCAGTGGAATCAGTAACTCAAGAATTGAAATATCAAACGCATAAGTGGTGATTGCTAACAACTGAGTCTCAGTCGTTACTTGCAATCTATCATTCATAGATAGCAAGAAATTGATGATTGAAGGATGCCCAATACGTACACCTTTTGGCTTCCCTGTCGAGCCTGAGGTGTACATCACATAAGCGGTCTCACCAAAGGCAAGCGTCTCGCGTACTTGCTCAAGAGGCACAACACCAGCTTGATTGATATCCAAACGTGGTACAGAAACGTTAAGAGCATCCATTAACTCGGTTTGAGTCAAGATTACTTTAGGTTCAGCATCTTCGATGATGTTATGTAGACGTTCACTTGGGAAATTAGGATCTAGTGGTACATAGGCTGCCCCTGCCGCCCAGATCCCGAGGATTGCTGCTGGTAATAATGCTGTGCGATCTAACATTAGACCTACACGATCACCACGGGTAACGCCGTGCGCACGCAAATATTCAGCAATACCGGCGATATGTTGACCTAACTGACTATAGCTAACCGCATGATCCTTCGAGGTCAGAGCATGATGATCACCACGTTCATCGATCTGCTTTAAAAGCATTCCTAATAGATCATGTTGAGGATAATCAGTAGCCTGTCCACGTAGGGCATCGAACTGGATACCATCCTTATAATCAGGTGCGATATCTAACTCAACGATCTTACGCTCAGGATAAGCCACCATCTCTGATAGTACAGCTTGCAGCAGTTGCACCATATTCTCGGCAGATTGTGCAGAAAATAGCTCGGAGTTGTATTTCAGTACGCCAACGAGTTCGCCTTGATATTCACCGCCCATTTCCAGCGTAAGATCCAATTGACCTTCTTGCTGGCGAACCGGAAAACTTCCTAACGTCAGGTCTTGACCAACCAAAGTCGCTGGAGTCTGGATTGGCAAGAGTAGTTCTTTAAACTCATCCATGCCGCCTAGACGTTCCCAGAACATTCCCACCTGTGCCAATGGATTAATACTGCCATCACGCTTTGGTGAAACAGCCTCAACCACTCTGGAAAAGGCAACTTTTTGATGCTTGAGACTTTGTCTTAAGTGTTCCTGCACCTGCTGTGTAAACTGACGTAAAGTCTGATCAGCATCGATGTTCATGTGAATAGCAATCGTATTGACAAACTGTCCCAGTGCATTGCGCAGAGAACGTTCAAGTCGACCAGCTACTGGTGTGGCAATAACGAGATCATTTTCATTCGATAGTTTGTGTAGCAGGATATAAAAGCCAGATAGTACGAGTCCAAACAGCGTGATCTCATAATCTTTCGCCAAGTTCACAAGACCAGACGACACTGACTCAGGCACACGGAAAACCAGTGAGCTGCCTTTATGTTGCTGCACAGCAGGACGTGGATAATCAAGCGGAATGCTATGCACGTGTGGTGCATGTTGCAACGCATTTTTCCAGAAGAGTAGACTCTCATCAGCATCATCGGTCACAGTGCTCTGCTGCTTATCTGCATACTGTGCAAACTCGATTCCGTTCACTACGTCTGACTCTGTAACTAGTCCAAAACGTTTGCAGACATCACGCAACAAGAGACCAATCGACCAGAAATCCATCAAGGCATGATGAATCACAACCGCAATCACATAGTGATTTTGCCCGCGCTCATAGCAATGAATACGCCACAGCGGTGGCTGGGTCAGATCAAAGGGCTGCTTCGTATCCTGCTCGACTAATTGCGTCAAATCAGATGCATCGACATGGCGGGCATCCGACACGATAATATTAGGATAGATGCGATCCCAGATAAGTTGCTCAATACCCTGATCATTGGCAGGCATGCTTACACGCAGCAGCGGATAATCATGCATTACCGACTCTAGAATCTCCATCGGCTTGTTGCCCAATGGTTGATTGACCTTCACATCAAAGGCCACCACCATATTGTAGGCACTGCACGTCGACTCAAGCCGCTGGATATACCAGATGCCGAGCTGTTCTGCAGAAATCGCATGGCGCGATAGAATTGCAGGTTCCAGTCGTACAAGGTTGTTCACGAAGCAACTCCCTGCTCCAACTGAGAAACGATATATTCAGCCAACGCATTAATGGTTGGGTAATCCCATAGTAGTGTCGGCTCAAGTTCCAGTTGTGTTAGATCCTCTAGATCCCCAGACACCGACAAAGCGACGATAGAATCAAGACCGTAACTGGTAAATTTTTGCTGTGGATCAAGAGTCTGGGGCTCGACACGCATTTCTTTGGCTACTAGCGTACGAATGATTTCGCTCCAGTAAGCTTTATCTTTATTCATGGGGTAATATCCTCTTTAACCGGTTTGGCATCACGCGGTGCCAGTGCAAAATCGATGACAGATAACATATGGTTGTTTGAAATTCGGTCTAGCAGATCTGCCAATGTGTTTTCACGTAGTGATGTCATTGGAGGGGACGTCTGCCCTTCAGCAGCATTTAGGAAAATGATCAGCCATGCACCATCCTGCAAAGCAGGTCTTAAGCCATGACGGTTAAAGACCCAAAAACCCAGCACAGCAATGCGGGCAAACAACTCGGCATAGTCGCGGGCTAAGCTGAAACGTAATGTTTCGAACTCTTTAGCCGCATCTGAACTTGAGAAATAATCTTGGATTTTTTGATCTAGCGTACGCTGCTCGATAAGAAGCTGATCAGCGCGCTCACGTAGCGTGGACAGCGTCTCAGCAGCCAGCCCCACTGTAACGTCAGCATCGTTGAGCATCTCGATGATCGTTCCCAGTGACTCCATCACCAAGTCACCATCTCGGTTGAAAATCTCAAGCTCGCGGAAATCAATAGCGTCGGTTTCCACCTGTAAGTCATACAACTGGCGATAGCGTGCTTTAGCTTCGGCTTGGTTGAGATGGTCGGCTTTTTTGCTACGCCCTTTATTGGCAGATTTGAGCTGAAAACTTAAGCTGTCTAGACAGACGGTACTACTGCCGTCAAATACACTAACGATCAGATGATCTCTGAAAGCTTTCTGGTACATTCCATCAGCATATGCATTTCTTAAGAAAAAACGCGACCCAAGCACTGAGGAAGTAATTTTGGCCAGTGACTCTACATACTCAGGTACGAGTACCTTGATGATAGGTGACCATGTACTGAACTGATTGATACAGACATGTAACCCGCGCGCGCCAACGAGTGATAACACCTCAGCTGCTAATAGATAGGCATAAGCTGTAGCAAGTTGCTCACGCACCAACGGAATGCTTATTACTTTTTTGTTATACAACTCGCGTTCGATAGCAAACTCGGTCGCGATGCGCAGCATCGTATCCCCCGCACCTAGAGAGAAGCTGCTGCAATATGCACGCGTCACCTGTAGCGTCTTGAGTCCAAGCTCCAATCCCTGACCTTCTTCACCGATCAGGGCATCTTTGTGAATTTCAGCATTGTTAAAGCCAATACCGCTAATATCTAGCCCACGCATACCCACCGTCGGCAAGCGGTTCAGGCTATAGGTTCCTTTAGAAGCCATGTGACGCTTATCAAGCCAGAATGCACTCAAGCTACGGGGTCCACGATCATCTGATGTTTTAGCAATCAGACTTAAAGAGTCACCTAGAGTCGCACGATTGATCGACCACTTTTCGCCATTTAAGACGTACTTGCTCTCGGAAGCTTGTGCAGTTACTTCACTGGATAACAGATCAGCTCCATGCGCTTTCTCGCTATAAGCAAGCGCTGGTGCAGCACCACTCAAAATCCGACTAGCGATGTTTTCGCATTGATTAGGATTACCGCCGATCCATACGATCACAGACCAAGCATTCGTGCTATAGGTCGAATTGATCGTTAGATCACGTCGTGCCAGCACGCGATGCAGATATAGCAACTCTTCACCAATTTCCATGCGACCTCCGAGCTCTGAAGGTACATAAAAACGGTTCATGCCCACAGCATTCAAAAAGTCAACGGCACGCTGAGGGTATTGCTCCTTCTCATCACGCTCGATGGCCGCGGACCAAGAAAAATCATTATTAGTATCATGTACGGAGCCTAAAATTTGCTCCAGACGAGCAGCAGATTGAAACTGCCGCAAATTGGACGTAAGTGACATGAGTTTTTGCTCAAATGATTAAAGGGTATGGATTAAAACAAAGCACTTTTCAGTCGATTAAAAATGAGCGCGCGCACTTCTCGCTCCTTGATCATTGAGTTGAGTAGATTGGAGCTATAACGAATCAGTTGCCCCCGCTGCTCACGATCACGGATGACTTCTAAGCCGTTCTTGACATAGTTTCGGGCCATCACCGTTCTACGGTTTGGATGTGTTAAACAGATCAGTTGACCGCGCTCGATCTGCTCTTTAATTTTTCTTCTTCTAATTTTGCCGCTGGTGGTCTTGTTTATCCGACCTTGATGCAGTAAATAGACACCTTCTACAGGCAAGCCGATATCAGCCGCCACTTGCTCTTTAACCTGAGTTCTGATGGTTTCAAAATTAAGGGTCTTGTCTATCGACTTCTTCTTGATCTCAAGCACAACCGTAACACCGTCAGAATTAGCGAAATTCACTGCTGCGACACAACCCTTACGGACAGCAGGATGCGCTACTTCGACGGAGCACTCGATATCTTGGGGGTAATAGTTTTTGCCACGGATGATAATCACATCCTTAAGGCGACCGGTCACATACAAGTCTCCGTTTTTGACAAAGCCCATATCACCAGTTCTTAAGTAATGCACTTGACTAGGCTTACCTGCTTTATCGAGGATGGTTGCAGCAAAGGTTTCCTGATTGACCTCCGGCTTCTGCCAGTAACCCGCAGTGACACTCTCGCCTGCTAGCCAGATTTCACCGACTTCATCAGCCCCCACCTCTTTGCGGGTATGCGGATTGACAATACGGCAATCAATGTGTGCTGAGATCTTGCCACAGCTCACCACTTGCACAGCTGTCTGATCTTGGCTGGTCTGCACCAAGTTGGCATTCAACTTTTCACGATCTATCGAGATAGCATTGAGAGGACCAGTTACACCACTGACTAAGAGCGTAACTTCTGCCAAGCCATAGCACGGCAAGAAAGTATCTAGTCTCAATTGCGACTGAGTATTGAACTTCTCCATGAAACGCTGCATGACGTTGGCCTTGATCGGCTCGGCACCGTTAAACAGCACACGCACACGGCTCAGATCAAGCGATGCAGCCTCATCATCCGAGATGCGGTGTAGGCACAATTCATAGGCAAAGTTTGGCCCACCACTAATCGTGACCCCTTTCTCGCTGATGAATTGCAGCCATTTAAGAGGTTTACGGATAAAATCCAGCGGTGACATCACATAGCAAGTCAGACCTACATATACGGTCTGTAAAACCGAGCCGATCAATCCCATATCGTGATAGACAGGTAGCCATGTAAGACCGATATCATCGGCTTGTGTGCCAAAAGCTTCAGCAATCATGACTTCATTTGCCATGATATTTTTATGGGTGACGATCACACCTTTAGGCCAACCTGTTGATCCTGAGGTGTATTGTAGGAAGCAGATATCTTCTTCAGAAATCAGAGGAAAAACCTTTTCCACCAAATCACGTTGCAATTCGGCATCAACGGCATGCAATATTAAATTTTCATTTTGAGCTTTTAATGTGATCAGACCTGATAGCTCAAGAATCTTTTTGGTTGTGAGTACGATCTTTGGCTCACAGTCATTCATAATATTCAAAATATTAGAAAAACCGTTGCGATTAAAAGGCAAGCTGACAGGTACTGCGATAATTTTAGCTTTCAGACAAGCAAAGAACGATACGATAAAGTCCAGTCCAGGCTCGAACAGCAACACGGCACGATCGCCACTGTCTACAAGGTTCATCAATACTTGAGCTTGATGTTGAACCCGCATGTTCAGATCTGCATACGTCAGAGATTGAATACCACCAGATTGTCGTCCCAAATATTCAAAAGCAATCTTGCTTCCATTTAAATTTGCGTGGGACTCCAAAGTTGCAATGATATTATCCGTACACATTACAGCCATAACTTACTCCGATTAATTATAATTCACCCTTAAAACTCGCTAATTCAGAAATTACATGTCTAGCTGGGGCTTTTAATAAAAAATGAATATACTTTTTTTGTTTAAAATATAAATTCACATTATATTTTATGTGCGAGTGTTTTTTATTACACCTGTAAGGGTTTACAGGTTGGCCTGTATTTATTGAAAATGAAGACACTAGATCTCTTTCATAAATTATTTTTATTCAGTCAATTTTGTGAAATCTGGAAATTAAAATTCAATCTTTTGCATCTATTTTGATAATATTTAACAAGGTTTTTAGCCTGTCAACTTATACCCAGTTCGTATTCTTATTTTGTTGCTCTCTTAATTGTAGATCTTGTATTCAAGATCTAATTTACTGTGAGCTTTCTCTTTTTAAGAGCAATACAAGATTCAGGTAAAATCCTCTAATAGCCTTTATTTACAAGGATAAAGCTCATAAAGGAATCTGCTTTAAATTGTATTTGAATAGCTCAAAATCATGTACAGCACCGTGACTAATATATAAACTTAGAATCGATGTATTTCATCCATAGATAATACAAAAAATACAAATATTTATTTTTTAGCAAGAATATTAATCAAAAAAATTATTTATTATTAATATTAAAATAAGAGAAAAATTAAAAACACTTCATTACTTTAAATTTAAAAAATCCAGATTCTCAAGTAAATATTTTTATATAAAAATCCCATTTTAATTAAATTAAAAAATAATTTTCAAATAATTAATTTTATTTTAAATACACACCTAATAATGGTTTATTTTATTAAAACCCAATATTAACTTTCCATATTATTTATATGTGAATTCCTACAAAATTCCTAACATCACAGCCCGAATAGCTGCTGAAATTTTGTTATTCACATTTAGCTTCTGCATTGAATTTCCAAGATGAAAATTTATGGTTCTTTCAGCCACCCCCAGAATCTGGGCTATCTCTGCTGAAGTTTTACCTTCCGCAGTCCAACGTAGAACCTCTTTTTCCCGGTTCGTTAAATAAAGATTAAACTGAGCAAATTCTGCATCATTCACAATTTTAGCAATGCTGGAATGCACTGTCTGAGACAACCAAAACATATTGGTATATTGAGCTTTCTGCTCTTTTTCTGATAATTGGTCAGCGGATCTTGCTAGTGTTAACATCCCCCTTGTACCAATAAAGTCACGGCTTGACTGTGCCCAACCAACATTTAAACCATAAGAACGCGCCTCCTCCCAAAAATCTTTTTGAGATTGCGTGTTCGCAGATTGGCTCGACCAGACAAGAGGTTGAAGTGATAGCATACAATGCTGTACGGTTGGATCTACCCTCACATATTGTTGTTTAACATAACGCTTCTGCCATGCTTCGGGATAATTATTCAACATAATCGTTTTTGGTTCAGCAATAGATAATGGCGACTGCATACCATAAGCACAATAATCAAATCCGAGCTTTAAAGCTGTAGATTTGACGACCTCAAATAGCTGATATTCATTTTTTACCATCAGAGATGCTGATAGTAGATCTTCTTGCCAATTTTCCATTTACTCTTATTAAACCTCATGCATAAATCATTTTTATTTAGTTGCATATAGTGAATTCATAATCCAATTAACAACATTTTTGAGCTTGAGAGGGTGATAAATTCTTTGGATAAACTAGTTTCAGAAAGCTTTTAAGGTTGTTATATTGCATATGTGAATTATGCTTGAAAGTCTCAAATATAAAGAACGCATTTTATTCCAAAAATGAGTATTTTTTACTTTCAAAAGAAGTCTATTATTTACCCTTATTTGCATGTTTCTATTAATTTAACTAAATAATAATCTCTACTAACAATACACTCCGTATAAGTTTTCTATTTATTATCTGGTGGAGCGTAGAATAATTATAATGATCTCGAAAATATTATTTTAATAATAGGATAGATATTATCTACAATACATATGAAAAACTTAAACTATTGATAATCTTGCAACAAGCAACTCTCATATCGAAGCTATAGATGACTCAATTTCTACATAAGTAAAACTCGCTGCCCGAAGTACTTTCTAAAGAACAACTTAACGTTGTGTACTACCAGATTACGTCTAACCTGTAAAAGCTAACAGTATTTTGTTGGCAATAATTTATGTTATTTATCTATAGAACTGTAATTCAAGTCACTTGAACAGGTAGCATGGTCACAATCCCCCCTGATTTCTCAATCTCAACAGATGGTTTTATTCGGATGAATGAAAACCAGCTTATGAATTACCCCCTCCAGCACCTTCTATCTATTGTTGAAACTACACAAATTGAAGATTCTCAAATTCTATATTGTGGGTTTACTGAATGGGCAACATCACGGAGCCCAGCTTTAAGTACCGGATGGGACTGGGAATTTATTGAGAACAATGGAATTGCTAGCTTAAAGCGAATTGGACTACCTCGAAGCAATATCATGATTGTTGATGTTTCTGGTACAGATATTGGATTTGATGTTACTGAAACATTAATCGAAAAAAAAATAGATTCTTTGTTTTGGGAACAGTTCATTTATGCTCAAATCAATACAACGCAAACAAAGACTAAATTAAGTCCAAATTTCTCTTAGAAACCTGTAAATTCTTACAGTTACCACCTTTTCAGCTGTCGAGTAAAGTCGCCTGAAAAATAAGTGGAAGCACTTGTAATGAATGTTATTGCTGGATTCCAAAACAATTTTTCAGAAGTCCTATATACCAAATTTAAAAGTTATCGCTACAAGGTATTTGTTGAACATTTGGGTTGGGAGTTGAACTGTCCAAATAATGAAGAACTAGATCAATTTGATAAAGTCGATACAGCTTACGTCGTCGCTCAAGATAGAGAGTCCAATATTATTGGCTGTGCCAGACTACTACCCACGACTCAGCCCTATTTACTGGGTGAAATATTTCCTCAATTAATGAATGGAATGCCTATTCCTTGCTCACCAGAAATTTGGGAATTATCAAGATTTTCAGCCGTAGATTTCTCGAATCCGCCGACCTCTGCTAATCAAGCAGTGTCATCCCCAGTCTCTATTGCTATTCTGCAAGAAGCGATCAACTTTGCAAGAAAACAAGGTGCAAAACAACTCATTACGACCTCACCTCTTGGGGTAGAGCGGTTATTACGTGCCGCGGGTTTTCGCGCCCATCGTGCAGGACCGCCAATGGCTATCGATGGATATGCCATGTTTGCATGCTTAATTGAAGTGTAGTTTGTTAAATCAAAGTCTAGAAATATTGATGACATTGTAAAATTATAAAGATGAGGGTCATGAGTTCGAGTCTCGTTTCACTCATTAAATTTCAAAAGCCCTAGTCAAAAGATTAGGGCTTTTTTCTATTTAAAGCATTAAACTTAATATTAAGAATGCTCAGTAATTTTGGTTTTCAAATTTAATTCTGATTTCTTATGGTAAGCCTCATCAGTTTTAGTCTGCCAATCACGTGGCATAAATGAAGTCGATATAATCGCAACGATAGCCATAGATCCAATATAAATCATAATTAAGTAAGGATTACCCTGCCCGATACTTAAAAGTTTCGTCGCAATTAGCGGGGCTAAACCACCACCAAGTACCCCAGCTAGCTGTACCGAAATTGAGATTCCGCTATAACGGATTTCTGCCGGAAATTGACGAGCAAAAAGCTGAGCCTGTGGTGCATACATAATCGGGAAAACCACACCAATCGCTAAAACAATTGCCGTCCAGACCAATACCGGATCTTTAGTGTTGAGCATGGTAAAAAATGGATAGCAATAAAGTGCCAATATGCATAAACCAAACATAAACATATTGCGTTGACCGACTTTATCTGACAAATGTCCACATAACGGCGTCATAAATAGAATGACCACAGCACCGCAAATGGTGGCAAATAAAATGTCCTGACGTGGAATCCCAAGTTGAGCAGTGGTGTAAGCCAACGTAAAGGTTGAAGCAATATAGAACCATGCATTCTCAGCAGCACGCGCCAAAATAATCGTGATGAGCTGCTTCGGATGATTTTTAAAAACTTGTAAGGCAGGGACTTTAACTTCCTCGGACTGCTGTTTTACTTTTTCAAAGTCTGGTGACTCTGGTACTTTCACTCGAATGTACCAGCCTACTGCCAGTAAAATAATGCTGGCAAGAAATGGTAAACGCCAACCCCAGCTAAACAGTGCTTCTTCAGGTAATAACGAAACCAGTCCCAGTGCGATTGAGGCTAGCATTAAGCCACCACCCGTACTGGCTTGAGGTAAGCTTCCCCAAAACCCTTTACCGCCTTCAGGTGCATGTTCAACGGCCATAAGCACTGCACCACCCCATTCACCACCCATTGCCATACCTTGAATGAAGCGCAAGACAACTAAACCGATTGCAGCCCAGTAACCAATTGACTCGTAAGTCGGTAATAAGCCAATGAGAACTGTCGGAATCCCCATCAACATTAACGTTAGCAACAACATCGACTTACGGCCAATCTTGTCACCAAAATGACCAAAGACTAAACCACCTAATGGACGCCCAATAAAGCCAACGGCATAGGTGGCAAATGCAGCAAGCACACCCGTAAGGGCATCTAGATTTGGGAAAAATAATTTATTAAAGATAAGAGCTGCTGCTGCGCCATAAATAAAGAAGTCATACCACTCAATGGTGGTGCCGACCATGCTAGAGATGCCTGCTAATCGATGTGATGACTTTTTAGTATGTGAACCGTTTCCTTGTATTGTTTGCATCGCAATTTCCTTTCTTGGATTTTCTTGTTTTGTCTTTTTTATGCTTATGACCAGCCCTGACCATAAGCATTTTCAGGTCTCACTTTATCTCCTTAAGCTTTTTTGTTTTTTGTAATACGGTTTAGCTCAATTTTTCTAAAATTTGCTCTAGCTCCGCATTACGTTCTTGCCACTGTGGTTGTTTATCTTTATCGACAATGAGCGCACGAACACCTTCAATAAAGTCGCCATGCTCAAACCAGATATCCTGTAAATCACGCTCAAGCTGCATGCACTGCGGCAAAGAGAGTCCTCGCCCTAAATGTTGCAGTTTCAAACTCGTTTGTTTGGCAATAAATGAACGTTGCTGCAAAATGCTGAGCATCTTGCTAGTCCAAGTCTTTAAGCTTTCATCTTGTTCATTTTCAAGACTTTGTTCAATTTCATCTAAATGCTGAAAACCGAAATGTTTACGAATACCTTCCGCCAATTGTTTTAATTCACTTTCGGCAGGACTAGTAATAAATCGAGTAATGATCTGCTCAATTCCTTCTTTACTTAAACTTGGCGTATCAACAAGTGCTTCTTGCAATGTTTGTAACTGCTCGCTTGGCACATGGTAGTCAATTAAATCGAGATAGAGTGCATCGCTACTACTGATCTGCTCACCCGTAATTGCCATATAAACGCCGATATCATCAAGTCGAGACAGGAAGTGTGTTGCTCCAACGTCTGGGAAAAAACCAATCGCTGTTTCAGGCATAGCAAATCTGGACTTTTCACTGCTCACGACAATATGACAAGCCTGAGCTAAACCAAAACCACCACCTAACACATAGCCATCGAGTACAACGATAACTGGCTTTTCATATTCACGCAGCGTGGTCAGCATTTTATATTCGGCACTAAAGTAGCCTTTATAGTCAGCCGTACCATTTTTATAACTGTCGTAGAGATATCGGATATCTCCACCTGCACAGAAGGCTTTCGGGCTATTTGACTTAATTAACACTGCCTGAACAGCATCATCATTTCGCCACAGTTCCAATTGGGCACCAATGCCTTCAATCATATCTAGTGACAATGCATTGAGATGAGTCACACGGTCTAAGGTAATAATGCCCAACTTACCTTGTTGCTCAATCATTAAGTGATTTTCTGTATTCATTTTATTGATCTCTTATTGATTTTTAAAATTTGGCTGGCGTTTTTCAACGAAAGCCTGCATTCCTTCTTTTTGGTCAGATGTCGCAAAAATTGAATGGAACATACGTCGCTCAAAGCGTAAACCTTCGGTGAGATTCACTTCATAAGCTCGGTTAATCGTTTCTTTGAGCATCATGTTTGCAGTTAAAGATCGTGCTGCAATTTTTTCTGCGGCTTGCAGGGTTTGTTCAAGTAATTCTTCTTTACTAAAAACACGTGCAACCAGCCCACTTTGCTCTGCTTCTACTGCGCCCATTTGCCGCGCTGTAAAGCACATTTCCATTGCTTTGGCTTTACCAATCGCATGAGTTAAGCGTTGTGTACCACCAATACCTGGAATTACGCCTAAAGTAACTTCGGGTAAGCCAAACTTGGCATTATCGGCACAATAGATAAAGTCACACATAAGCGCCAATTCACAGCCACCACCCAACGCATAGCCGCTAACAGCAGCAATTAAAGGTTTACGGCGCTGCGCGATACGGTCTGCAAGATGGAAAAAGTCATCAAAATAAATATCAGGAAATGCTAAATCAGCCATTTCTTTAATGTCTGCACCAGCGGCAAAAGCTTTTTCTGAGCCTGCTAATACCATGCAGCCAATTTCGCGGTCTTTTTCGAGCTGATCTAATGCCTGATTAATCTCACTAATTAATTCACTATTTAAGGCATTGAGCGCTTGAGGGCGATTTAATGTAATCAGTCCAACCCCATTACGCTTTTCTAATAAAATACTTTGCCACTGCATGATTTATTCCTTGTTCTGGTTTTATAGACTACGTGCGATGACTAAACGTTGAATATCGCTCGTGCCTTCATAAATTTGACAAATTCTGGCATCGCGGTAGATACGCTCAATTGGGAAGTCTTTGAGATAGCCATAGCCACCAAACACTTGTAAGGCGCTCGAACACACTCGCTCCGTCATTTCCGAAGCAAATAGCTTGGCCATTGAGGCTTCATTTAGACACGGTTGCCCTGCTTCTTTTAAACGTGCAGCGTAGTGAACAAGTTGTCTGGCAGCTTCAATTTCGGTTGCCATACTAGCAAGGCGAAAAGCGATAGCTTGGTGCTCAAAAATCGGTTTGCCAAAAGTAATACGCTCTTTGGCATAGCGAGTCGCTTCTTCGAGCGCCGCACGTGCTAGACCTACTGCTTGTGCAGCAATACCAATACGTCCACCTTCTAAATTGGCAAGTGCAATTTTTAAACCTTCGCCTTCTTTGCCAAGCATGAGACTTTTATGAATGCGCACATCGGTCAGAGCAATCTGACACGTATCGGATGCATGGAGGCCTAGTTTTTCTTCAACACGAATGACTTCATAGCCCGGTGTCTCGCGTGGGACTAAAAAAGCACTAATCCCTTTTTTACCTGCACTTGGGTCAGTGACTGCAAACACAATAATCACGCCTGCATTGTTGCCAGAGGTAATAAACTGCTTGGCTCCATTTAAAATGTAATCGTCGCCATCTTTCACCGCTCGGGTTTTAAGAGCCGCCGCGTCTGAGCCTGTATGCGGTTCAGTTAAGGCAAAAGCACCGATCATTTCACCTTGCGCCAAAGGTTTTAAAAAACGCTCTTTTTGCTCATCGGTACCAAATTTTAAAATAGGCACACAGCCAACCGAGTTATGTACACTCATGATGGTTGAGGTTGCGCCATCTGCTGCCGCAACTTCTTCGAGGGCTAGCACATAGGCTAAGTTACCCGTGTCTGAACCGCCCCATTGTTCTGAAACAAGCATGCCCATAAAACCAAGTTGCCCCATTTGAGCCAAGGTTTCCTTTGGGAATGTCCCGTCTCGATCCCAATCGCTGGCATTGGGCTTGATTTGTTCTTGGGCGAAACTTTTCGCCATATCACGAATGAGTAATTGTTCTTCGGTAAATTGCATTATTATTTCCTTTACCCTGCTTTAGCTTGTTGTTTAGCAATTTCTTGATTACGCAATAAAAAGCGCTGAATTTTACCACTTGGAGTTTTAGGTAATTCACTCACAAATTCAACTAAACGTGGGTACGCATGTGCAGAAAGTCGTCTTTTAACAAATTGGCTGAGTTGTTCAGCAAGTGCATCTGAAGGTTGAGCATCGGCAGCTAAAATCACGAATGCTTTAACGACTTCGGTACGATCTGGGTCAGGCACACCAATCACTGCGGCCTCAATCACTGCATCATGTTCAAGCAAAGCGCTTTCTACATCAAAAGGTCCAATGCGATAACCCGATGTGGTGATCACATCATCACTGCGTCCAACAAAGCTCATGCTGCCATCGGCATGTAACTCGGCAGTGTCGCCAGTTAAATAGTAATGACCAATGAAAGGCGATTTTCGGCTTTCTTTATAGCCATCGAACCACATCATTGGAGACTGGCTAATGTCGACCGCTAAAATTCCCGGTGTATCTGGCGGAAGTTCTTCACCTTGTTCATTGACAATCGCAACACGGTAGCCCGGACTTGGGAAACCTGCTGAACCGGCATGGATTTCATGTTTTAAACCATGATGATTACACACCACCATGCCCACTTCGGTTTGTCCGTAGTGATCATAAATCGGAGCATCAAGGACTTGTTTAAACCAGCGAATCACTTCTGGGTTAAGCGGCTCACCTGCACTGCTCACGACGCGGAACTGCCCTTTTAACGGCGCCATTTGTGCTGGATCAGCCGCCATCATCATACGGTAGGCCGTCGGTGCACCTGCCAAATTGTTAATTTTATAATCTTTCACAATTTGACATAGGCTATCTGTGCTGAAACCACCTTCATAAAACAAAGTAGCGTGGCCTAAAAATAACGGCCCCGTAATCGCATAGTACAGACCATAAGCCCAACCCGGATCTGCAATATTCCAGAACGAATCTTCTTCGGTTAAACCAATGGCATCTTGCATATATCGACCAACGGCAATCAGTGCTTTTAACGGCACTTCCAAGGGTTTCGCTGGCCCTGTAGTCCCTGAAGTAAACATCAATAAAAATGGATCTTGGATGCTACGCATGACCAAATCGCATTGATCAGACTGCTGCTTCACTTCATTCCAAAAGTTAAAATCACCAGCTTTGAGCGGAGTACCTTGCACATCGGCAACCGTCACAATTGGAGGGCAATTCTCAATTTCATCAAGCTTGCTGCGGTTACCTACATCGGTCACCACCAACTTGCTTTGTGCAAGCTGAATACGGTGCTCAATCGCCTTTGGGCCAAATGCAGTAAATAACGGTTGATAAACTGCACCAATTCGCCAAGCTGCAAAAATAGTCACGATCAGTTCAGGTGTTCTTGGTAATAAACCTGAAATACGGTCACCTGCTTTCACACCTTGTGATTTTAAAAAGTTCGCAAATTGACTCGACCATTCTTTTAATTCACGGAAGGTGTATTGCTCTTTTCGCCCGTCTTTTCCTTGCCAATACAGCGCAATTTTTTCGCCATCTGCATGTCGATCACAGCATTCATAACAAGCATTTAAAGCATTGAGTGAACCTGATAACATTTTTTTTGCAGTACTTTCCAAATCGAAAGCCTGTGCAGCATTTTGATAATCCATCATATCTTTTCCCTCAGTCCGGATTTGTTGTTATTCACGACAGGGTTTAATTGAGTTAAAGCCATCCTTTGGCTTTGCCGTTATGCCTCTTGAGGCAGGTATTGCTGAATAATGCTCGAAAAATCGAGATTGGCATTACCACGCATGCACATTTGCTGATAGAGCTGCTGCACCATACCACCGAGTAAAATCGGCTGCTTAACTTGGCCTGCAGCTTCGACAGCAAGTCCTAAATCTTTCAACATCAGCTGAGTTGCAAAGCCGTCTTGATAGCCTCTAGATGCTGGCGCATTTTCATTAATATGTGGCCATGGGTTACACACATCCGAACTCCAGCAACGACCACTTGAGCTATTAATTACGCCTGCCAATGCTTGCGGGTCAATGCCTAGCTTCACACCAAGTGCCATACCTTCGGCAACGGCAGCCATTGAAATACCCAAGATGAGGTTATTGCAAATTTTAGCAATTTGACCTGCACCAACCTCACCACAATGAACAATATTTTTGCCCATGTGGCTGAGCACAGGTTTCACTTCATTAAAGGTTTGCTCATCGGCACCCACCATAAAGGTTAGAGTCCCCGCTTGAGCACCAATGGTCCCACCTGAGACTGGTGCATCACAGATTTTAATATTTTTGCTATGTGCAACAGCAGCAATATCTTTAATGGTTTGCGGATCAATGGTACTGCTATCAATGCATAAGCTACCTGCTTTTAGCACTTCCAAGACACCATTTTCACCTAAGTAAACTTCTTTAACGTGCTTTGCAGCAGGTAACATGGTAATGACCACATCTGCTTGTTTCGCGGCTGCCTGTGGGCTGTCACATACCACGCCACCTGCCTCGGCGAAGTGCTGAATAGCAACTTCACTGAGGTCATAACCATAAACTTTGATTCCGGCTTTAAGTAGGTTATGGGCCATTCTGCCGCCCATATTTCCTAGACCGATAAAGGCGATATTCATCCGTGATCCCCTTAACGTAAACTAATGGTTGTGTTTACTGTACCAACTTCATGGCTGTCTTCAAACCAGCGACTAGTAATGGTTTTGGTTTGGGTGTAGAACTGTACAGCCTGTTTGCCATATGGCCCCAAATCACCCAGTTTTGAGCCTCTTGAACCCGTAAAACTAAAGAAAGGTACTGGCACAGGAATTGGAATATTGATACCCACTTGACCAATATCAATGAGGTTTTGGAAAGTACGTGCAATCGCACCGCTTTGTGTGAATAGACCTACACCGTTACCAAATGGGTTGGCATTGATTAAAGCAATCGCTTCCTCAAGGGTGTCTACACAAATAATGGAAAGTACAGGGCCAAAGACTTCTTCTTTATAAATACGCATGTCGGTATTTACGCCGCTAAAAATCGTTGCACCTACAAAGTTGCCCGATTCATAGCCTTGAACTTGAACATCGCGACCATCGAGTAGTAGTTCTGCGCCTTGCTCAACACCGCTATTAATCAAATCAATTACACGCGCTTTCGCACGTTTTGAAATGACAGGGCCAATATCGGTATTCGGCTCATGGCCTGCATTCACTTTTAAGGTTTTCGCTTTTTCGACTAACTCTTGAATCCACTGTTTACTTTCACCTACCATGACTGCAACCGACAATGCCATACAGCGTTGCCCCGCTGCACCAAATGCTGCACCGACTAAGGCATTTAAGGTTTGTTCTTTATTGGCATCTGGCATAACGGCAACATGGTTTTTTGCACCCATCATCGACTGCACACGTTTGCCATGTTGCCCTGCAAGGTTATAAACATGCGTTCCAACCGCAGTTGAGCCAACAAATGAAATCGCTTTAATATCTTTGTGCGTACACAAACGGTCAACCACTTCTTTACCGCCATGCACAACGTTGAGCACACCTGCTGGAACACCTGCTTGAATCGCAAGTTCAACGAGCATCATGGTTGATAACGGATCTTGTTCTGATGGTTTTAAAACAAAGGTGTTGCCACAAACGATTGCCATTGGGAACATCCACAGTGGAATCATCGCTGGAAAGTTAAACGGCGTAATGCCAGCACACACACCCAAAGGTTGCTGCAAAGTATAAGTATCTACACCACGTGCCACACCCTCGACATATTCACCCATTTGTAAGGTGCCTATTGAACAAGCATGTTCAACCACCTCTAAACCACGTTGAATATCGCCTTCAGCATCTGCCAAGGTTTTGCCTTGTTCAGCCGTCAGTACTTGCGCAATTTCCTTCATGTTGGCACGGATTAAGTCTTGCAACTTAAGCATGATGCGCATACGTGCTTGAATTGGAGTTTGACGCCAAGACGCAAAAGCATCTTGTGCAGCTTGAATAGCAGCATCGACTTCTTGAACCGTTGCAAATGGTACGCGACCAATCACTTCTTGAGTCGCAGGGTTAATAATGTCTTGCCATTCCTGTGTTTTAGATTCGATAAAATTTCCGTTAATGAGTAACTTAGCGGTTTCCAATTCGATTTTTTGGATTGTGTTCATAACCTCTCCGTAGGCCATATTTTTATTGTGTTCAATTGTTAGAAAATACTTTTTGATCGTATTTTCTTTATTTCAGTTTCAATTGAGACTAACAAAGAAATCTTTGACCACCAACGCAAATTCATGCACGATTGATGTGCAAATATGCACAGGGATTACAATAAAAATGAAAGTGGATTGGGATCATCTACATTTTTTTCTGGTTTTAGCTCGTACTAAAACTCTAACCAATGCTGCGCGTATTATTGGGGTAGAACATAGTACGGTTGCAAGACGGATTCAGGCCCTAGAACTTGCTTTGGGTACAACGCTCTTTAAGCGTGAAGCGACTGGATATGAGTTGACACCTGAAGGGATGGCACTTGTTCCTCGAGTTGAGCAAATGGAACAAGCTTTCTTACAAATTGAAAAACCACATCAACCTTTGCAAGGTCGTGTGCGAATTGGCACACCTGAAGGCTTTGGAACTGCGTTTTTAGCCCGCTTACTGGCTGAGTTCTCGATACAATATCCACTGCTTACCATCGACCTGATTCCAGTGCCGAAAATGATTAAGCTCTCACACCGTGAAGCCGACATTGTGGTGTCAATTGACCGCCCCACTTCTGGGCCATATATCATTACGCGCTTGTCTGACTATTGTTTAAAGATTTATGGTAGCCAAAACTATCTAGCTCAGAACCCACCTATTCGTGGTTTAGAAGATTTAACCCAACATCGCTTTGTGAATTATATTGATGATCTGGTCTATAGCCCCGAGCTGTACTGTTTAGAACGATTGCCCTTAAAGCTCAATGCAAATTTCCGGAGTAGCAGTATTTTGGCTCAACAAATTGCGGTGAGTGCTGGTGCAGGGCTTGCAATTTTGCCCAAGTTTTTGGCAGATGATAAACCAGAACTTGAAGAAGTTTTAGAGCAACAAGTTCGCTTTACCCATACGTTCTGGATGTTGACCTTTGTTGATTTACAACATGAACCACGCATCAAATTAGTTTGGGATTATCTACGTAAGCAAGCCGATAAATATCAACATTTATTGGTTGATTAAAGAGTCTAAATAAAAAAGCCAATCATGATTGATTGGCTTTTTTGAAATTATTAATCATTAATCAAAAGTTTCTTGGCCTAGTTTCTTCATGCGCGGTTTATAAAACACATGATAGCTAACGCCTAAAACAACTAGCCATAATGGACTAACATATACCGCTTTTAAGGTATCTGGTTCTAATGCCAAAATCACTAAAGTGAACAAGAAAAATGCAATGACAACATACGCCATCAACACCCCACCCGGCATTTTAAAGGTCGATTTAGCATGTAACTCTGGACTCAACTTACGGTAACGTAAATAGCACGCCATGATCAGAAGCCATACGCTAATAAAGAGAATCACACAGAGTGAACTTGCCAAAGTAAATGCTTCCATCGTGTTTGGAACAAAGTACTGCAACACTGCCCCGCCCATAATGAAAATACATGAGAAGATTAAACCATTTGAAGGTACGGCACGTTTTGATAAACGCCCCAAGGCACTTGGCGCCTGACCATCTTTCGATAAACCGAACAGCATACGACTGGTTGAAAACACACCGCTGTTCATAGAGGACATCACCGAAGACAGCACAACTAAGTTCATAATGATGGCAGAAACTGGAATACCTGCATTTAAAAACAACTCAACAAACGGGCTTTTATCTGCGCGAATGTGATCCCATGGTGTCACTGACATCACCACAAAGAGTGCTAACACATAGAATAAAATAATACGAATTGGAATCGCGTTAATCGCTTTCGGTAGATTTTTCTCTGGATCTTTCGTTTCAGCAGCCGTTGTACCAATCAGTTCAACGCCAATAAAGGCAAACACGGCAATCTGGAAACCTGCCAAAAATCCGCTTACACCTTTTGGAAATATGCCGCCATGCGACCACACATTACTTACACTCACAACCTCTCCATGTGGAGCTTGAAAATGAGTGAGGATCATGTAACCACCGACTCCAACCAGGCCAATAATGGCCAAAATCTTAATAAGTGCGAACCAGAATTCAACTTCACCAAACAACTTCACCGTAAGAAGGTTAAGCCCTAAAATGAATAGTACACAGCCTGCACTAATCATGGCCTGTTGCATTGGTGAGAAACTGGCGCCTTCGGGCAGCCAGAAACTTAAATAGTTAATGACCGCAGACAAATCAGCAATACCGACCAGTACCCAGCCTAACCAATAAGTCCAGCCTATATAATAGCCAGCCCATGGTCCGATCAAGTCATAAGCCATATCGACAAATGATTTATAATGTAAGTTGGCAAGCAGTAGTTCACCCAATGCGCGCATCAGAAAAAAGAACATGCCACCAATTAACATGTAAATCACAAGAATTGAAGGACCAGCGAGGGAGATGGTTTTGCCCGAGCCCATAAATAAGCCGGTTCCAATTGCACCGCCAATTGCAATCATTTGTAGATGGCGATTATTTAATTTCCGTTGTAAATGATCAGGGGAGCCTGCCTCATCTGGATGATGAACCATTGTCATATTAGAAGTCCTTTTTATATTTTGCTTAACTTAAAATCAGCAACCTATAGGGAGAAAAACGAACCGTATATCGTGGGTTGCTGAGTCTATACCTCAGGACAAGATGTTCAAGTATATTTTTCCTTAATTGATAAATCGTTTGTCCTGTTTTTTAAGTCACATTATTTATGTAATGCCTTCACGGCAATTTTAATTAACATATCTGGATTCTCCAGATTAGCCGGAGTGTAGCATGCGATAATGCTATATGTACTTTTCCAGTACCCTCAAAATCGCACCATTGACTCAAAAATAAACAATATTATTCCGATAAAAAATCGAAAGAAAATAAAAAAAGCCAATCATGATTGATTGGCTTTTTATTAAAACTTAATGATCATTGACGAGTTCACGTCCTAGTTTTTTCATGCGTGGTTTATAGAGCACATGATAAGTGACGCCTAAAATAACCAACCATACTGGACTGACATATAGTGCTTTTAAAGTATCTGGCTCTAATGCCAAGATCACCAAAGTGAAAAGCATAAATGCCAGAACTATATAGCTCATCCAAACACCGCCCGGCATTTTGAAAGTCGATTTTTCATGTAATTCAGGACGTAATTTACGATAGCGTAAATAGCACACCATGATGAGACTCCAGACACTAATGAATAGAATCACACAGAGTGAACTTGCCAAAGTAAATGCTTCCATCGTGTTTGGAACAAAGTACTGAAGTACTGCCCCACCCATAATGAAGATACAAGAGAAAATCAAACCATTTGAAGGTACTGCACGTTTTGATAAACGACCAAATGCACCCGGTGCCTGACCGTCTTTTGATAAACCGAAGAGCATACGGCTGGTTGAAAACACACCGCTGTTCATTGAAGACATCACCGAAGATAGCACCACCAAGTTCATGATGATGGCAGAAACCGGAATACCCGCATTTAAGAATAACTCAACAAACGGGCTTTTATCTGCGCGAATGTGATCCCATGGTGTTACTGACATCACAATAAATAGTGCCAATACATAGAACAAAATAATACGTATCGGAATCGCGTTAATTGCTTTTGGTAAATTCTTCTCTGGATCTTTCGTTTCAGCAGCCGTTGTACCTACAAGTTCAACCCCGACAAAAGCAAACACGGCAATCTGGAAACCAGCCAAGAAGCCTTCAGTACCTTTCGGGAATAAACCACCATGCGACCAAACATTACTCATGCTTGCTACAGCACCCTGTGGCGCTTGGAAATGGCTGAAAATCATGTAACCACCCACTCCGATCAGGCCAATAATCGCCAAAATCTTGATAAGTGCAAACCAAAATTCAATTTCACCAAACAAACGTACTGTCAGTAGGTTAAGACCCATCACAAACAACACACAGCCTGCACTAATCATGGCTTGTTGAGTTGGAGAAAAGCTCGCGCCATCGGGCAGCCAGAAACCTAAATAGTTGATGACCGCTGAAAGGTCCGCAATACCCACCAGCACCCAACCTAACCAATAGGTCCAGCCCAAATAATAACCAGCCCATGGACCAATCAGGTCATGAGCCATATCCACAAAAGATTTGTAATGCAGATTTGCAAGGAGCAACTCGCCCATTGCACGCATTAAGAAAAAGAACATTCCTCCAATGATCATATAGATCAAAAGGATTGAAGGACCTGCGAGGGAGATAGTTTTACCTGAGCCCATAAATAGGCCAGTTCCAATCGCACCGCCAATTGCAATCAGTTGTAAATGACGGTTAGACAGTTTTCGTTGCAGATGATCAGGAGAGTTTTCTGTATCTGAATGACGAGCCGTTGTCATATTAAAATTCCTTTTTTGAATTCCTTTGTTAAGATCAGCAACCTATGGCGAAAATCGAACCGTATGCCATAGGTCACTGAATCTGTTCACCAAAAAATGACTGGATAAACCGTACCTATCTTCCTTCTGTTAGATACATCATCATTTTTGGAGTAAAAACGAATTACTTTTGTGCTGCCGTCACGGCAATTTCAATGAGCCAGTCTGGATTAACCAAATCGGCCTGAATTGTGGCACGCGATGGAGCAACACACCCTTTTAACCAGTCAACCCAAATGGCATTTACGGCTGAAAAGTCAGAAAGATTTTTTAAATAGAGCTGTGCAGAGAGCAAGCGAGATTTATCGGTATCGGCAAGCGCCAAAAGTTCATCAATCGTTGCAAGAATTTCACGAGTTTGGCCTGCCACGTCTTGCTCGGTATTTTTAGGTACCTGACCTGACAAATAAACCACTTTGTTAAAAACAGTCACGGCGCTCATGACTTCATTGCTATTGATCTTTTGTATATCTGAATTAGACATTCGGATTTCCTTATACCTGATTAATAAATTGAACACGGGCGGTAACGGCACACATCAGTTCATAACCCACCGTACCGGATGAAACTGCGACATCATCAATAGGCAAAATAACGCCTGTACTTGATTGTCCCCAGAGCACCACTTCGCTGCCGACTTTGGCATTTTCAATACCCGTTAAATCGACTGCCAACATATCCATGCTGACGCGGCCGACTGTACGAGTGCGTACAGAGTCCACTAAAACAGGCGTGCCTGTCGGTGAAATTCGCTGATAACCATCGGCATAGCCACAAGCGACAATCCCAATCGTCATTGGTTGCTCTGCGACAAAGTTTGAGCCATAACCTACGCTTTCATTCGCATCTAAATGCTGAATGGAAATAATTTCACTGCATAAACTCATGGTGGGTTGTAACCCCCAATCGGCAATACTATGCGTTGGGTAGTCTGGCGAGCTGCCATAAAGCATGATGCCGCTACGTGCATAATCTGATTTGAGCTGGTCTTGATAACGCAGAATTGCCGCGCTATTACTTACAGATCTTTCGCCCGGTAAATCTTTAATATTTTCTTCAAATGCACTGATTTGATAATCAATACCCTGCTGACCGAAACGTTCTCCATCTGCATCTGAAAAATGCATCATGTGCGTAATCTTGGAGACGTTTGCTAAATTATTTAAACGTTCCCATGCCTGAACATACTGCTGTGGTTTAAAACCAAGACGGTTCATACCACTGTTCATTTTTAGGCAAATATCAAATTGAGCTGGATAAGGATGCTTTTGAACCCACTCAATTTGCTCTTCACTGTGAATGGTGAAACTAAGCTGATACTGCACACAATCAAATAAGTCTTGAGGAGAAAAAATCCCTTCGAGCAACAAAATTGGACCTGTCCAACCTAGAGCACGAATTCGTTTTGCTTCATCAAGATCAAGTAAGGCAAAGCCATCTGCTGCTTTAAACGCTTCATAGACACGTTCAATTCCATGTCCATAAGCATTGGCTTTTACAACGGCAAAAACCTTACTGTTTGGCATAGCCTTGCGTACCACCGCCAAGTTATTTTGCAAGGCTTGACGGTGGATGACTGCGGTAATAGGACGAGGCATGATTTATTTCCTAACGTCCGTTATGCAGCATGTGCGTGTGAATAGCGCTGAATTGAAAGACCATCAGTACTGATTTCAGTCTTATGATTCAATACGATGTCACTGATTAATTTTCCTGAACCACACGCCATTGTCCAACCTAAAGTACCGTGGCCTGTGTTCAAGAACAGATTTTTAAAGCGGGTCGCACCAATAATCGGTGTACTGTCTGGTGTCATTGGACGTAAACCCGTCCAGAAAGAAGCCTGTGCCATATCACCCCCCGGGAACAAGTCCTGAGTCACCATTTGCAAGGTTGCACGGCGGTCTTCATTTAAACCTAAATTGAAGCCACTTAACTCTGCCATTCCACCTACACGAATACGTTGGTCAAAACGAGTAATCGCGATTTTGTAAGTTTCATCAAGCACCGTAGATTGCGGAGCAAAAGCAGGGTCAACAATAGGAATCGTCAACGAGTAACCTTTCACAGGATATACAGGTAACTGTAGATCGAGTGGTTTCAAGAAATCACGTGAATAACTACCAAACGCTAAAACATAACGATCTGCGGTTAAGACTTTACCATTGACCTGAACGCCCTTAATTTCATCACCTTCAACAATCAATTTTTCTACGTTCTGGTTGAACTGGAAGTTAACCCCCAGCTCTTTAGCAATTTGAGCTAAAGCATTGGTAAATAAATAACAGTCGCCTGTCTCATCATTTGGTAAATGCAAACCGCCAACCAGTTTATCTTGGGTATTTGCCAAAGCCGGCTCTACACGACCAAGCTCATTGCCATTTAATAATTCGTAACTTACGCCACACTCTTGTAGCACGCTAATGTCGCGTTGAACCGCTTCCATTTGCGCTTCTTTACGGAATAACTGCAAAGTGCCTTTCGCACGGTTTTCGTAATTAATGCCTGTATCTTTTCTGAGTTCACGTAAGCAGTCACGGCTGTATTCAGCCACACGCATCATACGTTCTTTGTTCACAGCATAACTTTGTGGATTACAGTTTTTCAGCATTTGCGCCATCCACTGTAACTGCCACATGCTGCCATCTAAATTAATAGCAAGCGGTGCGTGGTGTTGGAACATCCACTTCACAGCTTTAAAAGGAATTCCTGGTGCTGCCCAAGGGGTCGAATACCCAGGCGAAATTTGACCTGCATTACCAAAACTTGTTTCTTCAGCAGGACCTGACTGGCGATCAAGAACAGTGACCTCAGCTCCTTGTTGAGCTAGATAATAGGCACTTGCCACTCCGATAACGCCGCTACCTAATACAATTACGCGCATTTCCATTCCCTCACGCACACCAGTTTATTTAACTAGTATATTTCCGCCTCAATAGTTTATTTCACTGTTTTTTGGGCTATAATCTAGGTAAATTTATGTTTTTATCACAAGAATTTTAAAAAAAGAGGAAATATCTATGCGCCCCCTAGATCGTATAGATCGCATGATTCTGGATATTTTGCAGCGTGAAGGACGAATTGCGATCAGTGAATTGGCATCGAGAGTCAACCTGTCGACCACCCCCTGTTCAGAGCGTGTCAAACGACTTGAACGCGATGGCATCATCATGGGTTATTTCGCACGACTAAACCCAGCTTATGTAGACCGTAATCTGCTCGTTTTTTTAGAAATTAAACTATCTGCCAAATCTGGCGATGTATTTGATCAAGTTGCCAGAGACTTAGTCGAGATTCCTGAAGTACTCGAATGTCACCTCATTTCAGGTGAATTTGACTACCTTGTAAAAGCCCGATTAAAAGAAATGAGTGCTTACCGCCGCTTATTGGGTGATCTGTTAAAGAAACTCCCCGCTTCGGCATCTTCACATAGTTATGTGGTCATGGAAGAAGTTAAAGAAACTCTATATCTAGATGTGAGTAAGTAAAGCGAGGCCACTATTGAACTCGCTTTACCCACATTTTGAACATTAGAAATATTTTAAAATCGAAATATGTTTATTTTGATGTTTGAATTTTGAGAACCATTTAACAGCAGGATAAAGCGCAAAAGACAACACAATCGTGATTAACCACAGCATCCACACATGGTTAACCGACAAATAATTGCCATGGTTGACTCCCCATATACTGAACGCAAATACATACATCAGTTTCAACACATATAAATGCAGTAAATAAAAGAACATAGGCACCGAACCAAACACCACCAATGGTTTTAAAAATGTATATTGCTGCATACGTTCAAAAGCAACCAGCATAATTAAACCGATTCCAACATTCAGCAAAATAAACAGCAAAGACGGTGGATACTTGGTAAGGTTAAAAAAGCTCATTAAAGTGAGTTGTAATGACTCAAAATGCTGCCACGGCTGGTCACCATAGATATTGATAAAACGCAGTAAAACAAACAATCCAATACTTGCCAGTCCGGTACTCAATAAATAGCGGCTTCTTTGCTTTGCAGTATATTTTGAACTAAAGAATTGGCCTAAAACATAACCCAGCAAAATAACACCAATCCAAGGCAAAACAGGATAGCTTGTTCTGAGCTTTATACCTGCAAACTCAATCCAGCCACGCTCATGTAAAACGAACCATATATTCTGTAAAAAACCATTTGTAAAATGCACTGAATCTAAAAAGTTGTGCCCAAAAATAATCACTAAAGCTGCGCCAGTAAGAACAGGTAAAGGTAAACTCACACAGCCTGCCAACACCACCATGCTAATACCAATCGCCCATATCACCTGTAAATAAATGACTTCTGGTGGAAAAGTTGCTGTCCAAGCAAAGTTCACCAATGTCAGCTCTAACACAATTAAAAATAGACCGCGCTTCAATAAAAACGCACGGGTTTGCTGTAAATCCTGTTTTTTTGAATGAAATAAAAAAGCCGAAATACCTGTTAAAAGAACAAAAACCGGAGCACAAATATGTGCCAATAACCGACTACCAAATAATGCAGGTTCAGTCACTGTTACATCCATTGGATCTATGACCTGCTTATGCAAATAGAAAGTTTCTCTTACATGGTCGAGCAACATAATCAATATGACCAAACCACGTAAGGCATCAATCGACTGTAAACGCTCAATATTTTTTTCTAAAGCCATAGCGATAATCAATAAAATAATGTAACGTTATACTATTACATTTAATTCCTTTTGTCTTTCATGGCTGCTCATTTATGCAACACAAATTAGGTTTGTTGTCTTCCTTAGGTCTATCGTTTATATCGACACTCAGTTGGGGAGAAGAAACGTCAACGGTACTGGCAACCATACGCGTTCAGGCTGAAGCTACCCAAGAAGATGTAAGTCAAAATAGTTCAGCGACTAAATTTTCCCATGATGTTTTGGACGTCCCTTTTAATCGTGCTTTTGTTTCTAAGCAGGTGATGGAACAACAAGACGTTCAGCGCATTGATGATGCATTAACCTTAGTCAGTGGGGTTTTTCATCAGAATAATTATGGTGGTGGTTTTTGGGATAATTACTCTTTCCGTGGTTTTAGTGGTGATCCAAATTTAGGGGCTACCATGATCCGTAATGGTTTGAGTGTAAACAGAGGTGTTAGTGCTCCCAAAGAAATCGTAAATATTGAGTCTTTAGAATTTTTAAAAGGACCAATGGCTGCACTATATGGTCGCGGCGAAACAGGAGGTTTGCTTAACCTCAACAGTAAAAAGCCACAGTGGGAAAGCGAAAGTGAACTTAACCTACGCGCCAATAGCCAAGAACAATATCGAATTAGTCTGGAACATACCGCGCCTATTAACGATGAACTGGCCTATCGTGTAGCAGTGGCTCATGAAGATAATCAAAGCTTTCGTGATCATGTCAGTAGTGAACGCTGGTTCTTTTCACCACAGCTCACATGGAAAATTTCAGACCAGACTCAACTCGACTTTGATAGTGAATTTACCCAGCACAAAGGAACCTTTGACCGTGGGGTAAGCACCGTTAATCACCAGTTTGTGATGGACCCGAAAACCTTTACGGGTGAATCTGATGACGGCGATATGAAAGTAAAAGATTACTTTTACCAGTTGCGTCTTAGTCACGAGTTTAATCCTGACTGGAAACTGAATAGTGCCGTCAGTTATAAAGATGCTCAAATGGTCGGCTTTTCGACCGAACCACGACGCATACAAGCCGATGGTCGTACTTTAGAACGTCAACGCCGCTATCGTGATTATCAAAGTGAAGATGTGCTGGCTCAGACAGAATTACTTGGCAAAATTGATACATCTTGGGCTCGACATGAAATTTTACTTTCAACTGAACTTGGTCAACTCGACTATCAACAATATCAACTCCGTCGTAACCATGACTCAAATTCCCCCACTACAATAAACACAATTGATATTTACCAACCTGAATATGGGAAATATTTACCAGATTTAGCACCGTTCACCAACACCAAAGAACAGCAACGTTACTTTGCTCTTAATGTACAAGATCAAATCTTTTTTAATGATCAATGGAGTGTGCTTTTCGGCAACCGTTTTGATCAGGTCGAACAAGACTTTAAAAATCACCTGACTCAGACCGAAAGCAACCAGACCCTTCATCAAAATAGCCCACGTTTCGGAGTAAATTTTAAAGCCTCTGACCAATGGGCATTTTATACAAACTATGGTCGCTCATTTGCGATGAATAGTGGTATGAACCGAAATGGTCAAACGTTTGCTCCTGAAAAAGGCGAAAGCTACGAGGTTGGTACAAAATATAAGATTAACGACCAAAGTGTACTCAGCCTTGCTCTGTTTAAAATGAAAAAACAAAATGTGCTGACAACAGATCCAATCGACAGTGCATTCCAAACAGCCGCTGGTGAAGTTAGCAGTAAAGGGATTGAATTTGACTTCAATAGCCAGCTCAATGATCGATGGCTCGTCAATGCCAACTATAGTTATACCGATGCTCAAATTGAAAAAGACCAAGACCTAGCTAAAGGTGCTCGTCTTAGCAATGTTCCAAAACACCAAGGTTCAATCAGCACCAATTATGAATTTCTGCAAGAAGGCACGAAAAAGGCAGGCATAGGTGCCAACCTCACTTATGTGGGTGAGCGCAGTGGTCATAACATTGATAATGGCTTTAATTTACCGAGTTATACGCTCATGAATTTAAATGGCTACTACGCCCCATCTGACCGCTTACGTTATCAGCTGAATGTAAATAACTTGTTTGATAAAACCTACTATGTCTCAAGCTATAGCGATTTATGGGTTCAACCGGGTGAACCACTCAATGCCTCAATTTCGGCACAGTGGAAATTTTAATTCATCTATAAAATAAAAAAGCCCGAATCATTTTCGGGCTTTTCATTAAAACATACCGTTTTCATTGACGAGTGGGTCAGGCTGTATTTGCCCAATGTCCCAAAACTCAGCAATTTTTCCATTTTCAAAAAGACAAATGTGAACCACTGCCAAGGTTGTTAACCCGTTCATTTGCATTTCAATTTTAGAATGCACAGCAACTAAATCACCATCTTCAATGACATGTTGAACTTCAAAGAAGTTACATCACCCGCATAATAAGGGTTGTGATGCTTGAAGTTAGGCGTGGTGTAATTGCTATAGGCTTCATCGACTTCACCAGCTGCGGCAAGCTCTAAAAACCGTACAGCAATTTGTTTTTGAGATAAGTTCATGATTATCTCCTACCCGTTATTTTAGACCTTACTGTAACAGGTCATCTTCTTCGTCGCCTTCCTCGAAGACATAAGCCATACAGCCCCATCCATCATATTCACCCTGAAATTTTTCAGCGATGCTGGCAAACCATTGTTCTAAGTCAACAATGTCTGAATAGTCGGGTTCCATATTAACGAAGATCGTAATAATCCATTCATTTGGCTCAACTGCATCATCTTGAAAGAGTGAAACCTTTTGTTCTTGGTACAGTAAATAGAGTGCACATTGCTCTGCATTTTTCTGATCTTGAAAAGCAATAGAAAATTCAATTTCATGTAGATCGGTTAAATCATCCCCGTCTTCAGCCATTTGCCAAAGTACATTGCCGTTATCGTCATCTGGAAATTGTTCGTAATCACGAGTCATAATATGATCCCTTGTTGTTGTTGCCGTATTAATATTATTCGGCATTAAGAATACCCGACTTTTATTGCAGTTTGGGTATATATTCCGTTCCCAATTGCATCAAATTAATTTTTTTAATTATATAAATTTTAAAAAGGCGCCTGCGATTCAATCACCACATCGGTTCCATTTAATGGATGCTGAAAAGCCAGATATGCAGCATGTAGCGCCATACGGTTTAAGTGAAATTGCTTTGGTTCAGGGTGATATAACTTATCACCCATAATCGGATGTCCAATATGCATCATGTGTACACGTAGCTGATGTGAACGCCCTGTTACTGGTTCTAGTAAAACACGAGTTTGGTCAGTGTGGGCATCATAAACTAGAGGCTGAAATAAGGTTTTGGCATGTTTGCCCAACTCAAAATGCACGATTTGTCTCGGGCGATTTTCCCAATCGGTAATGAGCGGAACTTCAACAATACCCTCTTCCGCGACTTGGCCTTGCACCAAAGCAATATAATGTTTTTTGACTGTTCTGGCCTGAAACATTTTACTTACCGCAACTTCTGCATCGCGATGCTTTGCAAACATAAGCAAACCCGAAGTCGCCATATCTAAACGATGCGTAACCTTAGCCAAAGGGAACTTTTCAAGTATGCGTAAATAGGCACTATCATGATGTTCAGGCAACCTCCCCATAACCGACAATAGACCCGCAGGTTTATCAACCACGACCAAATCGTCATCTTCAAATAAAATTGAAAGCGGATCTTGTGGCGGAGCATAAACAAAGTTGTCGTTTAAAGGCATTGTCGTAGAAACAGCAAGGGAGCATGGCGGCAGATCATAAAGAAATTTCCAATTTACCGCAAAATATTCTATACAGCTCATCATGTTCCACGTGAAACTCAGATTCAGTTTTTACCGTTTTTTATTCATTTCAGATAAAAGATCGAGCTGAATTTCTTGAATATGTGCAAGTCTTTCCCATTGATGCGATAAAAGATGATCCATTTTTTCATGTAAATGTCTAATCTCAAGCTCAGCTTTTAAATTAATTTGATAGTCATGTTGAGCGCGTAACCGATCTTTTACCTCTTGCCGATTTTGACTCATCATAATAACAGGTGCCTGAATTGCAGCTAAACAGGACAATACCAGATTAAGCAAAATAAATGGATAAGGATCAACAGGATGTACAACCATCACTACGGTATTTAAAATGATCCAAGCCACTAAAAATAGTCCAAAACAAGTTAAAAAGACCCAACTTCCGCCAAATGAAGCTATTTTATCTGCTAGTTTTTCACCCAAAGTCCAATTCTGATCGAACTCTGTCTCTGTATTTCGACTAATCAGCTCATGCCGTTGCATACTGCCAATCACTTCATTTTCTAAAGTTGTTAACTCGCCTTTTTCTGAACGTAATAGTGATTGCACATATTTAATACGGTAGTCTGCCAAATCAGCACGACAAATAAAGGTTGAAAAAGACCAATCCGGATAATCTTTCAAGATTTCTTCACCAATGACATCTCGAATGACTTCACCCGAAACCAGATCTTTTAAGGGAAAACTCTTTCCACAAACGGCGCATTGGCGACACTGGTTTTTATTGTCCATTTATTCAGCTCGCAATTGATAATACGTATATTATATAAACGATTTCAATGGATAACATCGTAAATAAAAATAGTGCTCTAACCCAATATCTGTAAAGTGGCTGGTACTATTTTTCGGTGGGCAGGCATCACAGGCAACATGTACAGCCGCCCAAGTAAATTTTTAATATGGACTACTGTGGTTATGGTCAGTACTTGAGTCTTTTCATTTTTATAAATAGATAAAGTCACATTTAAATGTTTATCGTCATCGCCAACCACTAACTCATTTTCGGTACGCTGTAACAAGGTAAAAATTCCAATTCGATCACCAGCTACATATTCATTTTCTTTTTTATGCGCATCAATTTGCTTAAAACTTCCTAAATCTTTAAGCCCAATCTTTGAAGTAATTTTATTGCGCAAGTTCATACTCCACTCTACCCATTGAGGCGTGTGATGGAACAGTTTAATGAGCTGCCCAAATACATTAAGGTCTGGTTGGCCAAGCACAATACTCCACGAATCGTGGAAGTAAGCATTGTTCAATTGAGATGAGATTTGGCTGTCATGCGGCAAGACAGAAAGATAAGGCTTATTCATAAATTATATTCTTGTAAAGTATCGTTTTTATTATAGAGAATTTTTTAGGGTGTCAAGGGAAAACATCTATGGTTTACTTCAACAATTATAACTTTGTAAGTTAGAACCTTATGCCTATAAACTTTTGATCTATAGCGTCCTAAGCCGAATCGAGACCTTTTGGGTGAGTACACACTAACGTTATACGTTTTGGTGCATGCTACTCTTTTCGATCCCTATCACACCCTTGAGATATAGTTTAGCCAGCACCCTGCGGGATTGTTTTTCTAAGAACAGCTAATTTTAACTATTTTTGGAAATTTTTACGCCATTAAGTAAATTAAAAAGAATTTATTCCCACTTCACCATAATTAGTTAAATTTAAATTCCACTTTATTTGTATTTTACGGTTTATTTTACCAATTCGTTAACTGTTTTGAGCAATTAGGCATCAAGACTATAAAAAGAGTCTAACGCTAGTGAAGTATGATTTGTCTATGTAGAATCTCTTGTGTTTAGACCACAAGAGAATTCTACTTTTCATTCAGCTATTTACACTTATTCGTTATATTAAACTTTGGAGATTCATTGAAACTCACTAAGGTAAAGCTTCTATCGATGAAGTTTTCTGTATCTTCATTAGGTGTATGAAAAAACCACTCTGAAATACCATTACTTTTTAAAATAACCTCAAAGTTAAAATTAACTCCCATATTCTTATCTTGGAAATACACTTCATACTCATTAGGTTTAATTTTCAATATTTTAGTTACTTTATAAAACGGATGATCAGGAGTATCAAATGAGAATTTAATTGACTGATTCTTTTGATCAAAGTTCACAAAATTGATATTAGTTGAATTTTTTTCCCAATTCGCCTCCACAGCACACTCATAGATCCATTTCTCTGATTTATCTTTATAAATATAATAATTATTCCTTGCTTGAAACTTTGAAAAAAACTCACTCACAGTATTAGCAAAAGAAAGACTAGGAAAAACCAGTAAAAAATATAAGAAAATAAACCTCATTTACAGACACCTACACTCACAATATTCTTAACCTTACTTTTAGCTATAGTGAAAAAAGATAAATTTTTCATCCTTTTATTTCCTAAAAAAGTATCTCATCCGAATCATTCAAACCAAACTTACTCATTACTGCTTTTAAGATTTTTTGTTTTGCTCTTTTCAGTATTATTTTTATAGATAACTTTTTCGCTTGAATACATTATAAAAACATATTATAAACTATTTCTAACCAAATAATTGGTTTTTGGAACTTTATAATGAACAACAATATTATAATCTTTGGTTATGGAACAGGTATTTCTAAAGCCGTAGCACATAAATTTGGTAAAGAAGGCTATAAAATCGGGTTAGTGGCACGAAATGCCGAAAAACTCGAAAAGGCCATTTTAGAACTTAAATCACATGGTATTGAAGCTTACGCTTTTACATGTGATTTAGCCGTTCTTGAAAACATACCAAATCTTATTAAATGCATTAAAGATCAATTAGGAGAGATTAAAAATATTCATTGGAATGCTTCCCATGATATTGAAGGCAACATATTAGAAACCCCTCCACTGGAGCTCACCAAAAGCTTTCATATTCGCGTTTCGAGCTATATTGCTACGGTACAAGCTTGCCTACGTGATTTAGAAAAAAATCATGGCAGCATTTTATCGACAAATGGAATTTTCGCGTTCGATGCAGTCGGAATAGATTTAGTTGCCAAAGAATATTCATCATTAGCAATTACTGCTGCCGCCCAATATAAAACCACCAACTTACTTGCTCATAGTCTAGCTGACTCAAATGTTTACGTGAGCCAAGTGATTGTGAATGGTTTTGTTGATGGGACATCAGGCGCACAAGATAAGACCTACACAGTACATCCTGAAACCATTGCAGAGCAGTTCTGGTACTTACACCAACGTAAACAAGAAACTGTTTCTCTTTGCGGTGAAGCAATTCAAGCTGCTTAAAATTATTTCTTATGACCGAAGAAGCGTAATAAATTACGCTTCTCTGAACTTCTTTAATTTTAAGCTTGTATGTAGATGAATTATTTTTCATATTTTGAAGGATCAATTTTGTATTTTTTAAATAAAATAGAGCGTACGGAGTCATTTATACTGTCATCATGTTTAATAACTAAATAAATATCTTTCTTAGTCAGAGGAAGTTCTTTTAGTAAATCGGGCAAGTCCGGTGTTCTTATAGCACTGACTTCACTAGGTTGCTTTAAAATATCAGGATCTTGTTCTTCGAAATTAAAATCCACACCTTGCAAATTAAAGTAAACCATAACCCTTCTGTTCAAAGAGTCACTATCATCATATAAAACAGTACCTTCTGGCAAAATATAATATTCTGGCAAAGTACTATTTTTCGAATATTTACCTTCAAACGAATATATCTTTAAAGGTTTTTCTAAAACATGAATTTCTGGTGTTTTTGTAAGTTTCCAGAAGTAATAATTTATTAAGGACTGTATGATGAAAAGTAAAATTAGCAGGGTAATTAATAAATTCTTTTTCATATCTACTTCTTATTAAAAATATCTTTTATTCTTTAATTATAAATTCATAGGTTTTAGTTAGCTTGTCATCGCCTCGCCCATAAAAATATGCATTAATTATAATTTCGTATTTTCCTTTATATTTAGGAATACCCTCTATTTTTATATGATTGTATCCATCTATATCATCTACTGGAGCAATTTTAACTCCCTGATTTTCTGGGATATTAGAAGTTAACACAAAATGTTGCTCAGAGACTTTACCACCTGTAATTTTAATAAACTGTGTATATGACTTTTCAACATAGGCATCAGGTAACTTAATTGGATGAACGTCAACTCTGCTACAACCACTTAGCATTAGCACTAACAAAATATATCTAAACATGTCTTTTTATTCTTTAACTACAAATTCATAGGTCTTACCCAAATTCCCATCACCACTAGCATAAAAACCAGCATATATATGAATCGTAAAAGTTCCCTTATATTTTGGAACTCCAGAAATTTTTAAATTATTATAAGCATCTGCTTCATTTTGATCTATTGGACTATATCAATTGGAAAATTAGTTTCAACCTCAAAAGATTGTGGTATTACTCTACCACCTGTGATGTTCAATTGTTGATTATATGTCTCTCCTACATAGGCTACTGGAAGCCTTTCAGGATCAATTGTATATTCGTGACCACACCCTGTCATAAGTAACAATAGAACACCTAAAGTTATGAAATTAAATTTCAAATTTTTAATCAAATTATTTTCCTTCCCATACAATTGGAAATTTTTCCGATTTAGAGACATTACCAATCATTGTAGAGAGAATTGCTTGGCATTCTAAATTAATTTTTTTAACTGAACTTATATCTATAGGCTCACAACTTCTATTATTATTTGAGCAAAATTCTACCGATACATCAATTTTGTTATTTTCAACCTTATCTATATAAGCATCTAACATTTGGTTGTTATTAGCAGTATTTTTACAAACAATCTTTTTTGATGATGATTTTTTTATTTTATTTAAAACCTCCTTATCTTCAATCTTGATAGAAAAATTTAATTTTTCATTACTTTTTACAATATCATCTATTGTGAAATTTTAAAAACTTTCACTACAACCAGTTAATAAAATTAATCCTAACAAACAAATAAATTTATCCATTTAAACATTTCATTTAAAGTAAGATTTTCTTATAGATTCTTTTGATATCAGAATATTATCTACCATAACTTTACTGCTTTGTAATAAGCCACCAAAAACTACTCTACAAGACATATTGCCAGTTAATAATTTTTCTAATTGGTTCTTATCGATACATACATTCATTGATTCATCTTCGCAAACTTTGAAGTATCCAGATGAAGTATATTTTCCTTTTTTTAACCTTTCTCCCTCAACTGAAATAGCTCCTGTCACAAAGTAATTTTTAATATTATCGCACTTAAAATGTGAATATTTATAATTATTCTCTTGAAAAATCTTATTTAAATCATCATTTGTTTCTAAATTAAATTTAAAAGTATCACCACTCATACCATCCAGATGTGAGTACGTTAAATTCTTAAGGGTTATATCCTTAAAAATTTCTTTATCATTTTTGGCTAAAGGATTACAACCTAACAATGGTAGGGTCGATAAAATTATTAAAAAAGTTCTCATAAATTATTTATCAATCTGTAAAATATTTTTATTTAGAATTAACCTTATCAGTATATTCCTTTGTAAATTTACCATCACCACCACATATTACACCAGCTTTCCATTTCCCACCAAGTAGTAATACCAGCAACTTCCTGACTAGGATCTTTTAATTGGAAAGCTTTATTTTCAGACTCTCTTAAGCTCGCTAATGTGATCCAATCAATTGGTGGAATTTTAGGTAATTGACCATCATAAAAGTTTTTTACACGCACACATCCATCTTTAGCCGGCTTTATTTCTAATTCACCTATTCTAGTCACTCCCGTTTCCCATAATTACTTAACTACAGCTTATAATTATTATGACTGAGATTAATAAGACAAAAAAGTAGACTGCCGGACCACATAATGAAGCCAAGTCTTAATTTGGTAAAGGTTCGTTCAAACGAGCTTATAAACCAGCTTCAATTTGTAGTTTTGAAAATGGGTCTTTCGCTTCCAGATTAACGCAGCGAACTGTGTTCACTGTAAGACTTGTGATATTAAAGCCCCATCTCAAAACATAACATGGGTAATACCTGAAGGCGGCGGTGGTCCAAACTACCCGAACATGTAAATAAATAAACCCGCTTTGGCGGGTTTATTTATTTACATGTTCTCAACTTAATAAATTACAGATCAACTTTAGCACCAACAACTTGATTTTATTCAAAATTAGCATTCGTCAACTTTGCTTTATTTGATTGATAAGCATCATTTGAGTAATTTTTTCTTAATTCAATTCTGCATTCAGTATCAATTTTTGCTTTTTTAATATCGACTGAACAATCATCATTTTTACATATTTCGACATGTGCCATATATTTATATAATTGATTATTAATTTCTTCTGAATCTAAGTCTACTCCACCTCTTACCATAAACTGATTTTCCAAACAATTTAGCTTAGAAATAGGAAATGCATTTTTTTCAGAAATTTCTTTTAAAGAAGAAGAACTTGTAACAAAACCTTGGTATGTTTTTTCTCCACTATACATAGATTGGAAATATTTAAATTTTCCAAAATTAATATCGGTAGATTGAGAATCTATGTTTTTAGAAGTACAACCAAATAATAAAAATATCCATATACATGATAAAAATTTCATTTTACTTGAACCTTTTTTAATTCGGCTTGCAATATTTGCTCTGGTGATTTAGATATACTAGGTATTGTTTCACGCATCATTTTGTTAAACCAAGCGTGACTAAATTTAGTTTCATGAAATGTATTGCTGTGTTCTTTTGGATAACTATCCCATTGCCCTCCAGCATCAGCAATTGCATCATCTGTTGTATAACTAGTAGGGCTAGGATGATACCCTTTCCATTTTGGTTTATAGCCTTCCCATTCCACCGTATTCTTTATATCGGTGACAACATTATTATTTGGTTTACAAAAAACATTTATCCAATTATTTGCAACAGGTTGTGGTGCTAGTAAATAAATTTGGGCTCTTACTGCTGGAGTAGTTAATATATTTGGAGGACTGTTTTTTGATAATAAAACTCCAACAGGGTCAATAGTAATTAATAAATTCACTGGTACCCCTGCTTTGTTCAGTTCTGTAACTAAACCAGATGAATTCCAACCACCCAAACTATGACCTATAATATTAATTTGAGTTTGTGGATTTTTCGCATAAACCTCAAGAATATCTTTAAAAGCATTTCTTTTACCTGAAGCTACAGGAATAGTTACTTTTCTATTATTATAAGCCTCCTCATAGCCATAATATTGTTTTAGATTTTTTGTATTCCCCGTATTAAAATTTTTTGCATAATTACCAACAATTTCTGTAGGCCCTAAAGAATCTCCCACACCTGGTAGTTTTACATCTCCATATATAAAAGGGTATTTATCAGCAGCCCCACCAATAAATGCTGTAAAACTTTGAGTATAAACTGTAAGTTTAACTGGTACAATCGCTGGCACAGGATTAACCGTTCCCATTGTTGTCTTAACCAAATTAGCATAAGCTTGTACTTCAGTGCCCATCGTTTATCACCACATGTATTTTATATTGCTTATTCGGCTCTTCTGTTTCTAACTTAACTAAGCCAGTTCGATCTAACTTACCGCGCTCAATTTCTTTATCATTTTCGTCAAAAATAATATATTCCGTGCCAGGTTTTAGTTTATTTCCTTGTTTATCCATTACATCAAACCATAAACCATATTTTTGTTTTCCTTGTTCGGGTAAATACGGTAATGAACTATTTACATTCCCACCTCCCATAAACAAATGCTGTCCAGCCTTCACTTCAAACTTACCGCCTGTCGTCATAAAAATGCCTGAACCGGTAATTTTGACTTGAGACCCACCTGCGGTGAGCACAATTTCTTTGGCTGCGGTCGCTTCAATTTTGTCTTCTGCTGAAATAATCTGAACAGCTTTACGGGCAATTAAATCTGCTCCGTCACCTTGCGCTTGTATCTCAACTTTGCCTTTGCCTGCATATAGTCTTGCCCCTTCTTGCGCTGCAAAAAGGCTAATCTTGTTTTGAGCATGCGCGATTAAATTCTTTTGGGTAGACAAGTTAATACTGTCTCCAGCAGTTTGGTTTAGCTGCCAATCTGCGCTTAAGTGAATGTCTTCATTACTGCTCAGCGCGATGCTATTTGGACTCGCCAGCAGCATAATTGCATCTTTGAAAGTTTTGGCTTTTGCGTTGTCTTGTTGCTCGAGTTTTTCAATAAAGGATTTTAGGTTTTCTAAATTTTCTAAAGGGTCAGTTTGCTGATTTTTGGCAACTTCACTGAGTGCCTTGGCATTGTTAAGGCCACCTTCGATTTGTTGCTTGGCCTCATTTGCATCGAGGTGTACACCTTGTGCTTGGTCCTGTTTATGAGTGCTAACGAGTAAACCACTTCCAGCTCTTACCGCACCCCACTGATCAGTTCTTAGCTCGAAGCCTTCACCTCGGCCATCACTTTCCGCCTTGTCTTTTGGATGGCTTAAGTTACCCAAGTTGAGCTGGCTTGCCGCATGGCTGCTTTGTAGCTGGGCACTGATTTGTCCTGTAGTATCATCAAAACGTAGTTGGTTAAAGCCTTTACCATCAACTTCTTCGGAGCGAATGCCGCTCAGTTTTTTAGTGTCGGGTAGTTGGCCTTTCTGGTCGAATTGGGTTGGGTTACGTTCAGCTTCGTGAATTCGACCCACCACAAATGGACGGTCAATGTTGCCGTCAAAAAAGTCGATGACAACGATCTCACCCACACGTGGCAAGAAGCGTGCTCCATAACCCGCACCTGCCCACGGGGTGAGTACATCTACCCAAGCGGAGTCGGTGTCATTTTCATTACTTCCCGCTCCACCATCATGGCTATGGTCATCAGTTCGGGTAAACAAGAAACGGACTTTAATACGTCCCCACTGATCTACATGGATGCTTTCGCCTTCCAACCCCACCACTCTAGCACGCTGTGGGTAAGCGGCTGGTCGGTGTTCTAGCGGACTATATTCAGGGACAGCTTTAATGTTGCGTCGAACGACATTCAGCTCAGCAAAGTGGCGCTGCTCAGAGTTTTGCGTATCGAATTGAGCTGCCTTGAGCTTGTCTTTTGGTAACAGGCGCTCGAGTTGCTGTTGTAATTCTTTCGGTAAATTATTCTGGTTGTAGTAGTGCTTACTTAAGATTAAGAACTCTTTATCAGCACTGTCGTGGCGCTCAAGTTCTGGGTGGTCATTGAGCTCAAACCAGTAACCCACCTGTGCATCACGGACGTTACCTGAAACGGTAAACTGTTTCGAACTCAGGTGATGGTATGCATTGATGTTCTGATTGAACTGTTCAATCTGACTATTACCGGAAGCTGTGGCTTGGTCTTCACCATTTAAGTCTTGCATCCACGCTGGGCTGACGTGCCATGCATCCTCAAGGTTTAGGCTGGCATTGTCATAGTGTTCACTGTGCTGCTGCGTGCCCTGTACGCTGCCACTACCTTCTTCTTGTTGTAGGGCATCAGCTTGCCAGCGTTGCACATGAACCGAGGTTGGTTGTAAGCGGCGTTCTGCCTTAACTTGCGTAATGGTATCGAACTGTTCTGTAGCACTGCTGCGCTGGTAGCGCAAACTACGTCGTTCAAGGGCTTGATAATTTTGGTTATCGTCAATTAAACGTAACACTTGCGGCTGAATGGACGCATTCGGGTCAGCGACCAAAAGCTGCGATTCGTCGACTAGCCAGTTAATGCCTTCGCTACGCCACAAACGGGTTAAAAAGTCATAATCGCTTTCGTTTGACTGCATCACAAATGGACGCACATCGTAGTCTTTGCTTAACCCTGCCGTGTCGAGCGTTAGGCTTGCGGCAAATAACGGGCTTTTACCTTGCCATTCTTTAAACAGAATTTCGCTAATATCCCGCACGCTTTTGTTCATAAACACGCGGCTATTACGACGTTTATGCCAAAGTGCAGTTGGGTCTTTTAAGGTGAGATTATAAATAGTGAGTGAACCGTCGCTTTGCCCTTGGCTCGCTTCAGTAATAATGCCTGTAGTTCTAAAGAACTGGCCCATGTCAGTGACCTGATCGACGACAACCTGACAGCCAATAAATTGTTTTAATGCGATGTGTGCGTTAGTCGACAGACACAGTAACTCAGCAACGCTGCCCTGATTGAGCGTATGTTCGCCATCAACACGTTGCAAGAAGACTTGCTGATTTAAAGACTGATTTGAGAATTGGATATGAACAGCACGATTTTGTGAAACAAGACCTAAACGCTCCAATATACTCGACACACTCATCTGCATTTTTATTATCAATCAAACTTATATTTAGGCCGCATTTTAATTAAAAAAAGACTAACCTGTCTATCTATACTCATTTTCAAAATGTAACTGGTCTAAATATGCTGTTTTAGGTTAATTTCTTATTAAATAGGTATTTAAACCGTAAAATCAGATCATTTTAAAGCGCTATAAAGTGCCTACATATATTTAATATTTTTCTTTTATATTCAAATAGATATTAAAGAAAATAATTTTTCAAATTAATAAAATTCAGGATGAGATATGAAAATAAAAAAGTCTGCTTTTTATATATTTATGGTGATTTTCTCACTTCATTCTTCAGCATTTGCTGAACCGAGTGTCGCCGATATTCAATATCGTGCGCAACAAGGGCAACCCGTGGCTCAATATCATTTAGGCATGATGCTTTTAAGCGGCGAACAAGGCGTTGTTAAAAACTATGAACAAGCTTTTAAATGGCTAACTGCGGCTGACCAAAATGGAAGTGTGGGCGCAAAATATAGTTTAGGAATGATGTATTACAGAGGTGCTGGCGTCGAAAAAGATGCCAAGTGCGCTTTTGATTATTTTACTAAGGCTGCGGCTAAGGGTCATGCTAAAGCGCAATATAACTTAGGGGTTTTATATGACAAAGGTGAAGGAACTGCGCAAAATTATGTGCAGGCGTTTGAATGGTTTACTCGTGCTGCCGAGCAAGGCTATCCACCTGCAGAATATAATTTAGCTCAGCTATATAAAAAAGGTCACGGCGTCACCCAAAGTGATGAGCAGGCGCTTAAGTGGTACACCAAAGCCGCCGAGCATGACGAAAGCGATGCCCAGTACAACTTGGCCCAAATGTATTTAAATGGTGAAGGCACGCCGAAAAACTTAGAAATGGCAAAGAAATGGTTTCAGCAAGCGGCCAATGCAGGCGATACAGATGCGAAAGAAATGCTTAAAAGTTTAGAATAAAGAATCAAAACTTAATGTTTATCTTGCTCCAATAAATTACTAATTTCTTCACCGTATACCCATTTATTTAAAATACCTTCCGAACTTTCTAGGCCTACAATATCGAGAAAACTTTCAAATGTAGTTGCCACTTGTTCTCGATCTTCTGTATCAAGCTTATCAGGATCGATTTGGCTAATTCCATAAGCAAGAACATGTAAAAGTTCTGCCTTAGTTGGCTCATTCTTTTGTTGATAGAGCGCAATAAAAGCTTGTGCAGCATTAGCCACTTTTTGATCCAAACTCATACGTAATGCAGGATCTTGAACCCCTGTGTATAGCTTTCCATCTCCAGCAAAATGATCTTGAGTTTTAAACTTTTCTAATTGTTGAATAACAATAGAGTTAGAATTTTGAATGCCCATTTCTGTTTTATTCTCAGTTTTTTGGGCACAACCAACTTGTGAAATTAAGACAGCCATGACTAAAACCAAAAGCTTTTTCATAATTCTATTAATTTTTTATTTAAAGAAAGTAAATATAAACTAATTTGATTATTATTTTCTACATCTTTGGAGTTTTATTTAATTCTTTATTTTTTCTAATTAAACATAAACATTAATTCCATTATTTTAAAAATACATTTAGATTTATTATTAAATCAAAAATATTCTAAATATTAAATTGACGTAATTAAAATCACCGATTATTATCTCGTTGCTGGCCTACATTGCCAGTCGGTTATGACAGACCGCGAATAACAAAGTCGATATGCAAAATTCTTATTTTGTGTGTCGGGAACTCGTTCGCCCCCTTTTTCTCTATGGTAGGGCGGAAGGGGGACACCTTTGTGTGTGCTGGTTCCTTTGTTTCCAGTCTGTCAACCCTCTTTCGTTCTACCACCATAATCAATTGACGGTGATCTGGTGGTAGAGCTCCATACTTTTAAGGAGTTGACCATGACACTTTCAAATTTATTCCCTCTCTAGTTTAATTATTTTATTTATTTAAAATTTGGGTTTCCTATTGCCTATTTTTTAAATTTATAAATTATTTTTATTTTAAAAGTTTAATTATTTTATTTTCCTGTATTTATGGGAGGATTAATTATTACCTAAAATTTATTTAAAACCTTAAAACTAATTATATTTTTATTCTACTCATAGATATAAATCATTATGAGAATAATATGACAATTTATAAATCTATTTTGGCTTTAAGTTTCATTCTAGGTAGTTTGGGTATTTCGGGTTGTAACCTACACACTCAGCAGGATTTTGAAAAAATTTGCCTGTCGGGTGGGCACACCCAAGCCAGTTGCGACTGTATTTACCAGCGACTTGCACAAGCTTACTCCCCTAAGCTGATGCAGCGCCTAGAACATGTCAGTTTGCAAAGTCCTGTTCTCCCACAGGACTTTGCCCCTACTTTTTTCAGCGTCATGCAGCGGTGTGACAAAAGTAGTATGGGCTAAGCGTTTGGCTAAGCCTCTTTATCTCTGTGTTGCAGTGGTTTCTTACTTTAAATCAGCGCAAAAGATTAAAGTCTGTTGTGGCACAGAGGCCTAAAGAAGAATATTTTTAAGAAATTTGCACTCTTATAGTTTAGATATTTCTATACTCAGCTCGTTTTTAACGATAAAGTCATGTTTAATAAGTAGTATTTTTTATCATTAATATCATAGAGCTAATAAAAATGAGTTTTTATACAGAACTACAAGTCCGTTATACAGATTTTGACACGATTGATTTATCTACTGAAAAGCAAAAAATTCTAGAAATATTAACGGAGGATTCAATCCACGAAGATGTTTATGGTGATTTAGTAGAAGCCTTTACTAATGGTCATGCAGGTCTTCGTATTGATTCCGTTTATTGCATAGAACTCATAGAAAAAATTACCGCCCTATTTCCAAATGCAAATTTTGAATGTCGAGGGTTAGGAGAAGAGTACTTCTATACGTGGATCCTCTGTGTTGAAAATGGCCAGATCATTTTTAGCAGCAAGCCTTGGGAAAGTGAAAATCCTTTTATATAAGAATAATCATACGTTCATATTGTTTTGTACGTTTTAACCTACAAACTTTTAGGGATTTTGCGGATTGGCGACTCCCTACTTTTTTCCTATGATGGGTTCATACAGGAACAGGATGTTCCAGAACACAAAACTACAATAATAGGTTCATGCACTAGGAGCGTGAGATACGACAAGAGTCATATCTAGCAACCAAATACGAAAAAGCCCRACAGGATGTYGGGCTTTTTTTATGGTCATTTTAAAATGATGATGAAGCTAATCTATAACGGGCTATGTGCCTGTTCTTGCTTTTTATGGCGTATCCAACGTATTGCCAAAATAACAGCAATAACCACCACAACTGCAACAAGTGCAGGAACTAACAAAGCTGAAACTGAAAGTAAAATTGCTCCAATCCACTCCCCTGTAGCGACTACAAAATTCCCCAAGCCGCCAGTGGTTGCAGTTGAAACCCCGCGTGCAGCAACTGTACTCATTTGCACCACACCTGCCGTACCACCGCCCACAATAATGGCTGCTGCCCAACCTGCGAATTGTGACATTTCACCACTACTCACAGCCATTGTCGCTAATGTACCGGCAATCATAGCCGCAGGGGTTGCGACCGTGTCTAAGGCATTATCGACCCATGGAATATAGTAAGCCGCAACTTCGCACATCGTTGCCACACCTAAAGCCAAGCAAACCGATGGCATGGCTAACCACTCGAAACCTTTTGATGGCTCAAACCATCCCATCATGGTTGCAATGCTCATCACCAATAGCGGCACAAACACGCGAAAACCGCAGGCAGCGCTCAGCCCCACACCAATACATAAACCCAATATTGTTTCCATAAGGTTTCCTTTTTCATGCCCATCGCAGGTCTTGTTATATAAGTCTTATTTTAAACTAACAAAAAGCCCCATCGGGTGACAGGGCTTTTTGTTAAATGCGAACGCAAATATTATTTTATTCTTAACGTTTAAACTCAGTGCAATAGCATTTAGTGCACGGCGGTAAACGATCTGTATTAATTTCTAAAAACACTCTCTGGCCACATTGAGCGCAGAAATAGAAGCCTGTTCCGGGTTTTTCGCCAGCTGTTACCATGATTGCGTTCCTATAATCGTATAGATATTAAACAGGAATATAACCCAGTTAGAGTGATTGTCAATTGTCCATTTCGCCCGATGATGATGGCATAAATGCAAAAAATGTTATTTGTACGATTTATCTTACAAGCTTTTAGGGATTTTGCGGATTGGCGACTCCCTACTTTTTTCCTATGATGGGTTCATACAGGAACAGGATGTTCCGGAACATAAAACAACAATAATAGGTTCATGCACTAGGAGCGTGAGATACGACAGGAGTCATATCTAGCAACCAAGCTTCTTAACCACGTAACTAAATCACTAATACCCTGATAATCAGCACAAGTAGCATTACAACCATTATTTATAACATCTTGCTTAAATTTAGCCCATTCACTTTCAGTTTTACTAGATGTACCTATATGAGCCTCTATCGCACCTTTTTTCCAAATCCATATCCCTTGGGCTTTCATTTTATTATGCAAAGATTCTATTAAAGGAATCGCATCCGTTTCTGCTGCTAAGATTTCATATGCTTTTGCAGCAGAAATAGTTGGATTCTTTTGTGGTAATCTTGTAGAGGTATTTAAAGAAATTCCTTTTTGTGGTGCAATTCTTTCAAGAATTACTTTGATATTTACAATATCACTATCAGTTGAAGACAGAAAATTGTGGGTAATCGCTCCATTAAAACAATAATCAAGATCACATATAGCTTTTGTAGGTAAATCCATCTCGGCTAAAATAGCCAAAGATTTCTGCGTATCATTTACACCACCTTGTGCAACCAACGCATGCTTTTCCTGCCCCATTGTAATATTAGATAAACATTTAAATATAAATGGTAATAATCGGAGTTCTGTCTTACCTTCTGTCAAAACTACATTTTCAGCAAATAGTAATTGAGTAGAGTAAGTCAAACTGAATAAGTGTTCCATCTGATGAGTTGAATTTGGTACAACGTTTTGAATCGCATCAACTAAGCGCTTTCTAGAATATGTTCCACGCTGCTCATTTTTTCGGATTAATATTGCTGTTTCTGCACTTTCTGCTGTTATCATCTGAGCAGAATGAGTTGAAATAACAACTTGATAACCATTTCTAGATAATGCAATCAACGCTTCTCTTACTTGCTCAATTGCAAAGGGATGTAAATATAGTTCAGGTTCATCGATTAGTAATAACGTAGTGGATTGTGTACCGTTCTGCCTTTTAATTTCGGCTAAATATTGAACCAAAGCCATTTGTATTGATCGTTGTGCACCATGTCCATATGAAGCAAAATCACGAGCATTACCCTGTCCTTCAAAAACTTTCAACGTACCTGTTTTTACCAAGTCATCAATCGTTGGAGTTTCAAAATGCAACTTTACACTCATCCCAGGAAATAAATCATTTACCTTTAAATTAACCCCTTGATCTATATTTGCTAGTTCACTAAATCTTTGGTCCCCGCTACTTGAAATTCTTGCTGCGACTTCTAACAAATGCTGATTCAGTTCACTTTCATGAGAAGTTTTTACAGGTTCTAAAAACTCTGCTAATAATTTTCCAATAGTAGTAGTAGTTTTTGCTTTTGAAGCATCTTCTGCGGCATTTTCCATAGCTCCTATTCTTATTGGTTCTGGTAATAAGACATTGATGGCATTATCAATCCCTGTCGGGTTTAGAATCCAATCACTACTTGTCTGATCCCAAACAGAAAGCTTTATATCCGTTGTTTTAGCATTGGGTTTATCTTGTATTCGACGTATCTTAAGCTCTCCATTTACAATTTGCCCCTCTATAGATCTCTTTTGATTTGAAGGCATCAGATCAAGTAATTGTGAAGAAATTCCAACAATTGTTGCTATTACTTCTACGGGCTGAGATACATCATAAAAATCTTTTTCTGCAAGGCTATTTTTTCTTAATAACCATTGAATTGCAGACAAACAGTTAGATTTACCTGCGTTATTATAGCCAATCAAAGGAGTAAACTCCGATAAGATTATCTCTGTATCAGCACATGACTTAAAGTTTTTAATAACTATATTTGAGATTTTATGTGACATATATTCCCCTTATTTCTTTTTAGATACCAATATGTTTAATTAGTAGTTTTAAGAAATAAATCTTATTAATAATTTCTATGTATAAGGCTTTTTATATTTATGAACTCCATAAAATAGCCCCACTTTACAGTAGGATTATTTTGAATACTTTTCAATCAATTATAGACTAAATATTAAACTGCTTAGTCTTCTAAAAAGTCTTGCGCAATTTCATTTTGTACGCTTTAACCTACAAACTTTTAGGGATTTAGCGGATTGGCGACTTCCCACTTTTTTCCTATGATGAGTTCATACAGGAACAGGATGTTCCGGAACATAAAACAACAATAATAGGTTCATGCACTAGGAGCGTGAGATACGACAGGAGTCATATCTAGCAACCAACTTTTATTTGAGTCATCTTGTAAATTCATTAATGTTCTAGCTTTTGATATATCAAGCTCATATTTACCCACACCTTTATACAAACGAGCAACTGATACCGCCCGTTTTATACAACCATAATAAATAGTCACTAAATACCCATCAATATATTGAAGTAACATCAGGTCATCTGCAAAATGGGATGTTTTTTCTGAAATAGCAACAAAACCTGTCTTTTGTGCTGTAGTTTTGACACTTATCTTTCGACCATCTTTTGCAATCACATCAAATCCATGTTGATTTGCTCTATGTGACAGTGCACCACCAACTATAAGTGCACATTCAAATTCCCCAAGTCGCCCAATCAAATGTCTTACTTCTGTTGGTTTTACACCAAATTCCTCAATTTCTAATTTGATCAACTTTAAATATTGATCACGAAGAGCAATTAAACGATCATTAGTAATCATTACTCATTTTCCAATATTTTTAAATAACCGTTTAAATTTGACAGATTCATAAAGTTAAAAATTTTATCTAATCTTATTATTTCAAAGTTTATAAAAAGCCCCACTCTAAAGCGGGGCTTTTAAAACCATATCAATAAAGTTTAACTAAAGTATTAAGCCACTTGGCCTTCTAAAAAGTCTTGCGCAAAACGCTGTAATACACCGCCCGCTTCATATACAGAAACTTCTTCTTCTGTATCTAAACGGCAAGTCACAGGCACTTCAACAATCTCTTCTTTACCATCTGCTGTGGCGCGTTCAATCACTAAAGTTAAAGTCGAACGCGGCGCGATATTACCAATCACGCTATAAAGCTCTGTACCATCTAGCTTTAAAGTTTTGCGGTTTACACCTGCTTTAAACTCAAGTGGTAACACGCCCATACCTACCAAGTTAGTACGGTGAATACGCTCAAAACCTTCTGCCACAATTGCTTCAACACCTGCAAGGCGTACACCTTTCGCAGCCCAGTCACGGCTTGAACCCTGACCGTAGTCAGCACCCGCAACAATAATTAATGGCTGCTTACGGTTCATGTAGGTTTCAATCGCTTCCCACATACGCATTACTTCGCCTTCTGGCTCTACACGCGCTTTTGAACCTTGCTTAATTGTGCCGTCTGAACGAACTACCATTTCGTTATACAGTTTCGGGTTAGCAAATGTTGCACGTTGTGCAGTCAAATGGTCACCACGGTGCGTTGCGTATGAGTTGAAGTCTTCTTCTGGTAGACCCATTTTATGAAGATATTCACCCGCAGCCGAGTCCATCAAAATCGCATTTGAAGGCGACAAATGATCGGTGGTGATGTTGTCACCCAAAATTGCAAGCGGACGCATGTTCGCTAAAGTACGTGGTGCAGCCAATGCCCCTTCCCAATATGGAGGACGGCGGATGTAAGTACTTTGTGGACGCCAGTCATAAAGCGGACTTTCGGCCTCTACGGTTACACCCAAGTCAAACATTGGAATGTAGACTTTACGGAACTGTTCAGGCTTCACAGCTTCTTTAACTAAAGCATCAATTTCAGCATCAGATGGCCAGATGTCTTTCAGGTAAATCGGGTTACCGTCTTTATCATGACCCAAAGCATCTTTTTCGATGTCAAAACGAATCGTGCCCGCGATTGCATATGCCACAACTAGTGGTGGAGATGCCAAGAACGCTTGTTTTGCGTATGGATGGATACGGCCATCGAAGTTACGGTTACCAGACAGTACTGCTGTCGCGTACAAGTCACGGTCAATAATTTCTTGTTGAATGACTGGATCTAATGCACCAGACATGCCGTTACACGTCGTACAAGCGTAAGCCACAATACCAAAACCAAGTTGTTCTAAGTCTTTTAGAACACCCGCTTCTTCGAGGTAAAGTGCAGCTGCTTTTGAACCCGGTGCAAATGATGATTTCACCCAAGGTTTACGAACCAAGCCTAGCTCATTTGCCTTACGTGCCAACAAACCTGCTGCCACGGTATTACGTGGGTTAGAGGTATTTGTACACGAAGTGATTGCAGCAATAATGATTGCGCCATCAGGCATTAAGCCGTCAGAGCGGTTTTCAACAACACCTGCAATGCCTTTTTCTTTTAGGTCAGCAGTTGATACACGTGCATGTGGGTTTGATGGACCAGCAATGTTACGTGTTACTTCTGATAGATCAAAACGTAGTACACGTGGGTACTCTGCTTTGGTCATGTCAGTTGCCCAAAGGCCAATTTCTTTTGCGTACTGTTCAACCAATGCCACTTGAGCATCTTCACGACCTGTTAGGCGTAAGTAGTCAATCGTGTTTTGGTCGATGTAGAACATCGCAGCCGTAGCGCCATATTCTGGTGTCATGTTCGAAATGGTTGCACGGTCACCCACAGACATGCTGTCAGCGCCTTCACCAAAGAACTCAAGGTATGCACCAACCACACGTTCTTTACGCAAGAATTCAGTTAAAGCAAGTACGATATCTGTTGCAGTAATGCCTGCCTGACGCTGACCTACAAACTCAACACCAATAATGTCTGGCAGACGCATCCAAGATGCACGGCCCAACATCACGTTTTCAGCTTCCAAACCACCAACGCCCACAGAAATTACGCCCAAAGCATCTGTATGTGGAGTGTGTGAATCTGTACCTACGCAAGTGTCTGGGTATGCCACGCCATCACGTGCCTGAATCACCGGAGACATTTTCTCTAGGTTAATTTGGTGCATGATGCCGTTCCCCGCAGGGATTACATCGACATTTTTAAATGCTGTTTTAGTCCACTCAATAAAGTGGAAACGGTCTTCGTTACGACGGTCTTCAACAGCACGGTTTTTTTCAAAAGCGTCTGGGTCTGCACCACCGAATTCCACTGCTAAAGAGTGGTCGACAATGAGCTGAGTTGGTACAACTGGATTAACTTTAGATGGGTCGCCGCCTTTGTCAGCAATTGCATCACGCAAACCTGCAAGGTCAACCAAAGCAGTTTGACCTAGGATATCGTGACACACCACGCGTGCAGGATACCAAGGAAAGTCTAAGTCCTGACGGCGTTCAATTAGCTGCGTTAAATAGGCAGTTAAGTTCTCGGCATCGGCACGGCGTACCAATTGCTCTGCAAGTACTTTTGAGGTGTATGGCAGTTTTTCGTATGCGCCTGGCTGAATATCTTCAACGGCTTGACGCACGTCGAAATATTCAAGCTGGGTTCCTGCCAGCGGTTTACGGTATTTTGTGTTCATTAACCACGCTCCGCCAATGGTTTAAATTTGAGGTTTTCAGGGCCTGTGTAGTTCGCGCTTGGACGAATGATTTTGCCGTCTTGGCGTTGTTCAATCACGTGCGCTGACCAACCTGCTGTACGTGCAATCACGAATAATGGTGTGAACATTGGAGTTGGAACGCCCATTAAGTGATAGCTCACAGCACTGAACCAGTCGAGGTTCGGGAACATGTTTTTCGCATCTTTCATCACTGCTTCTAAGCGTTCAGCGATTAAGTACATCTTGGTGTTCTCTTGTGCTTGTGCCAAGTCATGTGCCACTTTTTTGATGACTTCGTTACGTGGGTCAGAGATTGTATACACTGGGTGACCAAAACCGATCACAACTTCTTTTTTCTCAACACGGCTACGGATGTCTGCTTCTGCTTCGTCTGCGTTGTCGTAACGTTGTTGAATTACGAATGCAACTTCGTTTGCACCACCATGTTTAGGTCCGCGCAGTGCACCAATACCGCCTGTAATTGCCGAGTACATGTCAGAACCTGTACCTGCAACCACACGTGACGTAAATGTAGATGCATTGAATTCGTGCTCAGCATACAAAATGAGTGATGTATGCATTGCTTCAATCCACTCTTCAGATGGTTTTTCACCATGAAGTAAATGCAAGAAATGCGCTGCAATTGAGTCGTCATCCGTTTCAACTTCAATGCGACGACCGTTGTTGCTGAAGTGATACCAATACAACAACATTGAACCTAGGCTTGCCATTAATTTATCAGCAATATCTTTTGCGCCCGCTTCGTTGTGGTCTTCGTGCTCTGGAGTTAAACACCCTAGAACTGAAACACCAGTACGCATTACATCCATTGGGTGTGCAGATGGAGGAAGTTGTTCAAGTGCAGTTTTAAGTGCTGCTGGTAAGCCACGAAGTGCTTTTAATTTTGCTTTATACGCTTTGAGTTCAGCTTTGTTTGGTAATTTGCCATGTACGAGCAAGTGAGCAACTTCTTCAAACTGGCTACCCACTGCAAGGTCAAGAATGTCATAGCCACGATAGTGCAAGTCGTTACCACTACGTCCTACAGTACAAAGTGCTGTGTTGCCTGCAACTTGTCCGCTAAGTGCAACTGATTTTTTTGGTTTGAAGCCTGTTGTTGTTTCATTTGAGCTCATAAGATTGTCCTTTCCTATCTATCTGAATTTATTTATTAAACACGACGGATTCGTACCGTTTTCACTTCTTATTTCTTTTTAGCAAATGCGTTGTCTAAGTAGTCTTCAAACGCATAGTAATTAATGCGTTCATATAACTCTTTACGCGTTTGCATAATATCAACCACGTTCTTTTGCGTGCCTTCTTTACGCAAGGTTTCATACACAGTTTCGGCTGCTTTGTTCATCGCACGGAAAGCAGAAAGTGGATAAAGCGCAAGGCTTACATCGGCAGATGCTAACTCTTCAGTGGTAAACAGTGGTGTAGAACCAAACTCTGTGATGTTTGCCAAAATTGGTGCGCCAGTTGTTTGAGCAAATTGCTTGTACATATCAAGCTCGGTAATTGCTTCAGGGAACAACATGTCTGCACCCGCTTCAATGTAGGCACCTGCACGGTCAATTGCAGCTTGCAAACCATCTACTGCCAATGCATCGGTACGTGCCATAATCACAAAGCTGTCATCACCACGCGCATCGACCGCAGCTTTAATACGGTCAACCATTTCTTCTTGAGTCACAATGGCTTTGTTCGGACGGTGACCACAACGTTTTGCGCCCACTTGGTCTTCAATGTGCATTGCCGCAGCACCAAACTTGATGAGTGCTTTTGTTGTACGTGCAATGTTAAATGCAGAAGCACCAAAACCTGTGTCAGCATCGACCAATAATGGAAGATCACATACATCGGTAATACGGCGTACATCGGTCAACACATCATCAAGGTTACTGATTCCCAAATCAGGTAAGCCTAAAGAACCAGCGGCTACACCACCACCTGATAAGTAAATCGCTTTATAACCTGCACGTTTTGCCAAAAGTGCATGATTGGCGTTGATGGTTCCAACCACTTGTAATGGCTTTTCTTGGGCTACGGCATCGCGAAATAGCTGACCTGCGGATTGTTTAGCCATTGTTATGTTCTCCTTGTGCTTGTAGCAGTGTTTGCTCAATAATTTTGTAAGAGGCATTGATATGTCGATGCATCAGCAACTCGGCAAGTTCTCCATCGCCTTCTGCAATTGCATCTAAAATACGGATATGTTCGTCCCAAGCTTTGCTCGGTCGATCAGGTGTGTTTGAAAACTGAATTCGGTACATGCGGATGAGGTGGTAGAGCTCATCACACAACATTTTTTCTAGGGTTTTATTGCCACTACTTTTGATAATGCAGTAGTGAAAATCGTCCTGCCCTTCTTGCAAGTAATATCCTTTACCTGCTTTAAAGTTTTCATCTTCAGCATGCATACGCAATACATCACGCAATGCCAAGATTTGCTTTTTATCAATATGCTGTGCAGCAAGTTTGCAAGCCAAGCCCTCTAAAGAAGCACGAATTTGGTAAAGCTCTTTAAACTGTTGCAGTGAAAGCGAAACCACGCGTGCGCCCACATGTGCAGTGCGCTCAACTAATTTTTGGCCTTCAAGACGATGAATCGCTTCACGCAAAGGTCCACGGCTAATGCCATAAGTCCGTGCCAGTTCAGGTTCAGATATTTTGCTACCTGCCGGAATTTGACCCAAAACAATAGCCGTCTGTATTTGTTTAAATACATTCTCGGTCAGTGTTCTACCCTGACTTTGTAGAGGCTCTGGTGCGAAGGTCAAATCTTGCATATTGTCGACAATTTTTACTCAATTATGGCTTTTATAGCGGTATGAATGAAAAAAATCAAGGTGATTGTTGACACTTCAGAGAACGCATCAGGTCAATTTTTATAGCTTAACCTCTTATTTCACCTTATATTTAGACTATTACGCCACCTACCTATTAGTATTTATAAAACAAAGATTTAATATCAATTTATCTATAGTTTTATGGTTCTTTCCCAAGTGTTTTTTGGGCGCTAAACTTTTGTTTCAAACTTTAGTCTACAACCCATGTATGACAGTAAGATTGTAGACAATCTGTTGGAATGAAATCATGAGTTATAAATTAGTATCTATTTACCGTAATTTCTTTTAAATCTTTTTTATCGTTTCTTCTGGAAAATATCGATATTAGTGAAATTATCTGGTGCTTCACAGTAGCTTTATTGGTACATTATTGAGCATCGACATAGATGTAATGTATTTTTCGAGACAGAAAAAACTTAACTCTATGCATATTGTTGAATGAAAGGACTTTTTTGATGTTTCAACATATCCCCCCATACGCAGGCGACCCAATTCTCTCTTTAATGGAACAGTTCAATGCTGATACTCGTTCTGAAAAAGTAAACTTGAGTATTGGTCTTTACTATAACGAAGACAGTATTGTTCCTCAGTTAGAGACCATTATTGAGGCGCAAAAGCGTATTGAGCCTAAGAACGGTAAAACCAAACTTTATTTGCCAATGGAAGGCTTCAAACCTTACCGTGAAGCAATTCAAGCACTTTTATTTGGTGCAAACAGCCCAGCAGTTAAAGCGGGCCGTGCTGTAACCATCCAAACGCTTGGTGGTTCAGGTGCATTGAAAGTTGGTGCTGACTTTTTAAAAACTTATTTCCCAAATTCAGATGTTTGGGTAAGCCAACCAACTTGGGATAACCACGTTGCGATTTTCAATGGCGCTGGCATCAAGACTCATTTCTACCCATACTTCGATAACGAAACTCGTGGTGTAGATTTTGACGGTATGTTGTCTACGCTTAAAACTTTGCCTGAGCAAAGCATTGTTTTATTGCACCCATGCTGCCATAACCCAACAGGCGCTGACTTAAACCCAGCGCAATGGGACCAAGTGATTGCGGTATTAAAAGATCGTAACCTTATTCCTTTCCTAGACATCGCTTACCAAGGTTTTGGCGATGGTATGGAAGAAGATGCGTATGCAATCCGTGCTTTAGACCAAGCGGGTCTAAACTTCATTGTGAGCAACTCGTTCTCTAAAATCTTCTCTTTATATGGCGAGCGTGTTGGCGGCTTAACTTTCGTATGTGACGATGCAGAAGCTGCTCAGTGCACATTCGGTCAGTTAAAAGCGACTGTACGCCGTATTTACTCTAGCCCTCCTACAACAGGTGCATGGTTAGTTGATGAAGTGTTAAATGACGCTGAACTTAACCAACAATGGCAAGGTGAAGTGAAAGAGATGCGTGAACGTATTATTAAAATGCGTAGCATCTTAAAAGATGAACTCACCAAAGCATTACCCGACCGTGACTTTAGCTACCTTGTAAACCAAAAAGGTATGTTCAGTTACACAGGTCTAACTGCTGAGCAAGTTGATATTTTGCGTGAAGAATATGCAATCTACTTAGTACGTAGTGGCCGTATTTGTGTAGCAGGTTTAAACATGAACAATGTTTACACTGTTGCTAAAGCAGTTGCCGAAGTGCTTGCAAAATCAACAGAAGCAGCATAAAACAGCTTTAAAAGAAAAGGCGCTTCGGCGCCTTTTTTTATATCTCTAACTTAAGATTTAGCTTTGCCCCAATACTTCAGTTTTGAGGTGTGCCCAATACCCACATTAAAACTATTGGTTGGGTCCAGTTTTTGGTAAAAGTTCGCTAATGCAGGTTTGGCAATGTAGAGATGTCCGACATTATGCTCTGCCGGATATTCAGCACGGCGCGCATCGAGTAATTTCCACATTTGATGTTCCATTTCTAATGGGTCATGGCCTTTTTTAAGAATATAGTCCTGATGGAAAACATGGCAAAAGAAATGCCCATAATAGAGTTTATGGATGATGTTCTTTTCCATCTCGGCTGGCAGTTGCTCTACCCACTCACGGTCATTACGGCGTAAAGCAATATCTAGCGCCACAATATCTTCAACTTCACTACGATGCGTATCACGATAACGAATTGCAGCTCCTGCAATAGCAAAACGGTGTAAGAAAGCCTTTCGCCCTTCCTCTTCGCTACATACGAAATAGCTACCTGACTGATGCACTGCAAAATATTCTTTTAAAAACTGCTCGGTTTGGGCTTTCGAATTATTTTCAACACGTAAAACTAAATGATGCTCAAAACGGTCTCGATATTCCGTCATACGCTTTGGCAAATGGCTTGGTAAAAAGAAAGTAATGGCCTGTAAAATATGATCCGTTAAACCTTTAATTTTAAATCTTTCTAAAAAGCCATCGACTTTATCTTTCATGGCGAAGGCTTTTGGAACATTCGCTGTGCCGAATTTCTCAATGAACAAGAACGTGTCTTTTCCATACTTTTCACCAATCAAGTAAGCATCGCGGTGAATATACTCACCTGCAATCGGTAGACTTGGCAAAGAGGTAAGTAAGTAACGGCGAATCGCTGTTAAATCATCGGCATCATTAGTACCTATATAAAAGACATTGCTCTCTACTTTTTCATAAGTATCAAGGCGTACCGCAAACACACAAACTTTACCTGCCGAACCCGATGCCTCAAACAAACGTGACGGGTCTGCATTAAAGCGTGCAGGTGTATCTTCATCGACTTGCGTCACATCGTGGGCATAACGCTGGTCCGAGGCTTGCTTTTCACTGTCATCTAAAATATCTACGGCTTGGTATTGCTGCTTCTCTAAACGAGTCAAAATTTCTTCGGGTGTCGAGCCTAAATTCACACCCAAATGATTCACCAGTTCTAATTGACCAGCGGCATTCACCTGAGCATAGAGCGCCAGTTCCGTATAAGCAGGGCCACGGCGTACCAATGCACCGCCAGAGTTGTTACAGACACCACCGAGTACTGATGCGCCAATACATGATGAGCCAATCACCGAATGTGGTTCACGATCATAGCCCTTTAAAATTTGCTCTAGATTATCTAAGGTCGCACCCGGTAAACAAATCACCTGCTTACCACCATGAATGACTTGAATTCCCTTTAAACGGCGCGTACTCATGACCAAAACAGGACGGTCATAGTCATCACCATACGGGGTTGAACCACCAGTGAGGCCCGTATTTGCCGCCTGCATAATCACAATACAATCTGCCTCAATTGCAGCCTGCAAAACTTGCCATTGCTCTAGCAATGTTCCCGGCACCACTACAGCAAGCACTTTCCCCTCTCCAAAACGACGACCTTGGCGGTACTGACGTGTGCTTTGATCGTCGGTCAAAACATGTGAACGCCCTACAATATTCTGTAAACGTTCAATCACTACTTGAGGAGAAAATGTTTGCATGATGGTTTCCTTTTGGTCATCCATTTATCAAATTAGACCAATACGACGGGGTCTCACCGTTTGTAATTTATAATTTAATTAGCTCATTCTCTAATTCGAATCAGCCCTATATTTACTATCGCGGTTGGCGGCAGGGATGCCGCCTGTTGAGCAACCGTACAAGGAAGTACGGTTTGCTCAACAAAAGGTTTTTGGTTACTTTTGACCTTTCAAAAGTGACAAATGCCTATACGCAAAACATTAGCAAATCACCAAATTTTAAGGCTGTGCTTACTGCTTCACTTAAAAAGTTATTTCTTAAAAACCTTGCTTCATCGCCTGTACTAAACAATCCGCATTAATATCCTGAATCGACTTAGCACCCGTGAGCGTCATCGCAACACGCATTTCCTTATCAATCAAATCAAGTAAGTTCGACACACCTTGCCCACCTGCTGCTGCCAAGGCATACACAAATGCGCGACCCAGTAAAACCGTATCAGCACCAAGAGCCAACATACGCACCACATCTAAACCATTACGAATGCCTGAGTCGGCCAAAATCGCCAAATCACCTTTCACCGCATCAGCAATCGCAGGCAATGCACGAGCAGATGACATCACGCCATCTAACTGACGACCACCATGGTTCGACACCACAATACCATCAGCACCAAAACGCACGGCATCTTTGGCATCTTCAGGGTCTAAAATACCTTTAATTACCATTGGGCCATCCCAAAATTCACGAATCCACTCAAGGTCTTTCCATGAAATAGATGGGTCGAAGTTTGAACCCAACCAGCCAATATAATCTTCAAGCCCAGTCGGTTTGCCTAAATATTTAGAGATATTACCTAAGTCGTGCGGACGACCCATTAAACCAACATTCCACGACCAATGCGGATGGAACATAGACTGCATATAACGACGCATCGCTGCATTTGGTCCACTCATTCCCGAATGTGCATCACGGTAACGCGCACCCGGTACAGGCATATCTACCGTAAACACCAGTGTTGAGCAGCCTGCCACTTTTGCACGTTCCAAAGCATTACGCATAAAACCACGGTCACGTAATACATAAAGTTGGAACCACATTGGTCGGCTAATTGCAGGTGCAACTTCTTCAATCGGACAGACTGAAACCGTTGAAAGCGTAAATGGAATACCCTTTTTATCGGCTGCCATCGCGGCTTGAACTTCACCACGGCGCGCATACATGCCTGTTAAACCAACAGGAGCCAACGCAACCGGCATCGACAACGTTTCATTAAACAGTTTTGTCTCTAAACTTAACGCTGACATGTCATTGAGCACACGTTGACGCAATGCAATTTCTGACAAATCTTGTACGTTACGCTTTAAGGTATGTTCCGAATACGCTCCACCATCAATGTAATGAAATAAAAACGGCGGTAAGCGACGCTGTGCCGCGGCACGATAATCATTGCCAGAAGAAATAATCATTTTGAATCAACTCTATTTAAACGGTTTGCACGTTTCTGGCGAGCTTCGTCTTCATCCAGAGAACGCACATGATTAATCACAAATTCAATATGACCGCAGACAGCTTGGCGTGCGGCCTCGGGATCTTTACGATCGATCGCATCCATGACCTGAAAATGCTGTTCACTCAGCAAGTCACCATTTACGGGGTCGTTATAAACTTTTTTACGTCCCAACAAGACGTTGTATTGCAGTAAATCAAACAGGCTACGCATCATTTGAATCAGCACCACATTGTGCGATGCTTCTGCAATCGCCAAGTGGAATTCAGCATCCGCCACCGCAGCCTGCGCTGAGTCACCCGCATTTTGATGGTGACTAATTTCATTAAAATAATGATGAATTTTGGCGCGGTCTTCGGGTGTTGAACGTAATGCGGCATACCACGCAGTCCCCCCCTCAAGTAATAACCGCGCCTCTTGCACATCAAAACGGTAGAGTGGATCTTCTTCAATCAAGTTGCTAATCGGGTTCACAATGAGTTGCTGTGGCCACTGTTCAGGTAACTGTTGAATATAAGTACCATCACCCCGACGGCTAATAAGCACACCTTGACTATTGAGCTGTTGAATCGCTTCACGCAAAGAAGGACGAGAAACCCCCAAGCTAGTTGCAAGCTGGCGCTCGGCAGGCAAACGGTCACCTTTTCTCATGTGACGCTCTTCAATTAATGCCTGCAATTTCATGACCACTTGATCGGAGATTCTCATCGCGTTTCCTTCACTGGAGTTATGGAATCATCCACGGAACAAGATAAGCCTGAACCGTAATAATGATGCCAACAAAGACAGTGAATATGATGCTATGTTTTACCGTGAAACGGAATAAGTCAGATTCTTTTCCAACCAAGCCTACTGCTGCACAAGCAATTGCAATTGACTGGGGAGAAATCATCTTACCTGTCACACCACCACTGGTATTCGCTGCTACAAGCAATACTTCCGGAATACCAATCTGCTGAGCAGTAGTTGCTTGTAATGCGGAGAACAAAGCATTCGAAGATGTATCTGAACCCGTAAGGAAAACACCAAGCCAACCTAAGAATGGCGAGAAGAAAGTAAAAGCATGACCCGTATGCGATAGAGCCAAAGCTAAAGTTGCAGATAAACCTGAATAGTTCGCAATAAAAGCAAAAGCTAACACCATACCAATTGAATAAATTGGTGTTTTTAACTCATTTAGTGTTTCACCAAAGGTCGTTACTGCCTCACTCGCTTTCATTTTCAAGAAAATAGCGGTGATGATTGCAGCAATAAAAATTGCAGTACCTGTCGCAGAGAACCAGTCAAACTTATAAATCGCTTCATATGGCTTCATCTCTGCCACAATCGGCGGCATTTTTTCGACCAATTTATGCAAATACGGCACTTCAAGTTTAAAAATTAAATGTTCCAGTGCCCCATCTTTTGCAAATAATGCTTTAAATGGCTTAACACTCCAGATGGTTACCATCACTGTTAAGATCGCAAATGGAGACCACGCCTTAGCAATTTTTCCAATGCTATAACGTTGAATTGTTGTAGGTTGTTGAGTTAGCGTTTGACCAGCTTCAGGTTCAAAACGGAAAATATGTTTTGGTTTCCAGAAACGGAACAACACAGTCAGGCTGACCAATGAAGCAATTGCCGCTGTAATATCAGGTAATTCAGGACCAATAAAGTTAGATGTTAGATATTGTGCAATCGCAAAAGCACCTCCACCCACCAACACCGCAGGCCAAGTTTCCTTAACACCACGCCAGCCATCCATAATTGCCATGATCCAGAACAGCACAATCAGCGTTAAAAACGGCAACTGACGTCCAACCATCTGGCTAATTTCCATGGTATCTACACCAGAAACCTGCCCCGCCACAATAATTGGAATACCCATCGCACCAAATGCAACTGGCGCCGTATTCACAATCAAACATAAACCGGCAGCGTAAAGTGGTTTAAAACCTAAACCAACGAGTAGTGCAGCGGTAATTGCGACAGGAGCACCAAAACCGGCAGCACCTTCAAGGAACGTACCAAAAGCAAAGCCAACCAGTAACATTTGTAGGCGCTGATCTTCAGTAATTGACAAAATGCTTGAGCGAATCACCTCAAACTGGCCTGTTTTTACCGAAATTTTATATAGAAAGACTGCCCCAATAATAATCCATGAAATTGGCCATAGACCGTAGAAGAAACCATAAATAATGGATGCAAAGGCCATTTGACCCGGCATTTGATAGAAAAAGAGAGCGATCAACAATGCAATAATGACTGTGCCCGTACCCGCAATACTGCCTTTTAAACGAAAAACCGCCAAGGCCAAAAAGAAGAAAATAATCGGGATTAATGCAACCGCACTGGACAGCCAAATATTATTTAAAGGGTCATAAAGTTGTTGCCACATATTGAGCATTGTCATCTCCTTGAAATGCTGGGGCGATTTTTTTGTACCTTAAAATTTTAAACATTTAGCACAATTGGTATGACCAATTAAAATTTACATGCAAATGTTATTCCTTAAACCACAGATCACATCATAAACACGAGCATTAGCAAGTTCAAGCATTAAATAATCACCACAATTGGTATGACCAATAGTACCAAGTAAAATCAAGCTATTTCTAATTCATAAATTTATTTATTAGACTAAAGTCGTAAAAATACTTTCTTATAAACTTAAATATAAACTACAGAAATGAAGCGTAGAACTTGAATATAAAAACTATAAACATAACCATTTATTGAGAAATGTATAATAATGCTCAAAACTCAAATCATTTGTATTGAACTGAATAATGACTACTTTAACGTGTTTTAAAGCCTATGATATCCGAGGTAAACTCGGCACCGAATTGAATGAAGAAATTGCCTATAAAATTGGCCGCGCTTACGGACAAATCTATAAACCAAAGACTGTAGTTGTAGGTTGTGATATTCGTCTAAGTAGTGAGTCTTTAAAACAAGCGACCATTCGCGGCCTAAATGATGCTGGTGTGAATGTGCTTGACTTAGGCATGACAGGGACTGAAGAAGTTTACTTCGCCGCTTTTCATTTAGATGTACAAGGTGGTATTGAAGTTACCGCTAGTCATAACCCAATGGACTATAACGGTATGAAATTGGTTCGAGAAAATGCTCGTCCAATTAGTGCAGATACGGGTTTAAAAGAAATTCAAGCTTTAGCAGAAACCAATCACTTTGAAGAAGTTAGCCAAAAAGGCACAACTCAAAGTTATAACATTTTACCTGAGTTCGTTGACCACTTAATCACCTACATTGAACCTGCAAAAATTCGCCCGTTAAAGTTAGTGGTAAACGCGGGTAATGGTGCGGCTGGCCACGTCATTGATGCCATTGAAGCAAAATTTAAAGCGCTCAATATTCCTGTCGAATTTATCAAAATTCACCATGAAGCAGACGGTACCTTCCCAAATGGGATTCCTAACCCAATTTTAATTGAAAACCGGGACAGTACCCGTAATGCTGTACTTGAACATCAAGCAGATATGGGTATTGCTTGGGACGGCGACTTTGACCGCTGCTTCTTGTTTGATGAAAAGGGTCAGTTCATTGAGGGCTACTATATTGTTGGCCTATTGGCTCAAGCTTTCTTGATTAAGCAACCTGGCGAAAAAATTGTTCATGACCCACGTTTAGTGTGGAATACGTTTGATATTGTCGATGAATACAAAGGCATTGCCGTACAGTCAAAGTCTGGTCATGCCTTTATTAAAGATGTAATGCGTGAACACAATGCCGTATATGGCGGCGAAATGAGTGCTCATCACTACTTCCGTGACTTTGCTTACTGCGACAGTGGCATGATTCCGTGGTTACTCACCATTGCCCTACTCTCTGAAACTGGACAATCTCTTTCTACCCTCGTTGAAAATATGATTGCCAAATTCCCTTGTAGCGGTGAAATCAACTTTAAAGTGGCTGATACACAGACCACTATTCAAAAGATTTTCGATTTCTATGCTGATCAAAACCCACAAATTGACCGTACCGATGGTGTAAGCCTCGACTTTGGCGCATGGCGTTTTAATGTACGTGCTTCAAACACCGAGCCTTTACTACGTCTCAACATTGAAAGCCGTGCAGACCGTCAAGCTCAGCCAATGCAGCATTATGTAGATGAGTTGACAGGATTGATTCAAGGCTAATCCATAATAAAAAAGGAGCGATTCGCTCCTTTTTTATTGGTATTTAATTATATCCATTAGGATTCTGCTTCTGCCAATTCCAACTATCCTTGAGCATATCCTCTAAACTATATTGCGGTTGCCAACCCAACTCAGCAACTGCACGGCTATTGTCTGAAAAAGAAGTCGCAACATCGCCAGCTCGACGTGCTACAAACTCAAAGGCTACAGGTATGCCATTAACTTGTTCAAAGGTGTCTTTAACTTGCAAAACAGATGAACCATTACCTGTGCCGATATTCCATGCTCGGCAACCCTTCGACTGTAAACGGTTATTTAGAGCACACAAATGCGCATTCGCCAAGTCAACCACATGAATATAATCACGTACACCAGTGCCATCTACTGTGTCATAGTCATTGCCATAAATGGACAATTTTTCACGGCGACCCACAGCAACTTGAGTCACATACGGCATTAAATTATTTGGAATACCTTGTGGATCTTCACCAATACGTCCACTCTTATGTGCACCGACTGGGTTAAAATAACGAAGCAATGCGATTGACCATTCTGGATTAGACGCTGACAACTTTTGCAATAATTGTTCAACAATCAACTTAGTATAACCATAGTTGTTACTTGGCATACCTGTTGGCATGTCTTCATTTAATGGCGATATATTAGCTTCGTCATACACCGTGGCAGAGGAGCTAAATACAAGTGTATAAACACCAGCCTTTTCCATCGAGTTAACCAGTTGAATGCTACCCGCAATATTATTATCAAAATAAATGAGCGGTTTTTCTTGGCTTTCACCTACGGCTTTTAAACCCGCGAAGTGGATCACAGCGTCAATTGAATGGCTCTGAAAAACACGATCAAGCTCATCTGCATTACGAATATCGCCCTGTACAAAAGTTAAACTTTTTTGAGCGATATCTTGAACTCTATTTAGAGATTCTTCTGAACTATTCGAAAGGTTATCAAAAACGATAACTTCATGACCAGCCTGCAAAAGCTCAACACATGTGTGTGAACCAATATAACCTGCACCACCAGTGACTAGAATTTTAGCCATCTACTTTTCCTAACAATATTTTAATTAATCCACGCGTTGAAGCATCAAGTGTTGAAAGGTCATTTTGAACACCGTTTAAAATCGGAAGTAGCTGATCAGCAATCTGCTTACCTTTCTCAACTCCCCACTGATCAAATGGATTAATATTCCAGATCACAGACTGCACAAAAACTTTATGCTCATATAAAGCAATCAACATTCCTAAACTATAGGGATTTAATTCTTTCAATAATAATGTAGAACTTGGTTGATTACCTTCATATTGCTTATAAATTGGTAAATTCTCTAATTCAGTCGAGTCTAAAGCTTCATTACCAAAGGCTAGTAATCTCGATTGTGCTAAACAGTTTGAAAGTGCAAGATGATGTTGTTCGACCAGAGCTTCTGCATTTTCCACATAGGTAAAATGATCTGCATTATAACGTTGGACCGGGGCAATAAAGTCACAACTTACAGCTTGCGTTCCTTGGTGTAACAATTGATAGAAGGCATGTTGAGCATTTGGTCCAACCTCCCCCCATATAATAGGACAAGTATCAAGCTCAACTTTTAGGCCATTGCGCTGTACTGACTTCCCATTAGATTCCATTTCTAGCTGTTGCAAATAGGCTGCAAAATACTTTAATCGTCCATCATAGGGTAATACGGCATGGGTCTGAATATTTAAAAAGTTATTATTCCAGATTCCTAACAGGGCCATTAAAACCGGAATATTTTGATCAAAACTCGTATTTTGAAAATGCTCATCGACGGCATAAGCCCCTGCTAAAAGTTGCTGGAAGCCTTCCACACCAATCGTCAATGCTATAGGCAATCCTATACAAGACCATAGAGAATAACGTCCACCCACCCAATCCCAAAGCAGTAACTGGTTTTCAGGCGCGATTCCCCATTCTGACATTTTGTCAGCTTTTGTAGATATACCAATAAAGTGACTTTTTAATACACGAGCATGTGTTCCTAAGGCTTTTTCAAGCCACTGACGAACTGTTTGTGCATTTGATAAGGTATCAATCGTACCAAAAGACTTAGATGAAATAATGAATAATGTTGTTTCAGGACGAAGTTGATGGAGTAACTCAGATAACTGACTACCATCCATAGTCGAAACAAAGTGAACATTTAAAGGCTTAGCTGTTTTCACCTTAAAATCAGACAACGCATGAGTAACCATTTGCGGTCCTAAATCAGAACCACCCACCCCAATATTAACAACGTCTTGAATCACTTCACCAGTTGAGCCACGATATTGCCCTGCATGGATTTTTTCCACTAAGGCATACATACGTTGTAACTGGCTATGAACTTGTTCTGTTAAGTCTGGAAACTTTGAATAGTCAGCCGGTAAACGCAATGCCCAGTGCATTGCTTCACGTTGCTCAGTACAGTTAATTTTAGCTTGTGAAAAAAGGCGATTAACCCATTCAGTTAAGTTTTTAGTATTCGCAAGAGCTACTAATTGTTCTAAAATATCTTTGGTTAAGCGATGCTTACTATAATCAAAAAATAATTGATCAAATTTTATAGAATAATTTTGAAAACGATCAGGCTCTAAAGCAAATAGCTCTTTTATATGTAATTTCGAGTTTTTTCCACCTAAAGTTTGCAGATAAGTTAAAGGCGAGATTAATTCCTTTGGAAATTGCTCAATTGATTTACTCATAAGCGACCTACTCCTTCATAAGCAAAACCTTTCGCCTTTACATAAGCAGGATCATAAATATTACGCCCATCTAAAATTAAAGGATGCTTCATTAATTGTTGTAGTTGCTTAAAGTCAGGACTCCAATATTGCTTCCATGCAGTAACTAGACATAGTGCATGCGCATCTCGTACCGCCTCATATTGATCAGTACATAAAATTAAATCTTCACGATGCCCATAAGCTGCTGCTATTTCATCTAAAGCTTGAGGGTCATGTAGGCGTACTATTACACCTTGTGCCCATAATGCAGCTAATAAAATATGAATCGGTGAATTGTGTATATTCGAAGTATTTTCTTTAAAAGAAGCACCCCAAATCGCAACTGTTTTGCCATTTAGGCTACAGTGATAATAATTCCATAACTTACGGAATAAAATTTCTTTCTGCTGCTCATTAATAGCCCAAACTTGCTCCAGAAGGCGGCTTTTTGTTCCAGTTTCAGACACAGTGCTCGAAAGTGTTAAAATATCATGCGAAAAATTCTCACCGCCAAATCCTACGCCTGGTGATAAGTATGCAGCGCCAATACGTGTGTCAGCAGCTATACCATGCTTTACATTCGCAATATCAATGCCTAACTTTTCAGCGACCATAGCCAAGTCATTCATATAACTAATGCGGGTAGCCAACATGCCTGAAATACTGAGTTTAGTGAACTCAGCATCTAAAATCGGCATAAATAAATATTGGTAACTAAATTGGAAAAAAGGACGCAATAATTCCTGCATAGTTTCACTTGCATCTCTAGATTCCACACCGATAATGACATGTTTTACATTCAATACACTATTAATAGCATTACCTTCCTGAATCACATCAGGAAAGTAAACCCACTCATCTTTTGGCAAATGCTGTTTTAATTTTTCTGTACCGTGCAAACCAAAAGTAGAACCATTAATCATTAACCGTGGGTGAACAATTGGTCTTTCACTCAATTTTTCAACCGTTTTTAATGCAAGTTCAATTTGTGTTGGGCTAAAACAGAATAAATAAACTTCAATATCTAAAGGAATCTCAGAAAAAGGGCTCTCTTTTAAGAAACCCGCTTTTCGCTGCTTATTTAAATAATTATTTACGTCTTGATCTTGATAAGAAAGTACAGAAATATTTTCTTCACAGGTGACACTTGTACACCAGTAAATTTGATTACCATATTCAGCTAATAACGCTGCCATCACGCCGGCATGTAACGTTGTTCCAAATACTGCGATTTTCATTGCACACCTGATTTTTTCGTATTTTATAGATTTCTCTTCCCTTTACAGGAAGAGAATATACTGCTCAGCTACTATATTCAGTAGTTTTTACAAATGCTTAAGCAGAACTACAAAACTTTATAATTTAAGTTCTTGAATCAGCTGTTTAAATTCCAATCCTAACTTAGGGTGTGCAACACCATAGTGTAATACAGCTTTCAAATAGCCAAGCTTGCTGCCACAGTCAAAAGTTTGGCCTTGCATCCGATAGGCTTCAACGGTATCAGTTTCTTGAAGCATCGCGATCGCATCAGTTAACTGTATTTCATTACCCGCACCTTTGGGTGTATTTTCCAAAAGCTGCATAATCTTAGCAGGTAAAATATAACGCCCCACCACGGATAAATTAGAAGGTGCAGAACCTATAGCAGGTTTTTCGATAATTCCCTGCATAGCAATACTTTCACCCTCATTCAGGCTCTGCTTCACATCAACAATTCCATATTGATCTACAAGATGGTCTGGTACTGCCTCAACCATGATTTGAGCAGCTTGACTTGATTCATAGCGTGAAATCATACGCGATAGATCATTTTTCCCTGAGTTATCTTGAACCAATACATCTGGTAACAACACAGCAAAATCATCTTGCCCAACAATACTTTTTGCACATAAAACAGCATGCCCCAAACCCAAAGGTTGAGGCTGCCTTACACTTACCACACTCACATGAGATGGAATAATCTGTGTAATTTCTTCAAGTAAATCGAACTTTTTCTTTTGCTCTAGAGTCGTTTCTAGTTCAAAGTTTCGATCAAAATAATTTTCAATTGATGCCTTAGATGAATGAGTGACCAAAATAATTTGCTCAATTCCAGCCTCTACAGCTTCACGCACTACATATTCAATTGCAGGACGATCTACCACTGTGACCATTTCTTTGGGAATTGACTTACTTGCTGGTAAAAAACGTGTACCTAATCCAGCTACCGGTAAAACTGCCTTTTTAATCACACATTCACTCTCTAATTAACCATAATATCTTTACTACGTTTATAACCATCGACATAGTGTTCGAGTTGACAAAGAGCCCAATCAATATCTTTTTGAACAGCAGTCATATTATTAACCCGCTCAAAAACCTCTTGAATCTCTGTAAGAGGATAAAACTTTTCAAATGATCGAAGAATTCTACTGTGCTCGGTATATTCAGTATTTTCTTGATCAATTAATAATTCTTCATAAAGTTTTTCACCTGGGCGTAATCCGCTGTAGTGAATTGCGATATCCCCTTGCTCTGAATCATGTTCACGCACAGTTAAACCACTTAAAGAAATCATTTGTCGAGCTAAATCCTGAATACGGACAGGTTCACCCATATCAAGTAAAAAGACATCTCCACCTTTACCTAGAGCACCAGCTTGAATAACTAACTGAGATGCTTCAGGAATGGTCATGAAGTAGCGCGTTACATCTGGATGGGTCACAGTAATAGGACCACCTTTTGCAATCTGATTTTTAAATAAGGGAACTACAGAGCCTGAAGACCCTAATACATTACCAAAACGTACAATACTAATTTGAGTCTGCTTTTGGGCTTCAGCCATTGCCTGACAATAAAGTTCGGCCATGCGTTTTGATGCACCCATAACATTGGTTGGACGTACTGCTTTATCAGTCGAAATTAAAACGAATGTCTCAACACCCTTTTTCACAGCTGCATTTAAACTATTCGCTGTTCCAATCGCATTGTTCTTGAGGCCAGCAATCGGGTTACATTCTACTAAAGGTACATGTTTATAGGCAGCGGCATGATAAACAGTCTGTACGCTATATTGCTCAATAATACGCTCTAATTTTTGTTGATCCTGAACCGTACCTAAAATTGGAACAATTTCACATTGAGCGCTTAGACGTAATTCTCTATCTATACTGTAAAGAGCAAATTCCGTAATTTCATAAATGATCAACATTTTAGGTTGATTTTTAATAATTTGTCGACATAACTCCGAGCCAATAGAACCGCCGGCACCTGTTACCATTACGATTTTATTATGAATATTTTTTGCAAGTAGATGATCTACAGGTGGTACTGGGTCACGTCCCAATAAATCAACAATGTCTACTTCACGAATATCAGCAACTTTTAGTTCACCATCAACCAGCTGAGTAAGGCCAGGAAGTTCCGTAATTTTAAGATGTGCAGGTTCTAACTGTTGAATAATTTCACTTTTGCGTACGCGACCTACTGAAGGTAATGCTAATAAAATTTCATCAGTTTTATATTTTTCAAAACGTTGTAAAGCTTTTTCTAAAGATAGTACTTTCAAACCGCCAACCATATGGTCTTGCAAAGAACTATTATCATCAATGAAGAAAACAGGTAAATGGTTGCCAGAACGATAAAGCACAGCTGCAATTTGCTGACCAGCATCACCTGCACCATAAATTGCTATACGCTTTCTCTCTTCCCCTGTGAGTAATGCAGACTTTACAATAAATCGGATAAATGCACGGCTACACCAAACCCAACTAAACATTAAGAAACCAAACATCAATGGAATTGATGTTGGAACAAAAGCTGCCGAGAATGCATTTAGGCCATATAAAACAACTACCATCAGTGCAACAGCAAGCGCTAATTTTGCAATAAAGGCTTCGTTAAAAGTACGAACAATAAAGCGATATACCCCAGTTACCATTAAACTTAAAATAGCAACGATAGTAACGATTGCTACTCCATAGTTAATCCCTGGGATAACTTCAGCACCTAAATCAAACAGTCGAATGGCATAACATAGCCACAAAATAACAGGAAACGCAAAAAGGTCTACAAGAACCAAAAAACATTGTTTGGTGAGTCTTGGGGCAGACGCAAACTGATAAATAATCTTTTTCACAATACTCTTCTAATCGTTCTAGTAACCGTGCGATATTTATACTCATTTCTCATATAACTAGAAATAAAATTTACGCAGCGGTTACATAACTTTAAATCAGATCATAATTTAAAAGAAAGCTATGTGAATAGCTTCACATTTTTATGATTGTATAGCTCTACTAACAACATTAATTGCACTAATTGTTTTTTCTATACTATCTTGGCTCAAAGTAGGATGTACCAAGAACATTAAGCTTGTTTCACCTAATTTCTGCGCATTTTCCAGACGTTTTTCTGGACGCCATGAGGTGTCATCGAAAGCATGCTCTAAATAAACTTCTGAACAAGAGCCACTAAAGCAAGGTACATCTTGAGCATTAATTTCTTGCATTATACGATCACGTGACCAGCCATCTGGTAATGCCTCTAAATTTACTTGCACATAACATTTATAATGCGCATGAACATAATCATCTGAAGCGATATGAACGTTAAAGTAAGGAGAATTTTCAAACGCTTTTAAAATCTTTTCTGCATTTTCAGTACGCTTTTGTGTCCATTCAGTCATACGTGTTAACTGAATTCTACCAATAACTGCTTGCATTTCCATCATGCGCCAGTTAGTACCAAATGAGTCATGCAACCAGCGGAAACCTGGAGGATGTTGTTTATTATAAATACTGTCGTAGCTTTTACCATGGTCTTTATATGACCACATTTTTTTCCAAAGCGCCTCATCATTTGTGGTGACCATCCCGCCCTCACCACCAGTTGTCATAATTTTATCTTGGCAAAAAGACCAAGCAGAAATATGACCGATTGATCCTGCAGCTTTACCTTTATATTTTGCACCATGAGCCTGTGCGCAATCTTCAATAACATAGATACCACGCTCAGCTGCAAGTTGCATAATCGGATCCATATCGCACATCCAACCAGCTAAATGTACACAAATAATCGCTTTCGTATTTGGTGTAATTACAGCTTCAATCGTACGTCGTGAAATATTCTGAGAATCTAATTCTACATCGGCAAAAACAGGATTAGCGCCCGCAGTTACAATGGAACTCGCTGAAGCAAGAAAAGTACGAGATGTCACAATCACATCATCACCGACACCAATGTCTAAAGCTTTTAATGCAACATCTAGTGCCACGGTACCATTTGCCAAAGCTACCGCATATTTTGTACCAGAAAATTCGGCAAATTCTTTTTCAAAAATTCTACATTCTTGACCAGTCCAATAATTTACTTTATTTGATAGTAATACATTTTTGACTGCGTCAGCTTCTTCTGTTGTAAAACTTGGCCATGGTTCAAATGCAGTGTTTAACATTTCGTTTTTCCTTTCGTCTATCATTAACTAAATGATAATTTTATTTACGAATATATTTAGACTATAAAAATAAATGAAAGAAATTTCTTTCATTTATTTTTATACTTATCTCACTAGAGACATCACAGGTCAAAAGCTATCAGTTAATAAACTCTTGTGTTAGAAACTGATTAATTTCCATCCAGGAATTAAAATAATGATGTGCTTGATACTCTTCTGCTATCGAAAAGTCCTGCTGATGTATATTTTTACCCTGATCTCTTAGGCCGATTGTTATCCAGCCTAAACGCTTTGCCGTAATAAAATCCTTTTTTAAATTATCTCCAATATAAATATATTGCTCACAACTCAAATCCTCAATTATTTTCTTATAATTCAATAAATTGGGCTTTTCTGAGTTAATTTCTTCTGAAATTACAATGCTTTCCAATAAAGACTCTAATCCTAAAGCCGCAATCTTATTTCTCTGAGTCTTCGAACGTCCATCTGTAATCATCCCATATTTATAGACAGGACTAAATTCCAACAAAGTTTTTAATACATCAGGGTATAGCTGAATATTTGGTTGGTGAAATCTATACCAATCTAACAATTGAGATCTATCTACTTGATAATCTTTACTCACGCTAGAAAAGACATTTAGACCTTGGAAATACTGATTCAGCATCCGATTAAACAAATCTAAAGGATTATCACTTATCTTATTTGCGATAAAGTAATAAGCAGATTTTAGATAATCTAATTCTGAATATAATGTATCATCCAAATCCAAAACTAATGCTTTAGTTCTCATAATCATTAACTAATACTTCCGCATCATAACGCAGCATTAAAAGATTATCTTTCCATTCATTAAACTCTGCAATATCGTGATTTAATAAATATTCTTGAATTATCCATTGACTATAGTTAGCACCTGCCAAATAGCTTAATGGATATCCTCCACCAAAACGAGGATTAATTTCAATCCCTAAAATTACATCTTGTTTTTTACTCAGAAATACCTGAATAGTTAAACAGCCTCTAGCACCTTCAATATATTTTAATTTATGCATAAACTCAGAAACAATCTTATTTTTTCTCGTTGCTCCCTTATTTACTTCCCCTGCTCTAACAAAAATACGTTGGCGAGGTACTACGCACTTAAGATCTGATTTTTTGTCATAATAACAATCAACTGTAAATTCATCAAAATCTTGGGTAGAAATATACTCCATAAACATAAGTTTAGGGTTATTTATATGCTCTTCTTTAATATCACCTTTATTGTAAGCAACGAAAATTCCTTTACTTAAACTTCCATCATAAGGCTTTACAAAGACTGGATATTTTAAATCTTCAAGATTATATTGCTCAGGAATATCAATTCCCTTACTTTCAAAAAAAGTATTTGTTTTTCTTTTATCTCTACATTTCTGTATAAGGCCTAAATCACTCACCAACAACTGAATATTATTATCTTTAAATTTATCAATATTTTCACTCAAAATTAATAATTCCGTATCAATAGTAGGAATTATTAATTTAACTTCGTTCTTTAAACACAGCTCTACTAACGTGTCAATATAATCCTCATCAGTTACACGAGGAACTTGAAAGTACTTATCAGAAATATGACAAGCTGGAGCTAAAATAGGATTTAAATCTGCAGTAAAAACCTGACTATTCTTAAAATACTTTTTTAACTCTTCCTGAAAAGAACGTACTAAGGAAACTCGCTGGCCTGCTGAAGTAATTAGAATATTCATTTATTTTTCTCACTACCGGTAAACTTACTCATTGTTGCTTCACCAACCTCATTAATGTCATCTTTAGTAATTACTTTTTTAACAGTCTTCAACATAATCTTAAAATCTAACCACGTAGATCGATTCTCAACATACCAAGTATCAAGCTTAAATTTTTCTTCCCAACTAATTGCATTACGACCATTCACTTGTGCATGTCCAGTCATACCAGGACGTACATCATGACGTTTTGCTTGTTCTTTATTATACAATGGTAGGTATTCCATCAATAATGGTCGTGGCCCCACAACACTCATATCACCTTTAATCACATTCCAAAGTTCTGGCATCTCATCCAAGCTAGTCGAACGCAACATTTTCCCAAAAGGTGTTAAACGTTCGCTATCTGGTAGTGGGTTGCCCTGTGCGTCTACAGCATCTTTCATGGTACGGAATTTTATCATTTCAAAGGGCTTACCACCTAAACCTGGCCGGATTTGGCGAAACAGCACAGGTGAACCTAAATTCTTTTTTACTTTATAAGCAACATAAAAGTATAAAGGTGACAACAATAGCAGCGCGGTTGAAGCAATGATGATATCCAGTAATCGTTTAAGCATTTTTCACTCTTTCAAAAATTGCAACAAATTGTTGAGTCCCACTTTCTAGAGATAGTTGTTCATTATAAAAATTACGTGCGTTTAATCCTAACTGCTGTTGTTCTACAGCGCTCAATTGATATATGTCTAAGATAGCATCTCTTACACTATTCTTATCCTCTGATACAGCTATACGACCACATTTTGCTTGTTTAACAATATCTGCGGCATCTCCGGCTACAGCCATTAAAAGTGGCTTTCCAATAGCCATATATGCTTGAGTTTTTGAAGGAACTGTTATTTCAAACAAAGGATCTTTTTTCAGGTGAACTAATAACACATTGGCATTCATTAATACCCCTCCAACCTCAGACATTGGCATTCGGGGGATAAAAGAGACATTCTTAATTCTTTCATGATTTAGACGTAATTTAAGCCGTTCCGTTTCTGTACCAGCACCCACAAAAACAAATTGAATGTTTTGCACTTCTTCTAAATCTTTAGCAACATCTAGTATCGTATCTAAGGCCTGAGCTTTCCCCATATTTCCTGCAAATACAATATTAAATTTATAATCCATTAATTGTTTGTATTCTGATTTTAAAGGTTGTGTTTGCATCAGACTTTCTTCATCGCACCAATTATAAATGATACTTATTTTATTTTCTGCCACCCCTCTTTCTATTAATATTTTTTTGAACCCCGGGCAAAGTACAACGATATGATCTACAAACTTGTAGACTAATTGACAAGTTTTGCCAATAATATTCAAAAGCCTCTGATTATTTAACATTCCAGTCGCTTTTAACGTATCAGGCCACATATCCTGAATATCATAAACGACAGGAATCCGTCGAAATAACTTAATAAAGACAGCAGCTATCCCCACTGTTAATGGAGGATGGTAAGCGTAAATAACGTCCGCTTTTTTAGTTGCAAATATACCAAATAACATCGCCATAAAAGCGAAGGTAATATAATTGAAAATCCTTTTTAACGCAGAGCTATCGTGATTCGGATACAATGCGACTCGTAAAACTGAAATTCCATCAATATCTTCACGTTGATAAAGTTTCATTTTATAACCATCATAAATTTTTCCTCCTGGATAGTTGGGGAATCCAGTCAGAACCTGTACTTGATGGCCTTGTCTTTGTAATTCCTTAGCAAATGCCAAACCTTTAAAAGTTGGCTCTGGGTCAAACCACTGCGTTAAAAGAAGAATTTTCATTTCTTAATATTTTTTCCAAATCACACGATTTACATAGTCCGTATAACTCATAATGATACGCACAACTTTTTCACTTACGTTTGGCATGCTATAGTCTTCAACTAAACGTAAAAGACGATTTTCACCTCTAGACTGCCCTTCTAAAATTGCCAAACCTTGTAAAATACGTTCCGCTTTTAAACCCACCATCATTACAGCAGCCTCTTCCATTCCTTCTGGACGCTCATGTGCTTGACGTAAGTTAAGTGCAGGGAAATTCAAGATTGATGATTCTTCATTAATCGTTCCACTATCAGACAATGCAGCTTTTGCTGAAAGCTGTAACTTGTTGTAGTCGCTAAAACCCAGTGGTTTTAATAATTGAATTAAAGGGTGAAATTCAACATTTAACTCTTCAATACGCTTACGCGTACGAGGATGTGTCGATACAATCACAGGATACTGATATTGCTCTGCAACTGCATTTAACATTTCAACCAAATCTAAGAAGTTCTGATCTGAGTTAATATTTTCTTCACGATGAGCACTCACAATAAAGTATTCATGCTCTTTTAAATTTAAACGTTCAAGTACATCAGAAGCTTCTATTTTTGCTTTGTAATGATGAAGTACCTCAAACATTGGACTACCTGTTTTGATTACTAAATCAGCAGGCAAACCCTCAGCCAATAAATAATCACGTGCAATCGTACTATACGTTAAATTAATGTCAGCAGTATGATCAACAATACGACGGTTAATTTCCTCTGGAACACGCATATCAAAACAACGGTTGCCCGCTTCCATATGGAAAGTTGGAATTTTGCGACGTTTTGCTGGTAGTACTGCCATACAGCTGTTAGTGTCACCCAAAACAAGTAAAGCTTCAGGTTGCACTTCATCTAAAATCTTATCAACTGCAATAATTACATTACCAATTGTTTCTGCACCTGTCGCACCAGCTGCATTTAAGAAATGATCAGGTTTACGGATACCTAGATCCGTAAAGAAAATTTCATTCAATTCATAGTCATAATTTTGACCTGTATGAACAATAACATGATCAAAATATTCATCACACGCAGCCATTACACGTGATAAACGAATAATTTCTGGACGTGTGCCCACCACTGTCATTAATTTTAACTTTTTCACAAATCTATACTCTTAATTTGTTATTGGCATCGCATAAGTATCTGGCTTATTGCGATCAAAAATCTCATTTGCCCATAGCATTACTACCATCTCATCTTCACCGATGTTAGTAATATCATGTGTCCAACCAGGTACAGTTTCTACAATTCGTGGTTCATCGCCATGCGTTTCAAGCTCATAAAACTCACCTGTTACGACATGCTTAAACTTAAATAGTGCCTTACCTTTAATAACAAGGAACTTCTCAGTTTTTGTATGGTGATAATGACCACCACGGGTAATCCCCGGATGAGCAGTAAAGTAAGAAAACTGTCCTGCATCTGGTGTCTTTAGCATTTCAACAAATACACCGCGAGCATCACCATATTTTGGCACACTGTAATCGAATTGCTCAGGCTTTAAGAAACTCAAATAAGTTGAATAAAGAGCACGAGTTAGCCCAGTTCCCACCCGATCTGTAATAAGCGTATCTCGAGATGCTTTAAAGCCATTTAAAACTTTAGCTAAGTCACCTACAGTAATTTGATACTCAGGTTCAACTTGGAAAATTTGTTCAACCTGCTGACCATTCATAATAGCCCAGAATGCCTCAACTACATCATCGACATAAACAAGACGAATGACAGCATTTTCATCATGGATTTGTAGCTGCAAATCATTTGCAACATTATGGCAAAAGGTTGCAACAGCAGAGTTATAATTCGGACGTGACCATTTACCAAAAACGTTGGCTAAACGGCAAATATAGGCCGGATTACCTTGTGCTTGGTTGAGAGCTACCAACGCCTGCTCTCCCCCTAACTTACTTTTACCATAAGGATTATCACGTTCGACCTGAATAGAGGACGATAAGATAATCGGAGTTTTCTTATTCGCTTGCTGCAAAATTTGACAGATCTTTTCTGTTAAAGTGGTATTGCCTTCGGCAAATTCACTTTCATTTAAAGGGCGATTTACACCTGCTAAATGTACAATCCAGTCTGAAGCGAGAATTGATTGCTCTAACTCTTGATCTGTTGTTTCACGATGAGCTTTTAAAATCTCAACTTCAGGTTTCTCTGATAAAAATTGGATCAAGTTTTTTGCAATAAAACCATTAGACCCCGTGACTAAAATCTTCATATTAAGCCTCTGGATCTACATATTTTCCTTGTGTAAGCGCACGAATAAACTCTAGTTTGAGTAATAATTTTTTCATGCCTTCCACATCCAAACGTTCAGTATTATGCGAATTATAATCTTCAAGTTCAGTAATTTTTAAATCACCATTCTCAACATACTTTTCATAATTAAGGTCACGTTGGTCTGCTGGTACACGGAAATAATCACCTTGATCAATTGCCACAGCCATTTCCTCACGGCTCAACAATGCTTCAAATGCTTTTTCACCATGGCGAGTTCCCATAATTGAAATCGGATACTCTTCAACATTTAATAGTTCTCGCAAGGCTTTTGCTAAAACCTCAATCGTTGCAGCAGGGGCTTTTTGAACAAAAATATCACCATTTTCACCATGTTCAAAAGCATAAAGTACTAAATCAACTGCGTCTTCTAATGTCATCATAAAACGAGTCATATTAGGATCAGTAATTGTAAGAGGTTTTCCTTGTTTAATTTGGTCAACAAACAATGGAATCACTGAACCTCGTGATGCCATAACGTTCCCATATCGAGTACAACTAATAACCGTGTCTAAACCCTCTAAATTACGAGACTTCGCTACGATCACTTTCTCCATCATCGCTTTGGAAATACCCATTGCATTAATTGGGTAAACCGCCTTATCTGTACTTAAGCAAACAATTCTTTTAACATGATTTTGGATCGCTGCTTCAAGCACATTTTCTGTACCCAACACATTGGTTTTAACAGCTTCCATTGGGTGAAATTCACAAGAAGGAACCTGTTTTAATGCTGCTGCATGGTAAATATAATCCACACCACGAGTAGCATTTAAAATACTGTTGTAGTCACGAACATCACCAATATAAAATTTTAGCTTCGATGATTGATACTTTTTACGCATATCATCTTGTTTTTTCTCATCTCGGCTAAAGATACGAATTTCTTTTATGTCAGTGTCTAGAAAACGCTTTAAGACTGCATTCCCGAATGACCCAGTACCACCAGTAATTAATAAAATCTTATCCGCAAACATCATTTTCTCTCCAATGATTTCCAAATACCTAAATATTGATTAACAACCGTCTTAATTGAATATACTTCAGCACATCTTTTAAATGCGTTTTCACTTAAAAGATGTTGCAACGAGTCATTTTTTGATAAAATTCTCAAAGCCTCACCGAGACTCTTTTCATCAGCAACATCTACTAAAATTCCTGCTTCGTTCTCTAACATTTCAGGAATAGCACCAACTTTAGTCGCAATAATTGAATTCTTAGTTGACATTGCTTCAAGTATTACATTTGGAAATCCTTCTGTATAACTAGGCAAAGCAAATATTTTTGACTTTTTAAGCTCTAATAAAACCGCATCATTATCCAAATTCCCTAGAAAATGAATATCTTTATTTTTTGACACGCTATATTTTTCATCTAATTTTTCAAAGAAATCTTGATCAATAGGACCAATAAGTTTTAGCACCCAATTATCTAAATTAAGAGTAATAAATGAACTTATCAGCTCTTCAACACCTTTTTCCTTTTTCACCCACCCCACAAAAGAGATGATATTTTCTTTGTTTGAACTTTCAACAATTTCCTTTTCAAAAGCATAATCTATACAGTTTGGTATTAAACATGCCTTTCGTGAAGTATGTTCTGAATAATTAGCTAAGAAGTCATAGGTTTTTTGATCAATACAAATAATTTTATCTGAACATTTGAATATTAACTTTAACAAATAATACTCATAGTTTTTAGTTTCAAAAATCTCAGGAACTCTCCCGAAACGGATATGTGTTATAAATTTAGCTTGAAATAATTTAGAAGTAAAAGAAAATACAAAGTCTCTTACTAAACCAAAACTTCCAGAAGAAGTAAGATGGACAATATTGCTCCCAGTGACTAAACAGAGTAATAACTTGAAATAGTTATAAAATAACTGCAGATTACCACCAAATATTCTGAGCCACACTCCACTATGAACAGACCTCCACCTCACAGCAATATCTAAATGTTTATAACTAATAACTTTATTTTCATCTAAATAAGCTATTAACTGCTCTGTCCAACGTGCTATACCACCATAAGGTGGTGGAAGTGGAGATACTAATAAAAGCTTAGCTTTTCTCATACACTTAATTCTTCATTAATACTATTAAAAAACTCAGATACATTCTTACGAATCAAAATTGACTTTGATGAAAGTTCTTCTTCTGCGGTTCTCACTGCATTTACTTTCATAGCTTTCTTTTGTCCTAAAGAAAGCATTAACATCTTTCTAATAACAGTTTCTATTGCTTGTTTTGAGTTATCTTCAATAATAAACCCATTGTGCCCATCTCTTAGATATAACCCAATATCAGAGGTTAAATTTGTTGCAACAGGTACACCTAATGATAAACTCTCTACAAACTTAGACGGAAAACCATATCTGTTACAGTGGATATCAGGTCGAGTAAAAATTGTAAAATCAGCCTTTGCTATAAAACTATTTATTTCCTCTTGCTTAACTTTTCCATGTATCCGAATGCTAGCAGGCAACTCCTGAATATTATACTTCAACTTTAGCTCTACTTCACTTGGACCAAATATATCTAATTTTATTTCATTATCTATAGAAAGTTGATCTACCACTTGAATAATTTCATATAAACTATCTTTATTGCCAATATTACCAGCATAAATTAAAGACAGCATATTACTCTCACTAATTAATGGCTCATTCATTTCTATCGCGACTAGCGGAGGTATTACAACAGTCTTTTTTTTATTAAATACTTCACTTAGACTAGAGCTAATTGTAATAATACCATCGGCTCGTGGATAAACATATTTGAATGCAAGTAGAAAGCTATTATAAAAAAAACCGTACCTTCCACCCATCATTTGTGAAGGTTCATACCATTCAACAACATCAAAAATAACTCTTATATTATTATTTTTACAATATTCTACAATTTTTTTTGCATAACTATAATAACCACCATATACAACTACATAGTCAGGTTTAGTGTCTAATTTTTTGAGCCAGTCAATAGTATTATTCCCACTTTTGAAAATAAAATTAAATAATCTAGCAATACCTTTTGAATCTACATACAACTCATTAAGACCATAATATTTTATCTGAATATCATTACTTTCAAATTTATCCTCCTCAACTCTACCTCCATGTCCAACAATTACATTATACCCTAAACTTTTAAGCAACATAACATTACCCAAGACCCGTTTAGACGCAGCTTGACCAAAAGGAAATGAAAATGCTCCAACATATGCTATTAACTTTTTATCCATAATTAAAATACAGTAACTTTTCACATTAATAATGCTCTAGTTACATACCCTCTTCACAAAATTAAACTTCTTATTTAAGATGTCAGCCTGGGCCAACATTATCCAAAATATTACTGGTGCAGTGAAATTATTAGTAATCGCAATCCCGAAAACTAAGAACACCAACATAATAGATAAAAAATAATGTGCTCTATTAGAACTATCTTTTAAGTAGTTTTTTGAAGCCGTCACAACTGTCAGTGTCCCACCTAAAAAGACTAAAGCTCCGCCAACTAATCCAACAAAAATTCCATTATCTGCTGTTAAAGACAAAGGAAGAAAATGAGGATAATATCCATTCCAGTCCCATCCTTTTCCAACACCCAACCAAAAATGGTCTTTAATAACTGAAAATGAATAAATATATCCCTGAACCCTATCCACAACAGAAATATCATTTTGATCAGGAATTAAGTATTTTGAAATATCAGAGAATACAAACATTAACATTCCTAGTAACACACTACTAAATATAATTATAAATTTTATTAGAAAGTTTTTTTTATCACTAGATAAAACATTAAGAATAGCTATATAAAACAAACCAAGGATAAAAAACAACATTGGTCCTCGTGTCAATGAATTCAACCATCCAATTAACCCACAGAAGAATACAATAACTGCTAAAAGCTTCTCCCACAGTCTACCTGATGTCATAAAAAGATAAACTGCTACTAACAAAGCTAAAACCGAATGAAATCCCAAACTATTAGGGTTATGATAAATAGAATATCTTGAATATGCACCTTTTATTGATGTTCCAGTAGGGGCAGAAAAATTAACCTCACTAACATCATTTACGAATATACCTTCTTCGGCCTTATAAAAACTACCATCAAGAAACATTAAACTCGGTGTCAATAAAATAATAGTAGCAATAATTGTCTTAATAACTACATAGTTAATAAATTTTTCATTATTGTTGTTTTTCACCCCCATAACATACCAAATAAAATAAACAGGCACACCACTAAACACTAATAAAGAAATAGCCCAAATAATATCATCACCCTTAAACAAACTATTAAAAGTTATTAAAAAAGAGACCAACAAAACAGAAAATAACTTTAACGATTCCACTCGATTTATTTTCTTAATTGAAAAAAATAAATAAGACACTGAATAAAGGAACAAAATTAAAAATAAAACACGAGTGTACAACTTAAAGTTTGGAAAACTCAAACTTAAAAACTCTAAAAATGCATACCCATCTCTATCAGCTGCAAAAAAACCATAAAGTAGCAAAGAAACAGACGCATTTTTCAAGAAGTAAATCATACTTAACAATATTATAAATACGAAAAATTTCATATCCATCCCTTATTCTTTAAAAGCCTATATGTCACCAACATAATAAGAAAATTACCTAAAGTTCCAAATACCGACAATACATAAATATATGTATTGAAAGAATAATCAAATATAAAAATTGACATAAAAACGATTAAAAGCAATAAATCTATTGGAAGCTGAAAAATTTGTTTTTTTTCTGCTCTTAACAAAACCCTATAAGGCAATGCCATTATAAAAGATAAAACCCAAATAACTATATATTTAGACATCCACACAGCATTATGCCAATCACTCTTAAGAATTAGATTAAATATAAAACCCGTACTATAAAAAGCTAAAAATGCCGTCACACAGAAAAAAATCATTGATCTTTTAATATTAAAAAAATATATTTCTTTGAAATTTTCTCTTGCCACATATTGAAGTAGAATAGGAGAAACAACCTGTGTTAATAAGAAAGCTGGCCCCCAAACCAATTTATGAATTACAGAAAACTCTCCACCCACTGAATAAGAAAACTTATAAGTAATAAACAATAGAGGGGAAATAAACATGCTAGTAGATATTAATTCTTGTATAGTGCCAGTTATTAGAAATTTTTTATTTTCCAAAAAAATTAAAATACTCTCTTTTATATTCAAATAAAAACACATATTGCTTTTACAGAAAATAACACTGAACAACACCAATATAAACTCTGAAAAAACAACTCCCAGCACTAGCCCTAGCGATTTAGTATAATATGAAAAGAATACTTGACTTACTACAACAGCAACACTTCTTATTAAAATTCCGACTGAATATAACTTATTTTTACCCCCCCTTAAAAGAACAGCCCTAAACAATACATTAAAACAATAAAAAACAACATATAGCATTGTTAAGGTTAGTAACTCTACTCTATCATCTTGAAAAATAAAGTATGAGAAACAAATAAGAAATAAGAAGCAAAAAAATTCTAAAATAAAGGAACAGATTAACCCTGTATTAAAAATACGACTTATATTATCTTTACTAATCAAAATTAAATTATTAAATTGCAAATTACAAATTAAAGAAATAAAAGTGATAATAGAAACGATTATAGAAAGATAACCAAAACTCTCTTTGGTATATAAATATGTAAGTATTGGTTGCGAGGCTAGCTGTAATAGCTGTGCTAAAGCCGTTACAGCAGCAACAGAAAAAATTAACTTAAACATTTAAAAAGTGTACATACCAAGGCATTGCTTCTTGAAGACCCTGAATTACGTTATATCTACCTTCATATCCAAGATTTTTATATATTTTACTTACATCAGCTTGTGAATGTCTTACATCACCTACCCGAAATTCTTTATATAAAGCATTTTTAATATAAACAACATTATTTTTATTTAATTCTTCACGGATCGCATTAAATAAAACATTTAATGTTGTTCTATCTCCAACAGCAACATTATAGACTTGATTTTTAGCATCCTCATTTAGAGTTGTTGCAGCTAAAATATTTGCTTGTATTGCATTATTTATATAACAAAAATCTCGGCTAGTTTCACCATCGCCATTAATTGTGACATCTTGATTCTGAATCATAGCTGAAGTCCATTTCGGAATTACAGCTGCATATGCACCATTTGGGTTCTGACGTTTACCAAATACATTAAAATAGCGAAGCCCTATCGTCTGAAAACCATATGTCTTTGCAAAAACATCTGAATAAAGCTCGTTAACATATTTGGTTACCGCATATGGAGACAAAGGCTTACCAATATTCTCTTCTACTTTTGGTAATGCAGGATGATCTCCATAGGTTGAACTACTTGCTGCATATGTAAAGCTTTTTACATTTGCATCTCGAGCTGCGACCAACATATTCAAGAAGCCTGTAATATTAGCACTATTTGTTAATATCGGATCTGCAATAGAACGAGGAACAGAACCTAGAGCTGCTTGATGCAAAACGTAATCAACATTTGCACATACTTTCTGACAATCTTCTAATTGACGAATATCACCTTCATAAAAAGTAAAATTTTCCCACTGTTGTTCTAAAACCAGACTCTTAACTTCATCTAAATTATATTGAAACCCTGTTGAAAAATTATCTAAACCAACAACTTTTTGGTTCAACTTTAATAAAGTTTCTAACAGGTTTGATCCGATAAAACCTGCAACGCCAGTTATTAACCATGTTTTTGGAGTTAACTTAAGCTGCTCTAACACATGTTCATATTGACTCATATTTTTTCTCAACAAATATTATTATAGACGGATATCTGACTCAGATTGAGCAAAAACATATTTCAGATCATAAAGAACATGCGATGTTTTACCTAAAGATCGAATTGCATCAATACCCATTTCTTTAAATTCGTTATGGGCAACTGCTAATATTACAGCATCATATTGACCTGCTGTAGGTTGATTAACCGGCGTAATACCATATTCGTGTTGAGTTTCTTCCCTATCAATCCAAGGATCATATACATCTACATCTACATGATATTCTTGTAATTCTTTTACAATATCAATAATTTTTGTATTACGAATATCTGGGCAATTTTCTTTAAAGCTTAGACCTAATACTAAAACTTTAGCCCCTTCAACTTGAATTTTCTTTTTTATCATTCCTTTGACAAGTTGAGTAACAACATATGCCCCCATTGAATCATTCAATCGGCGCCCTGCTAAAATAATTTCTGGATGATAGCCAATTGCTTGGGCTTTATGAGTTAAATAATATGGGTCGACTCCGATACAGTGCCCACCGACTAAACCTGGGCGGAATGGTAAGAAGTTCCATTTTGTACCTGCAGCTTTAAGTACCTCTTCTGTATCAATACCTAGTTTGTTAAAAATAAGTGCCAATTCATTAATTAAGGCAATATTAACGTCACGCTGTGTGTTTTCGATAACTTTTGCAGCCTCAGCAACTTTTATACTCGCTGCTTTATGTGTCCCTGCTTCAATAATTAAAGTGTAAACTTCATCAACATAATCAGCAATTTCAGGTGTTGAACCTGAGGTGATTTTTAAAATATTAGTAACGCGGTGAAGTTTATCGCCGGGGTTAATACGTTCTGGGCTATAACCAGCAAAGAAATCTTTATTAAATGTCAAACCTGAAATTTCTTCGAGCACTGGGATACAAACTTCCTCTGTGGCACCCGGATAAACGGTAGATTCGTATACGACAATATCACCTTTTTTCAGAACTTTACCGATACTAGTAGAAGCTTTAACTAAAGGTGTTAAATCTGGCTGTTTATAATCATCAATTGGAGTTGGAACAGTGACAATAAAAAAATTACAATCTTTTAAATCTTCTAAACTTGTAGTGTAACTTAATTGAGCTGCTTGTTTTAATTCTTCTGGTGAAACCTCTAGGGTATGATCTTGACCGTTTTTTAATTCACTTATACGTTTTTGATAAATATCAAAACCCACAACTGGCACTTTTTTGCCAAACTCAACTGCCAATGGCAAGCCTACATAACCTAAACCTATAATCGCTATTCTTAAATCGGCAAGTTGCATAAAAGTTAGCCTTATTCCTTACAAATTGTATATATAATAAAAAATATATCTTGACTGGATATTGTCGTGCGTAACTATATCAGTTTTTTTTCATCAACTATAAAGCAATTGTATAAAAGTGTTTACAAGCTTTTTCTCTGGTTATATTTAAGTAATTTTTAAGAAGCCAATCCCCGTTCTCTTAGAAATTCTAAATTATACAAATAAATTAATCATACAAAGCTGTACGATTTTTCTGTGTTTTTTAATTTTTTTTCGGCTAGAATCACAACGTCTATATCTAAGATAAGCACTTAGTGCTAAACGATTAACGATATCAATTGATATCAATTAAAGATAAATACACAAAGGGTTTCGTGTGAAATATTGTCAGTTTTTTTCTGTTCTTGCCTTGAGTTTAAGTGTCGCTAGTTGTGCTGTCACTTCTGGTTTACAAACTTATGATATTCCAGATGAGGGTGTGTATAGAACCGATCTCGGAACTACAGTTAATGTTGTTAAAATCTCTCAAGACACACTACCTGCAATCCAACCTGCGCAAACTAATTATCGCAACAACTACCAAACTTTATTTAAAAATCAACAACCTATATACAAACTAAGCTCAGGTGATGTTCTTTCCATCCAGCTTTGGGCATATCCTGAAATTACTCCACCAGTAAATAATATAAACAATGAACAGTCGATTCAGGCAAGTGGTTATCCAATCGACCAAACTGGCTACATTCAATTTCCTTTAGTAGGTCGCTATAAGGCAGCTGGTAAAACTCTTGCTCAAGTGAACCGTGAATTGCGTGGCCAACTAGCCCGTTTCTTAAAAAACCCAGACGTTGTTGTAAGAGTACTGTCCTACGAAGGTCAGCGCTTTTCTGTGCAAGGCAGCGTCACAAAAGGTGGGCAATTTTACTTAAGCGATCAACCTGTAAGTGTTTATTCAGCACTTGGCATGGCTGGTGGTGTCACTACAATGGGTGATAATACTTATATTCAACTCATTCGAAATGGTCAAACCTATAATCTAAACACAATTGATTTAGAGAAAGCTGGCTATTCATTGCATAAGCTCTTGATTCAGCCAAATGATACACTTTATGTTAGTACTCGCGAAAATCAAAAGATTTACGTTATGGGTGAAGCAGGTAAAAACCAAGCTTTACCAATGCGTGATCAAGGGATGACATTAAGTGATGCTTTAGGTGAAAGTTTAGGTTTAAATCCTTTATCTGCCAGCGCTAGCAAAATCTATGTGTTACGTACCAATCCAAATGACAGAACAACTGAACTTTACCATTTAAATTTGATGAGTATTGGTGATTTTGGCCTAGCGAATCAGTTTAAGTTACGTAGTAATGATATTGTTTATGTTGATGCGACAGGCTTAACCCGCTGGCAACGTGTTGTCAATCAAATTATTCCATTCTCAAGTGCGTTATATAACATAGACCGTTTGGGACAATAGTATTATGCAATTTAAGAATATTTTGGTGGTCTGTATTGGAAATATCTGCCGAAGTCCTATGGCAGAATATTTTTTAAAACAACAATATCCTCAGTTAAATATTGAGTCTGCTGGTATTTCTGGGCTTATTGGTCATCAAGCTGATGAAAAAGCAAAACTTTGTATGCAACGATTAGGCATTGATATGCAACCTCATGTTGCAAGAAAATTAAATGCTGAACATATTAAAAAAGCTGACCTTATTTTGGTCATGAGTCACAACCAGCAAAAACATATTGAGCAAGTATGGCCCTTTGCAAAAGGTAAAACCTATCGCTTAGGGCATTGGCAAAACAGAAATGTGCCTGATCCCTACCAGCACGATCAAGCTGTTTTTGATGAAACCTGTCAACTTATTCAACAGTGCATTGCTGATTGGAAACCTTATATTTAACACCAAGATTTTAAACTTATGAACCAAAATACAAACACCGAAGATACAATTGATTTAAAAGAATTGTTTTTTTCACTGATTGCTCAGTGGAAGCTAATCGCACTCTGCATTATTTTAAGCCTTGTGTGTGCGCTGCTCTATTTACGTGTAACACCAGACACCTATTCGGTTGATGCTTTGGTTCAAGTTGAAGACAGCAAAGGGGCTTCTGCTGCACTTTTAGGTGATTTATCTAATATGATTGAGCAAAAGTCTCCTGCTCAAGCTGAAATTGAAATTTTAAAGTCTCGTCTGGTCTTGGGTTCGGTCATTAAAGACTTACATCTGAATATCCAAGTTTCCAGCACTGAAAATACGCTTACTCATCGCCTATTAAGCGATACTGACTATAAAACTGAATACACTAAAAAATCAGTTTTATTTAAAGATGATTTAAAAAGTTTTGAAATTCGTGAATTTGAAGTACCAGCGTACTATCTAGACAAAAATTTATTTCTTAATTTTGATAAACAATCCTTGCGTTTGACCGACCCGGAAACAGAAGAAGTAATATTAACTGTTCCGTTAAATCAAGCTAATCACGTCGCTGGGCCACATGGACTTTGGAAAGTTGCAATCTTTACCAAAGATCAACTCGATCCAACTTATAATATTAAAAATTTATCCATACCAGCTACTGTAAATGCACTTAGCTTAAACTACTCAGTCGCAGAACGCGGTAAGCTTACAGGTGTTTTAGGTTTAAATTATCAAGGTCAAGACAAAGAGCATATCACTAAAGTTTTAAATGCAATTTTGGCAACTTATAGTGCACAAAATATTGAACGCCGTTCGGCTGAATCTGCTCAAACTTTAAAATTCTTAGATGAACAATTACCTGATCTTAAGAAACAACTAGATGATGCTGAGCGTCAATTTAATAAATTCCGTCAGCAATACAACACAGTTGATGTGACCAAAGAATCAGAGCTTTATTTAACTCAAAGTATTACTTTAGAAACAAAGAAAGCAGAGCTTGAACAGAAGCAGGCAGAAATGGCCGCAAAATATACTGCTGACCATCCTGCAATGCGTGAAATTAATGGCCAGCTTTCAGCAGTCAATAAACAAATTGGTGAGCTCAACAGTACTTTAAAACAATTACCAGACGTACAACGTCAATATTTACAATTGTATCGCGAGGTTGAAGTAAAAACTCAGCTTTACACTGCATTATTAAATTCTTATCAACAGCTTCGTATCGCAAAAGCTGGTGAAATTGGAAACGTACGTGTCGTTGATACTGCTGTTGAACCAGTCGAACCAATTAAACCTAAAAAATTACAAGTCCTTATCTTATCTTTATTCTTAGGCAGTTTTATAGGAACATTAATTGCCTTACTACGCAATATGTTACGTACAGGCATTAAGGATTCTGGCCAAATTGAAAATGAATTAGATTTACCTGTCTATGCAACAGTACCACGTTCTCCAATTCAAGAAAGTCGCGTTAAAATTTTAAAGAAGAAGAAGAATATTCCTATTCTTGCAGTTAAAAATAGTGATGATATTGCAATTGAGAGCTTACGTAGTATCCGTACTGCAATTCACTTTGCATTGGCGAGTGCGAAAAATAATATCATTATGATTGCAGGCCCGTCTCCAGAAGTAGGTAAATCCTTTATTTCGACGAATCTTGCAACAATTTTTGCGCAAGGAGATAAGCGAGTATTGCTTATCGATGCAGATATGCGTCGTGGTTATATGCACAAATATTTTGATGTTGATGTCAAACCAGGTCTTTCTGAATTGCTAAGTGGTCAAGCTGACCTACAAAAAGTATTGCACAAAACTCAAGTTGCTAACCTTGATGTGATTACACGTGGTAAGAGCCCAACAAATCCTTCAGAAATTCTAAGCTCAAACCAATTTAAAGAATTACTTGAACAGCTACAAAGTCAATATGACCACATCATTATTGATACTCCACCAGTACTTGCAGTAACCGATGGTATTATTATTTCGCAATATACTGGTGTGAACTTAATTGTTGCTCGTTATGCTAAGTCACAAATGAAAGAACTTGAATTAACACTTAATCGCTTTGAACAAGCAGGTGTTAAAGTCAACGGCTTTATTCTCAATGACATTCAACGTGCTAGCGCGGGTTATGGTTACGGCTATAACTACGCCTATGCTTACAAAGCACAAAAAGAAGATTAAGCGTAAAGTCATAAAAAAACCGGATCAAATGATCCGGTTTTTTATTTAAGATTTTTTAAGTACATCCCTACTAAAACTAACTAAAATATATAAAAAACCACTCGTTTTTTTTCTTAAACATTCTATGCTTAAGCATGCTAAGATCAAAAGCAGCCTTTTTAGACTCAAATGATTATTTTTGGAACCTTTTATGAGTAAAGCCTTACCCATTGCTGTCGCTGTAGTTTTAGGCGGTGCTGCACTTGTACCAGTATATTATGCAAGCCAACATCCGACCACAGAAGTCGGAAGCAAGGCAAATAAAAATGCCACCCCAATTGAAAAAATTAGTTATGTTCTTGGATATGAAGTTGCTCAGCAAACTCCGCCTGAACTAGATACAAAATCATTTGTGAAAGGGATTCATGATGCTCGCAGCAAGCAGCCAAGTGCTTATACTCAAGAAGAGTTAAAAGCTGCTGTAACCGCTTATGAAAAAGAATTACAGCAAAAAATGCAGCAACAGAATAAACCAGAACAAGCTGCTGGTGTTGCTCCTGAGTCTGCCGATGCTCAATTTCTTGCAGAAAATAAAACAAAAGCTGGTGTAAAAACTACGGCGTCTGGCTTGCAATATATCATTACTAAAGAAGGCACAGGTAAACAACCCACTGCGCAGTCTATGGTTAAAGTACATTACGAAGGCCGTTTAATTAATGGTCAAGTTTTTGATAGTTCTTATAAACGCGGTGAGCCAGTTGAGTTTCCACTCAATCAGGTTATTCCAGGCTGGACTGAAGGACTTCAATTGATGAAAGAAGGTGGTAAAGCGACGTTCTTCATTCCATCGAATCTTGCCTATGGCCCTCAGGAAGTTCCTGGTATTCCAGCAAACAGTACGCTGATTTTTGATGTAGAACTCATTTCAGTGAAATAAAAACATTCAGGAGAGTAGAACACTACTCTCCTTTTTTTTGGAAAACGGCATGAAAAAAATTGGTCTAATTATTGCAGCATCAACAATGAGTTTATCTGTTCTTGCTGCAACTCCTATAACAAATAAAAGCCCAGCAAAAGAACAATTTAGCTATAGTTATGGCTATTTGATGGGTCGTAATAATACTGATGCATTAACAGATCTAAATCTTGATACTTTTTACCAAGGTCTTCAAGAAGGCGCACAAAGTAAAACAGCACGCCTAACTGATGAAGAAATGGCAAAAGCGATTAATGACTATAAGAAAACCTTAGAAGCCAAACAACTCGTCGAATTTCAAAAAACAGGTCAACAGAATGCCCAAGCAGGTACAGCATTTCTTGCTGACAATGCAAAAAAATCAGGTGTAATCACGACTAAATCTGGTCTTCAATACCAAGTATTAAAAGAAGGTAATGGTCAAAAGCCGAAAGCCACATCTCGTGTTAAAGTAAATTATGAAGGTCGTTTACTCGACGGGACCGTATTTGATAGTTCTATTGCCCGTAATCATCCAGTTGAGTTTCAGCTCAGTCAAGTAATTACTGGTTGGACAGAGGGTCTACAGACTATGAAAGAAGGCGGAAAGACTCGCTTCTTTATTCCGGCTAATCTTGCTTATGGTGAGGTCGGTGCTGGCGACAGTATTGGCCCAAACAGTACTTTAATTTTTGATATTGAATTACTACAAGTTTTACCGAAATAAATTCATTAGATATAAAAAAAGCGATCATTTAAGATCGCTTTTTTATTTTTAGTGTTTTAAGTCTCTAGGACGAAAACCTGTAACGACGAGAGCAACCAGATAAGCGACTACGCCGACTACACACAATCCAACCACTTCGGCAACACGTAACCACTGTGAAAGTTCACCGTTATACCAATTTAATGCAAACCAAAGTGCTGCAATCATGGCAAGGTTCGCTAAACCATATTGAAGAAACAGCTTTTTCCAATGTGAACCAAATCGGAAAATATTCCGCTTATGCAAATAGAAGTAGAGTAAACCTGCATTCACCAAAGCCGAGCCTGAAGATGCCAAAGCAAGTGCCATATGCTCTGCGTGCCAATCAATCAGCTTAAAGAAACCAATAAATATAACGTTTAAAATAGCATTCGCTGCGACTGACATTAAACCGACACGTACAGGTGTTTTGGTATCTTGCTGTGCATAGAAACCCGGAGCAAAGACTTTAATCAGCATAAACGAAATCACACCAGCGCTCATACATTGCAGTGCTAGAGCTGTCATTTGTGTATCACGTAGGTCAAACTCGCCACGCTGGAATAATGCCTGAATAATCGGTGTAGAAAGCATAAATAAGGCAATACTTGCTGGTAAGCCAACTAATACAATAATTTTTGCAGCCCAGTCGATCATACCGCGGAACTTTGCTTGATCTTGTTCTGCATGACGGGCAGAAAGTGAAGGTAAAATCACTGTACCAATCGCAACACCAATTAAACCTAACGGCAATTCAGTCATACGCTCTGCACTGTAGAGCCAAGATACTGAACCATCTTGCATGAAAGATGCCCAAATCGTATTTAATAACAAGTTAATCTGGGTAACAGATACCCCAAATAATGCTGGCAGCATTAACTTTAAAATGCGTTCTACACCTTCATGTCTAAAATCAACTTTAGGTGGAATCAGCAGATTTTTACGCCATAATTCTGGAATCTGCAAAGCTAACTGCAACACCCCTGCCACAACCACTGACCAACCTAATGCTTTGATCGGTTCAGCCATATACGGCGTAAGCCACCATGCGCCTGCAATCATCGCGACATTCAGCAAAACTGGTGAAAAAGCTGGTGAAGCAAACGATCCATAACTATTTAAAATACTGCTGGCAAAAGCGGTCAGCGACATAAACAATAAATAAGGGATGGTCAGACGGAACATACTGACGGCTAAATCGAACTTTTCAGGATCATTATGGAAACCCGGGGCATACATATAAATGATTGCTGGGGCTAGAACCATAGCGACAAAAGTTAGTAGGGTCATGACTGTCAGCAAACAGCCAAATACCCGACTAATTAAGATCTGCACTTCAGCGTGTGCCCGGCCTGTTTTATATTCAGTTAATACTGGAATAAAAGCCTGAGAAAAGGCACCTTCGGCAAATAATCGTCGAAAGAAGTTGGGAATACGAAAAGCGACGACGAAGGTATCGAAATCTTTACCCGCACCAAACACGTTGAGCAATACGACGTCACGCACTAACCCTAACACTCGTGATAACATCGTCATTGCACTGACAATAAAAGTCGATCGCCATAATGCCATCGTACTCACCTACAGCTATATTCGAAAGACGCTATTGTAATGAAACTAGAAAATCTTTTCGTTGTGAAATGATGAACAAACTCAAGTTTTTTTCTGACCCAACAATTGTCTAAAATGCTGCCATTTAAAATAAGGTCCCGGATCAGTTTTTCGGCCGGGCGCAACATCTGAATGTCCTGCAATATGGTTTTTAATTTCAGGATAAGCCTGACGAATGGCAGTAACGACGTCGGTTAATACGTCGTATTGTACTTCTTCAAAGGGCAAATCATCACTTCCTTCAAGCTCTATACCAATTGAATAATCATTGCATTCTACTTTGGCTAAATAACTCGAACGCCCTGCATGCCATGCCCGATCATTAAAATTAACAAACTGTAGGACTTCCCCACTACGTAAAATCAGCAAATGCGTAGAAACCTGCATCCCCTCAATGGTCTGGAAATAAGGATGAACTGACCAATCTAACTTGTTTTGAAAAAACTGCTCAATATACCCGCCTCCAAATTGAGATGGTGGCAAGCTAATATTATGAACAACAATCATTTGAATTTCGGTACCAGTCGGACGCTGGTTAAAATTTGGAGAAGGGATTTGTCTCGCCCCTTTTAATTGCCCATCTATAACTTCATACGGTGTGATTTGCTTCATTGAGATGCCAATAAATTGCTTGCCAATTGTTTTAGTTTAAAACAGTTATCTACTTTTCAAAGTAGTAAATGCGATTGTTTATCGCGATTAATCTCATAAAACAGCTTATTTTTAAAGTCGACGGTGCTAATATATCGCAAGTTTTAGGGTCATCGACAAAATGGAAACCGTATGAGCATACCTCAGTCTTTGCTTGAACAATCAATTCAAATCAATATTCAACAAGCATTACAAGAAGATATTGGGGACGGTGACATTACCGCCATGCTCACACCTGAAGATGAGCAAGCCACTGCAACCATTATTAGTCGCGAAGATATGGTCTTAGCTGGCCAACCTTGGGTAAATGCGCTCATCTCAGCTTATGACAATACTGTTCAAGTGACTTGGTTAAAACAAGAAGGCGAGCGTGTTGCTGCAAACGAAGCATTTTTAAAACTTGCTGGTTCTGCACGTAGCTTACTTACTGTAGAGCGCCCTGCTTTAAACTTTATTCAAACTTTATCTGCGGTTGCGACAAAAACAGCTGAATATGTTCAACAGCTCGAAGGTTTAAATACAAAACTCCTCGATACACGCAAAACCTTGCCAGGCTTACGTATTGCACAAAAATATGCTGTAGCTGTTGGTGGTGGTCAAAACCATCGTCTAGGTTTATTTGATGCGTTCTTAATTAAAGAAAACCATATTATGGCAGCAGGTGGTATTGCTCAGGCAATTGCCAAAGCCCATCAAATTGCACCGGGTAAACCTGTTGAAGTCGAAGTTGAAACTTGGGATGAGCTAAATCAAGCACTTGAAGCTGGTGCAGACATTGTTATGCTAGACAACTTTAGTCAACAGCAAATGATTGATGCTGTAAAACATGTTGCAGGCCGTTGTAAGTTAGAGGCATCAGGCAATATCACCATTGAAAACTTACGGGAAGTTGCCACCACAGGTGTTGACTACATTTCTATGGGCGTGCTGACTAAAGACGTTAGAGCTGTTGATTTATCAATGCGTTTTAATGCTTAAATAAAGTCCACATCGTTATTAGTATTTTTTTGCGACTTGGTCATGTCTGCTGCTTGAGTTTTCTGCCATGCTGACTGAGTCGCTTGTGCCCCACTATCACGTGGATCAGCAGTCATTAAAACAAATGTAACTACTGCTAATAATACAATAAAACCTTGTAGCATAAATTTTCCCCATCACTCTTAAAAAATTAAGATCCTACAATAAAAGATAAATATGACCAGGCTTAGGAGATTCTGTTACAGAAGGTAAGTCTTTATTTTCATTATTCATCTACACAACAAGATATTACCTCTCTTCATTTATATTTCCCAACATTAGATTGTGCGAGATGTCATCTACAACCTGAGCAAGACAAAGCGATTATAGCTTTGTCGAAGCGCAAGAATGTTTTAAGCCTGTCTTTGTCTTTCGGTACGTAACAAAGATTAATTAATCTTTGTTACGTACCTCACTTTGGGCAAAACCAAAGTAACGAATTAGCTACTTCCACTGGATGAATAAACGATAAGACTCCGTCGTGCTAGCTAATTTAAAATAAATTATTAACCCAAAACTTCAGCTTAATCACTCATCCGTTATAGCAACTTAAGACTCTAAATAACCCATATATGGATCAGAAATTGAATCTTCTTGGGTTTCAATACGGCCAGCAAAGCGACGGCTAAAAGTAGCATCATCAGCTAATGTCACAGTGAAGTCATACCAGCCACCAAATTCAGACATATCCCAAACCAGTTCTTTTTCAGAATGATCGGTTTCTATATTCCATGTCTTATTTGCAAGATAAGCATTTGCTTTGACTGTCAGCTTGACTGACTTACTACCATCATGACGCACTTTTAAATATAAATTCGCATCACACTCTTCTACACACACTCTAATTTCTGGCAATGCTTGAGTCTGGTTAGCTTGGCTTAAATTGCCTTTAAACGCACGATGGAAACCATTTGGCCCAAGTACCCATAAATCGTACTGCCCATTTGTAGCATTCCAGACATCATCTAACTGTTTACCCGCTTCAACCATATAACGGCGTGGAATCGCTGTAAGATCTAATCGGTTATACACATGGAAAACCGCTGCCTGTTTACCTGTATTTGAAAACATCAGCTTGACTGTCTTTTGTGCTGCATCAACTTTAGCACTGGTATGCAAAATATAAGGCAAAGCACGTGAAGGTCTAATGCCCATTTCCTGCTGTGCAAATTGTTGCTGGCTTGGAACCGGAACTTGTGGCAATAAAGCTTGAGCAACACGAATAGCATCGGCTTCTGCTTTTGTTTTCTTACCTACTAACTCATTTACAGGCAAAAGGTTCGGTGTTTTAAAATCAAAAGCTGTCGTTAAATCACCACACACGGCACGACGGTATGGACTAATATTTGGTTCTTGCACACCAAAACGCTTTTCTAAGAACTGTAAAATAGAAGTATGGTCAAAGACTTGTGAATTCACCCATCCCCCACGACTCCATGGTGAAATCACATACATGGGAACGCGTACACCCGGTCCATAAACACGTCCATCTGTTGCGGGTTGAGATTTTGCTGTAGCGACTGCTGGATGAGTAAAGTACTCATAAGACACTTGTTGATCACTTAAAGTCGTTTTCCCCTGAACTACACCTTTTTCATCTTTAGAAGGTGCACTTGGTGAAGGAATATGGTCAAAGAAACCATCATTCTCATCAAAGTTCACTAATAAAACCGTCTGGCTCCAAACTTGAGGGTTTTCAGTTAAAGCATTTAATACTTCCTGAATATACCAAGCACCCTGTACAGGACTAGATGGCCCTGGATGTTCACTGTAAGTTGCAGGAGCAACCAACCAGCTTACTTGCGGTAATTTTCCTTGAGCAATATCTGTTTTAAAAGTTCCTAAAAAACCACCGTCCGGCATGGTGTTAGCAATACCCTTATAAAGCGGCTGTGTTGCATCAATCTTTTCATCGTATGCAGGGCAAACGAGAGCATCGTTACTTACAGGTTGCCCCGACTGCTCATTTGCACGGCGGTACTGTTTGAAACCTGCTAGAGGATTGTCGGTAAAGTTATCCGGCATATTCTGGTAGATTTTCCAGCTAACGCCAGCCTGTTGTAAGCGCTCAGGATAGGTCGTCCATTCATAACCCTCATTTGAAGGACCAATACCATCAAACTCATTTACAACACTCGCAACACCTGCACCTGTAGGACCATTCGTTCCGGTCCAGATAAACTTACGGTTTGGATTGGTACCGGCATGCATCGCACAATGGTAAGCGTCACAAATGGTAAAAGCGTTGGCTAATGCAAACTGATATTCCACTTCCTGCTTTTTATAATATCCCATCGACTGTGGCTTTTTATAAGTGACCCAATCACTCATTCGACCATTGTCCCAAGCGGCCTGACCATCGGACCATGAATGAGGTGTACCTGAAACGCGCTGTGCATTTCCTAAGCGGCTATCCAAATGGTAAGGCAATATTTTATTTTTCTTAGCATCATATTGTTCCCAAACCTTTCGGCCTTCGGTCATTGGAATGGTAAAGCGGTCTCCAAAACCACGCACGCCTTTTAGTGTTCCAAAATAATTATCAAAAGAACGGTTTTCCTGAGTCAGAACCACGATGTGTTTAACATCTTGAATAGTTCCACTTTCAACTTTGGCATCAATAGCTAAGGCTTTTTGAATACTAAGCGGGAAACTCGCTAAAGCAGCTGTCCCAAACATGGTTTTTGTAGAATTTAAAAGAAATTCGCGACGATTCATTAGTTCTATCCTGAGTTCTTATTATGGTGCACAGTGCATTTTGCAATTACTGGTCGGCGGTGTTGTTGGCGATGAATTGTCTGAGTCGTTATCATCGTTACAAGCACTGAGCATAAGTGCTAAAGATGTAATTAATAAAAGTGAAAGTTTTCGCATTGGTTTTTTCCAAACGGTTTAAATGCGAACTACTAATAAAGCGTAAAAGTGACAGGCAAGTGATGTTTTTATGTCGATTTGATGAAGGTATAAAAAAACGCATCCGAAGATGCGCTTTTTGGAAAGTGTAAAATTACCAGCCTAAAGCTTCTTGTTGCTTTTTAACGAGCTCGGCAATTCCCTTTTCAGCCATTTCTAACATGGCATTGCTTTGTGCACGGGTAAATGGTTTATCTTCGGCTGTACCTTGAATTTCAATAAATTCACCAGCTTGTGTCATCACTACGTTTAAGTCAGTTTGACAGTTCGAATCTTCTTCATAACAAAGATCAAGCAATACTTCATCTTGATACATACCCACAGAAATTGCAGCAACTAATCCTTTAAGCGGATCATGCTTAATTTTCTTTTGAGACAATAAAACATTCATAGCATCAACCAATGCTACAGCCGCACCAGTAATTGATGCAGTACGTGTACCACCATCTGCCTGAATCACATCACAGTCGATAGTAATGGTATTTTCGCCAAGCTTTTTCAAATCGACCATAGCACGTAAGCTACGACCAATCAGACGTTGGATTTCCTGTGTCCGGCCCGACTGTTTACCACGCGCTGCTTCACGGTCACAACGTGAGTGTGTTGAACGCGGTAACATGCCATATTCAGCAGTGACCCAGCCCTGTCCTTTTCCTTTTAAAAACCGTGGAACCGAATTATCGATACTTGCAGTACAAAGGACTTTGGTGTGACCAAACTCAACCAGAACTGAACCTTCTGCATAATGGGTATAATTACGTGTGATTTTTACTTCACGTAACTGGTCTAATTCACGTTGGTCAATACGCATAATCCTTCCTAACTTCTCTTAAATACAAATCTGGGCATAGTATAGCAAAGGATTTTGACAGGTTGAGTTTATTCCCTACTTTCAAATGTAAGTCTGCACTTTTAATGACTCAAAAATAAAAATAGCCCCTTAAAAGGAGCTATTTGGAATACCTTAAACAATGCTCTATCTTTATTAAGCAGTTTTGCCAAACATGCCTTTTACCGCCTCAACAAAGGTCCGCTTGGTCGCCACTAAACGATCAACCACATTGTCAGGCAAAGAGTGAACAGCCAGACGTTTATACACACTCAAAATTTGAAATCCAAAGGGCGCGGTATTGTACTGTTGACCGAACTCTGCACAGACTTCACGTACTTTAGGTGCCATCTCTTGATAGCGGTTGGCAGGTACATCAGGAAACAAGTGATGTTCGATTTGATGACTCAAGTTGCCACTCAAGAAATGCATGATTTTACCGCCAGTAAAGTTTGCTGAACCACGGATCTGACGCAAGTACCACTCTGCTTTGGTTTCATTATCAATATTGTCAGTGATAATTTCAGAGTCTTCTGTGAAATGACCACAATAAATCACGGTCGATGCCCAGTAGTTACGGATCAAGTTAGCAAAAAAGTTACCAGCCAATACTGGCAAGAACATTGGTCCTGCAATTAGTGGGAATAGCACATAATCTTTACCAAACTGACGTACCATTTTTTTACGTAGATTTTTAGATTCTACATACACTTCTTTCCAAGTTTTGGTGCCATCAAACAACACTTTTTCCATCTCTAGACGTTGCAAAGCCAGTAGCCATTCAAAACCCGTTGACAATACAAAACCCATTGGCACGTTGAATAAAAAACGAGGTTCCCACTTTTGCTCACGGCTCATGCGCATTACACCATAACCGCTAATATCATGATCCATGCCAAACACATTGGTATAGGTATGATGCTTATAGTTATGGGTATATTTCCAGTCTTCACCAGTACACACCGTATCCCAGTCATAGGTTGCACCGTTAAGCGTTGGATCATTTAACCAGTCAAACTGACCATGCATCACATTATGACCGAGTTCCATGTTTTCAACGATTTTTGATACGCCTAGCATAGCCGTACCCAACAACCATACTGGTGGAATCCAACCACCAAACATCAACATGCCACGTGATGCAATTTCGGTGTAGCGTACAAAATTACGTACTTTGTAAATATATTTTGAATCTTCTTCCCCGAGATCTTTCATCACTTCAAGACGAATTTCTTCAATGCGGCGACCAAAAGCTTCTGTTTGCTCTGGGGTTAAATGTGCCGATTTTGATGTTGCTTTAATTTCCACTGCCATATTCATAATGGTATCCTCAAATCTCTTTTATGTTTGTTTTTATAGATCAATCGTGACTGGGCTAAGGGCTTGGTTCACGCATAACTTAATTGCACGATTTGGTTGATCGTCAATTTCACCTGTTAATATATTCTGGGTGACACCACTGACTTTGGTACACGTACATTGGTTGCATACACCCATACGACAACCATGCTGTGGACGTAAACCAGCTTGCTCTGCACTGCTTAATAACGTTGTCGTGGCAAGAAAGTTTTGTTGCGAACGACGAAATATGATTGGTTGTGCTTCATTAGACTGTTCGATTTGAACAGGCATGAAAAACTCTTGATGGAAGTTTTCCAACACATCATGTTGCTTATAAATATCTTGTGCCTGACGCATCATGCCGTGATGACCACATGCATACATTTGTAGGTCTTTAAAGTTCGGGACCAGTTTCGCCAACAATTTCGCATCTAAATGCTGCTTTTGCTCAGTGGTATTAAAAAAATGATATTGAAGCTCTGGATGCTTTTCTGCCAAAGCTTTTAATTCAGCATGAAAAATTTCTGCGCGATTAAAGTAAATGACATGAATCTGTTCGAGCTGCTGTTTCAAAGCTTGCTGCAAAAGTGAATAAATTGCAGTAATGCCACTACCTGACGCAATTAAAATCGCAGGTTGCTGGCCTTGGTGCAAAGTAAAATCACCTTGTGGCTGTGAAATCTCAATGCACTCTCCAACATGTAATAGTTGAGCTGCACTAGACACTAAGCCTTGTACTTTAATACCTAAAGAGATTTCACCTTCATTCGTTACTTCAATAATTGAATAACTACGCTGGTGGTAAACCCCATCTATAAGTAGGGTCAATAAAATACTTTGTCCAGCACATACCTGATCGAATTTAAAATTACGATTCGGTTTTAGCTTGATAAGCACCATATCGGTATGTAGAGACTGAACTGCGGTAATTTCTGCAAGTACGCGTTTCCAAGCCCAAGTCACGTTAATTTTCTGCAAAACAAAATCAACGAAATCTTCTCGAACCAAATGTGGCTGATAACTAAGTGTTGCGTTCATACGTTCCTCTTTTGTATCTGGCTATTTATTTGAGTGAACACATGTTCGTATAGTGAACATATGTACACTATATTTATAACTGTTCACTCAGTCAACACTTGTTCACTATTTTTTTTATGAAAGTTTGCTCTTTTTTGTTAGACTCTGGCTCACGGTTTAAATAGGTTCTTTTAATGTCGATACGGGATGAACGAAAACAGCAAAGTCGTCAGGCACTCCTTGATGCAGCCTTGCATCTGAGCACGTCTGGGCGTTCGTTCAGTAGTATCAGTTTGCGTGAAGTTGCACGTGAAGTTGGTTTGGTACCGACAGCGTTCTATCGTCATTTTCAAGACATGGATGAACTTGGTAAAGAACTGGTTGATCAAGTCGCACTACACTTAAAGAGTGTTTTACATCAATTGGGTCAAAGTTATTTACAACATAAATCTACGAAAACTCAGACCAGCATTGAGCTATTTGTTCAGGCGGTAAATCATAGCCCTAAGCAGTGGCAATTTATGATTTCCGAACGTTGGGGAGGTTCAGAAACGGTTCGTGCAGCAATTGCCCGAGAAATCGAATTTCTGATTGAAGATTTAACAACCGATCTTACCAAACTCGAAAATTTTAAACATATTCAACAACCTCAAGACTTAAATGTCTTGTCTACTATTTTGACCAACATGTCATTTACATGGGCAATGACGTGGCTCAACCTATCTAAACAATATCAAGACGAGCAGCTCAAACAGCAACAAACTGCCTTTATCGAAAATGCCTCTACACAAGTTCGCTTACTCTTTAGAGGGATTGCAAACTGGGAACGGTAAAAGCGGCAAATGACAAAAAACAGGTTATGTGGTAATACGTAAAGAGAGAAAGAAAAAGGCTAAAAATTTCGAGAAAAGTCTTTTTCTTTTTACAGGAAGTAAACTATTAGTTAGGCCAAACTGGTGTGGGAATACCTATGAATCTTGATCGTCATACACAGTTTTTGATGCGCAAAGAAAAAATTCTGAGCGTGGCAGAAAAATTGTTACTAGAAAACAATCAGGAAATTACTCTAGATGAGTTAGTGGCCGAGCTGGATATTGCTAAAGGCACACTTTATAAGCATTTTAGAAGCAAAAATGAGCTTCTACTTGAGTTAATTATTCAAAATGAAAAGCAAATTTTAGAAATTTCTAAAAAATATAATACAGATTTCAAAGAGTATGCTCCTCATTACATGCTTCACCATTTGCTTACGCCTGGAAAAACGATTCTATTGCATCAACTTGAAGAAAATCTGACGATGACAGAGTCTAAGTTGAAGCATCTTTTCGAAGAACTTTATGAAATCCGCCAACAGCGCATTTTAGCTATTAAAGATATTACTGAAAATTATTTAAAATCATTAAATTATGATATGTCGATTCGTGATTATTTGTCTTACATCTGGTCACTGACTTATGGCGCATCATTGCTTTTAAATTCTACGTATTACCAGCGTTCTATTGGTTCTCGCCAAAAGTTAATTAATTTATATATTAATCAGGCCTTATCGCTACCAACCCAAACAGTTAATTTTGATGTTTTAAATTTCCAAATTGAAGATGAAAACCCAAAAAATTAATTGAAATATTTCGTGATAATTAACAAAAATTTGAACATCGATATAAATTTTAATTGAATAAAAATGGGCTTCAGATGAAGCCCATTTTTGAAGTAAAGCCTAAACAACTTATTTTGCTTTACGTTCTTTCTCAATTAAATAATTAAGAACTTGAGTGACTTTACCATCTTCACCCTGCACGACATATTTACCATTAACTACAACCGCAGGAACACCTGTTAATTGGTACTGTTGAGCAAGTTTATTTGATTCAGCAACTTTTGCAGTCACAGCAAATGAGTTGTAAGTGCTATTAAATTTCTGTTCAGGAACACCGTAACGTGTGAAGAACTTAGCTGCAGAAGCCTGATCAAAAATTTGTTGACCGTTCACCTGAATCGCATGGAACAATGGTAAATGCGTGCGTTTACGTACACCTAATGCCTCAGATGTATAATATGTACGCGCCCCTTGTTCCCACATTTTATTCATTGCAGCTGGTGTACGTACAAAACGCACATCTTTAGGAATCTGTTTTAACCACGTTTGCATATGCGGTTCAAGTTTAAAACAGTGTGGACATCCATACCAAAAGAACTCTCGAACTTCGATTTTCCCCGGGACTTCCACTTTGCCTGGATTGGCAATCACGGTGTAGTCTTTACCAGCAACAAAATCTGCTGCCATTGCACTACCCGATACGGCCATAATTGCTGCACTCAAACCACCCAAAACCAATTTTTTCATTGCTACAGCTTTTCCTCTAAGTTGTTATGCATTAGCTTATGCCCTAAATATAAAACAAATATGCTAAATTCGTTTTGCTTCTGTGAAGTTTTTTATTGGGTTTATCGCTTTTTTCCCAATAATCGCTACACTAACGGCGAACTACATCCAAAAAGATAACTCAAGTTTAGAGGTAGCACCATGTCGCAATTGAATGTTGATTTACAAGAAATCGCAAAGTTTGAAGCACTTGCTGCCAAATGGTGGGATCAACATTCTGAATTTCGCCCACTTCATCAAATTAATCCACTACGTTTAAATTGGATTGATGAACGCGTAGGCGGACTTGCTGGTAAAAAAGTACTTGATGTCGGCTGTGGTGGCGGTATTTTGGCTGAGAGCATGGCACGTCGTGGAGCAGATGTACTCGGTATTGATATGGGTGAAGCACCACTAGCTGTAGGCCGTTTGCATGCTCAACAAGACAATGTTCAAAATATTGAATATCGCCAAATTCCTGTAGAAGAATTAGCACAAGAACAAGCTGGTCAATACGATGTAGTGACTTGCATGGAAATGATGGAACACGTTCCAGATCCTGCATCTATTGTAAAAGCTTGTCAGGCTTTGGTTAAACCGGGTGGTCATGTGTTCTTTTCAACCATTAACCGCAACCCAAAATCTTATTTATTTGCCATTATTGGTGCAGAATACGTACTACGCATGTTGCCAAAAGGTACACATGATTATCATAAATTTATTCGCCCATCTGAAATGGCACATGACATTCGTAATGCAGGCCTTACTTTAAAAGAAATGACTGGACTGCACTACAATCCGCTTACCAAGCATTACTGGTTAGCGCCAAATGTCGACGTTAATTATATGGTTCACACGATCAATACAGGTGCATGATGAAAGCTGTTTTATTTGATTTAGACGGTACTCTTATCGATACGGCTGCTGACTTCATTCGTATTATTCAGCAAATGTGCCGTGATGGAAGACGTCCGGTTGTTGATGCCGATCTAATTCGTACTCAGGTTTCTGAGGGTGCACGTGCGATGGTTAAATTGGTCTATCCAGAGCTGGATGTGACCAATCCGATTTTCTTGGCACATCGCCAAAACTTTTTAGACATTTACGGCAATAACATTGTGGTCGATACAGACCTGTTTGAAGGCATGTATCCGCTTCTAGAAACTTTAGAAGCTAAAGAAATTCCGTGGGGTATTGTGACCAATAAACCTCGTGGTTTAAGCGAGTCTCTTTTAGAAAAGTTAAATCTGACTGAACGCTGCGCGGTTTTGGTATGTCCTGAGGATGTCAGTAAAACCAAACCGGACCCTGAACCAATGTATTTGGCGGCTAAACAGTTGAATATCCCAGCAAATGAAATTATTTATGTGGGTGACCATCCACGTGATATTGATGCTGGTCGCAATGCCAATATGTATACTATTTTGGCTGCATATGGCTATTTACCAATCGAACACCGTGATGATCTCGCTGCATGGCAGGCCGATTCGATTGTAAATACGGTGACAGAATTACACGATATGTTACGTCAAAAGCTTCCTGCTCTACAGGAAAATCAGCGTATGATAAGTTAACATAAGAGTTTTATAGGCTTTTTTAACAGTTATTCGTTTTATCAATATAAAAAGAAGGAGGTTTACCAATGAAATATTCAGAATACCAACCTCGTCCGGATCTACTCAAAGATCGAATTATTTTAATTACTGGCGCTGGTGATGGAATTGGGCGAGCTGCAGCTCTGACTTATGCCCTACATGGCGCAACCGTTGTACTGCATGGTAGAACCTTAAATAAACTTGAAGTTATTTATGATGAAATTGAAAGTCTAGGTGCACCGCAACCAGCAATTTTACCATTACAGCTTTCGAGCGCTTCTGACCGTGATTATGACTTTTTAGTCGATACGCTCGAAAAGCAGTTTGGACGCCTAGACGGTATTTTGCATAATGCGGGTATTTTAGGTGAGCGCGTAGAACTAGCACATTATCCAACCGAAACTTGGGATGATGTCATGGCGGTTAACTTGCGCGCGCCTTTTGCTTTGACTCAAGCACTATTACCACTTTTGCAAAAATCAGAAAATGCCTCTGTCGTATTTACCAGCTCTGGCGTAGGCCGTGAAGCACGTGCCTTATGGGGTGCATATTCTGTTTCAAAAATTGCAATTGAAGCGGTCAGCAAAATTTTTGCAGCGGAGAATACTTATCCAAATATCCGCTTTAACTGCATTAATCCAGGCGCGACACGTACCGCAATGCGTGCTAAAGCCTACCCACAAGAAGATCCGAAAACACTACCTACACCAGAGTCGATCTTGCCTGCTTATCTCTATTTAATAGGTGAAGATAGCTTGGCGCTCAATGGTCAAAGTATCGATGCACAGGATTAAAATGTTAAAGATGAAAAGCTAAAGAAAATTACAGCCGATCATCAAATCTGGCTTGCCTATACCTGAAAAGATATATACAAGCCTTTTTTATTATTGATAAAAACTCTTGATCTATCCGTAATTTTAATTGAACCATTAAATGATCTTCACAGTTTCTCTGCATTTTGCGCGTAGAGTATTCAACATGAGAGACATCAGATGTAAACGAGGATGCATCATGAAAAAGTTGTTCACAATCTTAACCCTTTCCATAGCCGTACTCACTACAAGTATGGCGAGCTTTGCTGATCCTCCTTTTGACCGAGGCCATGGCCCCAAAGGTCCTAAAGGTGGAGGACCACGCGGTGAATGGAACGATCGTGGGCCAGGATTTGGACGTGATCATGATGAAGATCGTGTCCGTGACGAACGCCGTATGCGCGAGGAACGTGGTTTTGAACGCCTTAAACAGCATCGCTGGCAGCCGGGCTATGTGATGCCACAGCACTATCGTGGTAATGGCTACAAAGTCGACTATAAAGACAGTAACTTGCCGAAACCAGGCCGCAGTCAACAATGGTACAAAATCAATAATGACTATATTTTAGTCGACACTGATTCTAATAGTATTGTTAGTATTCGTGGTTTTTAAAACGATAGATCCTCGCTATCGCTGAATAAAAAAGGATAAAGCCTCTGGGTTTTATCCTTTTTTATTACTTATATATTTTAAAAATAAAAAGATTTTTTATAGTCTTACACTTCGTATTTTCTTAATTTCTTCTTATTTCATCGTTAGTTTTCACATTTATTCTTCGTAGCCTCCACGATTTATCTGTAATTGTTCACTAATCTTTAGTTATTGAAATTTAATTCATCATTCGAGGTTTACAATGAAAAAACTAACAACAGCAATTGTTCTTTCACTCAGTGGTTTAGTTGCAACAACAGCAATGGCAGCACCTAACGATCATAATCATCATGGCAATTACCAAAACCATGAAGTAAAAACCGTTAAAGTGATTAAAAAAGATGACCATCGTAATGTTTGGCGAGCAGGTCAAGTTGTACCCCGTGAATATCAACACTCACGTTACGTGATTGACTATCGTCAGCATCAAAAATTAACTAAACCGGGTCGCTACCAAAAATGGTACAAAGTAAACGGAAATTATGTGCTGGTAAATGAACAAAGCCACAAAATCATTAGAGTTGTTCACTAATTCTAAAATTCTTTAAACACCCAAACTCTGATTTGGGTGTTTTTTTATCTAAAACATGCGACTTTAATCTTTTTTGTTTAGAATCATCTCTATATCTTTTTGCTGTTGATTCGAGATCGGTATGCCAAGCAAGTCTTTAGAAAAGTCGCATAATAACACCCAGCATTATGTACACTGGTTTCGACACTCAGCGCCCTACATTAATGCTCACCGCGATAAAACATTCGTATTGATGTTTGGTGGTGAAGCAGTCCGTCATCCTAATTTCGAACATATCATTCACGATATTGCTTTATTACACTCTCTTGGTATCCGTTTAATCTTAGTTCATGGCGCACGTCCGCAAATTAATCAAAATCTTAAAGAAAAAGGAATTGAAACCCCTTTTTATGACAACTGCCGCATTACTACACGTGAATCTTTAGGCTGTGTCATGAGTGCCGTAGGTTCCATTCGCCTAGAAATTGAAGCATTGCTTTCTATGGGCTTAGCGAACTCTCCAATGTACGGCGCTCGAATAGATGTGATATCGGGTAATTTTGTGACTGCTAAACCTTATGGCATTCGTGATGGAATGGATTTCCAGCTCACAGGTGAGGTTCGCTCTATTGATACCGATGCGATTGATCGACACCTCGATAATCATAATATTGTGCTACTGGGGCCAACAGGTTATTCCACTACAGGCGAAGTATTTAACTTAAGAGCAGAAGAAGTTGCGACCAAAACTGCAACTTATTTAAAAGCAGATAAACTCATTTTTCTTGGGGAACAACAAGGGCTTCTTAATGAGGATGAACAAATATTACGTGAGTTAAGCCCACATCAGCTCGACTACTATATTCAACAATACCAAACCATTAGTCCAACGCTCACTTTACATTTGCAACAAGCCAAAAAAGCGTCTTTATCTGGCGTACATCGCGTACATCTTATTTCATATGCCTATGATGGCGCCCTTCTTCAAGAGTTATTTACTCGAGATGGTATAGGTACCATGATTACCGATGCACATTATGAAGAAGTTCGCACAGCCCATATTCAAGATGTGGGTGGTTTAATGAATTTATTACGCCCTTTAGAAGAAGAAGGCATCTTGGTTTATCGTTCACGAGAACGTTTAGAGCAAGAAATCAGCCAGTTTGCTGTCATTGAACGCGACGGTATGATTCTAGCGTGTGCTGCACTTTATCCAATTCCGACTGAGTTTAACGAAACTCGTTCTGCAGAAATTGCCTGTGTTGCCGTGCATCCAAGTTATCGTAAATCAAACCGTGGTAGCCAAATTCTGCAATTCCTTGAAGAAAAAGCCAAAGAACAAGGTATTCATCAATTATTCGTTTTAACAACGCGTACCGCTCACTGGTTTTTAGAACATGGTTTCCATCAAGTCAGTGTTGATGAGTTGCCCAATGCTCGTCAAGCGCTCTATAACTACCAAAGGAATTCTTTAGTGTTTAAAAAGCTGCTCCCTTAGCCTTTGCTCTTTTTAAGATATTCTTATTTCAGATAAGCTTAGTTAAAAAAGTACAACCATAAATGCTATTAATTTATGGTTGTACTTTTTTTAAATCTCTATTTTTAATGTTTTAATATTTTTTATTTTATTTACATCAACTTAATCACAATTCATTAAACATATTTCTTTTAGATAAATCATTTTTTTGCATAAGTTTATAGCCTATTGTGTTTAGCTTTTTTTTGCATAAATAAAGACCGAATACTTATTTTTTCTGAAATAAAAATCCCTTTAGGGTATCTGCTCACCCAATTATTTTTTCTTTTCTCTTTCGGGGAGCACGAAACCTCATGGCACTTTTCAACACCACTTCATGGGCAAAATATTCAGTCATCGCGGCCAGCCTAGCAGGAGTGATGATGCTAAGTGGTTGTGCCAAAAAAGAGGAACAAGCCACCACAACTTTAAATATTGGCTATCAAAAATATGGCATCCTTCCTATTTTAAAGGCCCGTGGTGACCTAGAAAAAGTACTAAAAGATCAAGGCGTGCAAGTAAAATGGGTTGAGTTTCCTGCTGGCCCTCAATTGCTTGAAGGCTTGAATGTAGGGAGCGTTTCACTTGGTGAAGCAGGTGAAGCTCCCCCAATCTTTGCTCAAGCTGCCAATCCAAATTTAGTCTATGTCGCAAACCAACCCGCTGCCCCAAAAGCAGAAGCACTATTGGTACAAAAAGATTCTCCAATCCACTCTATTAAAGATTTAAAAGGCAAACGTGTTGCTCTTAATAAAGGCTCGAATGTTCATTACCTGTTATTGAAAGTTCTAGAAGCCAACAACTTAAGCTTAAGTGATATTCAACCTGTTTATTTACCGCCATCAGACGCACGTGCTGCCTTTGAAAAAGGTGCGGTAGATGCATGGGTGATTTGGGATCCGTTCTTTGCAGCGGCTGAACATCAAATTCAGGCACGAGTTTTAGCAACAGGTGAAAATTTGGTAAGCAATCATCAGTTCTATTTAGCTGACCGTAAGTTTGCAGAAAATAATCCGAAAGTTCTCAACACAGTTGTACAGACACTTAATCAGACAACTGAATGGGTCAGCACACATCAAGATGAAGCTGCCAAGCTACTCGAAAAACCTACAGCACTTGAGTTTGATGTACTCAAAACCTCCATTTCACGTATGGGTTTTGGAGTTCAGCCAATATCAGACAAGGTGGCACAAGAACAACAACAAGTAGCTGATGCCTTTTATGCGCAAAAGCTCATTCCAAACAAACTCACCATTCAAGACGCCATTTTAAAACTGAAATAAACCCAGCTTAGGCACGGCTTAAATAACCATATAAATGCTGTGCCTTGCCTCAAGGGGAACAAGGATATCAATATGCAACATCAGTCATTTTTCAATAAAAGTCAGTGGGTCCAGTTAGCTAAACGAATTAGTGCAGTCACTGTATTAGGTTTAACAATTGCAGCGCCAGCTTGGGCAATTGATCCAACTGTGAAAGAACTTCGTATTGGTTTTCAAAAAAGCTCTATTAATTTTGCGATTGCCAAACAGCAAAAATTATTTGAACAAGAATTTCCAAATGCCAAAGTTACTTGGAATGAGTTCCCTGCTGGCCCACAAATTTTAGAAGCTTTAGCTGTCGGTTCACTTGATGTTGGAGTCACTGGAGACACCCCACCAGTCTACGCACAAGCAGCTGGCAAGCCTTTATATTACATTGCTTATGAAGCGGCTAAACCACTGGCATCGGCAATTTTAGTTCCTAAAAACTCACAACTGAAACAGCTTAAAGACCTGAAAGGCAAACGCATCGCGCTGCAAAAAGGTTCGAGTTCACATTATTTACTTGTACAAGCCGTACGTAAAGCAGGCCTAAACTGGAGCGACATTACTCCAATTTGGCTTACGCCTGCCGATGCTCGTGCTGCATTCCAAAAAGGTGCCGTTGATGCATGGGCAATTTGGGACCCTTACTTCGCTTCAGCACAATTAGAAGACCAAGCCCGTGTTCTTGCATCAGGTAAAGGCTTAAGCCCGAACTATACATTTTATTTAGCCGCTCCAGATTTTGTTAAACAACATCCTAAAGCCGTTTCAGGACTCATCAAACAAATCAATCAAGCCGACAAATGGGTTCAAAGCCATCAAGCAGAAACGGCAAGTGCCATTGGGCAAAGCACAGGTCTTAAGCCTGCGACCAGTGACTTATTCATTAAACGTCGTCCACGCCCATCATCGGCAGCGCCACTCAACAGCAAAGTTATTGCTGAGCAACAACAGCTCGCAGACATTTTTACCCAACAAGGCATCATTCCAAAACCCATCAGCATCAAACAAGCTGTTTGGATTGCCAAGTAATTTCAATAGACATATAGGTAATGCACATGAAAATTTTCTGGTTTATTCCTACCCACGGTGATAGTCGCTATTTAGGTACAAGTAAAGGCGCTCGTCAGGTTGACCATGCCTATATGAAGCAAATTGCTGTGGCGGTAGATAATTTGGGTTATGAAGGCGTACTTATTCCGACGGGTCGTTCATGTGAAGATCCATGGATTGTAGCGGCTAGCCTCATTGACGCAACTCAACACCTTAAGTTTTTAGTTGCGTTACGTCCGGGTGTAACAACACCAGCTTTGGCTGCGCGTATGGCTGCAACATTTGACCGCTTGTCGAATGGCCGTGTGTTACTCAACTTAGTGACTGGTGGTGATGAAGCTGAACTACGCGGCGATGGTTTATATGAAGATCACTCAACACGTTATCAGACAGCCAACGAATATGTAAAAATCTGGCGTGAAATTTTGACACGTTCGCATACGGGTGAAGCATTTACCTTTCACGGCGAGCGTTTACAAGTTGATGATGCAAAACTGCTTTACCCCCCTGTTCAAAAGCCTTATCCACCACTTTGGTTTGGCGGTTCTTCAGACGTCGCTGTCGACTTGGCCGCTGAGCAAGTCGATACGTACCTCACGTGGGGTGAGCCACCAGCAGCAGTTAAACAAAAGATCGAACATGTTCGTGCCAAAGCTGAGGCTAAAGGCCGTAAATTAACTTATGGTATTCGCTTACATGTCATTGTTCGCGAAACCAATGAACAAGCATGGGCAGCAGCTAACGAACTTATCCAATATCTTGATGATGCGACCATTGCTGCCGCACAGAAAAAATTTGCACAAATGGACTCTGTCGGTCAACAACGTATGGCAGCTCTCCACGGCGGTAACCGCGACAAGCTTGAAGTATCTCCAAACCTCTGGGCAGGTATTGGCTTAGTCCGTGGCGGTGCGGGTACAGCACTTGTAGGTGACCCTGAAACAGTCGCTGCTCGTATTCAGGAATATGCTGACTTAGGTATTGATACCTTTATTTTCTCGGGCTACCCGCACCTTGAAGAGTCAATCCGTTTTGCAGAGTTAGTATTCCCTCTACTACCAATCGAAACCCGAGCGAAACTTGCTCAGCCAAATTTAACCGGTCCATTCGGTGAAATTATTGCCAACAACTATGTTCCCGACGAGAAGAAGCAAAATAGTTCCGTCAAGGAGCCTGCATGAGTAAAGATGAAAGTATTGTTTCACGTGGAACAAAACAAATCGGGCAGCATTTGCTGCCTTGGATTTTCCCGATCATCCTATTGATTGTCTGGCAAATTGCATCGAGTTCTGGTCTTTTAGAAAGCCGTATTTTGCCGGCCCCCACGGCAGTCATTTCCGCTTTTTGGCACTTACTCGTTAGCGGAGAATTATGGCATCACGTTAAGGTCAGTGCAGGTCGCGCTTTGCTTGGGCTTTTAATTGGGGGCGGATTGGGTTTGCTATTGGGTTTACTGAATGGCTCTTCGCGATTTGCCTCCACCCTACTCGATACGACCTTGCAAATGATTCGTAACATCCCAGCATTGGCACTTATTCCACTCGTCATTTTGTGGTTCGGTATTGATGAAACAGCAAAATTATTTTTAGTCGCAGTAGGTGTTTTTTTCCCAATTTATATCAATACCTATCACGGTATTCGGTCAGTTGACCCTCAATTGATTGAGATGGGTAAAAGCTACGGACTTTCACGTTGGCAGCTCTACAAAGAAATTATTCTCCCGGGTGCGATGCCTTCTATTTTAGTCGGTTTACGTTTTGCTTTAGGCTTAGTTTGGGTATTGCTGATTGTTGCTGAAACCATTTCTGCTCAAGCTGGTATTGGTTATATGACCATGAATGCACGTGAGTTTTTACAAACAGATGTGGTACTGGTCGGTATTCTTCTTTACGCCTTACTAGGCAAACTGGCAGATGTCTTAGCACAGATTTTAGAGCGCTATTTACTACGTTGGCACTCTGGATATCAGAAATAAGGGAGCTTAAAACATGACAAATCTGAATTTAAATATTAATCAGAATGACGTGCAGCTCATTCCTGAAGAGCCAACAGAATCACAAGAACCTACATTAGGCGCAGAGATTCTGATTGAGCAGCTATATAAATTTTATGGCGAGGTTAAGGTTCTTGAAGATCTTGACCTACACATCCAACCTGGTGAATTTTTAGCAATTGTTGGTCGAAGTGGCTGTGGTAAAAGCACCTTACTACGTTTAATTGCCCAACTTGAAAAAGCCAGTTTTGGAGAAATTAAATTTAAGTCTGCTCGCCATTTGCGTGAAGGCATTACCAATGATGATATTCGAGTCATGTTCCAAGATCCTCGTTTACTTCCTTGGAGAAATATTCTTCAAAATGTTCAACTTGGACTACCAAAATCGCAACATGCTTTAGCTGAAGAGTTACTAGAAAAAGTTGGTTTAAAAGAAAAATCGGGACAATGGCCCTCACAGCTCTCTGGCGGCCAGCGACAACGTACAGCTTTAGCACGCGCACTGTCGCATACGCCACGCATTTTGTTGTTAGATGAACCTTTGGGTGCATTAGATGCCCTCACCCGTCTTGAAATGCAAAGCTTGATTGAGCGCTTGTGGAAAGAGCAAGGCTTTACCGCCATTTTAGTGACACATGACGTAAGTGAAGCAGTGCAATTAGCTGACCGTATTATCTTATTAGATAAAGGTCAGATTGCTCAAAGTTTCCAAGTTAATTTGCCACGCCCACGCAAAAAGAGCATTAGTTTTGCCCAACTTGAGCAACAAGTACTCGATGCTGTTTTGGCAACTTAGGTTTGCAATGAGTAATAAGAACCGTTCAACCGAAAAATGCCCAATTTACGAGCAATAAAGCAGCTGTTTTATTGCTCTTTTTTAGGGCGAAATTTTAAAAATATTTTTAAGAATAACAATAAACTAGTTAAATTCTTTATTTTTTGCACAATAGTATATCTATTACGCAAATAACTAGCCGTTTTTTGATTAAAAAAGCAAGACACCTGTGCACAAATCAAACAATTTCCCTTACAATGGGAATATTATTTTTTTAATTATGCAGCAGATGGAACAAAAAAAGAGTACCCAAAAGCGCAATCAGCTTCTTGCTGCCGCCCTTGACGTATTTTCGGTCTATGGGTTCACTGGCGCAAGTCTGGATGAAATTGCCCAACTCGCCGACATGCATAAGTCGAATATTTTCTATTACTACGAAAATAAAGAGTCTTTATATGTAGAAGTGCTCACAACTGTTTTACAAAAATGGTTGGCCCCCTTACAAACATTAGAATCTGAATTAGAACCAGCCGAAGCCCTATCTCACTATTTAATACAAAAAATCGAACTGTCTCGTAGCCAACCGAAAGCATCTAGATTGTTTGCATTAGAAATAATTCAAGGCGCTCCGCATATTTTACCTATTCTCAAAGGACCATTAAAAAAACTATTTAAGCGCAAAGCTAAAGTCATTCAGACTTGGCAAGAAGAAGGAAAGATTTCACCAGATATCGACCCAGAATTATTAATTTTAAACATTTGGGGCCTTACGCAAAACTATGCAGATTTTGCAACCCAAATGGAAATGGTGACTGGAAAAACTCTTCGTAACCGAAGCATGTTCCAACGCTCAATTGAGCACACAGTACACCTGATGCTCTATGGCGTATTGCCTCGTTAAAACCAAAAAAAGATCGGCAAACTTGCCGATCTTTTTTTAGAAATGATTTTGATAAAGGGCCAAAAGTTTTTGGGCACCTAATAATAAATTTTCTTCCCAATCCAGATGTGCAGTGTCATCTGCTCCATCAGTAATATACTTCACCGAAATCAAGCGAACTCCTAACTTATGGCAGACTTTGGCTAAAGCATAACCTTCCATATCCACCACATCGCAAGCTACCTTTGGCTGGCCTGTTTCAAATGAATCGCCAGTACCACAAATCCCCTTTGGTAAATCAGCAAAATGTGGTTGAAGGTGAATTTCAGCTGGCAAGTGATCATCTAACGGCGTTACACCTACCTCAAACCCTAACGGTGAAACATCCATATCACGTTGTACAAAAGTCTTCACCTCGACCAAATCATGGCGATTAAACGCAGAGCTTCCTGCTGTACCCAAATTAATTAAAGTTTTACAGCCTGTTTTTTGAATAACCTCAAATGCTTTAAAAGCAGCATTAATCTTGCCAATACCACTGTAATGGACTTCAACACCTGCCTGTTCAAATAAACCTTTAGATTCATTAGGAAGTGCCATAATTAAAGCAATATCAGTGTTCATTCAAAAAGCTCAAATCAAAATTAAATAAAATTAGAAAATAAGTATAAATCAGGTGCAAAAGCTTTTTGCACCTTTTCATGATCACTGCATTTTTTGTTGTAAGGCGATTAAGCATGGAGAAAAGAACAGTTGACCACTATATGCTCCTGCTAGCGTTTTCTTCATTACAACGCCCCACATCGTCAATAATAGAATACTCAATGCCACAGCAACGTATTGTAAAAATACAATTTCAACCTGATGTCTTAAATTAAATAGCGCCAAAATAAATACGCCTAATGGAAAGGTTAACCCCCACCAACCTAAGTTGAATGGAATACCTGTCTTTGCATGACGAAGCGTTGTTAAGATTGCTAGACCAAGCCACCATAACCCGAAACCTAAAAGCACCAGACTGCCCACGATTCCTAAAGCTTGAAAGACATTCGCGAATTGGTCAAATCCTACATTTGGCGCCACTCTTTGTGCCTGTTGCCCTAGCAACAATAATCCTAAAGCACCTGTACCAATTGGGCCTAAAGAGAGCCAGCTAGAAATCGCGACTTCTTTTTCAGGTAATTGATGCAAAGCCATACGCAACATTAAAATTGTCAAAATAGCGAATGCCGGTAAAACAGAGATTCCCCAAAGCACATAACCAGCCAGTAATAAATGAAAGCTATGCAAATTTGCTGGTAAATGAGCAACTAACATGCCCGCAGAACTTGCTGCTACTTCACAGGCAACCACAGGTAAAAGCCAGATTGCAGTCATAGTATGTAACTGATGGTTCTGACGGCTAAACATGCAAAACGGCACAATCCACGCAATTGCTAGAGCTAAAAAGACATCGATATACCATAAAGCTTGGGCAATATGGATTGCCACTTCACCGTAAAGCCCACTACCAAAGCTTAAGAATCCATTTAGTATGGTAGCTAACCCCATCGGAATAGCACCTAAAAACAAGCTCATATTAGGATGCTTAAATATTTGCTTCGCTTCATGAGGGAAAAGCAACCACCGTAATAAATAGAGACCTGAAAAAACACTAAATAGGACAATATTAAATTGCCATAACAAGGTTGCTAGCATGAATAAAAATGATTGAGCAAATGGAAGCTGAATTAAAATCATACTTACCACACCGGTACCCATAGTCGCTGTAAACCAATTTGGGGTAAAATGTCGTATAACATCTTTGCTTTGATTTAATTGGTAAAAGGGTTTTTTCATCTTAATTCTCTAATCAAAGAGTGGATGAAAATATAGTAGAGTAAATAATTAATAAGAAAAACTGATTTATTTTTATTTAATTCATCAATATTTTAAATATAAAGAATATTCATATTGAAAAATAACTGAGTAAAAACACAACAACAAGACGAATCTGTGAGATTATGGCAATATATAGCCCTTGCAAAAATAGCCATATTTTAAGTTCATGAAACTGCTTCGTCTTAATGCGTTATCGCCCAATTTTCAGTTACCACCAACAGCGGTAACTATTGGTAATTTTGATGGTGTCCATTTAGGTCACCAAGCGATGATTGCTCAACTCAAAAAAATTGCTGCAGCACAAGGCTTAAAAACATTGGTCATGATTTTTGAGCCACAACCTCTTGAGTTCTTTCAAGGCTACGATGCTCCTCCTCGTATTAATTCATTACGGGAAAAAGTCGAATATCTAGCCGAACTTGGAGTAGATTACATTGCAGTTGCTAAATTTGATCAGCACTTCCGTAGCATGAGTGCTACTGAATTTGCCGATTTATTAAAAGACAAATTAAACGCACAAGCTTTGGTTTTAGGCGATGATTTCCATTTCGGCAAAGACCGTCAAGGCAATAGCGAATTTTTAAAAGACTACGGATTTGGGGTCACCAATTTACATACCATTGAACTCGAAGGTGAACGTGTAAGTTCAACTCGTATTCGTCAGGTACTTCAGGCAGGAAATCTTGCCTTAGCCGCTAAATTATTAGGCCGTCCATACAGTATTACTGGACGTGTTCAATATGGTGACCAGATTGGACGAACTCTCGACTTTCCAACCATTAACGTTCGCCTCAACCGCCATAAACCTTGTTTAAATGGCATTTATGGGGTTGAAGTCATTTGCGAAACAATGTCGTTAACTCAAAAAGTACTTCAGGACGCACCTGAAAAACCGGGAATTGCCGGATATCATGAAAACAGCCTATATGGCGCGGGTCATGTCGGTACACGTCCAGCCATTCAGCAAGAACATCCAGAGTGGAGATTAGAAGTACATTTCCCTGATGTTTCTGCTAATCTGTATGGCTTATTTATGCGGGTGACTTTTCTTCACTATCTTCATGGTGAATTGAACTACCCTTCGCTTGAAGCACTTAAGGCAGGAATTGATAATGACGTGCATCAGTTACGACAATATCGTAACGACACGACACAATTTCCTTTTTAATTCGAATTTTGATTGTAAAACATGTCGGCTCCCAAGCTGATTAAACTGGATGAAAACTTGCATGAGCGATAAGCAAACTCCTGAGAATGCAGTGGACTACAAAGCCACGCTAAACCTGCCGGATACTCAATTTGCAATGAAAGCAAATTTGGCAGTACGTGAAGTGAAATGGTTAGAAGAGTGGTATACCGACAACATTTATCAGCAGATTCGTGCATCGCGTATTGGCAAGAAAAAATATATTTTGCATGATGGCCCTCCATATGCGAACGGTACAATTCACTTAGGCCATGCGGTCAACAAAGTACTCAAAGATATTATTGTAAAAAGCCGTACTCTGTCAGGTTTCGATGCGCCTTATGTACCGGGCTGGGACTGTCATGGTTTGCCAATCGAACTAAAAGTTGAAGAAAAAGTAGGTAAAGTTGGTGAAAAAGTTGACGCGGCTACTTTCCGTAAACTTTGCCGTGAATACGCACTAAAACAAATTGATTTACAGCGTAATGACTTTAAACGTCTAGGTATTTTAGGTGACTGGGATAATCCTTATCTCACCATGAACTATAAACAAGAAGCCGATATTGTTCGTGCTTTAGGTTTAATTCAAAAAAATGGTCATATCCAGCCGGGCTTAAAGCCAGTGAACTGGTGTATGGACTGTGGTTCTGCGCTTGCTGAAGCTGAAGTTGAATACGAAGATAAAAAATCTGACGCAATTGATGTTGGTTTTGGCGTTGTCGATCTAAAAGATTTAAGTGATCGTTTAAGCGTAGACGTTCAAGATCCAACTGATATCGTGATCTGGACCACTACACCATGGACATTGCCTGCGAACCAAGCCGTTGCTTTGCACGCCGAAATTGAATATCAATTGGTACAAGTGACTACTGAGCGTGGTAAGCAAAACTTCATTCTTGCTAAAGACCTTGTTGCTTCAGCAATTGAACGCTATAAACTTGAAAACCCAGTAGTTCTAGCAGACTTTACTGGTAACAAGCTTGAAAACCTTACACTACAACATCCTTTACTTACCGATCGTCAAGTTCCGGTGATTTTAGGTGAACACGTTATCGCAACAAGTGGTACAGGTGCAGTACATACCGCTCCTGGCCATGGTGCAGATGACTATAAAGTAGGTCTTCAATATAACCTTACAGTAGATAACCCAGTGGGTGGTAATGGTGTTTATTTACCAACTGCCCCTATCTATGCTGGTGAGCACATCTATAAAGCCAATCCAAAGATTATCGAAGCTTTGGGTGCTGTAGGCCGTTTATGGGCACATCAACCAATCAAACACAGTTACCCGCACTGCTGGCGTCATAAAACCCCTATTATTTTCCGTGCAACCCCGCAATGGTTTATTAGCATGGATCAAAAGGGTTTACGTGAAGGTGCCATTAATGCAATTGAAAACGATATCGAGTTTGTACCGAACTGGGGTAAAAACCGTATCGAATCAATGATTGAAGGACGTCCAGATTGGTGTATCTCACGTCAACGTACTTGGGGTGTGCCAATTCCATTCTTCGTGCATAAAGATACGAACGAATTACACCCTCGTACACCTGAATTAATCGAAGAAGTTGCTAAACTTATCGAACAAGAAGGTATCGAAGCATGGTTCAAACGTGATGCGAAAGACTTCATTGGTGAAGATGCTGAACAATATAATGCTATTCGCGATACCCTCGATGTATGGTTCGATTCTGGTACAACGCATTACGCTGTACTTGAACAACGTGAAGATCTAGAAAGTCCTGCCGATTTATATTTAGAAGGTTCAGACCAACACCGTGGTTGGTTCCAGTCTTCTTTATTAACTTCTATGGCAATTCACAATCGTGCACCATACAAAGCATTGTTAACACATGGCTTTACGGTTGATGAAAATGGTCGTAAGTTATCGAAATCTTTAGGCAACTATATTCCGCTTGAAGAAATCATCAAACAGCTTGGTGCTGATGGTTTACGCTTATATGTAGCTTCTAGTGACTATCGCTATGAAATCGCGGCATCTAAAGAAATCTTTAGCCGTGTAAGTGATAGCTACCGTCGTATTCGTAATACATTACGTTTCTTGCTTGCTAACTTAAATGGTTTCAAACCAAGCACAGATGCTTTGGCAGTAGATGACCTCATCGCTCTCGACCAATACATCTTGCAGCGTGCGAATGAAGTACAACAAACGATTATCACTGCCTATGAAGAAATGAACTTCCATGTGGTGTGTAGTGCGTTAACAAGCTTCTGTATTAATGACTTAGGTGGTTTCTACCTAGACATTATCAAAGATCGTCAGTACACCACTAAAGCGGATTCTCAGGCACGTCGTTCTGCACAAACAGCGCTTTACCATATTGTCCAAGCATTTATCCGTTGGATGAGCCCAATCTTAAGCTTCACCGCTCAAGAAGCTTGGCCACTCATTCCAGAACAAACTGAAAAGTATGTATTTACTTCAGAATGGTACGACTTGCCGGTTCCATCAAAAGCAAACTTGCTTTCTGAAGAAGATTGGCAAACATTGATTAGCGTAAAATCTGCAGTAAATAAACAGATTGAAGCAGCGCGTAACGCTAAACTTGTCGGCAGTAATCTTTCAGCCAAAGTTGAACTTTGGGCAAATGAATCATTACAAACAGTTTTAAACCAACTGGCTGATGAACTCCGTTTTGTTCTTATTACTTCAGAAGTAGTGGTACATCCATTTGCTGAACAAGGTGAAGCAACTGAAATGGAAGGCTTACGTGTACAAATATCTGCAGCTGAAGGTGAAAAATGCGCACGTTGCTGGCATGTCCTTCCAGATGTAAATACACATGCCGATCATCCTGGTTTATGTGGTCGTTGTATTGTGAACGTCACTGGTCGTGGCGAAGTGAGAAAATATGCCTAATTCACAAGCTAAAAAAGGCTTATTCCAGTTTTATCCACACAACCTAATTTGGCTTGGACTTTCTGTCCTTGCCATTGTGTTGGATCAATGGACAAAATGGATTGCAAGTACACATCTGAACTACGCGGATCCAGTACCTGTGCTTCCATTTCTAAACTGGACACTATTACATAACTATGGTGCAGCCTTTAGCTTTTTATCTGATGCAGGAGGATGGCAACGCTATTTCTTCACATCTTTAGCAGGCTTAGTTTCAATACTTTTTGTATTTTGGTTGCTTCGTATGCCTAAAAAAATGGTGGTGCTACCTGTAGCCATCGCTTTAATTTTAGGTGGAGCTTTAGGCAATTTAATTGACCGTATTACCCTAGGTTATGTAGTCGATTTCATTCATGTTTATTACCAAAATCATCACTTTCCAGCTTTTAATATTGCGGACAGTGCCATTACCCTAGGTACCATCTTGCTACTCATCGATACATTCTTCCTTGAGAAGCAACGTAACCAAAATTCGGATGCATAATATGACCGAAATTATCCAACCTAATGAAGAAATTCGTATTACAGACGGCTCTAAAGTCGATCTACACTTTTCTGTTGCTATTGAAAATGGTGTAGAAATCGATAATACACGTAACCGTGAAGAACCAGTTACTCTTACTATTGGTGACGGAAATCTTTTACCAGGTTTTGAAAAAGCCTTATTTGGTTTACGTGCAGGTGACCGTCGTACGGTGCATCTTCCACCTGAAGATGCATTTGGACCATGGAATCCAGAAAATATACAAACTTTCGATACGGTTAAGTTTGAACAACGCCCTATTCCTGGCCATATGATTGAGTTTGAAGATAAGGCAAAAACAACCTTATTCGGCGTAGTGAAGTCGGTAAATGATGACATTACAGAAATTGATTTTAATCACCCGTTAGCTGGGAAAAATATTACCTTTGAAGTAGAAATATTCAAGGTAACTCCCGAAGGCCAACAGGGCATTAAGCTCATATAAATAAAAAGCCCTCTTAATGAGGGCTTTTTATTATTCAATTTTTTATTGATGACATAAGAATCCTTACAAATTCTATATTCTCTCCCACCTATATAATGAATTAACTTATAAAGATAAAAATTCTTAGGAAACATACATGCTGGTCTATATTATCGTAGGAAGTGTTCGTGAAGGACGTACAGCAATTAAAGTTGCCAATTGGCTAGAAACCACAATTCCAACATTGGGTCTAAACGATTTCCAAACTGAAGTCGTCGATTTAAAAGAATGGGATTTACCTCTTTTTTCAGGCTCTCACCCACCCGCCACCGGAATTTATGATCAACCGAAACAACAAGAATGGGCAAACAAAATTGCTCAAGCAGATGCTTTTATCTTTATTAGCCCAGAATACAACCATGGTTACAGTCCAGCCTTAAAAAATGCTCTCGACTATGTTGGTAAAGAATGGAGTGATAAACCTGCTGCATTTATTGGATATGGTTCAACTAATGGCTCTCGCTCTATTAGCCAAATACGTCAAGTCACCTCAAGTTTAAGTATCATTGATCCAAATGCTGTACTAGAGATTCGAGATATTTTTAAACGTAATAAAGATGAAAAATTCGAAGCTAATGAGTTTGAAGTAAAAGGACTTCAATCAATTGTTGAGAAACTACAAAAATATCATTTAGCTTAAAAACAAAAGGCCTCCAATTAAATAAAAGAGGCCTTTATTTACAGTTTCATAAACTCTTTAAGTAATTCACTATATCTATATTACTAGCCATTTCTGCAAGCTGTAGTGCTGTGTATTCACTCTTATAATCGACCTGAGCTCCCTTTTCGACTAATAGTTTAACCACCTCTAGATGATCATTCTCGGCAGCTGCTTGTAGAGCACTATAGCCCTCATCATCTGCCTGATTAGGATCTTGTCCTTCTAAAAGTAATTGCTTTACCTGATCTAGATCGCCTAAAGAAGCCCAATAGACCAATTCAGGGAGAGAGCGTTCTTCATCGTCTTCAGGCATTGAAGAAAAGGAATTAATTTTCACGTAGACACCTAAAAATAAGAAACTTCATCGTTATTATATTCATAGAACACGGCTAGTATACAAATCTGATTTTGAATCAGTATTTTTATTGCCTTTAAATTCTTTATTTTCGTCATTTAATTCAAACATAAAAAAACACCCTCAACTGTAAAGTTGAGGGTGTTTAGAATAATGAGCTGGCGATGACTTACTCTC
>NZ_LMOE01000010.1:0-87356 GCF_001423205.1 Acinetobacter sp. Leaf130
CGCTGATGGTAGTGTGGGGTTTCCCATGTGAGAGTAAGTCATCGCCAGCTCATTATTCTAAACACCCTCAACTTTACAGTTGAGGGTGTTTTTTTATGTTTGGAAAATCTAAATAAGTGCGCTGATTTCCTATAGTAATTCAATCTAAAAGATGAAAAGATAAGCAAAATAGGAAGGTATAAACGAAGAAATAATATCTTAATTTCCTTTTATAATTTTAATTTAGGTATTTTATGAGAATAATAGTTTTTTTATTTGCTTGTTTTGCTTTTAATAGTTATCCAGCTGAATCTATTGATGAAAAATTGGTTTTAAATCTTTTAGAAAAAGAAAAAACATCAGTACAAAACAAGGAAATAATGAGTTTTATGGCCTTGTTATCGGAAGATTTTTTGGGTGCTAAGAAGGATGCTACCCCTCTCATTAAAGAGAGTTATAAAGAGGGAGTAATTATAACCTTTATTAATGCTTCCAAAATTCTTCATAATGCTAAGATCAAGTCCCTTTATATATCTGAAAATAAGCAGTCAGCAGAAGTAGTGTTAGAAAGTGAAACTAAGTTTTTGTTAGAAAGAGGAAATTATAAAGAAGTGGTTACAAGTAATAGCGTAACGAAATCTACATTAATATTAGAAAATGGTACATTAAAATATAAAAATTCTAGCTATATCAAATGATTAGTCTTAGTTATTCTTCTATATAAAAAGTTTGATGATTTATACTTTAGTCCCTCATGAAAAAAGCTTTATTATCTTAAAAGTATAAATTTTTCTAAAACTTAATGTTTTCTACTTTCCTGTTTGTTTGACAGGCCTATAATGATTCAGAATCATTCCAAATCTAATAAGGATATAACATGTCTACCGACCAGCAATTTCCAACACCCAATAATTTAGGGATCGCAGTTTATTCAAATAATGCAGAAGCAATTGGTAATACACCTTTAGTTCGTATCAATCGTTTGATTAAAACTGGTGCAACTATATTAGCAAAAGTAGAAAGTCGGAATCCTGCATTTTCTGTGAAATGTCGTATTGGAGCGGCACTTATTGCAGATGCAGAAAAGCGTGGTGTGTTAAAAGAAGGCATGCATATTATTGAACCAACCAGTGGTAACACGGGGATTGCGTTGGCTTTTGTTGCAGCGGCTAAGGGTTACCCAATTACTTTAACTATGCCTGCAAGCATGAGTCTTGAGCGTAGAAAAGTGTTAAAAGCACTCGGTGCCAATTTAGTTTTAACTGAACCAGCGAAAGGGATGAAAGGTGCAGTTGATGAAGCTGTGAGATTAGCAGCTGAACAACCAGATGTTTATTTTCTACCTCAACAATTTGAAAATCCAGCGAATCCACAAATCCATGTGGATACAACTGGTCCTGAAATTTGGCAAGCAACAGGCGGGCAAGTCGATATTTTGGTTGCTGGTGTAGGTACTGGTGGCACAATTACTGGTATTTCTCGTTATTTCGAACAAGTTCAAAATAAACCTTTGTACTCTGTAGCCGTTGAACCTGCTGAGTCTCCAATTATTACTCAAACTAGAAATGGTGAGAATATTACACCTGCACCACATAAAATTCAGGGAATTGGTGCGAACTTTATTCCAAAGAATCTTGATTTAGATCTTGTTGATGAAGTCCTACCAATAACTAGTGAAGAAGCAATTCAGTGGGCAAGAAATTGTGCAACGCAGGAAGGCATTTTAGTGGGTATTTCAAGTGGAGCAGCTTTGGCTGCGGCTGCTAAAATTGCAGAACGTCCTGAAAATGCTGGCAAAACGATTGTTGTTATTCTTCCAGACAGTGGAGAGCGTTATTTATCTTCTGTTCTATTTGAAGGTTTATTTGACGAATAAAATTACTTGTATAAAAAGCCCATCAACAGATGGGCTTTTTATTTGACCTTAATTTATAAGGCGCTTTTTAGAGCTTTTTGATGGCGTTTAACAGATCGAGCATATTTTTTAGCTTTGTGCCGTGTCCAGAAACTTCGCTCATATCCTGTAGGTCCAACGTTGTAATAAGCAGTGGCTTTAAACCAACTATCAGCTGACTGATAATAATGATTTAAAATATACGCACCACATTGAATATTAGTCGTTTCATCATACAAATTACCGGCACAAGTTTGTTGCCAATAGCTAGGAATAATTTGAGTTAAACCTACTGCACCCGTAGGTGAGAGGGCGTTACTATTGTAACTAGACTCTTGTCTTATGACCGCGGCAAGTAAAAGAGGGGGCACATTATATTGGTCAGCACTTTGAATAATTATTGGAGATAATCGATTTGCTGTGCTTTGTGGAACAGAATAAGCTTTTTGTAGACCGGACGAGAGCTTATTTGAACGCCATGAAAATGAACCACTATTCGGGCCTAAGCTTGTACACCCAGTCATTATTGTCATTAAAGCAATTACGAAAAATTTGAGACTCAAAATGTTTATTTGAGTCGGTTTAAAATAATTGTTAGATAAAGATGAGGTAAGCAAAATATAAAACCGATAATCAAGTTTCAAATGAAATCATGGTATTCAGCTGTAACTAATGGATCAATATAAGTTCTGTTGCTCAGCACAAGAAAATAGTGATAATTTTGTATGATTAAAATGAAAAAACCCCGACATCCTGTCGAGGTTCCTTCGTATTCAGCTTATGTAGCTAACTCCTGTCAACTACCGCTTCCTGCGTTCTTATTCTTCTTCAATGAGACATCCTGTCTCTCTATGTTTCATATATTATAAAAAAATACTAAAGCTGGATATCCGCAAATCACCGCAAGTTTTGTACGTTTTAACTTACAGATATACTTTTTCAACTTTCTTAAATACGATGTTGACTAGTTTCTGTGCTACAGGAGTACAGATCAACACACTTGGAAAAGTAAATATCCACGCAATACCCCATGCGGATATCCATAATGAAAAGAAATTTTGAACTGGTCCTACTGCTTTGAGAGTCGTAATTCCTGAAATTATAAATGACATCGTTGCGGATAAAATTAAGAGTAATAAAATCCTTTGTGCTGTCATAATCTTACACTCCAAGATAAGCATTCAAGGTCATTGCAAAATTATTTCCAAATAATCGAGCAGTTTTAATGTCTCCTTCATCAAACCTATCGGGACTACTGCCGTGTTCAGCCTGAGCCATTAATCCTGACCATGAACCAAGACGATTAGCAGCTTCAGAATAAGGCACACCTTGATGTTGCTCGGGCAGAATTGGATTACCGATCCATAACATGCCATGTTGCATACAGAAGGTAAAAAGTGAAATTAATGTCGATTGTTTATCACCTGCGGGAAGGGATGATACGGTAAACCCAGCCGCTAGTTTTCCTTTAAAGCTCTGTTTTTTCCATAGTGGGCCAGTTGCATCCATGAGTTGTTTTAATTTCGAGGATACTCCGCCTAAGTAAGTCGGAGATCCCCAAATCAAGCCATCGTATTGGATAAGTATTTCAGGGTTTTCAATGAGATGTTCAGCACTCAGTAGATCTACTTTAATATTTTTTTGGCTTAATAAGCCAGTTTGAATTTGCTGAGCAATAAACTGAGTATGACCTTGGCGACTATGGTAAATAATAGCAACGGTTTTCATGAGATTTTCCTTTATTTTAAATTTGAAAGATTTTTGCAGTGAGATATAAACCACAGCCAAAAACACTATGGTTAAGCAAACTTTTTAGACAATTCAAAAATGGATGAGGGGTTTTTGAAGAAGCGAAACCGCTACCCATTGCAGGTTGCATAATAAAAAAAGGAATGAGAACAGTGACCACACCAAACAGGAGCGCTGAGTAAAACTGAGGATGAATGAGCCAATCGGAGCCGACAATGAAAAGAAAGCTCAAGGCAAAAATCACCCCAACGCTATAGTGTGTGATCCAACCCAGTAAATATTCACCCTTAATTTGAGAGCTTTGGGCAATGGATTGATGTATGAATTTGCCTTGAAATATCCAACCAATCCAGCGTCCGAGAAAGGCAAAATTTAAGGTTGAAATTTTGAATATCTTTAATATTAACAGCCAGATATCCATAATTACTGTTGCCCCGATACCGAGGCATAAAGCTTGAAAGAACAATGTGGAGATATTCATTTTTACACCTTGCTTTTATACGTATGAAACGTGATAAATTTATTGTGCAAGTTAAAGTTCACTTGAAGTCAAGAGGGTATTATGGATATTGGTGAAGTCGCGAAAAAGGCACAAGTCACAACAGCAACGCTACGTTTTTATGAAGAGAAGGGATTAATTAAATCAATAGGGCGGCAAGGTTTACGCCGGCAGTATGGTAAACAGGTGCTTGATCAATTGGCATTAATTGCTTTAGGTCGTGCTGCGGGTTTTTCTTTAAATGAAATCGCCACAATGTTTGGACAAGATGGTAAACCTGATCTTGATCGTCAAAAATTAAAAGATAAAGCTGAACAATTAGAGCAAATGGCAAAGCGATTACATTTTATTAGTCAAGGATTACAACATGCGGCAGTGTGTCCTGCTGAAAATCATATGCTATGTCCTACCTTTCAGAATTTTTTGAAAGCAGCAATTGCTGGAGAATATCAGCCAACGAAACTTTAGTGAAATCTTGAGCCAATAGTTTTTTAACATTGATCTAACAGATATATTTGTCATATTTTCGCCATAAAGATTTCATCTTTTTGAAGTAAAAACTTCATATAAGCTTGATTAAATTTGCTTAATTTTTTACCGACTGTATAAAACCATGAGCAAAAAAACTTTAGTGGCATTATTATGCTGTGCCAGTTTAGGATTGACGGCATGTAACGATGATAACGATCAAGAACAAACTTCACCCACTGAAAACGTTACCGAACCGACCTTAATTTCTTTTGCCAAGTTACCTGTAGAAACCTATGCAGCTGGTCCAGAATCTGGCGCATATGTGAAAGGTGCAAATGGAATTTATCCTCCATTTAAAGGTCAACCTGTACAGGGCTTTTCTGCTGCATTAAAAAATGAAGATGGCAGTTATATGGCAATGGCCGATAACGGGTTTGGAACTCAAGATAATTCATCAGACTTTTTACTTCGTATCTATAAATTAAAGCCTGATTTCAAAACTAAAGCTAAAGGCACGGGTCAAGTGACTGTGCAAAGCTTTATCCAACTGCGTGATCCAAACAAGTTAATTCCATTTAATATCGTCAATGGTGATACAGCTGAGCGTTTATTAACGGGTGCTGATTTTGACCCAGAGTCAATGCAACGTACTAGTGATGGGACTTATTGGATTGGTGATGAGTTTGGTCCTTATTTACTTCATTTCTCTGCAGATGGTGTGTTGTTGGATGCTCCAATTGCTCTGCCAAATCCACTAAATCCGACGCAAGAACTTCGCTCTCCTCAAAATCAGTTTAATAAAGCGCAAATTAATTTTGTAGAGCCTCTAGTTCAGCAAAGTGGCGGTTTTGAAGGAATGGCAATTTCGCCAGATGGCCAATATCTCTATCCTCTTGTAGAGAAACCACTTAAATCAATTCGAGAAACGGAAAGACAATTATTGATTTCCCAATTTGATCTGAAGAAAAAAGCTTATACAGGAAAATATTATTGGTTTCAGTTAGACAGTAAGGCAACCAATATTGGGGACTTCCAACTCTTTAATGATAAAGAAGGCATTATTATTGAGCGTGATGCGACTCAGAATAATTTAGGCGGATATAAAAAACTAATTCGTATTAAATTAAATGAGTCAGGCCAACTAGTAAGTCGCGAAGATTTAGTCGATTTAATTAAAATTGCCAATCCTAATTTACTTTATGGCACAGCAAGAGCAGGGGATATTGGGACAGAACAAGTTTTCGCCTTCCCATTTGAAACCATTGAAGATGTCATCATTGAAAATGGTACAACGCTGACTGTTCTAAATGATAATAACTTCCCAGGCTCTACAGGGCGTAACGCAAAATTGGCTGACGATAATGAGATTATTCAAATTCGTTTGCCAAAAGCTTTGTTCTAACCCCTATAAATAAATGAGTTAAAACTGCGGCGGCTTTTATTCCGCCGCATTTATTAGAAGAATAAAATATTGGATAAACTTTAATCAAATTATTTTTTATATCCTTGTTTTCGTTTGTTTTATAAACAGGGAAAATGAATGGAATTCATGTTAAAATGATCGGCTTTCATCTTTAGATGTCTCTCCTCCATCTGCTAGCCGAGATTCGCAAGCCATGTCTACTGCCTACACCATGCAAACTGCGCCAAAAGCGTTGTTTGATTACGACAAATATTGGGCGTCGTGTTTTGAACCAGCGCCATTTTTGCCGATGTCACGAGAAGAAATGGATCAACTCGGCTGGGATGCGTGTGACTTCATTTTAGTTTGCGGTGATGCCTATATTGACCATCCATCGTTTGTTTCAGGTGTGATTGGACGTGTGCTTGAGGCACAAGGTTTTCGTGTCGGAATTATTGCACAGCCAGACTGGACCAATGTTGAAAGCTTCCGCGTTTTAGGTAAGCCCACCATTGCTTGGGGTGTGACGGCAGGTAATATGGATTCGATGATCAACCGTTATACGGCAGATCGTAAAATTCGTTCAGATGATGCTTACTCTCCAAACAATGAGCCGAACAAACGTCCTGACCGTGCAGCAACAGTATATTGCCAGCGTTGTCGTGAAGCATTCCCTGATGTACCTGTGTTATTAGGTGGAATTGAAGGCAGTTTACGTCGTATTGCACACTACGATTATTGGTCAGATAAAGTTCGTCGTTCGATTTTGATGGATTCAAAAGCCGATTTGCTTATGTATGGTAATGGTGAGCGTGCCATTATTGATGTGATGCATCGTTTGGCTAAAGGTGAAAAAATCCACGAGATTACAGATGTTCGTGGTACAGCATTTATTATTAATAAACATAACAAAGCATCAAAAGCAAAGTTTGTTGAAGTTGCGAGTAATGATGTAGATACGATTGGACGTGTTGATCCAATTATTAACCCATATGTCATGACTGAAGATATTGATGGCTGTGAGGTTGAAAAAGAAAAAGGTAACTCATTAGCTCAGTATCAAGATTTCCAGAAAGAGATTGTTGCAAATCCGATTGTGCGTGAAGGCGACAAACTAGATGACGACACTCAAATTGTTCAATTAAAGCCGGCACCGTCAAAAGCAATTAAACATAAGTTACCTCCACGCGAGTTAGCGGTCATTCGTTTACCTTCTTTTGAAGACGTGTCAAATGATCACGTGCTTTACGCGCATGCAAACCGTATTTTGCATCTTGAAACTAATCCGGGTAATGCACGTGCACTCGTTCAACGCCATGGTGAACGTGATGTCTGGATCAATCCTCCACCAATTCCTCTAACCACTGAGGAAATGGACTATGTGTTTGATCTTCCATATGCACGTTTGCCTCATCCAACATATGGCGATGCTCGTTTCCCAGCATTTGACATGATCAAATTCTCGGTCAACATTATGCGTGGCTGTTTTGGTGGCTGTACTTTCTGTTCGATTACAGAGCATGAAGGACGTATTATTCAAAACCGTTCTGAAGACTCAATTTTACGTGAGATTGAGAAAATTCGTGACACGGCACCAAACTTCACAGGCATTATTTCTGACTTAGGCGGTCCAACAGCAAACATGTACCGTTTGCACTGTAAAGACCCTGAAATTGAAAAGAACTGCCGTAAACCTTCTTGTGTATATCCGGGTGTTTGTCAAAACTTGCATACTGATCATGCACCTTTAGTACAGCTTTATCGTAAAGCGCGTGCGATTAAAGGTGTGAAGAAGATTCTAATTGGTTCAGGTTTACGTTATGACCTTGCCGTACTGAATCCGGAATATGTAAAAGAACTGGTACAACATCATGTTGGCGGTTATTTAAAAATTGCTCCAGAGCATACCGAAAATGGCCCTTTATCGAAGATGATGAAACCGGGTATTGGGACATATGATCGTTTCAAGCAAATGTTTGACCGCTTTAGTAAAGAAGCCGGAAAAGAGCAATATTTAATTCCTTACTTTATTGCTGCGCATCCGGGTACTTCAGATTATGACATGATGCACCTTGCAATCTGGCTTAAGAAAAATGGTTTCCGTGCCGATCAGGTACAAACGTTCTACCCATCGCCAATGGCAACTGCAACCACCATGTACTATTCGGGTAAAAACCCGCTTGCTAAAGTAGCTCGCTATACTGAAAAAGTTGATATTGTAAAAGGTGAGAAGCGTCGTCGTTTGCATAAAGCATTCTTACGTTACCATGATCCAAACAACTGGCCATTACTTCGTGAGGCCTTAAAAGAAATGGGTCGTGCCGATTTAATTGGTAATTCGAAGCAGCATTTGATTCCGACCTATCAGCCACAAGGTACTGCTGAAGGTGAATATAAATCTGCACGTAAGAAGAACTCGTCTGTGGCGGGAGATTCAGCAAAACGCGGTCAGGGGCAATCTCGCTCAGCAGCGGGGCAAAAACGTCCACAAAAAGGACAGGTTCTAACCCAGCATACAGGTTTACCTCCTCGTGAAACAGGCGAGAAGAGACCGTTTGGTGGTAAAAGTAAACCAAAATCAAAAGCTCGTGGATAATGATAAAAAAGGCTCTTAAACAGAGCCTTTTTTGTTTTTAATGTGTCTATTTAAATCGCATAGTGAGATTTTTGGTACAAAAAGAGTAACGAAAAACGATAATTTTAATAAATCTGACGAGCTGCACTTGATTGTTGTTGACTCTATGATTATAAATAATGTGAGGGTGGCTAAATTTAAGCCAAGCTTGATAACTACAAGTGAAATTACTAAGTGAACCTTTTAAAGAACGGCTGTGTCGTTATCAATTAAAACAAAGTGTGATCTAGCAAAATCATTATAAAAAACTTAAAGGATTAAGCCCATGTATTATCTAATTACGATCTTATTATTATTTTTGGCTGTTGTGATGGCAGTGAAAAGTCTTTCACGAAGGCATCAACATGATAGTGCCTTGAAGCGCCGTGCAGTATTAACGAGTCATGAGCAAATAACATTAACCAGACTACAAACAGTTTTGCCTAAATTTACAGTATTGGCACATGTATCCTTTGATGCACTATTAACTACAAAATATGCGCATACACGTCGAAAATATCAAAATATGGCAGCTGATTTTGTTGTACTTGATCAAAATTATCAGGTTGTTGTAGTTGTTGTTCTTGGCGAAAATGGTTTACGCCGAGCGCATCAACAATATGAACGTCGTCTGTTGCAACTCGCTGGTTATCGTGTGCTGCATTACAGTGAGGTACCTGACTATCATGATCTAAGAAGAGACTTATTGAGTCCAGAAACAGAGATGGCAACTTTACATGCAACGCCGCAGCTAGAAAGAATGTCAAATGCTTTTGTGAAGTCTTAAAAAGTAGGTAACGTCGGATTTGGATAAGAGTTCGGTGCAATAAAGATTAAAAATAATTGTGCCTAATCTTGAATAACAAGTATGGGCAAGCTTAGCAATTTGATAAGCCCTAATAAGATACTGACATTAATTATTTAAGCAGTAAAAAATTGAGCAATATAACTAGAGATATTGCTCAATTTAATCTCGATTTATATTTATAAAAATTATGGAAGTACTGCAACAACCGTCATTTCTACAAGCACGTCTGGCGTATAAAGTTTTGACTCTACACAAGTACGCGCTGGCGGGTTCCCTTCACTAATCCATGCATCCCAAACAGCATTCATCGCTGCATAATCTTTTTCGATATCTTTTAGAAAAATCATGACAGAAAGAATGTGGGTTTTATCGGTTCCAGCTTCTGCCAATAAGCGATCAATATTATCTAAAGTTTGCTGAGTCTGTGATGTAACATCTACGCTTGTATCATCTGCGAGTTGCCCAGCTAAGTGTACTAAATTACCTGAAATCGCAACTTCGCAGTAGCGTGAAGTAACGTGTAAACGCTTTACCGTCATATTTATTACCGAGTAAAAAAATAAAATGAATTGTACTTGATCGAACTATATTAAATTGTAAATTTTATATTTAAATAGAATAATTAATGAAAATATTTATTATATAGTTTGAGTATTATATTATTAATAAAAATAAACTTAATTGGATATATTGAAGTTGAAAAGAATTATACTATTTATATTATGGATATTAATTAGCACTACCTCTATATCTTATGCATTTAATCCAGATCAACAGTATTTGATGTTCTTAAAAAAATATGAAGATTTGTCAAATAGTTCAGATGCTAAAGGGTTGGAAATGTATGCAGATGATGCAAAAATTCATGCAACAGGTATAACCTCAGATGGTATTGAAAGAACAATAAGTATGACTGGTAAGAAATTTAAAGAGTTAAACTTAGAGAATATTGAATTAATAAAAAGAATGGCTTATCAAATTAAATTGAGCAATGTGAAAATTATAAGAGAACAAGAGTCCGCGAAAATTACAGCCACTAAGTATAGTAATAGAAATTGTTATTCAGATAATGACTATTATATGGTGGTTTCAAGAAAAGATGATAAAAAACTATATATTACAGAAGAGTATTCAACACTTAACCCACCGAATTTGTGCAAAAAAGGAATAAAAGATGATCTCGAATTACAGTTATCTTTGGGAGCAAATTTAATGAATAAAAATCTACCAAGACAGGTAGATAGAGAAACAAATTTCGAGCATGTCGAAGCGAAAGGTAAGGAGTTAACTATGATTTATCGTTTAATTCACTTCAATGCGGCTGATCTTCCTATTGAATGGAATGAATGGGTTGAAAGTAATGGAATTCCGGAAATGATAAAGAATGTTTGTGAAAATACAACAATGAAAGAACTATTAGATAAAGGAGCACAAATTAGTTTGAAATATTACTATAAAGATAGTTCTTTAATTACTCATATTAAAATGACCAAACAGGACTGTAATATATAAATGTTTTTATTAAAGAATAAATTTTAATTGAGATCTTAATAAAAGGGCACATTTGTGCCCTGTAATATTCGGATTTGGTCGTCACGCCAATCACAGGACGGTATGCCAAAAGTAAAGGTTGCTTTAAGCATGTTGCAAATACATGGGTAATGAATATGCGCTGATTAGGTTACTCTAAACTTGGAGCAAAAGGGAATAGATTTTGTTCAAAATCCACTCTTTTTGAGTGAAAAGTAGTCAATCACCAAAGGTTTAGTTGAAAGTCATCTGATTGGGTTTGTAACTGATAAACCCCTATACCAATTAAGCGAAACTGGAAATGTTCGGGAATCTGCATTTCATTTAATAACAAAAATAAAACTTGGATTAGGTCGTGTAGCGACTGAATAGGTCTTTTAAAGCTTTTACTATGTTGTAAAGTCTGAAAATTCTTGAGTTTAAGTTTGACATTAACACCACGTGCATTGAGCTGTTTTTTCTCTAAGCTTTGCCAGACTTTTTCGGCTAATCCCTGCCAATAGGGCTGACATTGAGCTAAAGTAAAATCACTATCAAAGGTAGTCTCTTTCGAAATTTGTTGGCGAGCTCTTTCAGCTTGAACAGGTCTATGATCAATCCCTTGCGCATATAGATAGAGCTGTTGACCATATTTACCGAAATGGTGAACTAAAATAGCCTCTTCAATTTTTTGTAAGTCGCCCAAAGTATGTAGTTGAAGTTGCTGTAATTTTTCTTGAGTAACTTTACCGACTCCAGGAATTTTTTTAAGCGGAAGGTCCTGAATAAAATTAGCAACCTGCGAAGGTTTTATTACGCATAAACCATTCGGTTTATTCCAGTCAGAAGCAATTTTTGCTAAAAACTTATTGGGTGCTACACCTGCCGATGCAGTCAGTCCAGTTAATCTGAAAATATCTTCTCGAATATGCATGGCAACTTCAGTTGCACTCGCAATCTGTTTTAAATTCTCAGTGACATCCAAATAAGCTTCATCTAAAGATAATGGCTCAATAAGCAGAGTATATTGTTGAAAGATCGAGTGAATTTGAGCTGAAACTGTGCGATATTTTTCAAAATTTGGTTCAATAATAACGACTTGAGGGCATAGTTTTCTTGCCTGACTCATCGACATGGCTGAACGTAAACCAAATTCACGGGCAGGGTAAGATGCAGCAGCAATCACAGCTCGCGGATGATGAGACGAAATAACAACGGGTAAATGCCTTAATTCAGGTTGTTCCCGTAGCTCGACTGATGCATAAAAGGCATCCATATCGATATGAATGATTTTGCGCATATTATTGTGCTTTCACGATGCCTTGCTGCTGTAAAAATTGGTGCCATTCTTTGACTGAACCCTCATAGACATTTAAGTCTACAGGCTTTGTTATCCCTTCAATTTTACCCTGATTACTATGCTGCCAAAAGAGCCATTTTCTTTTATCTTTGAGTTCAGGTTTAGCTTCATAATCGCGCACCCAAAGAGGAGTACCAGAAAAATTTCCAACTAGGACAATGTGATAAAAAGTTCTAGAAATATAAAAGATGGGCTGTTTGCCATAATGCTGTTTTAAGCGATCATGCATGATGCCAATTTCTTTAATTAATTGTTCTTTGGTGTATGTATTAATACAGTTACTGTCGTATTCCAGATCAATAACTGGCGGAAGCGCATCTGATTTTTTAGGCACAGTCGCAATAAAGTTATCTGCTTGCGTTTTACCATCACGGCATAGACGGTAAAAATGATAAGCCCCTACATGAAGCCCATGTTCACGAGCCTTAAGCCAATTTTCTTGAAATTTTGAATCTTTAAAATCGCCGCCTTCAGTCGCTTTTAAATAAACGAATTGGAACTTTTCCGGTGATATTTTTTTCCAGTCAATGTCACCTTGATGGTGAGAGACATCGAATCCCTGAATTGGATAATCTTGTGCAACAGCTTTTTGTTGATAGAACAGACCAAAATAAGCCAGAACTCCCATAACACATGCCAAGCCAATTCCCATTAGGGTATTGTAGTGCCGTGCTGTGAAAAAGGTTTTAGCCAGTTTGGTCATGCAAAACTCATTAAAGATGTTAGGCCGACATCATAACGTGATTCAAGAGTGATAAACCACGCTAAAAATGCAACGGCTTATACGGGGGTATTTTTGGGAATTTGCCAGAAGATAAGTGCAGCAATGACATTGATACAACCGAGGCAAATTAAGGTGACATGGAATGCTGTTGTCACGTGATCGGCACCATAATAACTGGTAAATACATTAATGAGTGTACCTGCCAGCGCCACGCCAATACTCATTGATAGCATCATGATCATCGATAAAAAACTATTACCGCTACTCGCATCTTGTTGAGGCAAATCTTTTAAGGTCAAAGTGTTCATTCCAACAAATTGTAATGAATTTAATGTACCAAATAAGAAAAAGTGTAAGGCTCTAAACCAAGTTGGAGTGTCGACTGTCATGATGGCAAAAGATGCAATACATAACCCGACCAGCGTTGTGTTGATGAGTAAAAAACGTCTATAGCCAATTTTCTGAATAATCGGTCTGACGATTGGCTTTGAAAATAATGAACCTAAGACCAGAGGAATCATCATTAAACCCGCAATAAAAGGTTCAAAACCAAAAGCGACCTGTAACATGAGCGGTAAAACAAAAGGTAAGGCATTACCACCAAAGCGGGCAAAGAAATTACCTAAAATACCAATCGCATAAATTTTATTTCTAAAGAGTCGACTGCGGAATAATGCGTTTTGATGGGTGTGAGAATGATAGGCATACCAAAGTGTTGCGATTATGCCGACCACCAATAGCGAAATGCTGAACCATTTTGAATATTCAGGTGAGGCTAGATGTTCGATACCCAAAGACCATCCGATCATTGCTACCACTAATAATATAAAACCGATCAGATCAAATGTCTTAACTGTAGGCTCTTTGACATTTGGCATGACTTTTAATGTCATTAATATGCCTAAGATACCCATAGGAATATTGATGAGAAAAATCCAGTGCCAAGTTGCAACTTCAACTAACCAGCCGCCTAAAGTTGGACCAGCCAAAGGTCCGAGTAAACCTGCAAGACTCATTAAGCTCATTGCAGCTAAGAACTGAGTTCGGGGAATAATTTTTAAAAGAGATAATCGACCAACAGGGAGTAATAATGCTCCACCCACGCCTTGGATGACTCGGAAAACTAACAGCTCATTGAGACTTTGAGAAAGACCACAACCTAAAGAAGCCAGAGTAAAAATAACGATTGCCGATAAGAAAATATTTCTAACACCAAAGCGGTCTGCTAACCAGCCACTTAAAGGAATACAGGCAGCTACTGATAAAACATAGGCCACTACTACGCTGTGCATGCGTAATGGATCTTCATTTAGATGATGAGCCATTGCAGGAATAGCAGTATTTACAATCGTTGTGTCCAAAGCCTGCATAAAAAAGCCAATGGAAACCAAAAGTACGAGTAAGCGATATTCAGGTTGCAAGGCTTGGTGGGTCGGCGTGGCATTCATAACATTTGAAAGTTAACGTTTTGGTCTAGTGTAAAACAAATTGAAAGTAAAAAAAGTAAGACAATGTTGAGTACCCCTTTACTAAATCTAAGTACTTTTGAAGGCACGGTGAAAATAGTTAAAACAAAAAAAGCGGCAGGACCGCTTTTTTATGGAGAGTAGGTGGGCAACTAGACAACAAATCTTTTTGGCATTTTTAAGTTTTTAATCACGTTATAAATTTGATCAACGTCTTCGCAGATAATCAATTTAGCACGGTGTTGAAGTGGGAGAAAACCCTCTTGAACCGCATGATCTAACTGAGCAATCAATGCATTATAAAAACCATTTACGTTATATAAAATCATGGGTTTTTGATGTTGGTTGAGTTGACCCCAAGTGGCTATTTCTAATATCTCTTCGAATGTTCCTAAACCACCCGGTAATGCAACAAATGCACTTGCACGTTCAGCCATCATGGCTTTGCGCTCATGCATGGTTTCTACTACGTGTAATTCGGTTAATCTTGAGTGTGCTTCTTCATAGTTAAGCATAAAATCAGGGATCACTCCCACAGCTTCACCGCCATTTTCGAGTACGCTGTCGGCTACTTGTCCCATTAAGCCAATGCTTGCACCGCCGTAGACCAAACCAAAGCCTTGCTCAGCAATTCCACGAGCGAGCTCAATTGCTTTTTCTCGATAGATTGGATTATTTCCTACACGTGAACCACAATATAATGCAATAAGAGGTTGTTTTGTTTTTACAGCTGTTATGGATGAATCATTTACTGCCATTGTTAATACGCTATTCATTGCTTTATTTTCACCTTATCACGTTCATATTTCTTGTCTACACTAAGCCAAAGATATGACAACTTTATAAGCAGATTTATAAGAAAGATTCATGTTTTGTATGGGTTTGGTGAATGCCCTTCATGAACAAATAAAAATGATGAATTTCTATTAAATCTTGCCTATACTAAAAATTCGTTTAACAACATATGAACAAATATGGGTAGTGGTTGTAGTCGCTCCGTTTTAATTTCTTGTCCTAAAAAAACATTTTCCCTCCTTTGTATGGGCATGCCTGCTGTGTTGCCAAATAAAGATAAAATCCAGTCAGCGCAGGAGCAGGATCGATGATCTTTGAATGGATGTCTGATCCCGCTGCTTGGGTGGGCTTAGCAACTTTAATCGTTCTCGAAATTGTTCTGGGGATTGATAACCTCGTTTTCATTGCTATTTTGGCCGAAAAACTGCCGCCAGAGCAGCGAGCTAAAGCGCGCGTAGTGGGTCTGGTACTCGCCTTAGGAATGCGTCTAATACTTTTAGCTTCGATTGCTTGGGTTGTGACTCTGACTGAACCACTCTTCCATATTCTTAATCATCCATTCTCTGGTCGTGATTTGATTTTGCTGTTCGGTGGTGTGTTCTTGCTCTTTAAAGGCACCATGGAATTGCATGAACGAATGGAAGGTAACCAACTTCATAAAGAAGATAATCCTGTTCATGCTGCGTTCTGGATGGTCATTGTCCAGATTGTTGTGCTTGATGCTGTGTTCTCGTTAGATAGTGTGATTACAGCTGTAGGTATGGTGAAAGAGCTATCAATCATGATGGTTGCCGTTGTAATTGCTATCGGAATCATGTTGTGGGCATCAAGACCACTCATGGACTTTGTTAATAAGCATCCAACGGTCGTTATTCTGTGTCTTGGTTTCTTGATGATGATTGGTTTCTCTTTGGTCGTGGAAGGTTTTGGTTTCCATATTCCGAAGGGCTACTTATATGCTGCAATTGGCTTCTCTGTTTTGGTGGAAATTATCAATCAGAGCATGCGCCGCAATCAGGAAAAGCTGGTTACAACCACAGACTTGCGTTATCGCACTGCCTCTGCGGTTTTACGTATGCTAGGAAGTAAAAGCAGTGGTTCTAGCTCAGATACACAATCTTCTGATAAAGAGGACGTATTAGCTACTCAAGCTTTTGCAGATGAAGTTTTTGATGAAGACAATGGTGTTTATCATAGTGTACTTGTGCAAGGTGTTCTTGGTTTATCAGAACGTCCAGTAAAGTCCGTAATGACGCCACGACCTGAACTTGAATGGATTGATTTAGACGATGAGCCGGAAGTTTTAAAAGAACGTTTAATGTCAATGACACACTCTCGTTTGATTGTTGCACGTGGTGAACTTGATAACATTGAGGGTATTGCACTCACTCATAAAGTTTTGAATGGCTTTATTGAAACTGGTGTGGTCGATTTCCAAAAGCATTTACGTGAACCTGTCATTGTGCATGAAAATGCTCAGGTACTTATGGTGATGGAGCAATTACGTCAAGCGCCTTTACAAATGGCAATCGTTTTAAATGAATACGGTTCAATTGAAGGTATTGCAACACCAATCGATATCTTAGAAGCAATTGCGGGTGAATTCCCAGATGAAGATGAACTAGATGCAGCCGCTGAGAGCTTGGAAGATGGTTCATTAATACTTGAAGGTTCAACTGACATTCGCCATGTATCTTTGTTATTAGGCCGTGATTTGGTTGATGAAAGTGAACAGTATTCTACTTTATCGGGCTATTTATTATTCCATTTAGGTCGCTTGCCTGAAAATGGTGAAACTGTTGAAGCAGATGGTTATCGCTTTGAAGTGGTGACGATGGAAGGCCATAAAATCGAGAAAGTTCATATTGTTTCTATCGAACAAGATGAATCAAAAGATTAAATGACATTTCAAGTCTAGAAACATCATAAAATAGCTCAACTCTGAGCTATTTTTTATTTGAGAAACACAAAATGACTCAACACACTTGTCCATGTGGAAAAGGCAGCTATGCAGAATGTTGTGAGCCTTTACATTTAGGTACAGAAAAAGCCCTAACAGCAGAGCAGCTTATGCGTTCGCGTTATAGTGCTTTTGCATTACAGCAAATTGACTATATTGTGAAAACAACTGCTTTAGGTCAGCAAGCTGCGCTTGATAAAGAAGCTATTGCAGACTGGAGCAAACAAAATCAATGGCTGGGTTTAGACGTTATTCAGGCCAAAGAAAAACTAGACAAAACGCATGCGCAGGTTGAGTTCAAGGCACATTATCATGAGGGACAAAAAGCTCAAGTTCACCATGAGGTTTCACATTTTGTATGTCACCAACAACAATGGTTTTTTCTTGATCCGACTGTAGAAATGAATGTCACGATGAAACAACCGTGTGTATGTGGCTCCGGAAAAAAATTTAAACAATGCTGTGCACAATTCATATAACTTTACCTTAAAATACGGCCACCGTTTGGCCTGAGGGAAAGGGCGATGTTACTCACCGTTATTTATATTATTGCGATTACTGCCGAAGCCATGACAGGTGCATTGTCTGCGGGGCGACGGAGTATGGACTGGTTCGGTGTCGTACTGATTGCCTGTGTGACTGCTTTAGGAGGTGGTTCTGTACGTGATGTACTACTCGGACACTATCCTTTAACTTGGGTAAAACATCCTGAATATTTGGTTCTGACTTGTTGTGCTGCATTTGTCACAATCATTATTGCCAAATGGATGCGTCATTTACATAACATCTTTTTGGTACTCGATGCCTTAGGCCTAATTGGATTTACCATTATTGGTTGTCAGATTGCCTTGCAAATGGGACATGGTTTTGTCGTATCGGCAGTAGCAGGGGTGTTAACTGGAGTTTCTGGCGGTATTTTACGTGACATTTTATGTAACGATGTTCCGTTCGTTTTCCGTCGCGAACTTTATGCGAGTATTTCTTTTGTGGCAGTCATCTGTTACTGGGTATGTCAGGATTTAGGATTCAGTTTAGAGTTAACTGTTATTTCAACCTTAATTTTCGGTTTTACCCTGCGTTTGCTTGCGATCTATTTCGGCTTAGAAATGCCTAAGTTTATTTATAAAGATGACGATGCAGAATCGGCTTCTTCAACCGATGAACATTAATTATGCAGAATGCTATGTGAGCATGCTATAACAATTAACTATATTGTCTTGCTCACTTATTTTTTCCAGTAGAGTTTTCTTATGGATCTGGTTTCACGTATACAAAATCTTCCAATTGGCAAATTTCACTACACGCTTTTATGGGTAGTGGGTTTAGGTTGGATGTTTGATGCGATGGACACTGGCATCATTGCTTTTATCATGACGACCTTAGTCAAGGACTGGGCATTAACTCCAGCTGAAAGTGGTTGGATTGTGAGCATTGGCTTTGTAGGAATGGCTATTGGAGCGGTTTGCTCGGGCGCTTTAGCAGACCGTTTTGGTCGAAAGACAATATTTGCCTCTACCATGGTAATTTATAGCATCGCTACCGCTTTATGTGCTTTTGCTCCAGATTTAAAGTGGTTATTAATTTTTCGTTTTATTGTTGGCGTTGGACTTGGCGGACAGTTACCTGTTGCGGTAACACTGGTTAGTGAATATATACCTTCACATGTACGCGGTCGTTTTATTGTACTCCTTGAAAGCTTTTGGGGGTTAGGCTGGTTAGTTGCAGCCCTAGTTTCTTATTTCATTATTCCTAAATTTGGCTGGCATATTGCATTTCTTATTGGTGGCCTTCCATTGATTTATATTTTAGTAATTTGGAAAAAACTCCCCGAATCTATACCGTACTTGATCAATCATGGTCGTATTGAAGAAGCGCATGCATTAGTTCAAAAATTAGAAGCTCAGGCAGGTGTTCAAATTGTTCACCATATTGAAGTTGTGCCTGTAGCCATACAACAAAAGGTCTCTTTTAAACAACTTTGGAGTGGTCCTTTTGCTCGTCGTAGTTTAATGCTGTGGCTCATCTGGTTTGGAATTGTGTATTCCTACTATGGCATTTTCACTTGGTTACCAAGCTTATTGGTGAAACAGGGCTATGACATTGTTAAATCTTTTGAATATGTACTTTTAATGATTTTGGCACAGCTACCGGGGTACTTGGCAGCGGCATGGTTTGTTGAACGATTGGGTAGAAAAATTACACTGGCTTCTTTTATTGGTTTTTGTGCATTGTCTGCATATTTCTTTGGACAAGCCGACAGCGTAAACAGCATTATGTTTTGGGGCTGCCTCATGTCATTCTTTAATTTAGGGGCATGGGGAGTTTTATATACCTATACGCCAGAACAATATCCAGCCAATATTCGGGCTTTCGGTTCGGGCTGGGCATCGGCAATGGGGCGTTTAGGCGGGATTTTGGCACCGATAGTCGTTACACATATGATGGTGGCTAAGAATGGATTTAGCCATGTCTTTATGATGTTTACTGTTGTTTTACTTTTGGTCGCAGCTGTAATTTTGATATTAGGTGAAGAAACTCAAGGGAAAAGACTAGAGTCGATAGGCCTCTAGTTTTGCCTAACTTTATAGCAAATAACTAAAAATATAGAGACATGAGACATAATTTGACGCTCAGGTGACAGACTCCCTCTTGTGTCTGTAACATAGCCCACTTAGCATAAGACTCATTTAAAATAACGACTGATTTGGAAGATAAGCTGACTATGACCAGCCTTGCGCATCAAGCGACAGAAAACCGCTCTGTAGCCGAATTTACTGAACAGGCTTACCTGAATTATGCCATGTACGTCATCATGGACCGTGCATTGCCACATATCAGTGATGGTTTAAAGCCTGTACAGCGCCGTATTGTATTTGCCATGAGCGAATTAGGGCTGAAAAATAGTGGTAAGCCAAAAAAATCAGCACGTACAGTCGGTGATGTACTCGGTAAATACCATCCCCATGGCGATTCTGCATGTTATGAAGCCATGGTATTGATGGCACAGCCGTTTAGCTATCGTTATCCTTTAATTGAAGGACAAGGTAACTGGGGGGCGCCAGATGATCCTAAGTCATTTGCTGCGATGCGTTATACCGAAGCAAAACTTTCTGCCTACAGTGAGTTATTGTTAAATGAGTTAGGGCAGGGCACAACTGACTGGCAAGATAACTTTGATGGTTCATTAAAAGAACCCATTACGTTGCCAGCACGTATTCCTAATATTCTACTCAACGGCACAACAGGGATTGCTGTTGGTATGGCGACAGATATTCCGCCGCATAATTTACGTGAAGTGATTAAAGGAACGATTGCCTTAATTCGTAATCCGCAAACTTCAGATGAAAAATTGGCTGAATATATTCCAGCGCCAGATTTACCAACAAAAGCTGAAATCATTACTCCACCAGAAGAATTACTCAAAATCCAGACTACTGGTCGTGGTAGTTACCGCATGCGAGCGGTGTACACCATCGAAAAAAATGAAATCGTGATTACTGAATTGCCTTATCAGGTATCGGGCTCTAAGGTCATTACTCAAATTGCCGATCAAATGCAGGCTAAGAAGCTACCATTGGTGGTGGATATACGTGATGAGTCGGATCATGCAAACCCAACACGATTAGTGATTGTACTTCGTTCAAATCGTATTGATGCTGAAGCGGTGATGAGCCACTTATTTGCAACGACGGACTTAGAGTCAAGCTATCGTGTTAATTTAAACATGATTGGTGAAGATGGGCGTCCTCAGGTTAAATCGATTCGTCGTATTTTACTGGAATGGATTGAGATTCGTAAAAAAACGGTAACCCGCCGTTTAGAATATCATTTAAACCGAATTGAAAAGCGTCTGCATATTTTGGAAGGTCTTTTAATTGCTTATCTTGATATTGATACGGTTATTCGTATTATTCGTGAAGAAGATCAGCCTAAACCTGTATTGATGGAACACTTCAAGATTGATGAGATACAGGCAGAAGCAATTTTAGAACTCAAGTTACGTCATTTAGCAAAACTTGAAGAGATGGAAATCCGTCAAGAGCAGGATGAACTTGCAGCAAAAGCAGCCATTATTCGTGAGCAATTAGGAAATCCAGAATCTTTAAAAAATCTGATTATTGGTGAATTAAAAGAAGACGCGAAAAAGTTTGGTGATGAGCGCCGCTCTCCAATTGTGGTACGTGCTGAAGCTGTTCAGATTAAAGAACAAGACCTTGTACCAGCAGAAACAGTAACAGTGGTTTTATCTGAAGCAGGTTGGATTCGTGCCGCAAAAGGTGCAGATGTTGATGCAGAAAACTTAAACTACCGTGCGGGTGACCAATATTTAAGTCACGCTGTGGGCAAAACCAATCAACGGATTTATTTCCTTGATGAGACAGGGCGTAGTTATGCTTTACCTATCAGCAGCTTGCCATCAGCAAGAGGTTTAGGTGAACCATTAAGTTCCAAACTTGCTCCTGCAAGCGGCGTGTCGTTTATTCAGGTTTATCTAGAAGATGAAGCGTCTGAACTTATCGCTGCTAGTACATCAGGTTATGGATTTAAAACTCAAGCCAAACAGCTAGATACCAATGCCAAGGCAGGTAAAACATTCTTGTCGGTGCCTGATAAATCAAAAGCTTTACCATTAATATCTGCTCAAAATATGACACATTTGGCTGTGCTCAGTTCAGCAGGTCGACTCTTAATCATTGATTTGGCAGAGCTCCCAAATTTAAATAAGGGTAAAGGTAATAAGTTGATACAACTTGAAGCGAAAGAGCAAATTTTATCCATGACAACCCTGAACTTAGATGAAATAATTCAGGTGGTTGCAGGGCAACAACATTTAAAATTAAAAGGTGATGATCTACAAAAATACCTGGGTAAACGAGCTTCAAAAGGTCAGCTCTTACCACGTGGATATCAAAAAGCAAATAAACTGTTGATTCAGAGATAAAGCTAGCGTCTGGCAACATAAATACGCTATATATGGCAACATGTTCAAGCAATGAACTGAACTTGTTGGTATTGAATAATGATTAAAAGGACAGCAATTTGGAGTACGTAATTTGTACTCCATGCAAAAAATTTGGCAGGGTTAAATTGTCAAAAGTTCTGTCTCATAATCTTGTTCGAAGTGTCATGAATGTGCCAATAAGTTTTAAATATGTTCTGGCACCAAGAAGCTAAAGAATAGCTGGGGCATTGAATAACAGTTATTACTAAGGATTACGAATCGGAGATAATGGCATTATGGAAAAAATTTGGTTTGCAGAATACCAAAAGACAGGGATTCCAGAAACAGTAGCATTGCCTGCGGAAAATACCTCACTTGTTGATATTTTTGAGAGTAATTTCCAAAAATTTGGTTCTCGTGATGCCTTTATCTTTATGGATAAAGCGATGTCATTTAATGAGTTAGAGCTTGCGAGCCGTAAGTTCGCGACCTATTTGCAAAATTTGGGGTTAGCAAAAGGAACTCGTGTGGCAGTGATGATGCCGAATGTGTTGCAGTATCCTGTAGTTGCATTAGCTGTGTTACGTGCGGGCTTGGTATTAGTGAATGTTAATCCACTTTATACCGCGCGTGAACTTGAGCATCAATTAAATGACTCAGGTGCAGAAGTACTTGTGATCATCGAGAACTTTGCTAGTGTTTACCAAAGCATTTTAGGTAAAACTCCAGTGAAGCATGTTGTAGTTGCATCAGTAGGAGATATGCTTGGTACACTTAAAGGTACTCTAGTTAACTTTGTATTACGTAAAGTACGTAAGCAAATTCCGGCTTGGAATATTCCGGGGCACGTTAAATTTAATTCAGCATTAAATAAAGAAAATGCAAGTAATTATAAGCGTCCGACTTTAACTTTAAGTGATACGGCTGTACTTCAATATACTGGTGGTACTACTGGTGTTTCAAAAGGTGCAGAGCTTACTCATCGTAATCTTGTAGCAAACTTACTTCAGTGTGATGGTATTTTCCAAAGTAAATTTGGAGCAAACGATGGCGCTAAAGGCGATCGTATTGTTTGTGCATTGCCGCTTTATCATATTTTTGCGTTCATGGTTTGTGCCATGTACGGTATGTATAAAGGTCAGGCAAATATCTTGATTCCGAACCCTCGTGATTTACCAGCTGTTATTAATGAACTGCGTAAATATCAACCATCATTCTTCCCAGCAGTAAATACATTATTTAATGCTTTAGTGAATAATGAAGAGTTCAGACAACTTGACCATAGCAAGTTAAAAATGGCGATGGGCGGTGGTATGGCCGTTTTACCTTCTACAGCAGAAGCTTGGAAGAAAATTACTGGCACAACCATTATTGAAGGTTATGGTTTGTCAGAAACCTCACCAGTAGCAACTGCAAATCCACCTGCTTCTACTGAATTTAGTGGCACAATTGGTATTCCGTTACCTTTAACTGAAGTTGCCATTTTAGATGATGACGGTAAAGAAGTTGCTTTAGGTGAGCAAGGTGAAATCTCGATTCGTGGGCCTCAAGTCATGAAAGGCTACTGGAACCGTGCAGATGAGACAGCTAAAGTCATGACAGCAGATGGTTTCTTCCGTACGGGTGATATCGGCGTTATGGACAGCCGTGGATATGTCAAAATTGTAGATCGTAAAAAAGATATGATTTTGGTTTCTGGCTTTAACGTTTACCCAAGTGAAATCGAAGAAATTATTGCTAAACATCCAAAAGTATTGGAAGTTGCAGCGATTGGTGTTCCAGATGAAAAATCAGGTGAAGTGCCAAAACTCTTTATTGTGAAAAAAGATCAAAGCTTGACTACAGAAGAAGTTTTGAGCTTTGCTAAAGAGAACTTAACAGGCTATAAGCGTCCTCGTTATGTTGAGTTTATGGATGAATTACCAAAATCAAACGTAGGCAAAATTTTACGTAAAGACTTACGTAAACCAGCCTAATCAGTTAACAAAAAAAGCGCCTTAGGGCGCTTTTTTATATTTTATGACTTTTTATAAACCAGCGGTCTATATAAGGGCGTCCAATTCCGACCATCCCCACAAAAACAAGCATTGTGCCGAGTTGTAGGCGTAGGTGAGTTAAATCAAGCTGACCATAACTTAAATAATTATCTGCTAAGCAATATATCGTAATCACAATGAGCCAGTGCCACAAAGGAAGTCGTTTAATACCAACTGCAATAAAGGTAATAGTTAAAATAACAAAGGTGCCAAGTGTAGATTGCCAATTCAAATTTGCACAAATCACACTCAGTAAAAAAGCGACAATAGGGAGTACGATCTTTAATATGCGATCTATCTGAAGTTGATTCTGTTTTTGCTTATCCAAGACTTCAAACAGTTCTTTTTGATCAGGTTGTTGCATACATGGCCCTATTCATCAGTGTTGACAAGTGATTGCATAAAATTTCAGGTAAAAACGCAATGTTATGATAGCATGACCAACAGTATTTTCAGTGATGGATGGCACTATGCAGGGCATCAGCGGCATTATCTATATTATTTTAGTGGCATGTTTACTGCCATACGCATTTACCGCAATTGCAAAAATTACAGGTGGTTTTCAGCCTGCCGATAATCAAAACCCGAGAGCTTTTTTTGCCAAAACAACTGGTCTGGCTGCTCGCGCTAATGCCGTACAACAAAATAGTTTTGAAAGCTTACCTTTATTCTTAACGGCTATTTTAATGGCCGAATATATGGTTGTTCCAGAATATTTTATTCTGAGATTAGGTTGGGCATATATTATTTTAAGAGTTATTTATGGGATCTGCTATTTAAGTAATTGGGCAACTTTACGCTCGATTGTCTGGTTCTTATCTATATTGTGTCCAATCTTCTTATTAGTGGTCACGATTAAACTGACTTGAGTGTCATTCTGTCATCATTCATATCAACTTTCGCGTGTGCGCATTGTATAATCGGCATCATTTTGATGATATCCACGCTATAATCGAGTGGATTTTACATCTGACTTCATAACGAAAGAGTATTGATATGAGTTACAGCGATATCCCAGCAGGTAAAGATGCCCCAAATGACATCTATGTCATCATTGAAATTCCTGCAAATGCAGCACCAATTAAATATGAAATCGACAAAGATTCTGATGCATTGTTTGTAGACCGTTTCATGGGCACAGCAATGTTCTATCCAGCGAACTATGGTTATGTTCCAAATACTTTGTCTGAAGATGGCGACCCGTTAGACGTACTTGTTGTAACTCCACATCCTGTTGCTGCTGGTTCTGTAATTCGTTGCCGTCCAGTGGGCAAATTAAAAATGGAAGATGACGGTGGTATCGATGCGAAATTAATCGCTGTTCCACACGAAAAATTGTCTCCACTTTATAAAGACGTGAAGGAATATACAGATCTTCCTCCATTGTTGATTAGCCAAGTTGAGCATTTCTTCAGTCACTATAAAGATTTAGAACCAGGTAAGTGGGTAAAAATCAGTGGTTGGGAAGGTGCTGATGTTGCTAAAGCTGAAGTACTAAAAGCAATTGAAGCTGCTAAATAAGCTTTAATTGAGAAGGCTCAGAGTTTCTCAATTGATATTCTGAGCCTAATAAAAAACCTACATCTGTTGCCAGACGTAGGTTTTTTTATACTTGATAGATCTATGAATTAGAATAATTTCACAGGAATATCAAGGAAGATACGCCATTCGTTGGTGTCAGGCATATAGTCTGTATTATAAGCGCTGTCTGCACGGTAGATCGAATTACGTAAACGTAGGCTTGAACCTTTAGCAAAACCACTTTGAACCGTGTATTTCACTTGGTTGAAGAATTCGCTTTCGTTTGAGTCATCTGCACCGTTAGATGTTTTGATATCCCAACCATATACATAAGCTGTAGTCCAGTTTAGGCCTGGTAATACACCTAACTTGCCAAAGTCGAGGCTATATTGGATTTGTGCAGATTTTTCATCATTACCAATGAAATCAGACAAATAAGAGTTTGGCAAATACACACTTTGGCCGCCGTCTTGGTTTGAACCATAGTTATAACCAATGTTACCGCTGTTTTGTTGGTACGCTAACATCACACTATGTGGGCCAGTCGCATAAGTACCTGAAATTGCCCAAATATTATTGGTTTTGTCTTCACCAGCTGGGCCAGTTGCGTATGACAATGAAGCATTTTTATCAAAGTTAGTATGATAACCACTGAAGTCATAAGTAAGTGAGCTATCATTAGCAAGAGGTTGCTTGTAGTTCACATTGACATAATGGCGATCAAGTTTGTCTTTTACATCAACGCCATAGTAAGAACCATTGAGTTGATCATCAAATTTATATTTTGCACCCCAAACAATCGCACGATCAAGACCTCTGCCAGAAGCATCAGCATCGGTATTGATTTGGTCAGAATATTGGTTTTTAGTGAATTTACCAGCAATTACTTCTAAATCTTTAATTTCATGGCTGGTTAACAATGTACCTGTGAAATATTCAGGAACCATACGTGCAGTGTTACTTGCAAGTACAGGAATATCAAGAACTTGTGTGCCATAACGTACAGTCGTATTCGAGAAACGAGCTTTTACGCTACCACCACCACGTGTCCATTGATCGTACGGATTTTCACGTACACCATTGTAACGAGGAATCATTTGGTTGCCGTTATTGTTATTTGCACCGATTTTGAATGAAAAATCACCAACTGCGCCAACACCAAAACCAACGATACCTTTGGTAAAGCCGGAATCTAGCGTAACGATTGCTGATTGAGCAAATGAACTGTCATCTTCAACGTTATTTTTCTTGTCACGTTGAATATAACCTGTACGGAAGAGAATAGAACCGTTCGCATCTTCAACAAATCCTTTTGCCTCACTTTGCTCACTTGCCTGAGCCGAGGAAATTATTGCCGCAGAAATGAGAACTGCTAATGTAAGTTTTTGTGCATTTAGCATATTTAAAGAACCTCATAAAAACGATAAATCCTGTGCCTTGTTATTGTTCAGGGCCTAGGATTTGAATCAATTGTATAAGTAATCTATAAAAAAGATATATTTTTGTTGATTTTATTTTATATATGCTATGCAGAAATTGATTAATGTGTTACTGGTTGTTTACTAAATTTACTATTAAGCTTTTATGCTTAATGCATTGTTTAAAATAAAAAAAGTAATTTATTTTTTAGTGGATTTTTACCATTTATTTTATATTCTAAGCTCAAAAAATAGTTGATTCTTGTGTTCATTTTTTGATCTTTTTTGGTGGATATGTTTACTTTTTAATCTTCTCTTAAGTTGATTTTTTTAACGGTTTATTTTCAATGCTCTCTAAATTGTTACTATATAACATTATTTTTAATGCATGATGTGCAAAAAGAGATCACTATAATAAGCCAATGGAATTTAGTTGATTTGATCAAATTTAGTGCGATATTTTGCGTAAATTTTGTGCATTACTCTTTTTGCTCATACTATTGCTTAAAAAAGACCCAAAATAGTTCATAAGTTTTAAAACAGAAAAAAATGAAGAAATCTAATTAGAAGAAATGCCCATTCACAGACCATTACAAGCTCGGCCTTAAGAAATTTACGTAATTTTTATATCTCTTATTTAAGTTTAAATAGAAATTTTACATTGAGTAAATGGATACTGCTGACGTCGCTAATTTATTTCCGACAAGGTGTTTTCTCATGTTGCTCTTTTCTAATCGGATAGCTTTATTATTTTATAATATTGTTTTTTATGAATATATTTTTGTAAAAATAAAATGGCATTTTTATTGTAGAGATATTTTGATTTCAATATTAATGATATGCAGCGAAGGGGAATATGGACTTGGCACAGCAATTGCTAAAGCTTAAGTAACACAATGTGTTTTATATACATAAATCGTGCATTCATTATGGGGGAGATCAAAATGATGAAATTTGCACTTAAGACCTTAGGTCTTGGTATTTTCGCAGCTGGTTCAACCATGGCTATGGCTGAAGAAGCACCATCTTTTTATGGTATCACAGCAACAGGTAGTGTAGCGGCAACTACAGACTACCGCTTCCGCGGTGTTACACAATCGTCAAATAACCCAGCTATTCAAGGTGGTTTTACTTTTTCTCATAAGTCAGGTGCCTATGTCGCGCTGTGGGGTTCAAGCGTTGATTTTGGCGTAACTGGCAATTCAACAGAGACAGATGTCGCTTTGGGTTATACCAACACTTTAAAATTAACAGATACGCTTGCGCCTACTTATGATGTTGGTGTAATTCATTATGGCTATATTGGCTCTGGTCATAGTTTTGACCGTAATGGTATTGGTTATGATGGTAAAAATGGATTAGATTTTAATGAAGTTTACGGTAAATTAACTTTTGCTGATTCTTTATTTAAAGGTGATGCACTTAGTGTGGGTGTAAACTATTCAGATGACTACTGGGCTCATTCTAAGCAGTTCTGGTATTTTAATGTCGGTTATTCAGCACCAATTGCAGACACAGGATTTACTGGACTTGCATCAGTTGGCTATAACAAATTCAAAAATAAAGATGCTTTAGCCGTAGTTGCGGGTGGTCCAGGTAAAGATGATAGTTATATCGATTATAAAGTGGGTGTAAACCGTAACATCTTGGGTATTGTTGCTGAGCTAGATGTTGTGGGTACAGATATTAGTACTTCTGGCATGACCGATGCTCAGAAAAAACCGTATGACACAGGCTTAGTGTTTAGTTTAACTAAAACATTCTAAGTTTATGCGGTAAAAAAGCGGGTTTCTTTACCCGCTTTTTTATTAGTCCTCAGAAAGAGACATCTTCTGTAAGATGAGAGCTTTGAATCACTTCACTTTGAGCCAAATCAACAATGGCCCGTGCTACTCGTAAAACGCGATGAAAAGTTTACTCTAATTGATCTTTATACTTTTGAATCTTTGAGACAAAGCTAAGCAGGAACGGTGTAATTTGTGATTTATATTGTTCAGTTTGCAGCATCTCAATAATTTGTTCAGGAGATTTGCTAAGAAGAGAGATCCGTAAAAATAAATCTTCAAAGAAATTGCTGCTAACAGTCGAAAGTACTCTTCTTAAAGAAACCAGCATATCGTCACCACGGCTGGATGCATGAACTAGAACAATAGGTTTATCTATGATTTCGGTGCGCGAAACCATCCAGTCAATTGCATTCTTGAGACCGCCTGGAATACAACGGATATATTCAGGACTTGAGATGATAATGCCATCTGAGGCAGAAACAGATTTGATAAATTCTTCTACTACAGCAGGCGTTTTTTCTCCCTCATCATCCGGAGTGAAGATAGGTAAAGTATTAATTTGATCGAAAACTGAAAACTCAATACTGGACGGTGCTATATCTTTCATTGCTCGTAATAGTGCTGTATTTGTAGATGCCTCTCTTGTACTGCCGGATATAGCCAAAATTTTCATAGCATCCTCTTTGCCTTTTTATATAGGCAGTAATAAATTCTTTAATTAACAACTCATATAAATATGAAAAAACAGCGGACTCACGATCCGCTGTTTTTTTCATTTGTTAACTATTTCCTCGATAGGATAATGCTTCTGTAAGGTGAGAACTTTGAATCACTTCACTTTGAGCTAAATCGGCAATGGTCCGCGCTACTCGTAAAACACGATGATAAGCGCGGGCCGATAAATTTAAACGTTGTTGAGCCATTTCAATCATTCGTTGAGAAGTACTATCAAGTACAGCATGTTGTTCTAGCTGTTTCGGCGAAAGCGCCTGATTTAAACAATTTTGTCTTTGAATCTGTTGTTCATAAGCATAAATCACACGTTGTCGAACACTACTTGAATCTTCAACAGGCGTTGGATCTTGTAGCTCTTGGGCCTTTAACGGTGGCACATCAATATGTAAATCGATACGGTCAAGTAAAGGTCCTGATATACGGTTTTGATAGCGCTTAATACTCTCAGGTGAACACTGACAACGACTATCTTGATTAAATGCATAGCCGCATGGACATGGGTTCATCGCTGCAATCAGTTGGAAGTTAGCCGGATAAGTAATTTGCCGAGCTGCTCGTGAAATAATGATTTCTTTTGACTCAAGCGGCTGGCGTAAGACTTCTAGTACTTTTCTATCAAACTCGGGGAGCTCATCTAAAAAAAGCACTCCTAAATGCGATAATGTAATTTCACCAGGTTTAGGGTGAGAACCGCCCCCAACGAGTGCAATCGCTGATGCTGTATGATGGGGCGCTCGAAATGGTCGCTGACCAAAAGTATGTGATGTATTTGAAATAGAATAAATGCTAGCAACTTCAAGCGTTTCTTGATTAGACAGAGGCGGTAAAATTGAAGGAAGCCTTGAGGCGAGTAAAGTTTTACCTGTGCCAGGTGGTCCTTTAAAAAGTAAAGAGTGCCCTCCAGCAGCAGCAATTTCGAGTGCACGGCGTGGGCGTAACTGACCTTTTACATCTGCAAGGTCAAATTTATAAGGTATTTGGTTTGAAGTGGCCGTAGGCTCAACCGAAGATAGAGACTTTGTGCCCAGAAAATGTTCACAGACTTCTTTTAAGTGGCTCACTGGATAACATTTAAAGTCAGGTAAGTGACTAATATCCTGACTATTATCAAGCGGGAAAAGCATTTTATGCTTGGCTTGTTGACACGCCATTGCCAAAGTTAAAGTACCTGACACTGGCCTTACATGACCATCAAGTGCTAACTCTCCAATAAATTCAAAATCTTCGGCACAGTTTTCTGGGAGCTGACCAGAGGCAATTAAAATACCTAAAGCAATTGGTAAATCCAGACGTGAACCATCTTTGGGCAAATCTGCTGGTGCAAGATTAATGGTCAGTCGTTTAGTCGGAAATTGAAATCCACTGTTAATAATCGCCGAGCGAACTCGGTCTTTACTTTCTCTTACTGCCGCTTCGGCTAGGCCTACAATGGTAAGAGAAGGTAAGCCTTGACTCACATGTACCTCTACTTCAATGAGAGGTGCATGTAAACCTAAAAGTCCCCGTGTATAAATTTTAGAAAAAGACATCTTGTTGTTCCATTATGGTGCTTCATTTTTAATCGTTGTAAAGTATAAGTGCGCTACATTGGTGCTTATTTTTTATTCTTTAAAGTTTCTTCTAATAGTTCCACTTGTTTTTGTAGCTCTGCTAAACGTTGGTTGGCTGATTGCAGTGCGGTCTTTTGGCGGTCAATTTCTTGTCTGGAAACAAGATCTAACTTTTCGACTGCTTCATTTAATAATGCACGTAAATTTTTTTCCAAATCTTTTTTAGGCTCATCAATTTGTTCCAGAATGGCCTGTAATAAAGTTTCTAGCATGAAATATCCAAAGTGTTGTATTACCTTATGGTTTACAGTTTACCACTGCTTGAAGGTGGGATATAGGTTTCAATTCTTTTAGTACAAATAGAACATTAAATCAGCATGTAAACATACTGAAAATTCATTTTATTTTTAATAGCTCATCTACATCTTGATCACTAAATAGGTTATAAAGAAAGTTCATGCAATAGATTCATTTCCCTCAACCTTTGAAATATTGGCATGAAAATTGAACATAAAACCTTACTGGTGAAAAGAAGCCGAAGGAAACAAACATGAAGCTTGTAACTGCAATTGTAAAACCGTTTAAATTGGATGATGTGCGTGAAGCGCTCTCTGACATTGGTGTACAAGGGATTACCGTAACTGAAGTTAAAGGTTTTGGTCGTCAAAAAGGACATACAGAACTCTACCGTGGCGCAGAGTATGTGGTTGATTTCTTACCTAAAGTAAAAATCGAAATTGCGATTAGTGATGAAATGGTCGACGCGGTAATTGAATCAATTACACGTGTAGCAAGCACAGGAAAAATTGGCGATGGTAAGATTTTTGTGACTAACCTGGAACAAGTAATCCGTATCCGTACGGGTGAAACTGGACCAGATGCTGTCTAATTGGCACAAAGCTTGCTGAGTAGAAAATAACTCGCAAATGAGGTTGGGGGACACGAATGAAAAAAATGCTTATGGCGCTGAGTCTATCAGGCGCTCTTTTGGGTGGTACTGCCGTTTGGGCAGAAGAAGCTGTAACAACGCCTACATCGGAAGTTGCGGCTACATCAACATCTCAAGCTACTGCAACCACTGCAGAAGCACCAGTTGCTGAAACTCCGGCAGCTCCAGCACCAACACCTACTCTTGATACGGGTGATACCTCTTGGATTTTAGTTTCAACCGCCTTGGTTCTATTAATGACCATTCCGGGGTTGGCATTATTCTACGGCGGTATGGTACGTAAAAAAAATGTACTCAGTACTATGATGTTCAGCCTTTCCGCTGCGATTTTAGTCAGTTTGCTGTGGGTGATTGCTGGATATTCAATCGCGTTCTCTGGCACAGGTGCATTTTTTGGTGATTTGTCTAAAGCAATGCTAAACGGAGTCGCGTTTGATGCATTGAGTGGGACAATTCCTGAGAGTCTCTTTGTTATTTTCCAAATGACCTTTGCCATTATTACAGTTGCAATTCTAAGTGGTTCTATTGCGGACCGCATGAAGTATTCAGCTTTCATGGTGTTTATTGCAGTTTGGGTACTCGTAGTCTATGCACCAATTACTCACTGGGTTTGGGCGGCAGATGGCTGGTTATTTAAAGCAGGCGCATTAGATTTTGCTGGTGGTACAGTTGTACATATCAACTCAGGTGTTGCAGGTTTAGTTGCGGCTTACATGCTTGGAAAACGTATTGGTTTGGGCCGTGAATCTATGGCTCCGCATAACTTGACTCTAACTGTAGTCGGTGCAAGCTTACTTTGGGTGGGTTGGTTTGGCTTTAACGGTGGTAGTGCTTTAGGTGCTGGCGCTCGTGCAAGCATGGCAATTTTAGTGACTCAAGTTGCTGCCGCTGCTGCTGCGTTCTCTTGGTTAGTTGTTGAACGTATGATTCGCGGTAAAGCATCTGTATTAGGTGGTGCTTCTGGTGCTGTCGCTGGTTTGGTTGTGATTACGCCAGCAGCAGGCTTCGTCGGTGTAGGCGGTGCTTTAGTCATGGGCCTTATCGGTGGCGTAGTTTGCTTCTGGGGTATTACTGCACTTAAACGCTTACTTAAAGCTGATGATGCTTTGGATGCCTTTGGTTTACATGCTGTAGGTGGTATTGTCGGTGCGATTTTAACTGGCGTATTTTACAGTGATGAAATCATCAAAGCAGCCAACGTTCCATTAGCAGCAACATTCACTGGGCAATTATGGGTACAAGTTGAAGGCGTATTGGCAACCATGGTTTACAGTGGTGTAGCGACTTTTGTAATTCTTAAAGTGATTGATCTTGTGATTGGTATCCGTGTTAACGCTGATGATGAACGCATGGGTCTGGATTTAAGCCAACATGGCGAACGTATTGAATAATTCGTAATATATCTGCTGTCTTAAAAGAACAGTCTTGCGCTGTGATCAAAGCGATGCTTTGATCTTGCTCAGGACTGTTTTTTTGTCTCATAGAATGCTGGTTCTGTAAGTGTAGAAACTTTGCTACACTAGGTCAAAGTAATCGACCCTATAAATCCGCTATGCATTGTCCATTTTGCAACGCCGCAGATAGTAAAGTCATCGATTCACGTTTAGCCGCCGAAGGCTGTCAGATTCGTCGACGTCGTGAGTGTGTAAGTTGCGGTGAACGTTTTACCACTTTTGAAAGCTATGAAGTGGTGATGCCCCGTGTGATCAAATCGAATGGAAAGAATGAACCTTTCGATGAGGCCAAGCTACGCCGTTCGTTAATGCATGCATTGCAAAAACGTCCGGTTACCCAAGAACAGATAGAAACTGTTTTAAGTGATATCCAATTGCAGATTCGCCGTTTAGGTGAGCGTGACGTGAAGTCTAGAACAATTGGTGAAGTCGTCATGCAATCTCTATTTGCACTCGACCATGTCGCTTATGTTCGATTTGCTTCTGTTTATCAAGATTTTCAGGATGTTGAAGCTTTTCGCCGTCAAATTGAGCAAATGCAGCAACGTGAACAATAATTATTTGAGATTTTTATGTCTGAGTTGAAAAAAGATCAATATTGGATGCAGCAAGCTATTGAACTTGCCAAACGAGGTCTATATTCGACTAAGCCTAATCCAAATGTTGGTTGTGTCATTGTCAAAGATGATCAGTTAATCGGTGAGGGCTTTCATCCTAAAGCAGGTCAACCACACGCAGAGGTTTTTGCCTTACGTCAGGCAGCTGAGCAGGCTCAAGGTGCAACAGCGTATGTGACGCTTGAGCCATGTGCACATTATGGGAGAACTCCTCCTTGTGCCGAAGCACTGGTTAAGGCACAGGTTAAAAAGGTGGTTGTGGCATGTCCTGATCCAAACCCACTCGTTGCGGGTAAGGGTGTTCAGATTTTGAAAAATGCCGGAATTGAAGTAGAAGTTGGCATTTGTGAGGATTTGGCAGAAAAATTAAACCAAGGTTTCTTAAAGGCGATGTCTACGGGCATGCCCTATGTACGCTTAAAAGTAGCTTCAAGCATAGATGGCCGTACTGCAATGGCATCGGGTGAATCGAAGTGGATTACTGGTGCAGTTGCGCGTCAAGATGTACAGCATTGGCGTGCCATTTCAGGAGCAGTGATTACAGGGATTGATACTGTGATTGCAGATGACTGTCAGCTTAATGTACGAACTCTGGGCAGTGTTGATATTGAGACAATTACACAGCCAAAACGGATTATTTTAGACCGCCAAGGTCGTCTGCCGCTTGCTGCTAAAATTTTAGAAAATCCTGAAACTGTGATGGTGATGGGGCCATATCGTCAAGAACTTGCTGATTTAGGCGTGATACAATTAGAAATTCAGCCTTTAAAAGTGCTGTTACAGACCCTATCTAAGCAATATCAAATTTATGATGTATTGGTAGAAGCTGGTGCAACATTATCTACTGCCTTTTTACAAGAAGGTTTGGTAGATGAGTTAATCAGTTATATTGCCCCGACATTATTGGGGAAAAGTGCAAGAGCCATGTTCAATGCAGAGTTTGAATATATGGCACAACAACTTCGTTTTACACTTCTTGATGTGACACAACTTGATCAAGATATACGCTTAAGGTTAATCCCTACGCAAGAGAAAGTATGAATCCAGAGCCTTCGGTTTATCACAAACGTCGTCATGCAGCCCGTACGACAGACGAATATCTTTTCCATCAGCTTGTTCCTTACTTGGGTAATAAGCGCCGATTGCTCCATCTAATTTTAGAAGCCCTTGAAATTACAGGGACACTGAATAGTAAGAAAAAGAATCCTCCGATTTTTGCCGATTTCTTTGCCGGCAGTGGCGTAGTATCTCGTTTGGCGCGTCAAAATGGTTACCGAGTGATTGCGAATGACTGGGAACCTTATAGCCATGCGTTAAATCATGCGATTTTAGCTTGCATCGATGCACCTGCTTTTAAAGAGCTAGGCGGGTATCAGAAGGCAATCGATTATTTAAATCGCTTACCTGAAGTTAAAGGTTGGGTAACGCATAATCTTTGCCCACGTAATGATGATATTTATGATCCAGCTCGTGACCGTTTGTTCTTTAAACGCCGTAATGGTATGCGTATTGATGCGATTCGCCAGCAGATTGCAACATGGCAATCTCAAGGTGCAATTAATGATGTAGAGATGAGTGCTTTGCTCGCGCCTTTGCTCTATTCAGCCAGTTTTGTCAGTAACACCAGTGGTGTATTTAAAAGCTTCCACCAAGGGTGGGGCGGACGTACACAAACTGCGTTAGAACGAATTGAGTCATTACTTTGGTTAACACCAAGTCGTTTTTGCGAGATTGGTGACCGTAAACGTCCGGCTGCTGAAATGTGGTGTGTAGATTCACAGCATCTAGCAAATCAAATGAGTGGTTTTGAAGTAGATGTTGCCTATCTCGATCCACCGTATAACCAGCATGCATATAGTAGTAATTACCATGTTTTGAATGCATTAACTTTATGGGATCAGGTCGATTTACCTTCGCCAGATACCAAAGGTTATAAGAGCGGAATTGATAGAGCTTGGCGTAAAGAACGTCCAAGCCCATATAACTCTTCTAAATATGCGAAAGATGCGTATGAAAAACTACTTTCAACCATCAATGCCCGCTATATTCTGACCAGTTATTCAACTGATGGTAATATCGAGCCGAAAGATTTGCTGATGGCTAATCTGGAGCGGGGCAAAGTGACCTTGTTAACACAAGATGTTCCGCGCTATCGCGTAAGTAAACAGCGACAGTCTGAACGTGCACGCGTGCTTGAGTTTATTGTGATTACTGATACTCATGCCAAGTCAGGACCACCATTACGTCAGTTATTAGGCCAGCTTTACCACTTCGCCGAGCTAGGTGGTGTAGATACTTCAGGTAATAGCACACAGCTGGCACTTTGGTAAGCGCTGCAATTTAAGCAGTGTAAAAAGATTTGGAGATTGAGCCATGTTTACAGGCATTATTGAAAGTTTAGGAAAAGTTGAAAGCCTGCAAAGCGTAGGTGGTGATGTGCGTTTACGTATTCAGACTGATCTGGATATGTCAGATGTACATTTGGGTGACTCAATTGCGACCAATGGAATTTGCCTCACAGTGATTGAATGGGGTGATAATTGGTATGCAGCTGATGTTTCTCGAGAGAGTTTGAACCGAACGACTTTGGGTCACTGGAAAGTTGGGCAACGTGTCAATGTTGAAAAAGCAATGTTGCCGACAACACGCTTTGGTGGACACATTGTGAGTGGTCACGTTGATGGCGTGGGCGAAATTACCGTAGTACGTGAAGATGCTCGCTCAATCTATTATGAAGTGACGGCACCCGCAGAACTTGCTAAATATTTAGCAGAAAAAGGTTCTGTCACCGTAGATGGGATTAGTTTAACGATTAACCATTTACGTGGAAATATTTTAAGCTTGAACTTAATTCCGCATACAGCAGAACGTACTAACATTGGAACGTGGCAAGTAGGCAGTAAAGTAAACCTCGAAGTCGATGTTTTAGCGCGTTATATCGAGCGTTTATTACTAGGTGATAAGGCTGCTGAACAAAAAACAGAGTCAAATATTAGTATGGCTTTTTTAGCTGAGAATGGCTTTTTAAAATAAAAAGCTAGATCGTTCAAATAAAAAACCGGACACATGTTCCGGTTTTTTTATTTTGAAAAACTTAATGCTTGGTTAGAGTAACCGAGTGTGTACCGACCCATGGCTTGTTATGCTGAGTACGAGTAATTGTAAAATCACGGGTTTCAGACTCACGTGTAAGTAAGATAGATAAAGAGTTAAAGTCGTTATGACTCATATAAAATTCTTGTGCTGAAAACGTCCATTGCTCACCCTGATTTAGCTGTTCAACTTGCTTTGAAATCTGATGCAGAATGTCCATCTCTTATCCTCATTAATTATCTTGAATAGCTACTTTTCATTCTTATAATTAATTGATCTATAAGAATAATCTATATGTCTATTCTGTGACATATACGTGTCACTTTTATGACAAAAGAAATATTTAAAGGTTTACTTTTCTATTTTTTCATCAGAAAACTTAGAATTCTTTAAAATGTATTCAATTTCTTCTTGAGCTGCCGAATGTAGCTTAGCTCGAAAAGCCGTTACAGACTGTTCAATTAAGCTTTCAGCTTCAAGTTCTAAACGAATGCGTAAACTTTCAAGCTCAGATAAGATTTGATCATCGGTAATGCTAAGTTTTACGCCAGCAGAGTAATTGACTGCCGGTGTTTCAGGGTTTTTCTGATAACGTGCAGTTTGCTCTGCAACCTCTTGTTCTAAATGACTACGTAAGGTGTGTAACGTTTCAGTCTGTTCATTAAACTTACGAATTTCATCTGCTTGCAACTCCGCAGCATAAGCAGCTTCTGATGCACGTTTGTCAGCAAGCGATTTTTCTAAAGCAAGTTGACGACGAATACGTGCTTGCTCAATGAGCTCTGCTTTGAGGTCTGCGTAGGCCTGTTCAATTTTTTGCTGTGATTCTAACTGCGCTTTTTCGTCGTTTAAAACCCAAAGCTGAATAGGCGTTTGAGGCTCTAGTAAGTCACAAATACGTGCCAGATCCTGTTGATAGGTATGACGGACAGCTTCAGGCGCATTTAACCATCTTTTTTTAAAATCTTGCCCGACATTTAATGCCACCATGTTTCTCCTTGATCAACAGTATTTACATTTTAGCGCGTTATAATTTAAAGGTCCGCGGTTCTATACCCAAACGGCGATACATTTTAAATTTTTCTCGACCAATTTGCTTGGCTGTTTCATTATTTTCAACAATTTCTATAATGTGGCTAAAATGATCAACTTGTTCAAGTGCATGATTGTTAAAATTAAATACTAACAAGCCTTGTTCAAGTGGTTGTTTAGCCGAAATACATACAGCAGCATCAGTCTGGTCAACACCATGCCCAATGAAACTGACTGGGTCAAATTCCCATAATCTTTCATCAAGCATCTGTTGTAGCTGCACATCTGGGCAATACCACCAGATTTTAGGATGCTTCTGTAAAATTTTTCGACATAAACGGCAAGCACTATCGACTTGCCGTTCTTCACTGGTTTCAAACAGATAAAAGCTAACTTTAGCCATTCGTATTTACACGATTTGCTAAAAATTGCATGAGTAATGGTACTGGGCGACCTGTTGCACCTTTAGCTGGACCAGATAACCATGCTGTTCCTGCTACATCTAAATGAGCCCAACGATACTCACGTGTAAATCGCTCAAGGAAACATGCAGCTGTAATCGCGCCGCCGTATGGACCACCGATGTTCGCAATATCTGCAAATGGTGAATCAAGCAACTCTTGATAATCATCAATGACTGGCATACGCCATACACGGTCAAACGATTGTTCGCCAGCTTGTTGGAGTTCTGCTGCCAAAGCATCATCTGGTGAGAACAACCCACTGAGTACTTTGCCTAAAGCGACTACACACGCACCTGTTAAGGTCGCAATATCAACCACTACTGCTGGATTGAAGCGTTTGATATAGGTCAAAGTGTCACACAGCACCAAACGGCCTTCAGCATCTGTATTTAAAATTTCAACAGTTTGACCGCTCATGGTGGTCACAATGTCGCCCGGACGGGTTGCTTTGCCAGAAGGCATATTTTCTGCTGCTGCAATTGCACCTACCACATGAATAGGAAGTTTCGCTTCGCATAGTGCCCGAATGGTACCCAGTACAGAGGCTGCACCACACATATCGAATTTCATTTCATCCATGCCAAGGCCTGGTTTTAAAGAAATACCACCTGTATCAAAAGTTACGCCTTTACCTACAAGAACTACCGGAGCTTGATCAATCTGTGCTTGATATTCGAGAGTTACAATACGGCCCGGACGTTCAGATCCTTTACTCACTGCAAGAAAAGCATACATGCCTAAATCAGCCATTTGTTGCTCATTTAAAACAGTGACTTTAAGTAAGTCTGGGAATTCTGCTGCTAAAGCTAGAGCTTGTTCTGCCAAATATTCTGGGAAACAAATATTACCCGGACGGTTGCCAAGGTCGCGTGCATAAGACTGACCAGACTGTACCGCATGTACTAAAGCCAGTTGTTTTTCATCTAGGCTAGTCGTTGAACTAATTAAATCAACCTGTTGTAACACAAATTCATTTTTTTTCGATTTAAACTCATCATAACCATAAGCTGCTTGAGTTAAGCTTAAAGCAAATAAATAATGGTGCTCGACAGGTAACGCAGCAATATCAATTGCGATATGCTTAAATTTATTTTGTGTCGATTTGATAATCGTTTGGGCAAGTTTAGCTAACTTAACTGTCTGAAGTTCAGCTGTTTTTCCTAAGCCAAGTAATTGGCTGTGAGGCTGATTTGAAATCTGACCAAACAGTGGCAGAGTTTCATTGAAGTTGCCTTTGAATTGAGTAGCGCTAAGAATGCTTTCTAGGTTATTGATTTGATATGTGTTGACGTTGCTTTGTAGCTGTTCTGAATCAACTAAAATCCACAAAGATTCATTAGATGTTTGTTCGGGAAAAGTTGTATAAGTTGTAAATTTCATGGCTGCCGTGATTGCCTATAGAAAGTTATGATGAATTAAAACATTGAAACACTTTCAAGCATAGCGTTGCAATGTGCGGTTTTATATTTTTAACATTCGGGTAAACTAGCATTCGTCCCGATTAGCCTTTTGGAAGTATTACTTTGATTATTCGGCGTTATCTCGTCAAGCAAGTTGTCTCTACCTCATTGGTGGTCATTTCCTTATTGACCTTAATCATGATGGGTGGTCGTCTGATCAAATACTTTGGTGTGGCGGCGCAGGGGCGTTTAGATGCCAGTATCTTGTTTAGCATCATTGGATATCGTTTACCTGAATTTCTAACACTCATTTTACCACTGGGTTTTTTTATTGGTTTAATGTTGGTGTTTGGTCGTTTATATGTTGACCATGAAATGGCTGTATTGAATGGTAGTGGTGTGAGTCGCCATCAATTAGCGCGATTACTCATTCCAATGACGCTTGTTTATATGGTTTGTCAGTCTGTGCTTATGCTCTGGATGACACCGTGGGGACTACGTGAGTTTGAAAAGCTGACAACCACCCAAGCGGTTCGGACAGGCTTTGATTTGGTTCGCCCAAGAGAATTTATTTCTTCTGGACCCTATACGATTTATGCAGGTTCCTTGTCAGAAGATCGAAAAAATCTAAAAGACATTTTCTTTTATCAACGTGCGACCAAAGAAGATAAGCCAGATGTCATGATCTTGGCAAAAGAAGCGACTCGTGTAGAAGTTGCAAATGACACAGCCAATGTCGTTGATCTGGTGCAAGGCCGCCGTTATGAAATATTCCCGGGACACCCAAAATATACACAAGCAGAGTTTCAGTCTTATCGTCTACGTTTAGAAAATGACAAAGATGTTAAGTTTGAAAGTGGTGATGTAGAAGCTTTATCAACAACCAAACTTTTTTCAAAAACAAATGATCCAGTGGTAAGAAGTGAGTTGGGATGGCGTTTGTTTGGACCATTCACCATTATTATTGCTTTAATGCTTTCTGTGGCATTGTCTGAGGTGAGTCCAAGACAAGGTCGTTATTACCGTCTTATTCCGGCGATTTTTATTTTTTCCAGTCTGATCGTATTAATGATTGCAATCAAGACTCGTATTAGTAAAGAAGAACTCGATATTTGGGCTTATCCTGCCGTGTTGGTTGTTTATGGCGTTGCAGCTGCCTTATTTTCACGTAAGCAGAAGTTAGGACCAAAAATCAAGAAACAGATCAAGCGAGTGAAATTATAATGTTAGCACGTCGAATAGTCGCCAAATATGTGACGAAAACCACTGCGCTTGCAATGTTTGGCACCACAGTTGTTTTGTCCATTCTTCAGGTCTTATTTACATATCTTGGCGAGTTAGGTGAGCTCAAACCAGACTATAACGCATGGCAAGCTCTCATCTATGTGTTATGGGGAGCGCCTCGTTATCTATATGAAATTTTGCCTATTTCTGCCTTGATTGGTGCTGTGATTGGTTTAGGCTCGTTGGCGACGAGTAGTGAACTTATTGTCATGCGCTCTGCCGGTATTAGCTTGTGGCGTATTGTTGGTTGGGTGATGCGCTCAGCTTTACTACTTATTATTTTGTCGTTTGCCTTAAGTGAGTGGGTTATCCCTTATACGAATGAAAAAGCACAAAGTGTTAAAAGCCACCGTTCTGTAGCTGCTTTAGGCGAAGTCAAAGGTTATTGGTCACGTGAAGGACAGCGATTTATCTATATCGACTATGCTAACTCTCAAGGCAATTTAAAAGATATTCAAGTGGTCGATTTTGACCAGAACTATTACTTGCAATCATTGATTAATGCTCAGCAAGGACAGTTTGTAAAAAATGGTCAATGGGCTTTGAAGAAAGCAGAACAAATGGATATTTTGGCGGCAGGAAATGCCATCAAAACTGACCATGATGAACAATCGCTTGCTTTAGCATTACAGCCTAAATATGTGCATATGGTGACTTTAGATCCTGAAGATTTATCGCCAAGCCAACTTATTAGCTTCATGCGTTATATGGATGAATATAGTCAGATACCAAAGACTTACCAATTGGCTTTCTGGCAAAAAGTTGCTTCGCCATTTTCGTTGATCGCTCTGGTTCTAGTGGCGTGTTCATTTATTTTTGGACCATTACGCCAACAATCGATGGGTTTCCGTTTGGTGATCGCATTGTTTATTGGCTTGAGTTTCTATTATTTGCAGGATTTCTTGGGCTATGCCAGCTTGGTTTACTCCCCATCTCCAGCTTGGTTTGTACTTGTACCTATCTTGTTAATGTTTGGTGCCGGAAGTTATTTGCTTTACCGCGCTCGCTAGTAATAATTGAAATTTATGGTTTTCATCAATCGTAGATATTGGTGAAAGCCATAGGAAAAAATAGAGTCTTGACCGAAAATTCGGTAAGATATTGTGACGAAATTGTAGACAAAAGAGAAATAGATTATGACGGATGCAACTGCTGGCAAGATCCCTCACGTTCTGGTCATTATGGATGGTGTTGGTCACCGTGAAGCGATTGAAGATAATGCTTTTCTTGCAGCAAAAACACCGAATTTGGCGGCAATGACAGCAAAGCATCCAAATAGTCTAATTTCTGGTTCTGGCGAAGATGTTGGTTTACCTGATGGACAAATGGGTAACTCTGAAGTCGGCCATATGAATCTTGGTGCTGGTCGTGTTTTGTATCAAGACTTTACCCGTATTACTAAAGATATTCGTACTGGTGATTTTTTTAAACATGAAGTGTTGATTGACGCCGTTGAAAAAGCCAAAGCTGCTGGTGGTGCTGTTCATATTATGGGGTTGCTCTCAGACGGTGGCGTTCATTCACATGAAGACCATATTGTGGCGATGTGTGAGCTTGCATTAAAACGCGGTGCAAAAGTTTATTTACATGCTTTCCTTGATGGCCGTGATACACCGCCACGTAGTGCTCAGCCGTCTTTAGAAAAATTAGATGCATTATTCGCTCAATACCAAGGTCAAGGCCGTATCGCAACTATGATTGGCCGCTACTTTGCAATGGACCGCGATAACCGTTGGGATCGTGTTGAGCAAGCTTATCGCTTGTTGACCGAAGGCGAGGCACTTCGTACTGCACAAACAGCAGTGGAAGGGTTAGAGTTAGCTTATGCAGCCAATGAAAACGATGAGTTTGTAAAAGCGACTCGTATTGGTGATGTTGCTAAAGTACAAGACGGCGATAGCGTTGTATTTATGAATTTCCGTGCTGACCGAGCTCGTGAAATTACTCGTGCATTTGTAGAAAAAGACTTTGCAGGTTTTGAGCGTAAAGTTGTACCAAACCTTTCTAAATTTGTCATGCTAACCCGTTATCAAGCTAGCATTGATGCGCCAGTTGCATACATGCCAGAAGCATTAAAAAATTCATTGGGTGAATATTTATCTTCTCTTGGAAAGACTCAGTTACGTATTGCCGAAACTGAAAAATATGCTCATGTAACGTTCTTCTTTAGTGGCGGGCGTGAAGATGAATATCCGGGCGAAAAGCGTATTTTGATTCCATCTCCAAACGTTGCAACGTATGACCTTAAGCCTGAAATGAGTGCTTATGAAGTAACTGATGAATTGGTTAAAGCCATTAATTCTGGCGAATACGATTTATTGGTTGTGAACTATGCCAATGGTGATATGGTAGGTCATACAGGTATTTTTGATGCTGCAGTTAAAGCAGTTGAAGCAGTCGATCTTTGTCTTGGGCGTGTCTATGAAGCGGTAATGGCAAAGAAAGGCCATATGCTGATTACTGCCGACCATGGTAACGTGGAACAAATGCAAGACTACGAAAGCGGTCAAGTTCATACTCAACATACAACGGAACTTGTACCGTTTATCTATGTTGGCCCAACACAAGCAACAATTGCAGAAGGTGGTGTGCTTGCCGATGTAGCACCTACGATTCTCAATTTAATGCAGATTCCTGTTCCTGCTGAAATGCAAGGACGTAATCTGATTACATTATCTGCATAAGCCAAAGGTGATTGGATGCTGCAACACATTAAATATAAAAAACTTATTGTAAGTATATTGCTGTGTTGCAGCCAATTTGCTTTTGCAGCGCCAGTTGTAAAAGAGAAATTGTCACCTCTGCATTCGGATTCGGAAGAACCGGAACATAGTTATGCAGAGGTACCAATCGAGTCGATTCAACAGTTTGTGCAAATCTATGGAATCGTTCGAGATAACTACGTTGATGTGAAGTCTGACGATGCCTTGTTTCAACAAGCCATAAAAGGGTTAGTGAGCGGGTTAGATCGTTATTCGCGTTATTTATCGGCAGAAGAATATCGCCAACTGATTCAATACACAGAGGGTGATCTTGCATCAGTTGATTTTGCATTAACCCCTGAATTGCATGTCCATAAATGGATGATTCGTGATCTTAAAACTGGCTCGGACTCATACAAATTAGGTTTGAGAAATGGTCAAGCGATTCTCAAGATTGACAATCAAGACTTAAAAAATTTAAACCAAGATCAGGTGCTTGGGCTGCTTTATGGCTCTATCGGAAGTACGCTTCAAGTACAAGCAGAAGATTTAAATGGAAACCTCAACTTAGTTCGTAATAAAAAAATAGAAACCGATATAGAACCTGTAATGCTACATAATCAGGTTTTAGTGTTAAAAATTAGAGTATTCCAGCAAGACACGGCAAATGAAATTAAACGGTTAATTGAAGAAAATAGTTCACCACGTTTAAAAGCTGTTTTAATCGATTTACGAAATAATCCGGGTGGATTGTTATCAGCAGCAGTCGAGTCAGCAGATTTATTTTTAAATAACGGGATTATTGTTTCAACTAAAAGCCGCTCGGAAGGTAACCAGCAATTTCAGGCTTTGCCCGGCAATGAATTTCAGAATATAAAATTAGGTATATTAATTAATCATCGTTCTGCATCGGCAGCCGAAGTTTTTACTGCGGCCATGAAAGAACACCAGCGTGCTTGGGTAATCGGTGAAAAAAGTTATGGGAAAGGCGTAGTGCAGAAACTATTTCCTTTGCCAAGTGGTGCGGCACTACAAATGACAGTCTCACACTATTACACGCCAAATGGCAATATGATTGAAGGGCAAGGTATTCAGCCTAACCAGACCTATCCTTTGCCCCCAGAAATGAAAGAAGACGTATATTTAGATCGTGTTGCAGACTTATTTCTAAAGAAAAAATAGTCTTTTATACTTCCTCTCCTAATTCAGTATCTAAGCCAAACTTTTTCAATCGATAGCGTAAAGAACGGAAGGTCATTCCTAACTTCTTAGCTGCTAAGGTCCTGTTCCAATGTGTCATGTCCAACGCGTTCAGTAGAATATCTTTTTCAATATTTTCTAAGTAGCGTTCTAAGCCTTCCATTGGTAATTTTGGTCGAGTCTGAGCAATCGCAGTTGATGTGTCATTCACTGGTTTAGTTGTGATTTGCGAGTTAACGCTACTGCCTCTGAGAGGAGGTGCTAAGTGTGTTAAATCAATACATTCATCATCACTTAAGGTAATAGCTCGTTCAATCATATTTCTTAATTCACGAACATTACCTGGAAAATCTTGCTGCAATAAATAAGTTTCAGCAGTAGTAGTTAATTGTTTGCTTGAAATTCCCCATTCCATACAAACCTTTTGAATAAAATGATTGGCTAATAACAAAATATCTCCACCGCGCTCACGCAGTGGCGGCAACATGATATCCATAACATGAATACGGAAAAATAAGTCCTGACGGAATTTGCCTTGTCGGACTAATAACTCTAAATCTTGGTGGCTGGCGCTAATCACCCGAAAATCAACATCGATTTCCTGATCGGAACCTACTGGGCGAATTTTTTTCTCTTGTACTGCCCGAAGTAATTTGACTTGCATACTTAAAGGCAATTCAGCAATTTCATCTAAAAATAAGCTGCCGCCATGAGCGGATAAAATAAGGCCTTGTTTGTCTTGGGTAGCTCCAGTAAAACTGCCTTTTTTATGTCCAAAAAGTTCACTTTCCATGAGCTCAGTTGGAATTGCTCCACAGTTAATCGCGATAAACGGACCTTCGCTGCGATTACTCAAGCGGTGAATAAGATTAGCAACAACCTCTTTACCTGTACCAGACTCGCCTGTAACAAACACTGGAGCTTGAGAGCGGGCTATTTTTTTAATAGCTGTTCGTAAGTTTTGTATTGGAGGAGAACGACCAATTAATAGGTCATTTTCCAACGTTGTTTCACCGAACTCATGCTCTGGTTTTGGCTGATTTAGCGCTTTTTTTAATAACTGATCTAAATGAATTTGGTTAATAGGTTTACTTACAAAATCAAAAGCTCCCGCTTTTAATGCTGCAATTGCAATATCCATATTGCCGTACGCAGTTAGAACTGCAATTGGTGTGTGAGAATAAGTTTGGGAAACATGTTTAACTAATTCTAAACCGCTACCGTCGGGTAGGTTTAAATCGGTTAAGCATGCATCGTAATGAAACTGAGTAAAGAGTTGTTTGGCCTGTTCAACCCGATAAGCAAGATGTGTTTTAATCCCCATTCGCGCAAGAGTCATTTGCATTAAAAGGCACAAATCTTCTTCATCGTCTACAAGCAAAACTAGTGGTTGCTGTTCTGCCATTTCCCCAAAAACCTAATAAAAAAATCAATATATTATTGGGCATGCCATTCGGAAGCATGCCCCTTGTTTTTGCTCTACATACGTGAGCTTTGCATGGTTTGCCTCACAAAAACTATGAGACAAATATAATCCTAAACCAGTTCCATTAATTTCGGTACTAAAAAATGGTTTAAATAATTGAGATATATCACGTTTTGAAACACCTTCGCCGTAATCGATCACATCAATATAAATTTTATTTGTTTGTGAGTGAATGTTGATCAGAACATGGGGTGAATCGGGGGCATTATGTCGTAAAGCATTCCTGACAAGGTTAATCAGCACTTGTCTTAGTTGTTTCTCGTCAAATAATAATTTTAAGGATGAATCAGAGATTTTAAGCTGTATAGAATGTTTAACATCCGATAGATCTTCGTCTAATAACGTCTTTATGAAGTCGTTTAATTCAATCTGGATTGGATGAGTTCTTTCGCTGCTGGCAAGTCCTAAGGTGTCTTGAACAATACTATCGATGCGTTTTGTTTGCTTGCCAATCATACGGCGTAAAGTGTTTTGCTGCTCTAAATCACTATCTTTAAGTAATTCATTTGCTTGAACAATTGCTGCCAGAGGATTACGGATTTCATGTGCGATACTGGCTGAAAGTTGCCCTAAAGCAGCAAGTTTGAGTTGTTGAGCTTGCTGATTAATGTGTTGCGCATCTTGTAAAATGAGCAGCGTCAATGCTTGTTGCGGCACCACAAGATGCTGCACTTTAATGTTAATAGAGTAAGCCGACAGCCGAGACTCAAAAATAAATCGATCACCTTCTTGTAGGTTATCAAACTTAAGAATTTCAAATAAATCGGGGTGCCATTTAGCTAAAGGATATTTTTCACTGGCAAATTGTGGCGGAATGCCTAATAGAGAGCAGGCAGCCGGATTACTTACAACAATGTCATAGTGTTCATCTAGAACAAGATAGCCTTCTTCAATTTGTTCCAGAATATAACGGTTAATATTTTGTAGTTGATAGAGTTCTATTGATTGGTGGAAAGTTAGCGCCTCAAGTAATTTAAAGCGCTGAACAGCAATTTGCCCGATGCCGTGCACCACAAAAAATAAGAAGGCTAATAAAGCACTATTACCAATCGTATTTAGATTATTGTAGTCAAATAAACTACCGACAAAGCGTTGGTAAATAACGGCAATGACCGCAAGTAATGTAATGAGTAAAGACATTCTTGCGCTGAGTAAAATTGCCGAGGTGAATATAGCAATAACATACAGCAAGCTGAGTTGTAGATTTGGTTCACCTACAGAAAATGTAAGTAAACTCAGACAGATAACATCAACTACAAAAAATAAAATAAGCTGCTTTGTTGCCTGAGTTGCAATAAACTTAAAACACAAAAGCTGAAGAAGGCTTAATATGGAATAGCCAAGCAGTGTGTAAGAATATAAAGTGGGTTGTTGTAGACTATTGTCGATTTGAGCATCGGTTAAAACCAAAATAATATTGAGGCTAACCGCAATAATAAGACGATATAAACCATACCACGTGCCCAAACGAAAAATCGTATTGGACAACGATGAGTTTAAGGGAAATTGCATATAAGTTTGATTACGGCTTGATCAGACCATAACGGATCGCAAGATGAGTTAGTTTAACGTCACTATCGATGGCGAGTTTTTCAAAAATACGGTAGCGGTAAGTATTTACTGTTTTGACACTTACAAAAAGTTTGTCCGCAATTTCTTGAGCGCTAATACAATTTACAACCATCATTGCAACTTGCATTTCTCGTTCAGATAGAGCGTCAAAAGGTGATTGTTGTGTGTCTGATAGATAGGAGCTCGCCAACTGCTCAGCAATATCTGCACTGAAGTATTTACCACCTTGCATGACTTTGTTGATTGCTCGAACCATTTCTGTAATTGGAGCACCTTTCGTGATGTAGCCTTTAGCTCCTGCTTTAAGCAAAAGAGAAGGGTAAGGTTCCTCTGATAAACCACTTACAGCAATAACTTTTGTATCTGGTGCGGTTTGTAATAAACGACGCGTTGTTTCTACGCCCCCGATGCCTGGCATGTTGACATCAAGTAGCACAACTTGAGGATGTTTCTGACGAACAATAGCAATTGCTTCTTCACCCGATTCGGCTTGTCCAATGACCTCTACATCGGCATGATCTTCTAACATACGGCAAATGCCTGTACGTACAAGTTCATGGTCATCCACAACTAAAACTGTAATCAAGAAGACCTCCTTTCTTTCAAAAAACAAGTTTTTTGTTACATAAAGCAAAATTAGCTTGCAATGGAATGACAAAATTAGCAATCCTATTCTTATATAGTGAGCGAATAGTTGTGCACAATTGTGTCGGTAAAAGCGTTATACCTTATACCTCAAATGTAAGGCATAATTATAGTAAGCGCAAATGTGTATCACCCTGAGTCGAGTATTGTGCCGTGAAAAATTCTAAAAAGTCTTTAATACATGTGCTAAGCATGTCTATTTTGCTTAGTTTGAGTTCAACAAGCTTTGCAGAACTCGTCAATAACCCGTCCTCAGGGAGTGGTGGGAGTGCAAGTTTAAATTGGTCTTCAGCTGACGCTAGTCAACTTTTGAATGATGAAGATGATGAGCCAACTATACAAGGGTCAACATCTGTAACTACAACTTTACGTGGTGGTAATGCACCCAAAGTTGTGGCATCTGCACCAAAATTTGCTCAAATCCGCGATACCTCTGGTTACAATGCTCAGCCGAGTGTAAGTGCTCGCGCAGCGTTAGTGATGGATGCGCAAACTGGTGAAGTACTGTTTAGTAAAAATACGAATGCTTCTGTGCCAATTGCATCTATTACCAAGTTAATGACAGCAGTGGTAACGGCAGATGCCCGTTTAAACATGTCAGAAGAAATTATGCTTGAGCAAATTGATTTTGCGGGAGCAAACGGTAAAAATTCAAGTTCAACACTCCGTGTTGGCGACAAGATGAACCGTGCAGAAGTGTTGTTGTTTGCTTTAATGAAGTCTGAAAATCCGGCAGCAGCGGCTTTAGCGCGTACTTATCCGGGTGGTCGTCCTGCATTCGTTGCTGCAATGAACTCTAAAGCACGTGCTTTAGGTATGAACGCAACTCATTATTATGAATCTACAGGATTAGATCCGCGTAATGTATCTTCTGCGCGTGACTTAGGGATTTTGGCGAGTACTGCTTCTCAGTATGGTTTGATTCGTCAATTTTCAACCACACCAACTTATGATTTTAACTTGGGTTATCGCGTGTTGAAATCTAACAATACTAATGCTCTAGTGCGTAATGGTGGTTGGAATATTAACTTGTCTAAAACGGGTTATATCAATGAAGCAGGTCGCTGTGTTGTCATGCATACGACTGTAAACTCACGTCCAGCAGTGATTGTATTGCTTGGTGAGCCAAGTTCACAAGCACGTAATAATGATGCAACTAACCTATTGAGTTGGTTAAGTAATTTACCAAAACGTATTTAATTTAATTATTCTAAAAACGCTTCTAGATAGAAGCGTTTTTTAATAGCTATAAAAAAAGACATAAAAAAACGGCTGTGTTGAACAACCGTTTTTATGAAAACTCAGATTTTACATGTTAGATAAAATCGAATCTTTTACTTGGCTCATTGTTGCATCAATTGACAACATGACTGCATCAGCACATTGTTTGATTGCAGTATCAGGGTCTTTCAAGCCATTACCAGTCACTGTACATACAATGACAGAACCTTCAGCAATTTTACCTGCTTTAATGTCACGAATCGCACCACCGATAGAAGCAGCAGATGCTGGCTCAACAAATACGCCTTCGTACATAGAAAGTAAGCGCTGAGCTTCTAAAATTTCGCTGTCTTGAAGTTCATCAAACCAGCCTTTAGAGTCACGTACTACCGCTTTAGCATGGTTCCAGCTTTGTGGATTACCAATACGAATTGCAGTGGCCACTGTTTCTGGATTTTCAACTGGAGCGCCACGTAAGAATGGAGCTGCGCCAGAAGCCTGATAACCTACCATTGTTGGTAAACCTTCAGGTTTTGGACCAGTAAACTGATCTGTGGCTGCGTCATAAATAACTTGTTCAAACTGATCAGCAGGCTGATTTGCTACTGCTTCAGTATAGCCCATCCAGTGAGCTGTGATGTTACCTGCGTTACCTACAGGTAAGCAGTGATAATCAGGTGCACGGCCTAAAGCTTCAACGATCTCATAAGCAATGGTTTTTTGGCCTTGCAAACGGTAAGGGTTGATTGAGTTTACAATCGTTACAGGCGCTTGATCAGCGACTTCTTTTACAAGACGCATACCATCATCGAAGTTACCACGGATTTGCATAGTGATCGCACCATACATCATCGCTTGCGCCATTTTACCCATCGCAATTTTGCCTTCTGGAATCAAAACAAACGCTTTGATACCTGCACGTGCAGCATAAGCAGCAGCAGCAGCAGAAGTGTTACCAGTAGATGCACAGATAATCGCTTTAGAGCCTTCTTCAACCGCTTTGGTTACAGCCATGGTCATACCACGGTCTTTAAATGAACCAGTTGGGTTTAAACCCTCATATTTCACATAAATTTCAACATCTTTGCCAATAATACGTGGAATATTCTCTAGTTTAATGAGTGGGGTGTTGCCTTCCCCCAAAGAGATAGCACGAGTAGTTGCCGAAACTGGCAAACGGTCACGATAACGATCTACAAGACCAGTATAACGATTGGCATTAGACATGATGGTGTTCCAATTAGAGATGAAGCGGGAGAGGGAATCTTTCCCTCAACCTGATTAACTATCGAGCGATTCTAAACGAATTCTTACGATTTCGCCACGAATTGCAGGTAATGCTTGAATTTGTGCAAGTGCCTCATCCATTTTAGATTCGACGATTGGATCGGTGAGAATCACGATTGGAATAAGGTCTTTTAAACGGGATTGTTGCATGATGGCATCAATGCTAATTCCAGCACGGCTTAAGATGGTAGTGACATCTGCAAGTACGCCAGTTTGATCTTCTGCATTTAAGCGGATGTAATAACCTGTGGTCATTTCTTCACGGCTTAAAATTGGCACATTTGTTAATGCTTCAAAAGCAAGTTGAGGAATAGTTCCAGCACCATCTTCGGTATAAGAAATATCACGGACAATATCAATTACATCGGCAACAACAGCAGAAGCAGTTGGACCAGCACCAGCACCAGCGCCGTAATAGAGTGTTGGACCTACGGCATGTGCTTGAACTAAAACGGCATTTTTAACACCATTTACATTCGCAATAAGCTGCTCATCTGGAATGAGTGTTGGGTGAACACGTAGTTCAATACCCTTTTCAGCGCGACGCGCAATTCCTAGGTGTTTAATGCGGAAACCGAGATCTTCGGCATATTTCACATCTTGTGCAGTAATTTTGCTAATACCTTCGGTATAGACTTTATCGAACTGAAGCGGAATACCAAACGCACAAGACGCTAAAATGGTAAGTTTGTGCGCAGCATCAATACCTTCAACGTCAAAAGTTGGATCTGCTTCTGCATAGCCAAGTTCTTGAGCTTCTTTTAATACATCATCAAATGCACGACCTTTCTCACGCATTTCGGTCAGAATAAAGTTGCCTGTGCCGTTAATGATACCTGCCAACCATTGAATATGGTTTGCAGCAAGACCTTCACGGATGACTTTAATAATTGGAATACCGCCAGCAACTGCTGCTTCATAAGCGATTTGTACAGCATTATCTTCAGCTGCTTTAAATAGTTCGTTGCCATGTTCAGCGAGTAGAGCTTTATTTGCAGTAACGACTTGTTTGCCGTGTTTGATCGCTTCCATGATGACTTCGTAAGCAGGGTGTATACCACCCATCACTTCAACAACCATATCAACATCTGGTTGACGAACGATATCAAGTAAATCTGCGCTTTGTTTAATCCCTTCTAATTCGAGATCTGGACGAGGGCGGCGTGTTCCAACGTGGGTAATTTGAATTTCTCGACCGGTGCGACGTTTAATTTCAGCGGCATTTTCTTGTAGTAGTTTAAGGGCTCCTCCACCTACGGTTCCTAGACCGAGTATTGCCAGGCGAACTGGTTTCACGTCACACTCCATTCATCATTTAATCATTTAGTTGAAGCTAGATCATAGCTAAAAAAAACGCCAGACTCTAGCGCTTTTAGTGCCTGTTCAATGAATTAGAGTGCGATGTTTGGAAAAGAAGAGTAGATCAGTCTTTAAACACAGGTGGATAAAGTATTAATTAGTGAAAAAACAAAGCGCTGCAATAAGAGCAGCGCTTTTCTTAAGAGACAGATGATTAATCATTCATCAGCTTAAAGGATGTTATTTATCCAGACGTTTAATTAATTCATCTGGCGTTAGATATCCACCCAAGTACTCGCCATCAGCATTGTAAATAGCAGGTGTACCATTTACACCCATATTCAAGCCAAGTTGATATTGCTCTCGAACAGGGTTTTTACATTGAGCAGGAGGGATGTTGATACCTTGTACTGCTTGATTAAAGGCAGCTTTACGATCTGCACTACACCATACAGCTTCCATGGTTGGCATAAATTGTTCGCCGCGTGGCCAAGCGATATAACGTACCTCAATACCCTTTTCATTAATTTCGGGTATGTGCTCATGTAGCTTATGGCAATAAGGACAGCTTGCATCGGTAAACACATAGATCACGTGCTTAGCCTTGCCTTTTGCAGGGTAGACAATAAGATCTTCATTTTTTAAAGCGGCAAGATGCTTTTTATTTTCTGATGCTTGAAGTGAGTCACCAATATTATGAAGCTCTTTGCCTCCTAATCGGATTACATCACCCTGAATTAAATATTTACCATCACTTGTTGTATAAACTGATGTCATCCCTTCTAGATTTACCCAATATAAATTAGGAACTTCAGTCGGCTTGATATCTAAAATTTTGGCGCTGATATTTGCATTCTTAAATTGTTTTTGCAAAGTTTCGATCAAACGCTGCTTGGCATTACGCTCGATAATGGTTGAAGCTTCCCCTGTAGCAGGTGCAGTCGCTGTGAGCGCATCTTCTTTTTGTGGTTTGTTTTCTTTAGAACAAGCACTGAACAAAAGGCTAGATGCCAGAGTACAGGCAAGAAAAATTTGAGAGCGGGTAAAAGACATAGATAACCCTTATTTCATCAGTATTTATAGTCAGAAGTTGCTAAGCATACCAAAAAATCTAACGTGTATTGTTAAAACTTTCTTAACCTTTGTGAACGAAATCAAACGATTGATATGAAATGCTTGAGTGGAGTCTCAAAGCTTTATCATCCTCTAGGGTGATGTTTTTCATGTAATTGTTGCATTCTTACTTGTGCAACATGCGTATAGATTTGAGTCGTAGATAAATCGCTATGACCCAGTAACATTTGCACGACGCGTAAGTCTGCGCCGTGATTGAGCAGATGCGTTGCGAATGCATGGCGTAAGGTGTGAGGCGAGAGTTCAGCTTGAATATTGGCTTGTAGCGCATAGCGTTTAATGGCATACCAAAAGTTTTGTCGACTCATAATCCCGCCATGTTGGGTTAAAAAGAGATAGTCAGTCGAGCTTTTATAGAGTTGAGGTCGAGCATTATTCAAATAGCGTTCTACCCACTCACAGGCAAATTGTCCTAGTGGCACCAAACGTTCTTTATTGCCTTTACCTGTAACACGTAAATAGCCTTGTTTTAAATTAATGAGTTCCAGACGCAAGTTAAGTAATTCTGAAACACGCAAACCACATGCATAAAGCACTTCAAACATTGCTCGGTCACGTAACCCAAGTGCTGTATTGATATCTGGTGCTTGAATTAGTGATTCGACATCTTCTTCAGATAGGTCTTTAGGTAATGCTCGTCCAATTTTAGGAGAGTGGTGGGTCGCAACCGGATTGTCACTCCGCAACTTCTGTTCACGTAAAAATTTGTAAAACTGACGTAGGGCAGATAAACACCGTGCAATTGAGCGGGGACTTTTTCCTGCTTTTGTCAGTTCGATAAGAACATCGGCAATATCATCACTTGACCATTGTGGAAGAGCATTTTTTTTATGGAGTTCGCTGCATTGAATGAGGTCGGATAAGTAAGCATTACGTGTATGTGGACTAACAGTCTGTGCAACGAGATAGTCGCGAAAACCTTGTAAAAAGCTTAAATGTTCTGGAATTTGAACAGGGCTTGGAATACGCGGTTTTTTATTTAACATACACTACATCCTCTAAACCTCTGTACTGTAAAAGAAACTTTAAGGTTTGTCGATTAAACTAAATAGGAAGTGAAATTTAACCTTATTTGGTAATTATTCTCATTTATATGTATACTAGAAAAAAAGGTTTAGGATCGGATGCGGTGCGTTTATCAGCTTTAAAAGTGAAGCAAGCGGCGACCATCAGCAAAGTGAATCGGATATCAGTAGAGTCCGAGCAGCAAGATTTGGTCGCAATTCGTTTGGAAAGTTTGGGCTTTGTGCCAGGCACACGAGTGGAAGTGATTACCAAGGGTATTTTTGGTGGTGATCCGATCTTGATCCAAATTGGCTTTACTCGTTTCGCTTTGCGTAAAGCAGAAGCGGACAAAATCGAAATTCAAGTAGAAGAAGGAGTACCCGCATGAGTGATGCGTTACGTATTGCCCTTGTGGGAAATCCAAACTGTGGTAAAACCTCTCTTTTTAACCATTTAACTGGAACTCGACAAAAAGTTGCAAACTATGCGGGCGTAACGGTCGAGCGTAAAGTAGGTCATTTTCAGTTACCTTCAGGGCGTTCAGTGCGTGTACTCGATTTACCGGGTACATATAGTCTAAATGCAACCAGTCCTGATGAAGTTATTACCCGTGATGTTTGCTTGGGTAAGATTGCCGAAGAAGGTCAGCAAGATGCTTTTTTATGTGTAGTCGATGCGACTAACTTAAAATTGCATTTAGGGCTAGTGCTCGAAATGATCGAGCTTGGCCGTCCGATTTTACTCGTACTGAATATGATGGATGAAGCGCGTCGTCGTGGTATCCAAATTAATACTCAAAAGTTGTCTCAACGTTTGGGCGTAGCAGTCGTTGAAACAGTTGCTGTTCGCAATGCGGGTATTGAAAATTTATTACATGCCCTTGATCAAGAAAAATACAGTGTGCCACAAACAGAACTGAGTGGTTTAACTGGGACGCATCATCAAAAAATCGATATGATTTTTAAAGATGTTGTTCAATATGTCGATCAGGGAGATAAGCGTACTGATTTTCTAGATCGAATTTTCTTACACCCAGTTTTAGGCCTATTTAGCCTTGCCCTCATGATGTTTATTGTGTTTCAGGCAGTTTTTGCTTGGGCAGCTCCGTTCATGGATAGCATTGAAGGCTTCTTCGGTTGGTTAGGTGAAGTGGTGGGAACTGTGATTACACAGCCACTACTGCATAGTTTGGTTGTTGACGGAATTATTGCGGGTGCAGGTGGCGTAGTTGTGTTCTTGCCACAAATTTTAATCTTGTTCTTCTTCATTTTAGTATTAGAAGAATCGGGTTATTTACCACGTGCAGCATTCTTACTTGATAAATTAATGTTTCAAGCGGGTCTAAGCGGACGTGCTTTCATTCCTTTACTTTCAAGCTTTGCTTGTGCAGTACCGGGAATTATGGCAACGCGTAGTATTAGTGACCCTCGTGATCGCTTTACGACCATTATGGTTGCACCATTAATGACCTGTTCGGCACGTTTGCCCGTATATGCTTTGCTGATTGCGGCCTTTATTCCAGAAAAAATGATCTGGGGTATTTTCAACTTACAAGGTCTGGTGCTATTCGGTCTGTACATGGCTGGTATTGTGAGTGCTCTTTGCGTTTCATTTTTAATGAAATTTTTGCAAAAAGATAAGTCACAGCATGCTTTACTGCTAGAGCTACCGAGTTATCGTTTCCCCGATTTAAAAAGTGTGGGAATTGGTTTGTTGGATCGCGCGAAGATCTTCTTGAAACGTGTTGGTGGAATCATTTTTGCGCTTTCTATTTTGCTCTGGTTTTTGTGTACTTTCCCACAGCCACCAGAAGGGGCGACATTACCTGCGATAGATTATAGTTTTGCCGGTATGCTCGGACATCTTATTCAACCTGTATTTGCTCCAATTGGTTTTAACTGGCAAATCTGTATTGCTTTAATTCCAGCAATGGCAGCTCGTGAAGTTGTAGTGGCAGCATTAGGTACAGTTTATGCCTTGTCTGCAACGAGTGACGATGCTGTAGCTCAAGGTTTGTCACATCTGATTAGTGCAGATGGCTCGGGTTGGTCTTTGGCAACAGGATTATCGCTTTTGGTGTGGTTTATTTATGCTCCACATTGTTTGGCCACATTGGCAACGGTACGACGTGAAACAGGTTCATGGAAACATGTTGCTGTCATGACTGCATATCTGTTCGGCTTGGCTTATTTGGCATCGTTTGTTACCTATCAAATTGCTTCCCACTATTGGGGTTAAGGCAAGAAAGGAGGTTGTACATGATTCAATATCTGATTATTGCGGTTTTAGTGAGTTGGAGTGCTGTTGTTGTTTTTAAGAAAGTATTTCCAAAAACAGCAAATTCAGTCTTTTCTACACTCTCTTCATTTTGTGAAAAGCAGGGTTGGACAACCTTGGCAAAATGGCTTAAGCCAAAAATGACCTTTGGCTGTGCTGGCGGCTGTGGTTGCTCAAGTGAAGATAAACCTACGAATACAGTTCAAGAAATTAAGCCGATTAAATGGCAATAAATTTAGTATTTCTTGTTTCGTCTAAAAAGCCATCATATTGATGGCTTTTTTACGCACTGACACAAAAAAAGATGAATAAAGTTCAAACTGAAAAAGCATTCAAAACAGCAAAGTGCTAACATTTTTGCCATTCTGTCGATTGATAAATTGTGGGGCAAAAATGTTAATACAACGTGGTGGATTAAAAGTTGTCGCAGGCTTGGGAATATCAGGCGTTTCTGCTGTTAATTTCCTGCATGAACAAGGCTACCAAGTTGCAGTAACGGATTCTCGTCCCACACCCCCAGGCTATGACCAGATTCCAGCTGGCGTTAAAACCAGTTTCGGTCAACTTGACCAAGAATTATTATTACAAGCAGAAGAAATTATTTTAAGCCCAGGCCTTGCACCGCAATTACCAGAAATTCAGGCAGCTATTGCTCAAGGGATTTCAGTGGTAGGCGACATTCAATTATTACGCCGTGCGACCGAAGTGCCTATCGTGGCTATTACGGGTTCTAATGCCAAAAGTACAGTCACGACTTTAATTGGCTTAATGGCTAAAGATGCTGGTAAGAAAGTTGCTGTGGGTGGAAACCTTGGACGTCCAGCTCTAGACTTACTAAAAGATCAACCAGAGTTGCTTGTACTTGAGCTATCAAGTTTTCAGTTAGAAACCACATCTCATTTGAATGCTGAGGTTGCTGTGGTTCTTAACATGAGTGAAGATCATCTAGATCGTCATGGCGATATGTGGGGTTACCACCAAGCAAAACACCGTATTTTCCAAGGTGTTAAAAAAGTCATATTTAACCGTGATGATGCTTTAAGTCGTCCTCTTGTTCCAGATACAACACCAATGCAAAGCTTTGGTCTAAATGCTCCAGACTTAAATCAATATGGTGTTTTAAGAGATGGCGATGGCACGCTTTGGCTTGCACGTGGTTTGCAGCGTTTAATTAAAAGCTCAGATTTATATATTCAAGGCATGCACAACGTAGCCAATGCTTTAGCTTGTTTAGCATTAGGTGAAGCAATTGGTTTGCCTATGGAATCTATGCTTGAGACGTTAAAACAGTTTAAAGGATTAGAGCACCGTTGTGAGTATGTGAGAACTGTACATGATGTACGTTATTACAATGACTCTAAAGGAACTAACGTTGGTGCTACACTTGCAGCAATTGATGGTTTAGGCGCTGCAATTGAGGTTAAAAAGGGTAAGGTTGCCTTGATTTTGGGTGGGCAGGGCAAAGGTCAAGATTTTGCTCCATTACGTTCTTCTATCGAAAAATATGCCAAAGTTGTGGTATTGATTGGTGAGGATGCTTCAGTTATTGAACAAGCAATTCAGGGTGCAACCAAAATTTTGCATGCCGCAACGCTCAAAGAGGCTGTAGAGCTGTGTCAACGTGAAACACAAGCTGAAGATGTTGTGCTGTTATCACCAGCCTGTGCAAGTTTTGATATGTTTAAAAGTTATAATGACCGTGGTCAGCAGTTTGTTGCCTGCGTCAATTCGTTGGTTTAAAGAAAACATGATTAGGAATGTTGTATGGCAGGCTTAGCTCAGACCACAATCCAGAAAATCAATCATTGGTATGAACGGATATTGCCTAAATGGCCAGCGGAAGTGACGCCACGTAATGTCCTGATTTTCTGTGTCGTTGCATTATTGTGTATCGGTTCAGTGATGGTCGCATCTGCTTCGATGCCCTATGCTGAATATATGCATGAAAACCCGTTTCACTATGTGATTCGTCATGGTATTTCGATTGTCGCTGCGGCTGTGGTGGCTTATTTGACCTATCGGATATCACTTAATACGTGGTTTAAAAATACTTTCCCATTGTGGTTGTTGACCATGGTTCTTTTGCTTGCTGCTTTAGTAGTGGGTTCAGAAGTCAACGGTTCTACGCGTTGGATTAAGATCGGTGGCTTTACTTTGCAGCCAACCGAGGTTGCCAAAGTCATGATGGCAATCTTTACCGCAGACTACGTTGTGCGCCGTGCCAAAGAGGTTCGTACTCATTGGAAAGGCTTATTGCGTTTAAGTGGGGTTATGGCAATCACGGTCGGTTTGATTATTGCTGAGCCTGACTTGGGTGCTACGATCGTAATTGTATTGATGATGGTTGGTGTGTTCTTTTTAGCTGGTGCGCCGCCAACACAGTTCTTAATTATGCTTGGTGCGATTGTAACCGGTATTGTCTTTTTAATTTTGTTTGAGCCTTACCGTTTCCAGCGTTTGATTTCATTTACTGACCCTTGGGCAGACCCATTAGGGGTTGGTTACCAGTTATCAAATGCGTTAATGGCCTTTGGCCGTGGTGAATGGTTTGGTACAGGCTTAGGGCACAGTGTACAAAAGCTGTCTTATTTGCCAGAAGCACATACTGACTTTATGTTGGCAGTGTTAGGCGAAGAGTTCGGTTTCTTTGGTATTTCGATTGTCATTGGTCTGTCTTTCTTGATGTTGGCATGCTGTATCAAAATTGGTCATCGTGCATTGAAACATCATTACCTTCGCGCAGGTTATTTGGCGTACGGCATTAGTATTATTTTCTTGCTCCAGATTTTGGTAAATGCGGGCATGAATATGGGGTTGATGCCAACTAAAGGTTTGACTCTGCCATTTATTAGTTATGGCGGTACATCTTTAATGATGTGTGCTGCGATGATTAGCTTGATCTTAAAGATTGATGCTTCAACCCAAGAAGTTAACCCAGAAAGGGAAGAATCAAACTTCTAGTTGAGTATTTAGGTATTAGAAAACCCGATTTGATATCGGGTTTTTTTTATTTATAGGTAGGTTCCGCGTAGCTGCTCTACATGTGGAATTAAATCTACATTCCACTGCGCTACTGCTTGTTTAAGCATAACTTTAGGCTGGTCTAAATCAACGTTAGGTTGTCCTAATGCTTGTATTGCTTGTTGCAGTAATTGAGGAGCTTTTGACAAATCGAGTGCTTGAGCAAGGTTTTGCTTAGAAAGCTTTTGCCCTTGATCATTCATGGCGAGGGGAAGGTGCATATAGCTCAGTTTAGGGTAACCTAAGAGCTCACCCAGCCAGATCTGCCGTTCAGTATTATCTAATAGGTCTGCGCCTCGAACAACATGGGTGATGCCTTGCAGATAATCATCAACGACTACGGCAAGTTGATAGTTAATAATGCCGTCACGACGTTTAAGAACAAAGTCTCCAAGGTCGTGTTGCAGATTAGAACAATGAGTTCCTTGTAGTCGGTCATCAAAACAGATCTGTTGATCTTGAACTTTTACCCGAATCGCTTGGCCTTGAAAATCAAGCCCTAGATTGCGGCAAGTTCCAGCGTAGATTGCATTTGAACCCAACATTTTGCGTGTACATTGACAAGCATAGACAAGACCCTCTTTTTTAAGTTGGTCTAATACGCTTTCATAAATGTCTAAACGATTTTTTTGAAAGATGATTTCTGCATCGGGTTCGAACTGGAAGGCTTCCAGTGACGTGAGAATATGATCTTCACTGCCGGGATAAATACGAGGGATATCTGTGTCTTCGACACGAACGAGCCATGTGCCATGATGGGCCTTTGCATCACAATAACTGGCAACGGCAGTAATGAGTGATCCAAAATGCAAAGGGCCAGTTGGCGATGGCGCAAACCGGCCTGAATATGCAAAGCTAGGTTTCTCTTTAGGAGTTACCTCGGTCATATTAACCGTTATTTTGCTTCTCTTTGATTTCTGCCAAAGTTTTGCAATCAATACATAAAGTTGCCGTTGGACGTGCTTCTAAACGACGTAAGCCGATTTCGATACCACACGTTTCACAGAAACCATAGTCTTCATTTTTAATGGCTTCCATAGATTGTTCGATTTTACGAATTAACTTACGTTCACGGTCACGTGTACGCAATTCAATTGCAAACTCTTCTTCTTGGGTAGCACGGTCATTTACATCTGGCAATGCAGTTGATTCGTCTTGCATCGTATTCAACGTACGATCAACTTCAGACATCAATTCAGCTTTCCATGCTTGCAGAATTTGTCGGAAATGCTCGAGCTGTCCTTCAGACATGTACTCTTCATTTTTCTTAGGTTGATAAGGTGCAATACCAAATAAACTTGCAGTTGTGCCTATATCAGAAGTTTTAGGTTTCACTTTACGTGCACGTTTTGCAGAAGCTTTTTCACCTTCCACTACAACTTCTGTATGTTCATCCAAAACTTGGTTGTGGTTGTCATTCGCCATAATAGGGCATTCCTCATCATACACGTATTATCTATACGCAAAAAATATGGTGATATGCAAGTGTTTTTATAGAAAACCATCGATGGATTTTACCATCGGGTCGTCATCATATAGATTTTTCCTGCAAGATGATAGTCATTCCGACCCGTAAATATTTTCAAAACGTGTTTACCCTAGTCATAATTGCATATAAGCATATAAAAAATAGAGCTAATAGCCTGAAATATCAATATTTATAAGGCCCTGAAAATTTTCAAGACGGAAGACTTCGGTTTCAAAACTACCATCGTTTTTTAGACGAATGTAACGGTAGCCGGGAGCATTTTGGTCTAGGGCAAAGTCATTACTAAACGGTTTAAACTGAACACTGGTCGATGGGGTCGAGAAAAATTCGACCCCTTGCCAAGTGTTGAGTGAGTCTTGGTGAACATGCCCGCAGACTAAAGCTTTTACATTTTTAAATGGAGCTAATGTTGTAAGCAACGCATTAGAATTTTGTAACTTGTGATGATCAATCCATTTGGATTTCATTGCAAAAGGATGATGATGACAAGCCAATAAAACAGGGTTATCTGAAAATTCTTCGAGTAATGTCGCTAAATTTTGTAGTTGTTCTGGTGACAGGTGTCCATCAATCTGACCTTGTACCGCACTATTTAATAAAATAACACGCCAGTTTCCTAAGCCAATCACCACAGGTTCCTGATGGTTTTCTTTATGCAATGGAAAATGGTCAACGTTATCATGATTACCCAGTGTTTGAAAAAATGGCAGACCTAACGTTTGCATATATTGAATATAACGTTTGTACGTAATAGGCGTTGGTGCTTGAGCCAGATCTCCGGTATGGATAATGGCATCAGTTTCAGGATGTTTTTTCAGGATCTGTTGAATAATTGCATGAAAACTTTCTTCAGGATTCATCCCCACAAATTCTAAGTGCGGATACTCCAATAAGTGAGTATCGGTAATTTGTATAATGACATGGTCTTTTTGTGAAAGTGTTGAGACTTGAAAAGTCACCGTCCTACCTCGTCGGATTTTATTATCGTTGTGATGTGTTGAGACAGCCATTGTAATGCCATAATGACAGGAGCATTTTTTAAACGTCCGCTGTCGAGTAACATCTGGATTTCACTATAATTAAATAAGTGCAGTTGAATATTTTCACCCTCATTATCTACCCCAAAAACGCCGCCTTCAGCAGGTAAATCGGTTTCGCTAACATAGAGATGAAATAACTCCGAGCACGCACCAGCTGACGGATAAAAGCTAAATAGATGTTGTAAATCCTGAACTGCACACCCTGACTCTTCGAGGCTCTCTCGACGAATACAACTCTCGGGTGTTTCATCACCGTCTAACACGCCTGCGATTATTTCCAGTTGCCATGGAGAGTGAGGGTCATCTAAAGCACCAACACGAAACTGTTCAATCAATGCGAACTGTTGTTTTTGATCGTTGTAGAGTAAAACGCCTGCAGCCTCAGGGCGATGAATAAGCTCGCGCTGTATTACAGGGGTATATTCAGACTGGTTAAATAGACGATGTCGAAGGCTGACTTTTTCAACCTGAATAAAACCGCGGAATACATATTCACGGGATGTTATTTCGACATCTTCAGATATATAGCTTGGATGTTCAACAATGCTCATGAGCCAGTCAGGATAAAATCTATTTATTTCATCCTAACTGAGAATCATGGCTAGGCAAGTGTTTTTTTTGAATATTTACACTTTGTGATACAGTTTTTGTCCTTGCTCTTGATAAACCTCTTTCATGGTTTTGAGGCCTTCTTCAACCTCTGTATTGATATTGGTGAGGTTGTTGGCATAGTCGCGAACATTCTGGGTGATTTTCATCGAGCAGAACTTTGGTCCACACATTGAGCAAAAGTGTGCAGATTTGTGAGCCTCTTTCGGTAAGGTTTCATCATGCATACTACGAGCTGTGTCAGGGTCCAGACTTAAGTTGAACTGATCATCCCAACGGAATTCAAAACGCGCTTTTGATAAGGCATTATCGCGAACCTGTGCACCCGGATGTCCTTTAGCAAGATCAGCCGCGTGAGCCGCAAGCTTGTAGGTAATAATCCCGTCTTTAACATCTTTCTTATTTGGTAGACCCAAATGCTCTTTTGGTGTGACATAGCAAAGCATAGCTGTGCCGTACCAACCAATCATGGCTGCACCAATTGCGGAAGTAATATGGTCGTAACCAGGAGCGATATCAGTCGTTAAAGGCCCAAGCGTATAGAATGGTGCTTCTTTACAAACTTCTAGCTGCAAGTCCATGTTTTCTTTAATCATGTGCATTGGTACGTGACCAGGGCCTTCAATCATGACTTGAACATCATGTTCCCATGCACGATGAGTGAGTTCACCGAGTGTTTTAAGTTCGCTGAACTGTGCTTCGTCATTTGCGTCTTGGATACAGCCCGGACGTAGGCCATCGCCTAAACTGAACGAAACATCGTAGGCTTTCATGATTTCACAGATTTCATCGAAATGTGTGTATAAGAAGTTTTCTTCATGATGCGCTAGACACCACTGTGCCATGATTGAACCACCACGAGACACAATACCGGTCAAACGGTTTGCAGTGAGTGGTACGTAGCGAAGTAATACGCCTGCGTGAATCGTGAAGTAGTCAACGCCTTGTTCAGCTTGTTCGATGAGCGTGTCTTTAAAGATTTCCCAAGTCAGGTCCTCTGCAACACCATCCACTTTTTCAAGCGCTTGATAAATAGGTACGGTACCGATTGGAACAGGTGAGTTACGAATAATCCATTCACGTGTTTCATGAATATTCTTACCTGTCGACAAATCCATAATGGTGTCGGCACCCCAACGGGTTGCCCAAGTCATTTTCGCAACTTCTTCGTCAATTGAAGAACCAAGCGCTGAGTTACCAATGTTGGCATTAATTTTAACCAAGAAGTTACGACCAATAATCATTGGCTCAAGTTCTGGATGGTTAATGTTTGCAGGAATGATCGCACGACCTTCAGCAACTTCTTGGCGAACAAATTCAGGTGTAATTTCTTTTAAATTTTTTGCACCAAAATTTTGTCCCGGATGCTGGCGTGTATCAACACCTTCACGCTGGCGCTGATTTTCACGAATTGCAATATATTCCATTTCAGGTGTGATAATACCTTGTTTGGCATAGTGCATTTGAGAGACATTTTTGCCAGCTTTGGCACGGCGTGGATTTTGAATGTGGGCAAAGCGAATATCTGCGGTACGGATATCTTTTAAACGTTCTTGACCAAACGTTGAAGTTAAGCCAGAAAGTACGTCAGTATCGTTACGTTCTTCAATCCAGTTTTGGCGAACTGAAGGTAAACCTTTGTCTAAATCAATTTGAACATTTGGGTCGGTATAAACACCTGAAGTGTCATAGACCATTACAGGGGGATTATGTTCGCCACCAAGACCAGTAGGGGTATCGGTGAGAGAAATTTCCCGCATTGGAACCTGAATGTCAGGGCGAGAGCCTTCAATATAAACTTTTTTTGAAGCGGGTAAGATGCGAGTTAAATCTTTTGCATCTTGTTCATGTTGCGCTGAAATTTCAACAGAAGATAGATTCGTTAACTGGTTCATTACATGATCCTTATGAATAACATCAACGAATCAAGCACGACCAAAAACGATGGCGGATTTATCTTTACTAGATAAATTTGAGGCTTTAGTTTTTAGATGGCTTGATTCCTACGCAGGTCTTAACCTGATCAGGTTCAACGGTACTTGTGATCAAACTTGTGTTGCGATAACACGAAATTTACACAATCTCAGCGAGCTATTACTCGCGCTCCGTCAAGCGAATTACAGACTAACATGATTTAGGTTGGCTGGCATTGTCAATTTGTATCTATACAAACGGCATCTATATGGCAGTCACGATAGACTTCAGTGTTCCATGGCGAATCAAATTTTAATAGCTGCTCAAGTTGTTCATGAGTAATCTGATAATTTGATTTTTTATCGCCATTTTTCTCAGTTAAATCTATTTTAAATTGCTTATTGCGCTCTTCTACAGGCGTGGCAATAAATTTAAGAAATTGCTGGGCAGGTTTCGCTAAACTCGACTGGCTCTGTGTAGATAGAAAACGGATTTGTTGAAGTGCATCTTTATCAAACCATGTGTTCGGAGCATATTCATCTGACACAGGGGTGTTATCTAGACCAAAGAAAATAAAATAGCGATATTCGTTAAAGAGTAGTTTTGCATCACCAATAAAGTGGCTCTTTGGATATTTTTGAATAAATTTTTCCCAAAACAGCGCTCGTTCAGTAAGTTCTTTCCATGAAACAGCCAAAGCACCATCGTTATAGAAAATATCCTGATTGTCTTTGGCCATATGAGTTAAGAACTCTTTTTGGTCCGCGGTTAAGGCTTTAGAAAAAACATCGACTAGATAGTTTGGCTGACGTCGATAGGTAAACATGCCTTCGCCTTGATAAAGGAGGTCAATATAGGCTTCACCATTATGTTGAAGTAGGTATTGGTCGCGTGGACTAAGTTGGTCGAATAATTTTTTCTGGCTTTGGATGACTTTCTTAGGGTCTCGTTGTTTTTGTTCTAAAACAGCATAGCCAAAAGCTTCAAAAGCTCTGGCTGTTTTGTCAGTGTAGTCTTGCTTTAGAAAACGTTGATACATGGTAGTTGATGCGTTAATAAGCTTAAGCTGTTCATCATTTTTTAAAGATGGCACACATGCTTTTAGCTTCTCATTAATTTGATTTAAGTCTTCTATTTTACTGTTCTGATTAATCTTCTGTATTGCGGCATTGATCTGTATGCAGCCGTTATCTGGTTTGCTTACAGGCTTTTGTTCAGTTGATTTTTGCTCTTTAGAAACAGCTTGATCTTGCTGCGATGTTTTATTACATCCAGATAAAAGTAGGGCGCTGCACACACTCATCATTAGAAATTTTTTCATCATTGTATTTTTATCGAAGTGAACATTGCTCAAATTATAACTCGGAAAAAGATTGCATCATTGTTAGAAATCTTTATTATTAGGTAGATCGGTCTACTTAAAAACAAAACTATGAATGATAAAACAGCGAGACAGAAAATTCTCGATGCAGCAGCAACTTTGTTTTATAACGATGGCATTACTGCAACTGGAATTAACTCGGTTACGGCAAAAGCAGATGTTGCTAAGATGTCGCTTTACAATAACTTTTCTTCAAAAGGTGAGCTTGTTGATGCCTACATTGCTGCGCGGCATCAGGAGTGGCTTAATCTTTATCAAAAACGTTTAGAACAAACGAAATCAGCTACAGAAGCTATTTTGGCAGTGTTTGATGCCTATCAAGACCATGCAGAATTTGCCTATGAAAAAGGCTTTCGAGGATGTGGGTTATTGAATGCTGCGGCTGAGTTTCCAGCGAATAGCGCAGGACGAAGTGCGGTAAGACAGCATAAAGAAGAAGTTGAGGCTATTGTTGCTGAACATTTAAAAAAATTAATACCAGACTCGCAGCGCGTTAGCTACGTGGCTACACAGCTTTCCTTTCTTTTAGAAGGTTCTATGGCAAGAGCAGGGTTGGAAGGAAGTAGTCGTCAACTCCTCTTAGCAAAACAAATGGCAGAAGATCTTCTAAAGAGAGAAGGCCAACATGATTAGCCTCATTAAAAATAGTAGTTATGGCGGCACAATTGCAATTTTAGTTGCCTCTGTTTTATGGGGAACAACAGGTACTGCAGCCGCATTTGCACCAACACTTGGACCACTCGCTATTGGTGCTGTGGCTATGGGGGGCGGAGGTCTTTTGCAAGCTTTGGTTGCATCGCGGGCTATTCGAGAAAACCGTCAATTTATAAAGCAAAACCTTCTAATACTGCTTTTAGGGGTTGCGGCAGTTGGTATTTATCCTTTGGCCTTTTATTCCTCAATGCATTATGCAGGAATTACGATTGGCACCGTGGTTTCTATTGGTGCAGCGCCACTGATCGCAGCAATTTTAGAACGATTCTTTGATCGGAAGTCTTTGTCAGCGATCTGGTTCTTAAGTTTTATTTTTGGTGTTATTGGCGTAAGTTTGTTATCCATGGGTGAAAACCATGCGCTCCAAGAGGGTACAAATGAATGGAATAAAATCTTCGGTATTTTTCTTGGGCTTGTCGCGGCTACAACTTATTCACTTTATTCATGGGCTGCTAAAAGATTAATAGATCGGGGTGTGGCTGCTAAAGCTGCAATGGGCATGATTATGGGTGGTGGGGCCGTTATTTTGCTTCCTACTTTACTGGTTACGGGTGGAGGATTGTTGCAAAGTTCAACCAATTTACTTGTTGCTGGTTATATGATGTTGATTCCTATGTTTTTGGGTTATTTACTTTTCGGCTTTGGTCTAAAAACAGTAAATGCCAGTAAAGCGACGACCTTAACTTTATTTGAACCTTTAGTTGCCGCACTTTTTGCCATCGTGTTGGTTGGTGAGCATATTTCATGGTTGGGTTGGATAGGCATGTTTTTGATTTTCATTTGTATTTTAATATTGTCAAAAAATGAGAACGCTTAAAAAACTAAAACTTTTAATGGCTTGAGTTTGCTTGGAATTTTTCTTAGTCTTAAAGGCAAGTTTTATCGTTGATTTGAACAATGAAAGTAAAATTAATGGTCGCTGTTGGCCTTTGGAGTTTTGCATCTTCCAGTTTTGCTCTAGATTTAGTTGAAGCATATGAGCGCGCAAAACAAAATGACCCAACATGGCAAGCCAATCAACAACAATTTGAAGCAGATCAACTTAATTTAGGCTTGGCAACTGGTGCCTTATTACCAACGGTCACATTGTCAGGAAATATTACTCGTAATCGGCAAACGGTGAAGCGTTCTAATTTTCCTGGAGTTGATCAGGAAGGGCTTTCAGATGCCTTGGTGAGTAATACGTCTACTACTCGTCAAGCGACTTTAACTGCACGTCAGCCACTTTTTCGAATGGATGCTTGGGAAGGTTATAAGCAAGTTAAAACCTCGGTTGCCTTAAGTGAAATAACTTTAAGATTGCAAAAACAAGACCATGTTTTAAATGTAGCAGAGGCCTATTTTAATGTGCTGCGTCAGCAGGCATTAAGCGTTGCATACTTACAAGAAGAAAAAGCTTTGCTTGAGCAACTCAATATGATGAATGCCAAGCTCAAAGAGGGTTTGGTGGCGCGTAGTGATGTGAGTGAGGCAAATGCTCAATATCAAAATGCCAGAGCCAATCGTATTGCCACCAATGTTCAATTACTTTTAGCGCAAGAACAACTTTCCGAATATATTGGTGCTTATCAAGATAAGCTTGCAGTATTGCGTGGTGATTTTAATTTTCAAAAGCCGTATCCAGCCCAGCTTAATGATTGGCTTTCGTTGGCGCAGCAAAAAAATCTAAAGATTCAACAAGCACGTTTACAGCAACGATATAGTGAGGATCAGCGCCGTGTGGAAAAAGCCGCGCTTTATCCTCAAATTGATGCTGTTGCAAGTTATGGATATACAAAGCAGACACCAGAGACACTCATCTCGACTGATGGAAAATTTGATCAGGTCGGCGTGGAAATGAACTGGAATTTATTTAATGGTGGGCGTACACGAACATCCATTAAAAAAGCGACTGTAGAAGCCAGTAAAGCTCAGGCACAACTTGATGCAGCTATTCGCCGTGCCAATGTTGATGTGAAAAGTGCATATATGCAGGTAGATACAGATCAAGCAAAACTCGAAGCACGAAAAGCTGCAATGGATTCGTCTTCGCTTGTTTCTCAAGCTTCAAAAGCGAGTTATAACGAAGGCTTAAAAAGTATGGTTGATGTTTTATTAGCGCAGCGTAATGCTTTTTCGGCAAAACAGGATTATCTTAATAGTCAGTATGACTACTTATTGAATGTACTTCGGTTAAAAGCTGCGGTAGGCCAGTTAGGCGAAAAAGATCTGGTCGAATTAAACAGCTGGCTAACCTATCAGTGAGCAAAAAAAAGCTTTTATCTGAATTTTAATTTTGTCATAAAAACTTAATGATTGCTGTGTTCTAATGCTCAATCATTTTATTCCTGCGCCATCATGTTGGAGGCTTCCCTTGAGTCCAAGTAATCCGGTGTTAAGCCATCATATTTCTTCTCAATTTAATGAAGATTTGCAAGATGTAAACACAAAGTTCATGACCATGGGTGGCTTGGTCGAACAACAGGTTGCGAACGCAATTCATGCCTTGCTTGATACAGATGCAAATTTAGCGATTGATGTTCAATTTAAAGATAACGCCGTGAATCAATATGAACGTGATATTGATGAAGGTCTTACGCTAATTTTGGCACGTCGTCATCCAGCAGCGATCGACTTGCGTATGGTTATTGCAATGAGCAAAGCCAATACTGACCTTGAGCGTATTGGTGATGAAGCTGCAAAAATTGCCCGTATTGCGCAAAACCTCTGTGAAGAAGGTGGTTCTCCGCGTGGCTATATGGAAACTCGTCATATTGGTAACCAAGTTCGTGTCATGATTCATGATGCTCTTGATGCTTTTGCGCGTTTAGATGCAGATCAAGCTTTGCGTGTGCTTTTAGCCGATGCAGATATTGACCGTGAATACCAGTCAGCAACACGTACTTTAATGACTTATATGATTGAAGATCCACGTCATATTGCTCGTGTAATTAATGTGATGTGGGTGTTACGTTCTTTAGAGCGTATTGGTGATCATGCCCGTAACATTGCTGAGCAAGTGATTTACATGGCAAAAGGCTTTGATGCCCGCCATACCAAAATTGAAGAAATTGAAGCTAAAGTCCACGAAAAGTAATCTTAAGCTGAAATATTTAAAAGCCTTGTTTGAAACAAGGCTTTTTTATTTTTTGAAATAATATATAAAAAAATGTCCCGAACTTTGGGGGGGAGTTCAGGACAGAAAATCAAGTGCATAAACACGACAGGGATCGTGTTCTTCTTGCTATGAATTGATATTAAGTTCTTCGCTTTTTTATGTCATGTAGAGTCCTGTTCGCTCTATGTAAGGCTTTTTATGCTTGTGTAAGTTTCACGTAAAAAAAGGCGGGTCTATGTATATAGACCCGCCTTTTTAATGATGAGTAAGCTGAAACAAACCGATTATTCTGGTTTCCAGCCTTCAGCTTTTTCTACGCTTTCATCATTATTGAAAAACTTCTCACGTTGTTCTTCAAGAAACTTCTTCGCTTCTGGTTCAAACACATTTAAGCGCTTTTCATTAATCAGCGTTGTTTGGTGTTGTAACCATTCTTGCCATGCTTGCTTAGAAACATTTTCAAAAAAATCTTGGCCTTTAGCACCAGGGAAAGGAGCGAAGTCTAGACCTTCCATTTCCTTTTGATATTTGCGGCAAAATACTTGTCGACTCATGTTTTATCCTTAAGCGTATAACTGTTCTAAACGTTTGTGGGCACGAGCAATTGCGGCTTCTACTTGTTTTGGTGAAGTTCCACCAATATGATCACGTGCATTTACTGAAGCTTCTAGTGTTAGAGCTTTATCAAACACATCTGCTGTGATTAAGTCAGAGAATTGTTGTAATTGCTCAAGTGTTAATTCAGATAAATCTTTTTCTTCAGCTACGCCTAATGCAACTGCTTTACCTACAATTTCATGCGCATCACGGAAAGCAACGCCTTTTTTCACTAAATAGTCAGCAAGATCAGTTGCGGTCGAGAATCCACGAAGTGCAGCTTCACGCATAATTTCAATATTTGGAACCAATGCAGGAATCATGTCTGCGAAAGCCATGAGTGAACCACGAACCGTATCGATTGCATCAAATAAAGGTTCTTTATCTTCTTGGTTGTCTTTGTTGTACGCCAATGGTTGACCTTTCATGAGCGTAAGTAAGCTAATTAAGTCACCAAATACACGACCTGATTTACCACGGATCAGTTCAGGAACATCCGGGTTTTTCTTCTGTGGCATGATTGAAGAACCAGTACAGAAACGATCAGGAATATTCACAAATTTGAACTGTGCAGAAGTCCAAAGAATCAGTTCCTCTGACATACGTGATAAGTGCATCATAATTAAAGACGCAGCTGCATTAAACTCAATGGCAAAGTCACGGTCAGATACAGCATCAAGAGAGTTTTCACACACAGCTTCAAAACCTAATAATTCTGCTGTGTAAGCGCGGTCAATTGGATATGTCGTGCCAGCAAGAGCGGCAGAACCAAGTGGCAGACGGTTGACACGCTTACGGCAATCTTGAAGACGCTCAGAGTCACGCACTAACATTTCAAACCATGCTAACAGGTGATGACCAAAAGTCACTGGCTGTGCAGTTTGCAGGTGGGTGAAGCCAGGCATAATCGTATTTATATTTTTGGCAGCTAAGCCTAACAAGCCTTTTTGTAAGCGCTCTAATAATTTTAAAATATCATCAATTTCGTCACGTAGGTAAAGACGAATATCGGTTGCAACCTGATCGTTACGGCTACGACCAGTGTGTAATTTTTTACCTGTAATACCAATACGTTGAGTCAAACGTGATTCAATGTTCATGTGAACATCTTCAAGATCGATGCGCCATTCAAAGGTTCCAGCCTCAATTTCTGAGCGAATGGTGCTTAAACCTTCAATAATATCATCGCGTTCTGCTTCTGTGAGTACGCCAACTTTCGCAAGCATGGTAGCATGCGCAATCGAACCGGCGATGTCTTGTTTATAAAAACGCTGGTCAAACTGAACAGAGGCGGTAAATTCGGCTACAAAAGCATCCGTCGCTTCAGAAAAACGACCACCCCACATACCTGAGGTTTGGTCTGGGGTTACTGAATTAGGGGGATTTGAAGATGTGGTCATGGTGGCTCAGTAAAATAAAAAAGAGTATATCACTTGCCGAAGCTCAACAAACAAAGTTGTTTCCTACAGCATACCGAAATCAAAATTCCTCCTATTTTTTTACGAAAAACGGTCGTTGGCAACACTTATTCGAATTAATTATCGCAAGTAACATTTTGGCACTGGTTTTGGCACTGGCTGAAGCTCAGTCATGGCAAGCATTAAGCAGTGGACGCCTTTTACAATACATCGTTTTTATTAACTGGGTAATATTGTCGTTTTTTGCCTTGGTTGAACGCTTTCAAGGTTTTTTTAGCAGCTTACGTCAAGAATTTGCCTTGGCTATCGGTTTTGTCATGCTGCAAGCTATCGTTGTTTTGACGACTTTAATAAGTAATTTTTTTCAGTTTGGTCTTTTAAATAAACATGCTTCTTTAACACAGGACTGGCACATTTATTTTACCAATGTGCCTTTATATCTAAGCTACGGGATATTACTGGGGGCTTTCTGCTTGCGCTATCTCTATGTGAGAGAGCAATGGCTACATCAACAATATGCAGAGTTAAATGCCCGTATTCAGGCTATGCAAGCGCGGATTCATCCCCATTTTTTATTTAATAGTTTAAATAATGTGGTGAGCTTAATTGCGATAGACCCAGATAAAGCAGAAGGTATGTTGATTAGCCTGTCACGTTTATTTCGCGCAAGCTTCCAAGAATTGAAATTGGTGAGTCTGTATGAAGAAATCGAGCTGAGTAAACAATATTTAATGATTGAGCAGGTACGTTTGGGAGAGCGTTTAAAAGTAGATTGGAAAATTGAGCTTTCACCTGTGCAACTGAAACAGATCACCATTCCTTTATTGACATTACAACCTTTGTTAGAGAATAGTATTTTTCATGGGGTAGAACCAATGATAGGTAAGGCAACCATAGGGGTATTGGTTGAAATATTGCAAAATCAGGTCAGTATAGTCATTACCAACCCATATACAGACGATACAATAAATTCACGGAAAGGGCATGGAATCGCGCTTGAAAATGTAAAACAACGCCTGAAAGCATATTATGGGAACTCCGTTAGATTTCAGGTTTATAAAGGTGAAACCTTATATACCACCATTATGAGCTATCAATATCAAACAAAATAATAAGTTAGTCAGAGTTAACCATAAAAAAATGGATCAAGTTAACGGTGACAAGGAGGATGAATGAAGGTGCTGATTTGTGATGACGAACCACTTGCAGTGGAGCGATTATCACGTTTAGTTTCAAAGATGGGACATGAAGTTGTATCAACGGCTCATCATGGACAGGAAGCCTTGGAACAGGCGCGGCTTCATCAACCGGATGTAATTTTACTTGATATTCAAATGCCAGGTATGAATGGTCTTGTCTGTGCAGAACAGTTAAGTCAGCTGAACCCTAGACCTGCGATTGTATTCTGTACGGCCTATGATCAACATGCGTTGGAAGCATTTAAATCTCAGGCTCAAGCTTATCTTCTTAAACCGATCGACCCTCAAGAACTTGAACAAGTTTTTAGTCAACTGACGCAGCTTACTCGAGCACAGCTCAATGCTTTGCCGCAACATGATTTTTTACATGATCTAAAAACACAGCGACATCAAATTGCTGCCAAAACCTATCGTGGGGTTGAGCTGATTCCTGTTGAGAATATTTATTATTTTTTAGCAGATCAGAAATATGTCACGGTGCGTCATCAAAATGGCAGTGTATTAATTGATGAAACATTAAAAGAACTTGAAACCGAATTTGCAGATCAATTCATTCGCATTCATCGCAATGCGTTGGTTGCAGTTGCCTATTTAGATGGATTGGAGTTGGTCAGTTCGGGACAATATCAGGTTCGATTACGTGGTTTAGATGAACGACTTTCGGTGAGCCGTCGACATTTATCTATGCTTAGAGACCGAATTCATCAGCTTTAAACTTAAAAAGAGTTATCTTGGACGTGCGAGATTTTACTTGCAATTTTAAGGGATCAAGTTAAGTTTAGGGTGTATTGTTTGACCAGCCCATGCTTGAATTTATGAAAACCTTGAAAATTGCTACACGACAAAGCCCACTTGCTCTTTGGCAGGCAGAATATATTCGTGCCCGATTACAGGAGCTTCACCCGGATTTAACGGTGGAGTTGGTTAAGTTTGTCACGCAGGGCGATAAAATCTTAGATACGCCTTTAGCAAAAATTGGTGGGAAAGGGCTGTTTGTTAAAGAGTTAGAAGCAGCACTTTTAGATGGGCGTGCAGATTTAGCCGTACATTCAATGAAAGATGTCCCGATGGCTTTGCCAGAAGGTTTAACCTTGGCGGTAATTTGTGAACGTGAAGATCCATTAGATGCTTTCGTTTCAAATCAATTTGAAAAATTTGCTGACCTACCTCAAGGTGCAAAAGTTGGTACATCAAGTTTACGTCGTAAATCTCAGATTTTAAAACAACGCCCTGATTTGCAAATTATTGATTTGCGTGGAAATGTTGGAACACGTTTAGGGAAGCTAGATGATGGTCAATATGACGCGATTATTTTGGCCAGTGCTGGTTTGAAGCGTTTAGGGCTGTCAGAACGTATTCGTCATTGTTTAGCCCCAGACATTAGTTTGCCTGCTGTGGGTCAAGGTGCATTGGGTTTAGAATGCCGTGCAGCTGACAGCGAAGTATTAGCTTTAATTCAACCGTTATTACACCAAGAAACAGATGTTTGTGTGCGTGCTGAGCGTGCCTTTAATGCTTATCTTGAAGGCGGTTGTCAGGTCCCAATTGCAGGTTATGCCACACTACAAAATGGACAAATCCATATTGAAGGTCGTGTCGGAAGTGCTGATGGTCAAACATTATTACGTGCTGAACTGACAGATGAAGCCAGCAATGCTCAGCAATTGGGTGAAAACCTTGCTCGAAACTTACTTGATCAAGGTGCTGGTGAGCTATTAAAGGCTCTCTACTAAGCTATGTTGTTTATTAATACTCGACCTGATTCTCGGGCTGCAGAATTAACAGAAGTTTTGCAAAATGAAGGTTATCAGGTTGAGTCTTTACCTCTTTTAGAACTCGTTGCTATACCCTTTTCCGAACATTTACTTCAGCTTTATCAAAAATTAGTTAAAGCACAAGCTATAGTTGTAGTGAGCCCAACAGCCGTTGATGTGGGGATGAAGTATTTACTGCAAAGCGGTTTAAAGCTTAGTGATTTAAAACATATTCAGTGGATTGCCGTTGGGCAGTCAACGGCCAATTGTCTAAATGAATATGGAATAGAAGCACATATTCCAGATGTTGAAACCTCTGAGGGGATGTTAAATCTACCTATTCTCCATAATATGAAGCAAGCTGGTAGCGTCGCTTTTTGGCGAGGAGAAGGTGGGCGTCAATTTATGATGGAGACCTTGCAACAGCAAGGAATTCAGATTTTAAATTTTGTTTTATATCATCGGCAGTGTCCAGAAACCTCATATTCCACATTCAAACATCTGACACAGAATTCAAATTATAATTTAAACAAATGGCTGGTCTTAATTACCAGTGAGGCGAGCTGGAAGTATTGGTTAGAGCTTTGTTCAAAAAATAATGTACAACCTGATTGTGTATATTTGGTTTTAGGGCCACGTCTTTTTCAAATTGTTAAAGAATATCGCGATCAGCAACAGGCTCATTTTCACATTATTCAACTTGAAAATTTATCGCCTTCGGGGATGATTCATCACATTCAGGCATTATAAGGATTCGTATGAGAAAACTTGTTTCTATCATCATTTTACTGGGCATGGCTTGGTTGGCTAAGCTTAGTTACGATATGTGGCAAATTTCCCGTACTGTTCCCGAGCTTAAGCAAAGTCTGCTTCAATCAGAACAACACTATGCCAATCTAAATGATCAATTGGTTGCTTTACAACGACAATTACAGAATCAACCTGTAAATACAGGGAATAAACTGAGTCCGGCCGGCCATTTAGAAGTCCCGCCGATGGGTATTGCCCCTACAGTTTTAATAAAACAAAAGTTGGATTTAATTCAATTTGCAATTGATCAGCAACAATTGATTTACGCAGTTGATCAATTAAACCAGTTACAGCAATCTCTTCTACACTATGAAATTGCCCCTGCATTGCAACATAGCTTGAACCAATCGCTTGAGCAGGATAAACAGGCGGTTCAGCAATTCACATTGGCCCAAAATCAACGCCATCAATTGATTGACGATTTATTACAGACAATTGATAAGAATATTCAGCAAGCCTTAGCTCAGCCTAAACTTGAGATGGATCAATCCGAGTCTGTGTCTTGGTGGAAAAAATGGTTCCGTATAGAAAAAGTAGAAACGCCGTCTATTAATTTAATGAATCGAAGTGTAGTGCTCAAAGAAGTGCAATTAAGATTATTAATTGCTGAACAGGCACTCAATGAAGGGAAAATGACAGAGTACCAAAACGAGTTGCAATCTGTGATGCAAAAGCTAGATGAAATGCCTGATGCAACGAGTCAGCAGTTAAAAAAACGTATTGCTAAAGTGGCACATTTATCGGTAGTGCCTGTTCCTAAATTATCTACACTTGGTCTAATTGGCTCATAAGGAGGAGATATGAAACACCTCCTGTCGGTTTATTTCGTAATTAGCTTAATACTCTTTGCAGCTTTAGCTTTATTTAGTTATGGCTATGGAATGGGGTATGTCTATATCTACTGGCGACAATTGCAGTTGCAAACAAATGTCTGGGGATTAACCCTTGCTTTTGTGGTAGTGAGTTTTATTGCTCAACTCATATGGCTTTGGATTAAACGTTATTCCTCTCGTGAGCAAAGAAAAAGTGAAAACATCTTCCAGTTTAAAAACCTTCATCCCTATGAACAATTAGGTATTGTTTGGTTATTAGAGGCTGCCGAAGACCAACGTGTATTTATTGAACGTGTTTTTACTCAATCAGGACTTCTAAAAAATATTATTGATGCCAAGTTTCTGGTTTTAAGTGGAGACTATCCAAAAGCATTGGCTGCTTTAGATCAATCACCACCCATGGCATTTGAATTGGCAGAGTTAGAGCGAATCGAAATCTTTTTAGCCCAAAATGAATCTGACCGTGCATTAACTCATCTTGAGTTTTTATACCAGCATCAGTTATCGCCTTGGCTTGAGGAAATAGAAACAGCCTACCAGCAAAGATTAACGGCGTTATGGGGGCAATTAGCGCTGCAACATCCATGGGTATATTTACGGTCAATGAAGTATGGATTATTAGATGCTGAACACCGTGATTTATGGTTGCAGCAACTTCTTCAGCAATTTGATCAAGCTTCTATTGATGACCTGCATGCCTTGCAACAACGTTATCTAGATTTGGAGTCTGAGATCCAAACTCGACCTTATAGCAGTAAGTTGTTATGGCTCAAACTATTAGCACGTATGCCTGATATGAGCATGCAGCATGCAGCCTTAACACTACATTTATTAAAAGAGCAGTTTGATCCAGAAGTGTTTTACCTGTGGTTTCAGCAACAATTGCTTAAACAGGTTCCAGACTATGCTGATGTCGAAGAAAAAATTATTGAGCTTGAAAATCAATATATGAATTTGCCAGTTTTAACTTTTGCAAAATGGCATGTCTATATGGCAACTGGACGTCAAGCAGAGGCTGAAACATTATTAACATTATATCCAGATAATATTTTAATGAGCTATTTGCGTATTAAGTCTACCCTTAAAGAAGATGAAGTGTTAATCAATCAGTTAAACCTAATCTTTGAAAATGATGCGAATTTTTTAAAATTTAAAATATGAGGTAAAAATGAAAGAACTGTCTGTCTACCCGATAATATATGAACAGAAAGTAGCGTGGGGAGATATGGACGCTTTTGGTCATGTCAATAATGTACAATATTATCGATATATTGAAAGCTCACGTATTTTATATATGGAAGCGATAAATATATTAACCCCACAATTATATACCGTTGTCGCTTCAAGCCAATGCAAATACTTAAAGCCCGTTTTTTATCCCGATGTATTGAAAGTTGGTGTTCGCGTGGAAGAGCTCCGTAATAGTGCATTCCGTATGGCTTATATATTATGGAGCGAAACACAACAACAAATCGTAGCTACGGGTGAAGCTGTTATGGTATGCCTAGATAAATTAACAGAACGAAAATGTGAAATACCTCAAGAGATAAAACAAAAAATTATTGAGCTAGAAAAAACTGTTGGACATGACTTAATACATTTATCTTAAATAAATATTAATAAAATATATGTCATTTATAATTGATAATGTAATTAAAAGGTAATTTTTTTGATTATTCTGATGAACACGGCTTTCAAACTATTGCTTATTGAATAGATTATAAATAATATTGGTCTTGATTTTATGTTTTTAAATTTTGTCTGTATTATTTTGAATTGTCTGTAAGACTGGAGTGTTTATTAATGAAACCGGATATCAGTGAATTATCTGTTGAAGAGTTAAAACGTTTACAAGAAGAAGCTGAGGCTTTAATTGTAAGTAAAAAAGATCAAGCAATCGAAGATGCTTATAATCAAATTATCGAGATCGCTGAAAATGTAGGTTTTAGTGTTGAACAACTTCTTGAGTTTGGTGCTCAAAAACGTAAGAAAACAACACGTAAATCTGTTGAACCGCGTTACCGCAACAAAAACAATTCTGAAGAGACTTGGACTGGTCGTGGTAAACAACCACGCTGGTTAGTTGCTGAAATTGAAAAAGGCGCAAAACTTGAAGATTTCTTAATCTAATCGTATTGCTGATCTAAAAAGCCAGGCAAATTTGCCTGGTTTTTTTATGCATGAAAATATTTAAAATTTTGCTATAAATATTATTTAAGAATTTGAGTGTTTAAATTCATCTTTAAATAGATTGTTGAGATCAAATGTACATTTAGTAAGTTGATTAGCCAGTTTTCATGATTTTGTCATACGTTCAACTTATAGTCTTAATACAGAAGCCAAGCCTGATTGCTTGGTTTTTTTATATGAAGTGAATTGGCGATGTTGAAAAAGTATGCATAATGTCAGACTAGGGAGCTACTCTCAAAATAAGGACGATAATTTGCATGTTGGTAAGGCTGAATGAAGAAAAAGTCTAAGCAGTGGAAGTGGTGGTTATTTGCCCTCATTGCATTTTTAATTTTTATTATTTTACAGATCCCAGCGACGTGGCTTATTTCTAAATTTTCAAAGAATAATCAAACTCTACACAATGTAAGTGGAAATATCTGGCAGGGCCAAGCAGATTGGCGGCGCGGTACTTTGAGAGGCTCGATTCATTGGAAAACTAGACCTCTTGACCTGTTTTTATTAAGGTTCGCGGCTGATGTGGATATCCATAGTGGAAATACCCAATTATCTGGGGTAATGGCCTATGGTGTTGGTAAAAAAGTACTTGTTAGAGCAATGAATGGTCAAATTGCGCCTGAAACATTAAAACAAATTGTGAACTGGCAATGGCCTGTGAACAGTATCCAGTTAAAAGATATTGATTTTAATTATAAAAAAGAGCAAGGTTTCGCTGCAGTTGATGGTCAATTGCATTGGGGTGGTGGTGCTTTAATTTATAATATTGGTGACCGTCAAGACCGGATGAATATGCCTTCTTTAAATGGGCAATTAACGGATCAAAATGGCCAATTACAGGTTGATATACGTGATCAACGCAGTCAAAAAATGGCAAATCTTCTATTAGATGCCAATATGATGCTTGATGTGCAGCTTACACAAAGATTATTACTGAATATTCCGTCTTATGATGGAAAAGCTGGTTTAGATACTTTTGTCATTAGTTCTCGTCAACCCTTAATACAAGGGAGTAACTAATAATGAAAGTATGGATTGAAAAATTACAGCAACTACAATGGCAAAAATTAGATCGGTTAAGTGTTGTCGTATTTGCCTTTTTAATTTTATGGCTGTGTTGGAAATTAGCTTCATTATTTTGGTGGGTCATTGCACCTCCCCAAATGATGCAATTCGATCGGGTAGAGTTAGGATCACAGCAGCCGCAAATTCCTAACATTAGTACTTTTTCGATTTTTAATGAACCTTCAGCCAATGCAGCTCAGGAAAATGTCAACCTAGAATTGCAGGGTGTGATGGTGGGCTATCCGAACCGTTTTTCCTCAGCGGTTATTAAGCTTGATAATACTGCTGACCGATATCGGGTGGGGGAAACAATAGGCTCTACATCTTATCAGTTGGCAGAAGTTTATTGGGATCACGTTATATTGCATCAAGGTAATGGCAGTACTCGTGAACTTCAGTTCAAAGGTTTGCCAAACGGTTTATATCAGCCCATGACGCCAGATGCCTCACAACCGGCTGCTACAGCGTCTCAACCGTCGGCACCTGTTAATACGACTCAAGAAGCGCTTGGACAAGCTATTCAGCAAATGCAAGGGAACCGTGAACAATATCTACGTGATATGGGTGTAAGCGGTAACTCAAGTGAAGGTTTTGAAGTTACAGAACGTACACCCACTGCGCTTCGAAATAAGTTAGGTTTAAGGCCGGGTGACCGGATTGTTTCTTTAAATGGTCAAACGGTTGGGCAAGGACAAACGGATGTGCAGTTACTTGAACAAGCTCGTCGAGCTGGGCAAGTGAAAATAGAAATAAAACGTGGTGATCAAGTGATGACCATACAACAAAATTTTTAGTGATAACACGTCACCATAAGAGTTAGGAATTATCGCAAGTTATGGCTTTATTGAATCATCAACGTCCACTTTGGGCATTACTTGCAGCAGCCCCATTGATTGCGACAGTGAGCAGCAGCGTCTATGCCCAGACATGGAAGATCAATTTACGTGATGCTGACTTAACTGCATTTATTAATGAAGTTGCAGATATCACGGGGAAAAACTTTGCAGTAGATCCGCGAGTGCGTGGCAATGTCACAGTAATATCGAATAAACCACTCAATAAAGATGAAGTTTATGATCTGTTTCTTGGGGTCTTAAATGTAAATGGGGTGGTGGCAATTCCTTCTGGGAATACCATCAAATTGGTGCCAGATAGCAATGTGAAAAATTCGGGAATTCCTTACGATTCTAGAAATAGGCTGCGTGGTGATCAAATCGTCACTCGAGTCATTTGGCTTGAAAATACCAATCCAAATGACTTAATTCCAGCACTTCGCCCTTTAATGCCGCAATTTGCACATATGGCTGCGATAGCAGGGACTAATGCGCTGATTGTTTCGGACCGAGCTGCGAATATTTACCAACTTGAAAATATCATTCGTAACCTTGATGGTACGGGACAAAATGATATTGAGGCAATAAGCCTCCAATCGAGCCAAGCAGAAGAAATCATTACTCAACTTGAGGCAATGAGCGCAACGGGTGCTTCGAAAGATTTTAGTGGCGCACGTATTCGCATTATTGCAGACAACCGAACGAATCGTATTTTGGTAAAGGGTGACCCTGAAACGCGTAAACGCATTCGCCACATGATTGAAATGCTTGATGTGCCTTCAGCAGATCGTTTAGGGGGCTTAAAAGTTTTTCGACTGAAATATGCAAGTGCAAAAAACTTATCTGAGATTTTACAAGGTCTCGTAACAGGACAGGCTGTTTCTTCGTCAAATAGTAATAATGGTTCTTCTAACTCGTCGAATCCGATCAATAATTTGATGGGTAATAACCAGAATTCCAGCTCAAATACATCTGGTTCAAATGGTAGCTCAATTTCTACTCCATCTATTAACCTAAATGGTAATTCAAATAACAACAATCAAAACAGTATCTCTAGCTTTAGCCAAAATGGTGTGAGCATTATCGCGGATAATGCCCAAAACTCGTTAGTGGTTAAGGCTGATCCACAATTAATGCGTGAAATTGAATCTGCTATCCAGCAACTCGATGTTCGTCGTCAGCAAGTTTTAATTGAAGCTGCCATTATTGAAGTTTCAGGGGATGATGCAGATCAACTCGGAATTCAATGGGCGCTAGGTGATCTATCTAGTGGAATAGGCTTGCTTAGCTTCAGTAATGTGGGTGCAAGTTTATCTTCTATTGCTGCTGGTTATTTGTCTGGTGGTTCGGCTGGAGCGGCATCCGCTATTGCTGGTGGTGCCAATAAAGGTAATGGTGCAACTTTTGCTGTAGGTAATTTTGAGAATTCCCGTAAGGCTTATGGTGCATTAATTCAAGCCCTCAAAGCTAACACCAAATCAAATTTACTTTCGACACCATCCATTGTGACTATGGATAATGAAGAGGCTTATATTGTTGTAGGTCAGAACGTTCCATTTGTAACAGGGTCGGTCACTACGAATAGTACAGGTATCAATCCATACACAACTGTTGAACGAAAAGATGTCGGGGTGACATTAAAAGTTGTTCCACATATCGGTGAAGGTGGTACGGTTCGTCTCGAAGTTGAGCAAGAGGTTTCGAATGTTCAGACCAGTAAAGGTCAGGCAGCCGATTTAATTACTAATAAACGTGCTATTAAAACTGCTGTATTGGCCGAGCATGGACAAACAGTTGTTTTAGGTGGCTTGGTGTCTGATGATGTTGAGCTTAGTCGTCAAGGTATTCCTGGGTTAAGCAGCATTCCATACCTAGGTAGGTTATTCCGTTCAGACAGCAGAAGTAATACGAAGCGTAATCTTCTTGTCTTTATTCATCCAACAATTGTGGGTGATGCGAATGATGTGCGCCGTTTGTCTCAGCAGCGCTATAATCAGCTTTATAGCTTGCAATTGGCGATGGATCAAAATGGCAATTTTGCCAAACTGCCTGAGCAGGTTGATGATGTCTATAATCAAAAGATGACACTGCCAAGTGTTACCTCTCAGCCAAAAAATTATCAACAGGTTCCTTCAGGTGGCAAAAGCTCGACAGTAACCACACCCGTAGCGGTAGAACCTGCGGTTCGAAAGCAAACCTTACAGTTGCCTGAGCCTGAAATTAATCGTACTAAAAATACAGTAACAACAACGACACTGCGTCCAAGCACAGCGCCGTAGTAGCATGTTATGATTGATAAAAAGTGAAATAGGACATACGCATGACTTGGAAATTACAAGCAATTACTGGCGAAATTACTGGCCAAGAAATTAGTATTGATCGTGATATGTTGGTGGGGCGCCATCAAGATGCTGATGTGTTGTTACAAGCTGCTGAAATTTCACGTCGCCACGCTGCATTGCTTTTAAAAGATCAATTGCTATGGGTGCAAGACCTTAATTCATCGAATGGCACATTCATAAACGATATTCGTATTGAGCAAGAAAAACAGCTGCATGATGGTGATATTGTTCAATTTGCGAGCTTTAAATTTTCTGTATTAGCGCCTGTGCAGGAAATAGACGATTTGCCTGAAATTGAAGTAGAGCCTGTAAATACGGCCCCATCGCAAGATTTAAGTGATCAAGGAATGCCGAGTCTTACAGAGCGTGCTGCTGAAATAGAAGTCAGTCGCGATGGTATGCCGCAAAATATCTCTATTCCAAAACCTGCACCGATCCCGGAAGGTGTAGATGTTAATGTACAACCACAACAGACACCTGTTGCCTTTGATGAGCCTGTTTCTCGTGTTGCTGAAGAAAAAGAGCAACAGAAGAATGCTTCAGTTGGTTTGATCACTATTATTATTTTAGTAATCTTAGCTTTATTGGCATGGTTATTCTTTAAATAATTCGTTGGTGCTTTTACAATCAAGGCATGCTAAACGCATGCCTTTTTAATTTTGAGTATAAGAAGATGTCTGTTGCACAACTAAATAAGCGCGATTTAATTTTATTTGACCTAGATGGAACGTTAGTTGACTCTGCAGCTGATTTATATCGATCCATGAATTTAAGTTTACAAGCGCTAAGTTGGCCATTGGTAACTGAAGCACAAATACGAGAATGGGTGGGTAAAGGAGCTTCAAAACTTTGTGAAAGTGTTTTGCTTCATATATTTGGAAAATTAGACACCGAACAACATAAAGTTTTATTACAAAAATTTGTAGATGTATACGGTGCAGAGCTTTGTGTAAATACTCAAATTTATCCTGGAGTAACTGAGTTTTTAAAGCATTGTAAAACTTTGAATATACATATGGCATGTGTTACCAATAAGCCTGTGCAACTTGCTCAAGGATTACTGGATGCATTGGAACTCTCTTCTTATTTTCAAGTTGTACTTGGGGGAGATAGTTTGCCAGAGAGAAAACCACATCCATTGCCTTTGTTGCATTGTATGCAAAGTTTAAAGATATCTGCTTCGCACGCGCTAATGATTGGCGATTCAAGTAATGATATTGAGGCTGCACGGCGCGCGGGAATTGATTGTATTGTGGTTAGCTATGGCTATAATCATGGAGAAAATATCTATGATTGCCAACCTCAGCAAGTGGTTGATAGTTTGGCTGAGTTAATTATCTAATGAGTGAAATGGAGATCAGCATGAATAAGCGTATGGTTTTTCGATGGCGTGTCTAAATCGAAACTAGAAAAACACCGTTTTAAATCGAAACCATATTAGAGAAAAATTCATGACTACATTAGCGCAATTTGAACAACTTAAGGCATCAGGTTACAACACGATTCCTGTTTATCGCCAGCGTTTAGCAGACACGGAAACACCTTTATCTGTTTTTGCTCGTTTTAAGGACCAAAAACAAGCTTATTTATTTGAGTCGGTTGAAGGTGGTGAAAACTGGGCGCGCTATTCCATGATCGGTTTAGGCGAATCGACAGTTTTTTCATGTAATGCAGGGGTCTTGTCTATACAGCATGCTGATGGTTCGATTACACAAGAAGATTGCCTAGATCCATTTCAATATATTCGTGAATTTCAGAAGCAATTTACAGTGCCACCAGCTGAGCTTCTGCCAGCATTACCAAGTTTTACTGGTGGGCTAGTTGGTTATTTGGGCTATGATGCAGTTCGTTATATTGAGCCGCGCTTAAAGAATGTACCTGCCGCTGATCCAATTGCTTTACCAGACTTGTGGTTGATGCTTTCAAAAACAGTCATTGTTTTCGATAACCTTAAAGATACTTTATTTCTAATTGTCCATGCTGATACAACGCAGCCAGATGCTTATGAAGATGCTCAGCAAAAGTTAGATCAATTAGAGCAGTTATTAGCTACACCAGTGAGTTTGCAAGCTAAGCCGCATACACCGCCTCATTTTGAATCGATTACGGGTAAGGCTAAGTTTCTTGAAACAATCGAGAAGGTAAAAGAATACATTAGAGCGGGCGATGTTATGCAGGTTGTTCCGGGCCAGCGTATGGTTTCGGATTTTGATGGTGAGGCTTTGCAAGTTTACCGTGCTTTACGTCATTTAAATCCTTCGCCATATTTGTTTTTGGTGCAGGGTCAAACAATTACAGATAACAAACCATTCCATATTGTAGGATCATCACCAGAAATTCTTTCTCGACTAGAAAATGGTATTGCGACAGTCCGCCCACTTGCAGGTACAAGACCGCGTGGAAAAACTAAAGAAGAAGACATCGCTTTAGAAAAAGATTTACTTTCTGATGAAAAAGAAATAGCAGAGCATTTAATGTTGATTGACCTTGGTCGAAATGATGTTGGTCGAGTTTCTAAAATTGGTAAGGTCAAAGTTACTGATCAAATGGTGATTGAGCGCTATTCGCATGTCATGCACATTGTTTCAAATGTGCAGGGTGAAGTTCGTGATGATATCGATGCCTTAGATGTATTTAAAGCAACTTTCCCAGCAGGTACTTTATCTGGCGCACCGAAAATTCGTGCAATGGAAATCATTGATGAAGTTGAGCCTGTTAAGCGAGGCGTTTTCGGCGGGGCAGTGGGGTATTTAGGATGGCATGGTGAAATGGACATGTCGATTGCAATCCGTACGTGTGTTATCCGCGATAAAAAAGTGTATGTGCAGGCTGGAGCAGGGCTGGTTGCGGACTCAAATCCTGAATCAGAATGGAATGAAACACAAATAAAAGCTCGCGCAGTGATCAAAGCGGTTGAATTATCATCAAACGGATTGATTTTATGAGTTTTTAGCGATTTTTTTAAAAAAACCACTTGCATCGTTTGGAAGTTTTGCTAAACTGCACACCGTTCCGATACGAAACGTACGAAACACTAAGAAGCGCCGGCATAGCTCAGTTGGTAGAGCAACTGACTTGTAATCAGTAGGTCCACAGTTCGAATCCGTGTGCCGGCACCATCTAAAAGTGTGAAGTTGTTAAGTGAAGAATAACACTGAAATAAGTGTGAAGTGGTGAGATTCCCGAGCGGTCAAAGGGGGCGGACTGTAACTCCGCTACGAAAGTTTCGAAGGTTCGAATCCTTCTCTCACCACCATTAACTTCGATTGAAGTGCTAAGTATACCAGCATCGTGCGGGAGTAGCTCAGTTGGTAGAGCGGCAGCCTTCCAAGCTGCATGTCGCGAGTTCGACCCTCGTCTCCCGCTCCATCGAAGGATAATCGCTCTTATAGCTCAGTGGTAGAGCACTCCCTTGGTAAGGGAGAGGTCTCGAGTTCAAATCTCGATAAGAGCTCCAGATACAGTTTAGTAGATTTTCTACAAAGATTTAAAAAGCAGGCTTATTAGTCTGCTTTTCAAGTATTGGGTGTTTGATTTTTTAGGCGATATGTCGATGCTGGGTCTTACTCAGAATTGTGTTCGACGTAAACGAGGACTATAAACATGGCTAAGGCTAAGTTTGAACGTAATAAGCCACACGTAAACGTGGGCACAATCGGTCACGTTGACCATGGTAAAACAACTTTAACTGCTGCGATTGCAACTATTTGTGC
>NZ_LMOE01000011.1:0-356 GCF_001423205.1 Acinetobacter sp. Leaf130
TAACTGTTTTTCAACAAGTTTCTATCTGCATCACCGCCGATGGATGTGCATTATAGAGGATTAAGATCCCTTTGCAAGGGGTATTTCAGCCTTTTTCTTTTGAGTGCCGATTTTTTCGACTATTTTGTGAAAAAAGTGATATATATGCCTTTTTTTTAGGCATTTTTACTGCTTTTTCTTAATTCTTATATTCAGAAATGTAGGTTCTCTTGAGTTTTATATGTCTTCTATAGAGCTTAGAGGCATATATAGCTTCTTCTAATCCAAAGATTCCAAAGATTCCAAAGATTCCAAAGATTCCAAAGATTCCAAAGATTCCAAAGATTCCAAAGATTCCAAAGATTCCAAAGATTCCA
>NZ_LMOE01000011.1:368-51381 GCF_001423205.1 Acinetobacter sp. Leaf130
TTCCAAAGATTCCAAAGATTCCAAAGATTCCAAAGATTCCAAAGATTCCAAAGATTCCAAAGATTCCAAAGATTCCAAAGATTCCAAAGATTCCAAAGAAATAATAGAGTAAATACTCTACCTCACTCTATATTTCTTCTTATTTTTAATTTACTTCTTTTATTATTACTGAATTGCTGATCTTTAGATTGTTCCACGTGGAACGCTGAATTGTTTTTATGATCCTAAAATAAAAAAAGCAGGATTACTCCTGCTTTTCATTACTACACAACTTTCTTAGTCAGTGAACGTTACACGAGCAATTGCTTTCTTACCTGACTGAATAATGAAAGTACCGTTTTCTTTTACAGAGAAACTTGCATCAACAGCATTCCAGTCAACTTTTACTGCTCCGCGAGCTACAGCATCTTTTGCAGCTGCTGCATTCGGATTTAGGCCAGTTAAACGTAGAATCGTAGCAATAAAAATTTCTCCACCAAACTCACCACGTGAAATAGTCACTTCTGGTGTGTCTTCGGGTACTTCACCTTCTGTAATAAGGTTACCAGCACTTTTATGTGCATTAGCTGCAGCTTCTGCATCATGGAAACGTTCAACTAGTTCAAGTGCAAGAATACGTTTTACTTCTTGCGGATTACGACCAGCAGCAATTTCATCTAATAAAGTTTTGATCTCATCTAGAGATTTAAAGCTGAGTAAATCGAAATAGCGTTCGATTAAAGAGTCTGGCATTGATAAAACTTTTTGGTACATTGCACCTGGTGTATCAAATACACCAATGTAGTTACCCAAAGATTTAGACATTTTATTTACGCCATCTAAACCTTCTAGAATCGGAACAGTGATACACACTTGTGATTCTTGGCCATAACGACTTTGTAAAGTACGTCCCATAAGTAAGTTAAAGGTCTGGTCTGTACCACCTAACTCTACGTCAGCTTCAAGTGCAATAGAGTCATAACCTTGAACTAAAGGATATAAAAACTCATGGATTGCAATCGGCTGATGGTTGCTATAACGCTTTGTAAAGTCATCACGTTCTAACATGCGAGATACGGTTTGCTGACTTGCTAACTGAATGAGGTCAGCAGCAGATTTTTGATTAAACCATTCTGAGTTAAAACGTACTTTTGTTTTATTCGGATCTAATATTTTGAAAACTTGTTCTTGATAAGTTTTAGCGTTCGCCTCTACTTGTTCACGTGACAACGGCGGACGAGTTGCGCTTTTACCAGTTGGGTCACCGATCATCGCAGTATAGTCACCAATCAAGAAGGTAACTTCATGGCCCAAATCTTGGAAAGTTTTTAGTTTATTAATAAGAACAGTATGTCCTAAATGTAAATCTGGTGCTGTAGGGTCAAAACCAGCTTTAATTTTAAGGGGACGGTTCTCTTTGAGCTTTTTCAGTAAATCTTCTTCTGAAATAATTTCGTGCGTGCCTCGTTGGATGAGGGCAAGCTGTTCTTCGGCGGGCAAGAAATTTGACATCACAAAACCTAAACACATCAGTTATTCAATTTGTGCGATATACTAACATTTTTTCAGCGTCTTGCAGGGGAAGTTGCATATGAGCGCAATCTATATCGGCGTAATGACTGGCACTAGTATGGATGGTGTGGATATTGTTGCGGCTTCATTTGAGCCACTACAGCTTCATGCCACTCTTACAGTTCCATTTGAACCCGAGTTACGTGATGAGCTTATGGCATTAACTTTACCTGATGACAATGAAATTGACCGCATGGGTAAAGCTGATGTTGCTCTGGCCCAAATGATTGGTCACGGGATTAATACTCTCATTGAAAAGCATCAATTAGATCGTAGTCAAATTAAAGCGATTGGTTCGCATGGGCAAACCATTCGTCACCGTCCAGAACATGGGTTTACGCTACAAATTGGCGATCCCAATATCATTACCGAAATCACTCAAATTCCGGTTGTTTCAGATTTCCGTCGTAGAGATATGGCTGCAGGTGGTCAAGGTGCGCCATTAGTGCCTGCTTTCCATCAGGCCTTATTTCAACATCCAAGTATTCATCGTGTGATTTTAAATTTGGGTGGTATTGCTAATGTGAGTATGCTGCCTGCCAACAATGCAGACGGCGTATTTGGTTTTGATACGGGTCCTGCAAATATTTTGATGGATGCGTGGTGTCATCGTCATACTGGTCATCCATATGATGAAAATGGTGATTGGGCAGCTTATGGGCACCCTATCCGCTCTTTACTCGATCGCCTTCATGCACATGAATATTTTTCTAAAGAACCACCGAAAAGTACGGGACGTGAAGATTTCAATATTGACTGGTTGGATGATCAGTTAATCGATTGGCGAAACGATCTAACTTATGATGAGTTAGAAGACACACCTGAAAACGTCCAAGCCACCTTATTAAAACTCACTGTGCGTGCTATTCAAAAAGCGATTTATCGCTCAGAGATGGAAACAGGTGAAGTATATGTTTGTGGTGGCGGTGCTTATAACTCTTACTTATTAGAACAATTGCGCTGGCGTTTACGTAAGCATAATTGGTCAGTTCAACCTACAGATGTTTTAGGACTCTCCCCTACTTGGGTCGAGGCTACAGCATTTGCATGGTTAGCAATGCGTTTTATGAATGGTTTAAGTGGTAATTTGCCAGCAGTAACAGGTGCTTCAGATTTCAGAATCTTAGGGACAATCACGGCGGTATAAAACTATTTATTGATTTGTTTGGTCAGATTCGACCTCATAGCACATTTACTGACCCGAAATGCTGTTATTTAAATGAGCATAAAAACTCATGATAAGTGCCAACAAAAATAATTTGAGGCACTGTCTTCATGGATCTGACCAAACGTATCCATCAGTACACGCGTGGCGACTGGACATTCGATGTGATTGATTCAGGCCCTATTGATGGCCCACTCGTTGTTTTATTGCATGGTTTTCCAGAAACTGCTCATAGTTGGGAGCAAACCTCGGAATTATTGCATCAGCATCAATTTAGAACACTTGCAATTCATCAACGGGGTTATAGTTTAAATGCTAGGCCTCAAAGCCGATTTCAATATTCATTGAGTGAACTGGTAGAAGACGTTGCAATTTTTATTAAGCAATTGGGTCAACCAGTCTATTTAATAGGGCACGACTGGGGATCTGCAATCGCGTCGGGCGTTGCAATGAAGTATCCACAATATATTCAACATCTCACTTTAGTTTCTGTACCACATCAAGCTGCTTTTTTAAAAGCCTGCTTAAGCAGCAAACAACTTTTTAAATCTTATTATTTTGCAGTTTTTCAGCTTCCTCTTCTTCCTGAAGTTCTATTTAAAAAGATGCCTAAATTAGGTCGTAAATTTCTTCAGTCATCTGGCATGACCGAGCAGCAAATTGAAACATTCGAGACCGAGTTTATAAAGGAAAATAGATTAGGTACGGCGTTGAATTGGTATCGTGGCTTTTTTTGGGATAAACCTCAAAATCCGTTTAAAACAATAAATGTCCCTACTCTTTTTATTTGGGGTAAACATGATATTGCCGTTACAGAAAAAAGTGCCAAGTTAAACTCAAGTTATTTTAAAAATAGTTATCGTGCAGTTTTTATGGATGCTTCGCATTGGATTCCATATCAGAATGCACCTGAACTTGTGCAATATTTTTTAGAATCTATCCGTGAAAAGTAATGATCTGATCAATAAAAAAACCTCTCAAAATAGAGAGGTTTTTTTAATTTTAAAATTCTTTTTAAATCGAGAACGAAGAACCACAACCACATGTTGTTGTTGCATTCGGGTTTTGGATAATAAAACGTGACCCTTCAAGACCTTCTACATAGTCAACCACTGAGCCAATTAAATATTGATAGCTAAGTGAGTCAACAAGCATTTTTACATCGCCATTTACGAATTCTGCATCATCTTCATTTACGCTTTCAGCAAAATTGAAGCCATATGAAAACCCTGAACACCCGCCTCCCGTTACATATACACGTAACATGAGATCGTCATTCCCTTCACTATCACGGAGTTGGCGTACCTTATTGGCAGCATTATCTGTCAAAACTAGAGCTTGGGCATTCATGATGATTGTTCCTCGGATTTTGCTGTGCCTTTCAAAATAAAAAAGACCCTATATTGAGTATAGCATAATCAATATAGGATCTGTCTTCGAAGTTTAAAGCGAATCTTGAGTATTTTTATCAAGATTATTTGTAATTCTCGTCTTGTAAGCCACATTCGAAGTTTTTAGCATCTTGCTTACAACGGAATTGCCATAATAGTTTCATCATACGTTTATCGTATACACCACGTTGTGTAAGGCTAATTCGTGACTCACGCATGAGCTTTTGGTAACCCGGTTTATCTGCTGGTGGAACATCCATCCAGTATTTTTGTGGGATATCAGCTTTCATTTTACCCAAGATCGTAAAGGCACGTGGTAACTGACCCGAAACCCACTCTCTAGATTTCTGACCAAAACCTGCTGGGAACTTATCAGGACGGATAATAATATTTCCTGTCACCTGTAAGATCGGATAGTTTACGATCGCCCCTTTTGTTCCTAAACCTTTTTGTAGTTCTAAAGGTTTAAATGCTGCCGCAGGTGCACCAATAATGTCTACCTGATGGTTATTAAATTTAGCACCGAAATTTGTTATATCGGCACTAACAGCCTGCGCACCTACCTGCTGAACCATAATTTTTTGAGCTTCATCATAGTCAAGTACAGCAATTTTTTTACCTGCAGCTTTCGCTACTGTATTGATGCTGCGATCATTTACTAAAAGATAGGCATCTCCTACTGGAATAACACCTACAACCTCATAGCGGCCGTTAACCATATATTTACTAAAAGTCGGACTCGCTAAACCTTGCATTACTTTTACAGCAAGCTTGAGGTCAGGAATGGCACCAATTGCGTCTAATGACCCTGTAAACGAGTTAAATTGACGACCGCGCATGCCTGACACACTGATGCCATCACATTTGCCTGCTTTAAAGTCTTCGGCAATAACGGCTTCATTCTGGTTTACTTTCAGTTCGATATCAGCTCCCCAGTTTTTTGCTGCAAGTTGATAATCCTTCATCAGCGCATAGACATCACCATTTTTACCAACGAAGTCAAAAACACATACTGTTTGTTTAGCCTGAGCTGCAAAAGAAACTGTGGTAAGTCCCATCGCAAGTAATAGCATTTTGGAAAATTGCATATTCTTTTTCCTTTCCTTGTGGAGTTTTTTGTTTTTCGATACCAAGAAATTTCACACCAATATGGTATGAGTCGGATAGGCTTCATATAAAAAATCATGTTGAAGATATTTTTACGAATCCATTTTGCTTTTATGATTTTATTTCCATCAAAAATAGATAGTCGTCTATCTATTAGCAATTATTTTAATCACAGAAGTCCTTGATCCATTTTTATACCTTCATGTTTCCTTATGAAGTTTTTATCTAAATTTAGCTTAACGTCTTTCTAGTTATCCACAATGGCAGAATTGACAGCATATACAAAACAAAAAGCCTAGAACTAAGTCTAGGCTTTCTGAAAATAATGAGGATTATTCACCAGGCATTGAACATTCAAAGTTAGCCTTGTCTACAGAACAACGCGCTTTTTTCAATACAGACATCATTCCTGCATCGTAAACACCGCGTTTAGTTAAGTCCATACGACCATCGCGCAACATTTTTTGATATTTAAGTTTATCTTCTGCACTTAAATTCATTTTGTATTTGCCAGGAATCTGAGCTTCTAAACGGTTAATCATTGCAAAGTTCTTAGGCAACTGTTTAACAAACCAGTCACGAGATTTTTGACCAAAACCAGCTGGGAATTTATCAGAACGTAATACTAGATCAGCTGTAACGTGTAATACAGGGAAGTTCCACATTACACCGTTTGCACCCAAACCTTTATTTAATTCTAATGGTTTGTAAGCATAAGCAGGCGCACCTACCATATCTACTTGGCCATTATTAAATTTCGCAGCAAAGTTTGAAATATCAGAAAGAACTGCTTGAGCACCTACACGCTGCACCATAATTTTTTGTGCATCGTCATAACCTAATACAGCGAATTTTTTACCCGCAGCTTTTTCAACAGAGTTGATGTTTTTGTCACGGACGAAAATGAACGCTGAACCTAGCGGAGAAATACCAGCTACTTCGTATTTTTTACCACCCATATTAGTGGTCATTTTTGCAGCATTACGCGCATCTAATACATAAGTAATTGCACGTTGAGCGATTTGGTTATTTGGAACACCGCCAAGTGAGTCAATAGATCCTGCAAATTTGTTATATTGGCGTGCACGCATTGCTGTCATTGCTACAGCATCACATTTACCCGCTTTAAAATCATTATCAGCAACAGCCTCGTCCTGACGAGGTACCAAGTTAATTTCAGTACCCCAGCCTTTTGCAGCTAGAGCCCATTCTTCCATCATTTTATATGAGTCGCCTGCTTTTCCTAAGAGGTCGAATACACACACGGTACTCGCTGCTTGCGCTGAAGCAGAAAAACCAACAACAGAAGCGGCAGCCATAGCAAGTACGATTTTTTTCATTTTCTTCATCCTTCCACGGAACAGATTTTTTGTTTGAAGTTTCCTTTCAAAGACAGATATTAATCATGTTTTTTAGAAAAAAATAGAGCATTTACTCAATTTTTTTATCTAATTGAACCATTGTTTGTTCAATTTAAATTATTTATTAGTAGTAAAAATCACTACGTTTCCGTAAGTTACTTTTTATATTCACAATTTTCATACCCATATTCAGTATGGAAATATATGTAGGTTTTTTGTGATGAAAAAATAATCTACTCTCCATTAAGCGTACATTCAAAATTTGTCCGTTCGACTGTACAGCGAGCACGCTTAAGTACACTCATCATGGTTGCATCGTATACACCCTGTTTGGTTAAATTGAGACGCCCCTCTCGCAAAAGTTTTTGATATTTGGTTTTATCTTCTGCTGAAAAATTCATTCTAATTTTTGATGGTACGCCCATTTCTAACCGCTTTATCATGGCAAAGTTTTGAGGTAATTTTTGTATAAACCAATCACGTGATTTTATGCCAAAATCTGTAGGGAACTTATCAGTTCTCGCAATTAAATCTCCAGTAACATTCACCACTGGAAAATTAAACATAGCACCTTTAGTGCCAATACCTTTACCAATTTCTAAAGGTTTATAAGCATAAGCTGGCGCAGCAATTGCATCGACTTGTCCACTATTAAACTTTTTCACAAAATCATTAATTTCAGAAGGAATAGGCTGCGCCCCCACACTTTCTACCATAATTTTTTGAGCAAGGTCATAATGCAAAATAGCGAATTTTTTACCGCGAACTTTTTCAATGGAATTCAGATTTTTATCTCTTACAAATAAATACGCCAGACCAATCTGAACAATACCGACAACCTCATAATTTATTCCATTCTGAGCAGTCACCATGCGATGTTTATTACGCTTATCTAAAACGTAGCTAATCGCTTTTTGCGCAATAGCATTACTGGTTACCCCACCAATCGCATCGATAGAACCCGCAAATTTATTATAATTTCGTGCCCGCATAGAGGTCATATAAGCAGCATCACATTTGCCTTCACGAAGCCTACGGTCCACCAGAGCTTCATCTTGAAATGGAATTAAGGTGATATCAGCTTGCCAGTCCTTTGCTGCAAGCGCCCACTCTTCCATCATTTTATAAGATTCACCCGACTTTCCTAATAAATCAAATACACACACATTTTGTCCCGCATGTGCTGTTCCCATAGCACAGCAAAATACTGCACTAACAATCCCCAATCTTTTTTTCATTTGACTTTCCTTAGTCTAGTTTTATTAGTAGCTCATTAATCAACCAAACTTTAAACTGTTTTTATTTTAGTCATTTTTTTTAAAAAGTGTTCTATCTTGTTCAATATTGAAGATATTTCGGATGAATAGCTGAACCTAGAATATTTCGATGTATACAATTGTTGTCCGCTTCTAACTAAAATCCGGAAAGTTTTGTTTTCATCGGCAGTTCTCTTTAAAATACGGCATTCCTCACTCACCTCGATACAATAAGATGATTCAATTTGACCAAGTTTCTTTACGCCGCGGTGGACGTATTCTATTTCAAAAAGCGTCTATGCAATTACACCCAGGTTGGAAAATTGGTCTGACTGGGGTCAATGGTGCTGGTAAATCAACCTTATTCGCAGCATTACTAGGTAGCTTAGGTGCAGATGAAGGTTCACTTACTCGTCCTTCAGGCTGGATCGTGGCGCATATGGCGCAAGAAATAAAAGCACTAGACATGCCTGCAATTGATTTCGTTCTCTCTGGTGATGAAGAGTTTTGGGATATTCAAAATAAGCTTGCTCAACCAGATCAACTGAGTGACTTCGAATTGGCTAAATTGCATGGCCGCTTTGATGAAATTCATGGTTATTCAGCACCATCTAAAGCAGCTCAGCTTATGGCTGGTCTTGGCTTTCTAGAAAATCAATTGCGTTTAAACGTTGAGAGTTTCTCAGGTGGATGGCGTATGCGTTTAAATTTGGCGCGTACCCTAATGAGCCGTTCAGATTTATTATTACTAGACGAACCAACCAACCACTTAGACTTGGATGCAATTTTGTGGTTAGAAGATTGGCTTAAAGCCTATGAAGGTACACTCATTCTAATTTCGCATGACCGCGACTTTTTAGATGCGATTACAGATCATATTCTGCATATTGAAAATCAGGAACTAACGCTTTACACCGGAAATTACTCTACATTTGAAACCACGCGTAGTGAACGTCTTGCTCAGCAGCAACAAGCTTTTGAGAAGCAACAAGAAACACGTGCTCACCTACAAAAATTTATTGACCGTTTTAAAGCAAAAGCGACTAAAGCTCGTCAGGCACAAAGTCGAATTAAACAACTTGAGCGCATGCAAGAGCTCGCTCCAGCCCATATTGATACACCTTTTACTTTTAGTTTCCGTGAACCAACCAAAATGAGTTCGCCGTTACTGACTTTAGACAATGCCAGCATTGGTTATGGCGATAAACAAATCGCCGAAAAAATCAGATTACAAATTACACCAACCTCACGTATTGGTTTACTTGGTATGAACGGCGCAGGTAAATCGACCTTAATTAAGAGCTTAGTGGGTGATTTACCGCTCTTAGCTGGTGAACGCAAGGCATCAGAGTTACTTAATATTGGTTACTTTGCACAGCACCAAATGGATGCTTTAGATGGCCATGCTACTCCAATGTTACAAATTGCCCGTTTAGCAGGTAAACAAATTAGTGAAGCGACCTTACGTTCTTTTTTAGGTAGCTTTGGCTTTAGTGGTGAACGCATGGATACCCCATGTGAAACCTTTTCTGGTGGAGAGCGCGCTCGTTTGGCCCTCGCACTGATTGTATGGCAGCGTCCAAATGTTTTGATTCTGGATGAACCGACGAACCATTTAGATCTTGATATGCGTCATGCACTAAGCATGGCATTACAAGATTTTGAAGGCGCTGTCGTATTGGTTTCCCACGAACGTCAACTCATTGCAAGTGTTTGTGACGAGCTTCTTTTGGTACACGGCGGTAAATGTACAGAGTTTGAAGGTGATTTACAGGATTATGCAAAATGGCTACGTGAAGCACGTCAGCAACTCATCAATGCTCAGACTGCTATAGCACAGAATAATTCTTCCTCTGCCGCTCCAACTCCCACTAAAATCGATAAAGAAGCGCAACGTAAAGAAGCAGCTCGCCGTCGTGAACAAACCAGACCTATTCGAAAAAATATCGAAAAAATTGAGTCTCAGATTGAGAAACTTCAACCACAACTTGCCAAAATTGAAGAGTCTTTAGCAGATACATCTTTATATGATGCAGCACGTAAGGATGATCTACTCAAGCTTATGAATGAACAGACTGAGCTGAAAGCTAAACTTGAGCAATATGAAGAACAGCTTTTAGAGCTCATGATGGAATTAGAAGAGATGGAAGCCTCTTTTGATTAATCTATTTTTCAAAATAAAAAAGCCGATTTCTTAATCGGCTTTTTTATTAATTAATAAGGGGTATAAAAAGCCCCTAATTCATTTAAATTGGTATTGATTGGCAAAGGCCAAACATTGCTTGATAGGCTGTCTGCAATATATAAATCATAACCTCCACGGCTTCCTGTCTGCCCCGCTAGAGAAACCACCATATACCGCTGGTCTAAAGGTGCCGGATCTGATGTATTTACGGCTGTACTATTAAAAGGCAAACGAGTGGTTTGTTTGGTAGTCGTATCATAAACATAGATCTGATCATGAGCATTTGTTGGGCTATACCAACGCACATATAAAAACTGGCTTCCCTTCCACCATACTGGATAATATGAGGCAATATTGGTTAGCTGTGTATCATATGCACCCGACTGATCAATACTAAAAATTCTAGAATTACTACTTGCACCTTTGGCATATAAGATTTGCGTAGTATTGACCATTGGATAAGGCATTGACTCTTCGATATCCCAACCATTTTGAGTGACAGAAGTAATCGTGCGATCAGTCATTTTAACGATTTTTAAATCGCCATTTTGCTTAAAAATAATACGTTGGTTATCTAGAAATTTAGGATCTTCATCCCGCTTGTTATTCCCTTGGGTTAAATTGATTGGTAATTCCGTGCTCCCAACTCTCCAAGCATAGACATCCCATGCATCGCCATAATGCTGTCCAGAATTAACTCCCATAAAAGTGAGCCATTTTCCATCTGGAGAAAAATGACCATTCATCATGTGGTCAATTTTCCAGTTTGTGCCCAGTAATGTGGTTTGCTGCGTTGTGAAATTATAAAGATAAAGCTTACTGTCCCATGCGTCATAATCACTATAACGATGAAATACTAATTTTCCGTAAAAAGTGGGTGCTGTGGCAGCATGCAGTTGAAATAAGCAATTAAAAAATAAGATTACAATGTATAAAAGTTTTTGTGTTTTTTTCAAAATTATATTCTCTTGTAATAAATGAGTATCCAAGAGAATAGCAGTTTACAAATTTATTTTCTTATAAAACAAAAGGCTTTGTCTAAAATTAAACAAAGCCTTTTATTAACTCATCATAAAAAAGATTATCTAAATTTTTTATGATTTTCATTTCGAATTTTGACTAAATTCATTGCTTCAGTTTTTGCTTGATCTAACTGTCCCTGTTCAACCAATGCAGTTACTTTATCAATCTCAGCAACAAGCTGATCTAAACCAGCTTGATACTCTTTTACCTTTTCACTTTCTAATGGCAAGCCTTCAAGTTTATGAGGCAAAGATTGCTTAGAAGAAACTGCTGCTTCACGCATTACAACAAGCTGTTGTTTCGCATTAGCAGCATCTTTCGCTTCAGCAAATGCTTTAGTGCTCTTAGCTAAAGTTTTCATATTCGTTTCTAAATCAGCCGCCCAAACAGCAGAGCTTCCTAAAAAAACCCATGAGATTAACAAGCTAGCTAACAATTTCTGACCCATCATCTTCTCTCCCTAGACTGATTTAGAATCGTGTTATGAATTAAGCATCAATATCAGCATTTAAAGCATTCTCTTCAATGAATGCACGACGTGGTTCCACATCATCACCCATTAAGCAAGAGAACATACGATCTGCTTCAATCGCATCGTCAATGGTTACCTGTAACATATGACGGTTTTCAGGGTCCATTGTCGTTTCCCAAAGCTGCTCAGCATTCATCTCACCAAGACCTTTATAGCGTTGGATCATCATACCGCGGCGCGAATCTTGCAAAATATGCTGCCAAACTTGATGGAAGTTAGCCACTTGAATACGGCGATCACCTTTTTGTAAATAAGCACCATCTTCAAGCAAACTGAACCAACTCTTCGAGTTTTTCAGCAAACGAGCATACTCAGCTGAGTTCAATAAACCTGCATCAAGCAAATATGCATGTGGCAAGTTATGAACATATACCGTAATACGCGGCCAATAATGCGCAGATTTTTCACCCTGAGCATTTTCACGCTCAAATGACTCTAGTGTAATTTCTGGACGTAAACTTGGCTGTAATCTTGTAATGATCTCTTTTACTTGATCAGCCCATTGTTGTACATAAGCCTGATCATGGTTTTGATCGCTCTTGAATGCCTCTATTTCAAGTAAAGCATCTAGTAAGCTAGCTGGGTAACGTAACGTTAAGCGCTGTAAGCTCTTTTGCGAAACTTGATAATCCTGAATGACTTTAGCAAGTGCTTCACCTGTAATTGATGGTGCTTCAGCATTGGTATGCAAAGATAGCTCATCAATCGCATTTGAAATTAAATAATTTTCCAATGCATCATTATCTTTGATGTATTGTTCCTGCTTACCTTTTTTCAATTTGTATAAAGGTGGCTGTGCAATATAGATATACCCACGCTCAACCAATTCTGGCATTTGACGGAAGAAGAACGTTAACAACAAGGTTCGAATATGGGAACCATCAACGTCGGCATCGGTCATGATAATGATTTTATGATAGCGTAGCTTGTCAGGATTATATTCTTCACGACCAATACCACAGCCGAGAGCAGTAATTAAAGTACCCACTTCCTGACTAGAAATCATTTTGTCAAAGCGTGCACGTTCAACGTTCAGGATTTTACCTTTCAACGGCAAAATAGCCTGCATTTTACGGTTACGGCCTTGCTTGGCACTACCACCTGCAGAATCACCCTCGACAAGATATAATTCAGAAAGTGCTGGATCTTTTTCCTGACAATCAGCCAATTTACCTGGTAAACCAGCAATATCAAGTGCGCTCTTACGACGTGTCATTTCACGCGCTTTACGTGCAGCATCACGCGCACGTGCAGCATCAATAATCTTACCGGCAATTGACTTTGCAGCTTGCGGGTTTTCAAGTAAGTAAGCAGAGAACTCTTTGTTCATTGCTTGCTCAACAGCAGGTTTTACTTCACTCGATACCAGTTTTTCTTTGGTTTGAGATGAGAATTTTGGATCAGGTACTTTTACCGAAATAATAGCGGTTAAACCTTCACGTGCATCGTCGCCCGTTACATTGACTTTTTCTTTCTTGAGAATATTTTCATTTTCAAGATATTGGTTTAAACCACGCGTCAAAGCTGCACGGAAACCAGCTAAATGGCTACCACCATCTTTTTGAGGAATGTTATTGGTAAAGCAACGAACGTTTTCTTGATAACTTTCATTCCACTGCAAGGCTACTTCTACACCAATACCGTTATCTGTATCCGCAGTAAAATGGAAAATCTCATTTAGATGAGTTTTACCTTCGTTAATGTATTTTACAAACTCAGATAATCCACCTTCGTAGTCATATACATGTTCAAGGTTAATACGTTCATCGCGTAATACAATACGTACGCCTGCGTTTAAGAATGAAAGCTCACGTAAACGGCGTGCTAGAATTTCTACGTTAAAAATGGTTTGGGTAAATGTTAATTCACTTGGCCAAAAACGTACTGTTGTACCACTCTTATCCGTCTCACCAATCACACGTAATGGATATTGCGGATCACCGTGTTGATATTCTTGCTCATGCACTTGACCAGCACGAGAAATCATTAAATGTAATTTACTCGAAAGTGCATTTACTACAGAAACACCTACGCCGTGTAAACCACCTGAAACCTTATAGCTGTTGTCATCAAACTTACCGCCTGCGTGCAGAATAGTAAGAATTACTTCCGCTGCAGAAACACCTTCTTCAGGGTGAATATCGGTTGGAATACCACGACCATTATCAGAAACACTCACCGATTCATCTTCATGAATAGTGACAATAATTTCATCACAATGCCCAGCTAAAGCTTCATCGATTGCGTTATCGACTACCTCGAATACCATATGGTGTAAACCGGTACCGTCGTCTGTATCCCCAATATACATACCCGGACGTTTACGAACTGCATCTAATCCACGTAATACTTTAATACTAGAGGAATCATAAGCCTTTTCATTGGTTTGTTCTGTTTGAGAGGCTGATTGAGACTCTGAACTCATGGTTTCTCCCTAGCAAATATAGGTTTATTCAAAGATGGGTAACATCAAAAAATTATGGTGAAGCAAGACTAACTTGACCGGATTCAACATTGAATAATTGATATGAAATAGACAAATCATGTAAATGTTTTTTTACCGATGCATGATCTAAAGTTGTCATAAAAACCTGGCTACCAAGTTGGCTTAATCGTTCAATTAAACGTTGTTGTGCGGTTAAGTCTAATTCTGCTGTCAGATCATCTAATAATACCACAGTTTCCTTATTACTCGCATGCAACATTGCAATTTGTGACAGTTTTAAGGCAATAATCAGCAGTTTTTTCTGACCTCTTGATAAAACCACATCAGCATGTCCATAAGGGGTTTTTAAGCGCAAATCGGCTCGATGTGGACCATATTCGGTATAACGTCGTTCGATGTCTTTTTGGTGTTGATTAAGCAGGTCTTGCATGAGTCCCTGCTCTGTATGAAAACCAGGACTGTATTCCAGTTCTATTTCAAGATCAGGGAGTAATTGCCTCAAATCATTTTGAAAAAAAACATTCCATTGTTCCACAATACCCAAGCGCTGAGAGTGCAAAATTTCGCCATAGTCACTCAACATTTTGTTCCAAGGCTCTAAATCAGCCAAAGACAAATTTCTTCGGGTTTTAAGTAGGGTATTACGTTGTTTTAATGCACGCGAATAGTATTGCCACGCAAAATAAAACTCAGGTTCCACGTGGAACATCAGCCAATCTAAAAGTTGGCGTCGTGGCTTTGCCCCGTGGTCAATAATGTCTGTACTTTGTGGATCAAGATGCTGCAAAGGAAGTAATTTAGCAAGTTGACCTTGGGTAGCCACGGTATCGCCATTGACCTTCATCAACTGCTCACCAGATGCCAACTTTTGCATGCCAATTTTTTCAGTACTAGACTGAGCAAAGACAATCGCATCTTCGGCAGCATACTGAATATAATTTTTAGGAATATGAGTGCGGAACGATCGCCCTGTTGCAAGCAAATGAATTGCTTCCAGAATTGAGGTTTTCCCTGAACCATTAGCGCCATAAAATATATTAAACGGTTGCAACCCTTGGAGTGCAACCGTTTTTAAATTACGCACACGTTCAATATTTAAGCGCGTAAGATGCATGTTAGATAGCCAGACTATACACGCATCGGCATAACTACATAAGTTTGATCACTATGCGCCGGATCTTGAACCAAAACAGACTGATTCGCCTCACTCATACTCATATTTACGTCATCGCCATCAAGTACACCCAATACTTCAAGTAAATATTGCGCATTAAATGACATTTCGAGTGGTATATTTTGATATTGAATAGCTAAATCTTCAATAGCCTCATCTTGCTCAGGGTTATTCGCACGAAGCTGTAAAGAATCCTGATTAAAATTCAAGAAAACACCACGCAACTTTTCATTACTCAAAATTGCGACACGTTGTAATGATTGCTTAAATACATCATGGCTAATTAATACATGTTTATCGCCACCACGTGGAATCACGCGACGATAATCAGGGAATTTTCCATCAATCAATTTTGTAGTAAAACGAACAGTAATATTGCCCTGTTCCTTATCACGACTTGGTGTATTGATGGTTACATTTAACAATTCACGACCAATCAACAATGTTAATTGGTCATCTTCAATACTCAGTAAACGCTGTAATTCACCAACAGCTTTACGAGGTACAATGGCCTGCACCAATTGAGCTGATGTAGAAGACGCTGTAATTTCACAAAGTGCTAAACGGTGACCATCTGTTGTTACTGCACGTAATTGATTTTCATCAATTTCCAATAAAGTACCCGTTAAATAGAAACGTACATCTTGTACAGCCATCGCAAAAGCAGTTTTTTCAAATAAACGCTTTAACTCACGTTGGGTTACTTGTACTTGAGTACCTTGACTATTTTCAGTCGTCAATAATGGATAATCTTCTGCGGGTAAAGTCCCTAATACGAAACGGCTATTACCAGACTTTAAGATACATCTTTGATCTTCAGTAATTTGCAAATCAATTAATGCAGCTGTAGGCAATGATTTACAAATTTCCATTAACTTACGAGCAGGGACTGTTGTTTCCCCTGCTTCAAGGCATGCCCCTTCTGATAAAACAGTGCTCGCAACCAGCTCGACTTCTAGATCAGAACCAGTAATGGTGAGCGCCTGAGCATTAGTCTGAATTTTGACGTTTGAAAGAATATTCAATGTATGACGACGTTCTACCGCACCGACAACATGCGATAAAACATTGAGTAAACTTTCTTTAGCGATTTTCAAACGCACGATTCATTCCTCTAGCAACTTGGAGCAAATATTTCATTTTTTAGCTGTGTACTATGCTGCACTTACGTAGACTTTGCAACAAGGTCTTATCATTTCATTAACTCTGAAGTAGACGCAGTAGATTTTTATAATCTTCGTCAAAAATTGGATCTTCTTCTCGCAGACTAGCTACTTTTTCACAAGCATGCATCACTGTACTGTGATCGCGTCCACCAAAAGCCATTCCAATTTCTGGAAAACTATCACCGGTCAACTCACGAGCAAGTCCCATTGCCAACTGACGTGGTCGAGCATAAATTCGTGTACGTTTTGGCCCCACTAATTCTTTTAATGGGATACGGAAATATTCACTAACCACACGCTGGATATTTTCTACACTAATTGTTCGTGCACGGATCGCCAACACATCTTTTAAAGACTCACGAACCACATCAAGATCGATTGGTGCACCTTTAAAACGGGAAATTGCAACGACTTTATTAAGTGCCCCTTCAAGTTCACGCACGTTCGCAACAACTTGTTGTGCAATAAATAATGCACAATTTCGAGGTAAATCAACGCCGCTATTTTCCGCTTTCTTTAATAAAATTTCGATACGAGTTTCAATATCTGGTGGTTCAACACCTACTGAAAGTCCCCAAGAAAAACGGGAAACCAAACGTGGATCTAACTCTGTTAACTCTTTTGGATAACGGTCTGAAGTTAAAATAATTTGTTTAGATTCATCAAGTAAAGCATTAAATGTATAGAAGAATTCAACTAAACTCGCCTCTTTACCTGCTAAGAGATGAATATCATCGACCAATAATAAATCTAAAGAACGGCAGTTTTTCTTAAACTCTTCTACTTTGCCTTTTTGTAAAGAACTCACAAAATCCTGAACAAAACTCTCAGAAGTCATATACATCACACGGGCATTAGGTTTGGCTTGTAGTAAAGCATTGCCAACTGCCTGCATTAAGTGAGTCTTACCTAGCCCTGTGGGGCCATATAAAAACAAAGGGTTATGCTGTGAAGCCCCTAATTGAGTTAATACTTTTCTACATGTTTCAGCAGCCATCTGGTTCGAACGGCCTTCAACAAATAAAGAAAAAGTAAACTGAGGATTGAGTAGCTTCTTTTTCGCTGTTTTAGGGTTGACTACACTATTCGTATGAGAACTAGAAACAGACTCGGGCTCTTTTTTTACTTTAATACTTTGTGGTGGCGCAGATTGCAAAGCAGCAGTAGTGGTTGCTGGTTGTTCAGCAGATGACAAAATACTCCCAGGACGAGAATCAACTAAAATCTCAACCTGACGGACTCGCCCTTCTGACAACTGCTCAGCCAATATAGAAATTAATTCTAAATGGTTCTCTTGAATGTAACGCGTCCAATAAGGGTTAGGAGCATAGAGACGTAGTATTCCTTCTACTTCTTCAGCAACTAATGGGCGAATCCACATCGCAAAGACGTTATCAGAGAGCTCTTGTCGCAAGCGAGTTAAGCAGTCTGTCCAAAGCATGTGTATCCCCTATTTCTGCATTTTTTAAATTCAAATAATCTAAAGATTAACCCTTCCTGATAAGAAGGGGTCGCCATTCTAACCAAGTTATCCACATCTGTCATGACGAATTCGACTGATTTTGTCTAAAAAGAAATCTCTTGTGAATAAATTTAAATTCAAAACCACTTGTGTATAACTTTTTGCACAACCTGTGGATAAATTATCACATAAACTTATCCACAATCCATAAATATAATAGAAACAGAGTTATCAACAACCCAAATACATGTTTTTTAAATTTAAAAGTGCGAAATCCACAGAAAAAGTAGCTCCTAATAAGAATAAATATAAATTTTAAAATTTGAATTTATTTAATAGGGGTGTGATCTTTTGTGGATAACTACAAAATATGAATTTAAATTCAAATGCAGCAAATCAAAGCCAAGATGATATCTTATTTTGTTGATAAGTATGTATATAAGGTGTGTATATAATAAAAGCTCTAATAAAAATAGACAATTACTTTGTGTATAACTTTAAAAACTATATATTGCACTGAATTATGAAAATCATAAAAAAGAAGTAGAGAGATTAAAAATTTGGGTTAAATACAAAACTTTCTTGGTTTTTCATTGACAGCGTAAACATTGCACAATAAAATCGCGGACCTTTATAGAAAGATCATTTTTGGGAGTTTCGATATGAAACGTACTTTCCAGCCATCTGAATTAAAGCGTAAACGCGTTCATGGCTTCCGCGCTCGTATGGCAACTAAAGCTGGTCGTCAAGTATTAGCTCGTCGTCGTGCAAAAGGTCGTCATAGCTTAACTGTTTAATTACTGTTACGCTGACCAGACTTGGGTGTGATGACACTTTACAATTTTAGCACAGATGTGCGAATACGCTGTGCTGCAGATTATAAAAGTGTATTCGATGGTGCGCTTTTTAAAGTGCATCAACCCCATTTTTTATTTCTTGCAAAATTAACCGAACAGCCTAATAGCCGTTTGGGTATTGTTGTTGCTAAGAAAAAAGTGCGCCGTGCACATGAAAGAAATCGAATAAAACGTCTTGCTCGTGAGAGCTTTCGTCTACATCAGCCGAATTTTGGATCAGACATAGATATTGTGGTAATGCCAAAAGTTGGTATAGAAACGATTACGAATGCTGAGCTATATCAACAATTAGATTTTGCTTGGCAAAAATTACAGCGCTTAGCAAAAAAACATTCTAAAGTTGGCACAACCTCGCAGAATTAAGAGATAGCCAATGGTTCGTTTTCTACGTTGGTTGATTCGACTGTATCAAATTGCGATTAGTCCGCTTCTTGGACCCCGTTGTCGTTATATCCCGACTTGTTCCCAATATGCGATAGAAGCATTGCAAACTCATGGTGCGATAAAAGGCGTTTGGCTATCTTCTAAACGGATTTGTCGTTGTCACCCGTGGGGAGGATCTGGATATGATCCGGTACCGCCAAAAGCAATTCGTTTTATTTCGTTTCATCAAATAGATTCTCAAACGCATCATGTTGCTGTACCCTTTCGTGATCGTTTACTGAAGCAAAATCTCTCTAACCATTTGGGGTAATAGATATGCAACAATGGGCCAGGTTTGCAATTCTCGGGGCCATGTTTGTCACCGCATATTTGCTCATTTTGGCTTGGCAAAAAGATTATGGAAATGCTGCAACTGCACCGCAAAAACAAGCGGCGGCTGTAAGTTCACATGAAGTATCTGCTGATTTGCCAAATGCTAAAAATGCAACAGTGGCTTCCGATGTGCCACAAGCAAATATTGCGCAGTCACAAACCACAGATGCAACTGCACCTGTGAATCAACAGCTTATTTCAGTACAAACTGACCTTTACCATATTTGGATCAATCCAAAAGGTGGTGATATTGTTCGTATTGAATTACTCTCACACGACAAAAGCAAAGACAGCGATCAGCCATTTGTTATGCTTGAAAATGATTCTAAGCGTACTTATGTTGCTCAATCTGGCTTAATTGGTTTGAATGGACCAGATAGTAGTCGTGGTGGTCGTCCATTATATGCTGTTGAAAAAACATCATATACTTTGGCTGATGCTAAGGGTGTACAGGATCAAAAGGTTCAATCTGAAAAAGTTTTAAACGTTCCGATGGTATTTAAAACACCAGAAGGCGTTGAAATTATTAAAACTTTTACTTTTACCCAAGGGCAATATCCAATTGTTGTAAGACATCAAGTTATTAACCGTAGCCAACAAAGCTGGCAAGGTCAGATGTTTGGACAATTAAAGCGTGATAACTCTGACGATCCTGGTAAATCTTCTCAAGGTATTTTCACTCTAGGAACTTTCTTAGGTGGAGCTTGGGGGACGCCTGAGTCACATTACAATAAGCTGAAGTTTGCTAATTTCTCAGAAGAAAAAGTAAGCACTGAAGCGAAAGGTGGATGGGTTGCGATTGTTCAGCATTATTTTGTAAGTGCTTGGATTCCTGGGAATCTTAAACTGACTCAAGCGAATGGTCAGCCTTATGTAGCTAAACTTGAATCTCGTCAATCTGCTGATCATATGAATATCATTGGTTTTACCTCACCAGTGATTAATGTTCCAGCAGGCACTTCAATGGAAGTGGACGCAAAACTTTATTCAGGTCCTAAAGTTCAAGCTGAATTAAAAGATTTAGCGGTTGGTTTGAATCAGACTGTTGATTATGGCTGGTTATGGCCGATTGCCAAGTTATTGTTCTTAGGTCTTCAATTCTTCCATAGCATTGTGGGCAACTGGGGATGGTCAATCATTTTACTTACCGTTATGGTGAAGATGATTTTGTGGCCTTTATCTTCAAAAAGTTATCGTTCTATGGCGAAAATGCGTGTGATTGCACCAGAAATGCAACGCATGAAAGAAGAGTTCGGTGAAGACCGTATGCGCTTCTCGCAAGAAATGATGGCTTTATACAAACGTGAACAAGTGAATCCGCTTTCAGGTTGTTTACCATTGTTGCTACAAATGCCAATTTTCCTTGCCTTGTACTGGGTACTCATGGAAAGTGTGGAATTACGTCATGCACCATGGTTAGGCTGGATTCAAGACTTGTCAGCAATGGATCCTTGGTTCATCTTGCCGTTAATCATGGGTGCTACCATGTTTGCACAGCAAATGTTGAACCCACAACCAGCTGACCCAATGCAGGCAAAAGTGTTCCGCATTATGCCGATTATGTTCACGGTATTTATGCTGTTCTTCCCTGCAGGTCTCGTGTTGTACTGGATTGTGAACAACAGTATTACTATTTTACAGCAGTCGTTTATTAATAAGAGCGTTGAGAAAAGTCGTTTAAGTAAGACTGAATCAGCATCTTAATCGTTGAACTTTTGCTGAATAAATCCGCTTAAGATGGTAATCTTAGGCGGATTTTTCTTTGGCTGGATTTTAGGTTTTTAGGTGAATAATATGCAAAGTCAAACCACGATTGCCGCAATTGCAACGCCACCCGGGCGTGGTGGTGTGGGCGTGATTCGCCTATCGGGACCTAAGGCTTATGAAATTGCTCAAAACCTGACACAAAAAAACTTGCCTGAAGCACGTATGGCGGGGTTCCGTAAGTTTTATGATGCTGATGGAAGCATTATGGATGAAGGGATTGTTTTATGTTTTCCAAATCCTCATTCGTTTACAGGTGAAGATGTTGTAGAGCTACAAGGGCATGGCGGTCCAGTCATTCAGAATGCCTTACTTGGTCGTCTATTTGAGCTTGGTGCAATCGCTGCAAAAGCTGGTGAATTTTCCATGCGAGCTTTTGAAAATGGCAAGATGGACTTGGTTCAAGCAGAAGCCATTGCCGATTTGATTGATGCGACATCGCAAGCTGCCGCACGTTCTGCTGTTCGTTCTTTGCAAGGTGCTTTTTCGACCAAAATTAATACTGTTTTAGAAAAACTGATTCATTTACGGTTACATGTGGAAGCCGCAATTGATTTTCCTGAAGAAGAAATCGATTTCTTGGCAGATGGTAAAATTTTAGCTTTACTTGAAGACGTACAACAATCGGTAAAATCCGTTCAAACATCTGCACGACAAGGTCAATTATTACGTGAAGGTTTACAAGTCGTTATTGCAGGTAAACCAAATGCGGGTAAATCGAGCTTGTTGAATGCGCTTGCTGGTGTTGAGCGTGCAATTGTGACTGACATTGCTGGTACAACTCGTGATGTTTTGCATGAAAAAATTAGCTTAAATGGCTTACCAATTACCTTAACAGACACTGCGGGCCTTCGTGAAACGGGTGATATCGTTGAAAAAGAAGGGATTCGCAGAGCAATCAAAGAAATTGAACAAGCTGATTTGTTATTGCTGGTTTATGACTTAAATCAAGGCGATGATCCATTAAAACTCGCTCAAGAATATTTTGCTGAACATATTGAGCCGCGTCGTTTAATGTTAATTGGTAATAAATGCGATTTAACTGGTCAATTAGCTGAAATAAGTGATTTTCAAGGATTCCGTCATATTACCGTTTCTGCAAAACAAGAGATGGGTGTTCAAGGCCTCGTAGAGGCGATTACAGCGCATGCAGGCTTTCATCCTGAGGAAGACACCTTTATTGCGAGAACGCGTCATTTAGACGCAATGAAGCGCACACAGCTCTATCTATCAGAGGCACATGAGCAACTTGTTGTATTTAATGCAGGTGAACTCGTTGCTGAATCATTACGTCTTGCTCAGAATGCTTTAGGTGAAATTACCGGTGACTTTAGCGCCGATGACCTATTAGGCAAAATCTTTGGTTCATTTTGTATTGGAAAATAATTAAAAAAATTCTGAATGATGCACAGGAGTGTGTCATTCAGTAACCTCGTTAACCGTATCTTTTTAGAACCTTTAAAAACTCATCTAATTCATTCTGATCAACTTGTGCTTCTTTGAGCACATGGTGATGTAAATGCTGTTCCATCAATTCACTCATCAAACCGTTTATCGCACCTTTAATTGCGGCAACTTGTTGCAGTATTTCTATGCATGAAAGATCCGACTGTTCAACGGCATGCTCGATACTGTTAATTTGTCCTTTTAGTCGTTTTACACGATTAAGTATTTTTTTATCCTGACCAATGTGACTCATCTGTGTTCTCTTGTATAATTCAATATACTGGTAGGGAGTATATTGGGTTTGAATTTTATGCAGGATCATAGTGTATCACGTCATCATCAACATCAGTTTGATGAAGGAAATCCACTTGCACAAAAACGTATTTTGATTGCAACCATTTTAACGGCTTCCATGATGGTGTTAGAAGTATTTGGTGGGTGGTTCTTTAACTCAATGGCATTATTAGCTGATGGTTGGCATATGAGTTCGCACATGTTGGCACTCGGTTTAGCCTACTTTGCCTATCGTGCGGCCCGTCATTATTCCAATGATCACCGTTTTAGCTTTGGAACTTGGAAAATTGAGATTTTAGCGGGTTATAGCAGCGCAATTTTGCTTATGGTTGTAGCTATTTTTATGGCATTTCAGTCGGTTCAGCGTTTATTTAATCCGGTTGAGATTTTTTATAATGAAGCTATTCCAATTGCAATTTTAGGTTTGTTGGTTAACTTGATTTGTGCGTGGTTACTTCATGATGATGGTCACCATCACCATCACCATCACGAGTATGAACATGGGAATCACCACCACGATTTAAACCAAAAAGCCGCATTTTTACATGTGGTTGCAGATACTGTGACCTCCGTTTTTGCAATTATTGCGCTTTGTGCGGGTAAATATTTTGGCTGGGACTTTTTAGATGCACTTTTAGGAATTTTAGGTGCTATTTTGGTTGCAAAATGGTCTCTTGGGTTAATCAAAGAGACAGGAAAAACCCTTCTGGATGCAGAAATGGATCATCCTGTGGTTGAAGAAATTCGTGAAGTGATTGCTGAATTTCCTAAACACATCGAAATTACAGATATTCATGTCTGGAAAGTCGCAAAAGGCAAGTTTTCTTGTATTTTGGCGCTCGAAACTGATGATATTTCCTTAACAGCAGACCAGATCCGTCATGCTTTATCGATTCATGATGAAATCGTCCATATTTCGGTAGAAATTAACGATTTAAAACCTGCTTATGTTCCACGTGAAACATTGGCATAACTGAGTGGGAGTTTGGTTATAACTCGGTAATCAGTTCTGTTTTAATCATCTGAACTGATTAAAATAAACTTCTCTCTTACGTATTAGTTGGTTTTATGCTTAAAAAATTAGGAATATTGGCATTATTTAGCTTAACGGCGAGTTTGAGTTTCGCTAATGTGGACTCGGTCAGAGAAAATATTAAAAAACAATATCCTAATTTAAAAATTAGCAATATTCAGAAAACTGAAATGCAAGGTTTATATAGCGCTAATCTGGATCAACAAATCATCTATGTGGGTGAAGATGGTCAACATATGTTTGTTGGTTCTATGATTCGGTTAAAAGATCAGAAGAATTTGACCAAAGATCTAGTTCTAGGACAGAACTCAATTGACTGGAATCAACTTCCTTTAAAAGATGCGATTAAAACGGTTAAAGGTAGTGGGCAGCATGTTTTAGCAGTATTTTCTGATCCCAACTGCCCTTATTGCAAGCAGCTTGAGCCTGAGTTGGACAAGCTGAAAGACGTGACAATTTACACGTTTATCTATCCTTTGAAACCTCAATCTATTGTGGTTTCTAGGCAGGTTTGGTGTGCACCGAATCAATCCTATTCATGGAAAAAACTGATTCAGCAAGGCGTTAGACCAACAGTTGCGAGCTGTGCTAATCCAATTGACCGTAATTTAGAGCTTGGAAAGAGATTAGGTTTTAATGGCACCCCTACCCTGATTTTTGCAAATGGTTTTAAACTGGTAGGTGCTCGTTCTGCAGAAGAAATTCAAGCCGTTTGGAAAGAGTTAGGTTTATAAAACAAATTAAAGAAAGCACCATTCGGTGCTTTTTTTATTGCCTGAAAGTAATTAACTTTTTCGTGCAATCAAGTTGTAAAGAAAGAGAATAATCACAGCACCAATAACGGATGCGATAAATCCAGCAACTGAATTTTCTCCGTAAAGCCCCAGTAATCGTCCGCCATAGGTAGCTAAAAGTGAACCTGCAATACCGATGAGGGTTGTTACGATAAAACCTGCTTTATCATCACCAGGGTGTAAGGCACGAGCGATTAAACCAGCAAAGAAACCAACCACAATAGCAACAATAAGTGACCACATATTTGTTCTCCAGTTGTTTTTTTGGTGAAGTTAATGATTTTGCTTCATATTCTATCGTGCGGTAGAGCTGTCTGTTTTGTCTGTAGCAGATTGCGACTTTTTGTGTCTTTTTTGTTCAAAACTAAAACGTTATATAAAAAAATAGCACTTTTCAGTGCTATTTTTTTGAAATTTATAAACCAATTTCACCAATAAATGGTAAGTGGCGATATTTTTGGTCGTAGTCTAAGCCGTAACCAACAATAAACTTATCTTCAACTTCAAAACCTAAAAATTTAACTTCAAGATCAATTTCACGGCGAGATGGTTTACTCACCAATGTGCACAATTGAATTGAATTTGGATCTCGAGTTTGCAACATTTCCATAACTTTGCTTAAGGTATTACCTGAGTCAATAATATCTTCAACTACCAACACATCTTTACCGCGAATTTCACCATCAAGGTCTTTTAAGATTTTAACATCTCGACTTGACGTTGTACCGCCGCCGTAGCTAGACACTGTCATAAAGTCGAGTTCATGCGGTTTGGTAATCGTGCGGCATAAGTCTGCCATGAAAATAACAGAACCACGCAGTAGCCCAATCAGGACCAACTCTTTGTCACTATTTGCATAGTGAGCGTTAATTTGCTCGCCGAGCTCTTTGACTTTTGCTTGAATTTCTTCGGTTGAAATCATGATGCTCATTGCAACAGTCATGTCAGATTCCTACAAGATATAAAAGAAAAAATAAAAAAGGTGTTGACCTGCAACACCTCTAAAATCTGAGTTAATGGTAAAATTTTAAAGCAAAATGACTTTTCATGCACCCTTTGATAAGCCAGAAATTTTATCATTTTGAGCAATATGTCGATCACGCTTTAATGCTAGTGCGCATATTCCAAATAATAACAAAAACTTAACAGCACGATTTTGTTTAGGCTGTTTCTTTTTGATAAGCACGTTTTCCATAAATATAAGTCGCCTCAATATTTCGGTCATCACCTAACGTGAATAATGCAAACAGGGAATCTTCAACAGATTTGGATTTAGACTGGCGCAGTTGCTGTAATGCTGTTGGTTTAAGATTCAAGACAACAAAATCTGCTTCTTTACCGATGTTGAAGTTTCCTATTTGATCTTGCAGATCAAGCGCTTTTGCTCCACCTAAAGTTGCATGATAGAGCGCTTCAAAAGCTGAAAGTTTATCGCCTTGTAATTGCTGAATCTTATAAGCTTCGTTAACAGTTTGCAGCAAACTAAATGATGTACCAGCACCGATATCTGTACCTAAGCCCACTTTTACTTGTTTTTCCCACGTTTTTTTCAATGGAAATAAACCACTACCTAAGAACAGGTTTGACGTTGGACAAAATGCGATAGCCGATTGTGTATCATGCATGCATTGCCATTCTTCGTCTTCTAGGTGAACGCAATGAGCAAACACGGAGCGCTTACCAGTCAGGCCATAATGTTGATAAACATCTAAGTAACCAGTCTGTTCTGGAAATAAAGATTTTACCCAAGCAATTTCATCTTTGTTTTCGCTTAAATGTGTATGTACATAAACATCAGGAAATTCTTGCTTTAACTGCCCTGCTCTTTCTAATTGATCAGGTGTAGAGGTTGGCGCAAAACGTGGTGTAATCGCATAAAGTGCACGACCCTTGCCATGCCATTTTTCAATGAGTGCTTTTGTGTCGCTGTAAGCCGTTTCTGGCGTGTCACACAGCGCTTCAGGTGCATGACGGTCCATGAGAACCTTACCTGCAATTAAACGCATCTGAACGTGTTCTGCGGCTTCAAATAAAGCATCAACAGACTCAGGGTGAACTGTACAGAAAACGAGAGCGGTGGTTGTACCGTGTTTTAAGAGTTCTTGAACAAAGAACTGGGCAATTTCACTTGCATATGCTTTGTCTTGAAACTGGATTTCAGTTGGAAATGTATAGGTATTGAGCCAGCTTAAAAGTTGTTCGCCGTATGCTCCCACCATTTCGGTTTGCGGGAAGTGGATATGGGTATCAATAAAGCCGGGTACAATCAATTGTTCTGGGTAATGTTGAACTTCAACCCCAGCAGGAAGATGCTGTTGAGCTTCATCCCATGCACCAAACCATTTGATTTTCCCATGTTCACTAATCAATACACCATCTTCCAAATAACGTACTTGATTTGGAATATCAGTTGGCTCAGAGACAGTTTGCTGAATATCTAAAAAACGACCACGCACAACGGTGGTATTTGCGATCAATGACATGGAAAGCCTTTATATTTTCACTTTTTTCGGTTGATTGTACCCCAGTTAACCAAGATTTAAACGGTATAACGTTTACTTAGTCCCCATTCAGCCAAGATCCGACGATAAGTCGTTGATGAACGGTCAGCTTCAAAATGAGCTTCCATCATTAAATCTAGCGGCAATTCTTCTGGCTTTTGTGATTCGACCATGTCTTGGTCTTCAGCAAAAATTTGAGCATTAAATGCATATACGTTTTCTAAATCGCCTGTTTGATCAAAGTTACGTGTTAATGGAACAAATAAACGAGTTTTATTACTTGAGATAGGACAACAGGCGTTCAAAATTTTTAAAACACCGCCTTCTGGAAAATCGACCGTAAGCACGGCTGAAAAAGGTGGATAGACATCAAAGGTGCGCTTCCACAAAAAGCCTTCTGGTTCGAGATGTTTTAATTCATGCGGATAGTTACTAACATTAATTACTGATATAGACCGTTTTTAAGCCGTAGTTGGTACGTTCAGTGTGATATTTAGGGACGATGGGATTATCGCGATTTGCAAAGGCATTGTGATGTACCCAAGCAAAATGAGCGACATCGATAAAACCTTCAAGTTGACGTCCGCTAGAACCGCCAATATCGACAAATGGTGGCAAAATTGCTTGATGCTCTGTCTGGTCCCAAGTATCTAATACTGGAATATTGGCTTGAGCGACATCATGACCATGAATACTGGTCCAAATGAGGCCATAACGTTGAACAACCGGAAATTTGGTCAGAGAAAAACGATCAGAGATTTTGGTTAAAGGAACACCACGATGCGGGCAAATATCTCGGACCAGATGAATTTCACCACTGTCTGTTTTATACAGTGCCATATTCACGTCTAATAGTGTCACTCGATGGGGTGCAGTAGAGACGTCTTGAATACGAGCAACCGGATACCAGTGAGTAGATAAAATTTCCCAATCTTTTGCATCAAAACTGCTGTTACATGGCATAGCAAGTGGCGTTAAAGTTGGGATAGCATTCATGGCATTACTCCTTAAAAAAATTAGGGCTCTCACGAGCCCTTAAAATCTAGGCTTTTTTCTTTTTAGGAGATGCAAAGAGCTTGCCAATATGAGTTTTTAATATAAGAAAAGTGAATAAAATTTTTAAAATACATGATGTTGAAAGACTATATTTTTGAATATTTGTTCTAATTTATCTTTAGAAGCTTGAATTGGTTTTTCAAGATGAACCTAAAATGCACTCTATGAGAGCAAATGAGGCACATTAAAAAAGCTCTATTTAAGAGCTCTTTTACATATGCTTAATGGGGTTGATTACTCTACAAAGTAGTGCGCTGCAAAATGAGCATCATTACCGATAATGTCGTAGCAATCTTCACGAATAGACATACCTGCGCATTGATGACCGACCATCCATAATCCGAGTGTAGGGAGTTGTCCTGAAAATAATGGGGTATCTACCCATTTTTGTACGACATACCCATATTTGTCATAGTCATCAAAATAGAAACTACCAGAAGCGGCACCTTGGTCATGGCCATCTTGTAAAACCCGAATATTAGCCCCTTCCCTTGCCAAAATCGGTTTTTTCACCCATTTGCCAGCCAATGTTTGCTGTGGGTCATAAGTATGGGTTTCGATTAATAAAGGATGGTTTGGGTAACGTTTCCAAAGTTCAACCAGAATTGCTTTATTTGAAAGTAGCATTTTCCAACAAGGTTCAATCCACTGTGTTTGTGGGTGGATATATTGAGAAAATGCTTCTTCCCAGATCCATTCCCATGGATAGAGCTTGAACAGGTTTTGAATGGGGCGATTATTAAGATCAACAAAATTTTGTCCGTTCCAACCTATGTTTTCCATAGAAAGCTCGGAAACTTGTAGATGAGCTTGGTAGGCTGTATCCATCAAATACTCTAAATTGCCCCAATCTTCTCGTCCCGCTTCCTGACAGGCAGCAAAATGCACACGACTACCGCGCGGTAAAATCGTCTTCCAACGTTTAATCAGGTCTTCATGAATGCTATTGAACTGGTCTCGGTTCGCAATGCCTGAGACTTGTTCTATCCACAGCCACTGCGCTACAGATGCTTCTAGTAAGCCGGTAGGTGTATCGGCATTGTATTCCAGCATTTTGATATTTCGCCCATCGTAGGCGAAATCAAAGCGACCATAGAGCATTGGTGCATTTTGTTTCCATGAGCTTTCAATATGGCTTAGGGCTGCTTCTGGAATTTGAAAATAAGCAGGATAGTCACCCCGTTGAATGAGTTCTCCTACAACAGATAAACACATTTGATGCAGTTCATTTGCTGCATCTTCAAGTTGTTCAATCTGCTTAAGGGTAAACTCGTAAGCAACTCCTTCAGACCAGTAAATTGAGCCATCGAGAGAAGGTAAATTAAAGTAATCAAAACCAATATTTTGATGCTCCACTTGCCAGTCTGGGCGTGGAGTAAAGATTTTTCTTTTCATCTTATGTTAATGCCTGAAGACTTAGCCGCCGAAAGAAAAACCGCTACGACCAAATCCACCTCGAATTGGCGATGAAAAAGACGAGCTTTTCGCCGTGGTTGAAATGATGGGGCGACCAGCACTTAAATTGCTATAAGGATGTAATGTATTGCCGTGATAAGAAACTTCGCGGTTATTTCGATAATACGCAGGTCCTAAATAATGGCCTGAACCAGAACTATGTCCACTTGAGCTATTTTCTTCTTCACAAGTTTCAGTATTCCAGTCGCGAGCACAGTCATATTGGTTGTTATATACATCTTGTACTAAAGGACCATCATTATGGCTACATGCCGTGAGTAATAAAGGCACCACGACAAGATTAATTTTTTTAGAACGCATGAGACTCCACACATTTTAATAAGTATGTTCGACATACAATGTCGAATAGATGTTGTCTATTATGTTTCTGATTAGGAAAGATAAATTTTAAGTTGGCATATAATATTAATCTGTTTTTTTAAAGTACAGTCTATTTTGAAAATTTAAAGCACAAGGCATCTCGCTTGTAGATGCCTTGTTGTGATGAATTAAGACTGCAATTGCTTTTTGTTGTGTCGTAAAGAAAGGTAAGCAGTGATTGCTAACACTATTACGATAAAGCTTAACGAGATCCAGATTGGCATGTGGAATACATCAAGCAACAACATTTTTGCACCAATGAACAATAAGATAATGCCTAAGCCGTATGGTAAGTAATGCAATTTAGTCGCAGCGCCAGCAAGTAAGAAGAACATTGCGCGTAAACCTAAAATTGCCATTAAGTTCGCTGTTAAAACAATAAACGGATCGCTGGTTACCGCGAAAATAGCAGGAATAGAATCTACTGCGAAAATCACGTCAGAAGCTTCAACCAAAATCAAAACTAGAAATAACGGCGTTGCCCACAATAAACCATTTTGACGGACAAAGAATTTGTCACCTTCAAGCTGCGGCGTAATACGCATGTGCTTACGTAACCATTTTAGAGCTTTGATGTCTTCAATATTGGTTTCTTCTTCTTGGCCTTTTAAAAACTTAAAGCCTGTGTATACCAAGAACGCACCGAAAATATAAAGCACCCAAGAGAACTCTTGAACGAACCATGCACCAATAAAAATAAAGAGAGTACGCAGTACGATTGCGCCTAATACGCCGTAGAGCAAAATTTTACGTTGTAGTGCAGCTGGAATAGCAAATGCTGCGAAAATCATTAACCAGACGAAAACGTTGTCAATTGCGAGCGACTTTTCAAGCAAGTAACCAGCAAAGTATTCCATGGTTTTTTGATTTGCTAAGGTCACCCCAACAGTTTGTTGTAGGTACAGCCATAAACCACCACCAAATAACGCAGCGACACTCACCCACGCCACGCTCCAGTAAGCAGCTTGCTTAATTGAAACATCCTGACCTTGCTTTTGCTTAAAGCCTAAAAAGTCTATCAGGAGCATGACAATGACAATGCCAAAGAATGCTACATACAGCCATAAATTGCCGATCGATTCCATAAAACCTCCACATCCGGCAATTGGGCATAAAAAAACCTTGACCCGTTGCCAGATGAATTAAACATCTGTACCAACATGATCAAGGTCTTGCCTACATCATAAATTTAATGATGCTCAGATACCGACTTTTTAATAAAAGTGTATTGACGATATCTGACACATAACATTGCTGCTATGTTTGGAGGAGGCTACTCCCCTTGTCAAACTAAATTCTGTTTTGGATAAAACATATCCAACTCCGCATAGAATGGCAGATTTTTTAGTATTACGCAACTGAACTTAATTTCGTGGTTTTTAACACTAAAAAGGATCTAAAGGTTATTTAATTAAACCTCGATCTAAAAGTGGTTTGCATATAATTTGGTAAAGGTGAATAAAGAATGCTGTTAAATGCATGCCATAAGCATTCCAGAAGTAATATCCGGCTGTATTTACCAATAGCGCTACAATAAAAGCGCCCAACATATCTAAAGGGAAATGCACACCAAGATAAATACGCGACCATGCCACGACAAATGACAAGAATAGAAGAATTATTCCAATCAGTTTGCGCTGAGCAAATAAATAAGACAGAGCGATGGTGCTAAAAATCAGCATATGATTACTTGGAAAAGATGCCGTTGGTGCATGTTCGATAAAAGTAGTACCAACACCCATCACAAACGGTCTTGCGTGATGGTAAAACAGAGAAATAACATAGCCCACTAAAAGCGACACGCAGGTCAAAAAGACAGATTTAACAACCCTATTTTTTAAATCTTGGTCGCCATAGAACCATAAAAATGTAAGGATGAATAAAAGAATATAGAGGAGATCATTAGCAAAAAAGATAGCAAGACGAATGATAAATTGACTCGCATCCTGAGCCCCATTAATAACATGGAATAAGCTAAGGTTGAGTGTTTCTAAAGACATTCATATTCCAAACGAGAACAAAAACGTGAGCTATGATAAAGAATTAAGCTTAATGTCTTGATAAAGAATTGTCACAAAAATGAAATATAGTTTGTTTGTGAGTAAAGATTAAACAGCTTAGAACGATAATTTTTAATGCGTGATCTAAGTGTTGATATTAAAGTGCTAACGTGTTGGCATTTTATTCGAGAACGTTATTTTATGACTACTCAAGAAAAACAGAAAAAATTAAGTTTGAGGCCTTTATCTCCAAGAGATCCAAAACAGCCGCATAGAGCAGCGACTCCCCTCGAATTATTGTTCGATTTAATTTTTGTGGTCGCGATTGCAACAGCAGGTCAGCAGTTACACCACGCCATTATTGAAAATCATCTATGGCATGCGTTACCAAGCTACTTGATGGTATTTTTTGCGCTGTGGTGGGCATGGATGAATTTTTCATGGTTTGCTTCGGCTTACGATAACGACGATGCGTTGTATCGATGCCTCACCTTTGTGCAAATTGCAGGTTCATTGGTGATGGCAGCAGGCATTCCTGATGTATTTCATAGTCAGGATTTTGACGTAATGATCATCGGTTATGTCATCATGCGAATGGCATTAGTGACCCAGTGGTTACGTGCAGCAAAATACGATCCTGCTCGGCGTATTACGGCTTATCGTTATGCAATAGGGATTGTACTGGTACAGATTGGTTGGTTAGTTGCCAATTTTACCCATGTACTTTCGGCCCCTTTATTTTTATTTCTGGCTGCGATGGAGCTATTTGTTCCCTACTATGCAGAAAAATATTCACCTACGCCGTGGCATCCAAATCATATTGTAGAGCGTTATGCCCTGCTTACGATTATAGTGTTGGGTGAATCAATTATTGGTAGCTTTAATGCAATCCGCGATGCGCTGACTGCTCAATCTATTAATATTCCTGCTGTTTTCTTAATGATCGGTGGATTGATGCTTATGTTCGCGATGTGGTGGGCTTATTTTGACCGTAGTGAACAGCATCACCATTTGAAAGGTGTGCGCCCGTTTGTATGGGGGTATGGTCATTACTTTGTTTTTGTGAGTATTGCTACGGTGGGCGCTGCGCTTGCTGCTGCTGTGGATGTCACTACTCATCATGCCCATATTTCCGATTTATATATGGGAATAGTCGTTGCGGTGAGTGTAGTGCTGTATACCACCTGTATTTGGCTACTATATGAATTTGAATGTTTAGCGGGAATCAGCAAATGGTTTTACCCTATTACGGCTCTCATCATTTTATGTATTCCGTTTATTTGTAATAACGTGGGATATAGCGTTTTTGCGATGGGTATTGTCTATAGTTTACGTTTAATGGTTTCTAATAAATTTATAGAAAATATAGAGCCAGAGAAGGTTTAAAATGGCTGAATAAAAAAACGGGTTTCAATTTGAAACCCGTTTTTTTACTGAATAATTAAAAGCAAAAGTTAAGCAGCTTTTGCTTTTAATGCATTCATTAATTTTTGATGTAATCCACCAAAGCCACCATTAGACATAATCACAACCGCATCGCCCTCACCTGCTTCATTGACAATACGTTCAATAATTTCATCAAGTGAACGGCTAACTTGAGCATGGTTAGACGCAGCTTCAATCACCGGTTGTAAATCCCAATCTAAACCTTCTGGTTGATACCAGATGACTTCGTCTGCTAAGCGTGCTGAATGTGCTAAGCCATCTTTATGACTGCCCATACGCATTGTGTTTGAACGTGGTTCGATAATGGCCCATAAACGGCGTTCGCCTAAGCGTTTACGTGCGCCATCTAAAGTCGTGTCAATTGCAGTTGGATGGTGAGCAAAGTCATCATAAACCTCAATGCCATTAACTGTACCGAGTAACTCCATACGACGTTTCACGCCGCCAAAGTTAGACAAAGCTTCACAAGCTTGTTCAAGCGCCACACCCACATGCTGAGCGGCTGCAATCGTTGCCAAAGCATTAGCTACGCTATGTTGCCCTGTCATGCTCCATTTCACTTCACCAACGATATTGCCATTTTCTAATACTTTAAAATGGCTACCATCAATTGAAATGAGTTCGGCAGACAAAGCAGCTTTTTCATTCGCTTCTAGACTTGTACGAATGACTGGTGTCCAGCAGCCCATTTCAAGTACTTCATCAATATGAGTTTCAGTAATTGGCGCAATAATACGGCCTTCACTTGGAATGGTACGAACAAGATGATGAAATTGCTTTTGAATAGCCGCGAGGTCATCAAAAATATCGGCATGGTCGAATTCTAGGTTGTTTAAAATCGCCGTTTTGGGGTGATAGTGAACAAACTTAGAGCGCTTATCAAAGAAAGCTGAGTCATATTCATCGGCTTCAACGCAGAAGTATTTGCCGCCACCTAAACGAGCGCTTTCACTAAAACCAAGTGGAACACCACCAATTAAAAAGCCTGGGTTTAAACCCGCCTGATCAAGTACCCAAGCCAGCATGGTCGTTGTTGTTGTCTTACCGTGAGTACCAGCTACACCAAGTACATGTTTACCTTGTAAAACGTGGTCAGCAAGGAACTGTGGACCAGAAATATATGGTAGACCTTCGTTAAGCATATATTCCACAGCATCAATACCACGTTTCATGGCATTTCCGACAATGACTAAATCTGGATGAGGCTGCAAATGACTACGGTCATAGCCTTGCATGAGGGTAATACCTGCGTTTTCTAACTGGGTAGACATTGGCGGGTAAACGTTTAAATCGGAACCGGTTACCTTATGTCCTAAATCACGAGCTAAAAGTGCTAAAGAGCCCATAAAAGTGCCACAAATACCCAAGATATGCAGATGCATTGCTCGCCTTCTCCACTGCTTTTGTACACAACATTGAAATGAATTGCTGTGTGTGCATTATTGATAAATTTGCCAGCAACGATAGCAAGGCTAAACTGGAAAAGATAGTCAAAAATCGTTGTTGTTCTATGTGTTTGAGGCCCTAATAAAACTACAGCTTTATTTTTTCGATTTAAGCTGAATTACAGTTTTATCTTTTATAATGTTTTGTATCTTTAATAATACTTAAATCATCGTGATGATGAGGGATGTGCCTTTGAGCCCAACGGTTTTAGCTTTTACGCTATTAATTATTTCTAACTGTTTTATGACACTTGCATGGTATGGGCACCTTAAATTTTTGCACCATGCTCCACTCTGGCAAGCGATTTTATTCGGTTGGATTATTGCCCTGCTTGAATATAGTTTTATGATTCCTGCTACTCGTATGCTGAGTGCTCAAGGCTGGTTACTCGGTGAAATGAAAATCACGCAGGAAGTGGTTACGCTGATTGTGTTTGTACCGTTTATGATTTTCTTGTTTAAACAACCATTTAAACTAGATTACTTGTGGGCGATGTTATGTCTATTTGGCTGTGTTTATTTCGTATTTAGAAGCCAATAATTTGCAATCGCTTGTATTGAATAATTGATTCTATACAAGCGATTACTTTTCCAAATACCTGATTATCTTGCAGGATGTTTACACGCTTTTTTTAGAATTTTAGAAAATTGCTGATCTCTTGGTGTGGGATCTTCATAGTCAAAAGCATAATTACTATCTGTTGTGGTTAAACTTAAGGCGCCGTCTGGCTCAAAATTAGACATAGCAAAACCATAGGTCTGATCGTCACAGTAAATGCGATATTCAGTAATTGAATATAAATTTCCTACCTCAGTTGCACCAAGATAATAACCAGTCATCAGAACTGGTTCTCTCTCATCAGTAGCAGATGTTCCAGTAACAATAAATTTCTCTTGGACTTTGCCAGTTAATGCTCCACTTTTGATTTCTCCGTTATAACCTTTTTCTTTATTTAAAGTTTTAATGGTTTTTTGAAATTCATCGATGTTTAAATTTACCAAAGCCGCGTAACTCGTTGTTGTACAAAGTGTGAGTGTTAGGACTCCAAGAAATTTTTTCATTATTAAGCTCTTATTGATTTGATTAAGCGCGCTATATTAATAAAATTTGAGAATGTGTCACTGTTAAACCATGACATTTTTTTATGAGATTAAAAATATTCGCAGAGCTGGTCAGTTAAATTTTCGTGAGATGAAAAATCAGTCTATAATAATGGGCTTCCGAACCATTTAAAACTTGGCTCTCGTCGAGATTTATCTTCTTTTACTTTTGTCTCTGGAACATTAGCAATGAATGCGGCCGCAGCACAAGACGCTCAACCTCTCGTTGGAATTATTATGGGTTCTCAATCTGATTGGGCAACTCTCGAAAACACAGCCAATATGCTTAAACAGCTTGGTGTCCCATTTGAAGCGGAAGTGGTATCTGCTCATCGTACTCCAGATCGTTTATTTGAATATGCAGAAACTGCGCGTGACCGTGGTATTCAAGTGATTATTGCTGGTGCCGGTGGTGCAGCGCATTTACCTGGAATGTGTGCCGCAAAAACTGATTTACCTGTTTTGGGTGTGCCAGTGAAATCATCAATTTTAAATGGCGTAGACTCTTTGCTTTCAATCGTACAAATGCCAGCTGGTATTGCAGTTGGTACTTTAGCGATTGGTCCAGCAGGTGCGACGAATGCTGCAATTATGGCGGCACAAATCTTAGGTTTAACTCGTCCTGAAATCGCAAAAAATGTTGCTGATTTCCGTGCTGCGCAAACTGATAAAGTTGCAAGCAAAAATATTCCGGGTCAGGTGTAAGAGGCTGAGATGGATAAAACTATCGGTATTTTTGGTGGTGGGCAATTGGGTCGAATGATGGCTCAAGCGGCTTTACCATTAAATATTCAGTGTACTTTTTTTGAAGCAAATACAGATTGTCCAGCAGGTGTTTTAGGCCAAGTCTTTTCTAGCCAAGATGAGCAAGGTTTAAAACAGTTTATTGAAAGTGCTGATGTTTTCAGTCTTGAGTTTGAAAATACACCAGTTGAAGATGTTGATGTTTTAACACAAACCAAAGCATTACATCCTCCCCGTGTTGCTTTAGCAACTGCGCAAAATCGCTTGTCAGAAAAAGCATTGTTTGATGAACTTACTATTCCTGTTGCGCCGTATCGTGCTGTAGATAGTTTAGAAAGTTTGAAAAAGGCTGTTTCTGAGCTTGGTTTACCGATTGTGCTTAAGACTGCAACTGGTGGATATGATGGTAAAGGTCAGTTTGTACTTCGTTCAGAAGACCAGATTGACACCGCCTGGGCTGAACTTGGTCCTGCAAAAAGTCTAGTTGCCGAAAGCTTTGTTAAATTCTCTCGCGAAGTTTCAATTATTGCGGTGCGCGGCCAAAATGGTGAAGTAAAAACTTGGCCATTGGCTGAAAATCACCACCATAATGGTATTTTATCGCATTCAATTGTTCCAGCACCGAATAGTGAAGCTTTACAACCTGTTGCTCAAGACTACATTACGCGTTTGCTGAATCACCTCAACTATGTTGGTGTATTGACTCTAGAGCTGTTTGTGACTGAACAAGGTTTGTGTGCAAATGAGATGGCACCACGTGTGCATAACTCAGGTCACTGGTCAATTGAAGGCGCTGTCTGTTCTCAGTTTGAAAACCATATTCGAGCTGTTGCAGGTCTTCCATTAGGTTCAACAGACGTTGTTCGCCCAACGGTCATGATCAATATTATTGGTCAGCATCCTAAAACTGAAGATGTACTTGCCTTAAATGGTGCTCATCTACATCTTTATAACAAGTCTGAACGTGCTGGCCGTAAATTAGGTCATATCACTTTAATGCCTGTGGATAGTAATGAATTGACGACCTTATGCCGTCAATTGGCGAAAATTTTGCCAGAACCACTCGCTCTAACAGCAGATATGACCTTCTAAAAGTATTTCTAATTCTCTAAAAAGCGATCTTCGGATCGCTTTTTTTATCTTTTAAATTTAAAAAATAATAAATCATAAGTATTTTTGGGTTTGTGGATAACTTTTTACGTGAATTTTTGAATTTAAATATTGGTGGTGTTTTTAAATTTAAAAAGTGAAAACAAGTTTTTTACATTGTTTTGAATTTAAAGTTAGTTATCCACAAGATAGTTTGATTTATAACAGGCCGCGGAGGCTATATTTTTTGAATTCAAAACTAATGATGTTTGTTGAAGTGTTTTAAATTCAAAATAACGTGGCAAGTTTGAATTTAAAACATGGGCTGATTTTTGAATTTAAAAATACAGATTGTTTGGTTGATCGGATTTGCTGTGTCATAAAGAATGATGAAATATAGAATAGAATCAATAAATAGTACTGTTTTTTGCTCGACTGTGGATAAGTTTGTCCACAGAAACACATGTTTTATAGTTTAAGTTTAAAATAAGGTTTTTGAATTTAAACTATGCGCTATTATTTTGAATTTAAAACTAGTGATGCACTTCGCAGAAGTTTTAAATTTAAAATAAAGTGGAAAATTTGAATTTAAAACAATGGAAATGAATTTAAAGAAGAGATTATGAATTCAAATTTACGTTTTCTCTCTGAAATTTTAGACTCATAATGGTATGGTACTTAAAAATTTAAATTCAAAAATTGAAACTGGGATAATATGCGACGTTTTTCTTGTATTGTTGGCTCTGTATTTTTAGCAATGACTCAGGCTCAAGCAGAGCTCGTAATTAATGGTTCTACAATATCTAGCAGTGCCACTGTTCCGACAGTGACTAACGAAAATTATACGCCTAATAATAATTTCCAAAGTTGTTTGGCAAATTTACGCTCTCAAGCGGTTGCTGCTGGAGTCTCTGGTACAACCTATGATCGTTATACTCAAAATTTAACTCCAGATTATTCTGTTATTGATAAATTAAATTATCAACCAGAATTTTCGACGCCTATTTGGGATTATCTTTCTGGCTTAGTCGATGAAGAACGTGTTGAGCTTGGAAAACAAAAGTTGGCGCAATATCGCGATGTTTTAAATCGTGCTTCTCAAACTTACGGCGTGCCACCAGAAACAATTGTGGCAGTGTGGGGTGTTGAAAGTAATTTTGGTGATATTTCTGGAAAATATCCTTTACTACAAGCACTCGGAACTTTAAGTTGTGAAGGTCGCCGACAAAGTTATTTCCGTACTGAATTTTTTGCCACCATGCGTATTTTACAGCGTGGTGACTTAACTGAAGATCAACTGAAAGGTTCATGGGCTGGGGCATTTGGACATACGCAATTTATGCCATCGACCTATGAACGTTTAGCTGTTGATTTTGATGGAGATGGTCGTCGCGATTTGGTGTCTAGTACAGTTGATGCATTGGCTTCAACGGCTAATTTCTTAAATAAAGCGGGTTGGCAAGCAGGAATGCCATGGGGTTTTGAAGTAAAAGTTCCCCAAGGGATGTCAATTGATGGAGAAGGGCGACGCTCAAAGAAAGCTTTGAGTAGCTGGAGTGCGCGAGGCGTTACTCGGATTGATGGTTCTCCACTTGTTCAAGGGGCTTTATCTAGCAGTACTTCGGCAGGTTTAATGGCACCGGCAGGCGTAAATGGTCCAGTATTCTTAGTATTTAAGAATTTTGATGCTATCTATAGTTATAACGCTGCGGAAAGTTATGGTCTTGCAATTGCTCATCTATCTGATCGTTTAAAAGGCGCTCGTCCTTTTGCGACATCTTGGCCAACTGATGATCCAGGAACTTCACGTGCAGAACGTCGTGAAATCCAACAGTTTTTGATTAATCGCGGCTACGATATTGGTGCGGTTGATGGTCTTATTGGGGATAAAACCCGTGTGGCTATTCGTCAAGAGCAAACTCGTTTAGGTTTAAATCCAAGCGGACGAGCAGGGCAACAAATCTTACGCGCATTCCGTCAAGAACAAGCCCAAAAAATGATGCAATAAACTGAAAATAATAAAAAGGTCTGCACATGCAGACCTTTTTTATAAGTACTTGTATAAGATTGCTAATCTAATTTAACCGCTTCCAATATATCAAAAATAACTGAAGTGACATCTTGGCTTAAATTTCGATCATTAAAGATTTCATACGCAGTGATCGTAACATCTGTATCACTTGGTAATTGCTTTTGTTCTTCTTCAATTAAATGTTCAATCGGTAGCAGAGTTTGTTTCACCTCAAGATGCAAAATATCTTTGTATTCAATATTTTCATCTTCAAGCTCGATTTCATGCTCATTGAAAAAGGGGATTAGAATAGAATGAAGATACGGTTTGATTTCAATAATATCAAATAGTTCAATATCGCGTGTTTGTTCAATTGTGCTGATATGATCATTTACTTCAATCAGGATATGATAGTAACTCATCTTGATCTCCATTCTATTTTCGTTAGCTCTTATGACCACAATAACATGACTTTGATATGAATTTCGATGTATCTATCTAGAAATAGATACATCATTTTATATCAAGTTCTTAATTATTGAGGTAAAGCACTCAATAGATCACGATCAGCATCAGTAAGGCCAGTGATTTTTGTGTCACCATCTTTACGAACTGAGTACATCAATGCATTTGGTTGATCACTGTGTTTTAAACCAAGCGCATGTCCTAACTCATGAGCAATCGTTAAACGTAAATCATCGATAGACTTAAACTCATAAATCACGATTTGTTTGCCGTTGTAGATACCTTTTTTAAAGACATCCGCTTGAGCATTTTGCTTAAATTCGTTTAATGATTCATTAAACTTATTATTAATCTGATTAAAGTGAGTAACTTTAGTATTTAAATCTTTAGCTTGCTCATTATATGCAGCAATTTCTTTCTTTAAAGCAACAGTTTGCTTTTGCAAATCTTTCTGGGTTTTAGCCAAAGATTTAGCACTGTATTCAGGTGCTAATTTGCCTTGGTTAAGTTGCATCATTTGCTGGTCAAGATTTTTCAATTTTCCATTCAAAATCTGCTTTTTATTTTCAAGGTCAGATTGAGTTTGACCAAGGGTTTGCTTTAATTGCTTAATTTGTTGCTGTTCATCAATTACACGTTGCTGTTCTTGCTGGAACTGAGCTGCAATTTTTTGACGCTGTTCAGAACGACTTTGACCATTATCGTAAACTAGGCGAATTTCTAACTTTGCATTTGGATCATAAGTAAAATAATCCTGCCCAGTACCTTGTTTCCAGATATCCGCAGCTTGTTGGCTAATCTGAATCAATTGATCTTGGCTCAAACCAAAACGTGGGTCAATTTCAGCAATTTTATAAGTCAGATGCTGACCTGTTTTTTGCTGAATTTGAGTATGAGCTGGGGTGGCAAGATTAGCATTGGCTTGAAAATTAGAAAAAGCAAAGGCCACGCCTAGTAACAAAGATGTTAAACGCATAATAGAAGAGGGGGAGATTTAAAAAAAACGTATTATAAGAATATAAAGTGAAAAATCAATCAAAAAACGTACAATTCTGATAAATAAATGAGACTTTAGTCTCATTAATTTTTACCAAATGCAAAATTATTTTTTAGAAAAAATTCAATATGTTTGGTTTTATTTAGTTTTTTTAATCATTTAACTTTAATGATTTTCCTTAATTGAACTATAAATTGAGCCTAATAACTCTAAATCGGAATCTGTTAATTTGAAATTATGAATATCTTGCTCTTTTAAACGGGGGTACATTAAAGATTTAGGATCGGTGGTATGTTTTAGCCCTAAAGCATGGCCAAACTCATGAGCAAGGGTCAAACGTAAATCATTTAAAGAAGCATAACCGTAAATTTGAATTTGGTTTTGACTGAATAAACCTTTATGAAAGGTCTGAATACTGGCTTTTTGTTCTAGCTTAAATTGTGTCATTAACGTTGTTAAATCGCTTTGCTCTTGATTTAGTTCTTTAATTTTTATGTTAAGTAGTTGAATTTTAAAATTTAAATTATTTGATTCATTTTGCAAATTTCCAGATATTTGCTGTAGTTGATTTTGCCGCTCTTTTAATTCATCGGCAAGATAGTATCGATGTTGCCCTTGGTTAAAGTCTGTTACGTCTCGTTGATAGTGTTCAAATTCAGCTTTTAGACTGATCTTTTTTTTGTTCAAATCAGATGATAGCTGGTCAATTTCTTGTTTGTTTAAAATAATCTCTTCATTTTTAATGTGCCATTGTTCCTGCTTTTGCAAAAGAGCATTTAAATTTTCCTGTTGTTCACTTTTAATAATTTGATGATCATCATAAATTAAGTTAATTGATAACTGTGCTTCTGAATCATAAATAAAATAGGTTTTTCCAGTCTCTTTGTGCCAGATTTCAGCAGCTTGTTGGCTTACTTCAATAAGTTGTTCTTTAGTGAGTTGAAACCGTGGGTCAATAAAAGCAATTTGATACTTTAAAGGTTGATGAGATGAACCAATTGATACATTACTTTGAGCAAAGATCATCGTTTGTAAGCCTATGCATAAACACAAGCTAATTCCCCACCATAGAAATTTTTTCATGGAAAAATAAAAAATATAAATAAATCTTATTGTTAGCTACTTAATCAACTTCGTCAAAATGATAAAAAATGCAAGAGAGTAGTCGGTGTTTGTGATCTTGGTAGAAAAATTTAAAAAGATGTTTTTAGACTTGGCAATAATGGAATAATTAATGTAATAAGTAACAGTGTATTTTTCTTTATAAAATCTTTTTTATAATTAATAGATTAGTTTTTATCATTGATCTTTTTGACATCAATTAATTAAAAAACTCCCTTAAAAAATCATTGTTATTTTTTGTAACTAATAAAAAAACCGCGCCTAAGCGCGGTTTTTTATTAAAGAAACAAATTATTTTTTGTCATCTTTAACTTCAGTAAACTCTGCATCTACAACACCATCGTCAGCTTTTTGTTGACCTGCATCGCCACCTTGGAATGCATTTGGATCAAAGCCTTCTGCACCACCAGCTTGCTGTGCTTGTTCATAAGCACGTTGAGTGATAGGCATTAAGATGTTTTGTAAAGCTTCAGTTTTTGCCTTGATATCTTCAACATCATTTTCTTTTGTTGCTGCTTCAAGTTCAGAAACCGCAGTACTTACAGCTGTTTTTTCATCTTCAGTAACTTTATCACCAAGATCTTTTACAGCTTTGTTCGAGCTAGAAACCAATGCATCAGCTTCGTTACGAGCTTTTGCAAGTTCTTCAAACTTACGATCTTCTTCAGCATTCGCTTCAGCATCTTTAATCATTGCTTCGATTTCAGCATCAGACAAACCTGAGTTTGCTTTAATCTGGATTGATTGCTCTTTACCAGTGCTCTTATCTTTAGCAGATACTTTCAAGATACCATCAGCATTGATGTCGAAAGATACTTCAATTTGTGGCACACCACGTGGAGCAGGTGGAATGTCGCCTAATTGGAAGTTACCCAACAATTTGTTTTGTTGAGCCATCTTACGTTCACCTTGGTAAACAGAAATGTCTACAGCAGGCTGGTTGTCAGCAGCAGTAGAGAACACTTGTGATTTCTTCGCAGGAATCGTTGTGTTTTTCTCAATGATTGGTGTTAATACACCACCCATTGTTTCAATACCTAAAGTTAATGGTGTTACGTCTAATAAAAGAACGTCAGTTTTGTCACCAGACAATACCGCACCTTGAATCGCAGCACCGATTGCAACTGCTTCATCAGGGTTCACGTCTTTACGTGGCTCTTTACCAAAGAATTCTTGTACTTTTTGTTGTACAAGTGGCATACGAGACTGACCACCAACCAAAATCACGTCAGAGATGTCAGAAGTCGAAAGACCAGCATCTTTAAGTGCGATACGGCAAGGCTCAATTGTACGAGCAACTAAATCAGCAACTAAACCTTCAAGTTTTGCACGAGTTACATTGATCACTAAGTGTTTAGGACCAGTCGCATCAGCAGTGATGTATGGAAGGTTAATTTCAGTTGCAGTTGATGAAGAAAGCTCAATTTTTGCTTTTTCAGCAGCTTCTTTCAAACGTTGTAACGCAAGTGGGTCATTTTTTAAATTCACACCTTGTTCTTTCTTAAACTCTTCAACCAAGAATTCAATTAATGCGTTATCAAAGTCTTCACCACCAAGGAAAGTATCACCATTTGTTGATAACACTTCAATTTGTTGGTCGCCATCAAGGTCTGCGATTTCAATGATTGATACGTCAAAAGTACCACCACCTAAGTCGTAAACAGCAATTTTACGATCGCCTTCTTTTTTGTCCATACCGAACGCAAGTGCAGCAGCAGTTGGTTCGTTAATGATACGTTTAACGTCTAAACCAGCGATTTTACCCGCATCTTTAGTTGCTTGACGTTGAGCATCGTTAAAGTAAGCAGGAACTGTAATAACTGCTTCTGTAACTGTTTCACCTAAATAGTCTTCTGCAGTTTTCTTCATCTTTTTCAAGATTTCAGCAGAGACTTGTTGAGGTGCTAATTTTTTATCGTTTACTTCTACCCAAGCATCACCATTGTCAGCTTTGATGATTTTATAAGGTACAAGACCGATGTCTTTTTGTACCGCTTGATCTTCGTAACGACGACCAATTAAACGCTTGATTGCGAATAATGTATTTTTCGGGTTAGTTACTGCCTGACGCTTAGCACTTTGACCCACTAAGATCTCGCCATCTTTATAAGCAATGATCGATGGAGTTGTACGTGTGCCTTCAGCGTTTTCGATTACTTTTACTTTATCGCCTTCAAGTACAGCAACGCATGAGTTGGTAGTACCTAAGTCAATACCAATAATTTTTGCCATGTGACGTTTTCCTCAAAAATTCTTTTGCAATGTTTTTGCTTGTTATCCGATATGAGAGTGAATCTATTTTTTTCAAGCGTTTTAGCGAAAAAAAATCTAAAAACTCTCAAATTTTTTATTTATTGACCAACCATAACCATAGCAGGGCGCAATAAGCGACCATTTAAGGTATAGCCTTTTTGTAAAACGGTACCGATTTCATTCGCTTTAGCGTCTGGGGCAATGCCCACTGCTTGATGTAAATCTGCGTTGAAACCATTTTTAGTGTCAGCTTCTACAACACCAAATTTTTCCAGTGTAGTTAATAGTGACTTCAAGGTTAACTTAATGCCTTCAAGTACAGGAGATTCTTCATTACCCGTTGCTTGAATTGCACGCTCTAAATTGTCTACAGAATCTAATAATTCTTTTGCAAATTTTTCAAGCACAGTTTCTTTATGCTTCTCTGACTCACGTTGAATACGCTCTACACTTTTTTGTGCTTCGTAAACAGCATTCGCTGTACGAGCTTTTTCAAGTTTAAGACTTTCTTCTAATTTAGTGATTTGCGCTTGTAAAGATTCAACGGTAACGTCGTTTGCTTGCTCTCCACCTTCAGCCTGAGTTTGCTCATTAGATTGCTCTGCTTGCTCGTGTTGAATGTCTTGAGCTTGCTCGTTTTGCTCATTAGCCATTGATGATCTCCGTTTAAATGGGTTTTTAAACATGTACAGTCCTTTTTGGCATCAGTATTTACTGTGTAAAACCTGAACTGCCATGCATATGCTGTAATTCATTAATAGGTATGAAGTATGGGCACTGCCTAAAAATTCAAGCGTACACGACAATTTAAAGCTTTTAATTTTGTGGTTTTAAGTAAAAATCTAAATTTTCGATCATAAAAGCAATAAATTCCTGCGTTATTTTGGGTAAATGTTGCCTAGATGCATATACCACCGACAAACTTAGCTCTGGCGCTGAAAAGTTTTTAAATAAAGGAACTAGTCGTTTTTCTTTTAAATCTTTTTTAACTAATAGTGAAGGCAACATAGCTACACCCTGAGCATGTAGACACATATCATAAACAGCATTTACATCATTACTTTTAAAGGTAACGTTTAAAGGATAATTCTGTGGTTGTTGCTCTTCATCAAAAAGAGTCCAGTATTGATGCTGGCTATGGTGAGCTAAACATTCGTATTGAATAAGTTGTCTTGGGTGAGAGAGGGGGCTGTGCTGTTTTAAATAATCTGGATGAGCACAAAATACCGATTCGATCTGGCAGACTGGTCTCGCAATTAATCCATCTGCAACTTTTTGCGTTATACGCAAAGCTAAATCGACTTGTGCATCAATCAAGTCAATTGTATTTTCAGTAAGATATACATCAAATTGAATATGTGGGTGTTGCTTTTTAAATTGACGAATACATTCCCCAACACCTAATTGAAATAAAAATAAACCACAAGTAAAACGAATCGTACCGTTATGTTGTTCGGGTGCTGCTAGCTCTTGTAAAAGTTGTTGTTGTTGTAAAATATTTTCGCAGTAGAGGAGAGCTTTTTCACCTGCTGGAGTGAGAGATATTTTTCGAGTATTCCGCTGAAATAGGCGAGTTGAGAATGTATGCTCTAGGTGTTCAAGATAGCGAGAAACCATGGCACGGGAATAATTAAGATGTTCTGCGGCTTTGGTTAAATTGCCATGCTGAGCAATAGAAACAAAGACTTGTATGGCTTTTAATGTGTCCATATGCTTTATCATTATTACAATTTATGCAACAGTTTATCTTAATTTAGTGCATTTACCTTACAGAAATTGCAATTTAAAGTATTCCTTATGAAATTGGAGAATACATAATGAAATTTTTTAAATTAACTGCTTCGGCCCTAGCAACTGCTACAGCTTTGACGATGGCTTCCTCAGCTTTTGCACAGGATCTAAAAATCCAAAGTTTTCTGGCTAAACCAGAACATTTTGGGGTGACTTCTACTTTAATTGAAGGTGATAAAGAAGTTCTATTAGTCAATGCGCAATTCTCAAAATCTGAAGCATTACGTATTGCTGCCGATATTCTCGATAGCGGTAAAACGCTAAAGACAATTTTCGTAAGTTATGGTGATCCCGACTATTACTTTGGTTTAGATGTATTTAAACAGTACTTCCCAAACGTACAAATCATCGCAACGCCGGAAACTGTTAAACATATTCAAGATACTCAAGCGCTTAAAGTGAAGTATTGGGGACCACAAATGGGTGCAAATGCGCCTAGCCAAATTATTGTGCCTCAAGCTTACACTGCTAAAACTTTAAAATTAGAGAATGAGTCAATTGAAATTAAAGGTAAGAAAGAACTCACTTATTTATGGATTCCTTCTTCAAAAGCAGTAGTAGGTGGTATCCCTGTATCTTCAGGTATTCATTTATGGATGGCAGATACACCAAAAGTTAAAGACCGCAATGAAGTGATTCAAACTTTAGAAAGCATTAAAGCACTTCAACCTCAAAGGGTGGTTCCTGCCCATATGGTTGAAGGAGCTCCACAAGGTTTGGATGCAGTTAACTTTTCGATCGATTATCTCAAGAGCTATGAGAAAGCGGCTAAAGTAAGTAAAAATGCTAGCGAATTGAGTCAGCTCATGCAAAAACAATATCCAACGTTAAAAAGTGTGGATAGCCTCGAGTTAGGTGCAAAAGTTGTAAAAGGCGAGATGCAATGGCCGTAATTTAAAACGGAATATAATAAATTTTTAGAGAAGCCGTGGTCTATACCCGGCTTTTTTAATGGGAAAAGGAATTTTTAAGCAAAAAACCTCTGTAACATTCTACGCACCTTATATAGCATTTCTATAAAGAGAATTTTTTTGAGTAGAGTAAAAGGCTAAGATGAAAATTAAAAATTAATAAAATTAAACAAAAGCTTAAGTTACTACTTTTATATAAAAGATAGAGGTAAGAGTAGGGAAGGGAATTTAATAAAAAATTGCACAATTTGTACTTCTATTACTACAAAAGACAACCAATGATACGCACGCCAGAAAAAAAAATTGTGAATTATAGGCAGCGCGAAGATGAACTTTGCATTTAAGTGTTTGTCGTAATGAAAGGAAAACGATTATGAAAAAATTAGGTCTTATCTCTGTAGTACTTGCTGGTGTCGCTTTTACAGCTGTTGGTTGTGCATCTGAAGCTGGTTTAAATGCATCAGGTTCTGCTCAAACAAGTGCTAGCCCATCTGGCGTACAAGCTGGTGTAGGTGTTGATGCTGGCGTTTCTGGCCAAGCACAACCAGGTCAAGTTGATGCTGGTGCTTCAGGTTCAGTTTCAGGTTCTGCAACTGCTCAGTAATTCTTAGCGATAAGAACAGTTAAAAGGTTATAGAGTCATATATTTAAGATGCCGATTTATGTATGAAGTGAGCTGCTACTCATTACTCTATAATTAAGAGAGTTTAGAATTCTCAAAAAAGCCCCAAAAGACGTAGCTTATTGGGGCTTTTTATATAGTAATGAATTTAGTCATCATGACGAGAATCTCGACGATTATGATCACGATCTTCTACCCGTTTTTTATCCCACTCGTGGCGTCTTTTATCGTCATCACGGTGTTTCTTATCCTCGTCATGGCGTCTTTTATCCCATTCATGACGATTTCGATCCTGTTCGCGAGCGTCTCTCCGTTGTTGTTCATATAGTCTTTTACGCTCTTCCCAACGCTTCCGTTCCCAATCACTATATCGACGTCCATCATTGCGATCATAGCGATTAGTATCTGGGTAACCATACCCACCACGATAAGAAGGGTCATCCGTATAAGCCACACAGCCTACAGTTAAAAGACTGGTTGCTAATAAAGTAACAACTAGTTTTGTTGACATAATCGTACCTCTTTTTGTCTGTTAACAATAATTGGCAAAAAACTCCTGCTTGAAACGACAGATTTGTTAATGACATTTGCTTTAAATCAGATTAGCGTAATTTAGTTTTTACCTTTGTATCTTGATTACATGAGTTGTATGCGAATATAGTCAAACAGCAACAGAATTCTGTAGAAAATATGAAGGATAAGAGGAATTCATGGAGATAGGCATGACAGCATTTAATCAAAAAATTCAAACATTGCTAGATAAGGGCCAAGGGCCCGCTGCTCGAGCTCTTGATAAGTTACCTCGATTAGCTCAAGAATCACTTGCCAAAATTCTTGGGTATTCTTACCAATATCCTGACTTGGACTCATTTACAAAATGTCTGATGGCTGTACAAATTAAGCAGGGGCGTATCGGTTTTATTGGTCCAGATCTAATTGAATCCAGAAGGCAGTTTGATACGCAAATGCTGGCTATACGCCAGAAATCAACGGATATTGATTCCGTAGAAGATATTCGTTTACCTCTTCAAAGTGGAACCGTTTTCGCGAGACACTATCATCCAGCACCTAATAAAAAATTACCTCTTCTTGTTTTCTATCATGGAGGGGGATTTGTTGTGGGTGGATTAGATACTCATGATGAGGTGTGTCGTATATTGGCAAAATATGCAAAAGTACAAGTACTCAGTATCGATTATCCTCTTGCGCCTGAGGTTTCTCCTCAACATTTAATCCAGTCTTGTGAAGATGCTTTGGCTTGGGTATATCAAAATCGTAGGCAATTAAAAATATTAAAAGGTCGAATTGCGGTAGCGGGTGATAGTGCAGGTGGAAACATCAGTACAGTCGTGGCTCAACGATCAGTAAATAAACCTTATGCTCCACAGGCACAACTTCTTATTTACCCTACAGTCGATTTCAAGAGCCGACATCCATCCTTCTATGCCTATAACGAAGGATTGGTTTTGACAGATAAAGATATCAATAATGTCACTCAATATTATGCAACCCAGCATAACGTAGAATTAGACGATCCTATTATTTCTCCAACCTATGGCAACTTGAAGAAGAATCCACCGGCTTTTGTGATTACTGCTGGGCATGACGTATTACATGATGAAGGGAAAATCTATAGCTATAAGCTACGCCAAAATGGCGTCAAAATGCATTATGAAGAATACTCAGATCAAACGCATGGATTTATAAATCTGACGCCTATTTCTAAAAAGGCCAAACGTTACACCATTGAGTTCAGTAAAAACTTTAGAAAATTTTGGGATAAAAATAGCTAAATAAAAGTTTGGTCCATGTTTCACGTGGAACGTGGACTCATACTCAAATCTAAAATATAAGGCTTTAAATAAAAGATAATAAATACTCACTAGAATTCTTTTATATAGACGATTAAATTTAACCTTTATTAAGTTTTGCATTTTACTGTAGGAAGATATGAAAAAATTATTAATGCTATGTTGCTTGGGTTTAAGCAGTCATTCAGTCTGGGCTGACACTTTAGTTGAAATGCAAACAAATTTAGGCAACATAGAAATACAACTTTATGATGAGAAAGCCCCAATCAGCGTGAAGAATTTTAAAAGCTATATAAAGTCGAACTTTTATAAAGATACGATATTCCACCGAGTAATTCCTGGTTTCATGGTACAGGGTGGTGGGCTTACTGCAAATATGCAGGAAAAGACCACTCGAGCACCAATCAAAAATGAAGCTGGAAATGGGATTGCTAACGCACGCGGAACCTTAGCGATGGCTCGTACCGCAAATCCTGACTCTGCTACTAGTCAGTTCTTTATTAATGTCGCAGATAATAGTTTTCTAAATCGCTCTGCTGGTAATGCTGGTTATGCAGTTTTCGGAAAAGTGATTAAAGGGATGGATGTGGTTGACCGTATTGTAAAAGTACCAACAATCACTGATGGAATGCATCAGAACGTTCCTAAACAACCTATTAAGATAATAGAAGTGAAAATCAAAAAAGAATGAAAATAAAATATTTTAGAATTTGTTATTTATTATCAATAAGTTGAATGGTTGTTTTTACTTTTTTTGATTTCAATTGGGTGAAAAAGAATCGATCAAGCACATATATTTAGAAAAGTGCTTGCGTACCATTTTTTTTCCCCTATAATGCACTCATCCCGACGCGATACATGAGAATATCTTAGCTTACAGGGTTAAGATGAAAAGCTTAGTATTGCGTTGAATTCTGTCTCTGACGAAGAGCAGAAAGATCATTAAGAGATTATGAAGAACAACTTGTGTGGATTTTTACTGATTGATTGATCGAAATATTATCATTGATTGATTGGTTTAAATTACTCGAAGTTTATTTGAGCGAAAT
>NZ_LMOE01000012.1:0-39251 GCF_001423205.1 Acinetobacter sp. Leaf130
CCGACAAAATCTGTGATTTTGTCGAGCTGACCGAAGAACGGCAACTACTCCCATTCGCCCCTGATCGGGATTGGCCGAGCAATCCCGCAGGGTTGCGACTTTAAGATTCTTTAGTAGTGAATATTTTAAATAATCCATATAAAATTGAGTAAATAAATAAAATAAAATAGAACCAAAAAAACCAAGTCGCTATTAATGGATTTTTAGCAAAAATTCCAATAATAGATAAGGCAAATAAGGTAAAACTTCCATAAAAGACAAATTTAACCCATCCTTTACGATCAAATAGATTTATGGCATATACAACCGAAATTATGATCTGTGGGAGGATTAAAAGATAAAGATCATTTAACGAAATCATACATTAGCTTTCCTCACTTTTTGAATTATCTACCACAGTGCTTTTTGCTTTTCTGGACTGTTCGCGCTCAGTGATAAATTTATCACCTGAAATTTTCAATTGTTGAAAAAGGCCATTGTTTGATTTTGCTTTTTCCATTGCATCTAAAAGCAATCCAGTAATGATACCTTTATCTTCAGTTGGGAAGTCTACCATTTCAAAAAGAGCACCAATTGAAATAAGCTTATGTTCACGTTTCTTGCGATCTTTAGCTTGGGCAGCTTGTGCATCTTTTTTCAAGCTTGCCAATAATTTTTTTTCATCCTCTTTGATTTTATCAAGCTCTAAACGTGCTTTATATTTTTTGAACTCATTCTTCATAACACGTTCAAAAGAGCTAATTTGCTGTTTAGTTGGGCTACCTGATTCGATACTACTAACTAATGTAAGAATTATATCTTCAGTTTGAGTTTTGTTCTCAAGCTTCTTTAGTCGCTCTATTTCTTCTGCAACAAATGTCTTTTGATCATTTGTAAATTTAAAATTTTCAAGATTCATAAAAATTACTCCAAATCATAAATACTGAGTAGAAATAATATCACAGTAAAAACTTCAAATTCTCAAAAAATATACTACTAAACAAAAAACCTTATGAGTTCGCAAAGGCAGAAACCCTGTCAATATTTTTCAGATCGAACGGCAGCCATAGGCTCACGGCTCGTCTGAAAACATATTGATCAGAACACCATATAAAAACACACTCTCAAAAAAGGGGGTGTTAACGAAGTGACAACCCCCATTGACCCACTGGCGAAGTGTTAGGGATTCATAAGGGAATTATTCCCTTATGTGGGGTTTGGGGCGAAGCTCCATATCTATAAAAAAACTTTACAAAAAAATCCCAAAATTAGCCAAAAAAACCGCTTTTAAAATCAATGCTTTGCATTTCTTTAAAAACGGACAAATGCAAGCATTTGTATTGTCCCTTGTAGCGAATATATTGAGAGGGTATCATGACTACAGCAGTAGGAATGCACGCTTACGCGTTTCTCTCCGAGAAACAAAAAAGCAAAAGCATCAAAAGGGCAAATATGGCGATCTATCACTTATCAGTAAAGAACGGGAAACAATACGGTTCTTCGGGAAGTCGAGGGGCAAGCCACTACGCCTATATAAACCGTGATGGAAAATATAAAAGAGATGATTTAGAGAGTCTTGAATCTGGAAACTTGCCAAGTTGGGCTAGAGATGCTGCTCACTTTTGGAAGTCAGCAGATAAGAATGAACGTATTAATGGTCGTATCTATAAAGAATTAGAAATCTCATTACCTAGAGAATTGAGTGAAGAACAACGACTTGAATTAGTTAGATCATTTGTCAAAGATACTCTAGGCGATAACTTCACATATTCATTTGCCATTCATACCCCTATTGCTAGTGATGGTGAACAAAACCCTCATGTTCATTTAATGTTTTGTGAAAGAAAGCTTGATGGTATTGAACGTACTGAGGAACAGTTTTTTAAAAGATATAACTCTAAGAATCCAGAGTTAGGCGGTGCGGGTAAAGATCGTTACTTCACTTCAAGAACTTTTGTTGTTGATACTCGTTTAGAGTGGGCTAACCATGTAAATGATTTTTGTGAAAAGCTTGGAATTGATGCGCGTATTGATCATAGAAGTTTTAAAGAACAGGGCGTTGAATTATCAAGCCAGAACTTTAGAGCTGAATACGTTAGTAATCATAAGTATCTTATTAATGAAGATATTAAGAAAGTACGTCAGCGCAATGGTGAAATTATTATTGAGCGTCCAAGTGAAGCAATACGTGCTTTAACTTCTAATCAATCTTACTTTACTTTCAGAGAACTTGAACGCTTTTTAATGGCTCATACTGATGGTGAGGAACAATATTTAAAAGCATACGAATCAGTTTTATTGTCACCTGAAATGGCAATGTTGCATGGTAAAGATCAGATTGTTCTTTCATCTAATGAATTAGTTGGAATTGAAGAATCTATATCTACTTTCATTTATAACGCTAACGAGCAAAGCCGTATTGAAAAACCTTTCAATCTAGTTGAGAAGTTGCCTTTAAATTCTGTACGTGTTGCTGAAACAAGAACATTTAATCCAGAACAAGAAAAAGCATTTTATACTTTAACTTCTACTGATCGAATCAGTTTACTTAATGGTTCAGCAGGTACAGGTAAGTCTTATGTTCTAAGTGCAGTTTCAGAAGCTTATAAAGATTCTGATTATAAAGTTTATGGTATTGCATTACAGGCAATTACTGCTAAAGCAATTTCTAAAGATTGTGATGTACCAAGTAGTACGATTGCTTCATTCTTATCTAAATATGAAAGTGGTAATTTAGAAATCAACAATAAGACTGTGTTGATCTTGGATGAAGCCGGAATGGTTGGTTCAAGAGATATGCAAAAACTTTTAATGATTGTTGAGAAGCATGATGCACAAATTAAATTAGTTGGGGATAGCTACCAGTTAAATGCTGTAAGTGCGGGTGCTGCTTTTGCTCATATTCAAAAATACCTTGATAGTAAAAATATTGCTTCACTAGAAGATATACAACGTCAAAAATATGCTGATGAAGCACCTAAAATGCTTGAAGCTTCTAAATTACTCTCTAAGCATGAAGTTGGAAAAGCAATTGACATTTATAAATCAATTAACATGATTAATGAGTATGAATCTCACGATTTAGCTATGGCTAAAACAATTAAGTCATGGGGTGAAGATTCTACTGAAAGTAAATTGATTCTTGCTCACTCTAATAGTGATGTTAATGAACTTAACTTAATGGCAAGAAGCTTGCTGATTAAGCAAGGTAAATTAAGTAAAGATCATGTGGTAGTACAAAACTATCAAGGCGATATTAAACTTGCTATCGGTGAGAAAATTGTATTTAAGCAAAACAATTCATATATGAATGTGAGCAATGGTGAAGTTGGTAAAGTTATTGGTTTTGAGAAAGATCAACATAATAATGTCAAATCAATGATGGTTGAGTCTGACTCAGATAAACGGGTTATTAAAGTTGATTTGAATGAATACAACCAATTCAAATATGGCTATGCAAATACAATTCACTCGTCACAGGGTATGACAGTTGATAGTGCTTATATTCTTGCAAGCGAAAACATGAATGCCAACCTTACCTATGTTGCTTTAACTCGTCATAAGAAAAACTTGCAAGTTAATTACAGTGCTCTAACTTTTGCTACTAATGAAAAGGAATTTGTTAAACGTCCAGATGGTAAGATTTCTTATGATCATAATTACCAACCAGTAGAAAAGCCAATTACTGCATTTGATAATTTCAAAAAGGTTCTCTCTCGATCTGAGACTAAAGCGTTTACTACTGATTTCTCAGTTGTAGAAGCTAAAGACAAATTGGTTAAGGCATATCTGCAAGATCATCGTCATCATATCGAGACTAAGCGTGAACTGTTTGGGTTGAATAGCCACCTTTACAACTTAACTTCAGAAAATAAAACATTCACTAAAGATGAAATTATTTCTGAAGTACGTGCAGAGTTGAAGTCAAACGCTATCTTGGGTGAGAACATTGTTAAGTTCCATGGAAAACTCGATATTGCTAAAGGTGAGTTATTGAAACTTGAAAGTGATGTAGAGATCAAAACTGGATTGTTTAAGAAAGTTACTTTTGAGAAAGGTACAGAATTTAAAGTTATTGATGCCTATAAAGTTAAAGATCAACCAGTCATGAAAGCAAGAATTAAAGGTAATGAGTTTGAGATTCCATTTAATAAACTGAATATCAGTTACTCAGATAAATACTTTAATGAGTTTAGAGATAAGTCTAAACATAGATTTGAAGCTCGTAATAAAACTGAGGTTTATAGTCAGTTTAGAGAACAGCTTTTAAAACAAAAAGCCAATGCACCTAAAGACAATTTGAATGCACCGAATCATCGCATCAAACAAAGCCATAACGTGCAAAAGCGTAATACTCCAAAAATCTAAACGAGGATTGTTTTATGAATAATTTTATCCATAACGGCAAACTTGTAAATGTTGAGGATGATGTTTTAACTCAAGCAATTTTGCAAGATTGTTATCAAAAGGGCATACGTCCTACTTGTTCATGTTTACCTGATAAAAATATCGAAATGTATATTGCCAAAATTGGCGATAACTTTGTTCTTAAAAGAATGCCAAATAGTGCAGACCAACATCACTTTGACTGCTTGAGTTATGAACCACCAAATGAAATTTCGGGTCTTGGTGAGGTCATGGGCGAAGCTATTAAAACTGATGAAACTGGTGCAAGCGTTTTAAAGTTTGAGTTCAGTTTATCTAAGAGTAACGTCACTAAGCAGGCACCTACACCAAGTGAAACGCCAAAAGATACAGTGAAAGCTGAAACGGCCAAACTTACTTTAAAGGGCACGCTTGATTATTTGCTTGATGAAGCGTTGTTGAACCGTCATAGACCTAATATGAGACATAATTGGTTCCAGTTCCGTAAGGCTCTAAAAATTGCATTAAACGATAAGAAGAACAAAAAGGATGATCTTAGTTCCCTGGTCTACATTCCAGAATATTACGATCAAACCAAACACAATGAAATTGAAGCCCGTAGAAAAGCTGAGCTTGCGGATCTGAAAGTTAAAGGTACTAAACGGCCATTAAAGATATTCATTGGCGTAATTAAGTCTATTGATGATGCTCGTTTTGATGGTGGCCGGATTATCCTTAAACATGCCCCAACGTTGCATTTATTCATGGATGCAAAAATGTATACCCGTGTTAAAAAACGCTTTGAACCGGAGCTGGAGCAGGCGCAGTATCATGAAGATGTAAGTCTACTTGCCATTGGTACTTTTGGCTTTGCTGATAGTGGTATCGCCAAGATCGAAGAAATCGCGTTGGTGCCATTAAATAGTAGTTGGTTGCCATTTGATAGTCTTGAAGAAAAAGAGCTGCTAGACACGCTTACAATGCAAAATAGATCATTCATTAAGTGTTTGCGCTACAATCTTTCAAAGAACACTCCAATTGCCAATATCCTTTTAACGGATACTGACCCACCAACAGCATTCTATATAACCAATAATGAAACTGAAGAATCATATATTGCTGAAGCTAAAGAGCTGATTGCTAACAGTGAGTTTGTTTCCGTTTTAGTGAATCTGGATAGAGAAGTGGTTGAGATACCGCCACCGCAGCACAAGCCTATGATTGAGTACAACGGATAATTAGAGGAGATTTTATGCGTCTTTTAATAGCACTTATTTTACCATGGTTGACCTTTTTTACGATTGGCCGTCCAATTGCAGGGGTAATATGCCTAGTGCTGCAAATTACAGTAATTGGGTGGCTTCCCGCTACGATCTGGGCTGTGTTTGCTCTATCTGAATATAAGACAGATAAGAAGATAAAAAAGGCACTGAGCCAGAACCAACAGTAAGATAAAAGAAAAGCCCCAATTATGGGGCTTTTTATTGATCTTCAGGACTAAACTAAAAAATAAGTGAATGTATGGCTGCATAATATAAGCTTATAACGATTAAAAAACCTGCTAATAAATAACAGTGCATTTTAATAATAAGATTATTGTTTATATTGTTGATGTTGTCGATAGTATCTTTGGCAGCAATAACGAGAGCTATTAAATATATAACAGGTGGATATGCGCTTAAATATATATTGTACTTAGAAAATCCAGTAGCTCTTATGAAAAGGTTGTCATTTAATGCGATCATGTTCATATAGGGTTTTATAAAAGGTGTTACATACCAATTGAAATATATGTAAATCAAGAACAACCAAATGAGTAGCGACAAGACTTTTAGCTTTTTGTTGGATTGAGTATTTTTTTTCATTTTATCTGTCTCCATGAATAAATCCTGAAACAGCAGCATCATTTAAAATAATTTCGGTTCCATTGGTTGCTTTAAAAAGGTAATTGCTTGTGAAAAAGTCATTTCTTAATTCACCTTTTATTAAGCATTTATCATTTTCTTGATCAACTATTTTGGTAATAGAGCAATAATCTTTACTTAAAAGTACAGTAGTATTTTTTGCAGGCACTAAATAGAAATAAAGCTTAAATATGAAAATAGAAACTATTACAAGTGCAATTAGGATTGTGTTGATATTTTTAAGCATAGTCTTTCTCAAGAACGATCAGTTGACGTTTATGGTGAATCATTTGAATTTTAAAACTCTTTCTAAGTAGATATTGCTGTAATCATAATCTGTCTTGTTGAAAATACTATCTATAAAAAACAATCTGGTTATTTCTCTATCTATATATAAAGTCGATTTTCTTATAGTCTGAATAAGGAAATAAAGAATTGATGTAATTAAATATAGGTAAGTAATAGATAGATAGGCAGGATAATTTATTATTTGTAATAAATTATCTGTAGTGATTTTTAATTCTGATACTGAAAAAATAAGAGATATACTCACAATTAAATAAATCAAGAAAGAGAATAGGAATCTAGGCATAAGATTCTTTAGTCTTTTTAAAAGGAATAACCAGAAAGCCTTTTGAGTTAAAGAATTTTTGATAGCTACTGGTAAATGCTTCATGTATTTTTTTTCATCTATACTACCCAAAATAATATCTCTATCAGTCTTTTGATCGTAAAGAATTATTTGATAGAAGCTTTTTACTTTCAACATTAGATGCACCTTTTTTGATAGAAATTATACCTCAATTTATTTTGTGAGTACAAAACAATATGGGTAATATTGTTTAACGGTTTAGGCAGTGAAGTATCTATTAAACTTTTCGTTATACTTCTGATATTCATAGAATTTAATTAGCTCAATATTAAAGTCTGTAAATAGGGACTTCAATTGAGAATCTAATGAATCTGAAATATCACCATGTTTATAGATCATAAGTATTGACTCTGACGGAAGAAATTTTGATGTATAGAAAAGAATCTTGCACTCAGAAAGATCAAATTTTTCATATAAGTAACTAAAGTCAGAATGGGGGATTAATATTAAGGAGTATGTTTTTAAAAAGTTATTTAGACCTGTGCGATCTAAAGCAATTAAATCTAAACGGGCTGTTAGTGGAACCTGTGTATTTAATCTGGATGCAATATACTGTGCTGAAGCTAGATGATGTGACCCACCATCATTGACGAGAAATAACTTATCTGACCAACCATACATACGGAAATAGTCACTTGGATATTTTCTACTGATAATCCGTATTTCATCCCAAGCTAAATTTCTTTTTAATTCTTCAGGACTAATTTCAAAATATTTAAGACACTTCATTTCTACAAAGTGAGTCATGTTTATAAATTCGTTTAAATTACTTTTTGAAGCTGAAAAACCGTTGATTTCTGAAATATCAATTGAGTAGTTTGATTTAGTTATTTTTGTGAATATAGAGTCGATTTTATTATTTAGATCATGAATTTCATCATGGTTAAAATTACCTAATATTTCTTTATAGTAACCACTTTCAAGCTCGACTAATCTATGTAATTCAGCTACACCAGTAGTCTTAATCGAATTTTTATTTAACCAGTATATTTTATTAGCTTCATAAGAATATAGAGCCTGTTCTATTTCTTTGCTGTTTGGATTGGTGTTTTCTTTATCCTGTATAAAACTTTTAATATTAAGCATGATTTCCTCAAGATTCTAAAACAGTATGTAGGACTGTCTTTAACTCATTAATACTCATTAGATATGGTGCCTGTAAAATGCCATCTATAAGCGTGATTATAAAGTTTGTTTTTTTCTTGTAGTTAGATACATAGGCATTAAAAAGTAGGTCACAGATAGTTTGATTTAGCCACATGTAATAGTCATCAATGATCAGCATACATGAACTATTAATGAGTTCTGCCTTAGCTTTCTGATAAAGCATTCCGTTATAACCTACACTATTTGATCTGGTGTAGAACCAGTCAACCACTATGTCGATTTGGCCTAGGTAGTCATGATCTGGTAAGGATTCTATAGCAACAATTAAACCTGACTTGATTTCAAAAATCTCATGGTTTAAACATGCTTCATAAATATCAACTTTAGCAGGGAAATACTTGTAATAAGTCATTTTCGCTACTTTTGATTCAATTATAATTCTATCTACACCAATAGAATTAAAGCCACGTTGATAATATAAATTTAAAGCAGTATTTAATATATCTGCCTGCTTGGTTTTATTTTTCTGCATCACTATTGCCTTGCTGATTAATCTGGTCTTTGAGCTTCTCCCTATAACGATTTAATGTCATGTAAGTTATTTTAAAGTCTTTGGCGATTTGACTATAAGATATACTCTTATACTCTGTTAAATTGCTTTGTTTCTTTTTTAATATTTCTACTAATTGAGCTTGTTGCTCTTTATCTAATGATGGTTTACGTCCCTTGTATTTTTTTGCACGTTTTATAGGGTCATTGAAAATATTGTCTATACCCTCTCTTTGAGTTTCTTTTATTACAGCTCTTTGAAATTGTGCAATTGCACCAAAGAAATGAAAAATCAACTCGTCCATTGGGTTATTACTGAGAGGATTAAAATTCAAATTCTCATGTATAAACTTTAATTTAACACCTTTTGCCTTAAACTGATTTACAAGCTTGATCAGTAAGCCAATATCACGGGCAAGACGATCTAAAGAATGGATTACCACGGTATCTCCAGTCCGGACATATCTAAATAGCTCTTGTAGTTGTGGGCGTTTTTCCTCTTTACCAGACACTTTATCTGTGAATACTACGTCACATTTAACGTCAGCTAATTGGCGTGAAGTGTTCTGATCTTTACTGGAAACACGGACATAACCAATTGTTTGAGTAGGCGGTGCAGATGATTGGTCTATCGCTTCCTCAATATCAATTGTTCGCGTGTCGTGAATTTCTTTCACCATAAAAACCTAACAAAATACATTAACCCTATTGTTATACCTGTAACAAAATTGATAATCAACCCTATTGTTATGGGTTATATGGGGGCGTAAAATTATAACAATAGGGTATACCCTATTGTTATATGGAGTGGGTGATGGGTTTAGTTTTGATAATTATCGTATTGCCATTTGCTATGAAGTGGTCACTCGATAGATACAAAACCGGAGAGAAATTTTTTCGGTATATTTTCTTTCTTTTTTCAATTCTTTTTGTCTGTGCATTATTTAAACTAATCACAAAGTTCTAAAGGATAAAGCAATGATTAATTTTGATGATTTAAATGAATCTGAGCTATATAGATTGGCTCAGTCCGGCATTGGTAACAGAATAAGCCTTAGAGCTTCAGGGGCATTACCTGAAGATGATAGAGAAGCCCTTTCTCAAGAGCTTCAAAATTTATACGTGCTTGATAAAGAACAGCTTATACAATCTATAAAGCGTCATGCTGAAGCGTTTAAGCATGAAAAGTCAAAACAATAGGTGAGCTATGGATAATCAATACAGACTAAGTGATGAAGAACATCAACAAGTCTTTGAGAAAATAAAAAAGGACTTCCTTAATAATTCACTGTCTGTAGTAAATCCAAAAGTAGTTATTACAGGTGGGCAACCCGCTTCAGGTAAAGGCAAGTTGGCTAGGGATGCAATAGATGAGTTTAAGGATAAAGGGGGGAGTGTAATCATCGACCCTGATCAATTGAGATCCTATCATCCTAAATATGACCACTTGCAGAACCTCGATGATAAGACCTCAGCAGGTTATACCCATCATGATGCTAAAAAGTGGAGTCTGGAGTTAATAGAAGAAGCCACAGCTCATAAGAAAAATATTGTACTCGATCAAACCAGTGCTGATTTTGACACATTAAAAAATACAGTACAGAACTTCAGGGATAAGGGCTATAAAAGTGTAGAACTGAAGATAATGTCTGTTCCAGAAATGACCTCCAGACAAGGCATTTATCATCGTTATGAAATGGAAAAAAGCCTTTATGGTACTGGCCGTTTTGTCAACGTGGACATACACAATGAAATCTACAACAAGCTTGAAAAAACTGTAGAGCGTTTGAAAGATGATCAGATCGTGGACAAGTTAACTGTTTATGATCGACATTACAAAACGATTGAGCAGAAAGATTTTACTCTGGAGAGAAACAGGGAGTTCACAGATCAAGAACGCCAACAACATGAGTATAAGTGGTTTAAAGTGATTGAATCTATGGAGACACGCTTTGCGCCATTTACCGAGTTAGAGATTGTGAAAGGGCTTCAGGAAAATGATAGGCTGAAGTTGAATAATCAAAAGTTGGTCAATGAACTTCCCCCAGTTGATATAAAAACAGGTGAAAGAATGGATATTCAGGTAGTTACAAATCAGACCAGTAACTTATTAGTTGCTAAAGATGGTTTTGAAAAACACGATGGTTATGTGTCCAAGAATATTAAATCTGAGGGACAAGATAATTTAATTCTCATGCGTCAAAACCGTGATCATATTGAGCTTATTAATGTAACCAAGAATGAGCTATTGCTTGATACGAAGATAGATAAGCACAACCCCAAAGAAGCCGAAAATATTACATTAGATACATACCAGAAAATTAAAGACCAGATCATTAGTTTGGAAAATAAAGTTACTCTTGAGATACAGCCACAAGAGCCAACAAAAGACATAAAGTTGAGTAAAGATCAAATCATCAATGATGTGCGAGTACACTTAAAGACTGAGGGTAAATTAGGCGCAGACTTTGCAAAGTCTGCAAATGGCGTAGCAGTAGCGCGTGGTGACTATATTAAGTTGACTGAAGCATACTCACAAAAAGATGGGTTGTTTAAATCAACTGAATTACCAAAAGGTGCCGAGGTAAGAATTACAGGCCATACTTCAAAAAAAGGTGAAACCTACGCAACTGGAACATATAACAATCGAGAAGTAGAACTGAAGATTAGAAACGTACAAGCAAGTTATGGTGATCAGTACCAAAAACAGTATGAAACTAATCCTAAAGTTAAACAGGCCGTAGATCAGAAAGCTACAGCGCAGCAAAACAACTTAAAGGCACCAGTTACCCCAAAGGCTCAAGAGTTGAGCGCGTCAACTCCAAAGCAAGATAAGCCATCTTCAAGAATGAAGTTTTAATAGTTTTTACGCCATTCATAAGGATTAATCGGATTAGGGCTTTTCCATAATCCGATTTTTTTTGTTCTAGCATTATTTTGAAGCTGTAAATATTCCTGATCTGCAAGTTTGTAACGGTATGCCCAAGCATACCCACTAGCGACCATTGCCTTATTTACGTTCAATTTATTCAAATAGACTTCACCGAGGAAACGGCCGTAATTATCAGTGCCGTGCTCTTTGATAAGAACATTTTGATTCATGACCATAGACATTAAATATTGTTTTGCTTGGACACTGTAGGGCTGTGCCGGAGCTGTTTTTTCTTTGTGTGAAACTTCAGGGGCATCTATATTAACCAACCTAACTCGATACTTAGCATTGTTAGGCTTGGTGACACTTATAGTATCACCATCATATACATAAGTGACTTTGGCGTAATAGTCGGCTTGGGTATGAGTACTTAAAAAAAGTAATGGAATTAAAAGTAGTTTTTTCATAACTCACCTTAGTAGTTACTTTAGTTCATCCTTTTTTTGAGGTTGAGTTGGCACTGTAAAGCCAACACCTTTACCTGAACGAATTGGAATGGCTAAATTAGGTTTATGATTATTGGGTAATTCATAAACTTTTATATCTGGTACACCTAATATTTTTTTTAAGTATTTCAACATTAAAGTTCCTCTCGATGCTTGGTCATTTCAGCAAATAAGCTGAAAAGACCAGGCATCTAATTTAACGATCAAATTTAAGAAGTTATGAAAGGCGGGAATTTGTCAGAATGGTCAATTAAAGGTTAGGATTTCTTTGACGCAAAACCTTTAATTCCTCTTTTGTGATCGCTTCCTGATTGATAACTTTGCTTTCAATAGTGTTGATCTGAGCATTTGCATTTACAGCTTTAATATAATTCATATCCTCTTGGCTTAACTCAGGCATAACATCTTCAGCAGAATATATTTGTTCAACTGGTTGTTTGGCTGGAGCTGCTTTTACTGTAACAACTTGAGCGTCTGGTTCAGGCTTTACCGGACTTGGTTTAGTTGCTTCAGGGACTTTTTTAACTTCAGTACCGGCTTTTACTTCAGTTTTAGTAATCGTGGTTGCCAGTGGGCTATTAGGGCTTTGACTAACAGTAACGGTTTTCGCGTCTGTTTTGACCTCTAAGGTGCCTTTTGTGGCTGTTAGTGATGGTTGCTCTACTTCAATTGCAACAGGTGTTTCTATCGCATTCTGTGCGGTTTCAGCATGGGTATTTAAGCCCACAAGTGCCAAACTTATTAAGAGGGTCTTTTTCATCGAGGAATCCTGAAAAATAGGTGTATGAGAGGACTTATAAAGTGCTCGACTACAGTTAGGGCGCATTATCTTCTAGCTGTCGTGTGAGCAAAGTTAGCTCTCGCTCAAAATTGCGATTGAACTCCGCTAAACCGTCTTCAGTCGGATGACCATTTTCCAACGTAACAAAGTGCATCATTGAGTTGGAAATTGCAGTAGGTAAGTTATGTGCTGAGTCTGCAAGCTCTTGAATTTTATTCATAGCACTGACAAGTCGTGAATGATTGATTTCAGCGTCATCACATAATGAGATTTTTGATAAAGAGCGTATTAGGAGTAAACATTTTGTAAGGGCAATTAAGCTGTCATGTTGGCGCTGCCATTGATCATTTTGAGCTTTCACAGCTTTTTTACGTTCCATTTTTAGCCTATATAAAAAATGTGTATGAAATTACTTATAAAGTGTTCGACCACAATAGATAAAAAAAGGCTAACAATAAAAATTGTTAGCCAGTATTTGAAGTTTAGTTACCAAACCAAGTCTTAAAGCTTTGGGTACTGGTAACACCGCTAGATGCGCTGTTAGATGCAAGGTTAGTCTGTACAGCAGATAACTTAGCACCAATAGAATTAATGTAGCCTTGTTCAATTGCAATGGCATTTGCCAAGTCTTGGGCTTCTTTAATATTACGAGTTGAATTGATTTTGTTCTTCAGAGAAGACAAGTTTGCAATATGCTCGTTTAACGCATTATACGAAGCATCACTGAATGCAAAACCAGTTTTCACAGTGTTGTAGTTACGCTTGTAAGAATCGTTTGATAACAATTCATTCATGCCTTGAGTGCCAATTGTAGTAAGCACTTTGTCATAAGTTTTTTGAGCTGTACCAAAGCTTCCAGTTTTTTGGTTAGCTACAACGTCTTGCCAAGAACCAGATACAACATCAACACTTTTGGTAGATGAGCCAATACCATAACTTCCAGTAGTAGACTCATATTGCTTCTTCATGATCTCGTATTGTTGCTGCATCTGCACCAACTGCTTAACCATGTTTGCGACCGCTGTAGGGTCAAAAACCACATCCCAAGCATTAGCCTGATTAGTTGTAAAGGCTAACGCAAGAGCGATAGCCGATACTTTTATTTTGTTCATTTTCATGATTTCACCTTTTCATTAAAAGTATCAACCCACTGGTTATAGGTTAAATTTTCGCCTTTATCTAAAATTTCCGCAAGTATGTTGTGTCTTACTTCATTACCAGAAAGAATCGGGATAATTTCTGACATATTTGAGAGGTCTAGTTTACTGATAACAGAATCATGAGAGTTCTTGATCATGAATAAACGTTTATGTGGAGGTGTGTTAACAACCCACTCGTATTCAAACTCTGTACAGCCTAGACCTGCTTTTTGATCATCACCCATATAGGTTTTTCGGTTCGCTTTATCGTTTGGCAGTAAAATTGTCGTTTTAAACTGTCCGATCAGGTCATCATCACTTGTGATAACTTCAGGCGTTGGAGTAACGAAAATCATCATACCGTTACGTCTACGGTATGTTGTAAGCATGATCTTTAACCACTCTTTGTTAATCGGGTTGCTGATATAACGTTGACCTTCCTCAACTACCACAATGAACGGTTTACCTTGTGACATAGCTAAGTCAATACGGTGGAAAATGTACATAGACATTGCACCGAGAACGACATCATTATTGATAACATTCTTCATTTCATAGCCAAAGATTCTAGCCCCCTCAATTGAGAAGTTATCATTTTCATTATCAAAAATGTTTGCCAAGTGACCAGAGCCAACCCACTTACTCATGCGTTCAGCAAGGTTATTATCTGTTGGCATACCAAAATAGCTAATGAAGTTTCTAAGGCGACGACGTGATTTATCGTAGCGATAAATACTTTCAATAACGTCACTGATTTTCTTTTCTTCAGCAGTAGTTAACGGCTTTGGATTACCTAGTTCGTTATAATCTTGACCCATAAAAGCGAAAAGTTTTGACAGGAATAAGCGGTTCCCTTCTGTGTCATCTAACTGCAAAGGATTCCAACCAGTAGGCACTAATTCACTTAATACAGTGTGATTACCACCCATTGCTTTTACCCAAACACTAGCCGAATATTCAAAATCGAAATGGAATATATAAGGTTCGTGTTTGTCAGCAGCCGTTAATAGAGCGTTAATTAAAGTGGTTTTACCACCACCTGTACCAGTCGTAATACGACAGTGGCCTACATCAAACTCATGGAAGTTAAAGAAGTAAGGTGTATTACTTATTGTCTTTAACTGGATGATGAAATCACCCCAATGGTTATTTTTTTTCTGACCAACAGGGCTATTATGGAGACTAGCAAAACCTGCAAAATTATTAGTATTAATCGTTGCAGGTCTTTGAAGCTTGTCATAATTGCCTACCAACATTGAATAGAAAGTAGGTTCAGCGATCAGATCCTCTTTTTTAGGTATCATGTGTTTTTGTTGGAAAGCCCCGCTAGTCTTTTGCATTGCATCCTTAAATGCCTCTTGATTACTAGCAGTAACTAGGACGTTAAGAGAAAAAATACCGTTCAATTGACGACCTGAAGCAAGATCATCAATAGCTTTGGTAATTGATTCAATTTGTGATGCTGATTTGTCTTTGGTACTAATTAACTGATTTTGTCGCTTCTCACTCATTTCAATAGATTTTTTTCTATCCATCATCATAAATGTTTCCGCGATAATTAAAGGATGATCAACTTCAAGAAACTTATCAATCATGGTGTGATCTGTTTCTTCAGGATACTGTGCAGTCGGTAAACTATAAACGGCACCTGCTTTAATTTCACCCGTAGGAAGATGGAACGTAATAGTCCCATCGGTTTTAAAAACTCTACGTGAAAAGCCCAAGTAATTTCTAATTTCAGTGGCGTAAAGTGGAATTTCAGCTTTTTGCTGATTCAGTAGATAGCTTAGAAAGTTGACAGTTTCCGAGTATAAAACTTCATCTTTAAAGTATGTTGTTAACCGTTTTGGTTGTGCATCTTGAAGATAGTTATTAAACATGCTTACTGCATTTTCTAATTCAGCAACCATTTGTTCTTTAATATCTGAAGCAAAGAAAAGATTTTTTAAGCGAAGTAAAGGCGGTTCGCTAGGGTTGTACTTACGAACGATTAAACTTACATAAATATCATTCTGGAACATGCGTTCCTTGCCGAGTTTTGAATAATATTTTTCATTAAAATTATTCGCAAATTCATTACCTGTTTCTTTAGGTTGATCTGCACTAACTTCATAACGATCATAATGAACCATAATAACGAAACGCGAACCGAGCTGTTTAAACATATCAGCACGATATTTTTTTAAAGTACGCAATTGAGCATAACTTTTAGTTTCGTATGTATAACCAGAAATTTTAAGGGTAGTGAAAATATCACCATTATTAAGCACTAGATTATGTTCATTAATATGGGTTATGTACGGTAAATTGTCGATTTCCATTTTTTCTTTACCCGCTAATTTTTTATGGCTGTATTCAAAATTTTCGTTTGAAACTTTTGCATTTGAGTCGTAACTATAGCCACCAAAAACTTTGATTCCTGATAACTTACGTTTAACTGCAAACCACCAATATGAAATTCCTCTATCTTCTTCATAGGTTAAAGCTGCAAGAACCAAATAAGAGATAACCACAATGGCTATCCCTAATTTCATAAAACCTAGAAGCATTAAGACTACGAAAACAAGACCACCCACAATAAAGAAGATACCGAATATATTCGCAGGTATATTCAGGTGTCTTGCAGCACGGGCAAGTCCTGCAAACAGCAAGTCTTTTTCTTCATCTTTTTCGGTAGTCTTGTTCATAATTACCTCAGATTAGTTAAAGAAGAAGCTACTGATTTCAGGGGCAAAGAAACACACTAATGCACCAACAACCATCCCGTAACCCCATTTTTTAACTCGTTCACTAGCACCGCCAAACATATTGAACGCTACCATGATACAGCCTGAAACGAATGCAACCGCAGCAATGATTACCAACTCGTCATTAAACTCACTGAGTTTTTGTGCGACACGTTGACCAAATGCAGCATTAGCGTATTGCGTATATAAAAGAATGAAAGCAAGAACTGAAAATTGTTTAAAGCGGTTTAATTGTTTCATGAGATTTTCCTCTTTAGAAAACTTGGACGTATTGACCATTGTTTAAAGTTTTTACAAATGAAGCTTGTTGCACTGATGCTTGTTGAGGCATTGATGCATTTTGATCAACTGGATAGTTTGCCCGTAAGCGAACAGGCTCAGGCCGAGAAGTGTAAGTATCCGGTACACTCTCATTAGAGTTGCCTGAATAAGTCGGATACTGTTTTTGTTGCCAGTTAGAAAGAACAAGAATATCGCTTGTTCTTTTTGGCTCAGAATTGTTTTTATTAAAGTTCTGGTAAGTTCCACCCCCGTTTAGTGCTAGGTATTTACTGGAAACAAAACGAACATAATTTTGCGTTTCGCGGTATGGAGGAATACCCCCAAACTTCTCAACTGCACCATGTCCCGCATTGTATCCAGCAATAACTTTGGTTAAGTCACCATTAAATCTTTTGGTCAGGAATGCAAGGTAACGTGTACCTGCAATAATGCTTTGCTCAGGCTCATATAATCGGCTTGGGTCTACACCCATCAAACGAGCTGTACTTGGAATAACTTGCATTAGGCCACGTGCATCTTTAGGAGAACGAGCATTAGCTTTGAATGCACTTTCTCTAGCCATAATTGCAGTCACTAGGTTAGGGTCTAGCCCGTTTGCTACTGAGTGCTTGTAGATCAGCTCGTCATAAGGCGAAGCATAGACAAGCAAGGGAGCACTACAAAAAATTCCGATTATCATGTTTTTAAGCATTGTCATTATTCCTTATAGAGTTATAACAGTATAACTCTACTAGCCTAATCCTCAAATGGTGTATTTGAAAATATTTGTTTCTCTTTCAAATATTCATTTAAATAAATTAAGTAGATTAAATTTTTGGTTAATCTACGGCCTGAAAATTCTTCAGGTACTTTTAATTCCCCACGCTTATATCGCAAAAAGTGTTCATCCATTTCTGCAAAAAAAGCATCACTTACATAAAGTTGTTCTCGTTTCATTTTCCTGTCCTTTTAGTTAAACCGCTAAAAATGAGTCAGTGACTTTATCATAAGAGCGATATTTCATTTTTATTAAAGTTGGTGGGTAATGACCGGAGAACTTTAAATAAAAATGAAGTGGACGAAGATTGCTGATTTCCTCTGCTTTAACAACGTGTTCTTTGTCTTTAACAAGCTCAACTTTTGCGTCTTTGTTTGCAGATTTCATACGTCTTAAAACTTCTACTGAGCCGAAAGCTTTTTCATATTCTTGTGGGGTGTAGGTGTCTTGGGAGTTAAGAGCACATACGCCAAAAGATGAAAAACAGCCACGTAAAGTCATGGCATCTTCACGGCCATAGATTCTGTTTAATTGAGCCAAACTTTGAATACCACAGAGAGCAATAAGTCTATGTTTTCGGCCTTTTGTTAACACAGCTTCTAAATAAGACAAACGGTTCAAAGAACCCAATTCGTCTATACAAAAAATGAAGTCTGAATAGTTATCAAAGTCAGATAAAAGCGAGCTACAAATAACGTCAGTAGCACAACTAACTAATGGTTGTAGGGCGGTGAGCTGATCTTCACGCCAAGTAATGAAAATATTGCCATCACCATGTTTTAAGAAATCACGAAATGAAAAATTTCCCTTTTGGCAATGGGTATGTGGCGTTAAATACGTGGTAACAATGCTTCTTAAAGTTCCGACTAATTCTTCATTACCTAATGCGCTATACGCATTTGTACCCACTAAAAAAGCCTTTAAATCGTCATCACTAGAAACCAATAAAATATTTTCAAAGTATTTAGATTTTTCAGCTCTATTTAGATCATCCATTTCAAGAATTTTTTGCATGGCTGCTACAACGATCTGACGAGCCATACGATTAAAGTTTTCATGTTGAGCATCTGATGATCTTGGAATGACCGTCATTGCATACGTTTCAATATCATAAGAATTACGGATTTCATTTAAGATCGACCAGTGTTTTGTTCGAGCATCAAACGGGTTAAAAATAACATCACCTTTCTTATAAAAAAGACTGGCGTATGTTCCGTTAGGGTCAATCACAATAAGCCTTGTTTTATTTCTCTTATCTTCAACACAAGAGCTAAGAAAATCACTGATGGATACTGATTTACCTTGACCAGTACCACCAGTTAAAAGGAAGTGCTTAAACTTCAAATCTTGCGGAACAGGTAGGCTGCAAAAGCGAACTTGACGCCCGCTTTCTTTAACCATTCTCTTTAATTTGAATGGACTTACTAATTGTAGGCCACGCAGTACACGAACGTATCTCTCTCCACCGAAAGGGGTTTTATTATTCTGGAAATAAAACCAAGCAAAGGCACTACTAACCAATAAAACGGTTAAAAGTATCAATACATATAAAGGCGTTTTAAACGTCAACGGTATTGCGTAAAGCAATGCCTGAGCTTTATGTTCTTTCGGAAAAATAAAAAACTTTGGTAGAAATATTAACCATGTGAACAAGGTAATAAGTACGACAGACATAACAGCCTGACCAAAGATTTTTTGAGATTGATCATTCATTTAACTGTCCCCAAATATTTTTGTACCGCTTGATGTGAGGCAACTTTGTAGCTTTCCATGCTTGACTGCATCATGAGCATGTTTGAACGCAATTTAGCTTGGTTCGCTTGCAACATACTGTTTTCAATCGCTATGGCATTTGCTAAATCTTTAGATTGCTTCAATGTGTTTGTAGACACTTGAGCTAATGACTTTAGATTTTCCATATTGCAGTTAACTTGTGTCCAAGCCACTTCGGCATCAACGTATGCAGTGTTTACACGGCTTGCAGTAACATTCTGGATTTTAGAAAGCTCACTACTTGCATAAACGCCTGTATTGGTGGCGATCTGACGCTGCAAATCGTTATAAGCATTCTGTTCTTTTGGATTGTTAAAAATATTGGTAGGTTGAGGGTCAAAACCATTAGGTAATTCAAAGCCCGCAATTTGCGCTACATTTGTTAATAATCCAAGTCCGGCCAAGCCTTTTGTAACGCTGTCATATTGACCTTTTAAAACCTGAATTTGTCTTAAAAGGTCTTGTACTTGAAGTGCTGCATTTGCATTTTTTGTAGGGTCGAAAACGACTTTACCCGCACCGCCTGTTACTGGAGGAACCGGAGGTAAATTAACTGGAGTATCAATATCTACATTTTCAGCTTCAGGAAGTTTTACAGGCTTACAAGCATTCTGAACTTCAAGTTTGGCCTGAATCTTTTTCTGATTTTCGTTTTCAATTCCTTTGGTCGATGGAGTGTTGCCACTGAAACCACCAGTAACAACGTTGCTACCAAAGTAAGAACCTGAGCCACCATAGTTTTTATAATACTGAGCGATTTTAGGCACATAATCTTGTGTCTCTTTCGGCATAACTTTTTTCTTACCTTTTAGATAAGAACGTAAATTTCCCATACCCCAGTTATATGCATATAGAGCATGAGGAATGTTGCCAAATTGCTGATTGAGCTGTTTAAGATAGCGTGTACCTGCATTCACATTTTGAGCAGGGTCATTAGGATTGGTTACACCAAGAGAACGTGCAGTTGCAGGCATTAACTGCATTAAACCCTGTGCGCCTACACCAGATGCAGCCGAGGGATTATGCGAAGATTCTTTTTTAATGACCGCATGAATTAATAAAGGGTCATAACCATATTTAGAAGCAGCCGTAGTAACAATGGTGTTATAAGGCAAATTTACCGCATCAACACTGAAACTACTTAAACCAACTAATACGCATAAAGCTATTCGTTTTAATTTCATAGTAATTCGTCCTTAACGCAACAGCTCAGTTAGACCAGGTATTTCATATCCTGGTCTAACTTGGCCGTTGCTTTATCATTTCGCCACGGCCAAACGGTTAGCCAGATCAACAAGAGTTTTAAAATGTGAGCCTTGTTGCCCCATAGACAACTCATAACACCCGTTATTTGCTACTTGTACGCGCATAAAATCATGTGTTTGGCTTGAGTTATCCGAAATAACCGGAGAGATAAAAACAGCTCTAGCATTCGCAATGTTTACGGGTAATTCACCGAAAAGCCCGACTGTTTGCGGTACGCAATTAGGGTCTACGTTGTAATAGATTTTTAGGTCTGCACACGCTTCAGATTTACAACTAGGATTGCTCGAAAACTTATAAGTGATGTAGTTACCCTGATTAGGTGTTTCAGGCACATACGTTAAGCGGTTGCTTTGAGCATAGTTCTGGAGCACTTGCGTAAATGTTTGCGGAAGTTGAGCTTCAGCAGATAAACCAACGAGAGCACTAAGAGCAATTATTAATTTTTTCATGCTTTAATCCTTTTGAAACTTATAGGCTTGGCTTGGGTTATCTACGTCTGTCAAAATGACCTGATCACCCTTTTGTTCCATTAAATAAGCATCCTGATTGTTATATTGAACAATCAGTTTTTGATCTTTTTCGACCGCAGAAAGTGCAACATCACCCCATGAGTTTTTTAGGGTTACTTGAGTACCTTTGTTAGCAACGACAAGCGCACTGCTCATACCGTTTTCTTTTTCAAAAGCAGTCTGATCAATGCGGTTATATTCGCCATCTATTCCCTTAGAGGAACAGGCAACGCTTGCTAAACTAAGCAACATTAGAAAGATTGTTTTTTTCATTTTTCATTTCCTCATAAGCTTTGAAATAGATAGATGAACAGCCATAACCGCCCGATTCAGTTCTTCCAAGTTGAACAATAATGTCGACACTTTGGTTCACAAACATTTTGACCTGATCACTTGTAAGCGTAGTGCCCGCCATTAAGACCATAAGGGTTAAACGTTCAATCGCGTTAACAGGATCATTGGCATGAAGTGTGGCGATAGAGCCACCGTGACCAGAAGAAATTAGGTTGAGGTATGTGAATGCTTCAGAACCACGAATCTCACCTAACAAAATACGTTTCGGATAAAGACGTAAGCAGGCTTCCATCAAAGACTGTGCAGTAACTTTAGCTAGACCTTGATCACCTCTTGAGTAATAGAGCTGTAATGAGTTGGGATGAGGTGGACGTAATTCTTTAGCATCTTCAATTGTGATTAGACGTTCACCTAAAGGGATACAATCACTAATGATTGAGTTGAAGAACGTAGTTTTACCTGAACCTGTACCCGCAGAAATAATGATATTTTTTTCATACAGAACAGCTTTACGGATGAACTCATGAAAATTACGAGCTGAATATAAATCCATGAGTTCCTGATCTTTTGCAGAAATTTTCGCAAAAGGTTCAACCGAGTTAAGAATTGGCTCATACTGATCGTAAGACAAACTCAAGATACTTGGCTTACGGATAGATAAAGCAATAGACCCTGTGCTTACAGCAGGGTCATGCACGATCTGGATACGGTAAAATAAACCCTCATGATCTGGTGACTCAATTTGAGCAGACAATAAGGGTTTTTTATTCGAAATTTCCTGATGTGAATTAGTTGCAATGTTTTGGGCTAAGTCTTTTAAAAGAGCGTAGGTTAACTTTGGATTTTCCTTTCTAACCATGTCTCTTGTACCTTTCAGAGCAATGAAATACTCTTCAGGTTTATTCACTGAAATTTCAGTAACATCTTCATTGCTCAAGTCCTCACCAAAGGCCATTTTTAAATCATCAAGTACAAGTATTGAAGACATGGTTAAATCCGTCCTATTTTATTGGTTTAAGATGGTTGAGAAATCTAAGTCTTTAGCTACTAAGACTTTGATACGGCTACCATGTTTCACCGTAATAGTTGGAGGAATAGATAAGTTGCGCTGTAAAACACGGTCAGCCTGATTGCCGAATGAGTTTGCAACTTCAGTACGATAAGTCTGACTAGCATTGTTCTGATCGCTACCGTTAACACCCATGTTGCTAACTCCGGCACCGATCAAACTAAGTAAAGTTGCAGTACCAAAAATACGGCCATAATGGTTGTTAACTTTCCCGCCTAAACCTGCAATACCAAGACCGTTAGTGCTTGGACTATCAAGCATGATTTCAACGCCATTAGGTGTAATAGCACGATTCCAAACGGCTGCAATTTCAGCTTGGCCGTCATTCACAATTGAAGAATACTGACCAAATAAACGAGTTCCCGCAGGCAATAAACGGTTACGGCCTTGTTCGCTATAAATATCATTTGTTACACGGGCAATAATGTTGCTTGGTAAATCACTTTTAACAGCAGTTTCTAGAACAGCATCAATGATTTTACCTTGTTGAATCAACATTCTACGGTCAGCGTTATAGCTTGCACGAGCGATAGGAGCTTTTTGATTGCTTGTACTTGAATCAAAACGGCCACCCATTGAACCAGCCGAGTTATTTGCAATACGTGGATTTACATTATTGCCAGAAGCCCCACCTTGACCGCCTGCTTGTTGTGAACCCTGCATACCCATCAAGAACGGTGCTAATTCAGGTGGGACACCCGCCATTCCTGAAGCATCACCGTTAGGGCTAACGCCATTACCTTTTGAACCTGAACCGCTACCATCAACCATAATGCCTGATTTATAACGGGCATTTAAAAGAGCCTGTTCTTTTGCAATCGCTTCTTGACGCGCTTGTTCTTGCTGTTCTGCTAACTTTGCTTGTTGTTCTGCAAGTTGACGTTCAAGCTCAAGTTCTTCAGGAGTTTTCGCAGTAGGTACAGCAGCAGTATCCGTTGCTGTTGGAATTGGTTGTGGAGTACCAAACCCAAATGGATTGTTAGGGTTAGCATTATTCGTTTCAGCTTCAACAGGTTTAGTTACGGCAGATTCGATACCAGTTGCAGCGCGTGTTTCCTTGTTTTTTTGCAACTTGAAATAAACAGCAGCAACAACACCACCAATAACAATAAGTAGGAAAAGTATGGCCTTAGCTAATTTTCCTTTATCTATATCTTTGGCCGATAACTTCTGTTTTCTATTAAAATCATCTTGGATGCCAAAATCATCATGGGGTTTAGTATTGTCCTCACCATGAAATTGATGATCGTTATTTTTAAAATCATCTTTAGAGCTAAATTCATCTTTGGTGCCAAAATCATTTTGACCAAATTTGTTGTTCTCATTTGTCATCTTAATTTACTCCAACAATTTCAGGTTTACGGAGAATACAAACGTATTCATTGCCTAGACGTAAAGTGAAAGCATCCGCTACTTTCTCAATCACCATTACATTGCCCTCTTGTCTTGAATTGGTGAGTTCTTCATAGCCCTCACCATTGACAGAGTAGATGGCCGGACGTGGTGAATTTTTATCAAGACGGATAAATGTAAATTGACCATCATCACTTACACCGAGGACTTTAATTTCCTTACTGTGTGTTGCATCCATTCCATACTTATCACTTGTCATCGGGAGTTCACCCAATGCAGGACGTGGAGCGTTTTGTTCAGCAAGCAAACGGTTCTTACGGTTCGTATCGGCATAATTGAAACGCAATACATAAACAGGCTGTGATGAGTTAAAAAGGTTGAAGTAGTAGTTGCGTTTATCTGTAATCACTGTGAGGTTAGTACGGTTCATACCTGCTTGTGGTTTTTCCGCAGGCTTGATAAATAAACGGTTGCCTTGGGGGATGATTTGCCATCCAATTGTGTCGCCTGAAGCGACTGTTTGAATTGTTTCATTACCAAACTCAACAGTGGTTGAGATACCGAAAGTGGTTGAAAGTTCAACAACATGGCTTTCAGAATACGGAACAACTTTAATGCGTGAATCTGATTTAAGACCTACTGGAATTTGACGAGCAAAAGAAGGCGCAGAAACAACACAAGTTGCAGTAAGTAAAATGCTTAAAAGTGTCTTGTTCATTTGTGATCTACCTTAATTTTGTGAATTAGTAACTGCTTGAGGTTCAGACGCAGCATTAACTGGAGCTTGTGGCAAAGGTTGTGCTACAGCACTTTGATTAACAGAAACTAAGGCATCATTAGACGCATTCTGAGTTAGATTCCAGTTGAAGAATTTCACGCCAAAAATATTGGCATAACGATCTTTGACACTAAGATTCGTATAGTCACCAGTCTTATAGTCAGCAGTAATGGTGTAACTGAATTGTTTAACGTCAGTACCTTTTACAACCATTGTGCGGAATGTCGCTTGAACCTTGTTATTACCAAGTAGACTGATCGAAATGATTTTAGGCGTTACAGAACCGTTCTCACCTAACAAGTTGAACGGTGAATTTAGGTTGAGTGCGCTAACCTCATTTTCAAAGTCAGTTCTATCTTTACCATCTAAGAAAATTGCGCCAGTCATATACTGTTCTGCAAGTGAATCTCTACCAATACGGCCGTTATAGCCATAACGACTTTTAATGACCGTCCAGAAATAAGAAGTCACTAATCGCTCAATCATTTTCGGGTCAGTTTTACTATCAAACTTCTCTACAGAGGTCATGATTCCTGTTTCTGAATCAATGACAGCAATCATTGGTTCAATAGTTTTAAGAGGGAAAAGCTTAGCGTTTAAATAAGCTTGCATACCATTAAATCCAAGAGAGACAGTCAGTGCAGCTAATGCCCAAATGGTAATTTTCCCATTGCGGTTTTCGTTCGTCTTTTTGTCTTTTTGGATTTTGCTTACCATAGCATCAAGGATTGGCTTTTCTTGTGGTGTCATTTTCTATACTCCCCTATTTACGCATCATTCGTTTTACGAAATTGGTTGCAGATCCCGTAACACCCTGAGTCGCACTGGTTGATGCTTCAAAACCTGCACCCACTAATGAAATAGCAATTTTTGGTATTAAGAGGAAAAGGCCAATAACAACGAACAGAACGATTACCATGACAAAAGCCCCTACAAATGAAGAACCGTTCTCATTCAAATGCTGAATACCCGCTACAACAGACGTTAAAACAAGGTCACAGCTCACAATAAGTAAAAGGATTACTACATGTGGCGTTAGAGCAGCATGTAGCCAATTCGTTGCAAATCTACGGGTAGCGGGGAACATTGCAGCAGCAATAAAAATAGGTGCTACAGCAATTAAGATACCGATAATGACTTTGCAAATAATCCAGATCAGGAAGAACAATCCGCAGACTAGGCAAGCCAAGCCGAAAATGAAACTATAGATCAAGACAAAGAAGAAGCCAGAAACAACGTTAGTAATGCCCGTATCTACATTTGAGAACGCTAAAGTAATGGCATCAAAAATAATTCTTACAAAAGATTGCAATGTTGTTTTGGAGTCTGTACCTGTCATCTCAGAGATCAGGTTAGGAATATCATCAAGAAAAAATTCAGCAATGTACGGATAGAATGAATCCCAACTAAAGACAATTGACCAGATAATTAACATAATGATGAACGTTGCTATAACATCATCAAAAGCAATAGCTCGACCGAGCATCATGTTAAAACCTTGCCACGCTAACCAAACAACAATGAATCCGGCAAAAACAGGCATGATCGGAGTTGTAATCTTCGTATAGTAATTCTGAAGATTATTTTTAATATTTGAATCAACGCCTTGCATCAAAGAATCAACGACTTTATCGAGTTCTTTCATGCCATTTTCAGTGACTTGAGAAACTTCATCAGAAATTTGGTTGTTGCCACCAGAATTAGAAGTCGGAGGGACTTGTCCACCAGTACCTAAGTCTTGTGGTGGAGTAAAGTTATCTACAGCATAAGCAGAGCTAATGCCTAGAAAACTAAAGAAGATCAGGAAAATATAGATGAACTTTTTCATAGTATCACCTATTGATTTACTGGAATTTCAGGCGGGGTTTTATTTGATTTAACGAATGTGCCTTGATTATAAAAATCTAGTTTTCCGTCCGTATAAACCACACACTCAGTTTGTAGTGAACCCTCAACACAGTAGGTATTATCTTTTACAAACTCTAATTTTTTGCCCTCAATCTTGCCTACAAGTTGAGGTAGCTTGATTGGTTTAATGTCTTGAAGTGGGTTGCGGATTTTATAGTTGAACTTGGTAATTGAATAGCGATCGTTAGAATCCTTTTCACCAATCATGTAATACGCATAAAACGTAGCATTCTTGTCTACAGACTCAGGAACCCAAGCACCTGAAATATCTGGTTTAGAGTTAAAACAAGCAGCCAGTGCAATACCTAGAGTTAAGACAACTGAGCCTTTTAGAGTAGTAAAAACTGATTTATTGATTTCCATTTTGCGGTTCTCTCTCATATGTTAGAACACCGTTTTCACTACCCAACTTCAATTTGCCCTCTACCAACTGAAAACACGCATTATTAGTCGCGCATAACAAGCCATTTTCAGGCTTAAATTGCATGTTGGTAAAAACACCTTTGGCTAGAATCGAAACGGCATAAACGTCCATTATTTCGGTTTTATCAATGATGACTCGATCATTAATCACTACATCATTGGCGCTTTGGGATTTTGGCCCAACAGGGTTCATCCAAACCCCGATATAGTCATCCCCTTTTACGCCTGATTCTTTCGGTTCATCCGAGCAGCCACTAGACAGACCCGTCAGTACGAAAATTAGGGGTAAAAAAACGTTCTTCATGCTTTTGTGCCCTCCACCAAATTTGTTTTAAGTGTTTTTGCGAATGGGTCAGAGAGTTGATATTCAGCACTTGGTAAAGATTGATACACACATGCACATGGAGATTTCTTTAATCCCTTTTGTGAAGCAGAGTTTGACGCACAACCTGAAAGAGCTGCTATGCCAACGGTTGTTAAAATGATGAGTGTTTTTTTCATGAGGTCACCTTGTTACTTAGTTATACAGTTATAACAGTATAACTCTATAAGTCTAAAAATAGTACAAGTTTACCTAATTTATACCTTTCTGAATGTTTCAAAAGGTAAACAAAAATAGAACAATATTGACGATTTCTTTTAATTTCATGTACTTAAATTTACTGTATTTACCAAAAAGTATAACGGTAGCTCGAAATTTAACGCACGTATTGCTCAAGCTTTAGCTTGGGCAATGCTAAGTTCAATTTGAGCAATCAACCGACTGTACCCCGTTACTATCGTAATGACAGGTACAGAGGGCGATAGGAAAGACAGGAAACACAAGATATAGTGGAGATCCGCAGCTCGACCGATACTAGATATTGTGTTCTGAGAAGTTTTAGAAAGTCTGAAAAAGACTGAAATGTAATATTTTGCCAGTCACATTTTATGTGCTAAAAAAGCCATATTTTTATAAAACAATAATTTATGAAATTTTAGGGTGGAGATCCTGGTCGAGTTGCAGCTGAGTGGCCGTGGAATATTTTGCCAATGGGGATTTAAGCATCAAAGTTTATTTTTAAAAAACTGTGGAAAACTTTTTTAAAAATAAATTCATTTAAGTGACTGATTAATATTTTCTTTGTTATTTTATTGGTTAAATATCATACAAGTTTTTGATAGTAAACGGAAAAAGTAAAGCCCCGAAGGTCTTGCAACCTTCGGGGCTTTTGCTTATATTTGTTGGTACACAGTTATTTGATGCGGTAAACATCATCTAACGAAGATCGAAAGGTTTGGCGACCGTTCCGATTTCACCCGAAGGCTTAATTGTACCTAGATTCTATTGTTGCATAAATAGGTAATTTTGCAAGCCCTACAGTAAAAAAACTTCGTTAATTTTATGTCTATTCGTGTATCAAATAAGTGCAAACTTATTTTGCCGAGTCTCGTCTACTTCTGTGATTTATAAAGCTTTATGTTTGTAAGAGCGTTGCCTTAAATGGACTAACAACGGCATAGAGCTTTCATAGACGGTTCGTGTAGCAGGTGGACATAAGTGACGGCAGTATCACGAACGCATGAGTTTAAGCATTTAGCCAGTGTAAAAACGCCCGCATACTGATGAAAAGCACAATAATTGTGGGGTCGCAGGGAATACGCCTAAGTCGTGGCATAAGTGGAATGTTGGGGAAACCCTCTCCGAGATTGTCCGTTAGGTGAGTGAGCTAATGCGTGTGCTAGGGGAGCTTGTAAGGCTCTAAATACTCACTTGCTGTTTACCCTTACCATTGGTAAACAGTGTCGATTGAAAGCGACGTCGGCTCCGACAGCAAGCTTCAACGGCAATATTCGAGGTAGCCATTTTAAGCATTTTTTTGCTTAGGCTATCTAGGGTGAATATTGCCGAAATCTGCTCAATCTCACCAACTGCAAGGGCAGTTAAGCGAAGCGTACTGACCGCAGCAGTGGGGAGATTAAGAGCAGATGAGTGCCTTATTGTAAGAACGCCCTATCTCCATCTACTTATAAGTATTTCTTATATACAGTTTTACTGATAAAGAACTTAATATCAAAAACTTAGGCAATAAAACTTTAATTACAAAACTATCTAAAAAACACCTTGATTGATTTGTGAGTACAAATTAATATATGTATAAATAGTTCAGAGATATTACTATGAGCAGATCAACTAAGGGTATGACCAGACAAACAATGTTAGGTAATCAAAACAGTGTTAAAGAAGTGGTCAAAGAAGATAGATTTCAAGCTCGAATGAATTATGAGGATAAGCAAAAGCTGCTTAAATTTTGTAAGGAAAACAAATTGAGTTTGACTGATTATTTAATCAAAACAATGGTTGATAACGGCATTCTTCCAGAAACAAGACTTCCAGTTAATAAAGACTAATTTAAGGAAAACATAATGAGTAACAAATCTGAAAAATTATCAAAAGTTATTGCACTCGTTCACCAGAAAGGCGGTGTATCTAAAACTACAACCTGCATCAATTTAGCTATGGGCTTATCTTTAAGAGGCTATGATGTTTTACTGGTTGATGGTGACCCACAGGCTAGTTCATTAGACTGGGCGACTGTACGTGAAGAATCTGAGATTGATTTAGGTTTCTCAGTAATGGGCGTACCAAAAACCAATTTGGCTAAAGAAATTGCCAAAATTAAGACAAAGTTCGATTTTATTATTATTGATAGTGCAGGTAGACAGTCAGAATTAACCAGACTTGCAATTGTTGCTTGTGATGTAGCGATTATTCCAAATACAACAAGCCCATTGGATGCTTGGGCTACTAAAGAAACTCTAAAAGCTATTGATGAAATTCAAGGCTATCGAGATTTTTCAACTTACTTCCTACTAAGTGGTGTAAATCCACAAACTAAGGTTTTTACTGAAGTTAAAGAGTGGTTAGGTGAAAGTTATGATGTACCAATGCTAGACAGTAAAATTGCATCAAGAACTGCTTTTTCACGCTCGATTGGTGAGGGGTTATCAATCTTTGAATATAAAGATGATCACGGCAAACCTGATAAGAAAGCTATAGCAGAATTTAACGGTTTAATTGATGAACTTTTACAGCGTGAGGGCGTGACTGAATGAAAGCACCTAAAGGCATTGCTACTGTGACCAGTAGCAATGCTCATATAGCAAATGAAAAGACTCATATTGTTAATTCATTGAATTATGACAAGATGCAAAAAATTCCAATCAATCCTGATCTATATAAGAAGATTGATAAGGTTGCCAGTAAGCGAAAAATTGTATTGGCCGATATAGCACGGGCAGCATTGGAATTTTATTTGAATAATCCTGATGCACCGTACAGCACAGAGTTGAGCGAGAAAAACTCTAAAAAATTGATCTATACAATTAATCACCTATTGGATGTAAAGATCGACAAATTTAAGTCAGATCATGGAGTCAACCGCAGTGATCAGATCAGACGAGCTTTATCAGCGTGGTTGATCAATGAAAACTTAATGAAGTGGGAGGATAACTAAATGGTACGAGTCATCGAGGAACGTAGCTGCTATACAGTGGAAATAACGCCTAGAGCATTGGGAGGTGAAGCAACAATCATCGGCATGGGCTTTGCCATGAACATTCCAGAGGATACACCAGTAAAAATATCATCGGCAAAATTTTATCTGAAGCATGAGCCAATTTTTAACATGTATCATTTACATTGGAATTGGATGCTAAACGCAGCGAAGAAAGTGCAAGGCGATGGTAACGGCAATTGTTGTATTACAGAAGCAGACTTTTTAGAGCTTAAAAAGCACTTTGATGTGCGGTAACTGGTTTATTTTAAAAATAGGAATTTAAAAATGCGCGTATTTAATTCGGATAATACAGTTTCAAGACTTTTAGCTCTTATTTATGTATTTGTTATGTGTGCAATCAGTTTTGCTTCAGCTATAGGCATTTTAGCTTCGGTTATCGGATTTTTCTTATATTCATTTGAAATTCAATCCATATTTACAAAATGGGAAGTTGAATATTCATTGAAATGGTGGAGTTACTTTATTTCTATAATTGGCTTTACTTTATTAGGGAATCTTTCTTACTTTTTAATGAGATTCCCTTTTGGAGATGAGTTTGACTAAGGGACATTGAATATGAGCTTAGACAGTTTAAAAAAACAACTAATCATAAACAACGATGTTGATCAAAAAAACTTTGATTACTTAATTGCACAGGTAGATCAGATTGCAATTGAGTACGCTATAAAAGAGTTGGAGAGCCAAAATAAGCGACCCTATCTATCAAATATATTTAAGTTGCTAGACATACCGCCCCGACACTAAAGGGGCTTTGTTGTCTATGGAGGTGCGACATGCTGAGAATTATTTTAAGAGTGCTTGTCATCGTGGGTTTTCTGATGCCAGCAATTATTATGTATTTTTTCCCAAGCCTAACGAGTACAAAATTCTTTTGGCTGAGTATGCTTGTATTCTGTATTTTGCTGCTTCGCATACGTGGAATTTTATTATTTTTAGGCATAACTTTTGCCAGTGTATCTTCAATGTTCCCCCGCAGGTAATTAGCAATTTGTTCCAGACCGGAGAGCTGCACCGGCTTTATAAAATTGACCTAAGTAATTGAGTTGCCGTTCAACTAAAAATTATCAATTGGCATAATATTTCACTTTCAGCCCTCCCCCTTTAAATCCGTTTTAACCAGTATGGACTTACAACGTTGTTGTTGGTCCATACTGGTTAAAAACTCCTACCGATGCTTGGTCATTTCAGCAAATAAGCTGAAAAGACCAGGCATCTAATTTAACGATCAATTTTAAGAGGTTATGAAAGGCGGGAATTTGTCAGAATGGTCAATTACTTTTTAGGGATACCACCAACCATAGTGATAGGTAAAAGTTTGAAATCATATCTTTCGTTACGGCCTTTTTTCCCATACCAATACAAATGCCAATGTGAACGTCTTAAATGTGGCATTCTCTTGCCTGCCCCTTTTGTCTGAGTCTTGGCCGTTTCTAGTTCATCATAGACTTTCTTAAATGCTTTGGCCGTCTCAGTACCCACTAAATAGGTTTTATACTTGGTAGCTTCAAATAAGCGTTTATCATTCTTTACAGTTGTAAATCTTACAGGCTTGTTTTCACTATCTGGAGTTAAAGGGGTTACTTCAGGTTTTTCTTGGCTAAACCATAACACCAGATTGATTAATTTTTTCTGAATATCAAGTCTGATATTGAGTTCATCTTGCATAGTTGTAGGGTCATAATCTTGCTGAAATTCATCTACAAAATCGCCTAGACTCGATTCAATGTCTTGATCTTCGCTCAAGGTGATAACTATTGTTCTAGGCATCCCATTATCTAAATAGAGCGTAGAAACTAATACACGTTGTTCATTTAATTCAGTAACGCAAAAAATGACACCTACGACCTTATCAGAATTAAAGTACAGTTTTGCGTTGTCAGTTTGAATATAAACGCTCAGATCTGGAAGATTAATAATGTAGTTAGGAATGACACCATCAAAACTTGTCTTCAGCAGCTCATTAATAACTACATCATCAAAGCGATAAATATTTTTCGTGAGCATCCAGTTCCCAAGCGTGACCAACTCACCAGTTGTCACAGGGAGTTCATCTAATAATTCTTTAGGTATCTGTTCCCCTGCTCTCAGATTATCCGCCCAAGCGGGTTTTTTTACTGAAATCCCAAAGTGTGACATGGCACCTTTTAAAGCTGTCTCATAAACAGAGGTATCCCCTGCTTTGGGAGACTGACGTATACCTAGTCCAACAGGCAAATGATTTTTCTGGTTCTGGAGCATTCTTTCAATAATGCTCATATTTCTAGCTTGCTCATTTTGTTTTTCAACAAGCTTTTGTTTCATTTCATGATGAACGTCTAAGGCTGAATAAATCCAATCATCCCAAGACAACAACAGGCTTATATCTTCGCTCTTATCTTTGCGTTGTTTGTGGTTATAGATTGCTCTTTGCTCTACCCTTTTCATAATTCCAGTGAGGTGAGTTTTCATGTGGTTCAAGCGTGTAGAAACCACCTTTAAAGGAATAACAAATTCATCTTTTAATGTTGCCATTTTAAACCCGCAATTTTTCATAAGAACACAAGATATAGTGGAGATCCGCAGCTCGACCGATACTAGATATTGTGTTTTGGTTACTATCGCCCTCTGTTCCTGTCATTACGATAGCAACGGGGTACAGTCGGTTGATTGCTCAAATTGAACTTAGCATTGCCCAAGCTAAAGCTTGAGCAATACGTGCGTTAAATTTCGAGCTAAATTATACCTTAAATGAATTGTGAGTACAAAACAATATGGGTATAATGTGCTTAATAGGTCGATTGGCGATCTAATCAAAAGAGGTCTTTATACAATGATTGAAAAAGAACAACTTTGTTTAGCATTACCCACAGTAGATATAGAGCCAAGCTACAACAGCACAAAGGGCAAATATACAGTAGATATATCGCATATCTATCGTTTTTATATTCTTATTAATTGGCTTGGTGTTTTAGAGAAAAGCAAGGTTTTAAAAAAAGGTACTGATGCCATTTTTGAATGTGACAATGAAACCATTGCCGATGAAATTTTAGATTGTATTGCAAGCTGTAAAAAGAGAAAGATTTATAAAGTACCTAACTTTAACCCTATTTGTATTACAGGGCTTGATAAGGTATCTGTAAACCATTGGAAATTTGCCGTTGAAAGAAAACTAGGCTATGAAAAATCTCAATACTTCCGATCAGTAATAAGTAAATGGGATTTTTAACACTACCCTCTTTAAAATAATTAGCCTAAGCAGTCGCAACCCTGCGGGATTGCTCGGCCAATCCCGATCAGGGGCGAATGGGAGTAGTTGCCGTTCTTCGGTCAGCTCGACAAAATCACAGATTTTGTCTTCGCAAAGTAGACACTTTGCTCTATAACATTCCCTAAAAATCAGAAACATTAATTAACATATATTGTTTTGTGATCACAAATCAATATGGGTATAATGTATTTATTAGGTCGATTGGCGATCTAATCATAAAATCAGGAACTTATACCATGACTCAATTAATTTCTTTAGAAACTAAAGTATATGTTTTAACTTATAACGGGATGCCAAAGAGTGCGTATAGTACAAAAGAAAAGTGTAATCAGGCTATTTATGAACATGATGATCAAGACTTGAATTTGTTAGATTGGGAGTGCATGACATTTAAAGAATGGCAAAACGTCCATAGCAAAGTTGGTTTATTAGGCCAAGCTGATATTGATAGTTAAGAGAAGCCCCGCAAGGGGCTTTTTAGTGTCTATTTGCTCGATACAGCGCGTTTAGATCGGCAGCCATGCAAAACCATCGGCCAGAGAGTAAAACCCGCTTAAATGAAAAATAAGAATATTACACAAATTAACATATATTGTTTTGTACTCACAAATCAATATGGGTATAATGTCTTTATTAGGTCGATTGGCGATCTAATTAAAAAACAGGAATTTATACCATGTCTAACCAAGATGATGATTTAAAAGCAGCTCGTTTAAAACGCTTTGAGGAACGCCAAAGCAACCGTTTAGAACGTTATGAGGAATTGGCAGTTAAAGCAGATGCGAATGGCACAGCTTTAGCACAACGTTCAAGTAAAATGGCTGAGTGCATCCCTTACGGCCAACCTATTTTAGTCGGCCATCATAGTGAAAAACGTGATCGAAATTTTAGAGCAAAAATTCATTCGATTATGGGTAAATCTGTACAGGAATCAAAGAAAGCAGCTTACTATCAGGAAAAGGCTGCAAGCGTTGGTACTGGTGGTATTTCAAGTGACGACCCAAATGCACCAGATAAATTACAGGCTAAGCTAGAGGGGCTGCAAAAGGCACAAGAGCGCATGAAAGCAGCTAACAAACTGATCAGAAAAGTTACTGACCGCGAAGAATGTTTAAAGGGGCTTATTGAGTTAGGGCTATCTGAAAAAGTGGCTTTAGAAGCCCTTACACCTCTTTACGGGCATTGTGGTTTTCCTGCTTATGCATTACAGAATAATAATGCAGAAATTAAACGCTTAAAGTCACGTATTGCAGAATTGAATGCGATTGAAGAAAGACCAACTCAGGAAGTAGAAACAGACCTCTATAAATATTCTGAGTGCAAAATTGAAAATCGTTGCATGTTTATTTTTGATGGTAAACCTAGTGACGAGATCCGCCAGATTTTAAAAGGTAATGGTTTTAAATGGTCACCAAGTCGCGGGGCTTGGGTACGTCAATTAAATGCAAATGGAATTGGTGCCTCTAAGCGTGTCATGAATCAATTAAACGCAATGTAAATAACGCAGATAGAAAGGGGGTTCCCTTTCTATCTCTAGCACAGATTTAGTTACACAAATTAACCTATATTGTTTTGTACTCACATATCAATATAGGTATAATATCTTTATTAGGTCGATTGGCGATCTAATCATAAAATCAGGAACTTATACCATGTCTAACCAAGTTAATAACACTGAAGAATTAACCATTGAAGAACGCTTGAATCAATTCAAGAGTGGTGACCTAGTAAGCGTATTTTGTCGGGGGCGTTGGTTCATCCAGTATGTTGAAACAGTGAGTGTACCAACTAGTAAAAAGCCCTCTCTTTGGTGCGTTAAGATTATGCAGCTTCCTAATGTTCTCCCTTTAGAAGATGAGGGAAAAACATGGATTAAAGGGCTTCATGAGTCGATATTAAAAGCCGTTGGACTCTAAGAGCAGATATGAATAGAAAGGGTTTTCCCTTTCTATTTTTTTATATACCTGTTACACAAATTAACCCATATTGTTTTGTACTCACAAATCAATATAGGTATAATAGATTTATTAGATCGATTGGCGATCTAATTAAAAACAGGTGTTTAGTAATGAAAAAATTAGCATATTCAAATGGCCGTTTCTTTTATGAGGGTAGCCAAGTTATTACCAATAAGTTAACTGGTACTGTTTACTATGTTTCATTAGAAGAAAAATGCGTTGTGGCCTACAAAGGACGGGCAAAGAAACCATTCTTATATAATGGCTTTTCAAATATTGAGAATATGAAAGAAGCCGTTAAAAAGTCTATAGAAAGTGATAACAGATCATATTCAAATAAAATTGCCGATAAAGAAGCAGAAAAGCAAAGCCTAGCGAAATTCAGAAAGGACTTAGAAATTGGAACGATTTTATATAGTTCGTGGGGATGGGAACAAACTAACGTAGAGTTTTATCAAGTCATAGAAAAATCAGGCGCGTTTTGCACAATACGCGAGATTGGGCAAATGCTTGACCCACATACAGACATGCAAGGTTATGTTGTTCCCACTCCAAATGAATTTGTAGGGGAGCCAATGCAGAAAAAAATCATGAATGGCTATGTTGTTATTCATAAGTCTGCAACTGCTTCACCACTCAGCTATGAGACATTGCCAACAGGTACAAAAGTTTATAAACGTTGTTATACGTCATCCTACGCTTGATCAAAGCCCCGTAAGGGGCTTTTTAGTGCCTAGCTGCTCGATACAGCGCGTTTAGATCGGCAGCCGTGCAAAACCATCGGCCAGACAGTAAAACAGCCTGAAAGGGATTTAAAAGCCGTTACATAAAATTACCCATATTGTTTTGTACTCACAAATCAATATGGGTATAATGTCTTTATTAGGTCGATTGGCGATCTAATTAAAAAACAGGAATTTATACCATGACTGAATTAGTTTTATTATCACCTGAAGAAATTCAAAAGATGCGTTATGACAGCTTTAACCAAGCTGATCTAAAAGCGTTCCAGAGCTTACAAGCTGCTGAATATCCGACTTATTCAATTGCTATGGCTCATACACTCTACATGTGGGAAAACACGTTGTTTCATGAAGCTAGACGGCTTAGTGACAATTATCGAGGTGCAGGAATATGGGAAACAAAAAGCGGTTTTTTTGTTCTGCAATCTGATGATGTATTTACATGTGAAACTGGTTACGGTGAAACCTTTGAACTTAATGCCCTTGAATTTTCAATTGTGGCTAATCTCTTTGCATTATCAAAAGTATCTATCATGTCATTGAATAAAAACCGTGATGTAAACCGGAGAGCTGTATTTTTTAGTGATTACATAAAAGATGTAATCTCAAAAAATAGAGATATTCTAAATACTCGTGCAATTTACATACTCATAGACTAAAAGAAAGAAGCCCCGCAAGGGGCTTTTTAGTGGCCTAGCTGCTCGATACAGCGCGTTTAGATCGGCAGCCGTGCAAAACCATCGGCCAGACAGTAAAACGGTCTGAGAGAGAAATAAAAGCAGTTACATAAAATTACCCATATTGTTTTGTACTCACAAATCAATATGGGTATAATAAGTTTATTAGGTCGATTGGCGATCTAATCAAAAAGGATAAAATCATGTCTACTAAAATTTTACCAGTTCAACAAATCGCTTTAATGGCAAACTACATGCTCAATAAGAACAATCAAGGGCTATCGTTGGCAGATATATACTTTGAAGAAGCACTCAAAAAAGACAGGCTGATGTACTACAGTACAGGCCGTGAGATCGAAGCTGATAGCTTCCTTGTTGGTTGTTTATGTGTATTGAAAGATCAGAACGATATACCTTTTGAATTGCTTGCAGGGGCAATGATATTTGTCAATGTATGGCAGGTTAAAAAGAACCAAGATTTAGGAATGAGTAAAAAGGAAATCCATGCAGAGGGGCAGGCACTATTAGATGAAATATTGCTACTGGAGGAATCAACTAAAGAGCAAGCTAAAAACCTATCTGCTATGCAGTTTTTAAAAATGATTGAGGACTTAGAGATTAACTCAAAATCATTTAAAGATTATAAGCACACATTTTGCAGTTTATTGATAGACGTTTGCAAAATGAATGCAGTTCAAATTTCTAATGACTTTGCCGAATTAAATATTGTGAACTAATGAAAAGGGGAGTGCCCCTTTTCTTTATTTTGGAGAAATTAAGTGATGCAACAACCAGAACAGAAAGAAATGAAAAACAAACTCATGCAGGGCATAAAAGCTATAGAACAACTCTTTTCTATAGCAGAGGGAAAGACAGAGCAAAGTTTAGTCGTCAAAGAATTTTTATTAAGCTGCTTTGCTAATAGAAATTTTAAATTCGATCTTACGGAATTTAGAAAATTAGATTCAAGTGTATTCCAAGCTTGTATATCAGTATTAGAAATCGAAAGAGTAGAATCAAGCCTACTTGATGAGTATTTAAATAGTCCTGAATATCAAGCTCTAGCAAAAAAATGGGAGTTGTTGGAATCATGGGCTGAGGTTCTGGAATTTAAAAAGGCAGCTAGAACAGTAAGATTTTCATAATCCAATCTGTCTAACGTAGTGAATAATTCGCCCGCAATTTTTTTGCGGGTTAGATTCTTATGAAGCAAAAAAATTGCGGTTCATTGCGTCTCAGATTTATTGATTTAAAGAATGGAGAAGCTATGCAAAGTAAATCTCAAAATAGAGGGATTAGCCTAATTGGGGTAATGCTTATAACGCTAGTAGGCATATTAGTAGCATTTAATAACTTAGATCGGGCAGATGAGATTCTGAGAGTTCTAAAGATTAGTGTAAATACAGCTTTAATATTTATCACAGGTTTAATTTACCTTTTTTATAAAAAAAAGGGTAAATGGAAACGAGCAAATGAAAATTTTAGCTTCAGTATTTGTACGTTTGTATTAGTGGCGATTCTAGGAATATTTTTTAATGCAGTTGCATAAGGTAGAAAGAAATGAACAATGCACAGTTTAAGATTGAATGCTTCAGAAATGGCTTATACAGTCCTGAGCAGGTAATCGAATATTATAAACAGGCAGTTGAGGAAACGAGCTTCGATAAACGTGATGCACAACAATGGATGAATGGAAGATCAGATAAAATATATCTAATTCCTAAATCAGCTATTGAAGTATTAGAGACATTGGCAAGAACAAGAAAATCAATTATTGAAAAGATAAGAAACCAACAGGTTAATGGTGGGGAAATACGCTATAAATATTTATTCAAAAATGAAATAAATCTTTGGAATGAGTATCCAGAATTTTTTCATTTACCAATCAATGTATACAACTCTGTTATCGTAGAACTCAAAATTGAAATTGCGGGATACTACGAGCATTTATAGAGCAAAGTGTCTACTTTGCGAACTGACGTACTGGAAAAATCTTCCCTCCTTGATTACCGTTGCAACGTTCGAGTGAGGCCGACAAAATCTGTGATTTTGT